>JAAHHJ010000038.1 GCA_010692425.1 Symploca sp. SIO3C6 | reverse complement strand
TGTTGTTGAGCAGCCATTTTTTCCTGTTCAATCTGCGCCCGCTCAATAGCAATTCCCACTTGTACTGCTAATTGTGAAAATAGATCGATTTCAGTATTCTCCCACTCCCTGGAAGCAGAACATTGATGGGCGATTAATAAGCCCATAAGATTCCCTGCCACTAAAATCGGTGCTACTAAATTGGCTTTGACGGCAAAGGGTTCGAGTTGCTTGAGATAACAGCTACTCAAATCCGCTTGGTAAATATCTGGAGTGGCTTGAACTCGACCTTGCTTATATTTTTCTACATAATTCTCGGCAAAACAGGGATCATCAATCAGGGCACCGAGAGCATAGGGATAGCCCTCCTCTACAGATTCAGCAATAACTGTTCCTTGCCAGTTTTCATCGAATTTGTAGACAATTACTCTGTCTGTGATTAGATATTCTCGAATCTTGTTAACTGCCCTGGTTAAGATCTCGTCAACGTCTAGGGATCTAAATAACTCCAGGGTAATGTCCTTGAGTAGCTTGGAGCGTTCACTTTCTAATTGTTGTTTTTGTAGTAATTCCTCTAGCTGCTCGGCCATGCTGTTGATATTATCTGCCAGCTCGGCAATTTCGTCTTCTCCTCGTACTTCGAGGCGGGTATCCAACTCGCCTTGACCAATTTTTGTTACGGCGCTAGCAGCAGCAGTAATCGGATTTGTGGTTTTGTAAGCTAATAGTGCGCCAATTGCTCCCAAAGCCAAGGCTGTGGCTCCTGTTCCTAGTAAAATTACCCGCAGCAATTGTGCTTGGGGAGCAAAGGCAACATTGGCGTCAATGCTGACAAGAGCTCCCGCATCAACTCTGGGTAGTCCTCCTGTACGATTAACAGGAACATAGGTAACTAGGGATTTGGTTTGCTTGTCCAAGAAGTTGGGAGACACCCCAGAATAAGATGTTCTTTCTTTCTGTAGTTTGAGTACCTGCTGCAGCATGCCCTGCGCCTGCTGATTTTGGTGTATTGCGTTGTTGGTTGCTAAAATTAATCCCTGAGCATTGATCAAATGCCAGCTGCTATTACCGTCTTCCAAGTTTTTAAAAATTTCCTCGGCGTTTTGTATGGGTATGCGTGTGCGCACAATCCCAATTAACCTGCCATCCTGTTTGACTGGTGCCGCAAACTCAATACTGAATTTCCCAGAAGATTTAGCAATCTGGAAGTTGTTGATGGCGATTTGTTGAGTTTGAATTGCTTGCTGATAGTAACGACGGTTAGAATAGTTACTTTTGAGGGGGTTAGCTGATTGAGATTGGAATAGTACGTTACCCTCTAAATCCAAAAAGACAACGCTATCATAAAAGCCGAGAGTTGACTGGAAGCGATCGAGTACTGCTTGCTTTTGCTCAACTGTTGCCATTGCCCAGAATTGAGGATTGGTGAAAATCTGCTCAGAGGTGAGTATCTCTGCCTCTTTATAGCGCTCCCAGAGAAACTGACTGAATTGCTCTGCCAGAGATTTGGTGAAAGTGAGTTGAACTTTGGTAATTTGCTCTTTAACTGAGTTATTAGCAACTTGGTAAGCAATTCCCCCAATTGCTAAGACGGGAATCGTACCGACGGCTATCGCTAGGAGCATTGCTTTCAAGCGCAAACTCATTGCTGGCAGCCAACGGCGTAGTAGCGAGTTACTAGGAATTGTTTGGATGGTTTCGATTAGTTTTGTCTCTTCTATTAGTTTGTTCAGAACAGGTTGGATAGCTGGAGGTTCTTTTAATTTCATAACCTAGAATGAAAAGGTGGTACGTAGTACTCCTACATAGATTGGATCGTTGCGATCGCTATGATTAGGATTAAAAATTACATAAGCTCCCGGCGTAATCTGGATATTGTCAGTGAGCGGATATCTGTAGTGTGCTTCCACTAGCCAAGAGGTATCCTCGTCTTCAGGCCCACCATCGACATTAGTTGCTTTCGGAGGCATCCCCACAATCAAGCCTAGTACACTGCCCTCTTTGCCCACATCTAAGACAGCTAAATTCATTGCCCAGTTCCAAATGTCGGCATGATCACCTTCTCTAGCACCAGATTCCGCTGAAGCGTCAATATAGCCAACCCAGCCAGCAAGATTTAGTTTAGAGTTAATTCGCCAACTGGCTTGCGCTCCAAAGCGATTAGCTGAGGTAGCGACAGCACCAAAGGGTGTTTTGGCGAGAGTACTGCCTGTATTACCAGAAAGGTTAACATCTTCACCAGGAGCAAAATAACGGGCATAGCTCAGAGCTAAATCCAGATTCTCACCCAGGGCAAAATTAAGTTGAGCAGCGGCATTATAGTCACCATTAAACAACCCGTCTTTATCCTCAGGGCTGGCAGCCTCACCACTTAGATATGCTAAATCGAGACTAATTGAGTCAGTTAATTTAATATTGGCACCAATTGCCTGTTCACCACTGCGATATAAAGCCGGGTTGCGTTGACCAAAACGAGTCAAGGCACCGTTGCCATTACTTTCAAAGAAGGGGTTAATGGGATTAGCGATGTCATCAAAGGTAACGCCAAAGGCTCCTAGGTGAAACTGAAGCTTGTCTCCTACTGGGAATTGATAGTGTAATCTTTCTAGTTTGACATCGTTACCACCACTGGCTTCGTAACCTAGACGAGCCATGTCTGTACCTGTGGCAGCTTGAGCAAAGTTATCGAAATTTCCAGCTTCTAAGCGGGTAGTAAGTTGGTCTTTACCAGTGAAGCTAGTTACAAAAGCCAAACGAACTCGATTATTAAAGACGATATTATCATCTAGACCACTAGTTTCTAGATCATCTTCTCCTGCCAGAGCCTTCTCATCTCCAAAAGCACCAGCAATATTAAAGACAGCTTGACCCTTGAGCTTAGTAGTAGTTGAAAACTGATGGTCTTCTAGAAAGGCTACGCGACCTTCAAGATTATCAACCCGCGCTCCTAAAGTCGTCAATTCCGTCTCAAATTCTTGAGTCAGCCGCTGTAGGGTTTCTAAATCATTACCAGAAAACGATTCCGTATTCCCGGCAATCAAGCGCTCAATTTGCTGTAAACAGGCATTCAAACCAGCAGCAAACTCGTAACGGCTTAGAGGTCGATTGCCCTGGTAAGTACCATTAGGATACCCTGCAATACAACCGTAGCGTTCTACAAGTGAGCGCAGAGCTTCATAAGCCCAGTCTCCAGGGGAGACATCTCGCAGTTGGGAGACATTAGTAATTTGGTTAAGGGAGTTATTAGCGCTATTACCGTTATAGAGTTGGATTTGTTCTAAAACTTGCCTGGCATCTGATACCAAGTTAATTTTAGGAAGATTCCGAGAGTTTCCAGGAGCAGAGGAGGCAGAAGGCAGATGGGGAATAGAGCTTTTTTCTGCTACTGTTTGAGGTAGTTCAGTTAAAGGTGAAAAACTCCTGACTTCCTTCGTCTGTTGTTGGTTATTATTTTGGGCAGCATAGCTGCCGTGAGCAAATAATAGTAAAAAAGTACTTACTAGGGCGGGACTAAAGTGGTTTAAGGGTATTGCGATTGCTTTTAGCGCTTCCCTTACAGCCCTTTGGGCATTCTTCGGCAGGGTAATCCCTTGCCATAGATAAGCATTAATACTTACAAACTGGTCACTTTTGGTTTGGGAAAACTTGTTCATTTTTAGTCAATTGCATTATTTTTTTGCTGGTAATGCAACCCCATCTATCGTAATCGACATAGTTTGCACACAAACCCTATAAATAGTAAAAAAATGCCTGCTTTTTCTGCCCCTGTTTTGCCTTCTGAGGAGAGGGTGGGAAGAAAGAGAAGAGGGGGAAGAGAGGGGAGATTTTTGTATACAGATTCTCACCACACCTCCCACACTCCCCCATCCTTCTTAAGTAGTCGGACATAAATGAAAGTGACTGTGTACAGAATTATGAAATTGCCTAAACTCAGCCTACACCCCACACCCTACACTCTGCCTCCACCAGCAACCTTGATCAATGTCGCAGGTACTTACTCTTCCCCCCATACTCCCCACACCTCCCTACTTTCTTAAACCCTTGCTAATAATTTGAAGCCAGAGATACGGCTTGATTAAAAATTGCCTGTCGATAATTTGAGAGCTCAGGAGACGAAGTCAAAGCCCCTTGAGAAACCATAAAATCAGCAGAGTCTTTTAATACCTGAGCGAAAGAGCCTGGGTATTTATCTGTTCCCAGAAACCTGATGTCAGCTTGCTCAGAAGAATTTAACCAAACTAATTCATTCATTCCCTGCAAACTCTCTTCTGTAGAAATTCCTAATTCTGGAGCAATTACATCTGCTGCTTGCTGGGGGTTGTTGCGGTAGAACTCAATTGCTTCATCTAAAACCGAGATGTATTGCACCAAGAATTTTGGGTACTGTTTGAGAAAATCATCGTGTACTACAGCTACATCAGCCGTGATAATTCCCTTGTCTATTGCCAAATCTTTAGCTGTTACTAAGACTTCACCTCCTGATTCGAGCATTCTGTTTAAGGTAGGGTGCCAAACAAAACCACCATCAATCTCTCCCCTCTGCCAAGCTGCCAGCATTTCAGGCGGTTGTAGATCAACGATAGTCAAATCTTTTAAGTCAATATTCTCTGCTGCTAAGGCAGATAAGAGGCTAAAGTGAGTAGTGGAACCAAAAGGCACTGCAATTTTTTTGCCCTCAAGGTCTGCTAGATTCTTAATTCCCAAACTTTGCTTGATGACTAAGGCTTCGTTGTCACCAATTACATTATGGATGAAATAAACTTTATAGGGTAAACCTTGGGCAATTCCCATCGCCGTTGGTACAGAGCCACATAAGCCCAAATCAATTTCATTTACTGCCATCGCTTGGTTGACTAACCGCCCCGATTTATAAGGAATCCATTTAATTTGAGTCTGAGTAAATTTATTGCTTACTAGTCCCTGAGCTTTAGCTAATAATTCAGCATTAGGAATTATTTGAAAGCCAATCCGCAATTCTTCTGGGATCACAACCTCTGGCTGAGGAGGTGGCGCTGTTGGTTGACAAGCCGAAAAACCTAGTATTAGACAGAGTACGGATAGTCCAACAAATAAATATGTATGCCTTTTAAAAATCTGCCATGGTAAGATTTTCACACTTATGTATTTCCTTTACACAACTAAATTGATACCGTTAAATTAGCGACTGGATGAATAATAAATACCTTTAATCGGTGAGGTCAATCTAGAATTTTTTGATTCTTGATTTATCGCTGTTGCTATTTTCACTATTCCTTGTTTAATTTTTAGTTGACAACAAAGTGTAAAGTATGAAATTATAAGAATATGCAAGGATATTTAAAGATTGAGTAAAGTAATTGATGTTACCCTAGTCCCCAGACAAAAAGGCCTAAAAGTTTCTTGCCTACAGGTGGTCTATAGGCAAGAATCTTCCCAATAGGTTAACCGACAATCGGTAATTAGTCCACTTTAAATTGACTGACATTTTCTTGTAATACCTGAGCAACCCTTTCTAGTTGCTCAAAAGCAGATGAGACTTGTTGGGCTTCCTGGGAAGTTTTGCTAGCACTACCTACCATATCCTTGATCGTAGTTGTTACCTTCTCAGAAGCAATTTTATGCACACCAGTTGCCTCGTTGATTGCTTCAACTAATTGATTAATCTCAGCACTGGTTTTAGTAATCTGGTTGAGACTCTGACGGGTTTGATCAACGAGTTTTGTTCCCTTAATTACCTGCTCAGTACCTGTAGCCATCGCGAGCATCACCTCTTGGGTTTCTGCTTGGATATCTGCTACCAATTGTTTAATTTCGTTAGTGGCATTGGCTGATTGCTCTGCTAGGGAGCGCACTTCCTCAGCAACAACCGCAAAACCCTGACCTCTTGAACCAGCGCGGGCTGCCTCAATTGAAGCATTAAGTGCCAATAAGTTACTTTGCTTGGCAAAACTGCTAATTAAGTTTACAACTACAGAAATCCTTTCTGAGGATTCCCTAAGGCGTGTTACTTTCTGAGATGTTTCATCGACAGTTTCCTGAATCGATTCCATACCTTCTACTGTGCGACTCATCACGACATCCCCTGCTTCCACCGTCTGCGCTGCTTGTTTGGCAAAAGCTTGGGCTTGCTGAGCCTTGGCAGCAACTACCTGCACAGATGCCTCCATTTCTTGAGCCAAATCAAGGGTTGAATTCATTTCCTCCACTTGCCCTTGGGCTTCAGCTGAAAGTGCTTGCACAGAGATTCGATTGCTGAGGGTGGTTTCTGTCACTTGTTGGGCTGCTTCTTTAACTTTGAGAACAATTCTCTGCAAGTTAGTAACCGTGGCATTATAGGCATCAGCAATCGTGCCGATTTCATCAGGTGTTACCCGAGCTCGAAAACTGAGTTCCCCCCTAGTAATTGGTTCTACTTCTTTGAGTAGTTCCAAGGTGCGTTTTTGCAGGTCATCATTGAGCTGGCGTTGTTGTAGAGCTAGTTGTTTGGTTTGTTCTAGGAGAGTCATCCTATCTAGTGCTAGTCCCAACTGAAATCCTAATTGCATGAGGAAATTGATTTCAGATTTAGACCAATTGTGAGTATTTCCACAGTGGTGAGCAATCAACAAACCAAAGAGATTGTTATCGTTGAGTATTGGAACAATTAGACAGGCCTTGACTTCCAGTCGTTCCATAAGTTTGATATACTCAGGATGAGTACACCCAAACTCAAAGATATCGCTGCTATCAACAATACGACCATTCCGGTACTCTTCGATTACTTCTTCTGGAATGCAGGGATCCTGAATTTTTTCAGAGAGGGTACTTGACCAACCAGGAGCAACTGATTCTGCTGAAATCTCTCTGCTGCCGTCGTCTTTGAAACGATAGATCACAACCCGATCCGATTTTAAAATTTCTCTGGCATCTTCAAGTATATTGCTAAAGAATTCCGTGTGTTCTAGCCTCTCAAAATCACGAGCACCTGTTACTTGGGCTAATAAACTTGCTTGTTCAGCAGCTAGGATTTTTTCGCTTAATAAGCCTTTGAATTCTGCGACTAAGTTATTAAAAGTTTGAGCTAAAGTTTGGGTTTCCGCAGTACCCATTAGTTCGGCTTTAATTTCGAGATTACCTTCAGATACCTGTTGGGCAACCTCAGATAAATTCTTTAAGGGAGTAGATAATTTTTTTGCCAACCAAATAACTATCCCTACAGCCACAGCTTCCAGAGGTAAACCAATCAAGGTAACATCCCATGCCAATTGATTACCAGCATCAGCAATTTCCTGAAGCTCCATTGACGCCACTGCTACCCATTCTGCATTAGGGACAGTTGCTAAGATGTATTGACGATTGCCATCAACAAATGAGGCTTTTTTCGCTCTTTCTCCAGTCTCATGAGTATGGGAGTCAATACTCAATTCCCTAATTGAATACTTATTCTCCAAACGACTCACGGCATCTTCGATATTCTCCTGCGGGTTATTGAGCGCTTTGAGCAGAAATGTCCTTAACTGTTTAACTGCTTCACCCCCGATTACTTCCTGCGTCTGGCTAGCACCTTGAACACTGAAAGTATTAATTGCCTTACCTTGTTCAGAGTCGAGTATTTGTAACTTTTGTGAGCCTCTGAAGCTGGTATGCTCCAAGTAGGTATTGACTATCTCCAACTGCTCAGCAGGATAGATGGCTTTAATCACACCAAGGAATTGATCACTGTCTGGATCTAGAATCGCTTGGTATACTTGAATTGCATAGGTCTGAGACGATTCATCGAATTCAGGATTGTTGATTAACTGAATTTTTTGTTTTGCCTGTTGCCACCAAGCTTCATCACCCTGAAAAAAATCGGAGGTGAGGTTACTGGTTGCCACATTAAACCCATAACGCTCGGTAAAAAATATCTCAGGAATACCGAAATTTTCTCCTACTCTTTTTAAATAATTGTCAAGAACCGGATTAGGTTCTAGCCGCCTAGTGATTGCATAATCCTTTTCCACTTCCTCAATTGGTTGTTGAGGTAGTTTTAGTTCTTCTACTTTCTTAGTAGCGGCGCGAGCAGCATTAATAACTAGGGGATTAGTGGCAATAGTGGCCAGATCAGTTTCAGCGCTGATTACAAACTTACCAGCTGCTTCACTAGATAACAAGGCTTGATCTAGCAACTGTTGCTTCACTTGAGTTTCAGCACGCTCACTAACAAATCTGTAGCCTACAAAACTAGCAACTGCTAATGGCAGCAAGGCTATGGGCAAAACCGTCATCAACAGCTGTTGCCCCAGAGTCGGGTGGCGCCGTTTTAGTTTAAGTTTTTTCCCTGTAGACTCGAATGCCCCGAGAGATAGTTCTTCTTGAATCTGATTATTTTGGCTTTCTATACCTTCTAACTCTAGAAGATGGGAAGATTCACTGGTATTAACTTGACTCTCTATTTGAACAGCCTCTGAAGATGAGTCAGTGCCCTCAGTAGCATTGCCAGAAGTATGCTGGCGAGAAGTTTGAGCCATAGAGTAAACCTCTTGATCAAAATTGGCTAGTCATTCCCTCACATTTTGCTTAAGCTTAAATAGGTAAAATACAGATTAAGCATATTAAGTTATTAACTATTTATTCTCCTCATTTTCCCATTTTCCCCTCTCCCTCTATATCTAAAACTAAATGTGGAATAGCCTACTTGGAAACCGCAGTTATAATTGCATCACCATTGAGAACTACTAAAATTTCACCATTAGCTTTTGACCAGTATCCTTGTAAAAACGGCGCTAGCCTGGGATTTATAGAAGATGATGGTGGAGATTGAATCAGCTGTTGATTGCACACCTCAATATCTTCAACTCGGTTGATTACTAGCCCCAGAATTTGGTTCTGATGGTGAGCTGATGTTGTCTTCTGCCCAGGAGTACTAAGTACAATTGCCCGATAAACTGAAGGATTTAGGTTCTGTTGATACCAAGAAGTCAAGCCAACTAACTGTGCCAAATCTACCATCCAAAGGATGTCACCGCGCCAATTATAGACGCCCATTACACACAAAGGCATGTGAGCAATTGGCACAATTTGACCATTAGGAATAGTCAATACTTCAGTCAGCTGTAGGAGCGGCAAGAGTGCGGTTGTATCTGGTGTCAGTTGAAATCGCAAAAACTGTTCACCTGCACTTGAGGAGTTATCCTCGTTAAGTGATACCAAAGTTTCTGGGACTGATAAAGAATTGGACATTAATTTACTTTCACAATTAGTTTTCAAGTAACTTTTTAACTATACGCAGTAGTTCTTCTTGATCAATAGGTTTGGATAGATAGAAATCTGCTCCCTGTCTTAAACCCCAAAATTTATCCATCTCGCCCCCTTTGGTTGAATAGAGAATAATGGGAATATTACTTGTATTAGTTTCAGCTTTTAGGTCACGACAGACCTCAAAGCCACTACATCCAGGTAGTACGACATCTAAGATGATTAAATCAGGTCGATTGTAATTAATTTTTACGATCGCTTCTTCTCCAGAATTAGCAGTTAAGACATTGATGCCTCGCTGCTGTAGACATTTGGTGATAATGGTTAAATCAGTTAAGCAATCATCAACAATTAGAGCAGTACCCACAGCATTTACCTCATTCACAAACAATAAAAATTAATAGAAGATTGAGTATCATCCGGTGTGTTTAGTTAGAGCTATTTTTTGGTTAAGAGATCTGATTTCTAATTTGGTTTTGAAGCCTGGTAACATTGGTGATTTTTTGTTATTTTTTAGAAAAAACTTTAGCTATTGATTAACCCTAGTTTATAAGTTATTGTACATCTAAATTACGCTTTTACTTATTTTTATAGAAGTTATGAGTCATGAATTTTCGTGTCAAAAGTTTAGGAGGCGAATGTTTGATCAAACATTATTTCCTATTTCTCTATCTCTCCCTCCTCTCCAAGGGTAGATTAAGACCTTAAACAAATTTATCTAAATTTGCCAAGTATTTTAGGTAAATCACTCAGACTCTAGGTGCCGATTGATCACCCTAAGAATTTTCTCGGCATCGATTGGTTTAGTGACAAAATCTGAAGCCCCTGCTAGCCTAGCTCGAACTTGATCAACTATGCCATCAAGCCCAGTCAACATCACAATCGGGGTATTCTGAAAACAAGAAAGCTTGCGTAACTGAGTGCAAATCTCATACCCGTTAGCATTGGGCATAACTAAATCTAAAAAGATAAAATTAGGCCTGCGGTTTAAAAGAATTGCAATCGCTCGCAGTGGCTCATTAACCCCGACAAATTGATAGCCTGTTTTTGTGAGCAGTTGTTTCATGGTTTGACAGACTAAAAGACTATCATCAACACAGGCAATTAATGGTTCTGCTAGTTCGGCACTAATGGGCTGTTCTATTATTGAGGTCTGGGGAAAAGGGTTGGGTAAATCAGGGATAGTCACGAGTTCTACTATACCTGATTCTATGTAGGGCAAAAGTGAACGGGTTATTTGCACAACATCCTGCCTCATTTGGACAGCAAGGTCACGTAGGGTTCTGCGTCCATTGAGTAAGGTTTTGAGAATGTTGTAAACATCTACTGATGTATTTTGTTTCAGGCGCTCTGGTTCTTTGATTACAGGTGCTCTATTAACGATATGCAAGTCAACTTTTGCCTTCGACCAATTTTGCAAAAGTAGTTTAACTTCTGTAATAGCTTGCTCGACATCAATCAAGATTAGTAACTTAGGTATTAATGGCTGTGACTTGAGTTGATGAGTCGCATCTTTGGCAGGTAAAACATCTAACAATACTTCCGTAATTGCAGCTTGAATAATATAGACTGCTTGCTCACGAGTAATTTTTCCCTGCTCTACCCATCGATACAACACCTGATATTCCCAACTCTCATTTTTAGCTACAGGATTAATGCCAGACTCCATTCTCTGTAACTTACTAAGTATTTCTGAGAGCTGACTATAAATCCGAGGGCAGTAAGCTAATAAGTTTCTTTGCCACCTTCTTACTGGATGAATTCCTCCTGTAGCATACCTAATATTTCCCTGATATAGGTAAAAGATCCATTGTTTTTGATCAGGAGCTGTCCACAAAAGTTGACCACTAAATTGACATCGCTTCAAAGCCTGGAGAAGCTGAATTTTTTTTGAATCCATAAAAATTGGAGCTTGCCGCGCAGGATAAGCTTGTTGCTGATAAGCCATTTCATGAAAAACTATCTAAGAATTAAGAACCCAATAGCACCTAATTGCCGTTAGATTATGCACTCATCATCAAAACATACTAACAACTTGCAATATTGATAAATGCACGCTATTCTACCCTCTAAATTCTTTCGCTAATGCCAACGACAATTATGAATAGTGGATACTTGAATCCATTCCTATAATATAGTTTGTCGAGCTACAATAAGCAATATAATTGCTTTATTGAAAGAAAATTATTTGAGTTTATAGTATACCAAATTACATTATATATTGTCTCCATCGTTTTAAATAGATGTCCGTGATCTGGATCATTTCATCAAAACTTTTATTCTCTAATCATAAGTTTTTATATATCTTTCGAGGCTCTCTAAAAACCTTTCAATAGCTATTTACTTTTGTCGATTACCTTAGTCAGGATCATTTGCAGGCAAAATCCCTAAGGTAGTGAGGACGTTTTTTCCTCTCTTGGCTTTGGTTCATTGTTCATAATTCATTGCTGATAGTTTATATAAGTCTATCTTTGGAGTTAAGAAATTAGCCTGAATTATTCATCAGAGCATAGTCTAAAAGCCTAAAAGCACTACCAAATATTACTTTCAGTCTTTTTAGCATCACAACAGTCTGTGGAGTCCATTCATCACTGGATAGTACAATAAATAATAATTATTGAATATTTGATAATTTTTTCCGAATCGGCGTGCCCTTGAAAATAAATATTATTTTGATTGGATTTTATCAAGTTAGTCTCACTTCTAAAGTCACCTCTCAAACCAGGATATTACTATAAATTTTATGGTCATCGAATCTACTTTCCAGTACTAATTAATGGAGCTGGCAGTTAAAATTAAATAAGCTTTTTAAAGCTTTAATTTTTAAATTTTAGGTGTTGATTATCTATTTTACTCGCATATTTCGACAAAACCTTAATCCGGAAGCAAATTGCGTTCCTCCGGAATCTTTTGTTTTCCTTCATGAATAATACAGCTTAGATGCTAACAAATATGAATCAATTCTAATGATAAGTAGTCGGACATAAATAAAAGCAACTGTGTAAACAATTATGAAATCGCCTGGAATTCCCTTACACCTTACACCCCACACCCTGCCTCAACCAGTAACCTTTATCAACGTCGCAGGTGCTTAATTTGTGGGTTGTAAGATTAATAATTGGTAGGTTAGTTTTCCAAGCCGTGAAAACCGACGATCACACTAAGAAGATTGAGGGATAAAAAGAAAGTTGGTTAGAAGCAATCAATAACAAAAAAGCGGGCAGCGAGAATCGAACTCGCATCATTAGCTTGGAAGGCTAAGGTTTTACCACTAAACTATGCCCGCAAACCAGCAGATGTTTTACTCAACTCTAACCAGAGTAGCACAACCTTGGCAGATCTTATCAACCTAGGTACTCGCCATAAAAATTTTATAGGGGACTAATGGCTAGTTTAACATAGTATGCCTGGTCAACCGCCCCATGCTCCATGTAAGTCGGCTCAAATTCCCATTCATCAATAATTACCTCAACCAACTGCATCAATTCTTCCGCCCTCATCTTGCTAGCGCCTTGGAGTACTTGGGGAGGCTCCTCAGGTAACATTGATGGTATTCCTCTATGATCAATTATTAGTAACACCTCCAAGACTAAATCGCTGTCAATGTTGAAATCCAAATCTAACCCATAGTCGGCAGCAGTAAACTCTTGTCGCTCTATTTTAGGTTGGGCTAGCTGAGTGGGAATATCCCTATCGGCAACTGAAAGACGAAGATCAGATAAACTTACCAGAAAACCACCCCCCTGCTGCTGAGAGGCAAGGAAAGCTTCCTCTTGAGTCGATTTTGTTGAGGGAGAAGCTATTGGTGAGGGAGATTGGGTTTCAGGAATAGGACTTGGAAACGAAGAAGTTGCAGGTTTTGGCTCATCAACTGAATCACCTGTTAAATTAGGTTCTGTTGAGATGATCTCATTTAGGGGCTGCTGGTTTGGGTTAGGAGTTGGTACGAGAGTAGGCGAAGGTTGTGGTGTAACTTGAGTTTGATTTGGAGAAATTATAGTAGGCGAAGGTTTTGGTATAGCTTGAGTTTGATTTGGGGAAATTATAGTAGGCGAAGGTTTTGGTATAGCTTGAGTTTGATTTGGGGAAATTATAGTAGGCGAAGGCGTTGGTTTCGGCTTAACCTGAGGTTGGTTGAAAGAAGGACTTATCTCCGGCGTCGGTATAATTGGCAAGTCAACAGAATTTGGAGATGTTGCAGAAGCAGAAGAAGCAGAGGCGATTACAGAATTTAGAGACTGCTCAGATTTTTCTGTAGTAATTGTAGTAACGGAGTTGTGAGCCTTTGGAGTTGGCAAAACAACTTTGGAATCTATAGAAATAAACTCTACCGGAATAGGAGTAATCCCAGAATGCCACTTTAGGAAGCGCCCCATCGGCAAAAGGCGTAGTAACCAAAAGGCAAAGAAATGAATAACTACAGAAAACATAATCGCAGCAAACCATAACCCTGGTGGATCACAGTGACGATACTCATGTAATCGATTGTGAGCACTTGGTTTGAAACTTGATGATTTCATCTGAATTTCACAGCTTTCCTCCCTTCGCTTTTAGCGAAGGGAGGAAAGCTGCGCCTCCATGTAGCTTTACAGCAGCCAATTCTCCCCCATCTCCCTATCTATCACTTGCGAGTGCATTCCCTTTGTGTTACCTCATGGCGATAGCGAAACATTTTTTCTAACTGCATCTTAACCAACCAACTCAACAAAAGTTCTACCAGCCAGCCACCAGGCAAAGTAAATTCAATTGAGTCAGTCAACCGAGTTTTATCCCTCTCCTGGGCAAATAGATGGCGATGAAGCCAATATTTAAATGGTCCTTCCTGTTGCTGATCAATAAATAGTTGATTAGTAATACATTCAGTGTGGACCGCTAGCCAGCGCAACGGTAAAGGACCAATAAAAATCCGAAATTCCGAAATCGCACCCACATCTAAACCACCCTCACGGCGCACTACTTGCATGGGTTGCCAGGGTGGAGTCAGTAACTCTAAAACATCAGGACGTTCATGAAAACCCCAAACTACTTCTACAGGGGCATCAATAAGAGTTGAGTATTGAAACTGTTGCATGAAATTAATAGATAGGGAGAGTGGGGGAAGGGGAGAAAATGTTATAGTTTTTCTCAAACAGTTCAAATTGAAATTATAGAGGAATTTCTACAGACCCCTGAAGACGAGAACTTTTCAATGGTAGTAGTACATCCGAATGGGGGAACTTCAGTCATAGTTAATAGCTCATGGCTCATAGCTAATTGTTCATTGGGAAAGTATTTCACAACTGCCTTTATACCAACCCAATGAATCATGAACTATGAACTATGAACAATTAATTGTGCAATGCTTCAACTCCAGCCAAATCCAGAATTTGGGGAATTAAGTCTTCCCGCTTAACAGCCATCATATGGACACCTTGACAGATTTGCTGTGCGATTTGAACTTGCTCAGCAGCAATGTTCATACCTTCTAGTAAAGGTTCCTTCGCTGCTGCTAAACGTTCAATTATAGCTTCAGGAATATTAACACCAGGGACGTATTTATTAATAAATCGGGCATTTTTAGCAGATTTGAGTAGAAATATACCAGCTAAAATCGGCTTATTGCTACCAGCAGCAATCTCATCCATAAACTTTTCCAGCCTTTCAAAATCAGTAATTAGCTGACTTTGAAAAAACTGTGCCCCGGCTTCAATTTTGCGCTCGAATCGACGTTGTAAACCAGACCAACTTTTGAGTTGAGGATCGACAGCTGCACCAGCAAACAAATCAGTCACATCATCGGTTAGAGGCTTATCATGGGCATCAACACCTTGATTAAGCTTGCTAATCAGTTGCAGCAAGCGCACTGATTCTAAATCAAAGACACTCTTAGCTTCAGGATGATCTCCGGCTTTGACAGGATCGCCAGTAAGGGCGAGAATATTACAAATACCTAGAGCATTTGCTCCCATTAGGTCAGCTTGCAAAGCGATGCGGTTACGGTCGCGACATGCCAGTTGACAAATGGGTTCTAACCCCTGCTGAAGCAAAATTACTGATGCTGCCAAGGAAGACATGCGCAGCACAGCCCTAGAGCCATCAGTAATATTAACAGCGTGGACTCTACCCTTAAGGGTTTTTGCCATTTTGACCATTTGGGCTGGGTTGCCTCCTTTGGGCGGTGTTACCTCAGCGGTAATCAAAAACTTACCTGACTCAGCAGCATGACGAAAAGAGTTTTTAGTAGGGGTAGTATCCTGTAAGTAGTTTGACAGAGAAACTGTTTCTGTAGCTATTTGGCTCTTTGAGTTTTGAATGGCGTTGCTCATAATTCACCAGAGAGATATTAATTATTGAATTTAGAGCATAGCTTAAGCATTGTTTAAAATAATTTACTCTTAACTGGTCATTCTTCAAGGTAAAAAAAACTATCAAATCCTTATCTGATAAAGATTTAACGTCTATTGCGCACACAAAATTTACCCTGGTGATTGAAATAATTCTCAATCAATATTGCCATGAGCTTGATAACTTCATCAACTCTTTAATTTTTCTAGCTACATTGTTGTCAATTTCCTAAAGCGGCACAGAATAGCCAAGGGCAGTTTTTACTCTAGAGAGAGTTGCACTAGCAACTGCTTCTGCTTGCTGACGCCCCTCTCGCAACACAGACTCCAGATAGCCTTTATCCTCCATCACCTGTTGATACTTCTGCTGGATTGGCTTGAGTGCTTCAATAGTTGCCTCTGTGAGCAAAGGTTTGAACTGCCCCCAACCCATATCTTGACATTGGGCTGCCACCTCTTGCTTCTGCTTCCCAGCCAGCAGCATATACAACGTCAGCAGGTTGTTGCACTCCGGGCGCTCTGGCTCATCAAAACTTAAACCCTTAATCGGATCAGTCTTACAACGCTTAATTTTTTTCTTGATTTCTTCGGGGGAGTCAAGCAAATTAATCCGACTCAGATCCGAAGGGTCAGATTTTGACATTTTCCGGGTACCATCGTTCAAACTCATTACCCTTGCCCCTTCCCTCCTAATCAAGGGTTCAGGTATCTTAAGTACAGATTGTCCCTTACCGCCAAATTGGTCATTGATGCGAACAGCAATGTCACGAGTTAGTTCTATGTGTTGCTTTTGGTCTTCTCCCACTGGCACCTTATCAGCATCATAGAGTAAAATATCAGCTGCCATGAGTACCGGGTAATCTAGCAAGCCAACACTGACGTTTTCTCCTTGCTTAACGGCTTTTTCCTTAAACTGGATCATGCGTTCTAGCCAGTTGAGTGGTGTGACGCAGTTAAGCAACCAAGTGAGTTCGCTATGAGCACAGATATGAGATTGCACAAAAATTTTGCAGTGTTCTAAATCTAGCCCACAGGCTAGGTACAAAGCAGCAGTTTTGTAAGTGTTTTCCTTAAGAGTAGAAGGATCGTGGGGTACGGTAATCGCGTGTAAATCGACTACACAGAAGAAATTATCATACTGACTTTGAGCTTCGACCCAATTGCCGATTGCCCCTAGATAGTTGCCTAGATGCAGATTACCAGTTGGTTGAACTCCAGATAGAATACGCTGCTTACCCATTTATTTTTGGCTTAAACAATGTCTAAGGGTTAAGTTCAGTTTAGCGATCGCTTGGTGCTGGCGCTACCCCGCTAATTGCCAGCCACTACAGCTCAGGTTAGATCAACTCCTCAGTAGCAACTCGAGAGTCTAACTCAAACCCAGACTATATAAGCTTTTGCTGTAGCTTGGATTTGTAAATAATTGTGTGTGACTACTTAATCAATACCAAGGGCTTGTATCCCCACTAGTTAACTATCATGAGAAGATAGTAAAATTAACTACTCAAAATATTTGATTGAACTGCTCATGGCTGAAATTCAGTTTTCCAGAGGTATCAATGAAGAAGTCGTCCCCGATGTAAAGCTCACCCGCTCTGCCGACGGCAACAGCGGCACTGCAACTTTTTATTTCGATGAACCTAAAGCTTTCTGTGGCACCAGCACCGAGGAAATTGAGGGCATGTTCATGGTTGATGAAGAGGGTGAGATTATCACACGGGAGGTTAAAGGCAAATTTATCAATGGTGAACCTAAAGCCTTAGAAGCAGTTTACATCATGACATCCAAAGCTGATTGGGAGCGTTTCATGCGCTTCATGGAAAGATATGCCGAGGATCATGGTTTAGGATTTAAAAAGTCATCTTGAAGGCGTTAAGGGCGTTGACGAAAATTCCATCACGATTGGCTTTAAGCTGACGCCCCGCAGCTATCCAAGGTTTATCGTTCGCTTCCTTCAGGAGTCGCGCTTGTCGCCCGCGCTATACTTCGGAGTGAAGTTAACATCGGCAGTATGTCACTTAACGGATACTAATTGGTTTAACCAACTGCCCTTGATTCCCTTGCCAGAAAATACCGTTTTGTAGAGCTGATATGGCTCGCTGGTATTGAGGATCTTCTTTCGTCGCCCGCCACTCAGGTTTTCTGTTAAAAAGCCGCTTCTGCTCACTGCTCAAATTGAGTTCGATGTCAGGCGTAATCCCCTTGTGATTGATATCTACTCCGCTAGGTGGATAATAGCGAGAAATTGTTACTGCTAAGCCTGAACCATCTGATAGTGAATGCACAGACTGCACAACCGCTTTGCCAAAGGTTGGAGAACCAATGACAATTGCACGTTGATTATCCTGAAGAGCGCCAGTAAGAATTTCACTAGCACTGGCGGAATTACCATTGACTAAAACAGCCAAAGGTAACTCAGAGAGGGCAGTACGGTTGGCTGAATATTCCTGTTTGCCGCCAACGCGGTCTATTGTACTGACAATCGTGCCAGATTCTATCCACATCCGGGCAATTTCAATACTGGCATAGAGTAATCCCCCTGGATTATTTCGTAAATCTAACACGTAGGCATCCACATTCTTCTCATTGAGATTTTTAATTGCCTTGCGCATTTGTTCGGCAGCATGGGAGCTAAATTCATCCACACTGATATAACCTACTAGCATCCCAGCTTCTTGCTTAAGAGTGTAATGCACAGAGGGTAGTTCAATTTGAGTACGGGTAAGCTTAACGTCAAAACTATTTGTCCCCTCCCGGGAAATTTCCAAGGTGACAGATGTGCCTACTTCACCACGGATCAGCGCTGAAGCTTGTTCGAGACTCATGCCTTTGGTGGATTGACCGTCAATTGCTAAAACTCTGTCCCCTGACTTAATATTAGCTTTGTGAGCTGGGGAATTCTCAATCGGTTCAACGACTCTGAGTGCTTGAGTTAGCTCATTGACTTCTAGACGAATGCCGATACCAGAAAGTTCACCAGAGGTTTGGCTAGTGAGTTCTTGGAATTTTTTAGGGTCTAAAAAGCGAGTGTAAGGGTCTCCAAGGGGTTCTAAAGCTTTTCTAATCGCTTTGTATGCTTGTTCCTTTGAGGTGTAGTTTTGACCGAGAAGTTTTTGCCTGGTTGCTTGCCAATCAACTTGGTTAAAGTTCTCATCAACATATTCTTTGTTAACAATTTGCCAAATTTCATCAACAAGGTTTTTGGGACTGTCTTGGAGTGCAGCACAAACAGAGTTAACGCCAATCGGCACCAACATAGATAAAACAACTGTTGTGGCAATTGCTCCAGTGCAGAAGACTTTTTTTAGCAAAGGGGAATATTTTGAGTATTGATTCATACTACAGTGGTTTGAAGGGGTTTAGTGTTGGAGATTCTACAAGTTATTGTCATTTTAGACAACTTCATAGATCATTGCCAAAATCATTAACTTCTCAGTAACTTGTACCTTTGTCCTATTTGCTTGTACCAAATTAAAGACTTCAGAGGTAGGAAACTTAGCAATCAAGAGTGATTAATCCGTACTAGTAAACTCAATCACTAGTCACGGCAACCAATTTGAAATCTCTCAATAAATATATATAGCGTTTCTCTTGCTTGATGAGCTAAACTCTTTGGGCTTTAGGGAACTCTTAACAAGGGATAGGTAAAAAAATGAAGTATCTCTCATGCTATAAAGAGAATTGCTATACATAGCTATAATTGGTAGCTGTGTTCTAGATTAATCTTACTTCTCTCAACTTTAGCCCCTTGTTCAAGACTACAGGGATTGATTGTTTCGAGTTCCCGATGCTGTAGTTTGTGTTAATTTGTAAAACTGTCCAATTTTGTAGTTGCATAAACCCCGCTTGATATTCTAATTTAGGGTTTAGATTTAATCTAAACCTAATGATAGTGGATAATTTACTCCTAAAACTGCTATCAATAAATGTAATTAAACAATTAATTTATTTTTGTCATTATACTTAGTTTTTTCTTTGAGAAAGTTTTAGTAATTCAGTAGTTTCTCACAACAGTCAACAGAATAGGCATTGAGTTAGCATGAATTAAGTAGCCACTATTTCCAGAGATAGTTTTAAATAACGAAGCTACGAATTGAAAGTTTGAAGGGTCTTTTTTTTTGATCAAGATGCGGTAACTGTTTGTGAAATATGAGAGTGAAACTGCTTCGACGCTATTGGTTGCGGCAATGGCAACGACTAATAACTAGGTTTGGGCTATTTGGCTTAGGTGTCCTCCTTTGTGGCGGGTTACTAATCAATGGTCTGAAAGCATACTCAGCAGCCTCTGGCTCTGTAGATGCTTTCTTTGTACTGGGGGGCAGCATTACCAGGGAAGTTTACGTAGCCAATTTAGCTAAACAACAACCTTCAGCGCGAGTTTTGATTTCTAGTGGCTCGCAAGATCCCTGCATCATTAAGATTTTCCAACAACAATGGGCTCCTATCAACCGAGTGTGGCTAGAAAAATGCGCCGATTCTACCTTCAGTAATTTTTATTTTAATATCCCCATTCTAAAAAAGTGGGGTGTTCGTAAAGTTAAATTAATAACATCTCCTTCTCATCTACCACGAGCCAAGTGGATGGCACAAATTCTCTTGGGAGCCCAGGGAATTTGGGTGGAAGTTGACACAGTGAAGGAGGAGGGTGTTCCTGGAAATAAAGAATCTAGCCTCAAAACGGGGTTGGATCTTACACGCAGTCTGATTTGGGCGGTGTTGAGTCAATTCATTCAACCCCAATGCACCGAATTAACTCCTCTGAAGTCGGTGGATATGGAAGAGTGGCGCAATTCAGGTTTTAATTGCGAAAATCAATGGTGGTTGAAGTTGGATTGAGGTATTTAAAAACCTTCGGTGGGAGAGGGAGATGGGGAGATGGGGAGATGGGGAGAGAGGGAGATGGGGAGATGATTATTCTAATCAGTGTTCTAGTAGTCATTTAGTTGTTGAGAAACTATTCCTTGAATAGTAGATAGGGAAACCTGGTAGAAATACTGACGCAGGAATTGTTCTTCTTCGACTGTAGTCTTAAATGCCTGAGTTGTGTTATTAACTGTAGCTTCATGAGTATCGGGGGTTTCAAGAGGCGGATGCCAGCTGATCTCAATAGCCCAGTCTAAATGCTTTACCTGAAAGCCGAGATGAGAAAGAGCTTGGAGTCCAAGATGGAGAGTGCGATCGCTCAAATCTAGTTTAGTTTGTAATTGCTCTAAGGTAGCTGATTGACCAGTGCGACTCAGGAATTTGGCAATTCCTACTAATTGTTGCCAGATTTCCTGGGCTGACAATAACTTTGGAGGTGGGTAGGCAATCGCCAGTTGATGCTCTCCCTGAATTGCTCGTCGGGACCAAACCTGCAACTCATCCCAGCTGGTTGGACATTGGTGAATTGTCAAGGGATTGCCAGGAGAAGGTAAGGGGTTGTTAGTCTCGCCGGAGGCACTCTGGGGGTGAGAATTGGTGGTTGTAGCGGCGATTGGTTGCAAACCATTCTCCCCATCTCCCCCTCTCCCCCTCTCCCCATTCTCTCCTCGCCAGTCTAAAATCCAGTTGAACTGTGCCAAATTATTAACAGAATAGATTTCATTAGCTGGTTGCACAACAACTATTCGCACTTCGGAATGTTTCTTATAGTTGTTATAGTCAAGTTCAACAATGCAAGAGCATCTGCCTTGGGGAATTTCATCTCGATAGTGTCCCCACCAAAGACCAGGAAATCCTACAGTATTAGAGTCGTCCCAAATTTCAAACTCAGTTTTGATGTATTGTACTTTTTGCCCTTTGAAGTCTTTAGTATTGCGATTGGAGATATTTTCAAACCAGCAGTTTTGAATCAAGAGTTTGGGAACAGAGTTTCCCATACCACAGGGTTCAAGTAGTTTGAGTTCGCGGAATAGTTCTTTTCCTAATTGTGCTACTTTGACGATGAGATTAGCTTCGATTACAGGTATACCTAATTTACAATTAGCTGCTGATTGTTGCCTTAATTGCTGGTTAATTGCTTCTGTAAATAGAGGAATATTATCAATAGGTAAGCTCAAGCCAGCGGCAAAAGGATGACCACCAAATCGATGCAGTAGGTGCGCTTGGGATTTAACTAATTCATAAAGATCAATATTATTTACTGAACGAGCAGAGCCTCTGGCAAGAGGTAGGGAAGTAGGAGATAGATTCTGAGAAATAGTCTTTGTGTCTAAGAAATTTCTCTCACCTTCAGTACTTAACAAAATAGTTGGACGTCCGTACTCCTGAGCAATTTGCCCTGCTACTAAGCCTAAAACACCTGTAGCCCACTGGGAATCTTCTAGGACGATTACACTAGTAGTTGAAAGATCCAGTTGATCTAGCTTATTTTTAACTTGCTGAGTAACATCTTTTTGCAGAGACTTACGGCGGACATTTGCTAATTCTGTTTCTAATGCTAATTGCTCACAACGTTGCTCGTCTTTACTAGTAAGTAACTCCACGCCAAAGGAGGCGTCTCCATGAATACGGCTAACAGCGTTAATTCTTGGTCCAAGTCCAAAAGAAATATCAGTAGGACGATTCCCTTCGCGTTTGCACAATTCCAATAAACGTGCAATGCCTGGGCGAGAGCGGGTTTTCGGTTGCTGCTGTAGTTGCTCAATTCCCCTTTGGGCTAGGTATCGGCAATCACCACTCAGCTGCACTAAATCAGCAATTAAGCCAATCGCGACTAAATCAAGTAGAGCTTCTAAGGGTTGTTGGGGAATATTGGGTAGGGTTAGATAAAGTGCTTCTAACAACTTATAGGCCACAGCTACGCCGGAAAGATGAAACAGAGGATGAGTTTCGGCAAAATAGCGGGGATTAATAATCGAAATGACGTTTGGGCGTTCTTCTGGCAATGTATGGTGGTCAGTTACAATAACATCTATTCCTAACTGTTGGGCGTAATCAATTTCGCTCAGATTAGTGCTACCAGTGTCACAAGTAACAATTAGCTTTGTTCCCCACAACGCCAACTTATCAATTCCTCGACAGTTGAGTCCATGAGATTCACTAAGGCGATTGGGAATATAGTAAATTAGCTGCTGATGTTGAGGTAGAAACTGTCCTAACCCTTCCCAGAGGACACTAGTAGCAGTGATGCCGTCAGCGTCAAAGTCTCCCCAAATAGCAACTTTTTCCCCTTCATTAAAGGCTTGCTTGAGCCTTTGCATAGCCCACTTCATTTCCTGTCCAAACTCAAAAGGGCTAGCTGGTTGATAATAATCAGGGTTAAGGAATCCAGCTAGTTGTTGAGACTCTTGTATTCCCCGCTGCCACAGAAGTTGAGCCGCATAAACTCCTTCAGAAGCTGGAGTGTAGGCTCTGACAGCTTCAAGAAACCACTGGGGTATTGGAGTTGGTGGCTGGACTTGCCATTGAATTTGTGGCTCAGGCATATTACTGTGAGAAGCGATCGCCATACAAATGTATTCTAGACTGATGGTTCATTGTTCATCGCTCATTGTTCATTGGTTTGTATACCGTAGTTGTAGAATACTTTCCTTTATGAATTATTTTTGTGCAGCATGGGCGTAGCGCGTAGCGATAAGTAGTCGGACATAAATAAAAGCAACTGTGTAAACAATTATGAAATTGCCCGGAGTTCCCTTACACCCTACACCCCACACCCCACACCCCACACCCTGCCTCAACCAGTAACCTTTATCAAGGTCGCAGGTAACTTACCATATGTTTCGTATAATCTGGAAATTAGCAAGACTTGAGAGGTGATTGATGTGGATATTGGCAGCCGAGATCACGTTTATAACAAATACCTCCAAGCATCTGTCAAAGGTGTTGAAAACAAGCCATCACTTTTGTATCTAGGTCTTAAAACTTCACCCTACAAGAACGAAATTGAAAATTATCCTTCTCGCCTAACACAAAAGCCTGATTACAAAAACCTGATTCCTTGCACTAAAGCCGATGCCACATTCAAGCCCTATCCCCTAGTTGGGCAGTTACCTGAAATTGACGAGCAAAACCTTAATTTCCTGCATGAGGACATCAAAGAAGCCTGTATCTGCATTGGCAGTTTTTCCGAAGGAGAATTTAAGGCAAAATGGCTGGGGAGAAATGCCCTTAGTAATCAAGAATTCTGGAGTAGTACTAAAATTATCCCTATTCTCAATATCCTATCTCATCTTAATACAAAAGCTCCTAGTACAAATATTGATAACTGCAATATCCGAGGTACAGACCAACAAGGAACTAAAGTAAATGTTCCTGTAATAGATTTAATTAGAGACGTGATTAGCTATGACAACAAGATAGCAACTTCTAATTCTTTAGGGGCGATGTTCAAAAGATTTGTCCCCCAAGAAGATTTAGAAAATTGGCTCAAAAATATTACTGGCAACAAGGAGTTAATCTTCCGTGGCAGGTATGGTGAGAAACCTTTTATTGAGCAACCAGAGATCTTTGAACAAACAACCGGGCAGGTAATTATAACTGCTGATACTAAATCCCCTGAGTGGCAAAGTAATACTATCTCTGCCTATGATTTAAATCGGATGATTTCGATGCTGGGTTGGCATCATTATCTACCACAGGCTTCACGGCTACCGGGGGCTCAGTGGCACAGCATCGCAAGTATTATCAAAGCGATGGGGACTGATCCTGCCCGTTTGGCAGATTTAGCGATTCAAGAGTTGGACTTGCAAAGTGAAATTTATTCGACGGTAATTATCTCTAAACTAGGTAATGGGGCTACCAAGTTACGAGATAGAACTGAGGAAGTTTATACAGCTTTGGTGCAGTTTGTCAAGGGCTCTTTCAAGAATTTGGAGCAGCCAGCTAAGCTAATTACACTAAGTATGACTCTGCGGGGAGCAAAGGTATTGCAGCCGAGAGACCTCAACCGTGAGGTAGTAGAATTAGATGCCAGGATGGCAGCAGAAGTAACTGAAATTCTGTCTCGAGCAGTGAGGACAAAGTTGGTCTAAGCAACTGCTGCCCTACCATATCTCCGGCTAGGGAACATTTCTTTATTAAGGATGAAAGTATTTTTCCCTTAAATTCAGAGACAATAGTAGAAAGATACATCGATGAATTCTTTGACCCAGGTATGTGCAAATTCATGAACTTGATACTCAGGGTAGTTTTAGCTGCCGTTTTATTAGGCCCAGTAACTTCTTGTTCGAGACTGCCCTTACTGGGTTCCAATCAAGATAACAACGATACAGCAGAAAATATTCCCACAGCTACGGAAGAGGAGGCTTCTAATCAAGTGCCGATTCAGAGTGCTAATGTGCCATCGACACAAACTCCAGACGCTAAACAAACAACGGCACAAGCACCTAATTCGTCAGCCGCTCAACAGAGTACAACTACAGCTCAAGGAAATAGTAGTACAACACAACCATCATCAAATTCTAATCAGCCCATCCGAGCGCTATGGTAGATATGCCTCTGGCATTTTTAGACTCAAAACTGAAAAGCCTCTAGAGGAATAATTTCGCGTCTCAACTATTTTCTAATGAAGGCAAGCAGTGATGTTCTTATTATCGGCGGCGGTATTATTGGGATGGCGATTGCCGTTGAGCTGAGGTTACGCCAACTCTCAGTAACTGTTGTCAGCCGTGACTTTCAACAAGCCTCGACTCTGGCAGCAGCAGGGATGCTTGCTCCTCAAGCAGAAGCTATATCTAACACTGCTATGCTCCAATTGTGCCGGAGGTCGCGATCGCTATATCCTGAATGGTGCGCTAAGCTCGAACAGCTGACTGGTGTGGCGACTGGTTACTGGCCCTGCGGAATCTTGGCACCGGTTTACACAGCACCGGAAACTTTACCTCAAACTCAAGCTGAAACTGACCCAACGGCATTATGGTTAGATCAAGATGCAATTCATTTGTATCAAGCTGGTTTGGGCAGCGATATTGTTGGTGGCTGGTGGTATCCTGAAGATGCTCAAGTAGATAATAGAGCTTTAGCTAGGGCATTGCAGCTGGCTGCACAGGAATTGGGTGTCAACATCTGCGAAGGTGTGGAAATTGAAGCCATTGAGCAGCAACACCGCCTTGCCTGTGGTGTTATAACCTCCATTGGTCAATTGCAGGCAGATCACTATTTAATCGCAGCTGGTGCTTGGTCAAGTCAACTATTGCCACTGCCAGTACGTCCGAAAAAAGGTCAAATGCTGTCAGTGCAAGTGCCAAAAAATAACCATCAACCCTTACCTTTAGGGAAGATTATCTACGGCAAAGAAACTTACCTGGTGCCGCGCCGAGATGGTCGAATTTTGGTTGGTGCCACTAATGAGGATGTTGGCTGGCAGCCCCACAACACACCAGCAGGGATTAACTCTTTGCTAGGGCGAGCCCTCAGATTGTATCCTCAATTGCAAGACTGGCAAATCCAAGAATGCTGGTGGGGGTTTCGACCAACAACACCAGATGAATTGCCAATCATCGGTACTGGCCCTTGCCACAATCTGACAATTGCTACTGGTCACTACCGAAATGGTATTCTCCTAGCACCGATTACAGCGATGCTGCTAGCTGACTTAATAGAGGGGCAAAAGCATGAACCACTGCTGGATCACTTCCGCTACGACAGATTCTACAATAAATCAACTCCGACCAACAAGAGTGTCATGATTACTGCCCCCATCACCCCAGTTGCGCCCCAGAATTCATCGATAATAACAAAAGTCTCTACTGACCAACTAACTATTGCAGGTCGTACTTTTAATTCTCGCTTAATGACTGGTACGGGAAAATATAGTAGTCTCGAACTCATGCAGCAGAGTATTGCTGCCAGTGGCAGTGAAATCGTCACCGTTGCCGTGCGTAGGGTGCAAACGAAAGCACCAGGTCATGAAGGACTCTCAGAGGCATTAGACTGGACAAAGCTGTGGATGCTACCAAACACCGCAGGTTGTAAAACTACCGAAGAAGCAGTGCGGGTGGCACGGTTGGGTCGAGAAATGGCAAAGTTATTGGGTCAAGAAGACAATAATTTTGTAAAATTGGAAGTGATTCCCGATGCCAAGTATTTGCTACCTGACCCCATTGGCACCTTGCAAGCAGCAGAACAATTGGTGAAAGAAGGTTTTGCCGTGTTGCCCTATATTAATGCTGACCCTTTATTGGCTAAACGCCTGGAAGAGGTTGGTTGTGTCACAGTGATGCCTTTAGGTTCACCAATTGGTTCAGGGCAGGGCATTAAGAATGCTGCCAACATTCAAATCATTATTGAAGAGGCAAAGGTGCCAGTAGTAGTGGATGCTGGCATTGGTACGCCCAGTGAAGCAGCTTATGCCATGGAATTAGGTGCAGATGCCCTATTAATTAATAGTGCGATCGCCCTGGCAAAAAATCCAGTAGCTATGGGTAAAGCCATGGGCATGGCAACTGAAGCAGGGCGTCTTGCCTACCTAGCAGGGCGAATGCCAACGAAAAGTTATGCCAGTGCCAGCTCACCCCTAACAGGTACAATTAAGTGACTTAAAATGCCTAGCGGTAATTAGTAGGCTGTTTCCATTTTGTTCGTTGCTGATGGTTCATTGTTGATTTCTCATTGTTCATTAGCTTGTATACAATAGCTGTAGAATACTTGTTGCCATGAACTATGAATCATATTAGGAAATACTTATGAATTTATCTATTATTATAAGTATTACAGTCAGTTTGATTTTCCTTTACTTAGTCTTTAGTTTAGTTGCTTCTGAAATTCAAGAATTACTGACCACAATTTTAGAGTGGAGAGCTAAACACTTGCGAGAATCAATTGCTAATCTCCTGGGAGAGGAAAACTCTGGAGACCCATTGATTCAGAAGCTTTACAATAATTCTTTAATTAGAAGTTTAAACCAAAAAGATATTAATAGGGCTAAATCCATAGGTCCTTCTTATATTACATCGGAAATATTTTCAATAGCTTTCTTGGAAACTATAAAAAATGTAGCTTCTTACACAACAGATAATATAGATATAGATAACCTAATTAATCATATTAATAATTCTGATTTACCTGATACTTTGAAGGAAAATTTTTCGGTTTTAACTAAATTAACTACATCCAAAGTTAAAGAAAAAGAAAAACAGCTAGAACAACTAGAAAAAGAAATTAGCAATTGGTATGACCGCTCCATGGAGCGTGCGACTGGAGTCTATAAAAGAAATGCCAAAGCAGTAGCTCTAATCGTTGCTTTTTTCATTGCGATCGCAGCTAATGTTGATACCGTGTACATTGTTAAAAGTTTGGCGCAAGATAAAATTATTCTCTCAACCATATCTCAGGTATCTGAACAATTTGTGACCATAAATGCTGAGACGGCTTCATGTATAACAACTGCTGAGGATAAAGAAGGAAAAACCAATTGTCTAGCCCCTATTACTAATAATCTCAATTTCACTCTAGAGCAGCTTGCCCCTCTACCAATAGGCTGGGATTTATCAGAACCTTTCAAGAAGCAATTTAGACCATTTAATTTTAAAAGTATAGTTGAGACAATGGTCGGTTGGGTATTAAGTGCTATAGCAATTTCTATGGGGGCTGCTTTTTGGTTTGACCTACTTAGAAAGGTTCTTAATATTCGTAATACTGGAAAGAAACCTACAACGAATAAATAGAGCTTGAACAGATATATAAAAGTCAAAGCAACTAGTTTTAGATTATATAATTCGATTATTTAAATTCTTCTATTAGAGAAGTTGCCGCTTAGATGAAATACAATCTTCTTAGTGCTTGTATAGCAGTACGTATTAAGGTTAGGACAAGCTAAATCGCTACAACTTTGTCAAATTCTGCCTTGGAGCCTTCTGCCCTGGAGCCTTGCGCGTAGCGCTGTATAAGGAAATTAAGATCAAGGTAGCGAAAAAAAAATTTACCCTTGTCTCCCTGCTTCCTTCTCTGAAGGTGATTCAAGCTATAGGCAAGCAAACAATAACCGTTGTTCCTGCACCAATTTCGCTCTCAATATTTATCTGACCGTCATGCAAGTCAACAATGATTTTGACAACTGTTAATCCCAGTCCAGAGCCTTTAATATTGCCGACATTACTGGCTCTACTAAAAGGTTCAAACAGCTTTGGCAAGTCTTGCAAGGGAATACCAAGACCTTGGTCTTGGATACGGAAAGTTGCCTCAGATTCAGCGCAAACTAACTCAAGTATAACTGTACCACCCTCAGGGGAATATTTGATGGAATTGGAGAGTAAATTCTTGAGCATCTGCTCTAAGAGCCTTTCATCCATTTGGACATTACTGTAATCATCTTGACTAATAAAGGTAATGGTGTGCTGGCTACTCAGAGAATTTTCTATATTGTCGACTAGATTTCGGCAGAAGGGCACCAAATCTATTGGTGTAGCTTCCAATTGAATTTGTCCAGCTTCAGCTTCTCCAATGAGTAGCATATTCTCTAAAAGCTGTGTCATCCTTGCTACCGAATCCTGAATACGCTGATGCTGCTCTTGTTTTTTCTGTTGAGACAAGCTGCTGCGGCGGCGCTCTAGAATTTGCTGGGAAGATAGAATCGTGCTCAAATTAGTGCGTAGCTCTTGAGAAAGTAACGACAGAAATCTGTGGTGCCGTTGATGCAGTTGTGTTTCGATTGCTAAGGTTTTGAGAATCTCAGCCTCAGTCAGTTTACTAGATGTTATATCATTAGCAATGCCAGCAATTCTGTAAATCTCTCCTTGCTCTCGTGCAATCGGAAACGAGCAATCACGTATCCAACGAATTGTACCTTCTGGTTGCACAATCCGATATTCACATTCAGTTTTTTCTCGACACCTTTGAGGTAAAGTGGCAAGGAAGCGAACACGGTCTTCTGGGTGAATGCTGTCGATCCAAAATTGCTCTGAAGCGTAAAGTAATTCTCTAGTACTACCCCAAATTTTTTCATAAGCTGGACTGACATAGATAATTCTCTGGTGATCAGACTCAGCTATCCAGAAGACACTGTCAACATTTTCTGCCAACAGATTAAAATTTTCCTCACTGTGGCATAGCTCCTCTTCTACTTGCTGGCGTTGGCTAATTTCGGAACTAAGTTGCTCATTAGCTCTGGCTAGAGCTTCAGTATACTCTGCAATTCTACCTTCTAGGCTAGAATTTGTCTGTTGCAGTTGGTCTTGTATCTGATGACGCTCAATAACATCATGGAAGACCAAAACTGCCCCTGTCACTTCCTCTTTGTCATTTTTAATTGGCGCAGCACAATCATCAATAGGGATTTCTGTACCATCTTTGCTAATTAAAAGAGTATGATTTCCTAAATCAACACTTTTCCCTGAGATTAGAGCTCTCACTACAGGATTGTCTACAACTTCTCTAGTTCTTTCATCGATAATTCTAAATACTTCAGATAAATCCTTACCTTGAGCATATTCAGATTTCCAGCCAGTTAGGTTTTGAGCTACTGGATTCATGAAAGTTACTGACCCTTCCCGATTAGTGGTAATCACAGCATCACCAATACTTTTGAGGGTAGTTGCTAGCCATTGTTCTCTTGATTTGAGCCGTTCTTCTTGGGCGTGTTTGTAAAGAGCAATTTCAATAACAGAATATAATTCTCTGATTTCAAACGGTTTAATTATGTAGCCATAAGGTTCAGTTAGTTTAGCTCTTTCTATAGTTTCAGGTTCACTGTAAGCTGTTAAATAAACTACTGGAATATTGAATCGATTGCGTAGTTCTTGAGCAGCAAAAATACCATCCAATTTTCCTGGTAGTCTAATATCCATTAATACTAAATCAACTAACTGCGATTCAGCGATTTCAATCGACTCTTCTCCAGAAACAGCAACCCCAGACACAACATATCCTACTTCTTCTAATCGTGCTTGGATGTTTAAAGCAACAGCCATCTCATTTTCGACAATTAATATTTTCGGTATTGTTGTTGTCTGATTATTATACATTAGATATTTTTAATTCCCAAGATCATTTTTATCTAAGCAGAGTATTCTAGCTCGGAAAAGCCAATTTTAAACTTAGTAATTGGGCTAGACTCAATTGAAAGTTGACCTTGTAGTTGTTGAACCCAAGCCTTAACTAATTGAAAACCTAAAGATTTGTTCTGAAAAAACTCATTGTTTTCTGGCAACCTGACTCCATCATTGCTAACCATTAAGTTAATTTGATTACCCTCTGTTTTGAGTTCTACAAAAATTGTACCTTTACGGTTGCCGGGAAAAGCGTGCTTGAGGGCATTAGAAACTAGCTCATTTAGCATTAATCCACAAGGAATTGCTGTTGGCAGGTTTAAAATTACATCATCAAGATCAAGTTGCAAACGAATATTATTAGGATTTACGGCATAAGTTTTGAGTAAATAACTAGATAGATTATAAATATATTTGGCGAAGTTAATGCCAGCTGGAGTAGAAAATCTATACAGTTGTTCATGAATCAGAGCCATCGATTTAATGCGGTTACGACTTTCAGTAAACATTTGTCTAGTATCTAGATTTTGGGTTTGTAGAGATTGAAGGTCAAGTAAGCTAGATATAACTTGCAGATTATTTTTGACACGATGGTGAACCTCAGAAAGTAAGACTTCTTTTTGCTGCAACGATGCCTGGAGTTGTGATTCAGCCCGCTGGCGTTCTGCTAATTCAATTTGTAATTGTTGATAGAGTTGGGCTTGGTGAATTGCTACTGAACAATGACCAGCAACTTCTTGAACAAAAATAAGCTCATCTACTGACCATTCTCGCGACCTGTCACACTGATGCAAACCAATTGCACCAAGGTAAGATTTCTGATATTGCAGTGGTGCGGCTAGAATCGCTTGGACGCTGGAATCCTCACACTGTTGCTTTATATGAGTGGGCAAACTATCTCCAATGTTAGACACGAAAGCTAACTTGCCCCTAGCTAAAGTTTGGTAATGGTAACTGCAGAAATTGCAGGAAACACCGATAAAGTCTTCCCCTCCATCTCCAGATGTGTCTGCCAACACATGACAAACTAGCTCCGGCTTGCCTTCTTTGGGTCGCAAGATCAGACAACGGCTAACGCCAAAGGCGTCGCGAAGCTGGTTTACAGTTATTTGCAAAATTTCATCGAGTACTAGTGTACCCCGCATTGCTTGGACAATTTTATTGAGTAATTCCTGCCTTGATACTTGTTTTTGAAGTTGAGCCAGTTGCGTTTGAAGTTCTGCTAGTTTTTTTACCATAGGATTTGAGGTCAAGAGTGGTCAAAAAAATAACCATTAGCTTTATTCATTGATTATTTCGCATTTTTAAGATCATGTTTAACAAAATACGGGAATTACTCCTCAAATATCTTTATTTTTAAGCAACTTAACCCTCCAATATAATACTTACTGTCCAAGAAACAGCATAGGTTTTAAAAGCCATCGTGGATATCTACCTAGAGGCAGTCAATAATACGGCTGACTAATACGGCTGACTGGCAAAAGCCAGACTAAACAGTAGACCTCTTGCAGAAGTTAGGAACTTCTTAACGGTAGACAAGAATTGACACAAACATGATCACAACCATACTTTTGCAAGAGGTCTAGTCGCTCAATTTTACAGACTAGAATATTGCAGCTTCGATGCTCACAAGCGCTTCTTCTAGATCCTTGTTGACAATTTGCCAGTCAAATTCATCAGCTGCCTCAATTTCAGTTTGGGCGTGACTAAGGCGTTGAGAAATTGCCTCTTCACTATCTTGATCTCGTAGACGCATCCTTTGCTCTAATTCAGCTAGAGTAGGGGGCAGAATAAAAAGGCGCACGGCAAAGGGAAAAGTTTCTTTAATTTGCCTTGCCCCAACCACTTCAATTTCTAAAATGACCGACTGACCAAGTTGCAGCAATCTCTCTACTGGGGCGCGGGGAGTTCCATAATAATTACCAGCGTACTCGGCCCATTCTAGCAGCTCACCCGCCGCCACCATGTGTTCAAATTGCTCACGGCTTACAAAGTAATATTGTTTGCCATCAATTTCATTAGGACGCGGTGGGCGCGTGGTGGCTGAGACGGAAAGATGTAGTTCTGGGTGCCTCTTCAAGAGCTTACGCAGTAAAGTCCCCTTGCCAACGCCAGAAGGTCCTGTTAAGACGATAAGTCTGCCTGTTTGCATATCAATTTAATCGAAAATTAGAAAGAGATAATTTCTTATTGATTCCCACTGTGAGCATCTTTTTGGATTACAAAGCGATGGGCAACTGTTTCCGGCTGAATAGCCGAGAGAATAACGTGGCTCGAATCAGTAATAATCACAGCCCTAGTTCGACGCCCGTAAGTGGCATCGACTAAATGTCCGCTCTCCCTTGCCTCAGTAATGATACGTTTAATGGGGGCTGACTCTGGAGAGACAATTGCAACCACTCGGTTTGCAGACACTATGTTACCAAAACCGATATTGATCAGTTGAATGTCCATGAAAACTAACGGCAATAGCCGGATGAGGAGCGATGTTAGAGAATTAACTTCAATGGTATCTGCAATAATTTAGCCTTACAAGGCTGAATTCCACAGAAAAACCTGATTTTAGCTTTTTTAGCCTCATAGTGTTTTTCAATATGAGTGAGGTACACCTTGTTGAAGGGGGATGGGGAGATGGGGAGAAATTATTTTTGTGGGCTGACTTTATGTAGTTCCTTTGAAACTCCAACCTCGCGCTAACAAGTCGCAATAGTTCCTATGACTGGCAAGTAAGATGCAACCTGTTGACTTTACTACCCTAACTGCTGCTTGTTGTGAGCTGCGTGCTGAGTGGGTTCCAGGACGCACCGAACAGGTTTATCAGCGTGATCGCTACACGATCTCAATCGCCTTACGCACCCTCAAGGGCAGGGGTTGGCTGACGATTTCCTGGCATCCTGAAGCCGCCCGAATGTGTCTAGACAACCCACCCCCTAGGACACCCGATACCTTTACCTTTAGTGACCAATTACGGCATCAGTTAGGTGGTTTTGCTTTGGTAGCAATCGAGGCGAGTGCACCTTGGGAGAGGGTATTAGATCTGCAATTTGCCCGACGTCCGCAAGAACCACCTAACTGGCACCTTTATGTTGAAATTATGGGTAAATACAGTAATGCTATCCTCACTGATGCCAACAATTTGATTGTTACGGCAGCCCATCAAGTGGGTGCTAAGCAATCAAGTCTGCGTCTAGTTCAAACAGGTCAACCTTACGAACTTCCACCAGCCCTCATTAATACTCCTCCCAGTTTGAGTGAATCCCAACAGCGTTGGCAAGAGCGAGTCAGCTTGGTACCGGGAGTGCTGCGACGCCAGTTACTCAAAAGTTATCGGGGTTTGAGTCCAGCCATAGCGCGTTCGATGGTGCAAGCAGCAGGTTTAGATCCTGAGGAGTCGACTGAAAATCTGAGTGCCCAAGACTGGCAAAATTTATTTTACCGTTGGCAAGAATGGCTGCAAGTTTTGAAAGTTGAGCCTAGCAATCAAGATGATGAAGATATAGAGACTGGCAAAGAAACACAGACGGCTTTGCTCCGGAAACTTCCCACCTGCGAACACCGATTTCAACCGGGCTGGACAAAACAGGGATACACTGTTCTAGGCTGGGGAATTCTTAAGCCTGCTAAGAACGTTCAAACCTTACTCAAGGAGTACTATAAGAGTGAACTAAACCAACAAGAGTTTTCGAGACTACACCACCAACTCACTCAAAAACTGGGCAGTGTTCTCAAAAAATTGCGTCAGAAAGCTTCTACCTTCCAAGGGCGCTTGCAGCAATCTCAGCAGGCAGACGAGTATCGACAACAGGCTGACTTGTTAATGGCGCACCTCCATCATTGGCAGCCAGGAATGAAGGAAATTAAACTGCCTGATTTTGAAACTAGTGAGCCACTCAAGATTCCCCTCAATCCAGAGAAGAATGCTGTCCAAAATGCCCAAGCGCTCTACAAACAACACCAAAAACTCAAGCGTGCTCGCTATGCAGTTGAACCCTTACTCACAGAGGTGCAAGAGGAAATTGAGTACTTAGAGCAGGTAGAGGCATCTTTAACTCAACTAGATGTTTACAAGATTTCAGAAGACTTGCAAACTTTACTAGAAATCCGTGAAGAACTTATTGGGCAAAAGTATCTAGAGGTTCGCAAGCAACAGCTTCGCCCTCTCGAAGATGTTTCTAAGCCCTATCGCTATCGAACACCCAGTGGGTTTGAGTTATTAATTGGTCGTAATAATCGACAAAATGACCAGCTGAGTTTCCGCACTGCAGGGGATTATGACCTCTGGTTTCATACCCAGGAAATTGCTGGTAGCCATGTTCTACTACGCTTGGAACCGGGAACTGTGGCTGAAGTGGCAGATTTACAGTTTGCGGCTAATCTAGCTGCCTACTATAGTCAGGCACGTCAGAGTGACCAAGTGCCGGTGATTTACACTAAGCCTAAGTATGTCTACAAACCCAAGGGCGCTAAACCTGGTATGGCAATTTATAAACAGGAGCGAGTTCTTTGGGGACGCCCACAAATAGGTCGCAACTATCCAGCAGAGGATTCTTGAGCTTGGTAATGTAAATTTTAGTTACAAAAAAATCGTATTTTCTGTTACAGTGAAGTTATAAACAAATCTTAAGGCTGCTCGATTTGGGAACGCGCAGCCTGGATTTCCTCAATGTAGAAAGACAACAGGATTACAAATGCTTTGATGCTGGCTGTTGGCACAGTCGGCATTTTTCGTATTTGAACGTCATTGCCAGAAGTCGATTGCCTCATATCCTAATTCATCAAGCATCTGCTGTAGGAGTGGTAGACTCAAACCAATGACATTGCTATGGCAGCCTTCGATTTTTTCCACGAACAACCCCCCTCGGTGTTCTAAGGCAAAGCCACCAGCACATTTGAGGGGTTCACCAGTAGCCACATAGGCTCTGATCAGGCGATCGCTAACCTTAGCAAAGTAAACCCGTGTGATTCCACAGCGGATTATAGCTAGATCTTGAGACAGGTCTATTAAAGCATGACCAGTGTAGAGTGTACCTACATTTCCTCGCAGAGTATACCAGCGTGAGATGGCTTCAGCTGGATTTGCTGGTTTTCCGTAAATTTTATCCTCCACACTCAATACTGAGTCACAGCCCAAAATTAGAGCTTCGCTAAATTGAGAGGCAACCTTCTCGGCTTTACACCTAGCTAGAGTCTCTACTAATGCCCTTGGCTCATTTATTTGTACTTGAGATTCGTCAAAATTGCTCTGGCAAACTACTGGTTCAATCCCTGCATTTTGCAACAAACGCCTGCGTGCTGGCGATGCAGAGGCTAATACTAAAGTTGGGATACCCATAGATCAATTGGTTTGACAGCAGAAGGGAAAGGCTTAAAAGAGATGGGGAGATGGGGAGATGGGAAGATTGAGAGACAATACAGAATTAAACTCAATTGTGATTAGGAGTAGGAGATGATCTTAAGTCACCCCCTAAAGGTGAAGGCTTGTTACCACAATTTTTGGTCAAAGTCCTGTCGCTGCTGCCCGGAGACACTTCAATAAACTGAAAAAGATTTAACAACTTGCTCAAAGAGTTCATGCACTCGACTCCAGCGTTGTTCAGTGGTAGAAACATTGAGGGTAAAGAGTTTGCCACGACTTGTGGCAACACTGGCAATGTCATGCCTTTCGGCGTTGGGAAGTTTAACGCTGTATTCGAGAATGTAATAACTCTTACCGCCAGATTCAATAGCTTCGGCATTGATCAATTCGGCTTGGCGATTAGAGCCTGGCGGTGCTATTGCATTTTTTTGCAGCTGGTAGCCAACTTCTCCAGGTGTCCCTAAATCAGCTAGTGCTTTGCCTTCAGAGACTGGAGAGATTACAACAGAGACATTTTCTGTGCGCTCAATCAAATCGTGGAACACAACATCAGGTCCATCTGTCACTTGTACTGGAAGCCAACCGTTAGGGTACATAAACTCATAGCCGTCTATGCTATCTATATAATTTTGTAATCCGCCCTCACCAGCAGCGCAGCCATGTAAAACTAGACTCAAGACTAGCAATGCTAATGGGGCAATTTTACTGAGCATTTCCTCTCTCCCTTGATTTAATGATTCCTGCATCCTACAAAAGGATGGAGATTGCCAGATTCGCCAGGAGTATCGAGCAATTAGTAAGAAGTAATTTAACTCTTACTTACACAGCCAAGAACAAGATTAATTATGCTGCACTCAGCCCTAATTCTTACCTTGGTGAAGCTGTTCTATTTTCTCATCCTAGTAGCCCTGTTGAGAGAGTAAATTGGATGGAGATTATATTTAAGACCGCTCTATTATATACACGTACAGGGCAAGGTTTTTAAATTCTGCCTTGGAGGAACAACTTATGAATTGGACTTATCAAAAGATCACGATTTTGGGATTTGCTAGCACAGTAGTGATGGGAATCGTCCCCAGTGTTAATGCCCAGAAGCTACCTACTCAGCTTCGAGAGTCAGTGCAATTGGCTCAAAATCAGACCACTGCTGTGGAGTTGTATAACCGAGGTGTTGATAAAATCGAGGCTGGTGATTTTCAGGGAGCACTGGCAGACTTCAAGCAAGCCCTAAGACTCGATCCTAATGATGCTGATACCTACTATAACCTAGGGTATGTATATCACACCCTTGGCAATTATGACCAAGCAATTGAGCGCTATAGCGAAGCAATTCGAATTAACCCCAACTTTGATCAAGCTTATAGTAACCGGGGCTATGCCTATTTTGTCTTGAAGAATTACAAAGAAGCGGTCGCTGATGCTAGTAAGGCAATTGCAATCAATTCCAAAAACGACACTGCCTATATTAGCAGGGGTAATGCTCACGATGAATTAGGAGAACATCAGTTAGCCTTGGCAGATTACCAAAAGGCTCTTAGCATCAATCCTAACAATGCCAGAGCTTACTACAATCGAGGTTTAACCTACAACCGTATCAATCAACACCAAAGGGCTGGCGCTGATTACAGCCAAGCCATTAGGCTGAAACCAGCGTTTGCTGAAGCTTTTTATAACCGTGGTCTGACACAATTTTACCTCAACAACACTGCTGAAGCGATTAAAGACTTACAGAAAGCTGCTGAGCTTTTTCAAAAACAGGGTAGGAAAGAGAACTATCAGAGTGCCATCGACGCTGTTAGTACCATTGGCGAGTAAGCATGCTCACCCTTTTACCTGAGTCTTTCCCTGTCAAGCTCAGCTAGGCTTAATTAGTCTAGTTGTTTGAGTGATCGCCCGTTGTGATTAACCTAAACTAGAAGCAGAATAGGCTACAAAAATCAAGCCGCTAACTAAGACTGCAGCGGCTACACCGAATAATACATAGTTTCGTTGTTCTTCCTTAGTGGGAGGCTCTGCCAAATAAGGTTTGGTTTCTTTAGCAAAGTTATTTAAGCGTCCGCCGTCTTCTGTGGTATATGGCATGAATTAAAACCTTAGTTTGTTTATTTAAACTAAATTTAACAAATATTTGCGTACATACTCTCTGTAGAGCGTAATTTTTTTTTACAAAGTGGGCAGATCTCATCTGCACAACGGAATAGATGGGGCTTTGCTCAAAATCCTGTAAGAACTGATCCTCATTGGTGGTTACGGTCTTTTAACTTGGTAGAAGCTAGGACTTATGCGCTATCCATCCCCACCGCAAGTTACGGATCGGGAATTCTGTAGTTTCGTTAACACAAATCTCCTATTTCCTCACTCAAGAGCTGCTCTAAGCTTTCTAGTAAATTGTCAACACTCTCTCCTACTTGCTGATAACAATCAGGAGGAGCAGGTTCTGATTTAAACTGAACTAATTTCAGATGTCCACTGCTTACGCCAATCAGCAAAACTTCTTGCTCTGGTTTGTGAGCATCGACAAAGCCCAAAATCTCCTGTAGCTGGTTATCAACTTTGTTATTAAGTTTTTCGATCGCTTCTCTGGGACAATAGATAAAATGGGGCTTTGGTTTTAAGTCAATTCCAAGGGTATCATCACTTTCTCCCTTCTCTAAAAATAGCCCCCAAGCTAATGCTGCCAATTCCTGGTGATGAGCTTTGACAAATTTGTCAAGTCGGAGTCGCCAATTATCTTCCGAGAGTTGTTGTGGGGTGCTACCAAGTTTAATCATCTTCTACTGTATATGTAAGAGCTTCAAACCCTGTAATTTTAATCAACATCATTTCAACCCAGACTGCACGTGCCAGAGCATTGCATAAATTCCCTCTTGCTCCAATAATTGCTCGTGCCGCCCTTGCTCAACTAATTGACCTTGATCCATGACATAAATACAATCAGCATTGCGGACAGTGGAAAGGCGATGAGCAATCGCGATTGTAGTACGATTAGCGGTAATTTTTTCTAGGGATCTTTGAATTGCTGCTTCTGTCTCGTTATCTACCGCTGAAGTCGCCTCATCGAGAATTAGAATCGGGGGGTTTTTCAAGACAGCGCGAGCAATTGCCAATCGTTGCTGTTGTCCTCCTGATAATTTTTGACCACGCTCACCGATAATCGTCTCATAAGCTTGGGGCAATTGGCAGATAAAATCGTGAGCCTCAGCAATTTTTGCTGCTGCCGTCACTTCTTCTAAGCTGGCATCAAAACTGCCGTAAGCGATATTTTCCTTAACTGTACCGTGAAATAAAAATACATCCTGACTTACTAAGCCAATGGCACCGCGTAAATCCTGTAGTTGTAGTTGTTTTATATCTATGCCATCGAGGATAATTGTTCCCGATTGCACTTCATATAAGCGCAGTAACAATTTTACTAGGGTACTCTTACCGGAACCAGTGGCACCAACAATCGCTATAGTTTTACCAGCAGGGATATCTAGAGACAGATTTTGAATAACTCTTGAGCGCTCTTGGTAAGCAAAGCTAACTTCTCTTAACTGAAGATGCCCTTGCACCTCAGCTACAGGTAATGGTATTTCTCCTTGGTGCATGGTGATGGGAGTATCAAGGAGATTGAGTACCCGCGCTGTGGAGGCCATCGCCCGTTGATATAAATCGAGAGTATTTCCCAGTGCTGTCAAAGGCCATAGCAAGCGCTGTGTCATAAAGACCAAAACACTATAAGTACCTACTGACAAATTCCCTGCCACTGCCTCCATGCCACCGTAGAGGAGAATACCACTAAAGCCCAACAGGATTATCATCCGAATCAAAGGTACAAATGCTGCAGACAAAGCGATCGCTCGACGGTTACTTTGTTGATAGGCCTGACTTTGGGCTTCAATGCGACTAACTTCGTAAGCTTCGGCGGTAAAGCTTTTAATGGTGGTAATTCCCGTCAGATTATTCGCCAATTGCCCATTAAGTAAACTCACCTTCTCTCGGACATCAGTATAGCGGGGGGCAAGCAGACGCTGAAAGGCAATTGAACCCCACAGGATAAAAGGTATGGGGATAATCGTCATCGGTGCAGCGCTAGGAGCCACAATTAAAAAAGCACTGCCAATAATTAACACTGTCGTCGATACCTGGAGCAGCTGATTAGCTCCCACATCGAGAAAGCGCTCCAGTTGGTTGATGTCATCGCTGAGAATAGACATCAAACCGCCAGTACTGCTATCTTCAAAATAAGCTAACTCCAGAGATTGCAAATGCTCGTAGGCATCTAAGCGTAAATCGTGTTCAATGGCCTGGGCGAGATTACGCCACAGGCGCTCATAAGTGTACTGAAAAATTGATTCTAAGCCCCAGATGAGTAAGCTAAGAAAGACAAGGATTAGCAGCTGACTAAAGACATCTGTAATTCCCAGCTTGGCAATCAAGGAATTCTGTTGCTGCACGACGACATCCACTGCCGCACCGATGAGGACTGGTGGTGCTAGATCAAAAATTTTATTGAAGATTGAGCAAGCGATAGCTTGCCAAATTAGGGGGCGATATTTATGCCCATAATTAAGTAGCCGCTGAAGGGGAGGCGCTGATTTTGGTAAGCGCTTCCTAGTTTCAGAATGAGGGGAAAGCTTGGATAAGCTTGAAATTGACACGCTGTGCAACCCTAGATGAATCAATATCCAACTGTGCTAGCTTAATCCTAAACTCAAATCACAAGGCTTTTCAAAGGAAGTAAATAGTGATGGGCATAACCAGGCTTCGTGCAGATTGTGACCATCACCTGATTGGATATCTTGCACAAGGGCCTTGGGCAAGATGTTGGAGAAAAGTTAAAAGGGAAAGTGAACAACAAATTTTCTTACCTTTTAAATAGTTCGGACATAAATAAACTTGACTGTGTAAAGAAGTATGAAATTGACTAAAATCACCTGATACTCTACACCCTGCCTCAACCAGTAACCTTGATCAATGTCACAGGTACTAACCCTTAACATCTCCCCCCTGACCAGACTCTAACTCGAAGTCTATTAACTCCCCAACCCAGAGATAGTAAATGCCATGCTGAAAATCTTTATCGTTGTACTAATTGTACTTACCGGTTCAGCACTTTGTGCTTGCGGAGAAACAGCATTGCTGTCAGTTTCTGCAATCAAAGTCCAGCAGTTAGCACAGTCAAAAAAACCTTCAGCACTGGCACTGTTAGCCATTCGTCACAAAATGAATCGACCGATTACAACTATTGTTATCCTTAATAATATTTTCAATATTGTTGGCAGTATTGTGATTGGCAGACTGGCTGCTCAGGAATTAGGAGATGCCTGGTTAGGTCTATTTTCTGGGGTTTTGACTTTCTTGATCATTGTGTGCGGTGAAATTGTTCCCAAAACTCTAGGGGAACGCTACGCGGAAACAATTGCTCTATTAGTTGCTATACCTGTAAGTTTTTTAACTATTTTCTTCACACCTCTAGTTTGGTTGATGGAAAAGATCACTGCACCCTTTACCAAAGGCAAAAGACCACCGACAACTAATGAAGCAGAAATTAAGTTTTTAGCAAGAATCGGGTATCAAGAAGGGGTAATTGAAGATGATGAAGCTGATATGATTCAACGGGTTTTTAGACTAAATGACCTCACAGCTTCTGACCTAATGACGCCTCGAATCATTATTACTTCTATCAAGGGAAATTTAACTTTAGCGCAAGCGAAACAAGAGATTATCGCCTCCCAACATACCCGGATGATTGTGATTGAAGATTCCATTGATAAAGTCATTGGGGTAGCTCTCAAAGGGGAATTGTTGACAGCGATGATTGAAGGGAAAAATGAGCAAGAAATTTCTACTATGACTCGTAAAGTTCACTTCGTTCCTGAAACCATCAGAGCAGATAAATTGCTGCCAGTGTTTCAGAAAACCCGCGAACACCTCATGGTTGTGCTAGATGAATATGGGGGCGTCTCCGGTGTTGTTACCCTAGAGGATGTGCTGGAGGTGATTACTGGTGAGATTGTAGATGAAACTGACCGGAGTGTTAATCTTCAAGAGATTGCACGCAAGAAGCGAGAACGCCTGTTACTATCGAGGGGTTTTAGAGAAAATGAGCCTGGGATCAATTCCGGCAGCATAAAACAATAACAAATTTACGTAAAAATACCGTGGCAGACTTGCGCCTCGATCAGTCATAACAACAATCATAAGCACTGCCATGATCACAGCGATATATATGCTAAGTAAACCAAACCAACCAACACAACTATGGCAAGATCCTCAACTATTGAGAGCCAATGCCTTTAAGAAGTATCACAAACTGATCAACAAGTTAAGTTCCGATCTCTCTTACGAAGAGCATTGTTTTATAACTAATTTTAATTACTATTTGACCTTCTTTACCGAGGACTTTGCTGACCTTAATCATTGAGGGAATAAGGAATAGGGGTTGGGGTATTAGAGCCCATGATGGATAAAAAAGATTTTAGAACAGGACGATCAAGCAATTGTCCCCTGATTCAGCTATTAATATGAATGGGTAAACTGTAAGCCCCTGACTTTTTGCCATGGGGAGGAAAGTTTGCTCCCTTATCTTCCCCTATATCAAGGTGAGTTACTGCTTCAACCCCAACTGCTCTAATCCCCAAAACCCTGAGAGCAACAAGTTTTGCTCAAATTGCGGCACCAAACTACTGTTGGCACAACGATACCGAGCCCTCAAGCCTATGGCTCAGGGAGGCTTTGGCAGAACTTTTTTGGCAGAGGATGAGTACAAACCTTCAAAACCTCGCTGTGTAATTAAGCAGTTTTATCCTCAAGCGGGAAACAGCGCTCTCAAAGCCGCCAAATTATTTCATCAGGAAGCTCTGCGACTGGAAAAATTGGGCAAGCATCCCCAGATTCCAGAATTACTGGCACATTTTGAGCAAGACAATTACCTCTATATTGTGCAGGAATTCATTGACGGGCAAAATTTAGCTCAGGAGTTAGCAGAATCTGGGGCATTTCCAGAAGTGGAAATTCGCCACCTCTTAGCTGAATTACTGCCTGTGCTACAATTTATCCACACAGGCAAGGTAATTCATCGAGATATTAAACCAGAGAATATCATTCGTCGGAGATTGCCCCCTTCGCATCTGTGTACTCAAGAGGAATCCCTTCTTAAACTACCCCCTTATCTGAAAGGAGTTAGGGGAAGCTTTGTTTTGGTAGATTTTGGTGCAGCTAAGTATGCTACACCTGCAACTTTAGCTAAAACTGGGACAACTATTGGCTCTGCGGGTTATGCTGCTCCAGAACAAATTTTTGGAAAAGCGGTTTTTGCCAGTGATATCTACAGCTTGGGTGTCACCTGCATTCATTTGTTAACTCAACTCGAGCCGTTTGACTTGTATGATGTCCTCGAAAGTGGCTTTGTCTGGCGGCATTACTTAGTCAATAATCCAGTGAGTGAGCAATTAGCTAATGTTCTCACTAAAATGGTTCAAAGTGCTGTCAGGCAGCGCTATCAATCAGCTCAGGAAGTAATGCAGGACCTGCTTATGCCAGACACAATTGGCAAAACTAAGATGGCATTACCAGTCTCTGGAACCTTCAACCTTGCTAATACTGCCTCCCAACAATCTCTACAGCAAGCTAATTCCCGAGTTGCTTCTGCCAAGCTATCTTTAATTAGCACTATCACTGGGCATTCGGGAACAGTTTATGCTATAGCTTTTAGCCCTGATGGACAAATTCTTGCCAGTGGCAGTGCTGACAAAACTATCAAATTATGGCAACTGAAGATGGCATGGGAAATCCGTACTCTTGGTGGTTGGTTTTCTAAGCATTCAGATGCTGTGCGTGCTGTTGCTTTTAGTCCCAATGGTAAAATTCTTGCTAGTGGCAGTGATGACAAAACTATTAAGCTTTGGAATGTGCGCAATGGGCAACATTTTTGTACTCTTTCAGGGCATTCAGATGCTGTTAGTGCTGTTGCTTTTAGTCCCAATAGTAAAATTCTTGCCACTAGCAGTGCTGACAAAACTATTAAATTATGGGACGTACAAACTTGGCATCAGCTTTACACTCTCACAGGACATTCAGATACTGTTATTGCTGTTGCCTTTAGCCCCAATGGTAAAACTATTGCCACTAGCAGCGCTGATAAAACTGTCAGACTTTGGGATGTACGTACAGGGGAAGTATTTAGTACGATTACAAGTCATTCCTGGTTAGTTGATTCCGTTGCTTTTAGTCCAAATGGACAGATTATTGCTAGTGGCAGTGCTGACAAAATGGTTAGACTTTGGGATGTTTATACTGGGCAACAACTTGGCTCACTTAAAGGACATTTAAATGGGGTTAGTTGCGTTGCTTTTAGTTCTGATGGGCAGATTCTTGCTAGTGGTAGTTGGGATAATTCTATTAAACTTTGGAATGTTAGTACTGGGAAACATTTATGTGAATTTAGAGGACATTTAAACGGGGTTAGTTGCGTTGTCTTTAGCCCCGATGGGCGTACTCTTGCTAGCGGTAGTTGGGATAACTCTATTAAGATTTGGCGAGTTATAACAACTTTAAATCATTTGTAAAAAATGGTATAGTTAAGCAAATTTTTCTCTTAAAATATAAAAAGTATCAGTTTAAAGGAAATTTTTTTACAACAAAAATTAATCTCTGGGAATACGAATCAATCGCACCCCAATATCTATTTTAAATGGCACTGGAGTATTATGTTAGTGGCACTTAGATGAAGTTACCTGTTAAAAGAGTAAGAGAGCAAAAAGCCCTCTCAATTAGGTATTCTCAATTAGGTATAAGGACTGCTTTTCACCTCGCCAGCTCGCATCTGCCCTTAACCTCTTGAAAAATTGCTCTTCATCTTAGAATTCTGACGAGTTCTTCTGAACATCGCTCCAAATCCTAAAGCTGCTAATGATCCTAGAATAGTTATTGGTTCAGGAACACTCTTTAGTTTAATATTATCCACTAATAGACCTGAATCAACAATTTTATCTTCGAGATCTACTATTCCAATTCCTAAACTATAGGTTCCACTCACTGATATTGTCTGAGAAAAAGTACCGAATCCTGTTTCTGCATCGAATGGAGTTATTGTAGATACAAAGTCTGAGAAAGTATCAGCTAATGTATCTATACCAGTCAGTGAGACAAAGGCAAAGTCATTGAATTCAAATTCTGGTGTAAATTCATTAGTAAGAAAATTAAACTTAAAAGATAAAACATCTCCTGCATTAGCTGTGAAAGTTTGTTGGAGCGCAGAACCTCCTGTGGCATCTCCAATTCCAATAGTATCCAGAATTCCGGCATTTAATTCAAGAAATTTTTCTAGATTGGCATCGGAAACTGAACCAAAGCCATTAGTTAATAAAGCCTGCTTGTTTCCATCAGTAGGACCGCTCCCAAATGCAGCTGTTTTAATACTGGCATCACCGATAGTAGAGAAGCCCTTAAAGCCCTGTTCAAAACTACCGTTGATCAAGGCAGCTTGAGCAGAATTAGTTTCTATTACTCCTAATCCGAGAAGAATTCCAGCACCAGCAACAACTAAGGTTTGCAGCTTATTGAAGATTAATGACTTTGGCTTGAGCATCAGATTAGAAATAATATTTTTCGGCTAATAAATGCTTAATTAAATTTAACTTTATAATTAAGCATATAATACCTGTGACTCTATCAAATAACAGAGTTTTCGACAAGATTTGCGTCTTGTTTTTACTTAAAATTTATATTTGCTGGCAGTTGATACTTTTTTGTAAAATAAGTGTAATTTTTTCTTTTAAAATAGAAAAGACATTAGTGTAAAGGCAACTACTTTGACACCTCCAATTAATCTGTTTGAATACGAATCAATAGCTCCCCAACATCTATCTCAAATGGCATTGGACTATTACACTAGTGGCGCTGGGGATGAAGTCACTCTCAGGGACAATCGCACTGCATTGGAACATTTCAAATTTCTGCCCCGGATGTTAGTTGATGTCTCAGGTAGAGATTTAAGTACACAAATTCTTGGGCAATCCCTGTCAATGCCAATCCTCATTGCTCCCATGGCTTTCCAGTGCCTTGCCCATCCCGAAGGGGAAGTGGCAACAGCTAAGGCGGCAGCCCAATTGGGTACAGTAATGGTATTAAGTACCATGTCCACTAAGAGTTTAGAAGAAGTTGCTTTAGCCTCGAAACATTGTCAGCAGGGCAGCAAAGGAGAAAAATCATTAGTTCCCAATCCACTTTGGTTTCAGCTATATGTGCATCGGGATCGTAACCTTACTCGTACCTTGGTAGAGCGTGCTGAAGCAGCTGGTTTTACTGCCCTGTGTTTAACAGTTGATGCACCAGTACTAGGGCGTAGGGAAAGGGATAGCCGTAATCAGTTTACCTTACCGCCAGGGATGGAACTGGCTAATTTAGTAACTATGGCTGATTTGGAGATTCCTAAAACAGCCGGAGAGTCTGGGCTATTTACCTATTTTGCCCAACAACTTGACCCAGGACTTACCTGGAAAGATTTGGAATGGTTGCAATCTTTAACCACACTGCCAGTGGTAGTGAAAGGCATTTTAAGGGGAGATGACGCCTTGCGAGCAGTTGAATATGGGGCAAAGGCAGTGATTGTCTCTAATCATGGGGGTAGACAATTAGATGGTGCGATCGCCACTATTGAAGCCTTACCTGAGATTGTAGCGGCAGTGGGAGAAAAAGCAGAAGTCCTAGTTGATGGTGGTATCCGGCGCGGTAGTGATGTGCTCAAAGCTTTGGCGTTGGGAGCAAAAGCAGTTTTAGTGGGACGTCCGATTTTGTGGGGTTTAGCTGTTGGTGGAAGTGCCGGAGCGCAGCATGTACTCGAATTATTGCGGGATGAATTGGATGTGGCGATGGCTTTGAGTGGCTGTGCAACTATAGAAAATATTGATGCCAGTTTAGTGATTAAGTTGTGAGTTATTTAGCTTGTCCCTATAAAGCTTTAAGGTAACAAAATTACTGATTATTACGATAGTTCTCTCAACTAGAGAAAGTTGTGTAAGACTGAGAGCTGAAACTCAGTAAACACAAAAGGGGGTTATATCTTGAGCGAATCAATTATTGAGTTACTTGATGAACTGCCAGCTAACAACCTCACTGTAAAAATGCTCAATGCCCTCGATTTTGTAGTGCCTGGTGAGTGGGAAAACGTCGTGGGCTGTGACAATACTATTGAAGCCATCACCGGGGAAACAGATGCAGATGCGATCATGCAAATACGCAATCACATGATTGAACTCTACAATGACCGCAGTAATGGATATCAGAGAGCCCTTTGGTATTACAAAACGGTAGATAATGCTGATTCTGCCTTGGGTACAGCAGCAATGGCTAACAAAATTGGTGAGAAAATTGGCTTGCTCGGCTTTTTGAATAAACTAACTCCTAAAGCTGATACCACACAATCCTTTGACTTGTGTTTAAAACTTGTAGCCGAATTAATAGCCTACAGCAAACTTAATGGTCTTCCCATCCTTAATCCTGGGGAATTTGTTAGCGATCTCAGTGATAATTATAGAGGTTCATCCCTGATGCGGATGGCTAGCTTAGTTTGTATTGATGGTCTTCTTCCTCTTGGTCCAGATTTTCTACAAAAAATACAAGATAACCTTGATCAAGATGGAGAGAGTGGCTTACAAGGAAATCCAGTCTTTGGAGCCATTAGCGAGTCAATTCCGGGGGATAATAAAGTTGGCTTTATCAGTGAAACCTTCGGTGCAGTTCAAGGTTGGATGGATAATTTAGTAGGCTCTGTTGGTTTAACGCCAGAAAGTATTTTCGACAGCATTGGTGGATTTATCGAGTTTTCTGATGACAGCTTGGATTTTGTGGCAGCATTCCTGGACAAAGCAACCAATTACTACCGACATACAGGTGTCCAGAGTGTTGCTCGGAGTTTGATTGAGCGAGCAGCTCAGGAGGTTTAGGAATTCACAAGCTTCGTTGGGGAATGGATTTTTTAACTAGGTAATAAGTAATAAGTAATAAGTAATAAGTAATAAGTTTAACTGAGTAACCACTTATTACTTGCAGTTAAGGAGAATCAAGAATTGTCCCTATATCTAGCAGGGTTCATTTCCTTGTTGCCAGCCGATTCATTGATTCTCCATTGCTGGTGACAATGAACAATGAACAATGAACAATGAACTAAAATCTTGTTTCATACCTTAGCTGGAATTCATTGAATTCAGAGTCGTAGATGATGTTGAAGAAAGAATTATCTCCTGCCTGACGACTTCCTTCTACAACTACACTTAAAGCAGGAGTGTTTTTGCTCTGACGACTTTCCTGCAAACTTGGGTACAACCGCAAATCCGTTAAACCAACTTCTCTTCCAGCTGCCCTAACTGCATTATTAATACCACTGGTGACGTCAGTTACAAGCTCACGTACAAAAGGTTTAATAATATACCGACGGGCAGCAAACTCTAGGAGTTTGGCTTCCTCTCCTTGCTCTAAATCTGTTACGGCATCGGTGGCGACGGTAATGAATTGCTCTCCCAACAAAGCTAAAATTTCAGCCTCACTTCTTGCGGGAGTACTCGTTAGTGTTACAATTGGAGCATCTAAAATTTGGCTATCCGGACCAACTGCCCGAGTAGCTGCATAAATACAGGTTTCGAGGCGCTGTAATTCTTCCGGTGAGAAAATGTTGGCATTTCCCTCTAGAGGAAGGGATGGCGAACTATCTTGCCCTGTTCTACAGTTTTCCGATTCTCCTTGAGTAACTCCCAGTAATTGGCTAGCTTCTCCCTTAATACTGAGGGTAATATTAACCTGATCAGACCTAGCAGGAGTAACCACATCTTCACGAATCTCAGTCTCTGTAGGTTCTAGACGCAGTTGATCTGGAGGTAAAGATGCTACTGTTTCCATTTTAATATCTAGATTGGGATTAAATAATCCCTTCTCCGGTGAAAACACAATTTTGTGTTGATGAGAGCGACTTAAGAAAAACTGACTGCTAAATAAATCTACTGAGCCACGCTCTAATTCAATTGTCCCATCTGGTTGCAAATTATCTAAGGTGCCATTGGCTGTGACAGCACCAGCAAGGCGAAACTTATATAAGGGCTGGTTACTAATCCTGAATTTCTTACCCAGAACTACCCTAAAATTATCAAATTTCGGTATTACGGCAAAATCTGAATTAGGGGCAGCACTACTACTGTTATTTCCAGTAGCAGCTAACAAGGTAGCGCCATTGTCAGTATTTCCTTCAGGAACAAATACTCGACCGTTTTGCAGTTTAATCTCTCCAGAAATTACAGGACTTAGGGCTGCACCAGTAATTACTACTTCTGCATCAATTTCACCTTTATATAATCCTTCTAAATTCAGTTTTCCTGGCTCGATAGAAAATTTCAGAGGATTAGATAAATCTGTAGCATCTACTTTCAAGGGCTCAAATAGTGGTAATACTCCTGTCACTGAAAACCTACTTTCGGAAAACTCTCCTTCGAGTTTTTCTTCTACCACCTCAAGACGTTGATTATTTAAAGCTATCTTACCATTAAGGTGCAGTGGTTCCGGATACACCGCACTCTTGAACACGGTATCTTGGAATGTAACCAACCCAGTGGTATTAGCTACTAAATCATTAACTAAAGTATCCAGTAATCCAGCTTCCAAATTTAGAGTGCCTTTAGTTTGTAACTCTACCTCAGCTCCTCCTTGAAACAACTCCACCTGTCCTTGGGTAAAAGGCTCAATTAGAGCAATAGCCTCAGTATCGAGTTTGAGATTTACATTTAATTGATCATTCTCTTTTGGCTGGATGGGGTAGGGTACTGTTGCCTGTAGCTGTATTGAGGATGGCTCGGTAGTATTAAATTTTAGACGAGCATCGCTATAGCTGAATTTACCCTTAATTGGTTCTATGTGCTGGCATTTAATTTTGTAATTATCATTTTGTTTTCCCTGTGTCTCTACATCCCCTACTGCCTTTATCTCTGAAACAGCTGCATCTGAAGACTGACAATTGAATCTGCCATCAACAAAAGATATTTCTCCTGCTCTAATCTCGGGATTGGTTAGAGAACCACCCAAATCACCACTGACATTGAGATTACCTTGCAGAGCAACTGGAATTTCAACAAAATTTCGCACTAAAGCTAGGGGCAGCTTTTCCACCTTGAAAGCCCCTGAGCCCTTTGTTTCTGACAGCTCTCCGTCCAAAGACAATAGGGCGTCGCCTAATTTAACATGTACTGGTTCTAATTTTATCATTCCTTGCTCAATACTTCCTTGAGCAATAACTTCATCTATAGAAACCGCCTGGTTGATATCGATTGCCCCAGGGGCAGCGCTAAAAGCGACCGCAGCTTCAGCTGAATTTTCTGTAGTAACTACATCCTGAGTAGGACGCCACTGCCAATTATTGCCGTTGAGATCAAATTCAATCTTAGGTTCTTCTAAGGAGCCTGCCACAGTGATTTGCCCAGCATAGGCACCCTCAAGATTTAACTGATTTAACTGCGTCGGTAATGCTGCTACCTGTCTGGTGTCAGCTGAGTTTGGATTTCTTATTTGAATCTTTGATAACAGATTAAGTTGCTGGGCAAGAGAATTTTGTGGAGAGCCAATTGCTTGGATTTGTACAGCACTAGCGCCTGCATTATCAAAATACTGTTGCTCTCTAACTGGGGCTTGGAAACTATACTGATTTAAAATTGCCGTGAGGTCTTCTAGATAACCAGAAGCAATAGTTAACTTGCCATTAACTTCATTAGAATCAAGGTCTAAACCTGCTTCTAACTCATATCGACTTTGCCCTAATTCTAGGGAAGCTGAATTCAGCTGAGCAACACCATTGTCATAAGATAATCTACCCTCAAACTTTTTGGCTTGAATATAGCCCAGAGTAGGCTGGACAATTTCGATATTGTTACTGGTAGTTGCTAGGGTAAAAAGATTGACACCTAGTTCCCCTGTAACTTCACCACTAACAGCTTCTGGAATACCAAACTCAACAGCAGGGGCAATATTGAGCATCGCTAGCTCAAAGTTTTGCACTGAGACATTAAAGATATCACCTCGACGTTTACCAGAAACCAATATGGGATTTTCAGATCCCTCTCCCTGTCGCAGTTCAAAAGAAACAGGAAGGTAGGGCAAAAGGCAATTAGGTGCAGGTGTGTCTAATCTACGCCCCTCTCCCCTTTCGCCAATGTTCCTCTGTAATCCTTCTCTTTGACAAGGTTTAGCTTTAGCAGCGATGACATCTTTTTTTCCACGCAAATTAAGTGCTATTTCTTTCCCTGCCTCAATATTGAAATTCCCTGCTAAAACTGGATCAAACTCGATATCGTTAATAGCAAAATCCTCTAGATTAAGCTTACTACTCAAGTTCAAGTTGCCTGGTGCTAAAGGTGCCGAGAGTAAGTTTTTACCAACTAGGCGACCATTAAGATCAACTTCTCCAGTAACCTTGAAACCCTCTGGATATTCCTGAGTTTGGGCCAACTGACTAATTAGGAAACTCAAGGGTAGGGCTTGGGAATCGTAATGGGCTTTAAGATCTAATTCCGTCGATACATCCCAGGGAAAATTTTTATCGGATTTGTTACTAAGTAAAACCACTCCTCTAGCACCGAGAGCTTGTTCTCCCATTTGTATTGAAATGTTATCGGCTTTGACGATAGCTTCAGGTTTAGACTTAACAAGTGGTTCAACAGGACCAGATAAATTCAATTTGGCATTAACAGCTGGCAGTGAAGCTTGGAGATTATCCTCTAAATCTATAATCTTTAACTCTGTTAATAATGAGGATGAGTTTATTTCAGCAGCAGTGATTTCGCTTTGCCACTGACCACTATCTAGTTGAGCAATAATATTAACTGTGCCTTGAGCTAGATCTGCTTGTATATCAGCTTGAGCAAGTATATTTTGTAAATCTAGATTATCTATTTTAGTTAATAGTTTGGCTTTGCCGTTAATTTGCGAATTTATAGGTGTTCCTAAATTAGCCAGTTGAATTTGGGAAGCGATCGCATCAATGGCTAAATTACCAGAATTTAACTTACCTGTAGCATTAACAATGCCACCTTCTACAGCTAGTTGCATCTGTGCTGAGGCGTCAATAGTTTCTGGCTCTAAGGAATTGAGTTTAGCAGCTATTTTAATTTCTCCTGAATCTAAGGTGATTGGGGCTGGCGCTCCCAACTCAGCCAACTGAATTTGATTAATTGTGCCAGAGCCTTCTACCACACCAGCTTCTAACTTACCTTGTGCTGTGATAGTACCTTTGCCAATTTGCATCTGGGTGTTGCGCACAACTATGGTATCTAGAGAATTGAGTACAACTTCCCCTGCACCGGAAACGGCACCTAAAGTAGAAACTGAAGCCTGTGGTATCTGCCATTTGAGTAAGGCAGATGGTTGTTGGAGAGTACCTCTTATACTAGTTTGGGCAGTAATATTGTCGAGGGTAATTTCTGCTGGCAGACTATAGTAAGGAGCTGCGATCGCTTTCACTGGGAGTGAGGTGTCGAAATCAAAGGCTAGAGGTGTAGCTGTAGCCGTGGAATTTTCTAAATCTAGACGACCATTACCTGTAATTTGACCACCAGCCACTGGCTTCACCAACAATTTGTTGAGGGCAAACTTTTGCTTATCGCCAGAAAAGCTAGCACCAATCTGAGCTAACTCTAATTTATCGATGCGGGTAACTTTGGTGCTATTAATTGTGCCAGTAATTACTGGCTCAGCGAGGGAACCATCAATCTGCACTTTTACTTGCATGCCTGTGTCTACTGCCACTGGCGAGATTACAGGCACAGTTTTACCAGGATTCTCTTTACTCAAGACATTGAGATTTATCGCCGAGTTGAAACCTTCTTCCCAATTGGCAACACCTCCCAGGGATGTTTGAATATTGCCATAACTAGCTTTAGTTTCTTCAATTAAAAGCTTTTGTCCTTGGAAACGCAGCAGTGCTTTCGCCTTGACAGGAGCAAGTAAATCTTCTGCTTGTGCTTCAATGTCGAGTAAGCGCAGTGTACCCAGAATCGAAGGCATCTGCTGGAATGAAGGCAGGGAGATATCTAAATTAGCACCTAAGCCACCACTATTGAGTGCTAGAGGAGAATTGGGAATTAAGGTACTCAGTGGAGCTAAAGACAAGTTTTCTACTGTCGTAATCAGCTTACTCTTACCTGTTTCTAGCAGAGTCTGACCCTTGATCTTGACTTTACCATTAGCGATCGCTGCTCTTAGGTCGTATTTTAGAGGCTGATTATCGTCAAATACAATCGAGTTAATCTTACCGTCAAATTGGATAGCCAGGGGTGTACTCTTACCTTGAGGGAGGAGGGCAATTTCACCTTTGTCGATGCGGATATTAGTATCTACTGTAATTGGTGGTGGTTCTCCCTCTGGGATTTCCAGGTCAAGGTTAAGCCATTTCCCTGTTTGATCTTGATCGGCGTAGGCTTTTACCTTTACTAACTTGATATTAAGGGGTAAAGAGCGCCTCCAGATTAAGGGCAGCAGATTAAAACCGACTTTGATAGTTTCTATAGAAACATAATCTGCATCAGTCGGGGTAGCTGGGATAGAAGAGGAACCAAATTCAATTCCATTGAGGGAAAAGCCTTTGACTTGACCTATACGCACCTCCCGGTTTAAAAGTTTGCCTACTTCCTTTTCCAGTAGGGGGGGAAGTTGTTGATAGATCCAAATTCTACTTCCTACGTATCCGATAGCACCAAGGGTAAGCGCTGCTATGCCTACGGCGATGATGTAGGGGTGTCTGAGCCATCTCAACAGAAAAGTCTTCCGACTCTGGGAGGGTTCGGAACTAGGAGCAGGTGGAGTGTTTGGCGAGGAGTTGGTCATTCTAGCATGGGAAAATGCGAAAAACCTATTGAGAAAACAGTTAGTAGTTGTTTTTATCCTCGATAACCAACGCTTAGTTTACATAGACTATCAGTTTATCAAAATTTTCTGTGCTTTTAGCAATCCCAAAACAAAATAGCTTGACTAAAGGTCTGGATTTAATTTTCTCACAAACTCCTGATGCTCAGCAGAATTTAGTCCTTGCTGCAAAAGAGCCAAAACCTGTTGCATCTCTCCCTTCAACAAGCTTTCCACTGCCAGCCACAATCCAGGAAATGCCAGACTCTTGACTACACCATCAACATTACTTGCAATAGGGACATATTCTCCCTGTTGCAAACAGAACCAATCTAGTTTGTTGTCAAAGATTTGCCAGACAATATACTCCTTTACCCCATTACGACGATAGATATTCTTTTTAAGGTGTAAATCAATAGCAGCACTACTAGCAGCAATTTCCGCCACCAATTCGGGAGCACCTTCAATGTAGTCATCATCGCTGAGACTTGATTGCCCACCTGCTGAGTGAGGAATTAGCAAGACGCCATCGGGTTGAGGTTCATTATCGAGATCAAGTCTAACCGTTGGCTCAATTCCTAGTTCAACAACAGGAGTAGCAATTTTGTAAGACCATAGCCATCCAATCAGATTAGAGTGAGGTTGGGCATGGCTCCTAAACCTTAAGGCAGCAGGGGACACGTAAACAATTCCCTCAATCAATTCAGCTTTCTTAAGGTTAGATGTAGCTTGATAACGGCGCTCAAATTGATCACGATTCAAGCAGTCGCCATTTTCCAAGGGTGGAACTTGATTAGCAGCAATGGTCATCGTAAGTTAAAGGCTTTTAGAGCTTACAACCAGAATGAAAGTGACATCTCCCACACTTCCTTTGCTGGTAAGTGTGGGCTTCTAGCATCCGTCAAGGACTACTATAGCGCTGCGCGCTGGGGTACTTACAAGTTAGGATATATCTAGAGTCACCTAAAACTAGATTTATTTATGGCTCACCCTTACTCTCAGGATTTGCGCCTACGTGCCCTCTATTTAATCACTAGC
>JAAHHJ010000037.1 GCA_010692425.1 Symploca sp. SIO3C6 | reverse complement strand
AGAGCTTGAAAAATAGAAGTGGACAAGTAGGTTATTGCCTCCAGCAATTTAAACTCAACCAAACATCTCTAAATATAGAGGGATAAAATGATCTTGTTTTTCACGTTTAATTAGACCCACCTACTTACCTGCGACATTGATAAAGTTTACTGGTTGAGGCAGGGTGTGGGGTGTAGGGTATAGGGTTTAGGGTAACTTTGACGGATTTCATAATTCTTTACATAGATCCATTTATTTATGTCCGACGACTTATAACTATATATAACTATCCCGTAAGCTATGTAATGTTTATTACGTCTTGATAATGATGATAATTATTATTATTTATTCCCTGGTCTAATCCTAAATCACTTTCTCTAAGCTGGTGTGTACTTAAAATGCACACCAGCTTAGTCTTATGCCCAATTAGTAAACCTATACAACTTGAATATTATCACTAGGCAATTTTTATTAGCCTTTAAGTGATTCTTGAGATGATATTTCACAAGATTTAAACATAATATCATGGCTATTTGCAAAGAATGTATTGATGTTGGTGATCAGTGAAATAGCTCCAAATACGGCGCATGTCGTTACTACTGATGTTAAACTTATAATCGATATTTTGACTTATATCTAAATCTCTCTTGCCTGTTCTGATCTGTGTAAAAATCGCAAACTCTACCACAATGAGGAATCAGGAGCGCGATTGTATTTTGTCTTGTGGGAGAGGGTTTAACTGTTGAGATGAGTAACAACAGATAGTCTCCGATGGGTGTACAAAGATTAGTTCATAAATTTTGTAGAATAATTATCATTAACACTAATCAAACTTGGTGTAGAGGAGTTGATGATGCCTAAGCTTAAGCGCCTCAATACTTATCGCCTTTTCAGCATTCCTGTGATGCTCATGACTGTAGGTGTGGTTGGCTGCTCTAGTGGTAACCAAACCAGGGAAACTACAACAACCTCAAGTAAGCCAGAGGTTGTTGCTTCCAACAGTATTCTGTGTGATCTCACCCAACAGATTGCTCAAGATACCGTTGAGTTAACTTGTTTAATGGAGCGTGAGCAAGACCCTCACACTTATAACATGACTCCTTCTGCTCGCAAAGCCATGGAAACAGCAGCATTAATTCTCTACAGTGGCTACAAATTAGCTCCAGGGATTGAGGGGGTAGTCGAAGCAATGGACACAACTGCACCCAAAATAGCAGTATATGAGGAAGCAGTCCCCGAACCTATTTTGGCAGGGCATCATCACCATCACGAAGGAGAAAAACATGATCATGAGGAGGAAAACAAGCATCAAGGGGAAGAAAAAGTAGCCAACACCGAAGGACTTGAACCAGATCCCCATGTTTGGCATAATGTCCAAAATGGCGTGGCAATAGTCGAGGTCATTGAGGCACAATTAGCGCAGTTTAACTCAGAGCAAGCACAACTCTATGCCGAGAATTCTGAGCAACTCAAGGAGCAATTAGGAAAACTTGATGTTTGGGTAAAGCAACAGGTGGCAACGATTCCAGCAGCACAGAGAACTTTAGTAACCACCCACGATGCCTTCAATTACTATATTCAAGCTTATGGTTTTGAAAATTCCGGTGCCCTCCAAGGTGTGAGTACAGAGGAAAAACCCACGGCAGCAAGAGTGAAAGAATTAGTAGCTAACGTGCAAGCAAACCAAGTGCCTACCATTTTTGCAGAGGCAACTGCCAATAATCAAGTCATTGGCACAGTTGCTCGTGAGGCAGGCGTCAAGATTTCCGAGCAAAAACTTTTGACTGGTGCTTTGGGTGCAGAAGGCAGCGGCTCCGGGACCTATATAGGTATGATTACAACTAATACTTGCACGATTGTCAATGGTTTGGGTGGTAAGTGCACTCCTTTTTGAATATGAGTAATCATGAGCCCTTAATAACTCATACAGCAAACTATCCTTTGAAAGCAATAGCGTTTTCAAATCAAATAGCTAAGGGATAATTCAGATTGTCACTATCAAATTTCTCTAGAGGCTGGGATTTAATCTTTTCAAACTCATTCTTCAAGAGGAATTTGCTTACTCCTGATTGGGCTTTGGTTTCTGATATCTGACTTGCTTCCAACCACTCGTGCAACATTTGACATTGCTGGGGATCAAGAGTTGTTGTCATTACCTGGGTACACTTTTGCGGTGTCTCAGTGGAAAATAATAGCAGGCGGTAGTAACCAGTCTGAGTCATGCGCACTAAAATTTCCCGACTTTTAGGATCTTGCAAGTCCAAATAGCAAGGGAGCAACTGAAAACATTTATCTTTAGTATGAATCCCTGTCATCCACAGTAACATCGGGGAGGGTAATTCAATAAAGAGAAACCTCTTGTAGGGTTGGTGATGGGGATGACGCTGAATCTGATGGTTTGGTAACATTGCCCACAGCGTCGCTAAACCACCAAGCTTACTGGGTAGAATCTTAGGAAAAACAAATTTACTTATTGGTTTATTCTGTGGCCAGGATTGTTGTAGACATACTTGAAGCATAGACCTAAAAACCTTTTTTCAAAGTTATGTAGTTAGCGGATGACCCTGAGAGTTTATTTATAAAGAAATTTGGATCCCCCTCAATCCCCTTGGGTAAGGAAGAACTTCAAACTGTTTAAAGTTCTCCCCTTTTGAAGAGGAGCTATAGGGGATTTGGAGGGAATAGTACTTCCCACCTTCAAAAGTTGCTTCATAAATAGTCTCTTATGAATTCTCGACAAATACAACCCGTAGTCATACCACTTAGCTTTAACTTGGCGTTATACAATTCTCCTGATCAAAGATATACACGAGCGACTAAAACCTTGCCCTGTCTAGGTTATGCCTTGTGAGACTAGAGAAAAATCCTCTTAAGAAGATGCAAACAAAATTCACAATTACGTAACGAAGTGTAAATCAAGGCGGATTTTTCTCAGCAATAATTGTAGCTACTGTTACAGAATTTTAGATTCCTGAGTTGATTTTTTTACTTAGGTTAGTAATTCTGGCAAGATGTATCAGAAGTCAATTTCGATGCCACGCTATCTGTACTCGGAAATAGCTTTATCAAGAAATTTTGTTGTGGATCTTCCCTCCACTTGTCGCTGGTAAGGGTTGCACCAAACAATAACATACTCCCTTCAGTGACACTCTTTTTGGGCTGATAAGTTGTTGTTTTAGCGGTAAATGTTGCAGCCTGATCCAATTGTCTAAAACTACATAGGAGGAAGAGAGTGATAGTCCCAGCTTCAAGTAAAGTTAGCAAATTACGACCGTTCATCACACCCCTTATAATTTTATGATATTTAGTATGAACACCGTGGGTTTGTGATCGCGTTTACGATCAGGTTTGAGTTCATGTATTCGCTGAAGTTATACCAATTCACCAGCTAGTTTTCGGCAAGTAGGAAAATTTTTTATATCTAGGGACTAATTGTTTGTTAGAAAATGCAAATAATAAGTAATAAGTAATAAGTAATAAGTAAGTTATGACTCATGAGTAAGTCATTGTTTTTTTTAAACGCTGGAGACTTAAATATATAATCTATAATCTATAATTTAAAACCTGATAATTTTATTGTCTTTAACAAGAAGAACGTGAAATGATATAACTAAAGTAATTATAGTAATAAGGTTATAGTAAATCTTTTGATAAAAATTAAGTTTTTGATTATAAAACTGGTATATTTTACTAGCTTTTCGGGAATTATATAACTGAACCTCTTGAAATTTGTCGGCTCAACTAGACTAAGGTCAAAAGTGTTGGCAAATCCCCTGATTTCAGTTATAAGTGACGATTGAGCTATGGCAAGTAGATCACTCCAGGCATCTGAACAAGGCATCAAAAAAGCAAAGCAGGCTTTCGAGCGCAAAGGGTGGACGCAGGAATATCTAGCTGGTGAAGTCGGTATAGAGACTCGGCAGCCGATTTGGAAATTTTTTAAAGGTAAACCAGTTGATCGCCATATTTTTAACGAAATTTGCTTTCGTCTAGATTTAGAACCTGAAGAGATTACAGTGCCGCCTAAAATAACTACCTTGTTAGACGAAGAACTGCAAGATGGTGCTAGTAAGATTGAAGAACTTGCTGCCAAAGTGCGGTCACATCACCGTGATAAAATTCAAGACCAGTGTGGCACCCTACGTCTTTTAGATATTGCGCGACCAATAAATTTAGATGACCTCTACGTTGATCTCAATGTCTTGGAAGAAATCACTAACCAAAGATGGCTAGGAATCTCTGATTTAGAGAGTTTCTCTTCAGAAGAGTTTGATCGCTTTGGTTTAGGTAAAATTAAAGGGGCGCGGGTACCAGGACTAGAAGCTGTAGAACGTTATGCTAAGTTAATGGTACTTGGCAAACCAGGAGCAGGTAAAACTACATTTCTACAATATCTGGCAATTCAGTGCAATCAAGGTAATTTTAAAGCTGATTGCATTCCGGTGTTCATTCGACTTAAGAACTTTGCAGAAGATGCAGCCGATGAAGGCAATTTTGACTTGCGGCATTATATCCATCAAGAGTTTGAAAGTTATAGTATCTCGGAACAAGAGCTGGAACTATTGCTCAGTTATGGCAAAATCTTGATGTTGCTTGATGGCTTAGATGAAGTACCAGAGGCCCTTAATACTCAAGTTATCCAGCAAATTCGCAAATTTTCTGACAAGTATTACAAAAATCAATTGGTACTCACTTGTCGCATTGCAGCTCAAGAGTATAGGTTTCGGGGATTTACTGAAGTCGAGATTGCCGACTTCAAGCCTGCGCAAATTGAAAACTTTGCGAAAAAGTGGTTTGTGGCACTAGCCAAGAACCCAGAAGAATCAGGCTTGAAAAAAGCGTCTTTGTTTCTTGAGCAGATGGCACTTCCAGAAAATCAGCCGATTAGAGAACTAGCTGCAACACCTGTTTTGCTCAATCTAACCTGTCTGGTATTCCAGAGCAAGGCTCAATTCCCAGCCAAACGTTCTGATCTTTATAAGCAAGGACTTGATATCCTCTTAATTCGCTGGGATGAAGCTAGAGGTGTCAAGCGAGATCATATCTATCGCAATTTATCTTTGTCAAATAAGCTGGAGTTACTCTCCCAATTGGCAGCAATTACTTTTGAACAGGGAAGGTATTTCTTTGAAGAAAGCACGATTGGGGAACTGATTGCAGACTACTTACGAACACTGCCAAAGAATCAGGTTAATGCTCCTAGTTTAGAACTCGATAGCACTGCTGTTGTGAAATCTATCGAGGCGCAGCATGGACTTTTAGTAGAGCGGGCACGCCAGATTTACTCATTCTCTCATTTGACCTTTCAAGAGTATTTCACGGCGAGATATTTTGTGATTGGTGCTTCTAATTCTTTGCCCAAGCTAGTAGCACACTTGACGGAGAAACGCTGGCGGGAAGTATTTTTACTGACAGCACAGATGTTGCCGAAAGCAGATATGCTTTTGCCGCTGATGCAGCAAGCCCTCGAGAGATTAAATGAGCTTCCAGTTTACTTGAGTAAGTCTCCTTCAGGAGCAAAATATAAGCCGGATAAAATAGCTGTAAACGAGCTCTCGTACAAGTTCCTTAGCTGGGTAAGTGAAAAATCCCTTGCACTTAAGACACCATATAAATCAGCTGCTGTTCGTGCCTTTTACTTTACCCTTGCCCTTCCTCCTAGCCACTCTCTTGCAGGTGATCAGGCTTTGACACTGTTGATTGAGCCTCAGCTAGGAGGCAAACTTGAGGGTGAATTAGCTTTGGATTTGGCTCTGGTTCATGCTCTTGGGGTTGCCTTAGCCCTCACCCCGGAACTTTTTCCAAATCGACTCACTGCCCTAAGTCTTGCCCTTGATTTTGAGCATCTGATGGTGGAAGAATCGATCAAAGATTCACTAACAGAAGTTAAACAACAGTTGCCTAAGCAAGACCAAAATCAAGACAGCTTAAAGGAATGGTGGCAAGTTAACGGCACTGCTTGGGTTTCGCAATTAAGAACTACAATGATTGAGCAGCGCGACATTGGTCATAAATGGCACTTGAACCAGAAATCGCAGCAGTTTTTAGAAGAGTATTACTACGCTAATAAGTTGATAGTGGAGTGCCTTAATAGCAATTGTCAGTTGACTTCGGTAGTGCGGCAGGAAATAGAGGAAAAGTTATTGTTGCTTAGTGTAGCTCACGAGACTGGAAAACTCTATAACTCTATGAAAATCTAGTTTATAGCAGTACACTCTCGTCTATTTACAGTACAAATATTATAAGTAACTGCTAATCAAGGCTCAATTTTTGGTTTGTAAACACACCAGCACGTAGCGCTATATATCGAGAACTGCGTATTTCTTAATTGTTTCTGGGTCAAGATCTGAGTAACCTCCACTCATGCCGAAACTCCAAGGATTTATTAACATCATTTTCTCAAATTGTTGTCTCTCTAACTGTTTCATTTCTGCCCTATCTGCATCGGGTTTAAAGAAATCAATTATCATAATGACCCGAGGATGTTTAGTTAAATTCCAAGCAGTATGGGGATTGGTCGGAGTAAAAACCAATACTTCTCCTTCTTGCCATTTTACTAGATCATCACAGACCTTAAAACCGATATTTCCTTCAGGGACAATTAATCCCAAATGGGCACGATACATGTAAGGGTCATCATTAACATGCAAGTTCAGCTTTGCCCCAGGCTCAAAATATGAGAAAAAGACATTGATAATACCATTATCTTGACTAGCTGTAAGTTCCCTAACTATTTTCCAAGTTTGTGGAAATTGACTGTAGATATAATCATAGGCTTGCTTAACTTGCTCAATATTGACCTGATAAAAGTCTGAATATTCCTGAAAAATCTCTAATGGGGTTTTCAAATGTATATATAAAGCGATTATTTTCCAAAAATCTACTTTGTTAATAGAGTTCTGAGCTGAAGAAGTTTGCACAAATTTCTGAAAGTCTACATTTGGATTGTTTAAAAAATTAATTAATTCCTCTGTTATAACTTTGTAGTTATCTTTAAAAGAAGACAGAAAAGTAAAATCTTGCTCGTTTTTAAAGTAGCGCATTTTTATAAGCTCCTTTGACAAACTGTAAATTTATATTGGTAGTCCTAGTGATTTTTAACGACAATCTAGGGGCTCAATCCCCATCAAGCCTGTATTCTGAACTTCTTCTTCAATTTCTCATTCCTTCATGATCCCATACTTTATATTTGGGAAATTTCTAATGGAGTGTAGTTATAAATCCAGTCTTCAAACTCACTATGACTTACCTGCGCCTGTTCTATTACTCCAGGCAAGAATATCTCACTATTGGGATCGTAGGAACGAGTTCTTTGAATCCAAGCTTGCAATGCACAGCGAGCCTGGGCTACTTGGGTGCGATAAATGCGCTTGTTTTCATAACTAGCAAGTGCTGCTTTGATAGTAGGTTCATGAGCAAGGAACTGCGAGAGTTCCCAAGCATCTTCAAAAGCCATATTAGCCCCTTGTCCCAAAGTCGGCATCATCGCATGGGCTGCATCGCCTAAAAGTGTTACCCTACCATTACTCCAGCTTGTTAATTGATGTCTATCACAGATTGGACGTTCTATAATTTCTTTAGAAGCTGTTGCTTTTACTATATCCTCTACAGGATTTGCCCAACCCGCAAACTTCTCTAGAACTCGGTATTTTGCTATGCTAGCACTATCTGAAAGAGAAACATCGGCTGATAAAGCGCCAGCGCCCCAAAAGATATATCCGCTACCCACATCCCACAGTGTAAAAACTTTTCCGTCTGTTCCAGTCATAATCGTTATTCCATTAGGACGTAACAGACAGTGTTGATATTTTATTACGGCTCGCCAAGACATACTTCCGCAATAGCGAGGAGAACCATCTCCAATCAGAATCTGTCTGATAGTGGAATTAATGCCATCAGCTCCTATTAGGAGATCTGCCTTGACAGCTTCGCCATTGTCAAAATAAATTTTGACCCCATTATCGTTTTGCTGAAAATTTACTAACTCATAATTGAAATGGATAACATCAGGTGTTAGGGCAGAGGCTAAAGTTTCTCGCAAGCACGACCACCGAATATTTAACATCGGTTGATTGTATCTCTCTATTAGATTAACTCGGTTGTGTACAATCAACTCCCCACTGCTTTTCCTGACATTTATATCATGGATTTGGCTACCCAGAGCTTTGAGAGAGACAACGAGACCAGGGGCAATTGTCTCAAGCGCATTCAGACCATTAGGAAAAAGTGACAGTGCCGCGCCAATATGGCGTATTTTTCGCGTTTTTTCGTAAATTTGGGCATCAATACCTTGCCGACGCAGGGCGATAGCTACTGCCAGTCCTCCCAAGCCAGCACCAACGATAACGACCTTTTTAAGCATAGCTTAAAGACAATTTACCTAATTGCTCTCAGTAGCATAAATTATAGTACAATCTCACATTCACAAGTTTTTTATATAATTAAGTTTTATTTCATTAAGTCTTGACAAAAACACGATTAAACCATAAAAATAATTTCGTAGATAGAGACGCAATAATTAAAGTTTTGTTAATTATTGCTCGATTTGTTTTGTTAAGCTATCAACTTACAATTGGAGGAAAATCATAATGGCAGGAACAATTGAGAAACTTGAATCTGGTGGTGTTCTTAACCCTGGACTGACAAAAAAACTATCGGATGACCAGCGCCAGGTTTTAGATAATCTATCTGACAGTGAGGTACAAACATTGGTTGAGTTGAAGAAGAAAATTAAACCAACTGGTCTCGCTCAAGCAAAAGGAGCTGTTGAAGAAGGTGGAGGATTATATTTTTAGCAATTAGAGCTAGACAATAGACATTTAGGAAATTAAATGTCAGCCTAGGCAATACAATAAATATTAGCCTAGGCAACCTCGATATACACGAAAAAATCAACTATCAACAAGAACTATTCTCGCTCTTCCATCACTTTCGTTAGAGAAGGTTTGTAACGTCAATATTTCATGGTAATGCTCCTGAATTAAGGTAATAAAACGTGGTGCAAACAGGTTCGATTTTTATTTTTCCCCCGGAGTGATTAAAGAACGACAACAAGATTATTAGATGTAAGTGAATCTTGTTTTTAATAAAATTATCTTTTTGAGGTAGACCATGCATTTAGCTGAAATTTGGCGTTCTAGATTATCTTTAGCTAAAGGAATATATTTGACCTTGACTAGGCGTTGCCCATTAAGCTGTGCACATTGCTCCACTAATTCAACATTAGAATCTGAAGAAATTTCAGCTGAAAAATTAATTAAGTTTGTCAAGACTTTTACCTCCACAGATAAACCAGAGATTGTTCTTTTGACAGGAGGAGAGGCACTATTAAGACCTGATTTAGTCATACAGTTAGCCGATATAGCTCATAGTGTTGGCAGCAAAGTTTATCTACTTTCCGGCATGTTTTTTGCCAGTGGCAACAAATTCATACCCAGAAAAATTTATGATGCTATTTTAAGTGTTGATCATTTTGTAGCTAGTCTAGATGTTTTTCATGAAGCCCAAGTTCCCAAAATGTCTATTTTTAAAGTGTTTGAAAAACTATGCTCCCAAGATAGAGATGTAAGTTTTCAGTTGACTAGTTTCGGCAAAGACGATCCTTACTTAAAAAGTACAGTTGCAGAGATTCGAGAATATTTTCAAGATCAAGTGCCGATTCTCGTGGCAAACATATCTTCGATTGGTAGAGCTAAGGAATGGTTGCCAAAATCAACAACGGAAACAAAGTTAAAATTTGGCGATCCAAATCCTTGCTTTATTTCCACCTGGCCTGTCGTTGCTTTTGATGGTAGTGTTGTTGCCTGTCCTCATCAACCTGTAGTTGATGGTCCTGCGCCCAAACATCTGTTGCTTGGCAATGTTGCGGTTGATGATTGGCGAACCATTAAAAAGCGTTTTTTAAACTCTTCAATGTTAAGAGCAATTCGGATGTTCGGTCCTGAGTATATTGCTCAAAAATATAGTTCTCATAAATCTTGCGAGCAAGGTTATTGTTCTAGCTGTCTAGGATTATCAAGGGATACAAATCTATCTAATCAAATAGAAGACTTGATGAGTCTTGATACTACTAGCGTCATGGAACAAACCATAAAGATCATGATGCAGGAATCAACTCTAGCTCAAATTCCCGAATACGCAGATTTAATCTATCTCGGCTATTCTTTGGAAGGTTAAAAACAAATATATGTTGAAATCAAAGCGTACACTAAAGTTTGACGAAATACACCTAGCGCGCCAAACCCCTGGTAGATCGTTGCTTTTGTTTATGACTGATCGCTGTCCCGTAGGTTGTTCCCACTGTTCTGTAGATTCCCGCCCTAATAGTCCCACTATTAGTGATTTTTCACAATTCGAAGGTATTGTGAAGTGGATATGCCGTCAATCTTACCTTACGACAGTCGGGATTACTGGAGGCGAACCATTTGTTGAGCGCAGAGGCTTGACTTTAGCCGTGGCAAATATTGCTCATGCTGGTAAAGATATTGTGCTATATACTAGCGGTATTTGGGCTAAAGCTAAGCTTTCCCAATGGATTAAAGAAGTATTGCAGCAAGTTAACTGTGTCTTTCTGAGTACTGATTCTTTCCACTCGAAAACGGTTGACGATGAGAGTTTCGTCAAAGCAGCTCAGGCAATCGCAGCGGAAGGGACTTGGTTAGTTATACAAGTTCTAGCTTTTCCAGAAACAGTACGCAAAGTGCGCAGACTCTTAGAAAAAGCTTTTGGTGGCGAATATAGTAACTATGCCGAGTTAAATTTGGTTCAACCATTGAGAATTGGCCGCGGAGTATCAGTATTTGATGAACGTCCAGGCAAATTAGGTCAAGATTTTGGAAGATGTTCATTACTAGCTTCACCTGTTATCCGTTATGACGGGGTAGTAAGTGCTTGTTGTAACGAACATGTAATTATGGATCGCAATGAACAAAAGTTAAGACGCTTGTGCCATTCTAACCAAGATATTGAGCAATCCATATTAGATTTCAAAACAGACCCACTTCTGCAAGCCTTTGCTCACATTGGTTTAGGAAACATTACAGGCTTGCCAGGGTTTACAGATTTAGCCAACCAAGAATTCCCAAACATTTGTAGTCTTTGTAAATCTATACGCCAGCGTATGTCTGAAATGGGCGACTCGGGTAATGATTTAGTTTCTATCTTAAATTTCATAGCTCTGGAGGATAACTATGAAAATAATCACTAACAGTCAAAAACTAAGGGTCATGATGAAACTAATGTTTCCTAGTATGACTGATGCTATAACTGCTCTTGAAGAAAATCAACAAATTTCTATAATTTACCAGGAATATTTATTTATCCTACATAGTTTTGTCCGGGCAAGCGTACCCTTAATGAACAAAGCTTATCAGCAGTTACAGCAAGACACATCAAAACAAGACCCTATGTACTCTTTATTGCTTAACTATCTAGAACACCACATTGAAGAAGAAAATAATCACGATCTATGGATCTTAGAGGATTTAGAAATACTAGGAATAAATCGCCAAGAGTTACTAAATAGAGTTCCAAACTATAAAGTTGCTGAAATAGTAGGGATGCAATATTACTGGATTTATCATTTTCACCCAGCAGTACTGCTGGGATATATAGCAGTAATGGAGGGGCAACCGCCTAGTATGAAAATGATTGAAAGAATGATTGCTAAAACTGGATATCCGAGGGAAGCCTTTAGAACATTAATCTATCATTCTCAAGTAGATGCTGAACACCAGAAGGATTTAGATACCTTACTGGACGACATGAATCTCAGCTCTGATCTTTTGTCGGCAGTTATTAAAAATGCTCTTCATACTTTTTCTGTATCTATTGATATCCTGCGAGGTTTAACGGAGCAATCTGTCACTAGAATCTACTGATACCGGCTTTGCTTCTCACTCCGTTGGATAATTAATTGAGGTGCAGAAAAATGATGGAATCAAAAGTTAATATTAATAATTTTGATATTATCAACTTTAACGAGTACATTCAAAGTGATAAATACGCAATAGGTTTAAAATCTGCTCAAACGATATGGTCTCAACCTAATGTATTCCGATTGAGTTCATTGTATGTTTACTTAAATTTAATATCTGTGCCGACTCTAATGTGTATAGAAATTGCTAATTCTGTGAGAATGAAGTCACCTGAAGGTGTAATCAAAGATTTAATGCATACAAGATTTTTTTTAAAAAATCTTGTCGGATTAGCAGATCATAAACATTTGCAAGGAGGTATAAAAAATGATTTAGTTAATCGCAACATCTCGCAGATTGCTGTTATGCATCGCAAGTTTCATCAAATGCAAGAATGGATGATGGTATATGTTGCCTACATTATTACAATGGCACCCATAAGAATTTTTAAAAATATTTCTTTCTCTGAAGATTTATATTTTAACTACTATAAATATATGCAATACGCCTGGTCAATAATGAATGTAGAAATTACATCATTTACTGATGAAATTAAATTAGATAATAAAGTAAAGCTGGATGAAGTTGTTGGGTCTGTACCAGAATTATTTAATTATGTAAATAATTTTAGAGCAGCTTATGAAATTATGTTTGGAGTTGACGAAACTTGCTGGTTATGGAAACGAGTGCTAGCCTCTCTATCACCTTCAGTCTTGAAATTATTTATCAGTTATCAAATTTAATCAAATAATCAAATAATCAAATAATCAAATAATCAAAGGCTTGTAATTTATGTCTAATAATAAAATAATCAGAAGAGCAATAACTTTTTCAACTTAAATTTTGAACAATAGACTCAACTACTGGGCGAACAAATTAAAGCAATGAATTATTCATTAGTAGAAATACTTGAGTTATCTGAAGGATTTATCGATCCAAATTTAATAAATGAACAATCCTTTGCTCATATTAAGACTATTGCCAAATATTTCTCCCGGAGATTGTGTCGCAATTTTCTGTTTGAATGCAGATTAAATGATAGTTGTAGTTCTGTAGATTTTTCTATACATCTTACCCCTAAAGCATTAGGAAATTCTCCGGATATCTTTAATTGTTTTCTTTCTGAGTCTGTGATTGCCGATCCAGTTTGGCAACAAATTATTAATTTTTATCAAAATTGGCATGCAAGGTTTCAAAATTTAGGATTGGGAATTAAAAGTTTAGGACTAGAGTTTGATGAAGACCAATATCTCGCTATACCCCCTATTCCTAGCATTTTTTTTAACCTGAGAAAATTTCCGGATGAAACTCCAACTAATCCCCTACCAGGCACTAGTAAGAGCCAACAAAAAAATATTTTTGTCCATGCCTTAACTCAACTTTTAGGGCAGCCTCTATTGCCCAAGGTAGAAAAAAACTTATGGACTTGTATAGATCGGCTACCATCAGGAGCTAGGATATTTCTAGTCGCAACCATGCTCTCAAGAAATCTTAACGTTATTCGCTTTTGTCTAACAGGAATTCAATATCAAGATATACATAGTTATTTACATGGGATTGGTTGGACAGGTTCTCTTACTAAAGTAGATGAGTTAGTATCAACAGTTTTTGAGTATACAAATACAGTTGTCTTACATATAGATGTAGGTCAGAAAATACTGCCCAAGTTAGGATTTGAATGTTACTTTCCTAAAGAATATAAAAATTCATCTTTGTTAGACTTTGTTTCATTTTTAGTCAAGCATAATTTATGCAGTCCTGCCAAACGGGATTCATTACTATCTTGGCAAGGTAGATTTCATGGTCATCTTTATGAGAGCTTATTACCTTATATTTTTATTAAAGAATTAAGTCATATTAAGCTAGTTTATCAGTCTAATAGTCATTTAGAAGCAAAAGGTTATCTGTCTTTGATATATAGAGACTTAAATGATAATTTAGCTGTAGAAAAAAGCATTATATAAGACTACAGTAACTGGAGGGAATTCCATTTAAATAAGTAGTCAGATATATAGCGTTTCTCGGACTCATGAGGTAACCCTATCTCACCATCCAATTTTTCGAGAAAATTGACTATACCTCACAATAGTATGAGAATTGCTATAAATGTTGGTCGCTGTATTAAGAAATTAACGATGCTGAAACCATTACTATTTCACTTTCTCTATTACCATTCCTAACAATTAAGTTTAATTGTGTCCGACTAATTACCAAGTTATCAAGCAGAATTTCAGCTTAACAGCTATGCAAATAACTGGAATACATCACGTTGCTATCATTTGTTATGATTATAATAAATCCAAAGATTTTTATGTAAATATCCTTGGTTTTTCTATTATCAAAGAAACTTTCAGAGAACAAAGAAAATCATATAAACTAGACTTAAAAGTTGGCGATCATGATCAGATAGAGCTATTTTCATTTCCTAATCCACCTCAAAGATTGAGTCAGCCAGAAGCTTGTGGTCTTAGGCATTTAGCATTTCAAGTCGAAGATATAGAAAAAACGGTGCTTGAACTGGAATCGAAAGGAATAGAAGTAGAAAAAATTAGAATAGATGAACTTACAGGTAAGCAGTTTACTTTCTTCCGTGATCCAGACAATCTACCGTTAGAAATATACGAAATAATTAATTAATACTGGAATTAATATAAATAACCTATAATATTTGCTACTTATTACTTATTACTTATTACTTATTACTTATTACTTATTACTTTACTAAGAGCAACACGCCCTCACCTGTTCGACAAATTGTTTAATTTGCTGCTGATATTCCAAACCCGCCACTGCCGCGACGTCACTGTGATCTGCACCAGGGACAAGCCACAGTTGCTTAGGTTCATTTGCTTGGTTAAACAAGGCTTGACTCATCTGGGCTGGTACTACTTGGTCATTACTACCATGAATCAGGAGTAATGGCATCTGTAACTTAGTAACCTTGCTAATCGAGTCAAACCGTTGGGTTAGCAGTAAGTTTAGGGGTAAAAAACCATACTTACCCTGAAGCTTAGCCATATCATGCATGGAAGTAAATGAACCTTCCACAATTAAACCAGCAAATTCTGGATTTCGCACCGCTAAATCAATAGCGATCGCTCCCCCCAGAGAATGACCATAGAGGAAAATATCCTGGGGAGAAATACCTCTTTGCTTTAATAGGTAATCTTCAGCCACCTGGACATCTTGATAAACTCTAGCTTCGCTGGGAAAATTACCTTCAGAGCGACCATAGCCACGGTAATCAATCATTAGTACCGAGAAGCCCAACTGGTGAAATACTTGAGCCTTTCCCAGATTGGCAGAGATATTTTCCCCATTGCCATGTAGATAAAGCAGAACACCAGTAGCATCAGAAACAGCCGGCAGCCACCAGCCATGGATGCGCTCAACCTTACCAAACCTTGCCGGCACTGGCAACCACACATCCTCGTAAGCTAAACCTAATTGCTCTGGGGTAGCTGTAATCACTGGTGAGGGAAAAAAGATGAGACGGTTTTGCCAGAGCATAGCAGAGGTACAGATTGCAAAGTAGGCGATCGCTAAAAATCCTACAATAGTAAGCATTAACTTAATACCAAGCTTAAACTTCAACTTTCTAACTACAAAGGCGGTTTACTCAAATGCCATGGTGTAGATTGCTCGTAAGCATAAGCTACCTGAAATAGCTGATCCTCTCGTAAAACATTGCCAATTAGTTGCATACCGATTGGCAGTCCCTGATCATCATAACCACAGGGAACATTGATTCCTGGTAAGCCGGCGAGGTTAACAGGGATAGTCATCAAGTCACCAAGATACATGCTTAAGGGGTCTTGTGTCTTTTCGCCAGCTTTAAATGCCGTTGTTGGAGCAGTGGGAGAAACTAGAACATCGACTTTCTCAAAGGCATTCTCAAAGTCTTGTTTAATTAGGGTGCGGACTTTTTGGGCTTTGAGGTAATAGGCGTCATAGTATCCAGCCGATAGGGCATAAGTTCCTAGCATAATCCGGCGCTTGACTTCTGCACCAAAACCAGCAGCACGAGTTTTGGTATACATCGAGAGGATATTGTCCGCATCAGCTACTCGTTTGCCATATCTAACGCCGTCGTAGCGAGCTAGGTTTGCCGATGCCTCACTAGGAGCAATAATGTAGTAGGTAGGTAAACCGTAGCGGAAACGGGGACAAGAAATCTCCTGGACTTCTGCACCCAAGTTTTGCAGTTGCTCAATGGCTTGTCTTACTTTCTCGACTACAACTGGATCTATACCCTCACCAAAGGTTTCTTTAATCACGCCAATTTTAATACTCTTGGGCTTAAGTTCAGGTTGGAGTAATTTAGTATAGTCGGGAATATCCACTTTGAGACTGGTAGCATCACTAGGGTCATGACCAGCGATCGCACCGAGTAAAATGGCTGCATCTTCGACATTAGTGGCTATTGGTCCAATTTGATCCAAGGAAGAGGCGAAGGCAACAAGACCGTAGCGAGAAACTAAACCATAGGTTGGTTTCATGCCGATAACGCCGCAGAAAGAGGCTGGTTGGCGAATTGAGCCACCAGTATCAGAACCGAGGGCAACTGGGCATTCTCTGGCTGCTACAGCCGCTGCTGAACCTCCGGAGGAGCCCCCAGGTACCCGCGACAAATCCCAGGGATTGCAGGTTACTTGATAGGCAGAGCTTTCAGTTGAACTGCCCATGGCAAATTCATCGAGATTGGTTTTACCTACCATCACTGCCTCAGCATCCTTGAGCTTTTGGGTTACTGTTGACTCGTAAGGAGGCACAAAGTTTTCCAGAATGTGGGAAGCGCAGGTGGTGGCAATTCCTTTGGTACACAAATTGTCTTTAATGCCAATGGGAATCCCTGCCAATAGCCCAATCTCTTCTCCTGCGGCAATTTTGGCATCCACTTGACGCGCCTGCTCTAGGGCTTGTTCTGATGTCGTGCATAAAAAGCTATGTACTTTTGGCTCTAGCTGTTGGATCCGATTTAGGGCTTCTTGGGCAATTTCGACGGCTGAACGTTCTTTGCTGATCAGTTGTTGATGCAACTGGCGGATGGATGCCATGCAGCGACCTCTTTAATTAACTCTGAATGCCAACACCAGTATAAAGCTAGAACCTAGACGAAGCAGCATTAAAGACGCGGGGACGCTCCAGATAAATTGGATGGGGATTTAACCCCAACTAATTTTATGCACCGCAAGTGACGGTGGGGTATTTGACCCATATTAATTTTGATCAAAAAACTTAGCACTTGACAATTAAGTAAGCGCTATGATAGCTTACCATAGCGCCCATATATCTTTCGTCTATAAGGTAATTGCTCTGAAACTATCCCCCAGCTGTTAGCCTAAGAGTACTTGTGACTCTTAAATTTTCCTCTAAATCCTAGAGAAAATCCTGGAATTTTGAGTCAGATGCTAGATTTTTGAGAGCCTTCTTGATTTCCTGAGTCCGGTCTTTTTTAACAATTAAAGTAGCATTGCGATCGCGCACCACAACCACATCCTCTAGACCAATGGTAACAATCACCTCATTTTCATCAGAGGAGAAAATAATTGCATCCTTAGTATCTATTCCCACATGGTTTGCCAATTCCACATTCGATTCATTTCCTTTACGCAAGCGCTCAAGAGCATTCCAGTCTCCCAAATCATCCCAACCAAAGGAAGCAGGCAAGACATAGGTAAGCTGTGTTTTTTCCATGAGGGCGTAGTCGAGGCTTTTCTTTGGTAGATGGGAGTAAGCAGCTGCACCTTTTTCTTCCAAAGGACCAATAATTTCTGGTGCGTAGGTACGAAGCTCATTTAAAACCACCCCAGCTCGGAAAATGAACATGCCACTGTTCCAGCTGAATTTACCAGTTGCTAGAAAAGCCTGAGCCTTGTCACGATCAGGTTTTTCTGTGAAACGTTCTACTTTGTAAACTGGCAATCCTCCAAAATTACCAATTTCCTCCCCTTGTTCAATATAACCATAACCAGTAGATGGGTATCCTGGAGCAATGCCCAACGTTACAATAGAATTTTGAGCTAATGCTAGTTCAGCAGCAGCATAGATAGTTTTCTGGAAATCAGCGTGACCTTCAATCCAGTGATCAGCAGGAAAAAAGCCCACTAAGGCATCTTCTCCATAAGCCTTAGCGATTTCCAGGGTAGCCCAAGCAACGGCTGGTGCTGTATCGCGTCCTTCTGGCTCCGCTAGCAAATTCTGCTTAGCAAGTTGGGGCAACTGTTCACCGACACCTTCAGCTAGCATTTGTGAAGTCACTACCCATAGTTTATCTGGGTTCCCAGCTAAATCAATTAATCGCTCAGCTGTTGTCTGTAAGAGGCTCTTACCGCTGCCATCCAAACTTAAAAATTGCTTGGGTTTTTGCTTGCGACTCACCGGCCAAAAACGCTCCCCTTTACCACCGGCAAGAATCACGGGGATTAGAGATTTATCCATTGCTCGCAGCTTCCGATAATTTCAGTTTCAGCTACATCCTAGCCTTAGTTGTGGTGATTGACGTTTTTCCTGAGGGGAGATTAATTGCAATTATCCTGACAAGCTAATCCTCTTTGTCTTGATAGATCCTAATACACCTCCTTTGAAAAACACACTATTGCGGAGAAAATCATTAAAGAGTCTGAGAGAGTCTGTATCTGACTTGTTGCAAGATAACTAGTCGGAAACAATAAAAGTTAGCAGCTACAGAACAGATGTGATTGCAAGACACTGTATCACAAAGGAAATTGTGATCTGCTGGTGTTAAGGTGTATGGTAAAGACACTAGAGGCGTTGAGAATGATCATCCCCTAAAGTTAAATGTGCACAGCTTAGGCAAATGTCTTCCTTCTCAAGACTAAAAAGTTTGGATTTTGCCTAGCAAACCATGAGTAGTTCATGAACTGAGGGTTATAATCCTCCTTGAGCTTTTTTTGTGTAGAACTGTGAGCGCAAGCTACAGTCATTGTGGTGAGGTGAGGGTGAAACAAGGTTTAGACAAGTACCCAACAGACTGGGGAATCAAACCGTCCAACAGTCAGATTAATTCCCAGGTAAATGGCAAAACCAATGTCTTGGATAAAATCTCGATATCGACGCCGCGCTCACAACCTGAGCATCCTGAACACAGTATATTGGAGTCTACAGTCAAACATTACCTAAAGTGGTTGCTCTGGGGAAGTGCCTTTGTTATGACAGCAACTATTTCCGCTACCTTAGGGACAACCTTGGCACTAATTACACCTCTGTCGCCACTAATTATTGCCCCTCAAAATCCAAAGCACAGACTCAGTCCTCAAAAGGATTTGTGGCGTCAAAGTTTTCGATACGATCTAGCTAGACCAGTCAATATCCTATTAATGGGAATTGACCGTGTGATGGAAGCACCAAAAGATTCAACAACAGTCTTTGATGGTCGTAGCGATACCATGTTGCTACTACGACTCAATCCTACAGACAACTCTGTAAAGATGCTCTCTATCCCCAGAGATACTCAAGTAGAAATTCCCGAGGTAGGAATAGCAAAAATCAACGATGCCAACGTAGTTGGTGGCTCGGCACTAGCTGCACAGGTTGTCAGCAGTACTCTTAATGATGTGCCAATTGATCGTTACCTGCGCATCACCACCGATGCCTTCCGAGAACTGGTAGATTTATTAGGCGGTGTTGAGGTATTTGTCCCCTACTCTATGCAATATCAAGACCTTACTCAGAATTTGGAAATTGACTTAGAGCAAGGGTGGCAGATTTTGAATGGGGATCAAGCAGAACAATTTGTACGCTTCCGTAATTTGAATGGGGGCGATATTGGTAGGATACAAAGACAACAGGTAATTCTCAAAGCCTTGCTCAAGCGAGCCTCTACTCCCTCTGTACTACCTCGCTTACCAAAAGTGATTGGTTTAATGCAGCAATATATTGATACCAATCTCAGTAGCTCAGAAATACTGGCACTAGTGGGTTTTGGTCTAGAGCTAGAACCAGACGACTTTAAAATGGTACTCTTGCCTGGTCGATTTAGCACTCCTGAGGAATACATCGCCAGCTATTGGATTATGAACTCCAGAGGGCGAGATAGAGTGATGCGCCAATACTTTCAGCACAGTTTAGATTCTGCTCAATTAGTTTACCAGCGCTCACCCAATCGCGTGCGCATTGCTATTCAAAATGCTACAGGGGATCCAGAATTAAGTTATCGCTTACTCCGATATTTAGCTCAAAATGAATTTTACAATGTCTATTTTGTCAAAGATTGGTCTGACCATCTCCACCAAACTCAGATTATTGTTCAACAAGGTGACTTAGAAGCAGCTGCTACTCTGCAAGAAGTTTTAGGGGTTGGTAGAATTGAAGCCTCCTCCACTGGCGACATCAAGTCGGAGCTAACTATTAGATTGGGTGAGGATTGGCGGGAGCATCTGTTTTAGGGAGATGGGATGGGTAGATAGGGGGATGGGGAGACACTCCAGATACAGAGAAATTATGCTTTTGGGCTGTCTTTAAATATCCCAGCATTCCGTATTTCAAAATGCAGTATACAAAAAACAGTGTTAATCAACACAAGCGGCAAGTAAATCCCCCGACATTGTATTCCTTTAGTCGAAGAGTGTACTCTGATCCCAGATTTAATTAAAGCATTTAGTCTGTTTGAAGCTAATTTGTGAAACAGTGAAACCATGAAAATCGCAACTTCTAAAGGGATTAACAGATTTTTACAACGTTTGCTGGGACTATTGTTAGTTCTTGGTCTAGCATGGCTGTGGATCAGCTTATCTGCAACTCCTGCCTATGCTCAAGATAATACTGTTAACTACACCTATACCGATTTAACTAATCGTGACTTCTCTGGCGCTAATTTAGTGGGTGCTGTTTTTGGAGCAGCGGAAATGCGGGGAACTAACTTTCAAGGAGCAGATTTAACCAGTGCTATTCTAACTAAAGGGGTAATGCTAGAAGCTAACTTGGAAGGAGCTAATCTTAGCCGCGCTTTGGTAGATCGAGTAACCCTCGATCAAGCCAATCTTAAAAACGCCATCTTGGTAGAAGCAATCATGATGCGCACTCGCTTCTACGACGCCGAGATTACCGGCGCTGATTTCACCGATGCAATTATTGACCCCTATCAAGTGTCTCTCATGTGTAAGCGAGCTCGTGGGGTTAATCCAGTAACTGGAGTTGCAACTAAGGATAGTCTAGGCTGCCGCTAGGCTTAAGGTTTCGAGATTATTGATCGATTCCCATTTTAGAACTTCCTGCAATAGTGCCTTGTAACCAGATACATTAGGATGAAGACCGTCCTTTAAAATTTGCTTTGACCACCAATCGACACCACGAGACTTCCAGATTTCAAAGATATCTAGGTAAGGAATCTGACGTTTTAGACAGGCAAGGCGTGTTGCTTCTTTGTAGCGGTACTGATCTTCGTGATTATAATACAGACAATCCATAAAGGGCATTTTGCCCTCATCTACAGGTGCCATACCTACAAAAAGTACTGGACAAAGTTGTTGCGCTTGGTCTAGCAGAGAATTAAGTTGAGTCTGGAAACTTTCAAAATCTGTATAATTGCGCCCGTTTGGACGTCCAAGACGTGCTGAGTCATTAACTCCTACAGAAAAAATAATTGCATCGGGAAGCCGATTTCTGAGTTCACCGCGACTGCGAAACTCATGCTCAAAGCGCTCATGCACTTGCTTGACTCCGTCACCGCGAACTCCCAAATTATAGATAACATGACCAGGAGTATCTGGCAACATCCACTGTCGTCGTAGTCGCTCTACCCAGCCGCCGCCTTCTGGATCACCAAATCCATAGATAATGCTATCTCCCATGACAACTAGCTTTAGGGGTTGTTGCTGTCTGGGGCGAAACTGCTTAACGCTAGATGCTACAAAAGTTTGCATATATGAAAGTACCTAATCAGTTTTTTGTTAAGATGCTGACACATTTATCTTAGTTCACACAATAGTACGCTATTTTGTGTACTTGGAGATTATTTGGTTGATTATTTAATGGCGATCGCTTCTAAACTACTTAGTACTAGCTCTAGCGCTAATTGTGATCGGGCATCGTACTACCTCCATTACATTAAAGTTTGATATTAAGCTCCCCATCAAGTGCTTTTCGGTAACTTCACTGACCTTTTACAGTTAATTTACGGAGGCTTTGAACAGCATTTGTTGACATAGACACACATTGATTGAGGTCAAGGTTATTGAGAGAAAAGCAGGTAGTGGGTAATGGCTTGGTTGAGCATGAATAAAGAGTCTTATATTACTTATCCTGGCTAAGATCCTTGAAATCAGGAGTTGCTCTTCTCAATCCTCCTCTAGTCAGCCATCGAACATTTAACTTGCATCTTGAGATGGAGTGGAGCCAAAATAGAAAATGCTAGAATAAGCTAAAGGTAATTTTTTAAAAACTGAGAAGTAGAAACTTATGCTGCACAAGCGTTACCAGTTTGACTCAAGCCAGATTCTGCAACGCGCCGAAGATTTAGTCAGTGCAGCTTCTAATCGCTACCAAATTACAGTGCAAGTGGCAAACCGCGCTAAGCGCCGTCGTTATGAAGACTTCGATAATATTGATGACCCCACTATGAAGCCAGTACTGCGGGCAATTATTGAAATGTCTGATGAACTGACACAACCGGAAATTATCGGCGATTAGACTGGGAAATAAGCTAGATTTCCTCAAAAATGCACAAATTTACCCTCAAGGATAGATCTATCAGGCGGAAGTGGCAGTCATTGCTTTTCGCTTTAACTAGCCTTTGCCTGTTTTTGTGGTTGCCAGAAATTAGAGACATTAGTGTTAGTAATTTGATTGGCTCCTACTCTGCTAATGCCCAGTTTTTTAGACCACAGGATGCTGGCAGTAAAGTCTATGAACGTCTGCCGGATTTCCCTTTAGAAAATCAGTACATCAAAGCTGAAACTGGCGAAGTGGATACGGATAACACACTGGCTGATCGTTTAATTAGATATCACCTATACGTGAAAAACCGTCCCCCTAATTACCGTTTTGACTGGAAATTGACGATGGCTGATTATTTAGGTGCCCATGATTACCTAGAGGAATCGGTTTATCCAGGCAATAATACCTTACAGGAAAATCCAATTGATGGCGATCGCGCCGTAATTGAAAACCTGACTCGCACACAACGAGATGCTTTAATAGAAGTTTTAGTGAGCATCTTTAATCCCAATCGCCCTAGTCCAGATAAACCAGTACCAGAAGTATTGCCAGCACCGACAACTAACCCTAATCTTAGGAGAGGTCCATTACAAGCTGAACCGGGAGATGCTCAGTTGCTTAAGCCCTGATGGAACGTATTATTAAAGATGGTTCTGGATGGCGTCTAGGTTGGGATTCCCAAGCTTCTGAGTACCAAGGTTTAGTGGCTGGAGATGGTTGGGCGATCGAACTAACAGAGGCAGAATTAGATGACTTTTGCCGTTTGTTGTCACAACTAGCCCAAACCATGAGTGAGATGGCAACTGAGTTGATGGATGAGGAAAAAATTACCTGTGAAGCCGAAAGCAACTTGCTCTGGATGGAGGTAGAGGGCTATCCGGAGGAGTATAGCCTACGCTTCATTTTGAACACTGGGCGCTGTTGTGAAGGGAGTTGGCCAGCACCAGCTGTTAAAAGTTTACTGCAAGGGGCTTGGTCACTGAAAGTATTTTAGGTTAGGTTAGACAATTACAAATTTTGTGCTATTCTAGTATAGGTTCTTCGGGGCGTAGCGCAGCTTGGTAGCGCACTACTTTGGGGTAGTAGGGGTCGTGGGTTCAAATCCCGCCGCTCCGATAGCAAGTCTTCATGAACAGTAAACCCTGCTGGTCAGTAGAAAAGCCTAATACTGCTTGAAGAAAATAGTCAACAGTATTAGGCTTTTTCATGGCTTGATTTTGCCTGAGACAGTAGAGATAACTTTTGATTAACCTCCGTATTGCCAGCCTGTATCTTCCAATAAGAGCTGTTTGCCTTCTCGGTGAATACCCGAGGCAATTACCTCGCCAACATAGACAGTGTGATCCCCTTCTTCTAAAGTGCCAACTACCTTGCATTCAATGTAACCGAGGGAATCAGAAATAATCGGACAACCCGTTGCCTCTCCCTCATAAAATTCAACATCATCAAACTTATTGCCGACACGCCTCTTAGGCTTGAAGAATTTGGCTGCCATCTCTTTCTGCCCTGCTTCGAGAAAGCTGATGGCAAAGACTCCACTATTTTTGATCATTTCGTGGGAGCCAGATTCTCTATTGACGCAATTTACTACCAGTGGAGGCTTAAAAGAAGACTGCATCAACCAGCTGGCAGTAAAGCCATTCAATTCCTCTCCATCTTTAACCCCACAGATATATAAACCATGGGGAATCTTACGCAGCATTGTCTTTTTCGCTTTTTCGTCTAGCAAGGTTGCCTCTCCCTATTTCTTTAAGCTCTGGCATGAAGTTTGCCTAATTCCGGCAATTCATCTCGCCGCTATAATCTTTGATTTAGCGGTGGGAGTGTCAAAATTGACTAAGAATGTCGAAACAAGTGGGCATGTTCGGGATGATAAAGACGTGAGCGTGTTTTACCCATATTCCCATCTGCAAACGCTGCCCTTAGTGCCGGACTAATCAAATATAGCGTTGTTCGCACTAAATTTTCTTCCCTAGTTACCACCGCCATTCTTTCAAGGGGAACTAGCAAAATTCTCTCATCTGACCAACCGATACGAAAACAGACTGCTACTGGTGTATCTGCTGGATAGAATTTCAACAGTTTAGCTTGGGCTTCTTCGATGTGACGGGCGCTAAGGTACAGACAAAGACTGGCTTGATGTGCTGCCAAAGATGCTAATTCCTCTGACTCAGGCACGGCAGAAGCTCTACCACTGATGCGGGTAAGAATAATAGTTTGTACTAACTCAGGTACAGTCAGCTCAACGCCAAGTTTTGCTGCTGCTGCTTGGAAAGCGCTAATGCCTGGGATGATTTCAAAGGGAATAGAGGCTTCGGCAAGGGCTTGCATTTGTTCGTGGATAGCACTATAGAGACTTAGATCCCCAGAATGTAGGCGCACCACAGAGCGATGCGATCGCACCCTTTCAATCATCAGCGGTAAAATCTCTTCGAGGGTTTTATTGCTAGTGCGCACAATTTCGGCATCGGCACGAACACTGTGCAAAATTTGCCTTGGTACCAGGGAATCAGCAAATACAATTACATCTGCCTGTTGAAGGATTTTAAGAGCCTTAACAGTTAATAAATCTGGATCCCCAGGACCAGCACCAATGATATAGACTGCTGGTGTTAGGGGAAATGGAGAGTTTTGTACTGGCATCAAACTAGCTAAATCAGACATTAGGAGTGATTATCTCAATTTCCTTTATGTTTGTTACAGAGCCTGGAGAGTGGGGGAGAGGAGGAGATATTCTGTAACCAGAATTTAGGAAAATGCTATGAAATTGACAAGAAAAATTTGTAGACTACCAAAATCTTTCCGGACTGGCTTCATACTCCTAGGAAAAGAGAAGTGGTAGATGCACCCTGGTTCAGCTCTAGAGTCCCCCTCTAGAGCTTTTTTTATGCTTATTCTCTAGAAGTTGGCGCACTTGGCGAGCTAAACGCTCTGCACTATCTTTAACAGCTAGAGAGGCAGTTTTTGTCGCCATTTCCTGTAACACTTGAGGTGTTTCTAGCAAATGCAACACCTTACTTGTCAGTAGTTGGGGTGTAAGTTGAGCCTGAGGAAATACTAAAGCAGCACCAACTTTATCAAAACTAGCTGCATTATAAGCCTGGTGATCTTCAGCCGCATAAGGATAGGGTATCAGGATTGCTGGTGTTTTGGTGATCGCTAGTTCTGTCAATGTCCCAGCACCGGCACGGCTGATTGCCAAGTTAGCTCGCTGTAGTAAGCCTGCCATATTATCATAGAACGGCAGAGGAAAATATTGTGGATGTTGTAGCGTGGCAGTCTCTGGATCCTGTTCTCCAGTAAGATGAACTATCCAGGCACCAGCCTCAAACCAAGTGTGGGCGCACTGACGCACTAGTTTATTAACTGCTACTGCCCCTTGGGAACCACCCACAACTACAATTAAGGGTACGTCTTCGGGAATTGGCAATTCAAGCTTCTGAGGATGCAGAAAACTAGAACGCACTGGCGTTCCCACATATGCTGTTTTCACGTTGGGTAGGTACTCAGAGGCAGATTCAAAACCAACAGCAACAGCAGAGCACCAGTGAGAACACCAACGAGTAACTTTGCCCGGTAAAGCATTGGATTCGTGTAAAATAACCGGCAAGCCCTGCAAACGGGCAGCAATGATAGCTGGAGCCCCAATGTAGCCGCCAGTAGTGAACACGCCTTGAAATTTACCGGTTTTAAGTAATCCCTGCACCCGCAAAATCGAACTGGCAAGGCTGGCAAAAATACGCAATGTACCAAACCCCAAGCGCTGTTGAAAGCCTTCTAAACTAATAGTATGGAGCCGATAGCGCTCTGGCACCAGTTGTCGCTCAGCGCGGTTAGGCACACCCAGCCACTCAATTTGGTAGTCTGGCAACTGTTGGGCTATAGCTAGAGCGGGAAATATATGTCCCCCGGTACCGCTGGCAGCAATCAACAGGCGAATAGATTCGTCAGGCAAGGTTTATTCTTCTCCTCAGGGCAGCTGCACTCTATCGTTAAAATTAAAAAGCATATCATCCCAAAATTCTCACACCAATATTACTCTCTACAAATATTCCCTAGTATTCACCCAATGCGCAATCCTGTCACCCTAGTGCAACGAATCTACAAACAAGCGATCGCTAAAGCTAAGCCTAGTTCCCTAAACTGGTCAGTTTCTGTTCTCTTAAGTTTAAGTTTAACCGCAGGATGGATTATTGAGGCTCAAGCAGAAACTCCTGAAACTGCGCCATCTGAGCTTAAAAACGCCATTGCCCAAATCGATGCTGCAGCTAATAGCCGTAATTTCGATATTCTTACAAATTTCTACAGTAAAAGTTTCCGCAACTCTGATGGCTTGACTTTAAGTTCCATGAAGCCAGCTTTAACTCAACTGTGGCAGCGTTACTCCCAGCTCAATTACCGCACAGAACTCAAGTCTTGGCAAAATGAGGGTAATGCTATTGTCGCAGAAACAATCACCTACATTACTGGTACTGAGGTAGACAAGGGTAGAGATTTCAAACTAGAATCGACTTTGCATTCGCGCCAGCGTTTTGAGAATGAAAAAATTATTGAGCAGGAAATTATCTCAGAAAGTACTAAAATCACTTCTGGAGAAAATCCTCCCAGCGTAGAAGTAAATTTACCAGAGCAAGTGCGTACAGGTCAGCAGTACAACTTTGACGTGATTGTCAAGGAACCACTGGGTAATGACATACTATTGGGGGCAGCTTGGGAAGAACCAATTCAAGCAAATCGCTATACTAAACCTGCCGATTTTGAGTTAGAAGTATTGCCAGCAGGTGGTGTTTTCAAACTGGGCAGAGCACCTTTTCGGGAAGGTGGGCGCTGGCTTTCGGCTGTTTTGATTCGCAAAGATGGCATGACAATGGTAACTGAGCGCTTGCAATTTGCCCATCCTGACTCTGGAGCTAAATAGAGAGGGGGAGATGGGGAGAGGGGGGGATGGGGGGATGGGGAGACGCCCAGAGAGGGGGAATTTTTTTATATAGATTTTTCACACCCCCCCACGCCTCCATATCTCTGTTTCTCCTAACTCGGAGACTCACAGACTCCTAGTAGCTTAGGACTTACGCATCGTACATCAGTACTATACGAGATTTGTTTATTTCAGCCATTTATAGTGCCTGAGATAGCAAAAGCAGCGAGTAAATTAGGGTTAGTAGAAGTGTGTAAAATGACCGAATCACATGATTTACATTATGGCTGATTTGTATAGTGCGTAACTCCTATAGCTGTGGAATAATTCCTTCAACTAAAAAAAAGAATGTTTTCGGTAAAAGACCAAATAGTTCTAATTACTGGTGCTAGCAGTGGCATTGGCAAAGCCTGTGCCCAGTTATTTGCTCAAGCTGGTGCCAAACTGATACTAGTTGCTAGGCGTCAGCAGCTGTTGGAACAACTAGCCGAGCAATTAAGTAAAGATTTTAGTTGCCACCTGCATGTAATCTGCCTAGATGTGTGCGATTGGCGCGGGAGCGCCAGTGCCAAAGGCAATCGCTCTGGTGTACAATCAGCAATTAATAATCTCCCTGAACCTTGGTCAGCTGTGGATATCTTAGTTAACAATGCTGGACTTAGTCGTGGTTTAGATAAGCTCCATGAAGGCAGCATCCAAGACTGGGAAGAAATGATTGATACCAATATCAAAGGGCTGCTCTATATGACGCGAGCGCTGGTATCAGGTATGGTTAGTCGTGGTAAAGGTCATGTGATCAATATTGGCTCTATTGCTGGTCATCAGACCTATCCCGGAGGCAATGTTTACTGTGCAACAAAAGCTGCTGTCAGAGCTATTTCTGAAGGCTTGAAACAAGATTTACTGGGAACTCCAGTGCGAGTCAGTTCTGTAGACCCTGGTATGGTAGAAACTGATTTTAGCAAAGTTCGCTTCCATGGTGATACTGAGCGTGCCCAGAAAGTTTACCAGGGATTAACACCACTGACTCCAGAGGACGTTGCTGATGTCGTATTTTTCTGCGCAACTCGTCCTCTCCATGTCAATATCAGTGATGTACTTATGATCCCGACGGATCAAGCTAGTGCGACGCTATTTAATCGGCAATAGGAAAAATGATAACTTGATACTCCATTATTCCCTTTTTTTAGAGAACTACTATTCAGTTGCTGCTTTGGCAATCGCTTCTAGCTGCAACCCTTGAGGGTAAACCCCTTCAGCTTTAATGTGCTTGATTTGGGCACTGGAGATAGGTAGATTTAGCTTTCGGGCAATTGCGCTGACGATATCACCTCGATCAATTACACCAGCAACAGTTCCTGCTGGAGAGAGAACGGTGATACGATTAAGTTGGTCTACTTCCAGACGTTGAATCACCTTTGCCAGAGAGGTTTTCTCTTCAACTATTGAGATTTCTGACAAGGGGTGTACGATACTCTCAAGAGTCTGTGTTTCCCAAAGGCTACGCTCGATAACATGTAAATCTTCAAGCACAACTATACCACGATAGCGCCCATCTGCTGTAGCGTAGTAAGGCATTAGTGCCTGCACATCTGCAAGTATGTACTCATCGGTAAAAGAGCGTAGTGTCTGCTTAGCATCTACCACACGAAAGTCGCGGGTCATAGCATCTGAAGCCTTTAATTGCAGTAGAGTTTCTTGTAGAGTCGTCAGTTGGTCATAGGCGCTAGCATTACGTAAAACGAATCCACCAATTAGGGCAATCCAAATTAGACTCAGCTGGCGGGTTAATAGGGCTAGTCCTAACCCTATAACCAGAGCCAATGTACCCAGAGCTTTGCCAGTTTTTGCTGCCCAACGCACTCCCTGAAATCGGTTGCCCGTTAACTTCCAAATCGCTGCTTTCAAAACTTGTCCACCATCAAGGGGTAAGCCTGGAATTAAGTTGAATAGTGCTAGTATCAGGTTAATACTCGCTAGGTCTGAACTGATCGAATATACTGTACTGGCAGGGGGAAACACCATCGCCAGCAGATGAAATAGCCCAAATAACATTAAGCTTACCAGTGGTCCAGCAATCGCCACCTGGAAAGCTTCGCCAGGAGTTTTAGATTCCCTTTCAATGGAGGCAACCCCACCGAAGAGAAATAGGGTAATGGAGTTAACTTTGATGCCCTGCGATCGCGCTGCTAAACTATGACCTAACTCGTGTAAAATCACTGAGCTAAACAGCAACAGTGCCATCACCAAGCCAGTAATCCAAGCTGCTAGAGAACGTAAACTGGGGTCTATGTCTCCAGCATTGATTATGGTAACAAAGACCAAGATAAAGAACCACGAAGGGTCTAAAAATAGCGGGATTCCCAATAAAGAACCTATTCGCCTGCCTGATTGCATGCAATTTTCCTGCTTTCCGACACACATACCAGCATAGATGATGGTTCCCAACAAGAGCGAACTACCTACACTGTAGGGTTGAATACCGAGCCGGGAGGCAGGGGAGGCAAGGTTAGGAAGACTTATAGATATCTGCACCCACAACGGCAATTTATGACTAATTAAACTGGTTTGAGATTAGAATACTTGTTTGTTGATCTCTACTCCAGGGAAAGGGATACATGGTTCATAGTTGATGCCATGAACCATGTTTGCGCAGCATGCACGTAGCGCGTACCATGAACTAATTGGGCAGTTGCTTGTGCTCTTCAATCTTTGATTTGGCGGGGGAAGATATTACAGGACTCCTCCGTTGGTTAGTCCTAAGATCATGCCAGCACCAAGAATGTGACCAAAGCTAGTTGTTGCCAAAAGTTCTGGAATTCCAAATTTGGTAAACAGGGCTGGTTTGGAACCTGGTAAATCTGGCCCTTGACCAGGATTTTTGATGGCGTAGTAACCAACAGCAATAGCAAACAGATTGCACAAGACCATCACCAGTCCTATTGTCGGCGTCCACTCAGGTGTAGGCGGAACATTGCTTTGAATGATCGCTAAAGAAAGTGAGTTAAGCACCTTATTTTTAAACAATTATCTCAACATAAAGAATAATATAAAGTTATTGGTCAGTAAGTTTATATTTGTTTTAATACTTAACAATCTTGGGGCTGATGTTGATACAAAAATTAAAATTTTGTCTTGAAGCTTAGGAAGTGCAATGATGCGGGTTAAGATTTGCGGTATTACTAAACTAGAACAAGCTCAGGCGATCGCACAACTGGGAGCTACGAGCTTGGGTTTTATCTGCGTGGAAGCATCTCCCCGCTATCTTAAACCTGACCAAATTCGCATCATATCAGAACATTTGCAGCTTCCAGTGGATCGCATTGGTGTATTTGCTGATGCTGCGATTGAAGAAATATCTCAGATTGTTGCTGAAGCTGGTTTGACGGGAGTACAATTACATGGTGGTGAATCCCCGCTTTTTTGTGACAAATTGCACCAGTTTTTACCTGGAGTTGAAATTATCAAAGCCATCAGGGTAAAAACCCCGGAATCTTTAACTCAGGCGAGTGCCTATGTCGATTCTGTTGATACCCTGCTGCTGGATGCCTATCATCCTCAACAGTTAGGCGGTACTGGAAAAACCTTAGACTGGTCAACTCTAAAGGAATTTAGTCCTAGTTGCCCTTGGTTGCTTGCTGGTGGCTTAAGACCTGATAATATTATCAATGCCTTGAGGGAATTGCAACCAGGTGGGATTGATTTATCCAGTGGTGTAGAACTAACTCCTGGAGATAAAGATTTAGATAAAGTTGCCCTCCTGTTCGAGAAGTTGCGTTTTTTATCGTCAGGACAAAAGTCCTTTTAATCCTCGTAGACTCTGGCTTCAGCAGCTTCTGGATTCTCTTGGCAATATTCCTCGAAGGCAGTCTTTGTAGGTTTTTGAGCTCTCTGATGAGCTGCTTCTGCTTGTAGCTCCTCGACAATGTCCCAAGCCGCAGCACACTCTTTAGATGTAGAACCTTTAGCTTTGCATATTTCCCTTGCTTCTGCCACTGCTTTCTGGATAGCATCGTCAAAAATAGCACTTTGGGGCTGCTCAACAAAGTCACTTTTTGTCAAAATATCAGTGACAGAAACAATGCCTAGGAGTTGTTCTTTAATCACAGGTGCCTGGCGAATGCCTGTGTTAGCAAATAACCGCGCCACATATTCCACACCCAATTCAGGATTAAGAACTATACAGGGCTTGGTCATAATTTCGTAGACACGCACCTGTTTAGTATCTTTCCCGTAGGCTACTACTTTGTAGATAATATCTGCCTCTGTTACCATGCCGTAGGCATCTTGTTCATGGCGGCGCTCTACTATCAAGGCACGCAGACTATGGTGTTTCATTTTTGCCACAGCTTCAGCGACTGTGGCAGAACCACGAATAGTGACTACATCTTTGGTCATGATGTCTTGGGCTTTGAGCATAATTGCTTCTCCTCAAGATTGACTGGTTATTGCTCTATGAACTTAGCGTTTCAGGTTTATTTTCTCATAATTTGTTTACTTTCAGAAGCCCTACACCAAAGACAATTTATATCGATTTCATTGATGTTTGTTACAGATATTGATGACGCCCAGACACACCAGAAGCGGGGATTGATGTATAGTGGGCATGCCAGGAAATTGGTATTACCTTGATTCAATAAAAATATGCACAATCATGCTTTAATCAAGACTTTATCAGGGCTTTAGATTAATTTAGAAAGATGTCTATTTTTTAGCTAGCAGCAACTAATTCTGCTAAGTAGGCTCAGTAACTAATAATCATATAAATGCTGTTAATTGTGGTCTATGCTCAGTCTCAATAAAATATTAAATCTCACTGTTACCCTATTATTAAATCACTGTTATTTGGTCATACTTGTATTTTTACATCTCAAATAAACTGGCTATATATTATATTTCTTGATGACTATATTATTGCTACTTCCAAAAACAACCATCAGGTCTATTTCGTGTTCTTGGCTTAATTAACGACGCTACACAGTTAGTGTTATTTGTCAAGGTTTAATTTCAGTTGCTTGATATGATTAAATTAAATGTCTGCAATTGACCAATCATCATGTAAAATTCTCTATCGGGGTCTCAGATAATTCCAGAGGCGTAAAACATGAAAATTCTTGAATCAACTCAATCACCTCGACTCGACACTTGCAGTCGAGAAGCAATTCTCAACTACTTCAAAAATTCCTGGGAACTCGAAGATGTTCTTATGAGAAGTCTAGTTGGGGAAGAAGCATTTTACCTGAATCCAGACCCTTTAAGAAACCGGCTGATTTTTTATTTGGGCCACTCTGCTGTTTTCTACATCAATAAACTAATTCGTGTTAGCTTGCTCGATAGACGAATTAACCCAGAATACGAAACCATTTTTGAAATTGGGGTAGATCCTACAGCACCAGAAGAACTTGACGACGCCATGAAAGATGTTTCCTGGCCAGAAGTAGAAGATGTTTGGCGTTATCGAGATCAAGTTTATGAAGAAGTTATTGCCTTGATCAACAAAGTAGAAATCAATCTCCCTATTGCTCAAAGTCATCCCCTTTGGGCACTGATGATGGGTATTGAACACAGTCGAATTCACTTTGAAACTTCTTCAATGCTGATCCGACAACTGCCTGTTGAGAAGGTAGAACGCCCTATAAACTGGCACTATTCTGCTACCAACGGCAGAGTTACTAACAATGACAAGATTCTAGTCTCTGGTGGTATGGTTGAACTTGGTAAACCAGAAAATTATCCCACCTACGGCTGGGATATCGAGTATGGCCATTGCCAAGTTGAGGTCAAACCATTTTTAGCTAGTAGATATCTAATTACCAACGGCGAGTTTCTAGATTTTGTCAACGATGGTGGCTATGAAAACCAGGAATATTGGAATAACCAATCTTGGACTTGGAAGAAGAAACACAAGGTTAAACATCCTAAATTCTGGATACTTACTAATGACGGCTACCAATATCGAGCTATGTTTGATGAGATCAAATTGCCTCTTGATTGGCCAGTAGAAGTTAACCATCATGAAGCAATTGCTTTTTGCCGTTGGCAGGGTGAAGGAACTCGTTTGATGGGTGAAGCAGAGTGGAATTTAGTAACTACTGAATCTGGTGAAGGTAAACAAAAACTTGAACAGGAAAGTGATGACTATAACCTCAATTTAAAGTTTGGTTCTCCTAGCCCAGTAGGCATGCTAGAAAATGCCCAAAATTCTAGTGGACTATATGATCTACGCGGGAATGTCTGGGAATGGCTCAGTGATAAGTTCAACCCTCTACCGGGATTCAAACCCCATTTCCTTTATGAGGATTATTCTGCTCCCTTTTTCGATAGTCAACACAACATGATGCTTGGTGGGGCTTGGGCAACTACGGGAACAGAGGCCTTGCTACATTATCGTAACTGGTTCCGTCCCTACTTCTACCAACATGCTGGTTTTAGAATTGCCCAGGATCTGAATAAGTAAATTGTGTAAACCTTAACATTTAGAGAGATCATGTCAACTTTTTCTACAACGACAAAGCAGAGTCCTAGTCTCCTGGAAAAACGCCTGCAAATCAATTATCTTAGCAGTTCCAACCAGCCTACAAACCAAGATGATGGTAAAGATATAATCACAGGATTAACTCAAATTCAGAAGAGACTGCCGCCTCGTTACTTTTACGATGACAAGGGTTCACAGTTGTTCGAGCAAATCTGTGAGTTACCCGAATACTATCCCACTCGTACAGAGGCTTGGCTCTTACAAGAATATGCCTCAGAAATTGCTAAACTAACAGGAGCTTGTGAGTTAGTAGAACTTGGTAGCGGCAGTTCAACTAAAACTCGTTTATTATTAGATCCTTACCAACAGCAGGGGTATCCCTTGCGTTATGTTCCTATTGATGTCAGTGGAGGAATTCTAGAGGAAAGTTCTAGGCAATTGTTGATTGATTATCCTACTTTAGAGGTTCAAGGACAGGTAGGAACCTATGAGCAGGCAATGAGTCAGCTAAATCCTACTCCTTTACCTAGACGGATGGTTTCTTTCTTAGGGAGTACTTTGGGTAATTTTACACCCCAAGAGTGCGATCGCTTCTTTAGTCAGATTACAGCCTTACTGGAGGAAGGAGATTACTTTTTACTGGGAATTGACTTACAAAAAACCAAAGAAGTTCTCGAAGCTGCCTACAACGATGCTCAGGGCGTTACTGCTGAATTTAACCAGAATATGTTAGCTCATTTGAACTGGCGCTTTCGGGGAAATTTTGAACTCAATTCATTTATCCATAAGGCAATTTATAATCAATCTCAAACTCAAATTGAGATGTATTTATATTCACAAAAATCTCAGAATGTGTGTTTAGAAAGTCTGAATTTAATGATTGAGTTTGAAGCAGGAGAAAAAATACTCACAGAAATTTCTCGCAAATTCAATGTGGAACAGATGCAGCAATACCTGCAAGCCCAGGGGCTAAAATCAATTCAAGCCTGGAGTGATCCGAAGCATTGGTTTGCTTTGCTCCTTTGTCAGTTACACACTAGCTAATTCAATCCATCTCACCTTTTGCTGGTAACAGGCTATATAAGTGAAATATCTCTATATTGCCTGCCAGTATATTGACTGTTTTTGTTAAGGAATTATTTGGGGGAGTAAGAAATAATAAAAAAACCTTTACCCTTAACCATTAATAAAGACTGATCATTACAGGTGTCACATCATAGTAAAATTTTGTTTTTAACCAAGGCAATTAATTGTGAAGATAAACATTATCAAAATCCTTGAATTAAATATTCATGAACACCATCTAGAAATTATCTATGGTGCCGACGGTTTTAAATTCTCAACTAAAATTTTTTATCATGACTTATCTTTTTCTCTGTTGATCAATAATTATTCTCGCTCAACAATTGATCAAATTGCTGCACATATTGCCTTGTTTGAAGGAATGAAATTATGCTCTCTATTCCCCAAATATTATGATATCTCTGTTATAGCTAATCAATTAGGAAAAACTGTTTTAGAAATTTTCAGCAAGATATACAAAGGAGTATTTGCTCAACATTTATATGAAAATAACGTAACCAATTATTCTGGTCCAGAAATAATTTCTCCAGGAGTTAGTTTCGGATATAGCGAGCCTACAGTTTTATCTGGAGATAATCAGACTATACTTGCAGGCTGTGGAGGAGGCAAAGATAGCATTGTAGCTATGAAAATTATGCAAGAGGCAAAGATTAACTTTGCCTCAATGCAATATTCCCATAGCGTTTATGGCAAAGCGGATATGCAACACAATTTAATTTCTGGAGTTCTTAAACACGCTACACCGATTAGAAACCATCTAATTTCTATTTATGATGACTTTGTTGATTATCCTTTCCTTGAACTATATTTTCCAAGCAATTCCGGAATTACAGTTCCAGAAACACCTGTTTCGATTTTTGAATCATTATTCCTAATGCTAGATTGGGGATACAATTACTTGAGTTTAGCTCACGAGAAAAGTGCTAATACTGGTAATTTATTTTGGGATGAAGTAGGAGAGCCAGTTAATCATCAATGGGGTAAAGGTTATGAAGCAGAAACGGAGTTAAATAAATTTATTCAGGAAAATCTATTATCTAATTTCACTTACTTCAGTATCTTGCAACCAATATACGACTTCCGCATCTTCAAAAATCTTGCCAAGTATCCAGAGGTGTTACCTAAAATTCATTCCTGTAATATCCAAAAACCCTGGTGTAAAAAATGTTCTAAATGTGCTTATGTCTGGCTAGGTCTGATGGCTACCTTCAATCCTGACTCTGTCAATTCCATCTTCCAAGTCAATATGTTTGATGATGATGACTTAGTACCTATTTTTAGACAGATGTTAGGGTTATCTGAACATACACCATTTGAATGTATTGGTGAGATCGACGAAAGTCGTTTGGCAATGAAGAAATGTTTAGAAAAAGGATTGTCTGGCAAAGCACTAGACATTTTTGTTGAAGAGGTTTTATCAGACTATTCAATTAATTGGCACGAACTCGAAAAAAAGTATGATCATGTCTATAGTACAGAACATGCTATCCCTGATTGGATATTTAGCAAAATTCAAGAACGACTATAAATATCTCAAAAATTGTCAGTATACTCTAGATGATATTCTCTCCATAAGCAATTCAAAATCAGTAGATCCTGCAAACACCTGCACACAAAAGTTGTAAATGTTTTAAGATAGTAAGAGTTTAGAGTAATTGAACTAATACCAGTTCTGGTAAATGCTTATGAAACCAAAACCTATTCCTCCAGCTCCTGGTCAAGAATCAGTTTGGGACTACCCACGCCCTGCCCGTTTGGAGGACACAGACAAACATATTAGAGTTATCTTTAATGATATTGTCCTCGCCCAAACACAGCGAGCTAAAAGAGTACTTGAAACCAGTCATCCTCCAACTTATTATATTCCACCAGAAGATATTAAACTGGAATATTTAACTCAAACACCTCGTAAAACTCAGTGTGAATGGAAAGGTTGGTGTCAATATTATGACGTCTATGTCAATAGCAAGCATGCTCAATATGGAGCCTGGCGTTTTTTTGATCCAACTCCAGATTTTGTTTCCATTAAGGAGTACTTTGGTTTTTATGCCAGTCTTATGGATGCTTGTTATGTTGATGCTCAATTAGTCACGCCTCAGCCTGGTGAATACTACGGTGGTTGGATTACTAACGAGATTGTTGGTCCCTTTAAGGGAGAAGCAGGCACGATGGGTTGGTAAATGCTGATGCTTCATTATTCATCGTTCATTATTAGAAAACTTACTTTCGGTATAGCTGCTACAATCTCGGTGGTAAGTTTAGTTGCCTGTCAAGAAACACCACAAGCCACTAAGCTAAGAACTGCCTACATTGACTCAGAAGGAATATTCCAGCAAGAAGTTGTTAACATTGCTTTGGAAAAACTTGGTTATGAACTGGAAGTCAAGCAACTTGAACCTACTAGCCTGCACTTTGCTCTCGGCAATGGGGATTTGGATTTCTTCTGTGCTCACTGGGAAAAGCTATACCGAGAATTCTTTGAAAAAAGTGGTGGCAAAGAAAAATTAGAGCGAGTAGGAGTTATTGTTAATAATGCTCTACAAGGTTATCAGATTGATAAAAAAACTGCCGACCAATACAAAATCACTAATCTCAAACAACTCAAAGATCCAAAAATTGCTGGACTTTTTGACTCAGATGGAGACGGCAAGGCAGATATGACTGGTTGTAATCCAGGTTGGGGTTGTGAGTTGGTCATTGAGCATCACTTAGATGCTTACGGACTAAAAGATACTGTCGAACACAATCAAGGGAGTTATAATGTCCTGATTGCAGACACTATTAGTCGCTATCGAAAAGGAAAACCTGTCCTCTACTATACTTGGACTCCCTTTTGGCTGGGTGCAGTTTTGAAGCTAAATCGAGATGTAGTCTGGTTAGAAGTTCCTTTTACTGATCTACCAAAAGGGCAGGCAGAGTTAACCCCAAAAGATACCTCTATAGAAGGAAAAAATCTCGGCTTTGCTGTTGATAGAATTATAACTTTAGCAACTAAGGAATTTTTAGAAACAAATCCAGAAGCCAAACGCTTATTTGAACTAGTTGAAATTCCGATTGAAGACATTAATGCTCAAAATCAACTCTTACAAGAAGGTGAAGATAGCTCTAAGGATATCCGCCGTCATGCCGAAGAGTGGATTGAGGAGAATCAAGAATTATTTGATAACTGGATTGAAGAAGCCAGCAAATTATCTAATAATGCTGCGCTTCCAGTCAAAAGCATACATTAGAGTAAAACGACGTTCTAGAAGCCCTTTACAGGTGCTAGCAACCTAACACTTACCCGAAGGTAAATTTGGTAGATATCACTTACTCTTCCTGCCAAGGTAGGGTAACAGTAACTGTTGTTCCCACTCCTACTTCACTATCGATAGAAATGGTACCTCTGTGTAATTCCACAGATGCTTTAACAATTGCCAATCCTAACCCTGCTCCTGGGATAAAGTTAACATTCGAGCCTCGAAAGAAAGCTTGAAATATCTGATCTTGATCTGCACTCGGTATACCAATACCCTGATCAGATATGCGAAACACTACCTCTTGGTGTCTAACTTGTGCTGATTCTCCCTGGAGCAATTCTATCTCCAATTGCACTCGACTGCCTTGAGAAGAGTACTTGACAGCATTAGAGAGCAAGTTATTAATGATCGAGCGTACAAGTCGCTTGTCGAGAAATGCTCTGGTTTCAGTGGTTTGACACTCACAGAGGATTTGATCCTTAGTATTGGCACTTAAGACAAATTCTGAGATCACATCTCTCACCAGCTGCTTAACATCTACCGATACTGGCTGAAATCCAAGATTTCTGGCTTCGGCATCCTTAATAAAAGCCGCATCATTACTTAGTTTAGTTAATTGTTCGACTGTAGCTTGAATGCGCTGTAAATGCTGGTGCTTTTTCTTATCTGTCCACCGGGAGCTGTAACGTTCAAGCAGTTGACTCGAAGACAAAATTGTTGCCAGAGGAGTGCGGTACTCTTGTGAAATAGTTGCTAAGAGCTGAGACTTAATTTGTTCTAATTCTTGCTCCTTTTCCAAAGCCAGTTGCAGCTCCTGTTCTAAGCGCTGTCGCTTAGGAATTTCTGCCCAGAGTTGTTCGTTTGCCTGCTGTAATTGAGCAGTACTCTCTGCCAGTTTAACTTCAAGTTCCTGGTTTGTCTTTTCCAGAGTTACCGCTATTTGCTGTTGCCCAGTACTCTCGTGGAAAATCAAGGCAGCTCCGATAATTTGACCAGTCTTATTTTTAAGAGGCGCTGCAGTTTCAGTAATTAGGATTTCATCACCGTTTTTGTTAATTAGTAGAGTATCAAACTCTAAATTTATAGTTACCCCTTCGTGGAGAACCAAGGCAATGGGATGTTCAATTATCTCTCGCGTCTTGATATTGATAGTTTTAAAAACTTCGCTTAGATGATCGCCAACTACTTCTTCACACTTCCATCCAGTGAGCCCTTCAGCAACAGGATTCATAAAGGTGACTAGTTCTTCTTGATCAGTAGTAATCACAGCATCACCGACACTGTTGAGCGCTGTCGATAGAGACTGCTCTCTTTGTCCTCGCTCTAGCTCCATTTGATGCTTATAGAGAGCTATTTCAATTGTTGTGCATAAATCCCTCGGTTCAAAAGGCTTGAGAATGTAACCGTAGGGCTCTGTGAACTTAGCACGATTTATAGTTTCTTCATCAGTGTAAGCCGTCAGATACACCACCGGAATTTGAAAGCGATTGCGGATTTGGTCTGCTGCTTGAATACCGTCAATCTTTCCCCTAAGTCTGATATCCATCAAAACTAAATCGGGTCTAGTTTCTCCTGCTGTTTTCACCGCTGCTTCTCCAGAAGGAAGATTAGCTGCCACAGCATACCCGAGCGCTTCCAGCCGATTTTGAATACTGAGCGCAACTATACTTTCATCTTCAACAACTAGAATTCTGGCTCTTACCATTGGCAATTTTACTTTAAACCCTAAGAGCTAATTTCCGCAAAACACACTCTAAATTCAGTTCCTGCACCATGTCTCACCTCAAGTATACCACCAAGTTGCTTGGTTAAGACATTCACCAACTGAAAACCCAGTGAATTTACACTTTTTAAGTCAAGATTTTTTGGTAAACCAACACCATTATCACTAACAATTAAGGTCAAGTATTTGTCAACTCCACCATGAAGTGCAATCTTGATCAAACCCCTGGTACTGTCAGGAAAAGCATATTTTATAGCATTAGAAACCAGCTCATTGATAATTAAACCGCAAGTGATGACTGTATCTATATTCAAAGTAACCTCATCTATATCTAGTTCTAGCTTGATGTTGCTAGCATTGACTCCATAAGCTTTCAAGAGGTTACTGGTCAAATTCTGGATGTAATCGCCCAAATTAACTCTGGCAAAGTTTTTAGATTGATATAAAATCTCATGAACCAAAGCCATTGATTTGACTCGATTCTGACTTTCCCGAAATACCTCCTTCATTCCTTGAGCCTCAAGTCGCTGAGACTGTAAGTCTAGCATACTGACGATTACTTGCAAGTTATTTTTGACTCGATGATGAATTTCCTGGAGTAATACTTCTTTTTCCCGCAGCGATTCCTGAATTTCCATCTCTGCTTGATAGCGTTCTGTGATGTCAATTCCTACTGAAACAGCGATACTGCCTTGCTGGTACTTCTGAACAGCAATGAGATATTTCCGAGACCAGCCGTTGACTTGCACCTCAACTACTTGGCGCTCTGTTTGAGCCGAGCTAGCCAAAAACTGGCGCATAAACACAACAAATTCAGAATTGTTATCGAGAAATCCTAATTGTTTACCAACAAAGGCTTCTGGGGACATATTAAATAGATCAGCCAAATGCCGATTCCCTCCAAGATATTGCCCCTCAGAACTAATCCAGGAAACACATCCGGGCACGGCATCTAGGACTGCACGCAGTTGTTCCTTTGCCTGTTGTAATTCTAATTTTACTGCTTTGAGGGAATTAAGATCAGTAACTATCCCGAAGCAACCAGCTTTCAAAATTGTATTCGGATAGATATCAACTAAAGTTTGTAGAAACTCTTCTTGAATTTTATTTTTTTTCTCTACATGTTGACGCTCTACAATTTCTTGATTGAGACGGATATGAGCTTGTTCTAGTTTGGCATTCAGTTCAGTTACCTGCTTTGCTAACTGGGTGTTAGTTAGGTATAAATCCGACTCTGTATGTTTGCTTGGAATGCAGTTGTTGCCACTTGAATTGCTTGTATCTGCGCTCATGATTGCCGATTGCAAATAAATCGATTATGTAGCGAACAATAGCAACTGAAATAAGTACTCTCAGTCTTTGAGTTACTATAATAACAAGCCTATACTGATATTCAGTAAGGGAATTTTTTTCACAGTTGTTATAGTTCTGCTTCTATACTCTTTAGCTGTTAATCTTACTCTCACTATACATGAGTTTTGTATAGTGAGAGTAAGATTAAGGGATTGATAATCTTTAATTTTGAACAAATAAATAAATAATTACTCTCTTGCAAATTAGATGAGAGCAAAGGGATAAAAACATGAGCCAAGTTGGAAAAAACTCAAATATAATCTAATTATAACAAATCCAAAACTTTGCATGCATATTAGAGGTAAGGGGTTTTATCCTTACACCCCTTACCTTAAAATCTGTCTATTGAAAATTAACAGATTACTATGAGCACTAACCTTTAGCTGCCATTGACATAACTAGGTCAATCATACGATTAGCATAACCCCACTCGTTGTCATACCAAGAAACAACCTTGAAAAAATTGGAATTGAGTTCAATACCAGCGCCAGCGTCGAAGATGCTTGAACGGGGATCACTAGTAAAATCAGTAGAAACTACATCATCTTCTGTGTAGCCCAGGATACCTTTCATTTCACCTTCCGAAGCCTTCTTCATCGCTGCACAGATTTCCTTGTAACTAGTTGCCTTCTTAGTCCGGAAAGTAAGATCAACTACCGATACATCTGGAGTTGGTACTCGAAAAGCCATCCCAGTCAACTTACCTTTGAGTTCCGGTAACACCAGAGTGACTGCTTTTGCCGCACCTGTAGAGGCAGGTATAATGTTTTGAGCAGCGCTACGTCCACCCCGTAGATTTTTCTTAGAAGGTCCATCTACAGTTGGCTGCGTGGCAGTCATGGCGTGGACAGTAGTCATGAGACCTTCATCTAAACCAAAATTATCGTTAATTACTTTCGCAATTGGCGCTAGACAGTTGGTGGTGCAGCTAGCGTTAGAAACAATAGTATGTTCGAGAGGTTGATAAGTGTGATGGTTAACACCTACCAACAGAGTTGGTACTTTCTCAGGGTCTTTTGTGGGAGCAGAGATCACTACCCGCTTAGCTCCCCCTTGCAAATGCTTGGAGGCAGCTTCATAGGTGGTAAATAAACCTGTAGATTCAATTACATATTCCACTCCGTATTTATCCCAAGGTAGTTCTTCTGGGTTTTTGATCGAAACGCAGGGGATAAATTTCCCGTTGACGACAATGCCATCATCTTTAGCTTCTACTGTACCTTGAAAACGACCATGGGTAGAGTCGTATTTCAACAAATAAGCAATACTCTCGGGTGGTACCAGATCGTTAATGCAGAGAAAATCAACTTTTGGATTGTTGATTCCAGCGCGGAAAACCAGTCGCCCAATGCGACCAAATCCATTGATACCGACTTTAACAGTTGTCATGAGAAAAGCTCCTTATTGTTATGTTTTCACAAGCTCAGCGTTTTCAAAAGTTCCTTGAACTTGCACTCTTGTAATCTCTTGCCATAGATGATAAGAGGAGCCTAAAATTTGTATAAACGCTCTAGCCTAGCTTTGACAATATGCCATTAAAAACTATTATTTAACCCCATAAATCTTAAGAGCTTATTTTTAAGTTTTTCTTTAAAAAAAAGTATTTGAAGAATAGTTATTGTTAAACATTTATTAAGAAAAACAGATTGATTAGAGCTGCAATTTTACGGTTTAGATTCTGGTAATACTTAATTAGTATAGATTGTCAGAGTAGTTCTGTAAATATGAAAACAGGAGGAAAATTTGGAGAATTTAACAATAACCTTACTCACTTCATTAATTATGTAAAAGTCAAGATATTAGTTCCCCATTAGTTATAGTTCTAACTTAAGAGGGATGCAATTTTTTTAATTTTAAATTATACGTTTGAAGTACTCGCTTAAATAAAGCGACTTCAGACTTTTTTGTATCAGAAAGTACAGTAATAACAAAAAAAACCAAGTTTTGTAAAGCGATGTTGCAACCCTTTGAAAAATATCTTGAGAAACGCCCCAAGTAGGAATGAGCAACTTATCCTTAATATTTGAAGAATTGTATCGAGAAGAGTCATGGATCAATTAACAAAATACCGCCTCAACTGTACTCTAAGTTTTGGCGATATCTATGGACAAATCATGGTTTGGCTAATCGTCATCTTCCTGACTTTAGCTTCTGGACTAGCTCTTTGGAGTACCGAGCGCCAAATTTATGCCTTAGCTACTGTTGGGTTAGTTCTAGTCCTGTCTCTGCCTTTTTTGCTTTTTGCCTTTGTAACAACACTACTCAATCATATTGAAGTTATTCCTGTAGAAGTTAAAACTGCTCCTAGGACAACTACAGAGGCTATTAACAGCCAGACTAGAACTCAACCAGCTGGTTAAAGGTTAAATCAGACAGTGGAGAACTAAGAAGGGATTAGGGATTAGGGGTAGGAGAAATGGCAATGAGAACCTTAAAACTATCCACTTTTAGTCTCCATCAGCAATAGCTAATCTCAAGCACTTCCCTGTTCACCAGCAGGGATTTTTTTTGCTTGAGTCACAATTATTACAATACAGATGCCGATCAAAACTTGCAAGATGCTAGAACACGACGTCATTATTGTGGGGGGAGGATTGGCAGGATGTCGCGCTGCCTTAGAGATTAAACAGACTAATCCTAAGTTAGATGTCGCCCTGATTGCTAAAACCCACCCCCTTCGCTCTCATTCCGTTGCCGCCCAAGGGGGCATGGCAGCCACCCTGAAAAATGTAGACCCTGAAGATAACTGGGAAGCCCATGCCTTTGATACAGTCAAGGGTTCCGACTATCTGGCAGACCAAGATGCTGTGGAAATCCTTACCCGCGAGGCTCCAGATGTCGTGATTGAATTGGAACACATGGGAGTGTTATTTTCCCGCCTGCCCGATGGTAGGATTGCTCAAAGGGCTTTTGGGGGACACTCCCACCGACGCACCTGCTATGCCGCCGATAAGACTGGTCATGCAATTTTACATGAATTAGTTAACAATCTCCGGCATAACGGCGTCCGCATCTACGAAGAGTGGTACGTAATGCAGCTGATTTTAGAAGCTGGGCAAGCTAAAGGTGTGGTGATGTTCCACATCCTCGAGAGCCAACTACAAGTGGCTCGTGCCAAGGCAGTCATGTTTGCCACTGGCGGTTATGGGCGAGTTTACAACACTACATCCAATGACTTTGCCTCCACTGGCGATGGTCTTTCCATGTCAGCTGTTGCTGGTGTACCCTTGCAGGATATGGAGTTTGTACAGTTTCACCCCACGGGTTTGTATCCAGTGGGCGTCCTCATTTCCGAGGCAGTGCGAGGAGAGGGTGCTTATCTGATTAACTCACAAGGTGAGCGCTTCATGGTCAATTACGCTCCCAAACAAATGGAACTGGCACCACGGGATATTACCTCCAGGGCCATCACTCGTGAACTTCGTGCTGGTCGAGGTGTTAATCTTGATGGCAGTGCCGGAGGTCCTTTTGTTTATCTTGATCTGCGACACATGGGCAAGGAAAAAATTATGAGTCGGGTTCCTTTCTGCTGGGAAGAAGCACATCGTCTGGTAGGTATAGATGCCGTCAATGAACCGATGCCTGTACGACCTACTGTTCACTATTCTATGGGTGGAATTCCAGTTAATACCGATGGACAGGTGCGCAGTAGTTCAGAAGGTTTAATTGAGGGCTTTTTTGCTGCCGGAGAATCTGCCTGTGTCTCTGTCCATGGAGCCAATCGACTAGGGAGTAATTCCCTGTTGGAATGTATAGTCTATGGTAAGAGAACAGGAGCAGCGATCGCACGCTACGTCGAAAAGCGCCAATTACCAGACGTTGACGAGCAAAACTACTTAGGTGCTGCCCACCGCAAAATTCAAGCTCTCCTTAATCAATCCGGAAACCTCCGCATCAACCAGCTACGCCAAGCCTTCCAAGACAACATGACCCAACACTGTGGTGTCTTCCGCACCGAAGAATCAATGCGCGAGGGCTTAAATCAGCTGCAACAATTGCAACAGCAGTACCAACAAATTTACTTGGACGACAAAGGTAGTTCCTGGAATACCGAACTTATTGAAGCTCTAGAACTTAGTAACTTAATGGTTGTCGGAGAAATTATCATCACGGCTGCCCTCAATCGGCAAGAAAGTCGAGGTGCTCATTGTCGCGAGGATTATCCTAATCGAGACGACGCCAACTTTCTCAAGCACACCTTAGCTTTCTACTCACCGGCTGGCATCGATTTACAGTATAGACCAGTGAGTATAACTATGTTTGAGCCAAAAGAGCGGAAGTATTAAAGTACTCTAGGGTACGCTTAATGGGGAGATGGGGAGATGGGAAGATGGGGAGACAACGGGAAATTATTCTTTTGAACTTTGTTTAATCTTATTCCCTTGCCCCTACTGGCTATCATTGGACAGAGTCTCGCGACGATCAAGGGTTGTGTTAGAGGGTGAGCTTGTTGGCGGTTGTGAGCTTTCCTCGGCCCTCTGTTTGATTTGGTCTTTATACTTAGCCGGTGCCAGAGAAATAGCTTGTTTAAAAAGAGGTTCGGCTTCTGCTATCTTGCCCTGTTCTTTGAGAATCAGTGCCTTAGCCAGCACAGGTCTCCAATCTTGTTGGTTCCCCTTAATAGACTGATCATAGATCGCGATCGCTTCAGTGTAGCGCTTCTGAGTAGCATAAACCTCTCCTAGCAACAGCTGCACCGAAGCGACGTTAACTGTCCCTGGCTTGATCTCATTGATCGGCACTGCCGTTTTGAGAGTATCTTGCAGTAGACCAATAGCTGCCTCTGGACGACTTTGCTGCAATAGTAAATTCACTAGCCCTTGTAAAGCATTCATGTCTCCTGGATGGGACTTCAAGATTGAGCGATAAGCTTGGGCTGCTCCCTCACGATCACCGATTTGCTGCTTGGCTTGAGCTAGCAAGACTCCATATTCAGTTTGGTCAGTATTAAGCTGGGCTAGTCTTTCTAAGGGAGTGATTGCCCCAGGGATGTCCCCCAGCTTTAGCCTAGTCTCGAGCAATTCTAGCAAAGCAGTTTTATTATCTGGCTCTCGCTGCAAAACCAATTCGTAACCTTTGGCTTGCAGCTCTAGTTCCGAGCGCTCTTGGGGGGAAATCGTTGGTATTGCACCCTGGTTTGCTCCGGCAGATGGTTGATTCTCTTGGAAGAAGCCTCCCAGTAAAGGAACCATCAACAAACCTACGAAAGTAAACACTGTTAGCACTAAAACCAGGATTATCCAGGGACTGCGTTTTTGAGACACAAAACTTCTTTGAACTCTGATGACATTATTATCCCGTAACTGTACCAAAACTCTGGCAGTGTTGATTGGCAGCCTACTATCAGACACAATTGACCCACAATAGTTTAGATTAGTATGAAATAGGAATATAGAAATACTCTGATGATTAGAATCAAGCTTTTAAATATAGGTAATTAACATGATCAAGCTGCGACAATTGTTTTAAGCTTTAATTCCAAGATTATCCCCCAACAGGTTCACACTTGCCGATCAACTGTGCCATAATTTCACCAGCCTTGGGCCGAGATTAAATCAATTGAAATTCTTTCTGATTAAAGTTTCTGTAAACTTTGCGGATCTGGCACCAACATCACTGCATTCTATACAATGGGCAGACTGATACTAAACTTTACTCACCATCGGGCTTTTAACTGGGATTTTTCTAAAGGAGCCTTTCTGAGGAAGCTTCGCCAAAAAGTTCGATGGTGTTGAAAAAGCAAAGCTGATGATGTCAGCCCCACATCTATAAAAAAGGGCATGTGTCTCCGCCCCTAGGAGGTTAGAGGTTATATGAGTTCTTCTGTGAATCGGTCTTCCGACTCACCCGAATCTTCTGGCGATAAGTTGCCAGAAGTTCCTAGTGTACAAGGCCAGCAACCAGCGATGCTAACCGGCGATCTAGAAACAACTACCAACTCAACTGCTACAGCTGACTTGAGTGACCTCAAGTCAGTAGCTCAAGAAGAGCAAGGGCGAAAGCAACCAATTCCGCCGCCCAGCGAACCCATGCAGTACCGAGCTATCGGACTAATCAGGGGCAAATATATGCCTTCTGTAGACCAATTGACAAGGGGTACACTACTGGCTGATGATGGCACTTTGATTGATGCCGTCTTACTTGGTCGAGTTATGAGCTTGGTCAAGAATCACTTGAACTTAGACGAAAGCCATCTCTGGGTTGTATATCCCCGCACCAAACAAAACGAAGATCAATTGCACGTCCAAATTGTTGGCGTCTGGGAACCGGACAAACTTCATAAAACCCAGGCAAGTGAACCCCTAGTTAAGGAGGAAACACCTGCCGAGTTGGAAGCAGAGAAATCTTCAGATTCCGACAAATCTGAAGGCTCACGGGTTTTTCAAGATGGCTACTTTTCCATTCGCGGCGAAGCGATTTTCCATTCTCGGGAAAAGGAAGAGGTGATCATTAAAATCCAGCAGTCTCCCCGTAAAGAGTCTGAGAAGACTAAGTTTTTTAGACTAAAGCTCAAGGGGATTTTGGGGGAAAAAGTCATTGGTCGTTTTTGGGATTTGCACGCACAGCTCCAAGCTAATGATCTCGTAATTCAAGAGGCTAACGATATTGGTTTAATGCCTCTCAAAAAGCGACGTGGAAGGAAACCAGGCAAAAAAAGACCACCGCGTTTTAAGAGGAAACCCTCGAACCAGCGCCCTAATTCCCAAACTGGGCAAGCGGCAACAGCTAAATCACCACCAAAACGCAATGGTCCAGTACCTAAGATCATCAAGCGCAGTGAACAACAGCCTGGTGGTAGCACCTCTAGCAACTCTTCTTAACTCTTCTTAATCGAGAAGCAGAAAAATCCAACCTTGGAGGGATCTACAATGGACAATGATCAATTGTCAGTTGATCTAAATTGATTATTGATGAGTAAGTCATTGTTCACTAAGTTGAGTTAATCGAGGGTAATTTGAGAACCCCATCGGTCTTGAGGCAAAAAAGAGCGGTTCATCGGTATTGGTGCCACTGGTTCAGTAAGAGTAAATTTGGCTGCACAAATCCACTGCTTTAATTCCTGAGCTACTTGCCGTGAGAGGGAGATACTAGCTAGGGGTGCAACTCGTACTGATTTGCCATCAATGGTAATACGACCAGCCTTCAACTGAGCATAGCTTACTAATCCGAAGGTCGGGCGTACACGTCTGGGAATGGAAAAGTCTACCACTGGGGCAACAATGTCTTGGTCTTGTATGGCGCAATACTTGACAACTTCTTCATTCAAGACAGGTAGTGGCACACCAACCCCTAGCATCAGAGAGGGACCATAATTTTTGAAGTAGCAACCTCTTACCCACTTTGGATCCATTTGCTTGGCATCTCCAATTAGGGCAAGAGTTGCTGCCGGTCCTACTGGTGTGCGATTGGGAAGGCGTTTTTGTAGAGGAAAGTGCTGGGTGCCTTCCCAAGAAACATAGCCAATGCCTCCACCCAAAAAAATTTTAGTTCCCATTCCAATTAGCTTAAGGTCTGGGTCATTGAGTAGGGGAGAAATAGCTCCTGGATTGGAGTAAACAGCATTTGCTAATCTAGGTTGTAGGGGACCGAGATAAGTAGATAAAGGGCGTTCACCCCCATTAACACCGACGATAAAGTTTTGATAAAGGTTTCGGGGATTAAATAAATAAAACTGATTAATTGTATCTTTGGCGATTGTCGTATTAAAAGATGCTCGAGGATAGCAATCTGTTACCTGTCCAAGGGCGCGTAACTGTACAGGTTTGCCAGCAATTAAGTCTTCAATTACGTGACCACCACCTCGCTCTTTTGATTCTTCGATGTCTGGGGCTTCACCAATATCGGTATAGTCAAATATTTGAGTTGCCCCTAAGTACAAATCTACTGCTCCAAAGCCAGCATAAGCCGGAACACCATCTAACCAACACTTACGAATTTTGATCGGCGGGTCCGTATGTCCCAGATTGATAATTGCTCCTGAAGACTCCATGGGTTCAAAGGTGCCAGTAGTTACTACATCCACTTCCTTCGCCGCTTGAGTAACTCCCACCTCACTTACCCGTGCTTTTAATTCCTCAATTGTCCACACCACTACCAGGCGAGAGCTGATCTTATCATTAATTTCAGTAATTGTTCTCATAAGAACTTATCTAATAATCTTGATTAGTTAAGGAAAAACGATAAATTAGGATGCATTTAATCTGCAGTTTATATTGTCTAGTTACATGATAATTTTTCAAACCTTCTCCCCCTCCACCTAGAGAGATGGGGAAGTGTGGGTGGTTTCGGGAGTGTGGGAGGTTTTTGTATACACTTATTCCCTCGTGTATTTCTCCTCCTCCCCCTCTTCCCACACTCTCTTATCTTCTTCCCCTCCCCCCTGCTCCCTCTGTTGGGCAGGAGCAGCTAAAGTAGCCCTCACTAATTTGACATCTTGGCGAGGACTTACATGCCATTGATCAAGGATGTCTTTAATTAAAACTTCTTTTAGGCAAACTTGGGCGACAACTGTCAGCGGTAAAGCCAAAAATAACCCTAAAAATCCAAAGAAGGTGGTAAAAAATACCTGTGTGAGCAGCGTGATTGCTGGTAGCAGTGACACCTGTCGTGCCATTACTAAAGGTGTGAGTAAGTTTCCTTCAACCTGTTGAATTACAATATAGGTAATTAGAATCGCGATCGCTTTCCAAGGTTCCTCAAGCAGAGCAATGGCAATGGGCGGGATGACACTCAATGTCGGTCCTATATTGGGGATAAAGGTCAAAATACCTGCCAGAGTAGCCTGCGCCAGCGCTAGGGGAATTCCTAAGATTACTAAGCTAAAAAAACTTAATAAGGCAATCATCAGCATGTTGAAAAGGATGCCAACTAGCCATGCCTGTAAACAATCCTGGCATTTAGACAAAATCTCCTCAGCGCGACGGCGGTAAAAAGAAGGAAAAAGTCGTATTAAGCTTTGACGATAGGGTCTAGGATCAGCAAGAAGCATGATTGTCAAAACTATTACCAGTAGAAATTGAGCAATTCCAATTAAAGAATTGGAGACAAAGAATAATCCTCCTCCTAGTAAACTATTTAATACTGGTTGAATTTGTAAAACTAGCTCATCAAGGCTGGGAATATAATCATCAACTAACTCGGTTCTAATACGGTCTTTGAGCAATTCACTCCATTCGTTCAACTGTTCTATGCCTTTAGGCACTAGTTCTACTAATTCTTGAACCTGCTGGGCAAAAGGTGGCACAATTAGCCAATAAAATCCAACTAAGAGGGCAACTGAGAGCAAAATCGACAGCAACACTGCTAAGGTTCGCGGTATCCTGAAACGTTTAAATCGTTCCACCAAAATATTTAAGGTAGTAGCAAGCACAATCGCCGCAAACACTAGTAGAAGTACCTGCCGAATGTGCCACAGGATGTATAGGGAAAGGATAAATGCAACTAAGCTCATCCATTTACCTAGACTCACAGTCAAACCTCCCAACGAATATTACCTTGCAAGGCTATTACTCTAGTGTCAGCTACTTTGAAACTGAACGCAAAACAATACCAAATCCGGTTCTAATGAACATACTTGAGTAGATATTGGCAAAAATCCGGATTTCTGCATAAATCCCCTGTAGCATAATAATTGACAAGATCTGGTTAGAAATTATTTAATAACGGCTGTCCTCATGAAGGTCAATTTAAAGAGATTTTTTCAAGCCTGTAACCCTGCCAAAACCCTGATGGTGGGGAATATTGAAGATCAGAAGTACTATATTGATTTTTCTGCAGTGCGCGGTGGCGAAATTATCCAGGAGATGGCACAAACTATTTCCTTGCTCTCCCCTGAGCCTACCTGCCAGCTCTTCACAGGACATCTAGGTTGTGGCAAGTCTACAGAGTTATTGCGGCTGCAAGTTGAACTCCAGCAGCAGGGTTTCCATGTGGTTTATTTTGAGTCTTCTCAAGATTTAGATATGGGGGATGTGGATATTAGCGATATTTTATTGGCAATTACCCGTCAAGTGAGTGCTAGTCTCGAAGCAGCTGAAATTAGAATTAAACCAGGGTATTTCAATAAATTATTGACCGAAAGTATAGATTTTTTAAAAACCCCTATAGAGCTTGGTGCTGAGGCAGAGTTGTCTTTCGGTATTGGTAAGCTTACAGCCAAAACTAAGGAGAGTCCTCAGCTACGCTCTCAGTTAAGGCAATACTTGGAACCTCGAACTGAGAACCTTTTGGAAGTAATTAATAAAGATATTCTCGGGCTAGCAACTAAAGAACTACAGCGCAGGGGTAAAGAAGGATTAGTAGTCATTATTGATAATTTAGACCGAGTTGATGACCGGCGCAAAGAGTCAGGACGAACCCAAGCTGAGTATTTATTTGTAGACCGAGGGGAGCAGTTAAGTAAACTCAATTGTCATGTGGTTTACACTCTGCCATTAGTGTTAATGTTCTCCAATGATTACCTCTGTGTGAAAAATCGCTTAGGGGGTGGGAAAAGCCCAAAGGTTTTACCAATGGTGCCAGTAAAGTTTCGCAATGGGAATGATTCTACTGAGGGAATGGTACTATTACGACAGATGATTCTAGCTAGGGCTTTCCCGAATTTGGCAATTGAGCAACGCCTCGAATTGATTACTGCGATTTTTGATACTCCTGAAACCCTAGACAGATTATGTCGCATTAGTGGGGGTCATGTTCGTAATTTGCTAGGTTTAATGTTCAGTTGCATTCAAAAGAGCATGAAGTTACCAATCACGCAGGAGTGTGTAGAAAGTGTGATTCGGGAAGAGCGCAGTGAACTAATTAGAGCAATTAATGAGCAGGAGTGGCAGTTGCTGCGTCAAGTGGCTCATAGCAAAAAGGTGAACTCTGAGCAAGGATACCAAGCTCTGTTGCGGAGCTTGTTTGTTTTTGAATATCGCGATAGTAAGGATGGGGTTTGGTTTGATGTTAATCCGATGTTGGTAGAAGCGGCGGAAATCTGAGGGAGATGGGGAGATGGGGAGATGGGGAGATGGGGAGAGAATTTTGATTAACTTTCCTTCTCCTAAACTTTTGGCTCCTAACTTTCTATTTCAAGTCTTTCCTTTCTAGGAAAGGTCGAAAGTTCTAATGCCAATTTCTTAAATTCCTGTTATAGCAGTACGTATTAAGGTTAGGACAAGCTAAATCGCTAGAACTTTGTCAAATTCACCCCTTCTGCCTTGGAGCCTTCTGCCCTGGAGCCTTGCGCGTAGCGCTATATAAATTAATCCCTGCGTCTGTTGTGTCTCCATGTCTTTTGCTTAATTAGCATCTGTAGCCAACATAAATTAAATTCAATCTAATTCAGTCTAATTTAGATGCACGATAGCTTATCGGTAGATTTTAATGCCTCTAATCAGAGTTCATTTCAGCAGCTGAAATGGACAATTGAAATGCATGAAGGTCAATTTGTCCTGATTTTAGCCCGTTGTAACTACTTGAGGCTACGCTCTCTTTTAGTAAAGCAGTTACATGACCAATCCCCGGTTACAATTCGTGAGATTCATCTAGATAGGTCTGTTAATACACTTTATACGACTATTGTTAATACTCTTACACAGGAACAGCCATCTGCTGTCATGGTGCTAGATTTAGAGTTGGTGAGTAACCTAGAGGCTTTGTTGACTTCTACTAACCAGGTGCGGGAAGAGTTTCGCAAGAATTTTGCTTTTCCTCTCGTGCTTTGGGTTAATGATCAAATCTTGCAACAGCTAATTCGTTTGGTTCCTGATTTCAAAAGTTGGGCAAGAACAATTAATTTTTCACTGGCGACAGAGGAGCTAATTAATTTTCTTAAGCAAAGTGTCGATACTGTATTTTCTCAAGTTTTGGAGTCTGGTGCTAGCAAGTTTTTGCCCAATGAAACTATTCTTGGTAGCTCTAATCACCTAGAACTAGATTCTACACTCAAAGACTTAAAGGTTCGTAATGAACAATTAGCGCTAGACCTAGAAGCTGGTGTCAAGTTACTTCTGGGTAGGCATGCTTATACCAAAGGCAACATAGACCAGGCATTAGTTCATTATCGGGCAAGTTTAGAGATTTTTCAGCTCTGGGGCAAGACTGCAGGGGAACAGAGGAAGTTTTTAGTTGGAAACAAACTTGCTGTAGTACTATTTCACTTGGGACTATGCTATCTGCACCTTGCTGATGTACAGCATTTAGATCAACTTTTACAAACAGCCAGAGACTATTTTCAGCAATGCCTGGATATTTTTGAACAGCTACAGCGCCCAGACTTAGTTGCTAAGTTCATTAATCAATTGGGCGAGGTTCTAGAGCAGTTGTCAGCCTGGGATGATTTGCAGGCTTTAGCCCAGAAGTCTTTGATACTGCATCAAACCTATGGAAGCAAATTTAGTCTAGCTCAAGATTATGGATTTTTGGCGGCAGTGGCTTTGGGGCAATCTCACTGGAAAGATGCCAATCAAGCAGCACAGAAAGCTTTACAAATTTTGACGGAGGCTCCAGACACAGAAATACCCCAGCTTAATCTATATTATCTGCTTTTAGCACAAGCACAACAGCAATTAAATCAATTACCCTCAGCAATTGAGTACCTAGAAATAGCGGTGAATAAGGGTAAACCACAATATAATCCACAGCTTTATATCCGGATTTTGGAGCTGTTGCGATCGCTATACTATCAGCAAGGTGAATATCTGAAGGCTTTTAAAGTTAAGCAAAAGCAACGTTCCCTTGAGCAGCAGTATGGTTTTCTAGCTTTTATTGGTGCGGGGCGACTGAAGCCACAGCAGCAGCTTGTAGGGTCAAAGGGTGCCTTGCACTTCCAAGCATCGGCAAATAATCAAGAGCATATCGCCCTAGAAATTGAGGCTTCTGGCAGGCAGGAAGACCTCAAAGGTTTAATTGAGAGAATTACTAGGGATGACTGCAAGCTGACGGTTATTTATGGACCCTCTGGGGTGGGCAAGAGTTCACTATTACAGGCAGGGTTAGTGCCAGCACTTAAAGAGCAAACTATTGCTACTCGCCGGGTATTGCCACTGCTGTTGAGGGTTTATAACAATTGGGTTGCCGATTTAGGGCAAGTTTTTAATACCGAACTTGCAGATATTAAAGATGTTCCGGCGGCAGATTTATACAACCAGGATTTATTGCTGTCAGAGCTAGATAATAATCAACACCATCATCTGCTGACAGTACTGATTTTTGACCAATTTGAAGAATTTTTCTTTGTTTACTCGGAACCACATCAGAGAAAAAAATTTTTTGAGTTTTTATCTGCCTGTTTAAACATTCCTTTTGTGAAAGTAATTTTGTCTATGCGGGAAGATTACTTACATTATTTATTGGAGTTAAACCGCCAGCAAAATTTAGGAGTGATTAACCAAGATATTCTTAGTAAGCATGTCCTTTACCATCTGGGTAATTTCTCCCGAGCAGATGCCAAACAAGTCATCCAATCCTTGACAACTCGCACACACTTCCACTTAGAAGCAACTTTAATTGAGCATCTGGTGGAGGAACTAGCAGCTGACTTAGGGGAGGTGCGACCAATTGAATTACAGTTAGTGGGAGCGCAACTGCAAACTGAGAAAATTAGGACACTCGAAGAATATCGCCAACAGGGAACAATAGAAAAATTAGTAACGCGATACTTAGAGGCAGTAATTCAAGACTGTGGTTCTGGAAATGAAAGGGCTGCTCGCTCAATATTGTATTTACTTACAGATGAACATAATACTCGTCCCCTTAAAACTAAGGCTGAGTTAGCAAGGTACTTAGCTACAGAGGCAGATAAATTAGATTTAGTATTAGAAATTTTTGTTAAATCAGGGTTAGTTTTCCTACTGCCAGTAGCGCCAGAGAATCAATATCAACTGGTTCATGATTATCTGGTGAAGTTAATTCGTCAACAAGAAGACTCAGAACTTATCGCCGAATTGGAAGCGGAGAGACAAGAAAGAATCCGCGCACAAGCGAAACTCAATCGTTTTTACCAAGCACTAATTGGCTCAGTGGTCATGGTATTAGTATTTGTAGGTTTAACATCTTTAGCGGTGAACTTGGCGCTCAAATCAATAAGACAGGAACAAAAAGCATCTGTCCTCAAATTGTCAGCTCAAGCTGAATTGCTGGGAAATAATGGTTCAGGACAAGGTAGTACCTTGCTGGCTTTAGAATCTATGCAGCAATCTCTGAAACTAGACACTTCCATTAGATTAGAAACAGATCAAGCTTTGCGCAATGGATTAGCTTTGCTTCCCCTATCGCTGATTAGCCACCAAGAATATGTAAATGCTATAGCTTTTAGTTCTGATGGCAAATACCTTGCCACTGCTAGTGCCGATAATACTGCTCAGGTGTTAGCAACTAGCACCGGCAAAATAATTGCCCGTCTTAAACACAATTTACCTGTAAATGCTATAGCTTTTAGTTCTGATAGCAAATACCTGGTTACTGCTAGTGCCGATAATACTGCTCAGCTATGGGATTGGCAAATAAATAGTAATACACCTATCACTAGTCTTCGCCATCACGATAGCGTAATCGCTTTAGCCTTGAGCAAAGATAACAAA
>JAAHHJ010000036.1 GCA_010692425.1 Symploca sp. SIO3C6 | reverse complement strand
TTTTAGTCCTCTACAACTCACTCTATTTTAGACTAGTTGGCTTGACTTTTGTTACCATAATTTAGCCCTTCGAGTTTCTACATTTTGATCAGGTTTTAGCAGGTTTTGGGCTATTAGCAACTACCTCTGACTAGCTAACTTGTTGGGAATGCCTTGACAGCCACCGGGAATAGTTCTTCTGGACTTTTCACCACACCAGTGGCAGCAATAACGGCGCTGTTGCTCATCCATCCTCTTAACATTTGTAAAGTTAGCATTTTCCACAACAGCACCAGTATGAACTCCTGTGCTATAGTTTGCTCCCTTAGTACGGCTACGGGGGCTGGCAGTTTCTACTGAGCCATAAAATAAAAGGGTTCCTCTGAGATCTGCACCGGTAAGGTTAGCTTCGTACAAGACGCTACGAGCCAAATTAGCTTGCGCCAAGTTACTGTAACTAAGATTAGTTTTGACCAGATTTGCCTCGCTCAATTCAGTCCAGCGCAAATCAGTACCACTGAGATTTGCCCTCGCCAGCATGATATCCAAGTCAATCACCCGCACTCCATATTCCCTATCCTCTTGATAACCTCCATTACCATCTAGCATGGGGCGTCCCAAGTGACGATCCCGTTTCAGGGGCCTCAGCAAATTGGACTGGGACAAAAACCGCAGTACTTTCGCCTTACCAATGGAGTCTACACTACTGAGAATAGCAGCAGTACGTCCTTCACAAAATGCCCGCTCTTGAGGCCAGTCTTCTAACAATCCTTCATCATCTAAGGCTAATTCGGAAATTCCTTGAAAGTAAGCATCAATGGTTTGCTGTTGGGTGATTAGGTTTTGCTGAATAGTTAAGTCTTTAGAAATTACATATTGTCGCCAAGCAATATAAACGGCGAGAATAGCAATCATAATTTGCCCCAAAGCACCTACCCATTCTGCCCAAGAGCCAAACTCGTCCCACTTAGCTTGGTTTAACCAATTGCCTAGGGTTTGATAGACACCTACATATTTGAGTAAGCTAGCGATCGCACTAATAACACCAATAAAAGCAATAATTTGTAATCTATTTTGTTTAGGAAACAAATCCTCTGCCAATTTTTCCAGAATCGGCCATATGACTGGCAGCGACACTACCAGTGCTAAGGAGACTCCTGCTATCCCTATCCAGAAGTTATCAATTATTAAGCCTGCATTCATTAAAGCGATCGCAGCGAGAATAATTAAGGAAATCGGTGTTTTTGTGGAGGTTTGATGATCAGCACTACTTTTCTTAGTCAAAGTAGGAGGAGGCTCGACTAATGGTTGTGGCTCCGTTTGGCTCGGTGTTAATGAACTACTGGAGGAATCCGGCTGATTTTTGCCGTTGAGAGTTTCTAAGATTGGACTAGATTGAGGAGGATCGCAAGGAGTGGTCATTTTCCTTCAAGTTAAGCATGGGGGAAAGGGGGTGAACGAAATTTTGCGTGGGATTTCAATTCTCCGCGTCTTCGCGTCTGGAGCGTCTCCGCGTCTGCTTAATTATTTCCCCACGCCTTTTTTCGCTCACCCGGGGAAAACTATTTTAGTTGTACCTAGATTGAGCTTAACTGAGCAAATCAGGTTTGGCTTTGACCTCACACCAAAGGAATAGAGAGCCATTGCCCAATAATTAGCTCTGGTGTATGAGCTAAAGCATGTGTCTGTTGGCGCTGTTGGTACTAAAAATTTTCAGGGAATTTTCCCTCACAATTAATTTCTTATTCAGGAAATATTGATAAGCTTGACTCAGTAAACAAGCATGTTCCTAACTCAGAGAACTTAGCTATTGTTAAACAACTCTCGATTGTTAGTAGAGCTGTATTGCTATAGTCGTTGTAGTCAACTAGTTCATCGAGGGGTGAAAGCTTCGCGGTCTGAGCAACTTGGCGAAGAACCCTACCGACACAGTTAAATCGGTAGGGTCTCAAAAAAATCCAAGGCAGTATTAGACATAGTAAAGAATACAAACTAATATACTTGAATACTTGTGACAACTGCAACTTGTGGCAACCTACACCAGAAAAGAGACAAAATCTTGCCTAGCCCTTGTTGATGAGCCACATCATTAGAGACGCACCGGACAAATTGGATGGAGATTTGACCCCAAGCAATTTTATACACCCTATAGACGGTGAGGTATTTGACCCATATTAATTTCGATAAAACACTGCCTACCCGAATTTTTACTCGAGACTTACCACACTTAGTGCTCCCAACAGTATTGGCTGCCATGTAGTTTTCTACATTCTCTATTGCAGAAACCAGACTTAGCCTTTTCGAGTTCGTTGAACTACATTTTGTAGAGAGTCTTATTTATTGGGATTGAACTTACTTATAAAGTCTTAATTAACAGGCGCTTTAACTGTTTTTTAAGGGGGCTTTAATTATGTCAGACAATACCATAGTAAGCACTCTGAGCTTAGATGCTGAAGGTTTTATCGGCGACAATCAAACCCTCTCCCAGAGCCTAACTCTAGGTGAACACTATACTGTATGGGGCAGCTGGAAGGACAATTACCTGTTAACAGGTTTTCTGGAAGGAGAAGCTGTTCCAGCACGCCTAAATAATGATTTTGATACCTATCTACAACTGTTTGATGCCAACAGTGGAGACTTCTTGTTTTCCAACGATGATAGTAACTCAGGTTTCAACTCCCAGTCATTGTTTAGAGTTGAAGCAGGGGTTAATTCTTTAGTAGGAGCTAGCAGTTATGGTGCTAATATTACTACTTCCTATAGTCTTTCTACTAATTGGGTAGAGAGCAGCAATTTCAATAGTTATTATGGATATGGTCTGGTGAATGCAGCAGCAGCCGTGGCATTGGCTACTGGGCAAAGTTGGCTTCCTGAAGTTGCCGATTCTTTCATTTATACTTGGGGATTAGACCGCATCAAGGCACCGGAGGTTTGGGCACAGGGCTACACAGGTGAAGATGTTGTCGTGGCAGTGATTGACTCCGGTGTTGACTATACTCATCAAGATTTGAACGACAATATTTGGTTAAACAGTGATGAGATTTTTGGCAATGGCATAGATGATGATCTCAATGGCTATGTCGATGACATTAGGGGTTGGGATTTTATTGATGGAGATAACAATCCTCAAGATTTAGATATTGATGGTCATGGTACTCACGTCGCAGGTACAATTGCTGCTGAAAATAATGGTTTGGGTGTGACTGGTGTAGCTTACAATGCTCAAATTATGCCCGTGAGAGTACTTGATGAGTTTGGTTATTCTTCCCTGCATAGTGTAGCTCAGGGAATTTATTATGCTGTCCATAACGGTGCAGATGTAATTAATCTCAGCTTGGGAGGTGGATATTCCTATGAAACTCAGCAAGCCATTCAATACGCTACAGTATTAGGAGTAGTCGTGGTCATGGCTGCTGGCAATAACTCTGCTGCTCAACCTACTTGTCCAGCTCATCTAGCTACTGATTGGGGTATTGCGGTTGGGGCAACAGACATTTATAACCAAATGACATCCTTCTCCCATCATGCAGGAAGCATACCTTTAGATTATGTGCTTGCTCCGGGATTGGATATTGTATCTACAACTCCAGATGACAACTATGGATACTTATCTGGTACCTCTATGGCTGCTCCCCACGTCTCTGGTGTCGCAGCACTGCTTCTGGAAGCTAATCCTTTCTTGAGTCCTGGTAATGTTGAGACAATTATTACCTCAACTGCTGAGGCTAGCAGTATCTTCGTCTGAAGCATTAATTAATCAGTAACTCTTAAATTGCCTTCTTCAGAAGTTATTCCACGAAATAGGACTTTGATGGAATAACCTCTGGAGTTTATGGACAAGTATGATCTAAAATTTCAGTTCAAGATTCAATGGCAATGGCATCAATTTCAAACTCCATGCCATCACCTGCCACCCGAGGAACAGGAATTATAGTACTAGCAGGTTTGTGTTCACCGAAAAATTCTCTGCGCGATGCAGAAATATAACTAAGGCGCTCTTGGTTGAGATTAACGACCAAAATTGTGATTTTGAGTACACTTTGGGGAGAACTATTAGCCTGTTGAAGTGCCAATCTGAGATTTTCAAAACTCCATTGAACCTGAGTTTCAAAGTCATTAGCTGGTTCTCCATTAGACTTTTCACCCAGTTGACCAGCAATAAAAACAAGTCTTGCCTTGGCTGGAGCTTTGACGATCTGAGAAAAACCAAAAGGAATAGAATTAAAAAGACAAGTAGGATTGAGGCGTTCAATTTGTGACATAGAGTTAAGCTGAGATGAGCGAAAACCGGAGGGCGCAAGCCCGTGAATTCTATTTATGGGGATAACCCGTGGGGAATTTATTCCCCGCCCACAAATGGTATAATTAAGCAGTTGGTCTAGTCCACATCTGGGGAAACAAAATCAAACCTAGCACCTGCCAGTCAATCTGTAGAAGGCAATGGCTGCTCTGTAGATTCTGATCCTTCCCCCTTAACTCGCCGAATGGGGAGATTAGCAATTAAAGCTGTTGCCCGTTGATTGCTCTCTAGGGAAAACTCCAACCCCTCAGCATCAATTTCCACGTAGCGAGAGACGACTTCTAGGATTTCATCACGCATCGACTCAATCATCTTGGGACTCAGATCAGATCGATCATGAGCAATCACTAATTGCAGGCGGCGTTTGACTTCCTGGCGACTGTTGCTGGTAGCAGTCCAAGGAAAAAGTCTTGCCAGAAGTTCGCTAATCATGGGATGTCGAGGGTGAGGGATGTTGAATTTCAAGTTTTGGAGTTTGATAGCGGTTCTCAGTTGAGAGATGGGGGATGGCTGTTTTCCTTAGGAGACTTCTTACCGGAATTAGTTTAGTTGCCTCCAAAAAAGCGACGCAAGCGGTTAATCAGATTGTCGTGTTCCGCCATCAAGTCAAGGAAAGGTACTTGTTGCCCTTCTAAGCGCTTAGCGATGTTTTCAAAGGCTATTTTAGGCAGGGTATTTTTTTCCGACAAGACTAAGGGCTCTCCCTGGTTGCTAGAGATCAACACCCTTTCGTCTTCAGGAACAACACCAATTAGGGGAATGGCAAGAATTTCTTGAACATCCTGAACAGACATCATCTGCTCTGCTTGTACCATTGACGCCTTCAGGCGATTAACAACGAGTTTGATACGTTTGATGTTTTGTGCTTCCAGTAAGCCCACCACCCTATCTGCATCCCGCACCGAGGTGATTTCTGGGGTAGTTACCACTAGGGCTTCGGAAGCAGCAGCGATCGCATTTCTAAAGCCCATTTCAATCCCAGCTGGACAGTCAACCAGAATATACTCGAACTTCTGGGCTAAAACGCCGAGGAGTTTTTTCATCTGGGCGGGGCTAATTGATTCTTTGGTGCGGCTTTGGGCTGCGGGTAATAGCATTAGTCCCTCTTGCCGTTTATCTTTAACTAAGGCTTGCTCTAAGCGACATTGACCTGCTAGAACTTCGAGAGCTGTATAGACGACGCGATTTTCCAGGCCTAATAGTAAATCTAAGTTTCTCAGACCAAAATCTGCGTCCACCAAAGCAACTCGACGCCCCATGCGAGCAAGGGTCGTTCCTAAATTAGCGGTGACTGTAGTTTTACCCACCCCTCCTTTACCGGAGGTGATAACAATGATGCGACTCATTTATTCAAGATAAGAAAGTGGGTTTTAGCAAAATCGGCGGCTCTAGCAATGCGAATCCCTTCCGGGCTGACATAAGCCACCTCAGGGTGAAACTGTTCTGGCGATGTTTCCGGTGCCCTAGCAACGGCGTCGGCAATCCGCAGTTGGGTTGGTTCCATTTGCAGTGCCATGATCCGCGCTTTACGGTTCCCAGTAGCGCCAGCGTGGGCAACTCCACGCAGACGTCCCCAGACGAGGATATCTCCTGCTGCAATTAACGAACCCCCAGGATTTAAGTCTCCTATTATAACAATAGTGCCTGGATGGCGAATTTCAACACCTGAACGCACTGTTATTTGCAGACACAGTGCTTCTGCCATGGGTTCGGCTGCTTCAAAAGGGGTTTGCTGGAGGGAATTTTGGGGAGTTTGTTGTTCTACTGAGTAACCGGCAGTGGCAGCAGCAACAGCGGTTTGTCTTCTGTTAGTACGAACTCGCCTTAGTTTCAGTTCAACTTGAGAGAGGGCATCGTCAATTTCTTGGAGTTTTTGAGTATCGAGCAGTTGGTCTTGGGTGATCAATTCTACAGCTGTTTGGGGCTGCCAAAAGCGATCGCCGCCATTAAGGCGATGCTTGAGTTGTTCCCAGAGTTCATGCCAATTGGCGGCACCAGGGATTTCTGATGCCGATGGCAAGATTAACAGCAACCATTCCCCTTCTCTTTTCAAGCGGACTTGGGTGTGGCAGTTTAGAGCCGAGTCGCTTTGGGGAATGGTTAAGGCTGGTGATTGTAGGTCAGAATCAGCATTCATGCAATAACAGGGTCATCTTAAAACCTGCTGGAGACCTCGCCCAGGCTCTGCATGGACGGGGAGGAGCAGGATCAATTGTCGGCGTACCAAATCGCTAATTGAAATGATCCTACCTCAAGAGCTTCTCTTCGTGGAGAGATGAACTACCCCGCCTCACTGCGTAGGACGGGGTTTCTTGCAACCCTATGCTCCGGAGAGGACTTACTGAGTTTTGAACGCTTCCTAGAAGTGTAGTTGCTTCACTGAACCCGTATCCTTACGGCTACGCTTCTTAGAAGTAGAGCTAACAGCATCCACGTTTACGAGGGCTATACCATCCCCCGGTTGCTGATTTATGGCAACTTGATACATCACCAACGCTGAGCCTTTGTCGCGCTCAATTTCAAAACCACAGGCATCACAAACATGGTAGCGGTTAGATAGCTGGGCCCAATGCTTGTGTACTTTCCCACAGTTAGGACAGCGTTGAGATGGTTTGACTTTTTTGGTGTCAAGCACAAGAAGTAATCCACCTTTTGCCTCAATTTTGTAGCCAATCATTTTATTGAGGGCGGACATCCCCACGTCTAAGATTGACTTGTTGAGTCCGGCTTTTTGCTTCTTTCGCTTACTTCCCTTTTTGGCTTTGCGGGTCATGTTTCTAACCCGCAGTTCTTCAGTAACGCCGATGTCATAACGACTTGCTATATCTGACGTTACCTTGTGCTGCCAATCCTGACGCTGATTACTAACTTTCCGTTGTAATCTGGAAACCGTTTTTCTGGCTTTTTTCCATCTGTTTGAGGGCAAGGTGCGACCCATCCGGAGGTTTCCTCCGGTAGGTCAAGCGCACCTTTGAGTTCTTTTCTTTCTGTTAGGCGCTACCTTACGCCTCATTTGCTTAGACTTGCGCTTAACTTCCTGCTCCTTGTTACGCAAGAAGCGAGGGTTAGTTAGTTCAACATACTCTGACCCATCGTAAGTAGTAAGAGCAGTGCTTGTTCCTAAGTCGTAAGCAATAATTGATTCATATTTTAGGTCTGAAGTTGAACCATATTTGGTCTCAACAGTTGGCACTTCCACAGTGAAAGACGCATACCATTGATTAGTGCTTGGGCGATAAACAATGGTTAAAGTCGTAGGATTTCCCCATTGTTTCACCTTGCCGCGCATTCTAATAGAAAGCCCCAAGTCCCGGAGTTCTACTTTTCCATGCTTGCCGTTGGTGTAGACTTTCCATCCGGCACTACCAGGGTAAGTCCAGCCGCTGTAATTGCGTAATGACTTGAATTTTGGGCGTTTTCTTAAGCCCTTGAAAAATGCTTGGAAGGCTAAATAAACCCGCTTTACGGTTGCCTGTAAAGCTTGAGAACCTAAGACAGCAAACTCAGGGTTATCCTTCTTGAATTGAGGTAATTTGTTTTGCTGGTCAAAGTATTTTAGACTTTTCCCTTCTGTTTCCCATGCGTGTTTACGACCAGCTAGACAAGCATTATAGATGTACTGATGCCAACGTCTGGCTTTGAATAATTGCCGCTGCTGACTTGGGCTGGGGCACAGTCGAAATGTTTGTCTTAATGTCGTCACAATTACATCACCTCCTTCAAGATTTTAACTCATATTTATTGCTAGGAGATTGGTAAAAGAGGTGGTAATGCGCTCCGCGCATGCTACGCAAACGAACCACCTCTTTTACCCTGCTATCCATCCCCACCGTATAGACGGATGGGGAATTACGCAGTTTTGTTAACACTGATTTTGAATTTAAGTAATAAGTAATAAGTAATAAGTAATAAGTCCCAATCAGGACATTTATTACTTATTACTTTTTAGTTAATAAAAAAGGGAACAGGTAACGGTGAGGAATAAGCTAGTTGGGAGTTTTTTCTTCTTTTATGATTTATCGAGGGAAACTCTTTTAATTAAAATGGACATTACTTCTCCTGGATTGGTTGTGGGCAAGGGTCTTGACCATTCATTGACTTCGGCATAACCTAAGCGATATTGGGTCAAAATGTAGTTTTCTACGACTTTGGGATCACCAAAAGCAATTACTTTGAGGTTGCCTCGATCTGGGGAAGATTGTAGTAGGTTAAAGGGCGTGTTTTCAGAGGTCATAATAAACTCCTAGGTTGATAGCGCCCAAACACTGAAGCCGCCCCACAGCACAGTGGGACGGCTTTTGTAGATAAAATTCCAATAGCCATCGGACTGCCTGTTACAGTTTGGGGTGATGTTCCTTTGGGGTGTTGATATCACTCCTTAGGAACGCTTCTAAGGTTTTGGACTTGATGCTATAGAAGATTATCTTAAGTTGGGGAATTTGACAAGGGGAGGAGTGAGATTTTTTGATAATAGAGTTTAATACTGTATGGGTACGGGACTTGCAGTAAGCTTCTCTTCCCACCCAGAGTTCAAACTAACTGACTAATACTCAGATTTTGCACCAATCTATTCACCCGCCTGTGGTTCAAACCCCAGGCTCATAGCTTAAGTCCTCTCAAAGAGGACTGAACCCTTGATGTAGATAGATTTGAGTCCATTAAAATGGACTTTTTCTATTAGCCTGGAAATTGATTTCCAGACGGTAAAAGTAGCTTACTAATATTGGTGCAGGATCTCAGTAATAGCTCAAATCTATTGCAATGGACTGAAATTTAGGCGCAGTAATGTAAAAAAGTTTTTAAAAAAGCAATTATGGGTTGGGTGATTTTGTTATGCTTGGATTATTAATCAACTACATTTGAACTTACCAGGTGTATTGACTTCTTCAGTAATCAGCAATCTAAAATCCAAAATCTAAAATCTAAAATCTAAATGTTGCGTCGGGTTGTTCCTCTGCTACTAACTGTGTCACTAATAGCTACTCCTCAAGTAGTGGTTGCCCAGAGTATAAATCAACTGTTTCAGCAAGGTAATGCTGCTCAGTCTGCGGGTAATTTTCCTGAGGCAGAACGCATTTTTCGCAGAGTTATCAGATTGGAACCTAACAATGCTGTAGCTTACAATAGTCTGGGCAATGCGCTGTCTGATCAAGGTAAATTAGAGGAAGCGATCGCTAATTACCAACAAGCGATCAGACTCAACCCGAACTATGCTTATGCTTACAACAATCTGGGCATTGCGCTGTCTGAGCATGGTAAATTAGGCGAAGCTATCGCTAATTATCGACTAGCTTTAAATTTACCTGATCAGAAAGGTACACCAGCTAGCGTTCATACTTTAGCTTACAACAATCTGGGCAATGCACTGTATCAACAGGGAAAATTAGACGAAGCGATCACTAATTACCAACAAGCAATCAGACTAGACCCTAACTATGCTTATCCTTACAATGGTTTAGGCAATGCGCTGAAAGACCAGGGTAAATTAGACGAAGCGATCACTAATTACCGACAAGCGATCAGACTAGACCCGAATTATGCTCTTCCTTACAACAATCTGGGCATTGCGCTTTATGACCAAGGTAAATTAGACGAAGCGATCGCTAATTACCAACAAGCGATCAGACTTGACCCGAATTATGCTCTTCCTTACAGCAATCTGGGCAGTGCGCTTTATGACCAAGGTAAATTAGACGAAGCGATCGCTAATTATCGACTAGCTTTAAATTTACCTGATAGCCAAGCTACACCAGCTAGCGCTCATACTTTAGCCCACAACAATCTGGGCAATGCGCTGAAAGACCAGGGTAAATTAGAGGAAGCGATCACTAATTACCGACAAGCGATCAGACTTGACCCGAATTATGCTCTTCCTTACAACAATCTGGGCATTGCGCTTTATGGCCAAGGTAAATTAGACGAAGCGATCGCTAATTATCGACTAGCTTTAAATTTACCTGATAGCCAAGCTACACCAGCTAGTGCTCATACTTTATCCCACAGAAATCTGGGCAATGTGCTGAGAGACCAGGGTAAATTAGAGGAAGCAATTGCTGAGTATAAGCGCTCTATTGCCCTTGACAGTAACTATTTTACAGCTCAAAACAATCTCAAAGAAGCCGAGCGACTTTTGGCACTACAGCACAACCCTCAATCTGTAGTTACTGGGGATCAGAAACACCTACCCAGTGAAGAAGAAGAACCATTAGTAAAAGTCTTGCGTTCTACAGCACGAATCATCGCTGAGGTTTCTGAAGATATCTCTATTGGCACAGGTTGGGTAGTAAAGCGGCAAGGCAATACCGTTTGGATTGTCACCAATCGCCATGTGATTAGCGACAGTCAAAGCAAGTGCCCCAGTGACAAAATCGAGGTAGAATTTTTCAGTGAACTGCCTGATGATAAACGCCCCCGCTACAAAGCCACGATTGAGGAATTGACTGATGTCAATGACTCTGAATTAGACCTAGCAGTACTAAAGGTGACAGGCATTCCTGACGATATCCAGCCCCTTGAATTCCGTTCTGGCAGAGTCAGACGTAACACCTCTGTGCTCGTGATTGGGCATCCCTTCACAATTGATGATCCCTGGAACTCTGCTTCTGGAAAAGTCACTAACTATGATCAAAATAGTCCCATGCTTCCCATCGATGCTAACCTCGCTGAGGGTAATTCTGGCGGTCCTGTAATCAACGAGCAGATGGAGGTGATTGCAGTTATGGTGCGTATTAGAAACAATCGTGATCTTGCCTTAGACCTCAATCAACCAAGCCCTAACATCAGCCAATTTTCTGATGCCACAGGAGGTATTGGTTTAGCTTACCGTATTGATATTGTACTGGACAAGCTTCGCCAGTGGCGTATTTTGAATTGAATGTTCATTGCTCATTGCTCATTGCTCATTGCTCATTGTTCATTGTTCATTGTTCATTGCTACTAATTTTATTGGTTTCAGCTATTACTCGATTAAATTCAACCCAATATTAAAGCTATGAAACTTAGAATAACTCTTATCAGCCTGCTTCTCCTCAGCCTCAGTCCTCTAGCAGCCCAAGCTTGTCCAGAAGGACATAACCGCTCCCTAGCCTATATCCGTCGGGATAATAATCGCTGTGAAGGTCTTCTCGATTCTCGCGATGCCACCAGCACCATTTACCTAATTGCTTTCTCCACCAGTAATCTTAACAGCTATCCTGAAACTCTCAAAATTGAAGTTCCCGGCACAGGTAATCGCCAGCCTAACATTGAAGTTCAATCTTTCTACAGAAATTATCGCCTTGATCAATTAGACAGTAAATATAGTTCCTCTGGTTTTTTGTTTCCCCTCAATACTAATGTTCTGAAAAAGTCAGGTATTCCCATCCGTCTTCTCCGCGCCACAGCTTATATTAATCGCAATTCCACACCTTTTTATTTCCCAGTTATCCTCGGACAACCCTCCGACAGATATGAATTTGTACTCTACAGTCCTCAGCGTAACACTTTCCCCACTTTTGAAATTCGCAGTCAAGGTAAAGTTTTATCTAGCAATCCCCGCCAAACTCCCCGAAGGGGGCAAATTCGCTTTGCTTGGAAATACGGTGACGCTCCCGCTGGAACCTACGAACTGTATATTGTTGATGGAGAAGGGCAAGAGCGCACTTTCCGTTTTCAGCATGACCCTAGCTGGCTATAAGGGAGATGGGGAGATGGGGAGATGAATTTTCTGCCTTCTGCCTCCTGCCTTCTGCCTTTCCTGGGGAGATGGGGAGATGGGGAGACACAGAGAAATTATTCTTTTGTGCTTCCCTCTTATCATTCCATGAGCAATGAACCATGAGCAATGAACCATAAGACTGCCCAACGCAGAAAAAAAATATGGCAGAGGGCTAAAAAAATATTAAACTCAGTTCTAACTCGACTAAAGCTATTAGTGCGATCGCTTTTAGCGCTGGCGCTACTGTGCCAATCGCTAAGTGCATCTGTTCTCAACAAAGTATCTCTTTTTGCGCTGCGCTTGGTTCAATCAATAAAATGGGTATTTTTGGGTTTTATCTCGCTATTGCGCAAGGCAAAAATACGCGACCCAATCTTAGCAGTTATCTTAGTACTAGTTTGGATTACTATTCTCTTCAGTAACTTTGTTTTTCAAGGACGCTATGTCTTTGAAGGTAATCTGGTTGTGCAAGAAATGAGTTTTACCTACACTGGTTTAACAAACAAACGCTTTCTCAACAATATCAGCGGTATCCAAAACCTAGACATCGAGGGTAGCCAACCAGAGCCCCTAATTTTAACTGGAAAATTTTCTAGTGATTCTAATCCAGAACTTAACCAAAAACTCAGTCAAATCAAGCAACTTACTATCGAGTTGCCATACCCTACAAGTCGTTTGATTTTTAGTCATGATAACTCCAGTCAAGCTAGTGATATTTCTATTTTAAATCTCCGTATTAATCCAGAAGTCAAAATCAATCAACTCGCCTATAATGCCAAAAAACTAGAGCTTTCATTCTGTCTCCAGTCTGTCCAAGAACCACTGGAAGACTGCCTATTTCCCGATAGTTTACTAGACAACCCCACTCCATCTAAACCAACAAAAGTAGGCGATTTAAAACTGCAACTGGGTAAACGGCGCCTGCGGGTGAGCTTAGCAATGTTTAATCTACCGGAACTAGGTATCAAAACCGATATTTATGCTCCTGAAGACCTAACCTTTGGCTTTATCCCAGAAATCGACGATCCACAGGTAGAAATTCTTTCTCCTACTCACTTACTAATCGATTTACCCAAACCCACTAAAACAAAAAATTCGGCAACAGATAAACAGTCTCAATGGTTCTGGAGAGAAATTGATGTTAAAAATGTTGGTTTCTCTCGTTTTGAGATGACAGAAAATGTGACTGATGAATTAAAAACCTCAACAATTCTTAAAGGCAAAGTCCGGATGAAAGAGAAAAAAATGGAGCTTGAAGAAAATCAATTTCTGTTAATTGAATCAGACAAACCGGGCATCACTAAACTGCACCAAATCCAGATAAATACTCAATCACCAGAAGGCTTGCGAACCAGATTTTCCGGTAAAAGCAAAGGCATCGCCGTGGGGTTAGATCCTAAATTCCCTGTTGAAAGTATCGAACCTAGCTGGTTATCTAAATATCTTTCCCAAGAAGCAGTTAATGCCTTACTAGCTTTCATCGCTGCTCTTACAGCAGTGCTGCTACCTCGATTATTTCCAGAACCGCCCAAAAAACCATGAGTGGGCAAAGATAGAGTAAAGAATGCTACCAATAGTCTGGCTTTAAGTAATAAGTAATAAGTAATAAGTAATAAGTGAGAACTAGAACACTTACTACTTATTCTTTTTTTAGTTAGAACCGATTACTTAAGTACTTGTAGCAAGCATTGAAGTAATCGATTTTAATCGCGTTCAACTATAAACAATGAGCCATGAACAATGAGCCATGAACAATGAACCCCTATTTACTGCTCAACATCACCCAGGTTAAACAGGAAGGGCACACTACTGTTAGAGTCACCGCCGATAACTAGGACTTTTGGCATCTGAGCACCGCCTTCTCTCCAAGCTTGGATGGCTTCTTTTTGAAGCACTAATTCGCCCCCTTGTGCCTTCAGAGTTTCGGCTAGTAATCTTTGGGCTTCAGCTCTACCTTTAGCACGGTTAATGTCTGCTTGGGCTTCTTGTTCAGCTTGTCTGGCGATGTAAACAGCTCTTTGTGCCTGTTGTTCTGCTACCTGTTTTTCTTCAACTGCCCTGGCAAATTCTGTAGAGAAATTGAGGTCAATTACACTGGTATCGAGAACGATTACATCATATTTCGCTAACCTTGCACTCAAGGCATCATCAAAATCGTTTTTCAATTCGCTCCTTTGAGTAATTGCTTGTTCCGCTGTTCTCAGAGAAGCGGCAATTTTAAAGGATTCTTGAGTCTGAGGGGCAATGATTTTTGCCACCAGATTCTGTAAGGTTCCTTGTTTTCTCCTAATATTAACTACTTTAGTTGGGTCAAGACGGAAGTTAATTGCAAATCTACCGGTTAGATCTTGAAGATCCTTAGTTGAACCTTGGGCTGGAACTTCAAATTTTTGCACTGTCACATCATATACGTCTACATTAGAGACCAGTGGCAGTTTAAAGTGAATGCCCTCTAGTAAGGCTCCATCTTGGGCTTTACCCAAAATACTGATTACTCCTGCTTGCCCAGGATTGATAATCACAAAGGAATTGAAGCCAATGAGAATAAGCGCTGCTGTTAAAATCCCTGCAAGTACAGCTGTAAAACTTTGTGCAGACTGAGTTCTCAAGTTAATCTCCTTATAAGAAGCCACTGAATAACTATTATTAGCCTACCAAGCTTGGGAGCTTGACATCTCCCCACTTCGAAAAACGGGGATTCTAAATTGAAAGCTCTCCCAACTTACCCCAGTTTGGATAAATCTTTGTTCTATAGGCTGATTCAGTGATATTGTGATTGTGGTCATCTTGATACTCCCGTGGCATGAGAGTTAGTAAAATACGTTGTAAAAATACCTGAAGTAGTAGAGATGTTTCGGTAGAATGCCTCTAATACTATCGTACGGTCAATGCTGTGAATCACTTCTAACCTGTAGCCAGCCGAACAAAAGTTCCACCGTCAGGTCAAAACTCATTCCTGCTAAAACAGGCAACTGTGCATTTCCTGCAAACTCATCTGGTAATTGATGAGGCTGATAAACCAATACTACTCGTTCACTAGGATCAATTAGCCAACCAATTTGACTTCCATGGCGCAGACAATGCAAAATATTACGTGTAACTTTCATCTGGCTTTGGTTAGGAGATAGAATTTCAATTACCCACTCCGGTGCAAAGCTAATACCTGTGCTGATAATTTCTCCCTCTGAATCGATGGGAATGCGATTATTAGCAATGACGACTAAATCTGGTACGAGCGATCGCCCTCCAAAGGTACATCTTAGTTCAGGCAACACCTCATAATTAGAGCTTTGAGCATTAATTTCCCCAGCTAAACGCCACTGCAAGCGGCTATGTTTGCCTCCTGGCATTGGTTTTTGAATCGCTTCTCCTTGTATATATTCCCAGGCTGGTGAATCTTCAATGTGAGGTAGTTGTAAAAATTCTTCTAGCTGGATAGGTAATGGTGCTGCGCTCTTCATCAGAAAATAGCAGTTGTTAAGGGGAAAGTTGAATATCCCTATCATTTATAGCAGTTTTCATTCTCTAGTTCCTCTTGTACAGCAAAATTTTTCATAAACGAAGAAGCAGTAGAGATGTTCCGGCATAACGTCTCTACTACTATCCTACAGGTTGCTAAAAGAGGGGGTAGTTAACCTGGACTGAGTATTAAGATGCTAAATTCCCGTTAGCAGTATTTTTTCAAAGTCTCGTTAGATGTAGCGGAATTAGAAGTTAAATGTTGCTCCACTGCCACAGTAGTTTTCATTTTCGCTTCCTGCACAGTTAGTTTCATTGTTTACAGAACCTTGATTAACTGGGGCGTTGTAGTTTGTCGTTTCGTTGTTCAATTGACCGTTATTGAAAAAGCCGTTATTCATATTATTGTTTGTATTATTTTGTTGTATTTTGTTGTCTCCGCCTTGAACTTGAATACTTCCATTGCCACTGCTTGTTTGTGGAGCATAGATTTGTGTTTGTTTTTGGGTAAATTCTTTCTCAGTAGCCCGATTAGTGGAATTATCAGCTACAGAAATATCAGTTTTATCGGAATCGTTATCTTTGAATACTCCAACAACTCCTTCTTGACCAACAATTACTGTAGCTACGGCAGCGATCGCACCTAATAAAGTTGCGATTAATGGTATATGTTTTTTTAGATTATTGTTTTGATTGGAAGCCATTTTTTTATCCTTAACAAGGTTTGAGTGCTTCAAGATAGCAGAAAAACTGATGAAATGGTAGATTGACTTTTAGTTAATTTATAGACTAAAAGTATCTACTATGGTTGAATTGGTTGAATCTTTAACTTAAAATTAGGACCTAGGTCAACGTCGAAATAAAGTTCAATCAATGCAATATCTCCTTCAGGAAGAGAATCGAAGCTCACAAATGATTTTATAGGAATTTCCTTCGGCATATTTGTAAGTATAAGGTTAGTACTACTATTACTTCCTATTCCTACTCGTGAAGCAGGAATTTCATTTCCGGATGTGTCAATTACTCTCGATGATGAGCGATAAAGACGAAGTCGTCTATCTTCTTGAATATTTTTTATTAATAAATTACATTTGAATCTACCAGAAGAAGTCTTTTCACATCCTAAAAACTCAAACAAGAAGCCATGATCTCTTACTATGAGGTTATTTTCTTGAGCAAGTATAATATCTCCTTGAACAATAATGTCTGGAGATTTATCAACCGTGTCACTAAAAGGAACGAAAACAGAGCTGGAAAAGATTAATAGACCTGATATAAGTGAATTAAGTGCCATTATTTTATTTTCTAGTTACTTGATTTTTTACTTAATTAGAGAAGACTGTTTGGAATTTCAGGATCTTTTATGGAAAAAGAGGGTTGACCATCGAGAAGACTTCCTGCCGGAATTGTTGGTTCTCTTATGGTGAAAACTTTGTCAGTATTAACAGGTTTTGATGTATTTTGCCCATGGACTTTTCTTGAGGCTTGATTTGAATTATTAGAAGCTTCTGGTGTGGCGATTATTGTTTGATTTATTATTGTTTGATTTATTATATTATTGTTACCTTGAATTTGGTTATTATGATCGCCATGACTTACCTGCTGTGCCTGAGCAGTACTTGAGAAGAATATTGCAAAAATAGCGAGTGCAGTTGTTTGTATCTTACTATTTTTGATCAACTGATGGCTAGTGATATTTGTAAATGACATAATTTATTTGCTCGCGCGTATTCTAGCAAAGTCTCTTCACAATAACGATTAAGCTCAAGTTTGCGACCATGTTATTAAAAGTAAGCAGAGAATATTTAATTTGTTACTTATTTATACCAATTTGGAGAAAATATTAGGATAAATTAAACTTCTTCTACATAATAAATAACTCTGTTGATATCGCTTTTAGACTAGCAAATATTCAAAAAAAGTGCCAGTGTAGTAAATTATCTTCAAGATTTATTTAATCTTTCTATTAAATAAAATAGACTACCTTGAGTATCCTCATAGTGGCTTGACTATAAATTGATGGTTCTGAGACGCTCAAGGAGATATCAAATAATAAGTAATATCAACCTCTCCTAAAACTTAGCCACTGAAATAAATCAGCCGCCGATAGCTGCCAATCTTCTAAAACAGCTATAACTGGTAAAATATCCAAGTCTTGCTTTACCTCTGGCTGCTGCTTGGGTTGAAAAGTAATCACTAATCGCTCTTTAGGATCAATTAACCAACCAAGCTTTGTTCCCTGATTTAAACAAAAGATGATTTTCTCAGTTAAACGAGCATCAGTTTGTTCTGGAGATAGAATCTCAATCACCCAGTCAGGGGAAATTTCAAATCTATTTTCTATTTCTCCTTTATTGTCAACAGGAATACGTCGCCATTCAAAAACTGAAATATCTGGAACTAAAGAACGCTCTCCAAAAGTACAGCGCAATTCTGGAAAAGCAAATACTAACTGTTGAGATTCACCTACTTGGTTAATTGCTGTCGTTAAACGCCCTTGTAATGTACTGTGTTTTCCTTGGGGCATGGGCTTCTGGTAGACTTTCCCATTAATGTATTCCTTAGCAGGCTTAGTTTCTGGCATTTCCAAAAACTCTGCTAAAGATAACTTTGGAGTTGTATCAGTTGAAAATACCATAGTCTTGCACTTGTAAGCGTCAAAAAAGGTTCAAAATCCAAGTCTTGTATACCTTCTACATTAATTCAGCAAGCCCTATGTATAAAAAGCGTTTAGTCTTCTTTGAGAGGATTTAAGCTATCAGTCTGTTGAATCACCTAACATGTCAATTTCACTCCAAATAACGCGTAGATGCTGAGACAGTGAAGTTGCCTAAGATAATAGCAATCTAAGAAAGTATGAGTATAACTGAGATCTTGCGGCAATGTCATTAACCCGCTAGCGATTCAAATCGCTAGCTAATAGCCTAAGTCCTCTAAAAGAGGACTAAAAGCTGACAAAACACTGATTTTCCAGTAATTTCAGTTCATTTTAATGAACTTTCGCTATTAGCCTAGAGTTTGAACTCTGGGCGGGAAAAGTAGCTTACCAACACATAGTGCAAAATTCCGAATAAGCTGTTGTGCCTCCAAATAACACTTTCGACTGCTTGAGGAAAACTTATATCGATTTCATCTATGTTTGCTACAGATACAGATTAGGAAATTGGTATAAGCAGACACACTCCGAAGCAGATGAATCTACAGCGAATACTTCATCAAAATCATCTCCCTATCTCCCCATCTCCCCATCTCCCCATCTCCCCATCTCCCCATCTCCCTATCTCCCCCTCTCCCCATCTCCACAAATGACACCAAATCCAGGTGGTATAGAATTGCAGGCAGATATTTAGCACAATAGTAATGACTGGGGAATAAGCTGTGAGGAGTAAGATATGCAAGCTATAGGCAAAATCCTCAAAATTGCGATACACTTAATCCTGCCACTAGCGATCGCTATGGGGATGACAGGCTGTGGTTGGGCTAATATCTTTTCAGGCACAGAGCCTCTGCCAACGGTTGCTCCCCTCACTACTCCTTCACTGCCAGATTGGATTGAGCAAATTTCGCCCTTGGGGCAAGCAGATACACTATCGCAAATTCGTATAAGGTTTAAAGAACCCTTAATTCCTCTAGAGAGTTTGGAGAGTCCCACACAGCAGCAACTATTGCAGAAGTTTGAAATTTTACCCCCTCTGCCCGGTAGTTTTCGCTTTTTAACCCCACGGATGGTAGGTTTTCAAGCAGAGCAAGCTTTGCCGAAAGCAACACGAGTTAGAGTTACTCTCAAAGCTGGATTAAAAGACCTTAAAGATCATAGTTTAGAAGAGGACTTGGCTTGGACTTTTAATACAGAAGCAATTCGGCTTACGAATTTACCAGGGGCAACTGCTAATAATGAAGAAGATTCTAAACCTGAACCAATTAGCTTAAATCCAACTCTGAAAGTTACTGCTAATACACAATTGGATTTGGCTTCTTTGAAAGAGCATGTATCGCTGATTCCGGAAGGAAAAGAGGATAGTCTTCAACTCAAGGTGGCTTTACAGGAAGATGAATTAGCCTCAGAGAATCAGCAACCCCAGGAAAAGTTTGATATATCTGGGCGTGACTGGGTTTATACTATTCAACCGCGACAGTCTTTAGCCAAGGCAACTAGTTATCGCTTAGAATTTTCCCCTGGTTTACGCCCAGCACGAGGTAATTTACTTACAGAAACGGCTTTTTTCAGTAAGGTTTCAACCTATGCACCTTTAGCCTTTGAGGAAATTAATTCCCAAAAAAATTACGGGCGTTTTGTGGAAGGCAGCGCTGAGTTGAAATTTAATAATGGCTTGATGGCAGCCTCAGCTCTGGAAAATATTACAATTAAGCCTTCACCTAAGGAAAATCTGCCAGCAGTTAGAGCTTACGATGAATATAATCTTGTTACTCTTAATCCTTGGGCGTTAGAACCGAATACTAGCTATACAATTACTATTGCCGATAAACTCAAAGATAAATTCGGGCAAACTTTGGGTAAGTCAGAGACATTAAAATACAAAACTGGAGATTTAGCTGCTGAAATCTGGGTACCATCAGGTTTAAATATATTTCCTAGTGGTAAAAATCTACAATTAGATATTTCTACAGTTAATTTGCCTGAATCCAAGTATAAAGCTGCCTATCAAGTAGTTGAGCCTACAGATTTAATCTATACTGATTCTGCCTATCCCAGAGGAGAGGGGAAAGATTTACTGCCGAAGCCTACTCAATGGTCAAGTTTTTCCTTATCAGGTAGGAAAAATAAATTTACTAAAGCTAATGTGCCTTTAACAGAGAAACTAAATTCTGCCACAGGCATGCTAGCTTATGGCATTCAGGCAAAAACCACTCGCTATGAAAGAAAAGGCAAACAGGAGTGGAACGAACCAACTTTTTATGGATTGGTACAGTTAACTAATTTGGGCGTATTTGCTCAGTGGTTTCCCAATTCCGGTTTGGTTCGAGTGCATCATCTTGCTGATGGCTCAGCTGTAGAGAATGCTGAAGTTGAGATTTATCAATCACAATTACAGGCGAAATCGAGAGTAGAATCACCGCCTTGTGCTATTGGAAAAACCGATAAAACTGGTACACTGCTGCTCAGTAGTGAGGAGTTAAAATCCTGTATTAAAGGTGGCGGGCAAAATTTTGACAAAGCTCCGGAATTACTAGTAATTGCCCGTGAGAACCAAGACTGGGCTTTTACTCGCACCCTTGAATATAGTGGTTCCTACGATTACGGTATCGATGCTGGTTGGGACAACGGCAAACCAAAATCGCGCGGCACAATCTTCTCAGATAGAAAGCTTTATCAACCAGGAGAGAAGGCTTGGTTTACTGGCGCTGCCTACTATTTACAAAATGGAGAACTAAAACAGGATCTAAATGCTTCTTACCAGTTAACTTTAGAAAGTCCTGACGGTAAGAAAACAGATTTAGGTACCAAGATCACTAATAAGTTTGGCACCTTTTCGGTAGAGTTACCCCTTAGTGCTAATCAACCCCTTGGTTACTATTCACTCCGCGCTAAGGGAGAAAGTGGTGCCGAAATTTCTGGTGAATTTCGTGTGGCTGAGTTTAAACCACCCAATTTTAAAGTTGAACTCAGCCTCAATAAAAAATTTTCCCTCACTAATCAACAGGTTGAGGCTAACGCTGAAAGTAATTACCTCTTTGGTTCTCCTGTACAAGGGGGTAAGATTGAATACTATATCACTCGTTCCCAAACCGAGTTTACTCCCAAAGGTTGGGATAAATTTTCCTTTGGACGTCGCTGGTTTTGGCCAGAAGAGAAACCCTCTATACCTAGCGATGTCTTGCAGGTAAACGAGGTATTAGATCAACAGGGTAAAAGCTCTCAAGTCATAAGTTTAAAGGAAGAATTACCCTATGCCATGACTTACCGCGTAGATGCGCAAGTTAGTGATATCTCTAATTTGTCAGTGTCTGATTCCCAAACTTTTACAGTCTTGCCAAATGACCGTTTTATTGGTTTACAAAGTGATTTTGTTGCCGAGGCTGGTAAATCTTTCCCGGTGCAAGTAATAGTTACTGATTTTGAGGGTAAGGTACTAGCAGAGCAGCCCGTGCGTATTGAATTACAAAGAATTAAATACAATAGTGTCACCCAGTTAGTAGAAGGCAGTCGTCGCGCCAAGAATCAGCTGGAGTATAAGACAGTAGTTACAGAGACTATTCTTTCTGACGATAGTCCTAAAACTTTTTCCCTCACTCCTCCAGAATCTGGTTCATATCGTATCCGTGCTAATTTTGGTAACAGTAAAAAGCAGTTAACGGCAACCGATTTACAGATTTGGGCAACTGGCGAGGATGCCTTTTACTGGGGTGGTAGATATCAAAATAATCGCCTCGAAATCAAACTTGACAAGGAAACTTATCAACCAGGCGAAACCGCAACAGCTCTAATTCAATCCCCCTACCCAGAAGCAGAGTTGTACTTTGCCGTCGTGCGTGACAAGACTATCTATCAAGAAATTATCAAAGTTAATGGTAGCGCCCCAGAAATTAAGTTCCAAGTCACACCAGAAATGCTACCCAATGCAGCAGTGCAAGCAGTATTAGTGCGCCAAGGTAAACCCCTATCGCAGTTGGAAACAGGGGGTTTGGATAAATTAGTGAAGATTGGCTTTGTTCCCTTTAAAACTAACTTGGATGATAAGTACCTACAAGTAACAGTAACGCCAGAGCAAGAATACCTGGCACCAGGGGAACAAGAAACTATTCAATTTGAACTTAAAGATACTCAAGACCAACCAATTCAGGGACAACTTACAGTTATGGTAGTTAATGAAGCCGTACTGCAACTGACTGGCTATCGACCTCCTGATTTGGTAGAAACAGTATATGCTCAGCAGGATATTTCCACTCGTTTTTCTGACAATCGACCTAATGTTGTGATTGCTGCCCTCTCCTCACCGATAGAAAAAGGCTGGGGATATGGTGGCGGGTTATCGGCTGGAGGTGCAAATACCCGCGTGCGCGAAAATTTTCAAGCCACAGCTTATTACAACGGCTCAGTTTTGACAGACTCCAGTGGCAAAGCTAATGTGACTTTTAACCTGCCCGATGACTTGACTACTTGGCGAGTAATGGTTGTTGCTACTGACGATAATCTGAATTTTGGCAATGGCGAGGCAGAGTTTACAGCTAAAAAATTACTCCTAGCTAATCCTGTATTACCTCAATTTGTGCGCCCTGGTGATCAATTTGAAGGTGGCTTAGCAGTGAGTAATAATACCAAAGAGAAGGGTAATCTTAGAATTGAGGGTACTCTCGAGGGAAATCTCCAATTTGCGAAAACTTCCAAGAAGAGAGAAGTTTTACCAATCAGAGCAGAAGCAGGTACTAAAGCTTACCGTTTTCCCATGCTAGCTACTAACATTGGTGAAGCCAAAGTCAAGTTTATTACTAAACTCAATAACCAGCCTCGGGATACCTTTGAAGTGCCTTTAGCTATCAAGCCCTTGGCAATTACAGAGCAAGTGGTGGAAACAGGCACCACTAATAATCAAGTCAAAATTCCCCTGAATATAGATAAAAAGGTGATATCAGAGGCGGGAGGGTTAGATATTTTCCTTGCCAGTACCCTGATACCAGAGATTACTGCCCCAGCACAACAAGTACTAGAAAACGATTGGTTGCCTTTTTTGGAACCAGCAGCCAGTCAATTAGCGATCGCAGCTAATCTAGAAATTCTAGGACAAAAGTATGGTCAGTCCTTCGCTAATCTAGAGCAATTACAGACAACTGCTAACCAGCGCTTACAAAAATTACAGCAAGCAGACGGCGGTTTTGCATCTTGGCCTGGACAAAAACGCTCTGATCCCTTTGTGACTCCCTATGTAGCCCAAAGTCTTGCCCAAGCCAAAGCAGCAGGATTAACTGTGGATGAGGCGATGGTAAGCCGTCTCCAAACTTACTTGCAGAAAATCCTAGCCAATCCTGGGCAATACGATTTTTGCCAACAACAACCCTGTAAAAGTCAGGTGCGATTAAAGGCACTAATGGCTTTAGCCGCACTGGGAGAAAAGCGCAATGACTTCTTAGCAGATATCTACGGGCAGCGGAATAAATTTGATCAACTCACACAGATTAAATTAGCTCGCTATCTGTCCCAATTTCCAGAATGGCAGCAGGAATCTCAAGCCCTATTCGAGCAATTGCAGGAAACTGTTTATGAGACAGGGCGCACTGCTAAAATCAATATTCCTCAAGGTTGGCGCTGGATGAATTCACGCAGTAGCGCCCAAGCCCAAGCCTTGCGTCTATTTATCGCTCAACAGGCAGCGCCGGAAGTCTTAGATAGATTATTGCAAGGACTCCTAACTTTACGGAAAAATGGAACCTGGCAAACTAGTTATGACAATGCCGAAGCCCTCACCGCCTTAGTAGAATATAGCCAACTGCAACCAGAGCCACCCAACTTTAGAGCAACAGCTAGACTAGCTGGCAAGAATTTAGGCTCAGAAAGATTTAACGGCTATCAGAAGCCCAGTTTAGAGCTAAAAGTGCCAATGGCTAAACTGCCACGGGGGCAACATGACTTAATCCTCAATAAATCCGGGCAAGGTACATTGCACTACCTAACCGCCTATCGCTATCGCTTAGCAGGAAATCAACCAGGCAGATTCAATGGCTTGCGGGTAACAAGGGAAATTCGTGCCGCTAACGATGACGAAGTACTGCGTAAAGTAGGACTTTATGCAGAAGATGAGCCCTTTACCATCGGTACAGGGGAAGTATTTGATATTGGTTTAGAAATTATAACAGATCATCCGGTAGAGCAAGTAGTAATTACCGATCCCCTACCAGGAGGATTTGAAGCCGTCGATGCCAGCTTCCAAACCTCAACACCAGCCCTAAAGGCTCAAGCAGATAGCTGGCAAATCGGTTATCAGCAGATTTATCGCGATCGCGTTGTTGCCTATGGCGATCGACTAGAACCTGGTATTTATAGTTTACATTACCTAGTGCGATCGGTTACTCCAGGGAAATTTGAATGGCCAGGGGCTGAGGTACATTTGCAATATGCTCCAGAGGAGTTTGGGCGTTGTGCTTCCTCTCAATTAGAAATAGTCGAAGCCTTTTAACTCAGAATCTGGTATCAATCTATGATCAGGCTGACGAATTGACTGGGGGGTGTGACCCCTCACCTCATAAGACCTTGCTGGCTTGTACCATGCTCATTATCTCATTAATTCTTAGGCAGTCTAGTCCAACAAAAGTCCTATTTCGACAAAATCAACCATGAATAGATGAGATGCTTGCGATCATTATCTATGGGAAAAAGCGTCTTTCTCAAGAGGGGGTAGAATGAAAAATCGCTCGCTCATTATTTTAATGTTAGCACTAGGATGGAGTATCCTCATCTCTGCATGTGACGTAGCTCCTTCATCTAGTGAACATCAAAACCAGTCTTTGGTCTTACCAACTTTTGAATCGGCTCAGCAACTCGCCGAAAGCCCTTGGCAGAACTACTTCAATAAAGTCTACGGGAATAGCCCCACTTCGGCATCCCAGTTTCCTATCGATCTCAATGACTGGTGGATTTTCTACAAAGACGATTTAGCCGGGATCAAGACAATACCTTGCGAAGATTTCGGCGGTAATCATTGCCCCATACCTAAAACTCAGGAAGGGCAAGCCATCTGCTCCTTATCGGGGGGTGATCACGATTTGCCTAATGCCGTATACATCTACCACGCCCCCCCTTACTCACCGCTCCGTGAGTCCAAATGGGTAGAGTTTACACATACCGCAGATGCTGAAGCGAAGAACAACGAAAAAGTTGGCTCATGGATGTACTATATGCCTGGCAGTGGCAACTACTTTCATTTGGGTAAGACGAAAGCCTTCTCCGATCATCCTGAGGCTGTGAAACATTTTCTGAATAAAAATTGTAATGACTTGGAATGCGCACAATATTTCACCGATCTCTTTAAGGCAGCTGCGAGCAAGGGGTACGATTCGATTCAATTCTTGAAACATCACGATATGACTTGCGCACAAAATATAGCCATCGAGATCGTTGATGTTGCAGGAAGTGGCATGTATGCCTGTGGCGATCCAAAACCCGACGGAGCCGCTTGGAATGATAGATATAAAACGGGCTGGGATGCTAGTCTGAAATGCAAGTGTTCGAATAACTCCTCGGAATTCTTCAAGTGTCTTGGTTCGTAAAAGCAGTGAGCGATGGAGTGACTTAATGCCGATTTTAACTTGGCGATTATGGTTGCCTCGTGAGATGATAAATGAACCATGAGCTATGAACCATTAACCATAAACCTAAGCAACACAAATCCCATACCTAGGCAAAAGCTCATGAACAACATGAAAGCGATGGGCTTCTAAAGCATCATGAAATAATTTCCAATGACTACTTAAAAAACTGGGATGGTATTTAAAAACCTCTTGACGAGAATCTTTTTCTTTTTGGGTTCCCAATGCCTGATATTTCCAGGAACCTTTACCCTTAGGAATATAGCTGATATCTGCCTGCCCAAAGCTAAATTTCCCTTTACTAAGGATTTCTAGCCATCTTTGATGTCGCATTTCACCCTTAGCATCAGTAATATTATTGAGCATTTGAGCAATCAAAGCTTTATCATCAGGGGGAAGACCAGAAACCTTAGCCTTAGGATCGCCTACTCGATAGCGCTGCATCCACAGACACATATGCTCAGCAGCTTCTAGATAGTCTTGAGGATTATTACGAATAATTTTTTGATTCAAACCATTAGTATAGCCCCATTTTAAAAAAGGTTTGTCAGGATGACCTAAGACAGCACCATGTCCTAAAGGTAAAGCTTCACTAATAAAAATATTAGCTAAACGCTCAATTAAATTTTTATGAAAATATCTTTCAATCTGAGCATTTAAATATTGATCAAGATTACCCTGTTCATCTACCAAATGTTTGGCATGATTTACCTCATGACTAACACCAGCAAAACCCTGATGAGCCCAGGTATCGGCATAAACATGCATGGCAATACCCAAGCGATATAAACTATAGGGAAGATGGCGGCGTTCAATGCATTCAGTCATCATTTCTTGGGCAACATAGCTATTAGGGCGACAAACAAGTTTATTGATAAATTTGCCTTCTGGCTCTTGTCCAGCTGGAAGCCCTCCATTTCCTGGCAGAAAATGAAAGGGTATCCAAACTTGATAATTGGCTAATTGCCGAAAATTCCTATAGTCCAGTCGCTTGTGGGCTGAACCTATCCGGTTAAATAAAGCTCCATTATCAAACTTAATCAAACCTGAATTTGTAGCATCATCTACATATTGGGCAGAATTGGCAATAATATTTGCCTGTTCATGTTCAAATCCAGCCAAACGAGCAACAGCATAGGTAACGCCATGGTGAAAATCGATTTGCATCCTTTGTTTACCTTATAAGCTTTTCTTATTCTGGTCTTCGATAATTTGTTGTTCTTTGCTAAGGATGCCAGGATTAGAAGCTTGCTGCAAACTCGAGCTTAGCTGTAGTATTTATAGCACTTCTCTTTCTAGCATGAAATACACTTCATCTTCTTAACTATTCTTTGTTCCCTGTTAAAAGTTCCCTAAAGCCTAGGAACCGTACCTCATCAATTTGAGAAACGCTATATTAAGGACTAATTAATACCAAGTTAAGCTTTAACAAATAACTCTCTCCCCATCTCCGCGTCTCCCCATCTCCGCGTCTCCCCCTCCCCCCATCTCCCCTCTATACTGACGGTGACCTAAAATATGAACAGCCGCTTGATTTGCTTCAACTATCAAGACTAATGAGCCATGAGGGGAGAATATCATGCAAGCTACAGGTAAAGTCTTGAATACTTGGGTTCGTTTGCTGCTAGCACTCACCTTGATCCTAGGGATAGCAGGATGTGATGTGGCAAATATCTTTTCAGGCACCGAACCACTGCCAGCAATTCCCCTCCTACCTAGCCCTCAAATACCAGATTGGATTGAGCAAGTATCTCCTACTGGAGAAGCAGAGAATCTAGCACAAATTCGCATTCGCTTTCAAGAGCCTCTAATCCCTATTGAGAGCCTAGATTCCCCGCAACAGCAGCAAAAGCTACAACAATTTGAAATTTTACCACCACTGCCAGGGCGATTTCGATTTTTAACCCCAAGAATGGTAGGATTTCAAGCTGACAAAGCGCTACCCAAAGCTACCCGCATCCAGGTAACTCTGAAATCTGGCTTAGAAGACTTAAAAAATCACCAACTTAAACAAGATTTAGCTTGGACTTTCAGTACTCAACCTATCCAGCTGACTAATTTGCCCAAGATTAAGATGGGCAATGATTACACTGACAGTTTTGATTTAAAACCAACCCTAAACTTTACCTCGAATGTAGAGTTAGATTTAAATTCCTTGTCAGCACATGTGCAGCTGATACCGGAGGGTAAAAATAAGAGTGTGCCACTCCAAGTTAAACTTCAAGCCGAACCAGAATCAACCATACCTATAGCACGATTTGCTGATGCTCGTCGCTATTGGGAATATACCGTATTGCCCAGGCAGGAATTAAAAACAGCCACTCGTTACAAGTTAGAGATTTCCCCTGGCTTACTTCCTGTTGGCGGTAATCGGCCTAGTGAAGTTGCCTTTAATGGTGAGGTGGAAACCTATTACCCCTTGCAATTTAAAGGCATTGAGTATTTGGGGCAAGAAAGGTTTGTTCAAGGCGGAGCCCAACTCAAATTTACTAATGGTTTAGTAGCAGAGTCGGCAATTGAAAATATTACGATTAAGCCTGCTCCTCAAGAAGATATTCAATTTATACAAGCATACCCAGACTCTAATACCGTTGCTATTAATCCCTGGGTATTAGAGCCAGATACTAATTATACGATTACTATTAATCCTGAACTCCAAGACAAATTCGGACAAACCTTAGGTAAACCTATTGAAGTAAAGTATAAAACTGGTAATTTAACAGCTAATATTGATGCTCCTTCAGGTCTAAGCATTTTACCAACTACAAAAGACCTACAACTGAATATTGCTACCGTTAATCTCCCAGAGTCAAAATATCAAGCAGTTTATCGGAAGATGCAACCAACTGACTTGGTTTATATTAATGTTCCACTGCTAGCTAGCAAAGAAAATAATTTTTTACCTGCTCCTGCTACCTGGAAAAGTTTTACCGTTAAAGCCAATAAAAATCAGATTAATAACATCAGTCTGCCTTTACAACAAGAGCTTGGTGCAGCCACAGGATTACTAGCTTATGGCATCCAAGCACGTACAACTCGTTATCAACAAAATCAGAAACAGCAGTGGCGCGAACCAAAGTTTTACGGCATGGCGCAATTAACTAATTTGGGAATTTTTAGCCAGTGGTTTCCAGATTCAGGCTTAATTCGAGTTAATCATCTTGACGATGGTTCGGCTGTAGCATCTGCTTCGGTGGCGATTTACCAATCTCAATTGGGGGCAAAATCTCGCCCTCAACCAAAACCCTGTGCCACTGGTAAAACTGATCAAAATGGCACCTTGGTACTTAATGAGAATAAACTCAGGCAATGTATTCGAGGTAGTAAAAATAATGACTCTGAACTTCGATTTACAGAACCTCCTGAATTACTAGTAATTGCCCGTCAAAACCAAGATTGGGCATTTGCCCGTATTCAACAATATAGCGGTGCCTATGGCTATGGTATTTATCCCCGTTGGGATGGAGGTAAACCTCAATCGCGCGGCACAATCTTCTCAGATAGAAAACTTTACCAGCCTGGAGAAAAAGCCGAATTTACTGGCGTTGCCTATTATCTGCAAAATGGCATTATCAAGCAAGACAAAAATGCTCAATACCAAGTAACGCTGAGAAGTCCAGATGGAAAATCTACTAATTTAGGCACTCAGACAACTAATGAGTTTGGTACTTTTTCTCTGGAGTTGCCGCTACAAGAAAATCAAGCTTTGGGTTTCTATTGGCTCCGTGCTCAGGGAGAAAATGGTATAGAAATAGCTGGGCAATTTCGTGTTGCTGAGTTTAAACCGCCTAACTTTAACGTAGAACTAAGTTTTGCTCAAGAATTTGCTCTGATTAATCAGCAAGTAGAAGCAATAGCAGCAAGTAATTATCTATTTGGTACGCCAGTAGCCGGGGCGAGGGCTAATTATTATGTAACGCGACAACCTGCCAATTTCTCACCTAAGGGCTGGGATAAATTCTCTTTTGGACGTCAGTGGTTATGGCCAGAAAAGATGCCTGATGTTCCCAGTGAGGTTAAACAAGAAAATATAGTGCTGGATCAGGAAGGGAAAGGCAGCATAAGTTTGAGTATTGATGATGATTTGCCCTACCCCATGACTTACCGAATAGATGCAGAAGTCGTCGATGTTTCTAATCTGGCAGTTGCTGACTCAAAAACTTTTACAGCACTGCCTAGTAGTCGTCTAATCGGTTTACGAACGAAATTTATAGCTGAAGCTAATCAAGCTTTTCCTGTCGAAGTTATCGTTACTGAACCTACAGGTAAAGTAATTAGAGGAGAATCGGTACGCCTGGAATTACAAAAGATCAATTACAGTCGTAACCAGAAAGCAGTCGTAGATAGTATTGATTTTCAAGATCAGGTGGAGTATGAAACGGTAGCACAGGCAGAGGTAAAATCTGGCAATAAGACTAAAACTGTCTCATTAAAAGCACCGGAAGCTGGTTTCTATCGACTGCGAGCCAATTTTAAAAATGCCCAAAATGAGATAACTGCCAGTGATGAACGAATTTGGGTAACAGGGGACGATGCTGTAATTTGGGAACCAAGGAATAACCGCCAAAATTACTTAAAAATTAAGTTAGATAAGCAAATTTATCAACCAGGTGAAACGGCGACAGCACTGATTGAGTCTCCCTATCCAGAAGCGCAATTGTACTTTGCTGTAGTGCGCGATCAGGTAATTTACCAAACTATTCAACAAGTCAAGGGTGGTGCGCCTCAAATTCAGTTTCCAATTACTGCTCAAATGCTGCCGAATGTAGCAGTGCAAGCAGTGTTAGTGCGACAGGGAGAGCCACTGGAAAAATTAGCAACGGGAAACCTTGAGGATTTGGTACAGATTGGTTTTGTTCCCTTAGAAATTAGTTTACAGGATAAATATTTACAAGTAGAAGTTACTCCAGAGCAAGCCCAAATTGAACCAGGCAAAGAACAAACTCTAAAACTAGAACTAAAAGATAATCAAGGCAAGCCAGTTAAGGGACAATTCTCGGTAATGGTAGTGAATGAGGATGTGCTGCAATTAACAGGATATCGTCCACCAGATTTAGTTGAAACAGTATATACTCAGCAGCCAATTGCTACCAGTTTTAGTGATAACCGCTTTGATATTTTACTCGAATCTATTCCTATTAGCGATCGCAGTTCTTACCCACTCTCCCAATTAATAACTGCAGGCACAAGAGGAGGTAATCTCTTCTCAGCTTCAGCTGGAGATATAGAATTGAAAACTGCAGCAATGCCAGAATCTCTACCCTCAACGGGGGCACCATCAGTTTTATCTGATCAAAGTAATGCTGAAATAGAGGCAGCTAAGATCAATATCCGCAAAGACTTTCGACCCTTAGCTTACTATAATGGTTCTGTGATTACAGACCGCAAAGGTGAAGCTAAAGTAAACTTTAAACTGCCAGATAACCTCACGACTTGGCGGGTAATTGCTGTTGCCACTACTGAAGATATGCGCTTTGGGGATGGAAATAGCACTTTTGTTACTGCTAAACCTCTGCTATCTAATCCTTTGTTGCCTCAATTTGTGCGCCCAGGAGATTTATTTCAAGCAGGTGTTTCGGTGAGTAACAACACTGGCAAACAAGGGAATCTGGAAATAAAAGGTTCCCTCTCCGAGCATCTCCAGTTTACAGAAAAGTCTCAAAACACCACAATATTAAAAACTAAAGCCGAATCAGGCACCCGCGCCTATCGTTTTCCTGTCTTAGTTGCCAGCATTGGTGAAGGCAAAGTACAGTTTGTAGCGCAGCTCAATAAACGCCAGGGTGATGGTTGGAAAGTACCTTTAGTAGTACAATCGCCAGTAGTAACTGAACAGGTAGTGGAAACTGGAACTACTGATAAGCAGGTAGAGATTCCCCTAAATGTAAATAATCAGGTTGTTCCTGAGGTTGGTGGTTTGCAGATTTCCTTAGCGAGTACCCTCATCCCAGAAATGACGGCACCAGCGCAGCAAGTACTTGAGGATGATACACTGCCCTTCCTAGAACCAGCAGCCAGTCAATTAGTAATTGCTGCGAATCTACAAATTTTATCTCAAAAATACGCTCAGACCTTTGCAGAATTTAATCCAACTCGACAAGCTGTAATCGCTCTTAATCAATTGCAAAAACTCCAGCAAGCCGATGGCGGCTTTGCCTTTTGGTCTGGACAAAAACGCTCTGCTCCCTTAGCTAGCGCTTACGCAGCTCAAGCAATTGCTCAGGCATCAACTGCTTTTACAGAAGTGGAAGAACTTGCTGCTCTACAGACAAACTCAGAAATGGTATCTCGTCTGCAATCTTATTTACAGAAAATACTAGCAAACCCCAAGCAAAATAGTTTATGTCCAGAACAACGCTGTCAGCATCGAGTGCAACTGTCGGCGCTCATGGCATTGGCAGAAATTGGAGAAAAGCGTGATGATTTCCTCAAAGAAATCTACCAACATCACAATCAATTTGAGCAACTCACTCAGATTAAACTAGCGCGTTACCTGTCGGATTTTCCAGGTTGGCAACAGCAGGCTCAAGAACTATTTAATCAGTTGCAGGAGACTATTTACGAAACTGGACGTTCCGCACAAGTGAACCTACCGCGAGATTGGCGCTGGTTGAACTCTCCTAGTGTAACTCAAGCCCAAGCACTGCGGCTGTTTATTACCCAAAATAGTAAACCTGAAATCTTAGATAAATTATTGCAAGGACTCTTAGATTTAAGGCGCAAGGGTACATGGCAGACTAGCTATAACAACGCCGAAGCACTCACCGCTTTAGTAGAATATAGCCAGCTTCAACCCACACCCCCTAACTTTACCGCCACGGCAAAACTTGCTGGCAAAACTTTGGGTTCAGCACAGTTCGAGGGCTATCGTAATCCTAGTTTAGAGCTAAAAATACCCATGAACCAGCTACCTACTGGTTCACAGAATTTGAACTTAGAAACAGCAGGGCAAGGTAGATTGCACTACCTAGTTGCCTACCGCTATCGCCTACAGGGCAATCAACCAGGTCGCTTCAATGGTTTAAGAATAACACGCTCAATTCGTCAAGCCAATCAAGAAGAAGTTGAGCGGCGGATAGGACTCTACAGCGCCGATGAACCATTAAGATTAAAAAGTGGAAAAGTATTTGATATTGGCTTAGAAATTATTAGTGATCATCCGGTGGAACATGTAGTGATTAGTGATCCTCTGCCAGCAGGTTTAGAAGCGATCGATGCTAATTTCCAAACCTCCACACCCTACTTCCAGGCTCAAGCAGATAGCTGGGAAATCGGTTATGAGAAGATTTATCGTGATCGTCTTGTAGCTTATAGCGATCGCTTACAAGCTGGTGTCTATAGTTTACATTATCTGGTGCGATCGGTTACTCCAGGGAAATTTGAATGGCCAGGGGCAGAAGTATATTTACAATATGCCCCAGAAGAGTTTGGGCGCTCGGCTTCTTCTCAATTGGAAGTAGTAGAAAAAAACTGAAAAATACTATTTGAGATTGTTATTTACTTTCTGATGAAGAAACCGGCACCAACTCTGAGGTATACTTAGTAACCTTCAGTTGCCAATCTGGAGACCAACTGCGGTAGCGAATAGTCTTGCCACTAGGCATCTCTAGTTTTTGGAAGCCAGAATCTTGTCCCGGTTGGCGAAAAATCTTATTGTCTAGTAATACTAGAGTGCGAACTTGGGGAGCAATAACAATCGGGATATCCTCAACACGGCGGGAGAGGTGAGGCTCTTGGTACTCTGACAAATGTACATCGGGGAGCCTCCCATAATGTTTTTGAGCAACAATAGCAGTAGTTGCTGGGGGAAAATTCGCCCGCACAAACTCGATACGCTCACCGTATTTGGCATCAAACTTGCTAATTGTGGTAAAAGTGCGTAAATTAGGTCCAAAGAGGAAAAAAGTGCCGTTAATAAGTGCGATCGCGATCGTGAGTACTACCCAGGCACGATTACCCTGCTTTGAGAAGCGATTAGCGCGGTAGCACCAGCGCCAAAGGCGATTAGCCCAAAGGGCTAGCGCAAAGCGATCGCATAACCACACCACTGCTAGCCCCGAGAGTAAAATGAAGGCAGGCATTATTGTAAAGCTATGCCCCTGACGCCGCATATGAACAAAAAGAAAAAACATCATCCCCGGCGCTATCCATAACAATACTGTCTGTAGCCGCCAATCCCTGCGCAGGTTGCGGATAATCCTTACTCCAGAGCCGATTAACACCCACAGTGCTGGAAAAACTGCTACTCCCACCCCCATCAGAACAGTTTTTAAAAAAAAGAGCAGATTGTCAAGTACCTCTAGAAGGGTGTCGGCATCCTGTCGTTGAGTATGTACAGGTATCCACCCCTCCACTAACTGCCAGTAGGCTTGGGGGCCACCAGATATAATCAACAACGGTATCATCCAAATTGCCAAACCTACTAACCCGACGAGTACGGCAGCCGCAACATGCTTCAAATTAAACTGGCGATTATGCAATCCCCTCCAGACTGCTAATAAAGATAGGGGCAATAGGAAAAAGGGAGTACCAGGGCGAATACCCCCAGACAAACCCATAAGCAATGCTAAAGCAAACAGAGCTTTTTTATCACCAAGGGGAGGTTGATGATTAATAGTTGATTGTTCATTGCCATCGACTCCTAAATTCTTCTGATTGTTAGTTAGAGGAGAAAATTGAGAAGGCAGAAGACTTGGGCTATCGGCATTGGTATAAATCCCTTGGGCCCTGGATCCTGGGTCCTTTGGCTTTTTTTGTTTACCTAGTCCGGTACAATAGGCTGCAAATACAATTAGTAGCACCCAACAGAACTCTGCCATGTAGGAGAGGGGCATTTCTCCGTAGAACCAAACCAAAGGACTAGTAAGCATCAACAGCGCCGCTGTCTTGCCAGCACGGGGATTAAACCAGGTGGCGGCAATTACGTATAGCATGGCTGCGGCTATAGCTGATGCCAAAACGTTAACCATTACCAGGCTAGCGGTAGGATTTTTGAAAAACAGATTAAAAAACCTAGCCAAGAAGACAAAGATAATAAATGTCCCCGGCATGTGGGGTTGTTCCAATCGCACGTCGTAGTGTTCTACTGCTAGGGCAAAATTGCCAGCATCCCAGCTTTGGACAAGTTGAGCTTGAAAAGGCAAGCGCATTGCTAAGCCCAAAGCAAATAAAATTAGGGCAGGAGTCCAGAAAGAGTTTGTGCTTTGGCGGAGAGTTTCTTTGCCGATTGAATCAATCTGGCTTGGAAGCATGTCAGAATTTTTAGTTAATCATCATCTTCCTAGAGATACAATCAAAGGCTAAAAACTTGCAAGATACGACTGCTCTATGCGTCAGACTGATCCTCCTCGTCCTGCAAAAGAAGTCTTACCAACGATGTATGATCTTCCCAGTGAAGACCCCAATGACCCAGGATTGCCAGACGAATTTCATCAATTCCAGCCCCAATTACTGCGGGAAACCTTTTGTCCCCCTGGCTATCCTACAGATAGAGTATTTGTGGGAACTGATTTAAATCTTTATTATGATGTTCATCATCCCCAGTGGTATAAACGCCCAGATTGGTTTGGAGTGGTGGGGGTATCTCGGTTTTATCAACCACAATTTGGTCAACTGCCAGAATTACGCCTCAGCTATGTGATTTGGCAGGAGGGTGTGAGTCCATTTGTGGTGGTTGAGTTGCTTTCACCGGGTACTGAAAAGGAGGATTTAGGGCAAATGCTACGGACAGTGGATCAACCCCCAAGTAAATGGCAAGTGTACGAACAAGTTTTGCGGATTCCTTACTATATTGTGTTTGACCGTTATAGAGATATTTTAAGAGCATTCATGCTACAGGCAGGCCGATATGTAGAGTTGAATTTAGCGCAACCCAGGATTTGGATGCCCTGCCTTGAGTTAGGTATGGGATTGTGGCAGGGGAGCTATCAAGGTGTGGAGCGATTATGGCTGCGTTGGTATGATATGCTGGATAGCTCCATCCAAATCCTATCGTCAGAAAATAATTATGATGGCTAATCTTGCCAATTATAGGGATAAGTTGAATTAGCTTTGTTGTTGCGCTACTGGCGATCGCTTCAGTTGATAGGGATATTTGATGAGATTTTAGTAGGGCTAGGCTATTAGGCGATCCTGATCGAGCTGAGCATAGAGTGTATCGCTTAGTATAGTTTGAGCCTTAGATTTTAATAATGAACATGAATGATTTGATCGAGGCACTGAAATTGCTATTGCTACTCACGAGGTTGGCTAAAATCCTTCCATTAACTAGAATTAGGCAGTTAATTCTTAGGACTGTAGATAAATTCCGTAAAGCTAACATCCCAGAATCAAGAGAGTAAGTGTTTAGAGCTAATTATGATGTCCGGCAAATCACCCATAATATAAATGTCTGAAGCCCTTGTTTTTCAAGCATTGCAATTATGGGCAATTAACAGGACTTGATATAAATCATGCCACTCTGAAATAGTACCACCTGCTTTCTGAGCAGCATGATTTGTGGACATAACTTTTTTCCTGGGGACAGTTTACTGTCATAAATAGTAAGTAGGTAGGCATAAATAAATGTAAAAGCTGAAAAGCTAGGCTCCTTGCTAAACAAGATTTCCAGCTTTTATTATTTTTGGCTTAATTACGCCTACCCACTTACCACCTACTTCTTGAGCAACTAGATTTATACATCTTTTTTCTGGAGAGCATCTTTTCCACTGAGAAGAAATAAACAAATTAAGCATCTTCTCAATTGAGAATTTCACAATATAATAGGAGAATCCGGAAAGTGTAAAGTTTTGTGAAAACTTAGTTATCACGATAATTATTGATAAAGCCTTTGCCTAGATAGGCTTTCAGGCATTTTTAGACTGTCGCTACTGGGTAAATTGGAAAACGGCTTCTGAACTTGTTTCACAGAGCTAGCAAGAGAAGGTTGAATCATATATGGTCTGGAACTTTTTAGTTATTCTATGGTCATTCTATGCTGGATAGATCCATCCAAATCCTATCGCCATAGAATAATTATGATGGCTAATTTTACTAATTATAGGGATAAGTTGAATTAGCTTTGTTGTTGCGCTACTGGCGATCGCTTCAGTTGATAGGGATATTTGATGAGATTTTAGTAGGGCTAGGCTATTAGGCGATCCTGATTGAGCTGAGAACAGAGTGTATCAAGTTGTAGCGGTTAGACGATAATACCTCAACATACCTTGGATCAGTATAAATCGTCTCATTGTGTGAAGAAAGGGGTGCGATTATCTTGATAAGGCTATAAACCTAACAGGTGCAATCAGTAACCACCAAGCTGGCTCATCGAGATTTCAAAAGCCTTAAATTTAGCTCAATCCATCGTACCTTGGATACACAAAAAGTGCAAATATCAACTTGTTTCTTGCAGTGGCAATTTCTAATCACTAGAGACTTATCGGAGTTTTCAGCACAACTAACTCAGGCAGGAGAATATGTCAGCATCTAAGCGAATTAACTTTGCAGTTGCTGTTTCTTGGTTGAGTAGAGCAGTAACAATCCTGGCAAACCTATTTTTAATTCCGATCCTGTTTCGCTACATGGGAAAAGAGGCATTGGGATTGTGGTTTTTACTGGGTAACAGTCAAGCTTTTTTGAGTTTACTGGGGATGGGGATTGAGCCGACATTGACGCGGCAAATTGCTCTAGCCAAGGGAAAAAGTGGTGCTGATCCAGAAGTAGAGTTGACAGAAGAAAGTAAGCAACATATTGGAGATTTAGTAGTTACAGGTCGAACTATTTTGCAATGGCTTTCAGTTGCAGTGTTTTTGATTGCCTGGGTATCTGGTTATGCCTTAATCAGTCAACTAAAGTTGCAGGAAGTATCTCCGCAGACAGTTTTTTGGGCATGGACACTAATGTGTGCTGGTTATGCTGTGGGGATTTGGGTCTCATACCTCAACTCTTTACTGATGGGTATAGGCTATGTAGGTTTAAATAGTCTGATGTCTACAGCTCTAGCCTTATTGACAATAATGGCAAATATTGGAGCAGTGATGTTGGGAGGTGGACTGCTAGCGTTGGCAGCTATTTCAGTTGTTGCTAACTTGGTGCAGCGGTTTGCAATTTTGGGATTTATTCACAAACGGAAGCATGAATTGCTTACTATCCAAGGGAAATGGAATGCTACATTAGCCAAGTCAATGGTCAAGCTATCGCTACATTCTTGGTTAACAACACTTGGTACTTTTTTGATTTTGAAGACTGATCAATATTTTATTGCTCTAGCATCTGGGACTAAGGATATCCCTTCCTATCATGCTGCCTATCAATTAGCATCTAACTTAAGAGTTTTAGCAGTTTCCTTTGCTATTTCATCAGCTCCTTTTTTGGGTCAAATGTGGCAAGCAGGTGATTTAAATAAAATACATAAAATAGTCATAAATAACTGTCGTATAAGTCTTTTAATTATGGCTTGTGGTACTAGTTTTTTATTAATTTCTGGTAAAGAATTAACTAGTTTATGGCTAGGTAATGATGTTTTTATTGGGTATAAGATCTTAGCTACATTTTGTATAATGTTAACTTTTGAAGTGCAAAATGTTTGTCTGATATATAGTGCACGAGCAACTGGGAATGAGGAGTATGCAATTTCATCTTTGGCGGCAGGTGTACTTAATATCGGCTTGACCATGATACTCATAAAACCACTGGGGTTATGGGGGGTATCATTGGCAACACTGCTTAGTCTTATGTTAACTAATAATTGGTATGCTTTATACAAACCTTTGTTGCGTTTAAAATTAAATCTTAAAGAGTACATAAATAAAGTTGTAATGATATGGTTATTATCTTTAGTATTAAGTTTGTTTTTAGGATCAACAATTAAGTATTTATTGAGTATCACTAATTATAATTATTCGTGGCTAACTTTGATTACAAGTGCAATAGTCTCTGGTGTTATTTTTTTGATAGGTATACGGTCAACTGTTTTTATCAAAAAAAGCAAATCAAGTCATATTGCTCAATAAGGCATAAACAAAAAATATATTTTTCTACAAAAATACGTGTATAAAAATCCGGATAACGCAATTTTAGTTAGTAGATATTAGTGTGCGATTTAAATTTAAAGTAGGAGATTATATGATTATTTCTCATAAATATAAATTTATTTTTATAAAAACCAGGAAAACTGCAGGAACAAGCATTGAATTATTTTTATCAAAGCTTTGTGGTGAAAATGATGTATTAACACCAATTATCAAATATGGACATACGCCACAAAATTATTGTGGTTCATTTAATCCTATTCCTGAAATAACTAAATACAGTAATATTCTTATAGGTAGCAATAACTATCCTTATCGACTATTTTCAAGTAATCCAATTAAAGATTGTTTGAGAAAGAGAAAGTTTTACAATCATATTCCTGCTTATATGATCAAAGAACGCATATCCTCAGATATATGGAATGATTACTATAAATTTTGTTTTGAAAGAAACCCTTGGGATAAATTTTTATCACATTATTATTTTTTCAAGGGTGAAATAGGTAAAAAATTCAGTTTTGATGACTATATTTCAGGAAAAAACTTTGCTTGGAACTATCCGCTTTATACTAATCCATTAAATCCGAATAAAATTATGGTTGACTATGTCGGAAAATATGAAAATCTGAACGAAGAATTAAGTAGAATTTTTGCCAGACTTAGTATACCTTTTGATGGCTCTTTAAGTGTAAGAGCACATAGCCAATTCCGCAAAGACAAAAGACCGTATCAAGAAGTTTTATCAAGAAAAGAACAGGATTTTATTGATAAACAATTTTACCAGGAAATACAAATGCATGGTTTTAGATTTAATTAAATATAGTGATTTTGTCTCAGCAAATAACTGTAGGGATAACGATTAATGATACAAGTAAACCAACACCAAAGTAAAACTCTCATGGAACCAGTCAAAAATATTTCGGGTTTAGTCTCAGTTAGAGGTCATCATTTTTACGCTAATTTAATTAACTCTAATTCTGTAGTAGTTGATCTAGGTTCTCATTTAGGTCAGTTTTCACATCAGGTAAGTAACCTATTTAAATGTCAATGCTATGCAGTAGAAGCTTTACCTTCTTTACATCAAAAAATTGTTCAAAACCCTCTGGTCAAAAAATTTAATTATGCTATATCTAGCGCAGATAAACCTGTTGAATTTTGCGTTACAGATAATCCAGAAGCTAATCACATCTCTCGATTTTCTGTGGGTACTGTTAGTGAAAAGATTACAGTTGAAGGTGTCACCATAGAAAGTTTCATGGACAGAAACAATATCGAATGTATAGACTTATTAAAAGTTGATATTGAAGGTGCAGAAATTGATTTATTTAACTCGATGAGTGACAAAACCTTAAAAAGCATCAAGCAAATCACAGTAGAGTTTCACGATTTTAAATTTCAAATTAGTAGAGAAGTTGAAGCAATAAAAGCAAAACTAAAATCTTTAGGATTCGCTTGCATTGTATTTTCTATGACAACTAATGGAGATGTTTTATTCATTAACTTAAATAAATCTTGCATACCTAAATTTAGGTATATTTATATTCGATATTTTGCAAAATATGTGCGAGCTTTTCCAAGACTAATGAAGAGATTATTCAGCAAAATAATCCTTAATTAAGCTTCCTCGATCATAATTATTACTTTAGGAACACAGCAGCATGAAGCATCCTAAAATCTGGGCTTATAGAGTTTTCAAAAATTATCAAACAAGCTGTATACCTTTACATTTCTAGGCTATAAAGATATTAGAGAGAAGAAGATGTCAAATCCCAGAATTTTAGTAGCACAACTCGGTGCTAGAAGGCACTACCAGCAACCTATACTGTTTCATCAATGGGGAATTCTGGAAAGATTATACACCGACTTTTACTCAGGTAATAACGGAGTCAGTAAACTATTAAGACAACCTCAGATTTACAAACATCTTCCTAATGCACTGAAAAAAACTCTGGATCGATATGCTCCAGCTCTAGAAAAAGTACAGATTATTCACTTTCCATGGTTTGGATATCAATTCGCTCAAGCACTAAAAAAATGTTCACCCCAAGAATTATCAAGTATTTTTTTATGGACTGGAAAAGAGTTTTGTAAACGAATTATTCAAAATGGTTTAGGTGATGCTAATATTGTTTATGGGTTTAATGGAGCTTCACTTGAACTATTTGAGTATGCGAAAACACAAGGTATCTACTGTATTTTAGATCAGACTTTAGCTGAAAGGTCATTTGCACATCAACTTCTGTTAGAAGAGGAGAATAATTGGCAGTGGTGGTCATCGTCACCTTTTACAGTTGATGATTCTATACTGGAGTTAGTACAGCGCGAACAATGTGAGCAAGACTTAGCTGATCATATTATTTGTGGCTCTAATTTTGTAAAAAATTCTCTGATTACTAGAGGAGTAAGTGCCAATAAAATCTCTGTAGTAGCATTAGGTATATCTAAGGATAATCAAGCATTTAACTGTAAACTTAATCGTAGAACACTGAAAAAACGAGGTGATGAACTGAGAATATTATTTGCAGGTTCAGTTGGTTTGCGCAAGGGAATTCCTTATTTACTACAAGCCCTACGATTACTCAAAGGAAAAATCCCTTTTACCTGTAAAGTTGCCGGTTCAATTGACATTAAACTTCAACGAGTTAAAGAATATAGTGATGTCTGCAATTTTTTGGGACGAGTACCACGCTCTCAAATGGCAGATTTGTATACTTGGGCAGATGTATTTGTGCTTCCTTCCATTTGTGAAGGTTCAGCAATGGTAATATATGAAGCCTTGAATTGGGGATTGCCAGTTATTACTACCTATAATTCAGGTTCTATTGTTAGAGATGGAATCGATGGCTTTATTGTGCCAATTAGAGATGCAGCAGCAATCACTGATAACTTACTTAAAATTTATAATGGTAATTATCAGATTAACCAAAGTAATAACCTTGATTCTTATATTGAAGAGTATTACCAAAAATCATCTCAAACGTTTTTTGATTTATTAACAAAAGACTATAGATTGAATAGCTTTAAAAGCTTAAAGCATTGATATACACCTACTCCATTTATAATCAAGATAGATATTAGCCAATGGTTAATTTATACCTTTACTTACTAGTAGCAATTTGTGTTGGTCTTTTGAGTTGGGGTCTGATTAGACTTGACCGAATTTACCAGTATCCCTTCTTTATGGGCGGTATTTTTGTCTCATTTATATTACCTCAGACTATCGCCTTGATCAATAATCCCGGTCCAGTTAGTCAACAAGCACTAGAAAGAGTTTTGCTCATGTCATGCTTCTGTGCTGCCATGTGCTGGCTTGGTTATCAACTACCTCTAAATTATAGTTTTATCAAAAAGTTTGATATATCGGTTGATTCTAATAAGCTTTTTTTGGGAGGAATTGTTTTAGTCTTAATTGGTTACGGTGCGAACTTCTTAATATTTCAATTACCTGAAGCAGTTAGAGAAGAAACTCAATGGACTGGCATTATTACAATTTATGCATTTTTTCGTAGGTTAATTTATCCAGGCTTCACAATTATTATTTTATCTACTCTTCGTCATCCAACTGTAGCGAAAATAATCCTTACAGCATGTGCAGCTGCTATTCCACTCCAATTAATCATTTTTTATGGACGTCGTGAAGCTACTGCTACTTTTGTCCTAACGATAGGGCTTTCTCTTTACTACATTCGTAGATACATTCCTCCCAGATGGTTAGTTATTGGTTTGATATTCTTTGCTTTGATTGCCATTCCTTTGACAGGAACTTACCGCAATATTGCTAAAAATGGTGACTGGAATCAGCTTCAGGAGGTACGACCAGTAGATAATCTTAAGAGTTTCGTTGAAGAGGGGAAAGTATTAGAACTCAGAAATGCAGCTCTGGTTATGGATGCTGCTGTTCAAACACGTCAATATGGATATGGAACAGGTTATTGGAATAAGGTTATATTCAGTTTTGTTCCGGGTCAGTTAGTTGGTTACAATTTCAAGAATGCTCTGATGATTAAACTAAATACATATGATATAGAAAATCTATATGACTACAGAAGAATTACTGGAATAACTACGACTGGAATAGGAGATTCCTTTGCTCAGTTTGACTACTTTGGATGCTTGTTTTTTCTTCTGTCATCATATTTATTTAAACTTTTATGGATTTCATCAGTTTATAGGAATAGTATTACTAGTCAGGTTTTTTATATCAGTCTATTTTCTCCATCGCTTTTATCTGTAACTCACGGAACAGTAAATTTGCTTCCCGATGTATTATTCAGTTCAATTTTTATTGGAAGCGTGATTATTTATTCACAAAATAAGCCTTTAAAAGATCACAATCGCAGGTATTTATTAGAGGGAAATCAGGAGTAATGCCTAACACTCTTTCTATAGCTGATACAATCAAACCTAGGTTGCGGGCACTCAAATATAGGTGGCTGCGTTGGTCTGCAGAGCAACGAGCTGAGAAAGTATTTGATTCTAATCAAACTAGAAGTAAATCACTCGCCTTCATTTTGGGCTGTGGTCGCTCTGGTACCACAATTTTAGGAAAAGTTTTTTCTGATCACCCGCAAGTAAGTTACCTATTTGAACCTTACTATCTCTGGGCCGCAATTGACCGAAGAACCGACGCGCTCAACCTCTTTCATAATATAGATGCTTCTCTAATTATGAATGCCTCGCATTATAACGAGAACTCACAGCTCCGGTTTAACCGTTTGATTAGCTCTGCCCGTGGCGGTGTTCAAGTCAAGCTAGTAATTGAGAAAACTCCACTTAATGCTATGAGAATTGGCTACATCAATGCTCTAGCTCCTAACTCAAAATTTGTTCACATTGTCCGCAACGGAGTGGATGTTTGCTATTCGATCAACAAGATTGCAAACAGCAACTCATACAAAATCACAGGGAAGCCAGCACTAAACCAGTGGTGGGGAATCAATTATGCTAAGTGGAAAGCCTTGGCTAGCGATGGGACTGCCTCCGGATACTACACTGACAACGTCCATAATTTGGAAAACAATTTATCAAGGGGAGCCTATGAATGGCTAGTCACCCTTGGCGAGATTGATCGCTGGCGAGAGGCTCTCGATGATCGGCTTAAAGAATTCACTTATGATACCTTAACTACAAAGCCAAAATCCACCTTGAAAGATCTGTGCGAGTTTTTCGAGATTGACTCGCCACAATCCTGGTTAGATAAGGCTGTTTCTGCAATTAGTTCTCCTCGCCATAAGCAGGGACTTACCGTTAGCTTGCCACCAGCAATGTGCAAAGCATTCAATTCCTACCAACAGCGATACGGCTTTTCTAATCGCGCTGCCTGCCTGGAGGAAGGTCAAAGCAGCTTTAACCAGACTTTGGAGATTTGAGGAGTGACTAAGATTGCCATACTTTTTGCTAACTACGGTCCCTATCACTTAGCTCGCATCAATAGTTTCCAGAAACATTGTAATCTTTTGGGATGGAGCGTATTTGGTATTGAATTAACTCGCTCAGGAGTTGCATACGATTGGAAAACACAGCTTAAAGACTTCCCTGTTTCTATTTTTTCCGTAATTGGAGAGCAAGAACTTGAGAAGGTCAAGTTCACTCAGTTGCTGCAACGACTTTACACTATCCTAACTCAGATTAACCCTGATGTTTTAGCGATCGCTGGTTATTTTAGACTTTCTATGTTAGCGGCTTTAGAGTGGAATTTACGACATCGAAAACCGACAATTCTTCTTTCTGCAACCAAGGAGGATGATGCCCCTCGAAGTTGGTTGTTTGAAACTTCTAAGTCTTGGCTTTTCAAACGATATAAAGCTGCACTTGTAGGGGGTAACTCACACAAGCGTTACTTAATTAAATTAGGCATGTCTGCCGAGTCCATATTCTTTGGTTATAATGTCGTAGACAATGAAATATTTCACCCAGATAAGATTAAAGGTCTTCCCAAGCCTCTTAATAGACCTTACTTCTTGGCGATTAATCGCTTTGTACCTAAAAAGAATCTTCTACTGCTCCTTTCCGCCTACGGTACTTATCACCAAAGTGCAGGTTCCAAGGCTTGGGATTTAGTGCTGTGTGGTGATGGTCAGCTACGTTCAGATATAGAAAAATACCTTAGTGAGTTTTCTTCACAAGATTGTATCCACCTACCTGGCTTTCTTCAACAAGACGAACTCTTGCCTTACTTCGCCCATGCTTCCTGTTTTATCCATGCCAGCATTCAAGAACAATGGGGACTGGTAGTCAATGAAGCAATGGCTGCAGGTTTACCTGTGCTTATCTCCAATCGCTGTGGATGTTTTGAGGACTTGGTGATTGAGGGTATTAACGGTTTTGGTTTTGACCCTGAGAACCCTAAACAACTAACTGACCTTATGCTAAAAATCAGTTCAGGAGAAATTGACTTAAACAAAATGGGTCAAGCCGCTCTAAAACATATTCAAAAGTTCTCCCCTGATTACTTTGCTCAAGGTTTAATTCAAGCAGTTAAATATGCTCTAGCACATTCTTAATTGTTAGAGTTTTTCTCCAATTATGAAAATTTTACTGGTTACACCTTATCTTGGATCTGTTTATGGGGGAACCTCCAAAGTTGTTACCAAACTAGCTCAAGGACTTAGTACTCTCGGTATTACTATTGACCTAGTCACAACTGATGCTAATGGGTCTAATAATTTAGACATCCCTCTCAATACCTGGATTGACGAAAAAAATTACCGAGTACGGTATTTCTCTAGCTGGCACCGCCATGACTTGATTATTAGTCGATCTCTGATAAGTTGGCTATTTAATCATGTAGTTGACTATAAACTAGTACATACCCACACCATTTTTGCTCCCCTGATTTCAGTCTCTAATTGGGTATGTAAATTTCACAAAATCCCCTACATTATTACTCCTCATGGGATGCTAGAGCCTTGGGCATTATCTTACAAAGCTTGGAAGAAGAAACTTTACTACACTCTAGTTGAGAAGCCTATCCTTCAAAAAGCTAGTGCTATCCAAGTTCTTGCTGCTGCCGAAGCAAATAGTGTTCAGTCTCTTAGTCTGAAGCCACCTGTTATTGTTGTTCCCAATGGTATTCACCGCCAAGAATTTGAAATACTACCAGATCCAGAAATTTTCTACCAACAGTTTCCTGCTACACGAAACAAAATTCTGATTCTATTTCTCGGTCGTATTGACCCCAAAAAAGGATTAGATTTACTTGCTCCAGCCTTTGCCAAACTCCATAAACAGTTTCCTAATACTCATTTAGTTGTAGCTGGACCAGACAGTATTGGATTTCTTCCCATAGCAAAGAACTACTTTGAACAAGCAGCATGCCTAAATTCTGTTACCTTCACCGGAATGCTCACAGGTCAGTTGAAATATGCAGCTCTTGCTGCTGCTAATTTATATGTTGCACCTTCATATTCTGAAGGTTTCAGTATGTCTGTCTTAGAAGGTATGGCATCGGGATTACCCTGTGTAATTACTAAAGGTTGTAATTTTCCAGAAGCAGCAGCAGCTAAAGCTGCACATGTAGTTGATATTAAATCTGAAGCGATTACCAATGCCTTAATTGAATGTTTAAATAATCCTCAACAAGCAAAAGCCATGGGCGACCGCGCTCATAAGCTCATTCTTGAGAAATATACTTGGGAGCAAGTTGCTACCAAGATGCATAAGGTTTACACCACTCTTGTGAATAAAAACCGTTCTACATTGACAACTATATCTGAATAATAAAATGCAAACAATTACCCACTGGACACCAAGATATCTTGCTAACAGAATCTCTCTAGCTATCTACGAAAAACAACATCCAGATCACCCCTGGCTTACTCAGTCTGCAATATCAATTCTTTCAAATTACCTCAAAAAAAGTGATATTGGTCTGGAGTGGGGTTCTGGACGTAGTACAGCTTGGTTTGCAGCAAGGATCAAATACCTTGTAAGTGTAGAAGATAATTATGAATGGTATCAGATAGTAAGAAAAAAACTTGATCATCTAAACTTGAATAATACACATTACCTTCTAGCAACTGATAGAGAATCTTACATTGGTGCAGCTGATAATTTCCAGGACGATAGCTTAGATTTTGTCTTAGTTGACGGTAGGCATCATCGCAACACTTGTGCAGTGAAGGCTGTTAGCAAAGTCAAAACTGGCGGAGTTATCGTTTTAGATAATGCTAATCGATTTCTACCTTCTAATTCGCACTCACCAAACTCCAGAACTTATGAAACTGGACCTGCTTCTGATGAGTGGCAGCATTTTTTGGATCTAGTGAAAGATTGGCGAAGGATATGGACCAGTAACGGTGTTTCAGATACAGCCTTCTTCATTAAAGTATCCTAAACATTTTCCAATTATTTGCCAAAACCATAATTCATATGGATCTCAGTAGCAGTTTATCTAATATTAAGTGCAATCTTTTTTCGATTAAAGTAATAACACAAACAGGAGAATTGACATGAATAAAGATAGTATTTGTTTGAATATTGGTTCTGGCTTAGTATCTCCTGACGGCTGGAAAAATATCGATAACTCTCCAACTCTTAAAATCTCTAAAATTCCTTTGATTGGTCAGTTATTAATATCCGTTGTTGGTGGACCACCATGGCCTAAGTCAGTTAATAATGGTGATATTGTCAAAGGTCTTAAGATTAGCAAAGGCAGTTGTGAAAATATTTTTGCCTCCCATGTTCTTGAACACTTGAGCTTATCTGACTTCCATCTAGCCATGAGCAATATTTATTCCTATTTAAAGCCTGGAGGAATCTTTCGTGCAATTGTTCCGGATCTAGAGCAATATATAGACAACTACATCAACCACCGCTCAGATAGTACTTTATCTGCCAAAGCAGCACATGAGTTTATAGAGACATCATGGCTTGGACATCCAGGCAAAAGGAGCAGTATATACTATAGACTTCAGGAAGCCTTCTCTAATTCAAGGCATCAATGGATGTGGGACGAACCGTCACTAAAAAATGCCTTTGCACAACACGGTTTTAAGAATATACGACGGTGCAATTATGGCGACTGGTCAGATGCACGATTTAGCGCTGTTGATCAGGAAAGCCGCTACTTGAATGCTATTAGCATTGAAGGAACTAAGTAAGATTAGTTGTCAGCGGTAATAATACTAGAAAAATCCTCGCTAGGGATCTTCAATACACAAGTTTAAGTGTTGATTATTACCTACGCTTGGCAATAACATCAGTAGCTACAGGCGAGGGTGATCGATCGCCTAACTAATAATTAAGCTATCATAGCTACAAAATCCCACACTGATGAAAAACTTTCATCCCCAGCAGAAAATCAAACGCTTTCTTTGCCTAGCCACATCTACCCTGATCATCCTTCTACTGAGCATAATTCCTGTACGACTAACGATCGCTCACTACCAAGCACCGCACCCTCAAGCCATTCTCACCTTAGGCGGTGGCATCGGCAGAGAAAAATTTACAGCCAAATTTGCCCAACTCTATCCCTCACTGGAAATCTGGGTATCCAGCGGCGCACCCCCCAAAACAGCAAGCGCCGTATTTCGGGATGCAGGCATCTCAAACAAACGAGTACATCTTGACTACCGTGCCACCGACACCGTCACCAACTTTACCACCTTAGTAACCGACTTCAAACAACAGAAAATTAAACATCTCTACCTAATCACCTCCGCCTTCCACATGGGTAGAGCCAAAGCGATCGCTACTATTGTACTTGGTAGCCAAGGTATTGCTTTTACCCCTGTCTCCATTCCCTCAAGCAAAACCAAAGAACCCTTAATCCGTATCCTACTTGATATTGGTCGTAGTCTATTCTGGATTGTTACAGGTCACACTGGCTCCAGCCTTAAATCGATTGCCTCTTAAGACAAAATTTTAACAGGTCAATTGAATAACTTTCACACCTGCTCCGGATCAATCCCCATTGCCCGCAACCGCGCTGCTAATTTCTCGACTTTTTGTCGTTCCTGCTCTAACAATAACTCTGCCTGCTGAGCCCGTTGTTGCTCCTGCTGAGCCCGTTGCTGCTCCTGCTGAGCCCGTTGCTGCTCCTGCTGTGCTGCCTCCCCCGGCGTAGGTATTCGCTCTCCAGAAGCTGTAAAATAGCGCAATTGACCCTGAGAAATCCCTAAATACAACTTTAGCGTCTCACTCCAGAGCCAACCAATATTATTAGCAGCAATTGGTTGATACTGAGTTCCCACTAATCGAAAGCCAGCAAATTCCAAGGTTTCCGGTGAAAACCAGAAATATTCTGGCGTCCGAAATTGCTCTTGATAGAGATTTTTCTTAATTCCGCGATCCGTATCAGCTGTCGAATTAGATAGTAACTCAATAATCACATCCGGATACTTGCCATTTTCTTCCCAAACCACCCAAGCATTACGTGGTTGCTTTTGAATCCCCTTAACCAAGAAAAAATCTGGACCACGAAAATCACGATTTCGTAACTGCTGCCGACTAAAATAAATAGTTAGGTTAGCACCAATAAAAAAATCCTCTCGACCTCGCCACCACCATTCCAGACAAGTGACAAGCAATAACAACTGCATGTAGTGTAAAGAACTTTCCATTTCCGGCTCATCACTCAACAGTTGTTGACCATCAGGCATAAGTGCTTCTAACTCTTGGGCAGTCAAAACCATCTAAGTGTTTCCCCCCCTAACTCAGTACTGCTGCCAAACAGATGAGGCTAAGATCTCAGTAAAAACGCACCATGATCAAGATTTTACAGTACCCTCGAAAACAATACCGTTTTCTTTGTTTAGCTAGCTCTGCTTTGATTTTAACTTTACCGGTCATAATTCCTGCACGACTAGCGATCGCTCACTACCAAGCACCCCACCCCCAAGCCATTCTCACCCTAGGCGGCGGTATAGATCGAGAAAAATTCACAGCCAAATTTGCCCAAACTCACCCTTCACTAGAAATTTGGGTTTCTACTGGCATAGACGTTGAAACAGCGCAGAGCATCTTTCAATCAGCAGGAATACCAAATGGACGCGTACATCTAGACAGACGCGCCGTTGATACCGTCACTAATTTTACTTCTCTAGTTGCCGACTTCAAAAGTCGTAAAATCAAGCACCTTTACCTAATTACCTCTGCCTTCCACATGCCTAGAGCAAAAGCAATCGCCACCATTGTTTTTGGGAGTCAAGGCATTGCTTTCACTCCCGCTCCTATTCCCTCAAAAGAAGCGACTGAATCCTGGATCCGAATTCTCCGAGATGTTAGTCGTTCACTGATCTGGATTTTAACAGGTCGTACTGGAGCTAGCCTCAACCCCAACCTCTAATTTCAAAACTTGCTAATAGTTCATCTTGTTATCAGCAATGAACCATGAACCATGGATCACGAACAAATTATGCACAGTTTAATTCTGCTACAACTGTTTTTTCTAACAGCGCCAATATTTGAATAATTCTTGCTTTTTGTGCCTCGGTAACGTAACTCTGTAAACTATCCAAACGTAGAACTAACTGTTGTTTTTTTCCAAACAGTAGAGACTCACAATTGATTAAATCCGCAACTTCTTCAAGCATCTGTACTTGAGCTTCTGGCAACAAATTTGCCCAATTAGATAGGGCAATATTGCGGAAAACGATGGTAAAAATAGCCTCGGTTTCTTTTACTGACATGGCTTTGCTTCTATAACTTTAACCGTGTTGACCACAAAAGAATTAATTAGCAGCATTTATTAAGAAATTATGCAAGGGCCTGTTCATAACAGGTTGCTGTCTAAACAATGATTCTGGCAGCAAGTAAACCAAGTAAGGAGAAAATAGAATATAAAATGTCCTGTTTACGTTGTCCAATCAGATGCTTCTAACTGCAACTTAATATCAAAAGGCTTAACAAAATTCAGGCTGCTTTCAGTACTTACACTTGTTGCTAAATCAAATCCGGTTATTTTTTATAGAAAACTTAAACTCATCACTCTACTACTCCCTCAAAAAGTAGTGTTAGATTCCTGCGCCGCTAAGTTCCTAGAGCAGGAAGCACTCCTGAGAACAAGTTGCTCTCTAACAGAGAACTCTGTGTGCCCATCTCTCTCTACCCAGCTATTGGGTTTAAATCCCCAGCTTCCATAAGACATTTTAAGTTGAGAGGATTTTTGGCTCCTCTTCCCAGTTGTCCACCCCTGTGTTAGCTTGTCCGGCAAGAAGCCCCACGTCTGTACCCGGAGGGTCAGCGTGGGATGAATTGCCTGTGTGAGTGGCGCAGCCACATAAATCGTCCTCTGGTCTGGTATACTTATCTTAAGTAGCAAAGCCTAAAATGCTGGCTATACGTAGTACCTAGACAACTGAAGATCTGGGGTTTTACAGGGAAGTAGTTAATCAACGATGATGCCTCCTGTAAGTAAAATCTTCAAGGGACGTAGGCGAGTAGTACTTAATACTATTCAAGTGGGGCTGGGCATGTTCCCCACTATAAAACGCCCCCTGTGGGAAAGAGGGAGTACCACGAAGGAAGTTCACCGAATCCTTGCGGAGCCAGAAGCCCACACCGTAATCTATGATTCGGTGTGGGAGATGTCACTTAAACCGCTGTCTCACGCAGTTTAGTTTCCTGAAAACGCTGTTGACCATAGTAGCGGTGATAGTAGTTAGAAGGATCAACCGTGTAATTCTTAACCCCATTAGCCACCACACCCAAAACCCTTGCACGAGAAGTTCTTAATCCAGATAAAACTTCTCTAAACACAGAGCGGTCAGTTCTCCCCAATCCAACCACCATCACCATACCACTAGTATGAGCCTCTAGCAGTCTGGCATCCGCTAAACCCAACATCGGAGGTGTATCAAATAAAACTAGATCGAAGGACTCTTGAAAATGCTTAACTAAATTCTGCATTTTTTGGGAACTCAGAAGTCGGGTAGGATCAGGAGGAATTTGACCAGCAGTCAACACAAATAAATTTTTTTCCATCGGTGATTGCTGAATGACATCATCAACATCCATCTCGCTGGTAATAATATTGCTCAATCCCCACACATTTGGTAAATCCATCCTCTCATGCACCTGAGGACGGCGCAAATCGGCATCCACTAGCAACACACGCCGCCCCATCGCTGCTGCCGCTTGGGCTAGGAAGCTAGCGACGGTGGACTTTCCATCTGCTGGAACTGTAGAAGAGATCACCAATGAGCGAATTGACTCGTCAGTACCGAGAAAGTGGAGATTAACTTGCAAAGAGCGAAACGCCTCCAAAAATGGAGAACTAATATAGCTATTATTAAACTCTACCTTCTCAGACTCTGAGACCAAATTACCAACTGGACTGATCAAGCCTTTCTTGAGTTCTTTGTGAAAAGGAATAGTTCCTAATACAGGTAAACCTGTAGCTTCTTTGATCTCATCAGGAGTGTGAAACACCCGGTCAAACTTTTCTGTTAACAACCCAGCACCACCACCTGCCAGCATGCCAGCCACAACACCGAGAACTATACCGCGAGGTACATTGGGCGAAATTGGTTCTTGTGGCTGTTGCGGCTTTCTAATTACCTGCCAGGGAAGAGTTTTCTGAGCTGATTCAATTTCTAGAGTCTCCCGCACTGCCAAAAAGCGATTTAAACTCTCTGTGGAAACTTTTAACTGCCGCTGTAAATCCGTATACTGGCGGGAAATAACTGCCAAGTTTTCGAGATTTTTCTTCATCTCGCCTTCTGCCTTGGCAATTGAGGTTTGACGTGCCTCCAAAACCCGCATTTGATTGGAAGCATTGACTAAATTCTCAATCAGATTCAAACGTACAGAACTAGGGGCAGCTAGGGCTTCGGCACTGTTGGTGCCTGTACCTTTGGGAACAACTTTTGCCACTTCTTGATTAAGCAGAGGTAGTAAATTCTGCCTTTGCTCCTCTAAGGCTGCAATTGCTGGGCTATCAGTTGTGAACCGTGCAGACTCCATGGCAATCTGGCGTTCTACTTCAGCTAGCTGGTTAAGTAACTCTTGGTAGCGGGGTGCCTCTGAAAGGGTTGCTGCTGTTAGAGCCTGCTCTGTTGAGAGTCCCAACTGAGTTTGCAATCTTGAGTAGAGTTCTTGAGTTTCTTGGAGTGTAGTATCGGTTGTTTGTCTTTGTTCTACAATTGTGCTGAGACGACTTGTCAGCAGTTTACCCTGAGTTTCTGGATCAGTAAGGTTGTAGCGCTGTCGAAATCGCTGTAGTTGCTCCTGAAGTTTATTAACTCGTTCCTTTAGTTTCGGAAGCTGGGATTCGACGAATTGGATACCCTGTCGCGTTGTGGTTTGCTGCTCTTGCTCAGAATACTTAATGTAGCCTTTGACTATTTGCTCTAAGACAAACTTAATTTTTTCAGGGTCAGAATCTTGGTATCTAGTTTCTAAAATTTTGGTTTCTCGTAGCTGGGTAACAGTCAGTTTATCTTGGAAACTGTCGTAGTCAAATTCAGGATAACGTGCTTGAATAGACTCAACAATCGGCAACATTACTTGAGGACTTCTCAAGACCTCAATCTGACTTTCGTAGTCTAAACCGTCAGCTTTAATTCCAGCAGTTGTTTTCAGAGATTGATTGAGCTGATCTAACTTCTGTTCGCCAGTAACTGGCTCGACTAACAGCTGGAATTTTCCCTGATACTGGGGAGTTTTGCCCAAAGTTTTGGCAATAATTCCAGAAGAGATAGCGATTGCTACACCAGCAATCACTACCATCCGACGACGAACTAAACTGAGAATCTGAGATAGATCCAGTTTGTCTTCGTCAATAGCTGAGATACCACCACTGAGAACAGATGTTGGTAATAACACTTGAGTGTTACTGTTGGGCAGCAATGGCTGAAAATTTGCGTCTGAACCCATAATTAAAAAAATTTTTGAAATTTTTCCGAAGCAGTGACGCTTTCCTCCCCGGACGAGTTCAGAAAGAGTAAGCTGAGGATGAGCGTACATGCCAAGTATTACCAATTACTGATACAGGGTATAGGTCGGTCATCAGGATAAAGAAACTTGCAAATAAAAAATATCCAATTGCAGGGAGGGATGGTGAGATGGGGAGATGGGGAGATGGGGAGATGGGGGGATAGGGGGATAGGGGGATGGGGATAGGACTCTTTACGCCGTGTTTCTCTAGTAAATTGGATAATTTAGTTCTTGGAGTTCCCTAAGTAAAAAATTTGTGATCCGGAAAACTATTCAAAACCAAGTAGAGGTAAGAAATAATGCATGCAGCGAAGAGGAATGATCACAACCAAAATGTTGGTAAAGCACAGCCGAAGGCTAAAACTGTTGATTATCACGCAGTTTTATCCACCTGATTATGCTGCGACAGGGCAGCTGATTGCAGAGTTAGCCATTCAGTTGGGAAGACTAGGCTTGCCGATTCAAGTCTTTACAGGACAACCTAGCTATGCTTTCCAAACTAAATCAGCTCCAAAGATTGAACATTTAGGGCAGGTTGTGATTCGGCGATGCACGCTACTGCGCACAGCTTGGTTGCCACCTATCGTTCGTACTTGGTTTGAGAAAATTCTGGGTAAAGCTGTTAATGGACTCCTATTTTTTCTTCGTTCCGCACTTCATTTACTCGATGCCAGCTCTAGAGGAGAAGTGTTGCTCCTCACTACAGCTCCCCCTTTTTTACCAATTCTAGGGTACTTTGCCAATTTAATTTTGGGTTTACCCTACGTCTGTCTGCTGTATGACCTATATCCTGATATCGCTGTCGAGTTAGGTTTAATTTCTGCTGATCACTGGTCAGTCCGACTCTGGGATGCTATTAACCGCCGAATCTGGAAACGCGCCCAACAAATTATAGTTCTCAGCGCGACAATGAAACATAGAGTTGCGGCTAAATGTCCTGAAGTTATTGATAAAATTGGAGTTATTCATAGTTGGGCTGACCCTGCTTGGATCTTACCAATTGCCAAGGAAGATAACTGGTTTGCTAAGCAATTTAATCTGGTTGACACCTTTACTGTTCTCTATTCTGGCAATATGGGTCGCTGTCACGACATGGACACGATTTTTGAAGTGGTTAAACTCTTACAACAAAAACCGATTCAGTTTGTGTTTATTGGTAGCGGTGCTAAGCGCCAAGTTTTTCAGTCCAAGGCGAAAAAGTTGGGCTTGAGAAATTGCCAGTTTTTGCCCTATCAGGATAAAAAAAATTTGCCCTATTCACTAACAGCTTGCGACTTATCCCTAGTCAGCGTTAGTGAGGGTATGGAAGGTTTAGTAGCACCTAGCAAACTTTATGGTGCTTTGGCTGCTGGGCGTCCTGTAGCTATAATTTGCGAGTCTCACTCTTATCTACGGGGAATATTAAATGAAGCTGGTTGCGGTAAGGCTTTCGGTAACGGTGATGCTGCCGGATTGGCAGCTTTTATTTTACATCTGGCAGCAAATCCCCACTTAGTTAAGCAGATGGGTAAAGCGGGGCGTGATTATATGCAGTGCCATTTTACACCTGAGCTGATTGCACAGCAGTACTCTCAACTTTTATTTAAAAAAACTAATACCATATCAGTTGGAGGTGTAACTCACAAAGAAGTTTCTGTATGAGGCAAGTAACTTTAATATCACTTTATGGAGAAAAATCTCTGGAATTAGTAAACCTAATTCGGCACTGCCAGAAAATGATTGCTGGCATTACTGGTATTGAATTCATTCCCTACGAATTGCCACAAGTTCACGCCACTATCTTGGGACTTGAGCAAGTTATTGGCATGCCGATGCACAACTCGAACCTAGCCAAATATCAAAGCTTATCAAAAAAGATGGATGTCTGTGGTTTTATTAATTGGCTACAGAGGTCGGAATACGTTCCGTTTCAGATTCAAATTGGCGGGTTTGACAATTGCGGTTATGATTTCACCAGTCGCGGGCAAAGACCTTATGAACGTTCATTTTCTCTACAAGGAGATAAGGCTGTAATCATGGGGTGGCCTATTCGCCATCCGCCTCTAGGTGAAACGAGTTCTAATAAGAGCAATTTACCCCAACCAACTAGCTATTATCCCAACACACTAGACCAGATTAGAAAAGCTGCTCAAAGTTTCAATATTCTCCACGCCTACCATCGAACTTCAGCCGATGTGGATAACGATTTTTATTTCCGCATCGGTTTGTTCAATCCGGACACTCTCGATAATTCATCCAAGGAAAGTTTGGAGAAAGATATTAGAGATTTTTTGAGTACAACTACCCCAATTATCGTCAAGCTAACACCTGCTAATTTGTATGTAGCTTCTTACGATGACGAAAAATTACCTGTAAATTCGACAAAATTATGGTCGCTGCAGGATCAACTACTAACTCAAGAATTTATATCTAGCCTGTACAAGTCTTGAACAAAAGCCTCCAGGAGGACAATTCTGTAAAAATCTCCGCAACTTTACAAAAACTTTAATTAACTTAGCTTGACAGTTGAGCGGATTTATAAGTTATACTCGCCGTGAATTAAGTAATAAGTAATAAGTAATAAGTAATAAGTAATAAGTAATAAGTAATAAATCCGCTGCCTTTAACTCTCTTAGCGACAGGTCATCTATGTTTAATTGGTTTGATTATAACAATTTCAGCTGGCGGTGGTTGTTTTTGACTATAGTTTTATTCACAACTTCCTGTGCTGGTACCACAGTGCAGTCTAGTTCTATTTCCAGTGGGGACAAGGAGCAAGAGAAGTCAAATCCCTCAAATAGTCAAGATTCCAAGCTGACGGATATCAACGAGAAGGCACGTGATCAGCTTTGGCAGTATGTCGCGGCAATGAAGCAGGAGGGGATATATATGACAATCTCTCTTTACCTTACTACGCGATGCTTGTCAAGCCGCAGCCCCATTGGGGTATCCCTCGCGATAGTGAGAGTATGCATAGTCTTTTGTTCTTTGACCCAAAATTACAACAGACTGACAAGGGCTGGCTGCGCCAACTATTAGAGCCAGTAAATCCTTACAGAAAATTCTTGTTCAGGTAGGTACTGTGGCTAGACCAACTGGCTGGACACAGCAAGAGGTAACTTGGGAGAATAAGAATGGTATTGAGTACAAGGGCTTTAAGGTGTAGATTATGGAAAAGCTCCTTGGGCGATCGCAGATAATGATCTTAGTGTGACTATTAATAATCCAGGTATTACTAAAGCTACGGTACTGGATATGAATGGTTTGGATCGTGGTGAGGTTGAACTCAAGCGCGATGGTGTGAAAGTAAGTTTTCGTATGCCTGCTGATGCTAAGTATCTTATTCTTAATTGACCTGTACTCGCGTTGAAACTACAAGGATTCAAATTAACCTGCATCCCTTGACACTTAGATTTGAGGATTGTTAACGTAAAGTTGTTTGAACATAATCCTTTAGCTAAAACCAAGCTGTTAACTTTTTAGTTGTTCCTTATTGATGGCGGTGAACTATGTTTATAAACATGTACTTACCATGAATCATGAGCGTTAAATTAGTATCACTCTTTAGACTAGAGTATCATTCCAAAAATCATACTTAAGACTTTGTACTTTACAAAAACCTTATAGTTAAGTTTAATTTTTTAGTTAATTTATTGTCAAACAAGTAGCAACTAAACTAATAGAGTAAAAAATTACTATGTTCAATCAAAACAAAAATCATCCTCTTCACCATGTTGTAATTGTAGGTGGCGGATTTGGAGGTCTTTACGCTGCCCACCATCTGAGAAAGGCTCCAGTAAAGGTAACGTTAATTGACAAGCGGAACTTCCATTTGTTCCAACCACTACTTTATCAAGTGGCAACTGGTGGTCTATCTCCTGGTGATATTTCTTCACCCCTGCGTGCTGTAGTTGCTCCTAATAAAAATACGCGAGTGTTGATGGGGGAAGTGACTGATGTAGAACCCCAGCAGCAACAAGTTATACTAAAAGACGGAGAATTAACCTACGACACCTTAATAGTTGCTACTGGCGTTAGCCACCACTATTTTGGCAATGATCAATGGGCACAGAAAGCCCCCGGTTTAAAGACTATAGAAGATGCACTAGAAATGCGGCGTCGCATTTTCTTAGCCTTTGAAGCAGCAGAAAAAGAAGCGGATCCCGAAAAGCGCCGCGCCTGGTTAACTTTTGTGATTGTCGGAGGTGGACCCACAGGTGTGGAATTAGCGGGAGCAATGGCAGAACTAGCTTACACTACTCTCAAACATGACTTCCGTCATATCGACACCTCAGAAACTAAAATCTTACTTTTAGAAGGCATGGATCGGGTCTTGCCACCTTATCAACCTGAACTTTCAACCAAAGCCCAAGCTTCACTAGAAGCTTTGGGGGTGACAGTACAAACCAAAAGTTTAGTTACTAACATTGACGATAATACCGTTACTATACGTCGCCGTGATCGCACCGAACAAGTGCAGGCGAAAACCATTCTCTGGGCAGCTGGCATGAAAGCCTCGAAAATGGGCAAAGTGATTTCCCAAGCTACTGGTGCAGAACTTGATCGTGCAGGAAGGGTAATTGTAAAACCAGATTTGAGTGTACCAGAACATGGTAATATTTTTGTCATTGGTGACCTAGCCAATTTCCCTCACCAAGATGAAAATGGCAAACCTCTGCCAGGAGTTGCGCCAGTCGCTATGCAAGAAGCTAAGTATGTTGCCCGCCTGATTGAGAAGCAGCTGAGAGGGGAAACTCTGCCAGGGTTTTGCTATCGAGATTATGGCAGCCTAGCAGTGATTGGAAGGCACGCGGCAGTGGTTGATTTAGGTTTTGTCAAGTTTGCTGGTTTTCCTGCCTGGTTAGCATGGCTATTTATTCACATCTTTTTCTTGATTGAGTTTGACAACAAGTTGCTGGTATTAATTCAGTGGGGATGGAACTATTTCACTCGCAAACGAGGGGCGCGTCTAATTACTAATCAAGAGGTCTTGCCAGGGCAGGAAGTTGAAGATAAAAATGGTCAGATGCCTCTTAAAGTTTAATATCGATCACCTAAATATTTGCTATCAATGCTTTTTAAGTAATAAGTAATATAGCGCTGCGCGCTGGTGTGTTTACAAATACTGAAAGGCTGCATCCGCCGCTTTGTGGACATCAAAATTATACTTAGGCAACTCTTTTCTAATCGCTGTTTTGACTTTGTGCCACCAGTGTTCAA
>JAAHHJ010000035.1 GCA_010692425.1 Symploca sp. SIO3C6 | reverse complement strand
TTGAACACTGGTGGCACAAAGTCAAAACAGCGATTAGAAAAGAGTTGCCTAAGTATAATTTTGATGTCCACAAAGCGGCGGATGCAGCCTTTCAGTATTTGTAAACACACCAGCGCGCAGCGCTATAGGTACTTAATTACATGTATGTAATTCAAATTAATCGAGCGGGTAAGACCTATGACAATGGGACAATAGCAGTTCACCCCACCAGTCTCAACTTTGAGCCAGGAACATTTAACGCTATTCTCGGACCTAGTGGTGCAGGCAAGTCAACTTTGTTACGAATGATAAATGGTTTGGAGACACCAACTACAGGTGAGATCCTTATTCAAGGACAAACTTTAACAGCTAAAAATCTGCGCCAAATGCGATCGCGCACGGCAATGGTATTCCAACAGTTTAATCTGGTGGGTCGTTTGAATGTAATGAGTAATGTCTTAACTGGGCGTTTGTATTACAGTCCTTGGTGGAGCAGTATCTTATATCTGTTTGGTAAAAGAGATTGGAAAATTGCTCAGTGGGCACTTAATAGGGTCAGTTTAACAGAAAAAGCTTGGGAACGGGTAGACAGACTTTCAGGAGGACAACAACAACGAGTGGGTGTAGCTAGAGCTTTGGCACAGCGTCCAGAGGTAATTTTGGCTGATGAACCTGTTGCTAGTCTCGATCCAGTGGCGAGTGAAGAGATTATGGAATTACTCAGGGAAATTTGCCGCCAAGATGGGATTACCATTGTGGCAAATCTTCACCAAGTATCCTTGGCTATGCGCTACGCTGATCGCGTTATTGGGTTGAATCAAGGACATGTGGTATTTGATGATTCCCCACAAGCCTTGGTTAACGACACTTTAGGCACAATTTATCAGAGGGAGGATGGCAGCGTAGATGACAGCTTGGAAATGGCGGTTACCGACTAAACATGGATTTGTGCCCTTATGGTGGGGATTGGGATTTATCTTACTGTTAGGGGCATTAGTATCGACAGCTGTACTGGTAGAACTGGATGTATTGCGATTGCTACAGTCAAGCGGTAATTTATGGCAATTTTTAGGTCAATTGCTGACTGTGCCAGATTGGGCTTATATACCTAAATTATTGCTGAAGATGCTGGAGACCATCGAAATGGGGATTGTATCTACAGCAATAGCTCTTTTGTTGAGTTTGCCTTTGGGAGTACTTGCAGCCCGAAATACCTCACCACACCCAGTTTTATATCACTGCATTCGCAATCTTCTCAATTTGATGCGTGCCTTACCGGAGTTAGTTTGGGCGTTGGTATTTGTTTCGGCTGTGGGCTTGGGACCTCTGCCAGGGGTAATGGCACTTATTTTTGTGACTACGGGCTTTTTGGGAAAATTTTTGGCAGAAAGTATAGAAGTGGTGGATGCTAATGGGATTATGGGGGTTAAATCTACGGGGGCTGGATGGTTGCAAACCTTAATGTTTGCAGTGTTTCCTCTGGCTTTACCAGATTTCATTGGCACTGTTATGTACATCCTAGACCACAACGTGCGATCAGCAACAATTTTAGGGTTAGTAGGAGCTGGGGGTATTGGGTATGAGTTGGTGATGAGTATGCGGTTATTTAATTACGGTCGTTTGATATTAATTGCCGCAGCTATTTACATAGTAGTAACAATATTGGATCGCTGTTCTGATCTTCTTCGGAGTCGAGTTATTTAATTAATTACTTATTACTTATTACTTATTACTTATTACTTATTACTTATATTTACCCCAAAGTGTATTGATGTTTAACTCGTCATTGAAATTATTAAACCTACCACCTGCTCCTAGAAATTGGATTCCCTTGTGGATTAGTCTTGCTGTTTTCGGAGTTGGAGCCATGATTTGGCATCTTGGACTGTCCTTTGGCAGTGTGATCATGGGCATTGGTAATACTTTTGAATATCTCAGCCGTTATCTCAATCCCGACTTTACGGATTGGCAAAGATATTTGATACTCATGGTGCAAACATTAGCGATCGCTCTTTGGGGTACAGTATTAGCATTTGTCACCAGTTTTTTACTCGCGCCTTTGGGAGCAAATAATCTCTCGCCACACCCCGTAATTTATCGTTTGATCCGGGAGTTGTTCAACTTTATGCGGGCAATGCCAGATTTGATGTTGGCGTTGATTTTCGTTACTGCCCTGGGACTCGGACCAACACCTGGTATTCTGGCATTGGCAGTGCATACTTCGGGATTTTTAGGCAAGTTTTTTGCTGAAAGTATGGAGCGGGTAACTATAGGTATTTATGAGGGTGTACGCTCTACTGGAGCAAATCTACCTCAAGTTGTGGTCTTGGCTGCAGTCCCTTCAATCTTGCCGGAGATGGCAGGATACACCCTTTACATCTTTGATCGCAATGTGCGGATGGCTTCGGTTTTAGGTTTGGTAGGAGCAGGTGGTATTGGTTTGGAGCTTCACGATAATCTGCGTCTATTTCGCTATAACGAATCCGCTGCATTGATTTTAGTCATCCTCGGTAGCATTGTGGCGATCGATTATCTTTCCAGTTGGATACGTCGGAGGATTAGCTAATGGAACAAGTTGATAATCAATGGTTGCGGGCACTTACAGCCCATGCTCCAGAAATAGTGATTCAACTAGCAGCTCGACTCACCCAAGGTTGGCAGATTAGCTATGAAACTATTCCCCAAACGGGATTGTCACTATTGCAACTACAAGATAGCGTGTTTCACGAACCCTACTACTTGGGAGAAATTCCCCTATCAACGGCTTGGGTAAAGTTAAACATAGGCAATGGGCAGAATTATCAAGGAGCAGCCCAAGTAATGAGCGATGTGCCAAATTTAGCCACATCATTAGCAATTTGCGATGCTATTTTAATGAATCAACTGGAGGGATGGCAAGAGGTTGCTGATCTGATGGCAAGGGGCATGGTGATTCGTCAAGAAGAAGACAACTTGCGGGGGGCTATGCTGGCAAAAACCAAAGTAGATTTTTCCTTACTAAATCAGGAGGAAAGTGATGCTGCAAGTTGATTTGGCTGGGATTTGGCAAGATGAGGTACAGCAGCAGATTTTCCGTCAGTTGCTCAGTTGTATGGGTATACCAGGGACAATTGCCGATTTGAGCCTATATCTGGGAGAAAGCACTGCTTTAGTAGGGGTTTTGGCTACCTTATTAGATAATACAGTGACTCTGCACGATATGCATGAATTGGTTTCCCAACGCGATCGCCGTTTTTTAAATAGCCCCACCGCAACCCCACCAGAGGCGCGTTTTATCGCTGCAGATGGGGCGATTGCTCCTGATGCCAATTTCAGCCCTCATTTGGGAACCCTTGCTAGTCCAGAGTTGGGAGCAACAATTGTACTTCAAGGTCAGTACTTGGGAAGTGGTCAATTAACCTTAAGTTTAACGGGACCGGGAATTTCATCTGCCAAGGAAAACAAGGTTGCATTGAATGGGTTCCATGGTGCTTGGTTTTCTCGCCGTCAAGAATGGGTAAGTGCTTTTCCTTTGGGAATCGATCTGATTTTGGTAGATGCTACACAGGTAATGATTATCCCCAGAACAACCCAGATAGCGGACGCGGGGACGCGGAGACGCGGTGAGGGGGAGACGCGGGGACACGTAGACAGTAAATAAATTTCGGCTGAAATCAAGAGGATAAACAAGTGGGATATGTTGCAATCAAGGGTGGAGAAACTGCTATTTCTGAAGCGATCGCTTTATTAGATTTCTTGCGGGCTAAGGATAGTAATGAACCTCCTTTATCAATTGGAAGCATTCAGCACCAGCTGCACGCGCTCCATAGCCGAGTATTATCGGAAGGGGGAATATACCATCCCGAATTAGCAGCCCTAGCAATTAAACAAAGTGCCGGAGATACTTTAGAAGCTGCTTTTTATCTGCGGGCATATCGTTCCACCTGTCCCCGGATTGGTATTACCCCCGTGCAGAAAACCGAGCAGATGCGCTTAATTCGTCGTATTTCCGCCGCTTTCAAAGAAATCCCCGGCGGACAAATGCTAGGCCCCACCCCTGATTATTTGCAACGGTTATTTAGGTTTGAACTCCTGGATGAATCTCCCCATCGCTTCAGGCAAATTGCCAAAACATGGTTGCAGAATATACCAGATGATTCCCTTCCCACTAGTTTTCCCAAAGTCCTAGATAGCTTGCGGGCAGAGGGTTTACTACCACCCGTACCAACTCAACCCCATCAACCCTTTGATATTACCCGCCAACCCCTAGTATTTCCAGTTCCACGTTCGGCAGCCTTAGCCACCATGTCCCGTGCTGAAACTGGTTCCCTATTAGCGATCGCCTATTCTAATATGCGGGGTTATGGTGATATTCACCCCACCGTAGCAGAATTACGTGTGGGTTACTTACCCATACTACTACCCCATCCCATTTCTGGAGAATTGATGGAAGCGGGTGATGTGTTGATGACAGAGTGCGAAATTGTCGCCATGTACGAAGCAGCAAGCAAGGATAGCAAACCCACCTTTGGCTTGGGCTATGGTGCTTGCTTGGGGCACAACGAAGTCAAGGCAATTTCCATAGCAATTCTCGACCGCGCTTTGCAAAAAGGGCAGCAACAGGGAGTGGAAAATCCTTCAGAAGACCCAGAATTTGTCCTCCTCCACATTGACGGGATTGAATCAATGGGATTTGCTTCCCATTATAAAATGCCCCACTACGTCACTTTTCAATCCGATTTAGACCGGTTGAGAACGACGCAACAGCAAGGAGAAAATTCATGAATCCCATTGTGCAACCATCCCTCCCTAACATACAGCCTAATTTATCAGCAGTTAATTCCCCAGAAAATAACCCCACATATCAATTTGGCTTCCTCGATAGTTTTGCGAAAAAGGAAATTCGCCGTAGCTTACTCAAAGCCGTAGCTATTCCCGGTTATCAAGTCCCCTATTCCTCGCGGGAAATGCCTATTGCCCGTGGTTTCGGCACTGGTGGCTTGCAAATTACCTTATCTATCTTGGGTAAAAATGATGTGTTAAAAGTTATCGACCAGGGCAGCGATGAATCAGTAAATGCCGCAAATATCCGTAATTTTATCGCCAAAACTTGTCCGGGGGTATCCCTAACAAAACATACTCCTGAAGCAACTATCATTCAAACTCGTCATCGCATTCCTGAGTTTCCCCTCAAGGTAGGGCAAGTGTTGGTATTGCAAGTACCTTATCCGGATCCCTTGGTGATTGTGGAAGCTAGCGAAGCCAAGCGCAAACAAATGCATGGAGAAGGGGATTATGCTCGATTGTGGGTCAAACTCTACGAAGATATGGTCAAATTCTCGGAAATTACCATTTCTCACCGCTATCCCACCCGCATTAATGGACATTATGTCATCGATCCCTCTCCCATACCCCGCTTTGATGTGCCCAAACTCCACCAATCCCCCGGACTACATCTATTTGGAGCGGGACGAGAAAAGAAAATCTATGCCGTGCCACCATTTACCGATGCTCAACCCCTATGCTTTGAGGATATTCCCTTCCGAGTGGAAGATTTTAACGATGTTGATGGTAAGCGTCGTCCTTGCCATCGTTGCGGTTCCACTACCAGCTTTTTAGATGAGTTTCTAGATGAGCAGGGTAATTGTCTTTATCAGTGTTCTGATAGTGACTACTGCAACACAATGCTAATGGAAGCAAAGGAAGATCATCATGCAGCCAATTCTTGAAGTAAGGGAACTGAGCAAAATTTACGGTGCAGGTTGTCCGGCTTGTTTTACCAGCACTGGTGCCCAAGCTAACACCAATATTTGTCCCGATTGCGGCACTGTGGTAGCCATGCAGCAAGTCTCCTTTGAGTTGTATCCAGGGGAAATTTTAGGGATTATGGGAGAATCTGGTAGCGGTAAATCTACTTTAGTAAAATGTCTTTATTTTGACCAAACACCCACAAGTGGTCAGGCTGTATTTTGGGACAAAGGCAAGCCCCAGGATTTATTTCAACTCAACGCTGCTCAACAGCGATGGCTGAGAAATCACCGCTTTGGCATGGTATATCAAAACCCCCATTCTGGGTTGAATTTTCGAGTTTCGGCGGGGGGTAATATTGCTGAAAGGTTGTTGATGTCAGAAATACTCAACTATAGTACCATTCGCGATCGCGCCCGTACTCTCCTCAGCCGCACCGAAGTATTACCAGAACGTATGGATGAACTACCATCAAACTTTTCTGGAGGAATGCAGCAGCGAGTGCAAATTGCCCGTGCTTTGGCAACTGATCCCCCCCTCTTGTTTTTAGATGAGGTGACAACAGGTTTGGATTTGTCAGTACAAGCAAAAATTTTAGATTTAATTCTAGAAATCCAACAACAGCTTAGGGTTGCCATGATAATTGTCACCCACGATTTGGGGGTAATTCGGCTCCTAACATCGCGGACTTTGGTGATGAAGTACGGACAAGTAGTGGAAACAGGATTAACTGATCGGGTTTTAGAAGATCCCCAACATGCCTATACCCAGCAGCTAGTGTCATCAGCTCTGTAAATAACTATGCTTAATTCAAAAGCCCAACCAGTCAAAATTTCATCAACCAAAAACCATTCTCCCTCAGACCTAATTCTACAAGTGAAGGGACTGACAAAAAACTTTAACTTGCATGAACAAGGTAAAATTTTGCCTGGTATCCAAGCAATTTCCTTGACTGTGAAGTCCGGACAGTTAACTGCCTTAGCAGGAGTTTCGGGAGCCGGAAAATCCAGCTTATTGAAATGTATTTACCGCACCTATTTACCCCAGAGTGGGGAAATTAATTACCATACAGCAGAAGGAAACTGGATTGATATCACTACCGCTAAAGAACATGAAATCCTCAATTTACGGCGCAAAGAAATCAGTTTTGTTACCCAATTTCTGCATTGTTTACCACGTCAAACAACTCTGGATGTGGTAGCTAAACCCCTATTTGATTTGGGATGTGAACGTTCCCAAGCCAGGAATAAAGCAGAAATTTTATTAAAAAAAATGCAGTTACCAGAAAGGTTGTGGACAATTTCTCCAGCTACTTTTTCGGGAGGGGAAAAACAACGAGTTAATTTAGCCCGGGGGATGGTATCATCTCCGCGTTTGCTGTTACTTGATGAGCCAACAGCTAGTTTGGATGCAAATACCAGTCAGTTAGTTATTGAGTTGATTCAAAGTGTTAAACATATGGGTGCTGGGATACTTGCGGTGTTTCATTCTCCAGAGTTAATCACCACCCTAGCTGATGATGTGGTGATGCTTCAGCCAAGTTAATTGAAGAAGGCAGAGGGCAAGAGGGAAAAGCTTACTATGCTTTAACTCTGGATTCTCAATTCGTCCTAACCTTTAAACCTAGTGCTATAAAATTTCAAATAAACCATGAAAACTTATCTTACCCATGCTCGTCTAATTACTACTAACGCAGTTGTTGATGACGCCTCTGTGTTAATTGAAGACGGACATATTGTCGCCATCAATCCCGAATCTACCAGCAATGTTGAGTCCATTTCCTTAAATGGTCAATATTTACTACCTGGGTTAGTAGATTTACATTGCGATGCCATTGAAAAAGAAATTGAACCACGTCCCAATGCTTTTTTCCCTATGGACTTTGCGATCGCTCAAATAGACCGCCACAATGCTGCTGTCGGAATTACCACACCCTTCCATGCCATTTCCTTCGCTCATGAAGAATTTGGTGTGCGCAACAACGAAAAAGCGGCTAAAATTGTGCGTTCTCTCCACGATTATCAGCCCCAAGCATTAGTAAATAATCGAGTCCATTGTCGCTACGAAATTACCGACCCCACAGGGTTACCAATTTTGCTTAATCTGTTGCACTCAGATGGGATTCATTTAATTTCCCTCATGGATCATACCCCAGGACAGGGACAATTTAAAGATATGCAAGCATACCAGGATTATTTGTCCCGCACATATAACAAATCTGCTGCGGAAGTCGAAGCAATAGCCGTTAAAAAAATTGACCAAGGAGCCGATGCCCTGGAACGGGTGAAAACCTTAATTTCCAAGGCTTTATCCCTTGGTGTACAAATTGCCAGCCATGATGATGATACCCCCGACAGAATTGGCAGTATGCAGGCATTGGGAGTACATCTGAGTGAATTTCCCATCAATCTAGAAACGGCGAAAGCAGCCCAAAAAGCAGGACTCCAAACTATATTTGGTGCGCCGAATTTACTACGCGGACAAAGTCAGAGTGGTTCAATCAAAGCAATAGATGCAATTAAAAATCAAGTTGGAGATATTCTTTGTGCAGATTACTCACCTGCAAGTTTACTAGCAGCAGCGTTTCGCATTCCCGAGTTACTTGGTTGGTCATTACCAGATGCAATTGCCCTTGTTACACACAATCCAGCACAGGCTGCAAATCTTAGCGATCGCGGTGAACTTACTCCGGGTAAACGGGCTGATTTAATTGCTGTACGGTGTCCCCATGGTTTTCCTCAAGTAACAACTACTTGGGTTGGGGGGCGAATTGTCTACCAATGTCATTACTCAATATGAATCCAATAAAACTGGGAATTGCTATGATTTCCAATGATGCAACTATCCAAGAAATCGTCAGATTACAGCAGCAACTTGCTGCTGTCTGCCCATTACAACCGATTTTGGGCAAGGATACTAATTTACCTCACATGACTCTACTACAGGGACGATTTAGTGATTTAGCTAAGGTTTATCAGTCAATACATGATTTAAGAAATTACTGGGAACAGAAATATCTGCAACAGCCAGAAGTTTTTAGTTTCGATTGGCTTAAATGTGTTTATAAACCTCCCGGTTGGTATTTTCTCCAACCACATCCCCATACTATTGGAGATGTGGGACATCAATTTTGTTTTAATGCTCTCAAAGATACCATGATACTTTTAGACAGCGAATGTCAAAAAGATATGTTTGGCTATACTCCCTCAGAAGCTCTAAATTATCAAAAGTATGGCTATAGATATATTGGACAAGATTTTTACCCACATTTTACTTTGGGGCAAACTGGAGATCGCCTAACTTCAATTGCCTTAGATACATGGATGCAATTAGTCCCAACCCAACAGTTAAATATTAGCGGTAGATTTGTAAGACTTACCCTATATCGAGTTGGTAGCTATGGTAGCCATCGCGAAAGCTTAATAGATTTAAAAATTGACATCTAATGTAGCAAGATAATATTGGAACTGGACTAATTGTTTCCTTTGCCAATGACAACCAACGAGCGTCCCAACACTCCTATATATCGCCAAATTGCCTATCAGTTGATTGGTGAGATTCAAAGTGGTGTGTATCGACCAGGCGATCGCCTCCCTTCCGAAAATCAACTCGCTACTCAGTATCAAGTCCATCGCCTTACCATTCGCCACGCGCTGAACCTTGTTATAGAACAAAAGTTAGCATTTCGCCACCAAGGGAAAGGAACATTTGTCACAGAACCCCGTGTTAACTATATAATCAATCAGCACACTAATTTTACACATAATCTACGGGAATTAGGATATCTTCCCTGTCTCAAAATTCTAGAAGTACAACAAATCCCAGCAACAGAACCCCTAACCAAACTCTTAGAAATTTCTAGGGGAAACAAACTGGCAAAAATTAAATTACTCAGAACAGCTAGTCCTCAAATAAAAACACTTCAAAATCCAGAATTCCAACCTTTATGCATCAGTCTATCTTACCTACCACTAAATTACTTTCCAGAAATACTGACAGAAATTCATCAAGCGCGATCACTTTATAGTTTTCTCCGCAACCATTATGGAATTGAACCACGACGGACTCGTACCCAAATTGAAACCTCTTCACCTTCACCAGAAGACATCCATTTACTAAAAATGCCATTTAATCTTCCCATACTGATTACTAGAGGTGTTGTCCGAGATTTACAGAATCGAGCGATCGAATACACTATCAGTCGCTTTCGAGGGGATCGCTTTACTTTAGAAATTACCGGTTAAGATGTAGTCGGCGCACTAGACCTTTGGGCTAATCGTACTACAATGAGAAGTTAGATTAAAAAAAAAGGTGATCCAGTTGAAACTCTAACTACACAAGCTTTTGAGAGATTTCTTAATAGTACATTAGTTCTTTCCTATCAAAATGTCAGCGCAGTAAAGCGTTGAGAGGTTGATAGTATATTTGTATGGGGTAAATTCAGTTATAGGCTAATATCAGAAGTAATAAGTAATAAGTAATAAGGAATAAGTAATAAGTAATAATCCCTATATTTATTTCCAACTCATAGTGAAGTACTATAATCTCCAGATTCTGATTCTGATGTTGATAATCCGATAGCAATTGCATGATTACCGATAGAGAACATTGGTTTCGCGCCCTCTTCAAGTTTCGAGGTTCAGTAATTCCAGCGATTTATTCTCGCGTTCTATTGTGCGCAATCTTGGGACTAATAATCTCCCTACTGCATGAGGTATTGCCGAGTATATCATGGTCAGGTGTTGGGGGTGTTATTTCCAATTTTGCGGTTAACCTGGTTTTGGGTTTGCTCCTAGTTTTTAGGACAAATACAGCTTATGAAAGATTTTTGGAAGGGAGGAAAGCTTGGGGAGTTATAGTTGTAAATGTCCGCAACTTATCCAGACAAATTACAGTGGCAGTGGCGGAACAAGAACCAGAAGATACTAAAAACAAAGCTGCTAATTTACGGTTACTAGGTGCTTTTGCGATCGCTACTATGTTACACTTACGTAATGAGACGATTAATGCTGAATTGGAGGCACTGCTCACCCCCTCCCAAGCTGCTACACTCAAGAGTGTAAAAATTCCTCCCCTAGAACTAGCTCTCTGGATTGGTAATTATCTGCAAAAGCAGCAACAACGAAATTGTTTGAGCCTCCACCAGCTGACGGCGATGAATTACTTGCTTGATGATATGGTAGGGGCTGTAACTACTTGTGAGCGAATTAAGAGTACGCCCATACCCCTGGCTTATGCGATTCACCTCAAACAATTGATACTGATTTATTGTTTATCATTACCATTTCAACTTGTGGGGGATTTCAGTTGGTGGACAGCGCCGAGCGTGGCTTTGATTAGTTTTACGTTGTTAGGTATTGAAGAAATTGGGCTAGAAATTGAAAATCCTTTTGGTCATGACCCTAATGATCTACCTCTAGAGAAAATTTGTACAGCCATTAATAATAACATCAATGATCTAATCGTCAATAATTTAAACATAAAGTTTTAAGTTCACGGCAAATCCTATCTAACTTTTGAACCTAATAGAGATTCACCTAGTCTGAATAAAGTAACAAAGTAAGCTGTCACCCATTGAATGTTTATATTCAATTAAGAGGGTGAGAGGGTTAGAAGAATTCTCCTGCAACCCAAAAATATGAGCTTTAAGTGCACACTAGCTTAAAATCAGAGAATATCAAGTTCCTATGACACTGCCAAATGGTCCTAGCACCCCTGGATTTACCAGAATTTTCAGGATGCTTAAACTGATTTTTCGTCCTTTAGAGTACCTAGATAATTATGCCCAACTTTATGGGGACATGATCAAAATCGGAGGGGAAGAAGCACCCCCATTCATTTATGTGAGCAATCCCGAGGCGATTAAAGAGATTTTTACTGCTGATCCTGAGTTGTTTGCATGTGGCAGAGGCAATGGAATTTTAAGATTTTTGCTGGGGGAGAATTCCCTAATTTTACTCGATGGTGAACCCCACCAGCGGCAGCGACGGCTACTAATGCCGCCTTTTCATGGGGAGCGCTTGCGTGCCTACAGCCAGCTTATTTGTGAGATTACCAAACAGGTAACTAGGGAGTGGACAGTGGGCAAACCCCTCTTGCTCCGCCCTTATATGCAAGAGATTACCCTGCGGGTAATTTTACAAGCAGTATTTGGTCTGCATCAAGGAGAGCGTTACGAGCAACTGAGACAACAACTCAGTTCACTACTAGAATCTTTTGCTTCTCCCTTAAGTTCCACTATGATCTTTTTTAGATCACTCCAAAAAGATTGGGGGCCACTGAGTCCATGGGGACAGTTTCTGCGCAAAAAGCAGCAAGTTAGACAGTTAATTTATGATGAAATTCGGGAACGCCGTGTAGAGATGTTAGAGGCAACTTCTTTACAGTCATCTCGTAACGATATCCTGACTTTACTGATGTTGGCTCGCGACGAAGCAGGGGAGCCCATGACAGATGACGAGTTACATGATGAGTTGATGACGTTACTACTGGCGGGTCACGAAACTACTGCTTCCGGTTTAGTATGGGCGTTGTATTGGATTCATCATCTACCAGAAGTCGAGGATAAGCTGCGTTATGAACTCGATTCTCTTGGTGAGGGAGCTGAGGCAATGGAAATTGCCCGAGGGCCTTACCTTAGTGCTATCTGTCAAGAAACTCTGCGTATTTATCCGATTCTTCCCAGTGCCTTCATCAGAGTTCTCAAATCACCGATGGAGATAGCAGGCTACCAGTTTGATACTGGAACAGCACTGTTACCTTCAATTTATTTAACCCATCAGCGTGAGGATATATATCCGCAGCCTAAACATTTTAAACCAGAACGCTTCTTGGAGAGGCAATATTCACCTTACGAATATTTGCCCTTTGGTGGCAGTCACCGTCGCTGTTTGGGCTCCGCCTTAGCACAGATGGAAATGAAACTGGTACTTGCTACTATCATTTCGCACTTCCAATTAGCACTGACAGATAATCGCCCAGTCAAACCAGTGCGACGTGGCTTGACTTTCGCGCCTCCAGGAAACCTAAAGATGATTGTGACTCAGCTTCGAGTTCAGAAAACGCCCGTTTTGGTGTAATCTCAAATATCAGTTAAATTAGATACCTTTTTTCAACAAAGGGTGTGATTAGATGAACAGAAAAAATCAGCAAGTATCCTTCTCAAGAAGAAAACTGCTTAAGTTTGGTGGAGCTTCTGTAGGCACTGGTTTACTGACAACAGGAATTGGCTCTAACTTGGTTGTTCCTGAGCCAGTGGTGGCCCAAAATAACATGAGTCCTGATCAAGCTCTCGAAAAGTTAATGGCAGGCAATCGACGCTTTATTGAGAGAAAACGCCAGAACCCTAACCAAGATACGGCACGTTTGACAGAAGTTGCTAAGGGTCAAGCTCCATTTGCATCTATTCTCAGTTGCGCCGATTCTCGGGTGCCACCTGAAATTGTTTTTGATCAAGGACTTGGGGATTTGTTTGTCGTCCGTGATGCAGGAAATGTAGCAACACCAGAAGAAATTGGTAGCCTTGAATTTGGCACCTTAATTTTAGGTTCAAAGGTATTAATGGTATTGGGTCATGAAGAATGTGGTGCTGTAAAAGCAGCAGTAGCAGGTGCCCCAGTTCCTGGCCAAATATCTAGTATACTGTTTGCAATTACCCCAGCTATAGCTCACTCAGAAGGAGAAGCTGGTAATCGTGTTGATAACGCGGTTAAAGCTAATGTCTTGCTACAGATGGAAAGACTGGAAAAATCCACAGTTATTTCTGGTTTAATCGAGGAAAAGAAACTGAAATTAGTAGGTGGTCGTTACGATTTAAATACTGGGGAGGTTACGCTAGTAGCTTAATAGTTTATGGCTCATATTTTATGGTATGACAAGTTTTATCCCTCGAACTTATTAGCTATTTGCCACTCATTAAAAATGATTGTTTTTTTTTAAAGCATCTTTTTTTTGAGGTAAAAATTTATGAGTCATAAGCAATATTTAGCAATTGCTATTAATCTATTAAATCATCTATTGCAGGTTCACCAGGATAGAAGTGATCATTTATAATAGCCTCAAGTGTGTACGAACATTCCTTGGGAAAAGTAGAAAGCCTTAGGTTTGTCTCTCCTGATGCTAAATCTCTTCCATTGGCATAGGCTTCCTTGAGTACTTCTTCCAAATAAGGCTTCAAACTAGGATTTTCTCTCAGCAACTTGATAATATCTCTCCGTTGTACTCGAATTGTTGCCAACCAACTCCGACTTCGTCGCTCTACTTGATATTCCCACTTCAGCAAATGCCCGATTAGTACACTAAGGCGATTTCTCAATTCTTGAGGCTCCTTTCTTCCCAAGGATTCAATTTCCTCAATTAAATTGGGCAAGTCAAGCTGCCTCCATTGCTGATTACGCAGCAAGTCAGCCTGTTGTTGAGTCCAAGCGTAGAAGTCAGTTTCGTAGAGACTCTTAATCAGGCTTTTGGCTGTCTGTCTTGTTGGTGGTGTCTGCATATTAACTTCAAATCTCCATTAGATTGTGTCACACTATCTTTAACTAAGAGACTATATTATTAAGCGATTTGGTTGTCCCCATGCGCAAAGGGTGAGATCTATGTCAAAGCAACTGGTATTAATGGATCATGATGGAGGCGTTGACGACTATCTCGCTACCCTGCTATTAATGACAATGGATAATATTGAGCCTCTTGGTATTGTCGTCACTCCAGCTGATTGCTACATCCAACCTGCTATCAGTGCTACTCGCAAAATTCTAGATTTGATGGGGCGCTCAGATATCCCAGTTGCTGAGAGTACAGTTAGGGGTATCAATCACTTTCCTAAAATCTATCGCCGCGATTCAGTTATTGTTGATCATCTCCCCATTATTAATGAGCAAGAGCAGATTCAGACTCCTCTTGTCAAAGCCACCGGACAAGAATTTATGGTGCAATCTCTCTTAAGGGCTGAAAGAGCTGTTACGCTTATGGTGACTGGGCCCTTAACAACGGTAGCAGCTGCCCTAGAGCTTGCCCCAGAAATTAAGGGGAAAATCAAGGAGATAATTTGGATGGGAGGGGCGCTGAACGTCTCCGGTAACGTAGAGAAGGGTCTCGAAGCTGGACAGGACGGTTCAGCGGAATGGAATGCCTATTGGGATCCTGTTGGAGCTAACTATGTATGGCAGACAGACTTACCCATCTTAATGTGTCCTTTAGACTTAACCAATAGTGTACCAGTCACATCAGAGTTTGTCCAGAAATTGGGAAAACAACGCCGATATCCAGTCTCCGATTTTGCTGGACAATGTTACGCTCTAGTCATCCCGCAGGATTACTACTTCTGGGATGTACTTGCCACAGCCTATCTTGCCCATCCAGAATTCTATGAGCTACGGGAATGGGAAACAGTAATGATCACTTCTGGCGAGAGTCAGGGCAGAACAAAAGTTGAGAAAGGTGGTAGAAAAATTCTCGCCATGGATAAGGTAGATCAAGAAAAATTCTACGCCTATCTCTTAGAGCAATGGAAGCGGTGAACTACCCAAACTCTCTTGTTGTCTGAATTAAGTGAGTGAATAATTGCCCTGTTTGAGCTGTGAAGCACTGTCGATATCATATTCAGTTGAGGGATTCAGAAAATTTTGGAGGAAAATCATCTTGCCACCAAAGATCCGGTTTTTCTCCATAGGGAAAAGCTCCGATTTTTGTCTGAGTTGTATTGGGACTGTTAATTAAACTAGCTTGTTCAATAACATGAGAATTTCGCAAGTAAAAGTTACCTAATTGAGGATCAATAAATTGAGGGTTAGTTACTAAGGCATAATTACCATTTGTGCCATAAATATTTGCATAATTATCAGGTGGCCATCCTGTATAAATGGGATTGCTAGCACTATTTTGACCAAACACTAAATTGTAATTAATATCAATTTGATCATGAGCGAAAGGAGGCTTCCCTGAAGGAGGAGCTACTTGTATATCCTTGACATCAATAATGACACGCTCTCCGGGAAATGCACTATAAATAATCCAAGCATCTTTTGTACCAGAGTGTTTAGCTCGGATTTGTTTAGTAGGGGTATAAATTCCCGCTCGAATGTAGACTTTCTCACCTGCCTTGACGGTATTAGCTGCATGATTAACTGTTGCCCAAGGATGTTCAATAGAGCCTTTATTCCTATCACTCCCATTCGATGCAACATAAAAAACATGATCAGAAGTTTGGGTAACACCTGGTTGCGCTCTTAACCACTCACTACTAATGATCAATAGACATGCAGTCAATACTAGAGTAATCAGTAAATATACTCCTTGTCTAATTATGAAGCCTCTGTAAGATAGCATTAAATAATTCCTCAAAAACATCATACAAATCCTTTTGTTATAATCTGCACCCCCTGTTTCCTCTACTTATCCTTGTCGCGCCACAGCAATGCAGGTATTCATATCTGCATTAGTTTTAATCGCTTGGGCATTGATATGAGTAGGACTTGCCCGATAACCGAGATCCTGTAAACTTTGAATTAAATGCGATCGCTTGGGTAAATCAATTTTGCCTCGCCTTCCAAGTTCAGAGAGAGTGTAGAAGTATGGAGGTAAATCTGCCTCAGCTGCCATCACCCTCAGTAACTGTAGTCGCTCTAACCACCGCCAATCCTCGGCTAGTGAGTATAAACGTTCGACATATTTGTGGTCATGCAAGTTGCCTAGCCACATTGGACCTGTAATAGTTAGGGGTTTAGAGTCATGAGGACAAATCGCCTTTCCCAGTTTACGCCAAGAAACAATCTGATATTCGCCGCAGTGATGACAGTAACCAAGAAAACCATAATTTTGAGCTTTCCAAGAGACACCTTTGACTAAACGCAGCATTACTCGATAAGTTTGACCAGTATACAAAGAAAAAACTGGCTCAATCCCTAATCCCTTAGTTGCTGCTTGTTGTTGGGCGCTACCAATTAAAAGTCGTAATCCTTGCTCATGGGCTGCAGGGTGAGCACGAGCATAAGCACCGTAACATCTCAGACTATTTTCCGGTAGATGTCCTGTGACTGTGCGTCCATCGGTACTAGTAAGATAAATTAACCCACCTATTTTCGTTGCCCAGATGCTGGTACTGAGGTATGGTACTGCATTTCCAAAGCAATCGACATCTACTAGGTCATAGTAATCTTGGCGATTGTAGCAGTCGAAAAATACTCGGTTAGCTTCTTGGTGAGTTATTTGAGCATGCCCTGTGGCGATCGCTTCTCCTAAATTTTGCTCTAGAATTGGTCTAAGCTCTGGGTTACCCTCATTTGCCCAAACCCAATCAGCCTCACTCTCAAGCCAGTAGCGCAGGGAGCGCACCCCACAACCACTCATGGCATCAAGTATTCTTACAGAGCCTGTATCAGACTTATAAATCACAGCCGACAAAACGCCCAAATCTCTCGCCACTTGACTGGAAGGGCGATAGAAGGCATTGCCAACTATAAACTTGGCTTTGACTTCGGTGTGCCAATTGAAATTTGGGTCTTTGTCGGTAGAAATCAGTGTTTTAGTGGAAAGTCAGTTGTGCTGTATTTTATCAAAATAAGTAATAAGTAATAAGTAATAAGTAATAAATGGCAACTAAACAGAAGGTTTATCAACATCATCTCCCCAATTAATAAAACCCCCAGCGGTAAGCTGAAGGTTTTTGGTTACAAAATAAGAGGTTAGAGATAATTAGTTAGCTTTAATTTGTTAATTACATTCTGGCTTCTGAGCAGTCATTTTAGGTTTAGCTACGATAAAGCTTATGTAATGAGTTGATAAAGTTCTGTTAACTGCTCACAATTGAAATAAGAGGTAAAAGACCTCAAGAAACAAGCTGGTAGTCCGTCTGGTCAAGGAACTATAATCCAATTCTGGATAACAGTTAACCTCTAAGCCAACAAGGTTGACTGCATTTGGATTTTTCTAGTATAGAACTAATGTACTACTGAGTACAAATATTTCCTTTGCTCTAAGTAGAGATAATTCTAGGTGAATCAGATTTTTGCTAATATGCGGACGAAAGGACTTGAACCTTCACACCTTACGGTACTAGAACCTAAATCTAGCGCGTCTGCCAATTCCGCCACGTCCGCAATTGTCGTATTAGCTATGATACCAGAAATTTGAAAGTCCGCATTGACACTCTCCGACCTGAAGGCGAGGAGATTCTTAGCTCAACGACATACCCTAAAACCGTCTATCCTTGCGGCAACACTTAAGCCAAATCCCTGTACAGGATGTACCAAGTATCAAGCCTAACCTAGACAGCCTCAGCGGGTGATGTCTCCCTAAGCGCCAGAAATCTAACCTAGAAACTCACCGAGAGACTATACTCTCTTATTCCTAGATTTCCCAGTTTACGCATGTTATGCGGTACTGAATGCAATCCAACTTTTTTTTACTGGTCGCGCTAATCGTGCTTATTTGTGGGTATAAGGAGTTTATTTCCCCTTCCCAATAGGCATTAATGCTTTCTGATCCCTAAGAGTGTGGTCGCCACAGATTTTTTATTGTCTCTAGTCAGCGGTTTTTCAGCCTGTGCCATATTTCTACCTTAGCTCTTTAATCGCTACATGTCAATAGAAAACTGTAACAGGCTTGTCCAGGAGTCAGGTCAAAGCCGAGGGGATGACCCAAGGCGTCCACCACGGCATGAATTTTGCTGCTCAATCCACCGGAGGCTGCGACCAATCGCTTCGTTAGCAGCATCCCCCCTTTGCCCATTGCTTTTGCCTTGTAATAAAAAAAATCAGGCAATTCATCCCATTGTTTATACCTGAGTTATGAATTACCTGATTACCGTAAATTCAGGATTATTACTTCTGATTGCCAGAAGCACCTTGATTAGAAGCAGGAGTATCATCTATAGTACAGTCACTAGGCCAGTTAAGCACTACAACTCCAGAATCAATAAAGCCATATATCCGACTTCTGTAAAGGGTAATCTCCTCAGCTGATTCAGGAGCAGCCGCCTTCATTAAATCCAAAATCTCAATAGCTTTTTCCCAGTCTTGAGCACACAAAGAATTTTTAAGTTCAGCATTCAGGTCAATTTCAGCTAAACTGGAACCAGCAAAAATTAATTCTATTACAGTCAGTAATATTGCCGTTGTCAAAGTTCTTAATTGCATCTTGAAAGTTTTAGTATTTCTTAGTTAGGTATTCTCTTTATATAGTTCCCTGTAATAGAACATATCTAACAATTAAAGTTTTACAGCATTTTTTTACTTAAAGGTTGCATCAATTCATTTGCCCACCAGCGATTCAAATCGCTGCCTAATGGCCTAAGTCTCTAAAAGAGGACGAAAAAATGGCTTATTCAATATTTAGTCCATTTTAATGGACTTTTTATATTAGCCCAAAGTTTGAACTCTGGGTGAGAATAGTAGCTTACTAACAATGGTGTAGGCTCTGAGTTTTAAACAAGCTAAACTCATCCCAGCAGTAAAATTACGTAGCATAGACTCGTACCCCGCTACGCTAACACATCATTCTTTAATTTGTCTGTCAGTTATTGGTTAATATCAATAACTAAGAACAAATGATGACCACAAAATTGTAATATATCCCACTTTCTATAATAAGGAGTGGGATATCCTAGTGTCTACACCATAACTTACACGTATGTGAACTCAGTTCCTAAGAGATCGATTCCTGATATATTTCCTTGGATAATACCAATCAGCTCATCTTGAGAAGAACCATTTTCTCCATAATAGATCTCAATCTGTGAATCTGAGATTTCTAGCCGATAATTCTCATCACTGCCGTATAGTTCTATTGTGTCTTCACCAAGACGGAAGTCTTCAATTAACGCGTAGCTGGTGTTGTCATTAAGATAAAAAGCACTTGTTTCATTCCCAAGTACAAAGGTGTCTTCTCCAGCGCCACCCCAAAGTTCATCCACCTCACTAACTCCCGGATTTGTCAGAGTAGGGAGTGTCCCAATCAGAATGTCATCACCTTTACCACCTCTGAGAGTATCATTACCGTCGCCAGCATTGAGGATATCGTCGCCTTTACCACCTCTGAGAGTATCATTACCGTCGCCAGCATTGAGGATATCGTCGCCCTTGCCACCTCTGAGAGTATCATTGCCGTCGCCAGCATTGAGGATATCGTCGCCTTCACCACCTCTGAGAGTATCATTGCCGTCGCCAGCATTTAGGGTATCGTTACCATCATTACCTTTGAGGAGATCTTCACCTTTACCACCTCTGAGAGTATCATCGCCTTTGCCACCTCTGAGAGTATCATTGCCGTCGCCAGCATTGAGGATATCGTCGCCTTCACCACCTCTGAGAGTGTCATTGCCGTTGTCAGCATTGAGGGTATCGTCGCCTTTACCGCCTTTGAGGAGATCTTCACCTTCACCACCTTTAAGAGTATCGTCGCCTTTGCCACCTTTAAGAGTATCGTTACCACCGGCAGCGTCAATCAGGTCATTGCCACTGTATCCTTTAATAGTTTGATTGCTATCTCCGCCTAGCAAGTTGTCATCGAGTATTGTGCCTTTGACAAGAGAGTTGTCATCAGCGGTAGGTGGCTCAGGCTCAGGCTCAGGCTCAGGCTCTGGCTCAGGCTCAGGCTCAGGCTCAGGCTCTGGCTCTGGGGTTGGTTCTGGCTCTGGGGTTGGTTCAGGTTCCGGCTCTGGCTCTGGAGCAATAATCAATTCATCAGTCTCAAGGTCAAGCTTGACGTTTCCCGACCCAATAGTTACCTGATGAATTACACTATCAATATGTCCATCGTTATCCCAATCGCCAGAGAAGGTGACATCGTAAGTACCAGCAGCCAACTGCATCTGATATCCACCAGCATCCCAGGTAGTGGTAGTAAAGGAATCGCCAGTTGCCGTATTAACCGCCGTCACATCTATCCCGGCAAGCCCTTCACCTGAGGTATAGAAATCATCATCAATGATCCCATCATCGAAAGCCACCCCTAATAACCAGGAATTACCAAAGTCTAAGCGGTTGCCAAAATCCTGGGTGATTACCAATTCGCCAACATCTGTATTAGGGTCATCTTCGGGAATAATTGAAATTCCAATCTCCCGAAAATTATTGTTCATGATGTTGTTGCGATGACCATGATCGGGTTGTATTCCTGAGCCATCCGGGTTGTACCCCCAATCAATCGCAAAAGCTGCGTGACCAAATAAGACAAATAATGCATTAGCAAAGGCATTTTCACCCAAAGTATACCAGTTATATCCAGCATCTTCAAAGCGCTGAACTATATCAGGTGCATGTCCAGTACTATCTTGGTTTACCTGAAACTCGTTATTATTAATCGCGACATTTGTGAGTTCGTTAGACCAAGCCAGTGCTTGTGCTGGAACAAGAGTACTCCACTGCTGATTTAATACATTAAGATCCACGTTGAAGTAGTCAAGCGCAAAATTGACGTTAGGATCTTCTTGTAAGCGCTCAAGTTCGCCACCTGGATCCATTCGCATCCGGTTGACTAATTCGAGCATATACTGCTCATCTGCAGTTGGTTGATACTGATTATTTTGTGGTTGATTCATCGGTATTGTCTCTGAAGCCTATTGCTCCAGTTTCAAAAACCGATATTTGCGATCTCGTTTATGCTATGTTTGCAGAGTGTATACCTTTAATTAACTGTTCATGGTTAATAGTTCATCGTTCATTGCAATCAACAATGAGCAATCAACAATGAACAAACCGGCGGCTATTTATATTCCTGGTAGGGTTAAAAGTAAAGCCCACCGCCGATTCCCTGTTTAATTAGACATATTCAAATTCACTTCCTGAGAGATTAAGCCCTGAAAAATCTCCTCTGATTTCACCGATGAGTTCATCTTTTGTTGAGCCATTTTCTCCGTAAAATATCCGAGTTTTTGAGCCTGACTCTACTAGCTGATAGTTATTGTCACTACCATGTAATTGGATTACATCTTGACCAAGCTGAAAGTCATTAATTATCGCCTTGTCATTTTTCCCATTAGCAATATAGAAAGCATTATTGGCATTCCCTAGGGCGAATATATCTGCTCCAGCATTACCCCGGAGCTTATCTTTTTCACCTGCTCCCGGATTGGCCATAGTAGTATCAACGCCGATTAAGGTATCATTACCACTGCCACCAGATAAAACATCATTCCCTGTATCCCCAGATAGGATATCGTTATCATTGCCGCCACTTAGGCGATCATTGCCACTACCACCTTCGAGAGTGTCATTACCACTACCACCATTAAGGCGATCGTTGCCACTACCACCTTCGAGAGTATCATCGCCGGCACCACTGTTGAGAGTGTCATTGCCACCATATCCTTGAAGAATTTGATTGCCGGCACCACCTTTGAGCTTGTCATTGCCACTTGTTCCTTGGACTAAATTGCCTTTATCTCCAGTAGGCTCAGGCGTGGAGGGAGGTTCGTTACTTAATTCGTCAGTTTCAAGGTCAAGTTTGACGTTTTGCGAGCCAATTGTGACATTTCTATTGACAGAACCATCAACTCCTTTGCCAGAGAAGGTAATTTTATACTCTCCAGGATCAAGTGCAATCTGATATCCGCCAGATTCAAAAGTATTGGTGGTAAAAGCTTTGTTGTCTGAGAGGCGAATTGCCTTAACTTTAATACCTCCTAAGCCTTCTCCAACAGTATAGAAATCGTCGTCTTTGACCTTGTCGTCGAAAGCCACGCCAGTTAAAAAGACATCCGAACCTGATTTTGCAAATTTCTCAGTTACCCATGCAGTTTTAAAGCTACCAGAGTTTTGAGTCACAACCCCAATACCGATTTCGCGAAAGTCATCCCTCATGATATTTTTGCGATGACCTTTGCTGTTTAATAGATTTTTGTGTTGGTCTTCAACCAGCTCCGCTATAGCTGGATTGCCAGATTTCCCTCGATATGCGATGTTTTCAGCCCAAGCAAAGCTACCAGTAAATTCATATCCAGCTGCCTTCATACGATCATCTGGACTACTACCTCCTGCACCAGTGTGGGAGAATCGGTTTTTCTGCATCCACTGGCTATGATCCCCAGCTGCTTGAAGCAATTCAAGGTTGAAGGCTAAAGGTTGCTTAGCTTTACTAGAAATTGTGCCTGCAGGTAGCCCCTCATTAAGACCAAAATCATAGCGAGATGCCTCAGCATTAGGATTCATTCGCCCCCGATTGATTAACTCGAGCATATATTGCTCATAAGCACTGGGCTCTTCAGGATTACTAGGCTCTGGAGTAGGCTCTGGAGTAGGTTCTGGGGTAGGCTCTGGAGTAGGTTCTGGAGTAGGCTCTGGAGTAGGTTCTGGAGTAGGTTCTGGAGTAGGCTCTGGAGTAGGTTCTGGAGTAGGTTCTGGAGTAGGTTCTGGAGTAGGCTCTGGAGGTGGTGTTGATGTCACTTTACCAGAAAGGGGTTTAACTGAACCCTTTCCTTTTCCATAGAGTGAGCGGATGCCATCAATGTCATCTTGTAGCAGGAAGGCAGTTCCTAGACCAGAATAACGATTTTTGATACTGGGGTTCATGATAGCCTGTTTGCCAGACTCATGAGTAAGTCCTAGGGCATGCCCGATTTCATGTACTGCTACTTCCAGAAAGTCGAATTTGAAACCAGATGAATCAGTTGTCCAGAATTCGTTGTTGTCAAAGTTAATAGTGGTAGCTAACTCTCCACCCCTAGTAGATAGATTAGTACGTCCTAAAGTTCCACCACGACCACCTAGAGAACTATTGCCAATTCTGATATCAGCAGCATTGTCATTTCCACTGCTTTTAGGACCACTATCTTTTACTTCGACAAATTTTAGTGGTGCATATTGTGACCAAAGGCTGAAAGCTTCTTCGATCGCAGCCTTATACTCTGAGTTAGAAAGATCCCCTTTAAGGCTACCATCAAAAAGGTTAATGTAGCTATAGGTAACTTCGACTGAAGAACCTTTGCCTTGAGGTTGTGACCATTTAATACTACTACCATAGGTTCTAAACTCAGATTCGTGAACAGTTCCATCTGAGGAAAAATCAGCTGTACAACAGCTGGAGCAGGCACATCCATTGAAGTGAGTTGCTGGGAGTTCGAGATTTTGATTTTGCCCCTCATTCAAAGGTTCAATCTTCGTTGTCTGGTTGATGAAGTCGAAATTTAACTTTTGGGGTGTCGCCTGATTCCGGGTACCGAATTCATCGGATGTGGGGATATACTGCTCCTTTGCAGTAAGCTGAACCATGATTATTTCTCCTGAGAAAAGGTCTAAACTCAAATTGGTATGGTTGCACCCATTTGGTAAAGACACCCTCAGTCTTTGAAAATTGGGCAAAGCAAACAGATAGATACCTGTCGGATTTTTCAACCAGGTTTAAGGTATAAATGCACTATTCTAAGACAGTAGTTGCTACTCAGGTAAAGTTAGTTCAAGACAGAGCCAAACGGGAGCATATTCCCCTGAAAATCATGCCCTTCTCATCTTGATTTGAGCCATTTGCTCAGTCAAACATTCGGGTAGGTAAACCTAACTTTACTTTCTGATCTTGATTTAGCACACTTTGTGTTTCACGGACTGATAGAGACATTGTCTTTAATGTCTCTAATGTGAAAGTTGAATTGCACTAACCGTAGTTGCCAGCTATCTGATCGTCCGTGCAAAATGGTTGTGACAATGACAACATTCGTATTTCTGTACTTACTTTAGCTATTTTTCTGACTTTAATTTTTATTGTAGTAGTTATAATTTTCTAACCTTCCATCTATAGGAATATTTTCTTTACAAGAGGCTTTGGCAAAACAGAACGATAAATGTAATAGCAATTAGCAAATATCAATTCTATTATCTCTATATAGCTCCATAACCTCTGTAATCGGCAGTCGTGAGTGTACTCCCAGTGTTAGTGGTGAAGTGTGTCCTTGCTGGAGATGATCAGCAGCAGCACAACCGATCATAGCAGCATTGTCAGTACATAATTTAATTGGGGGGAAAAGCACTCTCAAATTATGACTTTCTGCTGCTGCCATTAAATGCTTTCTCAACCCACTATTAGCAGCAACGCCACCACCAACAGCAATCTTGTCCAGTCCATAATCAAGGGTACAGGAGATAACTCGCTTAGTAAGCGATCGCGCTACGGTTTCCTGAAAGCTAGCAGCGATATCATTGATAGGTAACTCTGAACCATCCTGTTCTAGTTGCTGCACTAGCCTCAGCACTGCCGTCTTCAAACCACTAAAACTAGAGTCATAGGGATGATAGCCGCCACTGGGAATGGAAACCTTACCCTCTGGTAATTTAAAAGCTCGGGGATTGCCTTGTTGGGATAATTTATCAATTATTGGACCCCCTGGATAGCCTAACCCCAACAAACGAGCCACTTTATCAAAGGCTTCGCCGGCTGCATCGTCACGAGTTGCCCCTATCATCTCATACTTACCACAGTTTTTGACATAAATCAAGCTGGTGTGACCTCCAGAAACCAGCAGACTCAAAAATGGCGGCTCTAACTCCGGTTCACTCAAGTAAGCAGAATAAATGTGACCTTCAAGATGATGAATACCCAGAAAAGGTTTGTGGTGAACCACAGCTAAAGTTTTGGCTGCAGTTAACCCCACCAGTAGGGAACCTACCAAGCCAGGAGCACAGGTTGCTGCCACTCCGTCAATTTCCCCCCAGTCTAGTTGAGCCTGGGCTAGGGCTAGGGCAATTGCTTCATTTAGGGTCTCCAGATGAGAGCGTGAGGCAACTTCTGGCACGACACCTCCATATTGTCGGTGTATGGCAATTTGAGAGGAGACAATACTACTTAAACAGTTGCGATCATTGACAATCGCTACTGCTGTTTCATCGCAACTGGTTTCTATTGCTAAGATGCAAGGCATAGGGCTCGGAAGAATGCAGAGATAGGGAAGTGTGGCAAGGGTGGGAGGAATCTGTATACAAAAATCTCCCTTCTTTGCCCACACTCTCCTTAAGAGGGGGAAAGGAGATTAGATGTATTTGTACCCATGACAGCAATTATGACTAATTAAACTGATTTGAGGTCATCTCCTAATTTATAGCCTAGGCTATGTTAAGTTTTCTGCCAATTTCAAGCTTTAGGTACACAGCTAGGGTTATATAGAATTCAGTTGCAAAAACTCGGCCATAAAAACAATGAATCCAGCTATTGCGGCACCTCTTGCTTATGGCTTCCTAGCCATGATTGGAGGAGTTATGGGCTACCTGAAAGTTAAGAGCAAAGCCTCGATTATTTCTGGTGCAATCAGTGGTCTTTTACTGGTTGCTAGCGCAATTGCACAACTTTGGGGACACTCGTGGGGATTGACTTTGGCAGCAGTGGTGGCGGCAGCGCTGGTAGTAGTCTTCGCCATCCGACTAGCAAAAACCCGCAAGTTCATGCCTGCGGGAATGATGATCATTGCAGGTTTGCTTTCCTTGGGAGTAATGCTGTATCCCACACTAGTATCTTTGTAGAAGTCTCTAGCCCATGAATCACTAAGGGAGTGAAGAAGGAAAAAATTTGCCCGTGTCCCTACTCCCTTTTTGGTTCACCTTAAAAAGCTCTCAAGTTGAGGATACAAAAGCTGCTTTTTTTTAATTAAACTTTACTAAGTTAACCAGACAGAGTTAAGATTGCTTCGGTGTACATTTAAATCCATCTTTATTGTACACAATACTTTTTGTTTCGTAACAAAAGGAAACATTTTCATGAGACGATTGTTGGCTCTAATTTTTGCCGCCACATTGTGGTTTAGTTTTGTAACTCCTGCTTGTGCTGATGTCGCTGGACTAGTTCCTTGTAGTGAATCTCCTGCATTCCAAGCCAGAGCTGCTAGTGCTCGCAATACCACCGCTGACCCTGAGTCAGGGAAAAAGCGATTTGAGCGTTACTCTCAGGCATTGTGTGGTGAAGAGGGATTGCCTCACTTAATTGTTGATGGTCGTTTCTCTCATGCGGGCGACTTTCTGATTCCTAGTATTTTGTTCCTATATATTACTGGTTGGATTGGTTGGGCTGGTCGCAGCTATCTGCAAACAATTCAAAAGGAAAAGAACCCAGAAGCAAAAGAAATCACCATCGATGTGCCTCTAGCAATCACCAAAATGGTTTTTGTCGGTCCTCTATGGCCTCTAGCAGCTACCCAAGAAATCCTCTCTGGTGCAATGTTTGCTAAAGATAACGAAATTCCAGTTTCACCACGCTAGTAGAGAAGTTAAATCTATTTTCTTTACTAGACTTGCCTACGGCTTTTAGGAGAATTTGCCATGTCGGATTTACTCAAATTTCTTTCCTCTGCACCAGTGTTACTTACTGCTTTGTTAGTCTTTACAGCGGGACTTCTGATTGAATTTAACCGCTTTTATCCTGACTTGCTTTTCCATCCTCTTTAAACAACTTTCAAAGGGATTTGAGACTAATTAGTTGACAATAAACTCGCGATTGTTTACTTGCAAAGTGTTGGCTTCCTTCAAAGCGTTAGAGCGTTAGTTAAGGACGCCCTGAGTACACTCAGGATTGTACTCACAGCAATAGAACAATCGCGGGTTTCATGTTAAAGGTAATGATTAGGTCATTATCTGCTATCTTGATCAAGTCCTTAAGAGATCACTACCGCTTTGCCGTGTTTAATGCCCTTCGACTTTATCCTAGGAAAGTTGAGACACAGAGAGGCTAATAACACCATGGGACATCTAGCACTGCTGAGTGTGTCTGACAAGACGGGGCTAGTGGAGTTTGCCCGTAAATTAGTTGAGGAATTTGATTTTGATTTAATCAGCAGTGGTGGAACCGCCAAAGCCCTACAGGATGCTGATTTGCCAGTAATGAAGGTTTCTGATTACACCGGTTTTCCTGAAATTCTAGGGGGGAGAGTCAAAACTTTGCATCCTCGGATTCACGGTGGCATTCTGGGGCGCCGGGATTTACCGCAGGATCGAACTCAGATGGAACAACACCAAATTAGACCAATTGATTTGGTGGTGGTTAATCTTTATCCCTTTGAACAAACAATTAGTCGCCCAGATGCCACTGAAGAGGAAGCAATTGAGCAAATTGATATCGGTGGTCCTACCCTGCTGAGAGCAGCTGCCAAGAATTATACTCATTTAACGGTACTGTGCCAACCAGCTTACTATCAAGACTACCTGCGGGAAATGCGACAAAATCAAGGGCAAACCCCTGCGAATTTCCGCAAAATTTGTGCTCAGAGAGCATTTTGGCATACTGCTAGCTATGACCGCGCGATCGCCACCTACCTCAGTGACGATTCTTTACTAACAACTATTCCAGGACAACCTCTACCACCCCCACAATTTACCCTTTCAGGACAGCGATTGCAAGTGCTGCGCTACGGGGAAAATCCCCATCAATCGGCAGCCTGGTATCAACTTGGGGCACTACCAACTGGCTGGGCAGGAGCATCAATTCTGCAAGGAAAAGAACTCAGTTACAACAATTTGGTGGATTTGGAAGCTGCCCGTCGGATTATTGCTGAATTTACCGACAGCCCTGCCGCCGCAATTCTCAAACATACCAACCCCTGTGGTGTAGCTTTGGGAGAAACGCTCTCTCAAGCTTATCAACGGGCTTTCCAAGCTGATTCCATTTCTGCCTTTGGGGGAATTGTGGCTTTGAATCAGCCAATAGACGCCCCCACAGCCACGGAACTCACCAAAACCTTTTTAGAATGCGTGGTTGCACCTGCGTGTGAAGCAGATGCTCAAGCCATTCTGGCAGCGAAATCGAAAGTGCGCATTTTAATTTTACCTGATTTAAGCAGTGGACCTCAGCAGACCCTCAAAGCGATTGCTGGTGGTTTTTTATTACAAGCTGCTGATCATACAGTTGAGATCCCAGACGAGTGGCAAGTAGTCACCCAAAAGCAACCAACTCCTGAGCAATTAGCCCAACTACTGTTTGCTTGGAAGGTGGTCAAGCATGTAAAATCTAATGCAATTGTTGTTACCCGTGATAGCACTACTTTGGGAGTTGGTGCTGGGCAAATGAATCGTGTCGGTGCCGTCAAAATTGCTTTGGAACAAGCTGGAGACCAAGCTAAAGGTGGTATTCTTGCCAGTGATGGCTTCTTTCCCTTCGACGATTCAGTAAGGACTGCAGCTGAAGCTGGCATTGAGGCGATTGTGCAGCCAGGTGGCAGCTTACGGGATAAAGACTCAATTAAAGCAGCTGATGAGTTGGATTTGGTGATGGTTTTTACTGGTATCCGCCACTTCTTGCATTAAGAACCTCCTAATTTGTAATTTCTGAAGTTTTCTCGCTGATTGCCGTCTATTCTTAAGGCGGCTAAAGATTCACCCTGTTTGTCTTCCCTGCTCTTTGTTTTAAGAAGTAAATTATTCCAATAACTATAGCTGGTTCTTCAGTACTTAGTATGCTAAATCTTCAGTTGAGAGCCAAGGAATTAAAGACGCGGGGACACGGGGACACGGGGACACGGGGACACACCGGATAAATTGGATGGGGATTTAACCCCAACCAATTTTATGCACCGCAAGTGACAGTGGGATATGTGACCCATATTAATTTCGATCAAGAATAATCTGAAGAGGGGTTATGTTGAACTCTCCTCCCTCAAAGAAAGGGCTTTGCTCAAAATTTGGTAGACGCCAATCCTACCTATTGCTGAGATCGCAACTGTCAGCCGAGCGGCTTATGCTAAAGTACGGGGTGAATATCTTCCTCAACTCAAGCCGGATTATTTCGACTGAGGCTTAGATAGCAGAAGTTTTAACAACGCTCGAGATTGTATCTGCTTCCAGACCAAATCCGGTTGTTGTCAACTGCGCATATATTTCTCAGGGTGAAGTTCTTCCTTTCTCTACAGGGTGTCGATTTTTACAAGAAAACACAAGATTGACTTGACCCAATTGAAGGGATTCTTCAACAGCATCATGCAAAATACCTTGCTAGTAGTTTCACTCGGGATAATCGCGACAGCGTTAACAAGCTCCACGCTAAAAATCAATCAGCCCGCAGCTATCGCCACCGCACCACAGGAAACCAAAATTATCGGTTCAGACAGTACTTTTCCAGCAATGAAGCTTGTGGCTAGGGCAAAAGAAGCTAAGGTTGAAAATACCAAAATTAACTTTCTGCTAGCGAGTAAGTCACAAAGCAGTATTGTTGGCACCAAAGAGGGGCTTGTTGATCTCATCGATAAGTATAAAATGGTTCGTCAGATCAGTATTGTCATAAACTAAAAACATTTATAAATTGTACAAAAAAATACTTTGCCGGGAGTGAAGAAGCTGCCAAGCATCCGAACCAATCTGGCTTTCATAACATCTAGCCAAGAACAAGATTAAAGTTACATGCTCCGAAAAGCCTACTTAAAACTTCCTCTGAGAGGAAAAATACTCCTGCCTTTACTTTCAGTTTTCTTGGGAATGTGGATCTTAGGGACGCTGGGTTTTGGCTATTTTTTTACAAAGCGTCTGGAACAACATCTGCAAGAAGACATTGAGGATATCTCCTCAGGAGTATTGCATGCTTTTGAGCAAGAAAAAGAACTACTGCTGTTGAAGGCAAGGTTAGTAGCAGGGAGAGAGGATGTTCCCTCGATGGTAGCTGAGGGAAACACTGAGCAGTTATCTCAAACTTTACAACCTTTACAGACATCTTTTAAGCTAGATTTGCTTCAGATCATAGACAATAACGGCTCAGTGGTTTTAAAACTAGGGCACAAAGCAATCGCCCCAGTTCAACTACGTGACGAGGTTGTTAACCAATTTGCAAGTCTGGGGAGAAATTGGTTCGATGTGGTAGCTACAGAAGAAAATTCACCCTCACTCCTGGTTGGTTTAACTGCGGTGAAGTCTTCACAGAAGGTTCTGGGTGGAGTAATTGTTGGCACCGCCATTAGTGATGAGTTTCTAACTCAAGTCCGAACCAGGAAAAATCAGCACCTGGTTGCATTCTATAATTCTAAAATTATGGCTTCCACCTTAGCAGATGCTAAAAGAGTTTCTTGGCAACTACCACCAGTAACCTCTCTACCTTTACGGGTTGTGATTGGCGAACAGAGCTACATTGCCAAAACTTTAGAACTGGGTAACACTGACAGCACAGGGTGCAAACTGGTGTTACTTCAACCAGTTGCACCTCTAGAGAGGGCACAGCGACAGCTGTGGGTTAGTATCAGTTTTTTTTGCTTGCAGGGAGCTGTAATCACTACTATAGTTGGTGTGCGAGTTACAGGTTGGCTTACTAGTCGTATCTTTGACTTGACTTGGGCTACGCAGGAGTTAGCCAATGGTGATCTCAGCACCCGAATTGATGTGTCTGGCAAAGATGAAGTGGTAATTCTAGCCCAGAATTTTAACTTAATGGCTGAACAATTGGCAGAACGCGACCAAAAAATTAGCCTTCAGGTGCAACAGTTAGAACAGACACTGCAACAACTTAAAGCAGCACACAAGCAGATAATTGCCCAAGAAAAACTAGCTTCTATGGGCTCTCTGACGACTGGAATTGCCCATGAAATTAGAAATCCCCTCAACTTGATTAATGGCTTGGCAGATGTTTCCCTAGATTTAACCCAAGAACTGATTGAAGAAATTGAAAATCAATTAGTACACTTAGATGTCAAAGAAGTTGACTACATTAAGGAATTGGTAACTGAACTCAGAGAAAATGCGCTCCAAATTCATCAACAGGGTCAAAGAACTGAGGGTATTATTCAGGGAATGCTGATGCATGCTCGCCATGGCAGTGGACAGCGAGAATTAGCTGATATTAATGCTTTATTAGATAAGGCTATGCATTTAGCGTGTAGTGGCATGCAAGTTTCGGATAATGGCTTCCATGTTGATATGGAGAGCAATTATGATGAATCTATAGGTTTAGTGGCAATCGTGCCACAGGATATTAGCCGAGCCTTACATAACATAATTAACAATGCTCTCTATTCTATTCAGGAAAAGAAGAGAGCGATTGGTGAAAAATTTATACCACTGCTGGCGGTTAGTACTAGAAATTTGGGCGATAAAGTCGAAATCTGTATTCGAGATAATGGAGAGGGTATTCCGCCAGATGTCATTGATAATATATTCCACGCTTTTTTTACCACTAAGCCACCAGGAAAAGGAACAGGTTTGGGGTTATCACTCACTCACGATATTATTATTGGGCAGCACCAGGGAGAAATTAAACTGGAAACTGAAGTTGGAAAATATGCAGAATTTAGGCTGATTTTCCCTAAGAGCGCTAGTGATTATTGTTAATTTATAATCAGTCTATTTAATTTATGAATCTACTGTTGAAGAGGGGGAGCATTAAACTTAGAAAATTTATATTTAATTAAAAATGGCTATATAGGGAAAATAAGGGTCAATAGATGACGATGACAATTCTTTTTGTAGATGACGAAATATCATTACATAGAATAATTAATCTAAAATTTAGAAAAAAAATTAGAGACAATGAATGGAATTTTATTTTTGCTAGCAATGGGTTAGAAGCCCTACAAAAACTTCTAGAAAATAGCCAGATTTCTTTGGTTATAACCGATATTAACATGCCGGAAATGGATGGGTTAACCTTACTAGAAAAACTTAATGACATAGACTTAAACCTTAAAGCCGTTGTTCTCTCAGCCTACAGTGATATGAATAATATTAGAACGGCGATGAACCTTGGTGCTTTTGATTTTGCAACTAAGCCCATAGATTTTTATGATTTAGAGGTTACGATCAACAGAACTCTAGATTATGTTCAAAAAAATAGGACTAATCAGCAGAGGCTACAACAAGCCCAGACTCAGTTAATTCAAAGTGAAAAAATGTCTACTATTGGTCAATTAGTGGCTGGAGTAGCTCACGAAATAAATAACCCTGTCAGCTTTATTAGTGCTAATCTCTACCACGCTGAAGCATATATCAATGACTTGATTAATCACTGGCGACTCTATGAGCAAAAGCTCCCTAATCCAGGAGTTGAAATTGAAAAAAATGCTGAGGATATTGAACTAGAGTATCTGCTTACAGATCTGCCAAAACTGATCTCATCTATGAAAGAGGGAACTAAGCGTATTTCAGAAATTAGTACTTCGCTGCGAACTTTTTCTCGCTTGGATACAGTAGAGTCAGTCAACTTCAACATCCATGAAGGTATTGATAGTACTTTATTGATTTTAAATCATAGGTTAAAAGGAAACAATAAAAGTCCTGCTATTGAAATTATTAAGGAATATAATGATTTGCCTCTGGTAAATTGCTACCCAGGACAAATTAACCAGGTATTTATGAATCTGATTACCAATGCTATTGATGCCTTGGAGGATTCCAATCAGGGACGCTCTTTTGCCGACATTAAAGCTAATCCCAATACAATTACGATTTGTACAGAGGTTTTAGAAGACAATAACAGCGTGGCAATTCGGATCAAGGACAATGGGTTAGGGATGTCAGCTGAGATACAAGAGCAAGTATTTGACTACCTATTTACGACAAAAGCGGTGGGTAAAGGTACAGGTTTAGGTTTGTCTATTAGTCGTCAAATTGTCGAAGAAAAGCATAGAGGTAAGCTGAAGTGCATTTCCTCTCCAGGAATGGGCTCAGAGTTTATAGTTGAAATTCCGATTAGTCATAGTATGATTCGCTAACGGTAATCATTTACCGTCTGCCGATAGAAATCTGGCATGCCTACATCAAAATCCTTACCTTTAACAAGATAACCAGTCATTCCTTGAACCTGCCGCAATTTGTCTAGACAGGATGTTAACTGAAATTCTCCTTTTTCTCGTAAGTTACGGTTGATATTATCTTCTAAAAAGTCAAATATTTTAGCTTCTAGAACATAAATTCCAAATATAGCCAGAAACAAATCATCTGCCATTCCTTCTACACGCAAATGTGCCCGAGCATACTCAAGATTTGGCTTTTCGTAAACCTCTGTGATGGTAAGAATCGATCCTGATTCCTGCCAAACTCCAGTAACACAGCCAGCTTTGTGAATAATTTCGGCTGGCATGACAGTTAAACCAAGAACACTCTGGTTAACTTGCTCATACACATTGATGACTTGACGAGCACAAGTAATTTCATGGTCAGAGGTGTAAATATGATCTCCGAGTAACAGTAGAAAAGGCTCATTTCCAAGCCATGTTTTAGCAGCAAAGACAGCATGACCATAGCCTTCTTGCTCTTGTTGAATGAGAAAGGTTATTCGCTCTCCTAAGGTTTGTATATATTGGCTATATTCTTGATTTTGTGGAGAAAGTTTCTTAAAAAGTTCTGGAGAGGGTGGGTTTTTAAAAAAGTCTTCAAAAAATTGGCGATCGCTACTTTGTACTACAATCCCAATTTCTTCTATCCCAGCCCTAACAGCTTCTTCCACAATTACCATAATTACGGGTTTAGCACGACCATCACGATCAATAATGGGAAACAGCTCTTTTTTAACCACCTTAGTAGATGGGAATAAACGAGTGCCAAAACCTGCCGCCGGAATTACGGCTTTACGAACTTTATTAGTTTGCATGAATCACTAGCTTCAAAGATTGCATTTGGGGGAAATCACCTTCAATCACTTTGATTAATTTTTCTTGATTCTCCTTGTCTTTGACCATAAGCAGCTGTGGTCTTGATATCATGGAATTTGCCTCCAATTTATTTGGGGATTTTTCGGTAATCGCCCTGCGGCCTAGACAACTGAAGGGCGATTACTTGTGAACTGATAAATATTAAAGGTCAAATACTTGACCTTTGTCAAGGATGGGCTTGGTTAAGTTGCGGATTCAAGAATTTGCTAATGAGAGAGGTTGGACATTGAAGGAGGTTGCTGAGCGCTCAGGTGTTGGCTACAGTGCGCTCAAAAATTATGCTCGTTCTCCTGGATTGGCAACGGTTGATGTAACAGCACTGCAAAAGCTGGCTCGCACCTTTGAGGTTATGATTGAAGACTTAATTGAAGTTGTCGAAGAGTAAGGGAGGGAGCAGAGAAGCAAGAGAACAATGGAGATAAGCTTTTGTGCATGCATTTTCACTAGTTTCCAGAAAAGCGGAAGTCAGGAATCAGGAGTTTAGGAGGCGAATAATTAATCATTCATCATCTGCACGTCTCCCCATCTCCCCATCTACCCATCTCCCTCTATCTAACGAGGTTAAACAAATGATTTTTATAAATCCCAAGACAGATTTTGCTTTCAAGAAAATTTTTGGCTCTCAACAGAGTAAAGATATTCTCATCAGCTTCTTGAATGGCATTCTCTACGAAGGTCGTCCCACTATTCAAGATTTAGAAATTCTCAATCCCTACCTTGTACCCAAAATCCGTGGACTAAAAGATACTTATCTAGATGTTAAAGCTAAAGTCACTAGCAATAAAATAGTGATTATCGAAATGCAGATTTTGAACTTAGAGGGATTTGAGAAGCGAATTCTTTATAATGCTGCGAAATCCTATTCTACTCAACTAGACTCAGGGGATGATTACACTCTTCTCAATCCGGTGGTTGCTTTGACAATTACAGATTTTGAGATGTTCGCTGGGCTAGATAAAATAATTTCTCGCTTTCTACTTAAGGAAAAAGATTACTTAATTGATTATCCAATCTATGACATTGAATTAGTATTTGTGGAGTTGCCAAAATTTAACAAACAAATCTCGGACTTAGAAACACTAACTGATAAGTGGTTATATTTTCTTAAGAGTGCAAAACAATTGGATAGTGTACCAGATAATATGAGTGAAGTTCCGGAAATTCAGAAAGCTTTTGAAGTGGCTAATCAAGCTAATTTAAGTAGAGAAGAATTTGAAAATTTAGAACAGCGGGAAGTCTATATTCATGACCAGAAGAATGCTATGAAAAAAGCCCTTAGACAAGGGCTTGAACAAGGACTAGAACAAGGACTAGAGCAAGGACTAGAACAAGGACGCGAACAAGGACGCGAACAAGGAATTCAGGAAACTAAAATCGAAATTGCCAAGCGCTTACTTGAGGTTTTGGATGAAGAAAGTGTTAGTCAAAATACAGGGCTGACTCTAGAAGAAGTTCAAAGATTGAAGGATAGTTAAAAGAACATCAAGACTAATCAATCTGCGGCTAAAATAGTCCATAATCACAAAGAGTGCGATCGCTACCGCTTAAGTTCGGATTATGCTTAAGATAGTCACCAGCTTGAGTGCAACCTTGGGCGAGTAAATCATTAAGCGTTAAATGTTCTAAATCCCACAGAATCACGGTTTCGTCATCACCTCCAGAGGCAATCATTTTACCATCCGGGCTAAAACGAACCCACCTGACTGCACCCTGATGTCCCTTAAGCTTAATCAGCAATCTGCCTTCTAAGTCCCACAATTTTACCGTCGAGTCTCGACTAGCAGAGGCAATCATCTTACCGTTGGGACTAAAGCTGACACTATAGTCTTGATTAGTACGCTCTCCAAGTTCAAGGGTTTTTAATTCCTTGCCCTCTAAATTCCACAGTTTAACTTTTCCATCCCGACTAGCAGAAGCAATCATCTTGCCATCGGGGCTAAAACTAACATCTAGAACCCAATCACTGTGTCCCTCTAAGGTGTTAAGTAAAGTACCATCTAAGTTCCACAGTTTCACACTCATGTCATCACTAGCAGAGGCAATTATTTGACCATGGGGGCTAAAACTGATCCAATTGACTGGCTCCTGGTGTCCGATTAAAGTTTTGAGTAATTTACCATCAAGGCTCCAAAGTTTAATCGTCTTATCCCTGCTAGCAGAGGCAATTGTTTTACCATCTCGGCTGAAACTGACGCCCAAAACGCTATCACTATGGCCTATGAGAGTTTTTAAAAAGTTACCATTTAAGTCCCAGAGCTTGATGGCTTTGTTGGCACCAGCAGAAGCAATGGTCTTACCATCAGGTGAGAAGCTAGCACTCCACACAGCCTTGTCATGCTCTAGATTACTCCTGAGTCTCTGACCAGTTTGCCACAGCTCAAATTCGTTTATATTCCAAAGTTTAACAGTTTTGTCCGGACTGGCAGAAGCAATTATTTGAGAGTTAGGACTAAAACTCACCTTGCTAATTCTACCCTCGTGTCCCCTGAGAGTTTTGGCAGCGACGCTATTTAGATTCCAAAGTCTAACAGTAAAGTCACCACTGGCAGAGGCGAGAGTTTTGCTATCTGGGCTAAAACTAACACTATTGACCCAATATTGATGTCCCTTGAGGGTTTTGAGCAAATTGCCTTGGCGACTCCAGAGTTTGATGGTTCTGTCTGTACTTGCTGAAGCAATCGTCTTGCCGTCAGGGCTAAAGCTAACGCTACTGACAGCCTCTTCGTGTCCCTTGATAGTTTGTAGCAAGTTACCATCGATACCCCAAATTTTAATTGTGCCATCAACACCGACCGAAGCCAAAGTCCTCCCATCTGGGCTAAAACTGACACTCAGCACGTAAGAATCATGTGCCTGGAAAGTTTTGATTACTCTGCCATCAAGGCTCCAAAATTTAATTGTGCCATCAAAACTTGCCGAGGCAAGAGTCTGTCCATCAGGGCTGAAACTTAAATCTCGGACAGAATCTTTGTGTCCTCTGAAAGTAGCTTTTAACTTGCCGTTCCTACTCCAGAGTTTAATTGTCTTGTCTGCACTAGCAGAGGCGATAGTTTGACCATCAGGACTGAAAATGACACTAAGGACATCATCAGCATGTTCTTCTAAAGTCTTTAATCTTTTTCCCCTAATACTCCAGAGTATTACGGTGTCATCTAAGCTTGCTGAGGCAACTATGTTGCCATCAGGACTAAAACTAACGCCAAATACGCCATCATCATGACCTTTGAGGGTTTTTAGCAGTCTACCATCGCTACTCCAGAGCTTAACAGTGCGATCGCTACTAGCAGAAGCAATAGTTTTACCATTGGGGCTGAAACTTACCCGATAGATACTATTTTTATGATCCTCGAGCCGATTGTACTCTTGAGTTCCATAAACAGCATGCCTGAGTTCCGTAAGTACCTTAGCAATAGTATTAGCTTCTACCCAGGGTGCATATTTGAGTTGTTTAGCAGCGATTAAACCTTCCAGCAAAGCTTCAAAGGGTTTATCGACGGCAAAGAGTGCCTCTGAAGAGTCAGCATGAGCCTTAATTTCATTAGTAACTGCTAGTTGTCGCTGACGCTCTGCCCAACTGGCAAAGACTGCCAGAGTGATGCCCACAGCTACTGCTGCTCCTAACAACCATCTCACCCTGAGCAATCGCTTAATTTCTGCTTGCTTACGGATAATTTCTGCTTGTTTGTGTAGTAGTTCTCTTCTTTGTTTTTGTAACCTTGACAATAGATTCTGTTGTTTTCTGATAAAAACTACTAGATAATCGTGAACCAACTGATAACTTTCAGCCTGAACTTCTGATAAAACTACTACCAAACCTGATTTCACCAAAATCTCTAAGACTAAATCTAATTTTTCAGCTTCTGCTAGTTCTGATAAGGATTGTTCTAATTCCTGACGATGCTTAAAAGGGCGAGTACCATTTTCATCAGTTAATAAATACAGAACTAGCCGCGCCACATTTTCATTTTCTGGGCCACAGTCTTTAATTACTTGTTCTAAAAAGCGCTCCACTAGTTTTGCCTTAGGACCAAAGCGCCGATATTTGGCAAGAGTGGTAATTTCCTCAGCTTGTAATTGTGAACCCACAACTTGCAATTCAATAGGACGGACTTCTCCTAGTTCTTCTGCTAAATCCTTGACCAGTTCATCAATTAATTCTGATTCCAAGTTAAAATTAGCTTGTTTCGTAAAATTCTTAATAATTGACTTAGCGTTTAATGGCGAAAAATTACCGAAGTAAAACAAAATATTTCGGTCGAGTATATCATTATTGAGAATTTCTAAATTAGTATAACGGGTACACTCAAGCAAATAAGATAAATGATCTTCTCGAAGTGAAAGGATAACCTTAACATAGGATATTTCCAAACAATCCCGCAAAAAGTCATAAAATATTTTTCTTTGTGCCGGGTCTTTATTAATGAAAAAGAATTCTTCAAATTGGTCAAAAATGAGGACACTCAAAAAATGATTTGCAGCATTTTTTTGCAATTGCTCTAGGATCGCTCTAGTGGAATCAAGGGTTACTGGCTCCGACATATTGTCAAAGTCGCAACTTAGAGTTATTGCTGGGTATGGCGACGGCTCCCCTGTAGAACTACATAGACAAAAGCAATTTTGCGTCTCTACCAGTGTTTGGGCTAAACATGCTCCCAATTTGGGAATCCAATCACTATAAACTTGCTGCAATACCGGTAAAACCTCGCGGGTACCTAGGGGTTGCTGTTTCAAAGTGGGTATTAACCCCGCTTGCACTAAAGAACTTTTACCTACACCTGACTGTCCGTGGATAACCGTTAGTTTACAGTCATCGCGACCTAAACGCTGAATCAGACGATAAACATCTTGCTGTCTACCAGAAGCCTCTATTTCTGGAGCAACAGTTCCTTGCGGCTGAATGTGGTGTAAGGCGGGATTGGTTGCCTGTTGTTTTGGTTGTAGTTTCCCAGCACCTATAAAGGCTCTGAAGCCATACTGATGTTCAACTGAGCGCCTCTGTTGCTTAATTTGGAAGGCTTGGAGATAATCTCCCTGCTGAAAGTAGAGTGTACGTAACTCTTCCAGAATCTGAATGTATAATTCTGGATCATATTGGGATTTAGTGGTTGCCTTGGCAGCTTCTAAGGTTTTAAGTGATTCTTGAATTTCTCCTAGTGATGATTGGGCTTTAGCTAGGGAGAATAAATACCAACCTTGATGCAAGGACCTCTCCCCGTCTAAATTGGCAATCTCCTCTGCCGAAATGGGAGTAGGGTTCTCGTCTTGGGCGTTGGTCAGTAGAAACAGTGCTAGTTGAGCATAGGCTTTTGCCCCAGTAAAGTCTGTTTTTGACAGCGCCACTTCAGCTAAAAAGCCGTAAACTCGCGCTAATCTAAACAGCTGAAGCCCTTGCTGGTGTAGTGCTAAGGCTTTTTTTGCAACTGTCTCTAACTCATTCCAATACCTCAGACGTTGTAGGGTATCACACAGGGCGTTGATAAATTTGCCTACTAGATCTAGACGCTGGGCATGCTCCAATACCCACACAGCTTGCTGAAAATTATCCTTAGCTTGAAGGTAAGCACGATAAGAATGGTCTCGATTTTCTAAAAGGTATGTACGCCACCACAAGCCTAAATAGAAGAGTAAGCAGGCGTAACGCTCTGTATTCTTGGTTTGCTGCCAAAGTTCTAAAGAACGCTGATAATGTTGCTTTGATTTTTCGAGAGTATCATTAGCATGACGACCAAGGACAAATTCTAAACTAGCTTCTAACTCTGGGTCTAAACTAATCCCCTGACGCTTGAGTTGGGCTTGAGCTGATTCTAGTTCCGGGTAAAGTGGAGAAACAAGATGAAGATTGAGGAGCGCATTATCGAGGAAAATACTGGCATTTGGGTCTAAAACTTGAGCAAATACTTGATCTGTGGTTTGTTTGATAAAATTTATTAATTCGTCAGTGGTGAGTTGAAACTCGACAGTAGTTGCCCAGCTCTCAAAGTCTGGCACTAAACGAATCAGCTTTTGCAAAATTTTATCATTAACCCACAATACTAAGGGAAAGGAAAATGTGCGAAACTCTTCTCGTACTGGATTGGTTGCCCTTAGTACTTGCTCAAGAGCGATGACTGACTCCAAGCCAAATACCATCAAGGCAGTAGGTACTTCTTGACCAAGTTCTGAAGTAATGGTGCTATGAAGGGTTTTTATGGAGTTTTTTAAAATCAGAGATTTAATCTCAACAGGACATTCCTTCTGCAACTGTTGTGAAATTTGCTCTCGCAACACCCCGTAGTTGCAACGCGCTAAAATTAATGAAAAATTTTTACCAGACCTGCTAATTGCCCGGATTAGAGTTTTGAGAGAGTTCTGATTATGACTACTCACCAGAGGGGGGTTAAGGCTATTTACAAGAGTTTGTCATCCAGACTCCGGTTACACCGGAATTTTCTACTAAGACATAGAAAGCGGGTACTAGTACATGACCAAGGATAAAAATCTAAAGGATAAAAATCTACCTCCCTACTCTTTGTTTTTTAGTCATTTTAAGCAGTGTAGGCTATCAGCGCCATCTCATGCCAAAAACTTTCTCTCTAAAGTGCAATTGACAACAGGCTTTATCCATTTCTGTGCCTAAGCTGTCATGCCAGACTGGAGATGGCAAGATGTATGTGACACTTTATGCATTGCCTACTTTGTTTTATAGATGTACCTTTTCCTTTCATAGCCTTTTTCTGGATCACAAAAGGTTAACAGAGAAGCCCTCAGCAAAAGCTTGTGAGTCAGGATAGTTGCCGACTTTGCTATGTTAGAGTTATTCTTACCCAGCTTAACATTATTCTTTAAAATAACTTCATGAGCCTGCAAAGATAGTGTAAATTTTTATAGTTTTACTTGTAATTGTATAGTACAGAAAATATAAAATTAATTGCAACTGTACGTTAAAAAACAAGCACACTTATTTTTTTTTATAGCCAGTCTATTTGATTGAGTAATCTACTGGTGTTAGGAGGAAATAAGGAATCTAAAGTTAGATGGACATCACTGTTCTTGGAAAAATTCATGTATCTCAGGGCAGAGAATTAGTCAAAAATAGCAGGAGCTAAAACTACCATGAAGAAACAAATTGTCGCCAGCGGATTATTCCTTTTCTCTTTCTTGTTGCCACTCAAAGCAACAGCATCCACATTTTCATTTAGTGGGATGTATGTCTTTGGAGATAGTATTTCCGATCAGGGAAATATTTTCAATGTTACTCTCGAAGCAACTGGGAGCGGTTTTCCTCCACCTCCCTACTTTGAGGGGCGTTTTTCCAATAGTTCCAATTGGATCGATTATCTGGCACAGGATTTAGGATTAAATCCCATTGCTTCTACTAACCTTACTCCTGGCGTTACCCCTACCCAAGGCGTAAACTTCGCTTTTGGAGGAGCCACCACAGGCATTGATAACACTGGCGCTCCTGAGTTACCTGGATTACAACAACAGATTGCCCTATTTGAGAGTATTCTACCTCCCAACCAGTTGGCTGACCCCAATGCGCTTTATATCGTCTGGGCTGGTGCCAATGATTATTTGCCCACTGATAGCACTACTTTTACACCCTTTGAGACCACTGACCAGACAATCAACAATTTATCGAATGCTTTGGATTCACTAGTCGAAATCGGTGCTAAAAATATCATGTTTGTTAATTTGCCAGATTTAGGAGAAATTCCGCGCACTTTTAATACCCCACTTGCGGAAAACCTCAATGATTTAACTACAGTACATAATCAGCAACTGGAAAATTTGGGTCAGGGCTTAGGTGCTGATATCAACTTTATATCTCTTGATATAAACTCCCTATTTAATGAAGCCTTACAAGGACAACTTGGTTTTACAAATGTAACTGAAATTTGTTTAAATAACCTTGAATGTGCTGCCAATCCAGAAGTACAACAACAATTTTTCTTCTGGGATGACCTGCATCCGACAACTAGAGCTCACAGACTAGTTGGAGACTTAGCCTTAAATGCCCTAGAGCCCCAACCTCCTGCTAGTGTTCCTGAACCAACCTCTGTTTTGAGTTTATTGGCTTTTGGTGCTTCCGGCGTGGCTTTTGTACTCAAGCGCCGAAAGTTAATGAGGGTGTAGGGAGCTTGGAGATGGGGATTTAACCCCACCTTACGGGAGAGCAACTTGCTGCAAGTCGGGGATTTTAACCCTGCACCCAGAAAAGGGTATAGGGTGTGGAAATATAACCAGCTCCTGATTCTTTACCCACACCCCATACCCTGTTGTTAAAACTTAACTTAGTACAGGCGTAGTCACGAAAAATGGCTACGTTTTAGCTTTATTGAAGTTCAGTATGATCAATATAGTGTTAAAACTCTGAGGAAACAGCGATATGACCGCTACACTATCGGCACCTCAATCTATTCAATCCTGGTTGGGAGAAGAAGCAGAAAACTTGCTCACCTACCAGGCTAAAGTCTCAAAACAGCTGTTGCATTTACCTGGCCCTGACTGGGTTGAACGTATTTTTGTCAATAGCGATCGTTCACCGCAAGTGCTGCGCAGTCTACAGCAATTGTACTCGACTGGACGTCTTGCCAACACTGGCTATCTCTCTATTCTCCCAGTAGATCAAGGGATAGAACACTCCGCAGCTGCCTCCTTTGCACCCAACCCTGCCTACTTTGATCCTGAAAATATCATTAAACTTGCCCTCGAAGGCGGTTGCAATGCAGTTGCTACCACCCTGGGTGTTTTGGGCATGGTTTCTCGTAAATATGCCCACCGCATCCCTTTAATTGTCAAACTCAACCACAATGAACTGCTGAGTTATCCTAATCAATCTGACCAGGTAATGTTTGCTGATGTTGAGCAAGCCTGGAACTTAGGGACCCTCGCTGTGGGAGCTACAATTTACTTCGGCTCGGAGAACTCTACACGCCAAATTCAGGAAGTGAGCCGTGCCTTTGCCCACGCCCACAAACTGGGTATGGCAACTATTCTCTGGTGCTATCTCCGCAATAATGCTTTCAAGCAAGACCAAGACTATCACCTTGCCGCTGACCTCACAGGTCAAGCCAACCACTTAGGTGTTACTATCGAAGCCGATATTATTAAGCAAAAACTCCCTGAATGTAACAATGGTTACGGGGCAGTTGCCAAAGCTACTGGCAACAAATATGGTAGAACCAATGAACGAGTCTACTCCCAATTAAGCAGTGATCACCCGATTGATCTAACCCGCTATCAGGTGCTTAACTGTTATGCTGGTCGTGCTGGTTTGATTAATTCTGGTGGTGCCTCAGGTAAAAATGACTTTGCTGAGGCGGTTCGCACAGCTGTGATTAATAAACGTGCTGGTGGTTGTGGGCTAATTTCCGGTCGTAAGACTTTTCAAAGACCCCTTGAAGAAGGTGTAAAATTGTTCCACATGATCCAAGATGTCTACTTGTCTGAGGAAGTAACGATTGCTTGACTCGAGCTTGCTCAATTAATGTAGAAAGTATGCCAGACAATGATTTTAAGCCTTTGTTGATGCTTACAAGTGCAAGGATATAAGCTAAGCCACATCTAAATCTGCATAATTTAATTTACTGTATCTTGTGTGGAGTGGGCATCCCTGCACGCAATCATCTGCAAATTAAATGTGGAAAAGCTTAGCATCTAGAGACTTAAAATCCTTAATCCCCTGTAAGCCTAAGCATACGATCAGATTGTCGCAACTGGGTGCTCTCGAAGCGGCAAAAGCTCAAAACTGAGGCTGAAGGGAAACTCGCCCCTCAACCTCGCAGGGGTGAGTAGTTCATTTAATCACTACACAGAAGTTGTTCATGATTCGACCTGCCACGCCCAATGACAAGGAGGCTCTAATGGCTATTGCTGAAGCTATCGGTCTATTTACACCGCAAGAGCTTAAGGAACTTGGCACTATGTTGGCAGAATACTTTGACGGCAACCTCGGCAGCGAACACTTCTGGATCACCTACGATGATGGCAAGCTGGAAGGAGTTGCGTACTACGCCCCAGAGCCCTATGCCAATGGAACTTGGAATCTCTACTTTATTGCCGTTCACCCCAACTCTCAGGGGGAAGGAATCGGTACAAAACTATTGCGATACGTGGAACAAACCTTGACTGTGCGGGGTGAGCGCCTGCTACTGGCGGAAACTTCTGGACTGCCAAATTTCGAGAGTACACGGGCGTTCTATCGCAAGCGCGGTTACGATGAGGAAGCGCGAATCCGTGAATTTTACAGAGCCGGCGATGATAAGATCATTTTTAGGAAAGCACTGGCCGCTCTCAAGCAGTAAGCTGCAGAGAATCTCTGGTAATGAGCCTTGATGTCCTTGCTCTGAGCTCACTTAATCTAGTGTTCTACATTTAGAAATGCGTAATCTGGGTATTAAGACTTTATGATTTCTGAGCTAAATGTTTAAATTAATACTGACAATTGGAATTGGGTGTTAATTTAAACCTTAAGGAGAATTGTTATGGTAACCGCCTCCGTACCAGAACAAAAGGCTAAAGTCGGGCCTACTCAACTGCTAATTAACAACGAATGGGTCAACAGTGTTTCTGGGAAACGATTCGAGACTATTAATCCTTCTACCGGGGAAGTCATCTGTGATCTGGCTGAAGCAGATGCCGCCGACGTTGATTTGGCAGTCGCGGCTGCCCGTAAAGCTTTCAACAGTGGAGACTGGAAGCAAATGTCTGCCACTGGACGCGGAGAGTTACTCTACAAACTAGCTGACCTAATTGAGCAAAATATTGAGGAACTAGCGCGGCTAGAAACTCTCGACAACGGCAAGCCCCTCAACGATTCTCTGAAAGCAGATTTGCCTTTGGTTATTGCCTGCTATCGCTACTATGCAGGCTGGGCTGATAAGATTCAAGGCAAAACTATCCCTATTAATGGTCCTTACTTCTGCTACACTCGCCATGAGCCAGTGGGCGTAGTTGGTCAGATTATCCCTTGGAACTTCCCACTGCTAATGCAAGCTTGGAAGCTAGGACCAGCCCTGGCAGCAGGTAACACAGTGGTTCTTAAAACGGCTGAACAGACTCCCTTATCAGCACTGCGGGTTGGTGAACTAATTCTGGAAGCTGGTTTCCCTCCTGGGGTAGTAAATATTCTCTCAGGTTATGGACCAACTGCTGGGGCAGCAATCTCACATCATATGGGTATTGACAAAGTAGCCTTTACTGGCTCTACTGAAGTGGGACACCTGATTATGGAAGCTGCTGCTAAAAGTAACCTCAAGCGCGTTACTCTCGAACTAGGAGGCAAGAGCCCCAACATTGTCTTTGCTGATGCTGATATGGATCAGGCACTCGAAGGTTCTCATGATGCCCTGTTCTTTAATCAAGGACAATGCTGCTGTGCTGGTTCACGGCTATTTGTGGAAGAGAAGTGCTATGACGAATTTGTTGCCAAGAGTCTTGAACGTGCGCAGAATCGAATTGTAGGAGACCCGTTTGATGCTCAGACACAACAGGGGCCACAGGTAGATCAAGAGCAATTTAATCGGGTGATGGGCTACATCGAGCATGGTGTGCGAGAAGGTGCACAAATGCTGTGCGGTGGCTCTCAAGTGGGCGATCGCGGCTACTTTATCAAACCTACTGTGTTTGTAGATGTCAAGGACGAAATGAAGATTGCCCAAGAGGAAATCTTTGGTCCAGTAATGAGCATTATTAAGTTCAAAGATATTGATGAGGTAATTGAAAGAGCAAACGCAACTATGTACGGCCTAGCAGCAGCAGTGTGGACGAAGGATATTGGTAAAGCCCATGCGATCGCCAACAGCGTTAGGGCTGGTACTGTCTGGGTAAACTGTTTCGATGTCTTCGATGCTGCTGCTCCCTTCGGTGGATTCAAGCAATCTGGGATTGGTCGTGAACTTGGTGAGTATGGCTTACAGCAGTACACTGAAGTGAAGACAGTAACAGTTAAATTGTAAACAGGCGAAATTCAAGGTAGGTTGGGTGTAGGTAACGTAAGTATAGTCTAATCACAGGGTATTCAAGTTGATGAAAGTGATGGTTAAGATTACCTTTGAACTTACCCAGCCTACTAATTTTCCTCGAAAAACTTTTTCTATACCCGAAGAGTTATAAGGGGATAAAGTTACTTTCGACTAAACAGTTATTAACATAGACCTCAACTTTGCAGTTAACCTGAGATGATGCAAAGCGATGGCAATTTCTCCTCACACTCACAATATACAATCACGATGCCATCGGACTTGAGATTAGTTCACATTCATTACAGAGAAATCGGCGAAATCGATATACACATCTTTAGGCGTTGCCCAAGATTTATCCCCACCACCAAAAAAAGTTGAGAAGAATATGCCCTCAATTTTCAGTTCACTAGTACTTCGGAAAATCAAATCTTCCCGATCAAGGACTTGTTCTCCATCTAGCCAAACTCGAATTCGACCATTTTCTCTGCCTGGATCATTTAGAACTACCTCCTGTTCTATATGGTGCCACTTTCCTGGTTGAAAGCGCCAACTACCTCTGCCGATTGAAGTACCAAAATCAGAACTATTGGGGAGATAGGCAAAAACTTCTCCCTCTCCGTCTTTTCTCCACATGAAGCGGGTTGAAAAACCATTAGTACCGTCGGGGATCTTGCCACCACTAGTAACTCTACCGCCGAAAAGTCCCGGCAATTTACCGCCTTTGACAAAGTCAAAATCCTCGGAAAAACGAACGTAGTAGCCCAATCGCAGGGAGTTTTGGGGTTCGATGTCTAAATTAGCGTGAAACCCAGCGCCTCCAAAGGGAGCATTGTATTTCCGGAAAACAGCAGGACTAACAGAACCCGTTGGATAGTGTACTCGCAGTACTTGGGAAAATTTATTAGTAGGGTCAGTGATAACTTCAGTATTTTCTAAACCCCAATCACCTCTAATTTTGGCACTCCAAGATTGGGACCAGTCAGTAGCATCAAATCCACCAGACCAAACGGTTGCACTGACGGGGAAAGAGGCTAGGGCTGTCAGTTCCATTGTACGGTCTGTTAAGGGAGAAGGAGACTCGAACGCTACAATTGAAGTTGGTTGGGTGCAACTGCTCAGAGCAACTAAAAAAAACGCCCCACTCATCAGGGTGTGGCATGGTGCTCTCAAACAACTGGCATTTCTAAGTTGCATTGGCTTTCTCTGATAATAGGGATGGTCAACGTACTCAGTTATATGCAGGTGTGATGCATCCCCAATATCGAGAGTTAAGCCCTTATCAATCTGGTGTTAGGCTCTACAATCTTCAGAATCGGCTTTAATTCTAACCGCACCTATAGAAATTTCCTTTCCTCTTTTGGAAAGATGTGAAAATCTCACCACAGAGAGTTACTATCAAGATTCACCCAAAATATGGCAACCATCGATAATGCTTTGGATTTTGGCATCTTGATCTGATGATGTTGAGAGCATCCTAGAAAAGTTACGATGAATTACTAGCGGGGAAAATTAAAAAGCAACTATGCCACGAACTCAACGGAACGATAACTTCATTGATAAAAGCTTCACGGTGATGGCAGATATCATTCTGAAAATTCTGCCTGCCAATAAAAAAGCTAAAGAAGCATTTGTCTACTACCGAGACGGTATGTCAGCCCAAGCAGATGGCGAATATGCTGAAGCTATGGATAATTACAAGGAAGCCTTAAGGTTAGAAGAAGACCCCTATGACCGCAGTTTCGTTCTCTATAACATGGGGCTAATTCACGCTAGTAACGGTGAGCATAAGCAAGCGTTAGATTGCTATGAGCAGGCACTTGAACTCAATCCCCGTATGCCTCAAGCGCTCAACAATATTGCTGTTATTTACCACTATAAAGGTGAGCAAGCCAAGGAAGCTAGCAATGAAAACGCTGCTGAAGAGTTTTATGGTAAAGCTGCTGAATATTGGAAGCGAGCAATTCGTCTAGCTCCCAATAACTATATTGAGGCGCAGAATTGGCTTAAAACTACAGGTCGTTCAGGGATGGATGTATATTTCTAGTTTAGTTAGAAGTCATTGTTTATTTATTCGTTATTTATAAATAGACAATGATTTCTAAGCAATGACCAATAATCAATAACCAATAATCAATGACTAATCCTCTAATTAATTCTGAGCAAGTTCGCAAAGTCGCTAATCTCACACGTTTAGAAATGACGGAAGAGGAAGAAGAGCAATTTGTAGGTCAGCTCAGTAGCATTCTGGAATATTTTCAACAGCTAAGTGAATTAGACACTGAGAATGTACCGCCAACTACACGGGCAATTGATGTTAGCAATGTGACCAGACCAGATAATTTAAAACCTTATCCTGATCGAGAAGCTATTCTTAAAGAAGCTCCTGATCCGGATGGAGACTACTTCAGAGTGCCAAAAATTCTTAGCGAAGAATAAGAAATATCTGTTTTCACAGGAGTTAAGAATTAAATTTTCATCTCTTCATTGTGAGCAATTTGAGTTATGACTACTTAGCTCGAATTGCTCATAACGGGACTTTAGCAAATTTCCAGCCTAAATATAACCCAAACTTGCTTTATATAGCGCTACGCGGAAGGCTCCAGGGCAGAAGACTCCAAGGCAGAAGGGGTGAATTTGACAAAGTTTTAGCGATTTAGCTTGTCCTAACCTTAATACGTACTGCCATACATAATTCTAGCTAAAGTCCCATTAAGAGAGGGAGAAGCGGGGGTAGGGAGACACTCCAGACACGGAGATGGGGAAGATAGATAGGACATGGGAGAATACCTACCACACCCCCAGAACTTCCTCATCTATACTGAGGTTTTAAGGTTCTCCATCCATCGCTTAGCACCAGTAGCGCGGCGAATTTCACGCCAAATTTGAGTGGCAGCTGAAGCACCATCTGCTGCTGCGATTACTATTTGATTGAGTCCTACTTTCAAGTCTCCAATCGCAAAAATTCTGGGATGGGAGGTGCGGGCCATTTTATCAGTGACGATATTGCCCCCCTGACGCTCTAGATTTATTCCCTCAAGGTAACTAGCATGATACTGAGAACCCATGGAAATCAACCCTGCCTCCAATTCAATAACTGAGCCATCAGCAAGTTCCACACCAGTCATCTGATGGTTTTGACCAAGAAACTGCTTAATCGGCTGTTCTACTAGAGGATATCCATGTTCTTTAAGTTTATTGCGTAATTGAGAGCTTACTTCAAATAATTCATTGGTAAACAGAGTAATATATGGAGTAAACCAACCCAGACTAAAAGCAACTTCTAAACCCGCCTCACTACTGCCAAAAACACCAACCTTTTGGTCAACCATCTCGTAGCCATCGCAAATTAGGCAAACATGTAAGTTATATCCGGCATATTCATAGACATTCTGCATTTTCTCTAGAGATGGCAGGTAGTCAATAATGCCACTAGCAGCAATCAGGTATTTCGAGCGCAACACTGGATAAATGCTATCTTGACGTCCAACTTTGACTCGAACGGCAAAAGTTTCCCCTTCATCGACTATTTCTTCTACATAGCCGCCTAGGAAATCTCCTCCTAGAGAAAGGTAGTGATCCTTGCCTTGTTTAAGCAAATTACGTCCTGGGGTGTCTGGAGGTAAGCCAAGATAGTTGTGAAGTTGCTGCATCCAAAGAGAACGAGCCTTACCTTTGTCGATAATCAGGCTTGAGAGCAGGTATCTTTGCAAATAGAGCCCAGCAGACAAGCCACCAGCTCCACCCCCAACAATGATAGTATCATAAACTTGATCGAGATGCTCTGAGAGATTTTGCTTGGTAAGTTTCATAGTAATAGCAATTATTAATTGAATACTAGAGTTACTCTAAGCTATTGTGCATCTAAATTGCACTTTCAAGTTTTCTAAAGAGGCTTTGAGTCAGAAGAAAGAAGGATATGGGAGTGTGGGGGGGTGTGGGAAGGGAGGGAGGGATCTGTATACAAAAATCCCCCCATCTCCCCATCTCCCTCTAATGACTACTTACTGCCAAGGACTCTGATGAATCGTTTTGCAGCAATCCTGTCAATAATGATTCAGGACGTTGCCCATAAGGCCAAGCAAAAGCATGACGAAAGGCTGCTTCTTGACAAGCTTGCAGTTGTCGGAAATCAATCACATCTTGAGTGAGCAAGTTTTCGTACTCAAAAGGCAGACGCACATTATGTAACCCTGCATTATCTGTACAGATAGCGATATCCACACCTGCCTCAAAACAGCGGTCAAAAACTACCTTCAGCTGATGCAGATTCTCCAGAGTGCCAGTTTTAAGATAAGTAGTAGGACAAACTTCCAAACATTGGTTAAGCCCAGACACCTCCTTTAACAACTCTGGATACTTCAAAGGAATTTGAATCCCGTGTCCAATTCGCATCAAATAAGGCAGCAGTTGGGGGTAACAGCCATCGGTAGTTTCATAGAGGTGTCCCGTAGTTTTAATATCTAGCGATCGCGCATACTTGTATAAGCCGACAAATTCATCTAAGCGCTGTGCAACATGGGTATCTCCCCCTGCCAAATCCACCGCGCAGACATACTCACGATGTTGGGCGGCTAGATCCACAATCGCCTTATTAACCTCATAGGGCAAGCGCGTGTGCATGCAGAGAATTTGGCTAGAGACAATCTGATACTCACTTACCTGTGTAGCCTTGCCGACAATCTCGACAATTTGCCTCATCTGCTCAATGCGTTCAGATTGACTGAACTTACCAGATGTGCGCAGATAAGGAGTATAACGCAGTTCCAAATAAGCTAAATTCTCAAAAATGTAAGCACCGCGAATCAAGCGGTAAATGAAGTAAGGTAAAGTTTGGGCGGTTTGAACGCTTTCCACCAAAGTGTGCAATTCTAGATATTCATCAAGACTATTGCGTTCTCGGGTATAAAATTCTTCAAACGCCGGATATTCAGGAAATCGTTGCGCCAAATCAGTGTTTTGGCGTTGGAAATAGCGCCAAAGAATACGAGGCACAACCGAACCGCCCAGATGGCGGTGTAACTCTGCATATAAAGCCATCCTATCTCCTTAACTTAGGGCGGACATCTTCTCAACTGTCCTTGCAGTACCTGCCTGTTAAAGGTTAAGTTGACAGTGGTCGCAAACCCCGCACATAATAATCGTTTGTGTAAACTGTAGCGCTTTTAAGAAACCCTTGGCTAACGTTGTTGTAATTGGGGCCCAGTGGGGCGATGAAGGAAAAGGTAAAGTAACCGACTTACTTAGTCGATCAGCAGATGTCGTCGTCCGTTACCAAGGGGGGGTCAATGCTGGTCATACTGTAGTTGTAAAGGGTCAAACCTTTAAGTTGCATCTGATTCCGTCTGGAATTTTGTATCCTGATACTAAGTGTATTATCGGCTCAGGTACAGTTATTGATCCAGCAGTCTTAATTGAAGAACTAGATCAAATTGAGGCGCTAGGAATTTCCACCAAAAATCTGCTGATTTCCGAAACAGCTCATGTCACAATGCCTTACCATCGGCTTATTGACAAGGCATCAGAAGAACGTCGAGGAAATCAGAAAATTGGTACCACTGGGCGCGGTATTGGTCCAACCTACGCCGATAAATCTGAGCGCACTGGTATTAGAGTATTAGATTTAATCGAAAAAGAGGCACTACAACAACAGCTCAACTGGACAATTAACTATAAAAACGTCATTCTAGAAAAGCTGTACAATTTACCTCCTTTAGACCCAACAGTCGTCATTGAGCAATACCAAGCCTATGCTGAGCGGCTGCGTCCTCATGTTGTCGATAGTTCTTTAAAGATTTACGAGGCAATTGAGGAAAAACGAAACATTTTGTTTGAAGGCGCTCAAGGCACGCTATTAGACTTAGACCATGGCACCTATCCCTATGTCACTTCCTCTAATCCAGTTGCTGGTGGGGCTTGTGTCGGTGCTGGTGTAGGTCCGACCATGATTGACAGAGTTATCGGTGTGGCAAAAGCCTATACAACTCGTGTCGGAGAAGGCCCTTTTCCCACGGAACTAGAAGGTACACTAGGAGAGTTACTATGCGCTCGCGGCGCAGAATTCGGCACCACCACTGGGCGTCGTCGTCGCTGCGGCTGGTTTGATTCTGTCATTGGGCGCTATGCTGTCCGCATTAATGGCATTGACTGTCTGGCAATCACTAAACTTGATGTTCTCGACACCCTCGAAGAAATCAAAGTTTGCCTAGCATATGAAATCGATGGTGAGCGCTGTGATCATTTCCCCAGCAGCTCTCGCAAGTTTTCTCGATGTCTGCCCATCTACAAAACTCTACCTGGTTGGCAACAATCTACCTCTGAGTGTCGGACTTTAGAGGATTTACCTAGCCAAGCGCTGGATTATCTCAAGTTCCTGGCAGAGCTAATGGCAGTTCCTATTGCCCTTGTATCTTTGGGAGCCAGCCGTGAGCAGACAATTATTGTTGAAGACCCAATCCACGGACCTAAACGGGCACTGTTAGATTCTAACCATGTACCACTGATCTCGTAAATCGGATCATTGACAATGGGTAAATAGAGAGGCAAATAGCTTTTAAAAGAGATTGGGGTATGGGTAGGCTAATTGGAAGAGGATTTGATTCCTATCAATTCTTAGAAATTCTACTCCAAGACAGGGATTGAAACTCAATACTTTGTAAGGGAGTATTGGAAATCCTTGGAAGAGAGTAAGGGAATACCTGAGTATCTTAGAAGTAAATCTGCCCATCTCCCTATCTCCCCCTCCCCCCATCTCCCCCTCTCTCCAAACAGTCCCCAAACTTGAAAACCCCTTATAAAGTTATTGCCATGGAAGTTACAGTTGAATGTCAAAAGCGCCCCGAAGGCGTTAATCCTAGAGCCTTACGTCGTTCTGGTAAAATACCTGCTGTTCTCTACGGTCATGAGGGTACAGAATCTGTGCCTCTAACTATAAACGTGAAAACAGCGGAAACACTGCTCAAACAAGCCGATGTTAATCACACACTGATTCAGGTAAATATTCCTGATCTTCCCTGGAAAGGTAAAGCCCTGCTACGGGAAGTACAAACTCATCCTTGGAAGAGTCAACTATACCACCTCAGCTTCTTCTCGATGGCATCTCAAGATAGCGTCAATGTCACCTTGCCACTGGCACTACAAGGAGAGGCACCAGGAATCAAAGCCGGTGGCATTTTGGAACAGCTGATGATAGAAATCAATGTCGAATGTGATCCTAATAAGATCCCAGAGACAATTGAGATTGATATTTCTAATTTGGGAATTGGAGATAGCATTCACGTCCATGAGTTAGTCTTGCCTGAAGGCCTCTCTGCTAAAGAAGATGCTGAGAGGATTGTACTCAGTGTTGCTGCCCCAGCTGTAGCTGCTCAAGAAACCTCCGAGGAATCGGCAGCAGAAGGCTAAGGTTTGTTATCATTGCCTGGGCCTTTTAAGCCGGGGGCAAAAGTTACCCCTGGCTTAAGTTTGTCTACAATTGCTGAAGGGAGCATCTTCAAATCCAGGATTCGCGTCAACAAAGGTTTTATGACAGAAAATAATAACAACTCCAAGTCAACCGATGTATTTGGTGTAGGTAATGCCATGGTAGATATCCTGGCATTAGTAGAAGATGATTTTATCCAGGAACATGACTTGAATCGGGGTTCTATGACTCTGATGGATTCAGAAAAACAGGCCCGACTCTTGCACAATTTGGAACACCATTCCTTGGAATTGGGTTCAGGGGGCTCTGCTGCCAATACCATGATTGCCTTAGTGCAAAGTGGTGGTAAGGGCTTTTATTCAGGTAAGGTTGCTCATGATACCAATGGTGAGTTCTACCGCCAGGATTTACTAGAGGCCGGAATTGGATTTGATGTCCATCCAGCTCCTAATCACATTGGTTCTACAGGCACCTGCTTGGTGCTGACTACTCCTGATGCTGAGCGCACAATGTGTACCCATTTGGGCGTTTCCACCTCTTTGGCTTCCACAGATATTGATGTGGATTTACTCAGTCGCTGTCAATACAGCTATGTTGAAGGTTATCTTTGGGATGCAGAGAGTCCAAGGAAAGCTTGTGTTGAAACTATGGAGCAATCTAAGCGCAATCAAGTGCAAATTGCATTTACTTTCTCCGATTCCTTCTTAGTAGATCGTTTTGCTGATGATTTTCACAAGCTGGTGGACGATTACTGTAATGTCCTCTTCTGTAATGCTGATGAGGTGCGTCGCTTCTGTGAATTAGAATCCTTAACGGAGTGTGCTAACAAAATTGGTCAGCTAGTTGATACCGCTTTTATCACTGATGGTGCTAATGGTTGCCTGGTGGTGCAAAATCAACAGGTTAGCAGCGTCTCTGGATTCCCTGTGCATGCTAAAGATACTGTTGGCGCTGGTGATGCTTTTGCTGGTGGTGTGATGTTTGGACTTACTAACGGTTTTAGTGCAACTAAGGCGGCTCGTTGGGGAAACTATATGGCTTCCTGTGTGGTACAAGTACATGGTGCTCGTTTGGATAAGTCTATGGCTCATCTGGTGCCGGAAATTATTGGTCACTAGGGGGATTAAGTAATAAGTAATAAGTAATAAGTAATAAGTAATAAGTAGTAACCCAAGTTGTGGGTTAGATGGCTGAGGGTGCTTTCGCACCCAAAGTTTCATGCTCACGTACACAATAATCACTGAGAATTCGATGAACAATGAACAATAGACATCTCCAATAATTATGCTAGAACCCTTACGTTACCGTTCCTAAATCGAGTTTCTTGGAGATGTCTATTGAACACTAATAATGCGTCCCCGACTTGCGATGATGTAAAGCAGTCAAACCATCAGATAGCAACTTACCATTGTTAGCTCTCCCATAGACAATCCAGTGATCACCGCATTCCATCCGGTCTGCAACTGTGCATTCGAGATAAGCTAAGGCATCAGTTAGAATTGGGCAGCCATTTTCTGCTTCTTGCGTAGCTACCTCAGTAAATCGGTCTTGACCAGGTGCAAAAGGTTTGAGAAAATGTTTCATTAAGGGCAGATGCTTACCTTCTTCTAAAATATTCAACACAAATTTCTCACCTACGTGCATTAGAGATTCGATAGCTCTTTCCTTAGCCACCGCTACCGTTAACCCAGGAGGTGTAAATGTAGCTTGAGAAACCCAGTCAGCCAGCATTGCCCCAGTTAATTCCCCCTGTTTGGTAGTAACAACGCACAAAGAACCAATTAAGCGTCCCACAGCTTGTTCTGTACGGTCAACAGAGGAATCTGACACCTGCTTGCGGGATGTCCGGGATTTTTTAGCTTTCTTGAGGGCTTGGGCAAAGTCTGTGCCAGCTTCCTCGCAGTATTTGAGAGTCACTTCTGTTGGCTTGAACTTGACTCGAATGGTCTCAAAGCCAAACTTGTAACCAGCATCGCGAAATTTACTTTCAATCAAGTCAATGGCTTCGCCGCTCCAGCCGTAAGAACCAAAAACCCCAGCAATTTTAGTTTTAGTGGCGGTGGATAGCACAATGCCAAGGGCAGTTTGGATCTGGGTTGGGGCATGGCCTCCAAGGGTGGGGGAACCCATAATAAATCCATCTGCTTTCTCTACCACTGTCCGAATCTCAGCTGGATCTGCAGCTTCGCAGTTAATTGATTCTACCGCGATCTCAGCTTTCGTGATGCCTCGTGCGATCGCTTGAGCAATTGCCCCAGTATTGCCATAAGCTGAAGTATAGAGTAAAGCAACTCTCATCTCACTAGCTTTTTGCTGCTCGCTCCACTGCCGATAGGACTTAGTGAGTGTTCCTAAGGCATAGCGCACCAGCGGACCATGGCCAGTAGCGTAAAGCTTTGCTCCGGAGGCTTCGAGTTTATCTAGAGCCTTTAAAACTTGCCCCGCATGGGGAGCCATTAGGCAATCGAAGTAATAGCGTCGATCCTCTTCAATTGTCTTCCAACCCTCATCAAGTACCTGCTCTCGACAAACGTGAGCACCAAAGAATTTATCCGTAAACAGAATGCCCGAAGCTGGGTCATAAGTACAAAGACTATCTGGCCAACGGGGAGTGGGAGTAAGCATAAATTGCAGGCAATGACCTTGACCTAAATCTAGAGTCTCCTCACCACGTACCACAGTAATTTTGAGGTCTTGGTCTGGTATAATTTCTCGCAAAGCGATCGCTGCCGGATTTGAGCAAACAAAAGTAATTCCAGGTGCTAGTTCTAGCAGTGCTTTGAGAGTAACTCCCCGGTTAGGATTGACGTGACCGAGAATGACATAATCAAGTTGTTTAAGGTCAAGTCGTGCTTGTAATGCTGCTAGAAAAACTGCTTGGAAAGATTCGCCTGGTGGATCTAACAGGGCGGTTTTATCTGCTTTAATCCAATAGGAATTAGCAGTCGTACCGCGCTGCAATGCATATTCGATTTCAAATTTGAGGCGGTCCCAAGTACGCGACCGCATTACTGCTGTATCTGCACTTATCGGAAAAACTTGAACATCTTTCGGTTTTGTTTCTGACATAATTTTTCAAATTTATAGAGCTTTGATTTTGATTCTTTGTGTCTTAATTATTGGGATTTTGTAATTAAAACAACCTCAATCTCCTAATTGATTAAGACTTGTTACTATTGTATAGTCTTGATGTTCAACGCTAGCATCTTACTTTAAAGTTGGTAGACAAGCACGGTACTAGAATTATTGAGATGTCAATCCCTTTCCCTGCTTAGATTTAAAATCTAGCGTTTCTCTTGCTTGATGAGGTATACTCCTTGGGCTTTAGGAAGCTCTTAACAGGGAACAGCTTAAGAAGATGAAGTGTATCTCACGCTAGAAAGAGAATTGCTATAGCATGACGTACATAAACGTAGCTGAGATCGAAAGTTTCTCAAGATAGATAGAATTCTATTATAGAGATAGCATTTTCTTATCAAGAAGTAAGGAGAAAGTTGTGAAATATAGAAAAATCTTAGTAGCAATTGATCGCTCACCTCAAACAGAAGTTGTATTTGAACAAGCTTTGGAGCTAGCCAAAAAAGAAGAGGCTACTCTGATGGTTTTTCATTGTTTACCTTTAGAAATGCAGCCATCTAGCTCCTATGCTGATATTTATGGTTCAGGGCTAATCAATTTCTCTGCTGAACTCCAAGCACAGTGGGACAAGGAACTCCAGGAAACTAGACGATGGCTAGAAAATTATGGCAAAAGAGCAAACTCAGAGGGAGTGTCTACAGAATGGGACTTAAAAGTAGGAAACCCAGGGAGCGCAATTAGAAATGCCATCGAGGCTTGGGGAGCAGATCTAGTAGTATTAGGTCGTAGAGGTCGGCGAGGTTTGCAAGAGGTGCTGTTGGGGAGTGTCAGTAACCACATTATTCATCATGTACATTGCTCTGTTTTAGTTGTACAAGGAATAAGTTCACAAGCAAAGTAGGCAAGATGAACAAAATGTCAGCTATCTGGAGAGGAGAAAGTGGTAAAAAGGAGTACACTAGAGTTTATGATCAAGACTCATAGCCCTTTCCAAGGCAGCCTTTTCTCTAGCTCTGTGAGCATAGGGTCTTAGTCTGACAACGTCCCAGCCACAGAGGATACTTAAATCCTCTAGGTCAATTCCCCTGTTCAACATTTCCACACACCAAGTGTCTCGTGCTTGCTCAATTAACGGTGGTTGACCTTCAGGAGTTAACAAGCCAGCAGTACATTTTTGCCAAACAGCACTTAACTCTGACTCTGAAAGAGGCTGCTCAGCACTATTAATAAATAAAGTCGGTTGTTTATCCTTACGACTTTTAAGCCATTGACTTAAAGGGTTACGAGTATAAGAGCCATAGCGCTTTCCCATAATCCACTGATTTACACTCACCTGTCGAAGTGCACCTTGAGTTATCTGCAACAGATGCTCTTGAGTATCGCTGATATGGTGCGATTGTTCTAGGGCAACGACTTCCTGAGCAAGCAAACCTGTACCAAAGAGTACGTAGATTAAAGCATAATCCTGTAATCCCTGTTTTTTAGCCTGTTGCATAATCAAGCGAACCATAGAAGCTGGTAAATCACCTACCTGCCTGGTATGGAGTGAAACTGTTTTGCTGGAAGCATTTCCATATTCGCTGGGGGTTTGGGGAAAATTAGCTTGATTGACACTTTCACGATTAAACTCCGGTTGTGAAAATGCCCCCTTTAAACAAAGCTGAACTAAACTTTCCAAGAAATCATCACGAGAGTCCCACAGTTCATGGAATTCACTGGTCAACTCAATAACTAAATAGCCGAACAACATCACATTGAGCAAACTGGCTAACTTTTCGGGAGATATGTGAGCCTTTAAGTGATCGCGTTCAATCACAGTTGCTAAATAGCGGGCGAAGTCACGATTAGCCATAGTGACGCCTCTTCCTAGCGCCCGACGGTTTTCCATAGTGTATCTACCCGCTTCACCGACTACAGAGCGCATTAACTCGGGAATATTTTCTAAAGCCTGTAAGCGATCGCGTCCATAGTTTCTTAGAACTTGCTCAACATTACTAGTTTGATTGACTTGCTCTCTCAAGGATTCACCAAGGTGTGTAAATACAGCAGAATCTTCAATCACTGCTAAGAGCAATCCCTGCTTGTTGCCAAACTGTCTAAACAGCGTGACTTCACTAACCTGTGCTAATTCAGCAATTTGTCGAGTCGTTGTCTCCGTCACTCCTTGAGAAGTAAACAACTCCAGTGCTGCATTAATCAAGCGTGTTCTCGTTGAAGAACGCGATCTAGACATAATCTTTAAAATGTAAGTGATACTTGCACTTATTGATTTAGGTTGTTAAGCTGTTTGAGGGTGCAGGTAAGTAACACTTGCATCTTAATTCTTTCTTAGTATTTTATTGTGCAAGTATGACTAACAGGTCACTCTCGGCTGTCTCAGACAGTAGTTCAAGGCTGACTATCCACTGGCCTACTGTGGCGTTTTTTGCTGCCTGCCACGCTATAGCAATGCTTGCTCCTTGGTTTTTTTCTTGGTCAGCTCTGGGAGTAGCCATATTTTTCCACTGGTTGTGTGGCAGTATTGGTATTTGTCTAGGGTATCATCGACTTTTTACCCATCGCAGTCTCCAAGTGCCTAAGTGGTTAGAATATATTATTGCAATTATAGGTTCCTTAGCCCTTCAAGGAGGAATTATTTTTTGGGTTGGTAGCCACCGTATTCATCACGCTTACCCAGAAGACAAAGAGAAAGACCCTTACTCAGCACGGAAAGGTTTTTGGTGGAGTCACATGCTCTGGATTTTCTACCAGAAGCCCGAATTCTTTGAATATGAAATTTATAAAAAATCTGCACCTGACTTAGCGCGGGACCCCTTTTATCGCTGGCTTGACAGCTACTTCTGGTTACTCCAGGTTCCTCTCGGTGTAGTACTCTATGCATTGGGAGGATGGTCTTTTGTGATCTATGGAATATTTGTCAAGTCAGTTTTACTATGGCACACTACTTGGTCAATTAATTCAGCCTCTCACCTACGAGGCTACCGAACTTTTGAAGTAGATGATGGTTCTCGTAACCTCTGGTGGGCAGCATTGTTAACCTATGGAGAAGGTTGGCATAATAACCATCATGCTCAACCTCATGTTGCTCCAGCTGGACGTCAATGGTGGGAAATTGATGTTACTTGGTGGGCAATCATGGTTCTCAAAACTGCAGGCTTAGCGAAGAAGGTGATTATGCCGAAAGAGAGTGTAGCATCGAAGGCCTAAAGCTAAGGGGACTTTAAAGTGTAACATAATTCCTGTACATACTAGACAAAGATAGACTTTTTGTACAGAGGTGCTATCTTATTAGAACTAAGCAGCAGCATGATATTTTGATTGATTCATCTGTTGAAACACTCGTTTCCACCCAGGGGAAACGAGTGTTTGTTTGAGAAAACTATCGCCTAACTTCAAATCCCTGCAACCCTTCTGGCGTTTCGTAATCAACAGCGACGTCTTGAACTACAGCACTTAATGGTCCCTGATAACACCAGCGAATCATGGCTTGAATTGCTTCAACAGTTCCTTCAAATACTGCTTCGACGCGACCATCGAAAAGATTTTGCACCCAACCGCTTATTCCTAAAAGCTTTGCCTGATGCAAAGTCGAGTAACGATAACCAACTCCTTGAACCCTTCCAGAAATAAAAACATGGGCACGTATTTGCTCTTGTGGTGCTGAGATGTTTTGCATTAACTACTCTTAAATTAATGACACTCGATTAGATTTTACTTTCTGAATCTATTAACCCAAGTTGCAGATTATATGGCTGCGAGTGCGAAAGTACCCAAAGTTTCATGTACTAGTACGCAAAAAGTTTTTCCGTAGCGCTTAGCGCCACGGTAACTCCAACTCGATCAAACAACAAAACTTGCTGAGAAGGATTTAAAGCACTGTGCGAATGCATTAGGACATCTATCTTTTTGTATTCTATTCACTCTTGCTTTAAGCCAAATCATATTGTCCTAACTTAAATGCCTAGTGCTATAGGGTTTCTCTTGCTTGATGAGGTACACTCCTTGGGCTTTAGGGAACTCTTAACAGGTAAAAAAAGAAGTGTATAGCGCTACGCGCAAGGCTCCAGGGCAGAAGGCAGAGGGCAGAAGGGGTGAATTTGACAAAGTTTTAGCGATTTAGCTTGTCCTAACCTTAATACGTACTGCTATATCTCACTAAGACCAAGAAAGAGAATTGCTATATAACTCAGATCTTGCACCTGATATTGAAAACCCGATTTTTAACTAAATGACAACGAAATCAATAGGGTTTCAGCCTTTAAAAATCGGGTTTTTTGGATTTTGGGACAATGGTGCAAGATCTGAGTATAACCCTCTCCAAAGACCGTCTCAATTTTATCGCTCAGCCTTAATCTGGATAAACCCTAGATGAAGTAAGGATTTCAGCGAAAGTAATTAAAAAATTTGTGAGAATTCGAGGTACGCAGTTCATGATGGCTACTTAGCACTCCAGGCAGATAAAAAAGGAAAAGGTGATTCATGCCAGCACCTTAGTAGCACCAATAACATCCTCAAGAGTCTTTAACAGAATCCTTTCGTTATAAGGCTTAGAAAAATAGGCACTAGCCCCCAAACTCAT
>JAAHHJ010000034.1 GCA_010692425.1 Symploca sp. SIO3C6 | reverse complement strand
TTGCAGCTTTCAGTGCTTGGGGCAGCTAAGGTGGTCATAACCAGCCCTCCTTCAATCTCTTGTCTTACCTTGATTCTAGGAAAAGCTAGCTCAACAGAATTGGCGATTTTTGCAGTAACTGGCTAAAAGCTGCAATATTTCAGCTACTATAGAGGCAGATTTTTAGGTTTCTGAAACCCTTTCAGGGTAAGCGTTTCAGGCTAGATTGCCCCGTGTAACAGCTTCGCTAGTTTAGACCCAAATAGTCTGACTTGAAGTAATCAGTGACAACTAATAAAAATTATTACTTATTACTTATTACTTATTACTTATTACTTATTACTTAAAAAATATTTGTAGCAAACATTTATGTAAAAGTCAATCTCTACAGCCAGACTACACTACTTCTTGCCTACAGCTTCCTGACTTAGTCAACCTCTAAACCACAACCGCCTTATCCACTGCCAAAACTTGACAACTCTCTCCTCAATCCAAAGCATGGCTGAGTCCAACCATTCTAATAAGTTTTCTAATGGGTGCTTAACATATCCAGTGGGAGTAGCATCAGTCTCGATCCAGTTTTGTCCCGATTCAGTATAGGTATCTGCCAAAGAATCAGAAGCATTCGTAATAGTATTGCCAGTCCCTTCTACAACTGGTAGAGTGCTTTTATCAAGGGATTTTAAAGCAGCTGGAGGTGTAATTTCAGCTGTTGCGGGAACAGTATATTTTGGTCTATTGTGAATGTTAATTTGACCAGTCTCGACAATTGATTCAGGATATTCGACCTTTGCCTTATTTTTAATAGGTGCAGCCAACTTTCCTTGGTGCTGTTTGCGCCTTAAGGAACCTTTGACCAATTCCTGAGAAGAAGTTCCCGGCATGAGTGGTAGATTTCCCTGGAAAGCTTCATTTAAAAGAGCTTGAGATTGGTGATTGGGGATTTGGGAGTGGTGGTTATAGATACTTGCTTTTGCCTTAGGACTATCAAATAAGTCCCTTTGATCTAGCCAGGGATCGGTAACATCTGCATCTGTTTGTGGGGAAGGAGATAGTACCGCCTGTGGAGAATGTCCTTTCAGTTTAACTGTAGATTGTAACTGAGTTGTATTCTCAAGGCAATGCTTACTACTCCTCCCAAAAAAGTAGTCGATGGCAGCGTTAATTAGGGCTTGAATTGCAAATTCATTGGTGTGAGAAGCCTCAGGTGATGTATCTGAATAACTGGAAATGATTGACGAGTTTTGTAATTGTTTAAGATATGTTTTAATGCGATTGATTAAATGATGCTTAGAACTTTTACCACCTATAATCCCTACTTCATAGCCTGGCACTAAAGGTTTTGATACTAGCTCAGCAACTTTGCTATTAAAGGAAATTATCGAGAAACGGGGTTGAATTGGATGAGTTTTGGTTCTTCCACTGGTAACATGAACAAGAGCTGATTCACCGAAGAGGTTAACTGCGATCGCCACTCGACTGGTTTGCTCCCAAGCCATTATCCGCCAGAACAACCTCATGGGTGGAAAAATCAGGGGCTGATCTAAACTTGAGAACTGACGGGGTGCTTTTGGAGCTGCTGGCGGAAATTTAAGACGCCTTTGCCGCATTAGATCCGCTAATTCCCAACTAATTTTAGCTGATAGTTGTTGCTGCTGCTGAGGTGTCAAAATATCCAGGATCTTATTGGGAACAACAACAATTGCCAGAGTTTGTTTTGTTAATAGATTCGCTAGTCCTTGAATCACCCAAGTTGGCTCTGTTGGAATTGAAGCTGGCAGGTTTTCTGGCTTACTTTCAATAACTATGTAATCTTGGGCTTTCCACTGTTGATCACCTGTCTTGTCAGGAGCCGTTGCTTCTACAACCTTTAACTTTTCTAGCACCCGCACAATAGCTGTATCAGCTGCCACTAACTTTTTTGGGTACTGGGATGAGGAAAATACCTCTTTTAATCTTGGCAAGAGTGCTCTTGCTGCCCTAGAGAATTTATTCCCAGCCGCCAGACTTGTTTGTACTAGCACATAGACTGGATAAAGTAGAATTTCTATTCCCCAGACGGCTGCGACTTTGAGATGGCGTAAGGCACGAATACCTTGATCAGCCAGCCGTCGAGATTGCCGATTGATAAAATTGAAGAATCTACTTTGATACGGACCTCTGGCAGGGGGAGACATGGGCGTCAGGTTAAGGCAGCTTGCATTAATCTCTTTATTATATTGACTAATTGCCGCTAATACACTTCAGGAATGGGTTTGGATCTATTCAAAGTTTATTAAAACAGAATTTTAGGCAGTATTTGATACTCTTAAGTTTCAATAAATCCACTTGGTCATAAAATAGCGTTCATGAGCTTCAAAACCGCTTTTGTCATAAAAAGATTTAGCTTTAGTATTTTGATACTCAACTTCTAAGTGAAGGGCTTTAATTCCCAAATCACGACAGACTTTTTCCATAAATTGAAGTGTACTTGTACCAATTCCACAACCACGATATTTTTCTCTAATATAGAGTTCATCAATAAAAGCATTGTGTCCGTGAAACTCCAGACTGTAGTCTAAGGTAAGAGCAACATAACCTACTGCTTCATCTCCTTGGTGAATTAGCCATACATTTCCCAGTGAATTATCCTGCAAAATTTCCTCTAACACCTTGTGAGCAATACTCTCATCAAAGGCGAGATGATCATATTCATAATACTCGCGCATAAATTCTACTAAAGTACTAAGATCAGAAACTGTTGCGATTTTGAAAGTTGTTTCCATTGTGACGTTCTCCCCCAGTCAATCAAAGAATATACCAGAGGCTTCCCCAAATTACTCCTTATGCATTTAAAGCCTATATGTTCTTGTTGCATGAGAATTCTTAAAACTTTCTCCGTGTCTCCGCGTCTCCCCATCTCCCCATCCCCCCCTCTCCGTGTCTCCGCGTCTCGGTGTCTCCGTGTCTCCCCCTCTCCGTGTCTCCGCGTCTCCCCATCTCCCCATCCCCCCCTCTCGGCGTCTCCGTGTCTCGGTGTCTCCCCATCCCCCCCTCTCGGCGTCTCCGTGTCTCGGTGTCTCCCCATCTCCCCATCTCCCCCTCTCCCCCTCTCCCCTCTTCACTGATAGGATAGGCAGTTGTTGTTGAAATGCGATGCCGATGCTAAATCAACCATTACCCAACTCGTTTAAACCATCTCAGAAATTACCCACTCAGCGTTGGCAGATAGCATCGGCACAAACCCAAAAAGCCTCCCAACTAGCACAAGCAACAGGCATTTCACAGCTACTGGCTCAAATACTACTCAACCGAGGTATCGAAACCTCAGCACAAGCCAAGATTTATCTAAATCCACTTTCTCAGAAGATGCCCTCACCAAGGGATGAATTTTCTGATTTAGCCACTAGCATAGAGATGCTCACCGAAGCAATTACCAACCAGGAAAAAATTGCCATTTGTGGAGATTACGACGCCGATGGTATGACTAGTACAGCTCTACTGCTAAGGGCATTACATTGGTTAGGTGCAGATGTAGATTACGCTATCCCCAGCCGCATGAAAGACGGCTACGGTATCAACAAGCGCATTGTTGAAGAATTTGCTAATGAAAACGTTGGGCTGATTCTAACCGTAGATAATGGTATTTCGGCCCATGAAGCGATCGCCAGAGCCGTAGAGTTAGGTATAACAGTCATTATTACCGATCACCATGACCTACCACCAAAACTACCGGAGGCGGATGCAATTCTTAATCCCAAACAGCTTCCCCAATCTTCCCCCTACCGAAGTCTAGCTGGTGTCGGTGTTGCTTATATTTTAGCAGTTTCTCTAGCTCAAGAATTAGGTCAACTTCAGGGTTTAACCAGGCCACTACTAGAACTATTTACTCTCGGAACTATCGCTGATTTAGCTTCCTTAACAGGTGTAAATCGTCGCTGGTTAAAAAGGGGTTTAGGACTGCTGCCTCAGTCTCAATTATTAGGCGTTCAAGCCCTAATTCAAATAACTGGAATTAAAGATGAGCAAAAATCTCTTAAACCAGAAGACATTGGCTTTAAACTAGGGCCCAGAATTAACGCCATTGGCCGTATTGGAGATCCTCAGATTGTAATTGAACTACTGACTACAACTGAACAAGGAATAGCCCTAGAAAGGGCGATGCAGTGCGAACAAATTAACCAAAAACGTCAGCAACTGTGCGCGCAAATTGAACAAGAGGCGATTACTCTGATTGAAAATGGTAGAACAGCCTCGCCAGATTTACCCTACTGGCAACAAGAACGAGTATTAGTGATCGTACAACCTAATTGGCACCATGGCGTGATTGGGATTGTCGCCTCTAGATTAATGGAACGTTATGGTGTTCCTGTGTTCATCGGTACTTATGAAGGAGAAGAGCAAAAACATATTCGTGGTTCAGCCCGCGGTATTCCAGAATTTCATGTCTTTAATGCTTTGCAGTTTTGCCAGGACTTACTAGGAAAATTTGGAGGACACCAAGCTGCTGGGGGGTTTTCCCTACCTGCCGAAAACCTAGAATTATTTCGAGAATCTCTCAGCCGCTTTGCTCATGAGTGCCTGCAACCAGAACACCTCAAACCACTAATTATTATTGACTCCAGCCTCGATTTGAGAGATATCACTTACCAAGTTTATCAAGAACTCGACACTCTCCATCCCTGCGGTATTGGCAATCGGGATCCTATTTTTTGGACGCCTAATGTGCGAGTGGTTGAACAAAGAATTGTCGGTAAAGAGCATATTAAAATTACCCTAGCTCAGGATAACCAATCAGTTAACATTAAAGCAATTGCTTGGCGCTGGGGTGAATACTTCCCTCTACCACGGCGACTAGATATTGCCTACAAACTTCGAGAAAACACTTGGAATGGAAACCAAACTGTGGAGTTGGAATTAGTCGGTATTCGTTTACCCACTTCTTTTGAGTCTACCCCCCAAGAAGTCGAATTTTATTATAATCAACGCCGCTACATTTGTAGTTTATCGGTCTCTGCTAATGAATTAACAATTACCAATCCTGAAGGCAAAGTCTTGACTATTGAAAAGGGAAAACGTACCGGTATCTTGACAGCTGATCAAAAAGCTGATATAGAGGTTTATGTTACGCAACCACCCTACTATCAGTTAATTAAAATGGCAACCCGTGCCTTGGGATTGAGTTAAGCGGCAAAGGGGCTAAGTTGTCGTGTTTTTGCTGATCTCTTGCCCCCTACTATTTTAAAGATCCCCTTTAAGAGCAGCTAAGGCGAATATAACTGCTGGACCAGCAATTACAATCAAAGCTAGAGCTGTCAATTGACCAATTACTTCTAAATCCATATCTTCTTGTCTCCTCCCAAGTTGACCTTAAACTAATATGATCGTCGAATTGAAAAATTTATTTGATTAGATTCTACATGCTAATTGCCTCGATTTTTTAATTAAATTTACAAAAATCTACAAAAATCTATACAAACCTAGTCAGCAGCCACCAGCGATGAAAACTAGCTTATGCTAGATGTAACGCCGAAATTTAAGCTTCATACAGGGTATGGCAACTTGGCTTTGTGTAAAGCAATGTGGTGCTTGCTGTCATCTGGAGCCAGCAGAGCGTCCAGATTTAGAACAGTATCTTTCGCCACAGGAACTAGAGCTTTATTTAAGTATGGTGGGTGAAGGGGGATGGTGTATGCATTTTGATCACGCTACGCGCCAATGCCGCATTTACCAGGATCGGCCCCGTTTTTGCCGCGTCAGAGCAGATGTCTTTGGGGAGATGTTCGGTATCGAACCAGCAGAATTAAATGACTTTGCCATTGAATGCTGCCGCGAACATATATCAGAATTATATGGCGATCGCAGTCTGGAAATGCTGAGATTTAATCGGGAAATTGGAATTTAATTTAACGCTACATCCCACGCTTGAAAGACGTGGGCTTTGCTTACTTCTCCGTAAAATCTCTCAAAGCTGCTCAATTTTCAACTGCCTGCTCTACCCACTGCAAGTGCTGTGGCAATAACTGCGCTAAATTATAATTTTCCTGAATAGTCTCCCGTGCTTTAGCTCGTATTTGCTCCATGCGATTAGGATGATCTAGGGCTTCCTCCACTCGCTCTGCAATTTCCTGAGGTGAGAAAAAGTCTACAAGCAAACCATTAATCCCATCTTGAATTACCTCAGTGACTGGGGCAGTATTGGAAGCCACCACCAAGCAACCAGCGCCCAGAGATTCTAGCATTGACCAAGATAGCACAAAGGGACGAGTGAGATAGACATGTACAGAGGAGGCTTGGAGTACTTGCAAGTATTCAGAATAGGGAAGCAAACCTGTAAAGTGAACTCTTTCTAAGTCAAGGGGTACTTTTTCCAGCATCAACTCTTTGTAAGTTTTGCCATCTGGTAGATTCTTGCCGTAGGCAACTCGGTTTTCCCCAACAATCACGGCATGACAATGGGGGCGTCGCTGCTGTAGGATACCGATGGTTTCGATAAATTGGGGAAAACCACGATAGGGTTCCATACCCCGCGCTACATAGGTAATTAGTTCTTCAACTTGAGAAAGGTCTAGATTGATTCGAGGCAAAACCAACTTTGCTCCCGGCTGAGGTTGAAAAAACTCAGTATTAATGCCATCATGACAGACATTAAGTTTACTGTGAAATTCTGGTGGAAACTGCTGTCGCTGCCAGTAAGTAGGAGAAAGACCGCGATCGCAACCGTACAAATCTAGCAAAATAGGGGCATTTTTGGTGCGAATCCGAGCTTCATCGTCGGCGTTAAGCTCTTCAGAGGGATCAAAGTCGGCATCGGAACCGTGGGCATGGTAGAACCACTCGAAATAGCACAGTAAAGTTGCCTTGGGGAAAGCATCCTTGATAAATAAAGTTGGTCCCCAGCCGGAATGACCATAGACTATATCGGGAATAAAACCTTGACTCTTGAGTTTTTCTGCCATTCTATAGACTGCTTGTCCCTCAAGCACTGCATTTTCTAGGGGGCGGACATAGTGATGAGTTTCTGGGCGAGCTTGGCGGGAGGGTGCGTAAAGTACTTTATTAACCCCAGAAAGTGCGCCTTCACGGCGTTTGGTGCCAAAGACAACTTGATGATGATTATTCTTGGCTAAGGCGACGGCTAGGTGGCGAAACTGAGCAGGGAAGTTAGGATGTAAAAATAAAATCTTCATTAAGTCAACCCAGTGGCAATGAGGTGCGGTTCCTAATCTATCAAACTCACGTTATCTTTAAGTTTCCATGCATAGACCAGCAAAAATAGATTTGTCAAGGGCTTAGATCACAAAACTCCAAGAGAATACTCACTAACTCTCCTAAGATGCAATCACCTACAGCCCGATGAAAATCTGGGATATTAAGAATATGGTTACTAACTAGTAACTCAGCTGCAATAGGAGGAAAGTGCGATGCTTGAAAAATTAATACTAGCTGCCACAGTTACCTTCTCTGCTTACTTGTCTCTGAACGTTAGTGGAGTCGCCACAACCACTATATCTTCAGCAGAGCAGCTGCCAGCAATCGAGTTTCAAACCTTGGAACACTTGCACTCAGCCACTGTAGAGGCTAGGAAATTTCACAAACTCTAACTGAGAATTACGGCTCTTGTCAAGTAGTCATCATCACAGAAGATTCCTACACCTCTGTTGCCAGCTTCCTTGATATGGAACTTCATATTCCTCAGATGTTAAATTCAGTGTTGTTTTAACGCCAGGATAGGTCAAAAAAGTGGTCATGGCTATCAGCGCGGATTTATGGCAGTCTAATCAGGACATAGCACAACAATGTCTTAAACACCCCTTTATACAAGGAATCGCTACAGGCAACCTTGAGAGCAGTAAATTCGCCTACTACGTTGCTCAAGATTTCTTTTTCCTAGAAGCTTTTGCTCGTGCTTATAGTCTGGCAGCTGCTAAGTCTGACGATTGGGAAGGATTTAACACATTTCATTCCCTGGCAGGGGGAGTGATTGAAGAACTAAAGCTTCACAAAAGTTACGCTAACTTATGGGGAGTAGATTGGCAACAGGTGGAACCAACTACAGCTACCCGTCGCTACACCGATTTTTTAATGGCGACAGCCTGGGGTAGTGATATCAGTTTAATTGCTACAGCCATGACACCCTGCATGCGCTTATATACTTTCTTAGGCCAACAATTAGCAAAGGATGGAATTGGTAATCACCAGTATACTGAGTGGATTCGTACCTATAGCAATCAGGAGTTTGAGAAATTAGCTCAGAGACTAGAGAATTTAACTAACCGATGCCCTCAACTCACAGCATCTATAAAATCAACTTATCGCTATGCAATGTTGTGTGAGCTAGACTTCTTTGAGGCAGCCTGGGAGAGTTGAGTTTCTGAACATTAGTTTCAATAAATATACTAGCTAAACTAGATTGGTATTAAGCTATTACGCATTTAAATCATATATTTATTTGATACTAGTTAATGACCCAAACTCTTGCTCATTCTGCCTTATGTCTCCTGTCTTCTGCCTTGTTGTTGTGTATTTTTAATACACAAAGTTTACTCCAACCAGGCAGATAAATCTCGTTCAATTAAGTCTTGCAGCTTCAAAATATCTTCGCGATAAAATTCAATCAATTTGCTCCTAGTTTCCGGAAATAGTGTTGCCTTTTTTGAGTTCGCTTGGATAATATTTGATTTTAGTTTTTGTCTAGATTCTAGAGGCATAAATGTTTTCAGTATAGAAGCTGCGGCTGCTCTAACTGGATTGGGCTTCTTGAGAAATTCGTTTAAAGCTTTATTTTTGGGTAGTCCACCTGTTCTACCCCTTTGAGTCATATCGGGCATGAAATTATCATCTACTTCAATAAATTGAAAGAAATCCTGGACAAATTTCTCAGGTTCTTTGTTAAAATCTTCATACAAACAAATTTTTATTTTATCCCTGTCAAAGGTATCAAAAAAAGGAAGTAATTCTGAGTAATATAAACCCCTTTTTACGTAGCTTTTCCTCTGGCTGTCAGAAATCGCTTCAGCAAAATCCCTTTTTTCATGACCAGCCCGCACAAACATTTGATATTCTGAGAAGGCTCGATTGGTAGGGTCTCTCAAAATAGCAATTATTTTAACCTCTGGGAGAAGATCGTGAATTAGTTGTGCTGATTCTGGAAAGGCATAGTAGTTAGTAGAAATTTCTCCAATTACTTGATTTGGACTAGCATTTTTAAACAAAGCAGAGTAGTCTTCAATACTAGTAATTGGGTTCCATCTCTTGAGTTTGTTTTTCGTCGCTTCATCAATAAAGAAATTAGTTTCTTTTTGAGGACAAATATAAATTTGAGGATGTTGATCTAGATAATCATGCAAGGAAGTGGTACCGCATTTGCCTGCACCAATAATGATGAAATCTGGTAGATTATTCATGTCTTTTCAGATAATTTTTTATTTATTTTAGAATGAGTTTGCTTTTTTAAAAACTTCATTTTGACTAATTTTCCAACTGTTCTGGGTACACCATATAATTTACTGAAGAAAAGATTCCATAAATAGCCATATTGGGGGAAAAATTTCACCAATAATACATCTGAAATAACGTGAAATCTAGCAGCTTTTAGCGCTGGGTCTTTATCGATATATCTAACTTGTTCTGGTTTCGGCATCCAATGACCGATGATTGCATCTTTCTGAAAGGATTTAGCCTGTACAAATAAACCAGATAGCCGATCAAAACCTGTGGAGGGTATCCAGGTAATTGCTCCCATTACCTTGGTTGCCTGGGCAATTTCAGGGAGAGCTTGTTTAATGCGCTCATTCTTCCAGACGATGTTATTAAAATTTTCAAAATGATAGCCTTCATTATCTCTTCTTTGAATAAAAGGCCAGATCAGATAACGATAATCAAAGCTTTTATCTAGAGGAGCAATGGGAAGTTCTAATAAACCTTTATAGTTCCCTTTTTGAAAAGGATAGGGATTTTCAGGCGTTTTTTTACATATTTCTAGTTGTCCAACATCAGGGATAGGATTCCAAGGTTTCTTGATACGTTCTTGATCAGAAATATCGATAACTGCTTTTTGTAATCTGAGAACCCAACTATTAGAGAATCTATTAAAATATTGCTTAGTCAATTCACATACTTGGGGATGTACAAAGTCATCGTCATCTAAAGCTAAGACGTATTCTCCTGCTGCATTGAGTAAACCTACAAATCGCTGCATCATTTCGCCTTTGTAGGGGCTAGTTAAAACTTGCACTCTGGGATCATTGATTACTCTGGGTTGACTCTGAGGAGGATAAACGAAAAGAAACTGAACATCTCCTTCCACTTGCAGAAGACATTCAAGCCAATAATCAGAGAATTTTCCGAGAGTTGGGGTAACGATAGATAGAATAGGTTTAACATTCATAGGACTTTTGGGTTATTGCTGTCGGAATGTACTCATAAATTAATCTTGATCAGAAACTATATTCAAATTGCTGTATTGCCCATTCAAATCTTTGTTCAACGATTTTTTTTGACTTGGTATCATAGTAGTCTCGATAAGTTCGACGTGAGGTTTGATTGGTATGAGGTAGAGTCGTTTCCTTCAAACTCAAGCGCTTACAAATGTAAGACCAATCATTATCAAGGCTTTCAAACTTACCAACAAATTCGACAATTACTTTTTGGCGGCAGTCGCAAATCCAGTCAACAATGGAGCCATAATACTCGTTAACCATCATGCTGCCGTAAATAGAATTGATGAAAGCTGGGAAACTACCCAATTGACGAATCGCTTCAATCTCTTGATGAAGCTGCTCATACTTAGAGGCTTTCTGCAGCCACCAGTTATAGCTTGATACCATTAGATCCCAAGGGTTTCTCACAAAAGCAAAAGTGAAATACTCTTCCCAAACTCTCTTGCCCACTACCTCTCGATACTCTTGTGCCTTAGCATGTTTTTTGAGGAGTACAGTTTTAGCAAAACCATTAGAGGCTAATCCTCTAGCAATACTATTGCCTGCTGTCTTTGGTATATGAACACTAATAACTTGATGCTCAGGATAATACATTCATTCGCCAGCGCTTGACTTTTTCTTTGAGTTGCTGAATCTGACTTTTCTGAGTTGGAGTACTTAAAGACTCGTCATCTGGCATGGTTTCATTAAGATAGCGGTAGCGCTTCCAGATATCCCAATAAGCACACCCTGGCTGAATGCGAATACCTGCCCAGTGTAAATATTCCAGGGGTTGATTGACGTTGGGATCGATAATTTGTTCACCTTGGGGTTGGAAATGCTTGCTGCCTGCCCAACTTCCCGGTGCTCCGCCTACTCTGCGCACAATGTTAAAGCGATTGGGGATGCGCTTCAAAATCATATAATTAATGATCGGTTGATCTGAAGTCTTCTGGGAAAAGTCAAAGTATTCAGGATGAGCAGCGCATTCAGCAAAAGTATCGTATAAAATCTCCTCAGAAATTAGCCCTTTCTTAGAACCCCAGAAACCACCATTAAACATATCCTGTAGCTCTTCTTGGCTAAAGACATTTTCTGCAATAACTTGAGAAGAGAAAACGTTAGTTATGCCGCCCTTGTGTTGATAGTCATAGCAGATAAAATCATTATCTTTGAAGTAGTCCATCGTCTTAGCGATTTTATCAAAAACAACGATATCAGTATCGATGTAGATAAACTCATCAAAAGGACCAAACCAGCAGGCTTGTTTACGGAATTGATTAGGCCTGGCAAAAAAGCCTTCGCCAAAAATTTGGTATAGTTGCTTAGAAAGGCGGTCTATGAATTCTAAATCCTCATAAACCTGCACACTATAGGATTCCTTTAAGAGTTTGGCAATTTCTAGATAATTGTCATCATAGGGAATTAAGACAATCGGAGTATCCTGATCATACAAACGAATACTATTGAGCAGAGCAATTGTCTGGTCAATTACTCGGTCATTAGCAGTAATATAAATACCACGACTCATAGCAACATCCTTATTTATTCAATCCGAGTTTGCGCAATACTTTTGTCGTCAGACTAGGAGTAGTCTTGTAGGGTTCAGGCTTACCAGTAAACTTTGGTCGCTGCTCTGGTTCGTGTAGATAGCGATAGTGTAAAAACAGGTCACGATAGGGAAAATCAATATTTTCTCCGGCACACAGCCTATTGAAAATATTTAATTTTATGCCTATGTAATGAATGTAAGTCAGTCGTTTGCCATGGTCATAAAGCAGATTATTTTGTTGCTGAAAATGGCTAGAAGTAACACAACAGCCAGTAATTTCCTCTTTTGGTAAATTCAAGGCGAAGTTATAGATAGCCAGATTAGACCTCATCATCATGTAGTTGATTAAAGTTTGGTCTGGTGCCATCGGATAAAGAACTTCAGCATCTCCTGTTTGGAGTTTTGAGATTAGCCAATTTCTTCTTTCTTCATCAAACAAATCTTTTTTAGAAGCATAAAAGCCTGAGCAAAATATTTCCTGATTAATTCTTTCCGTGGGAAATAACTCTGCTAGCTTGGCTGAAGCCAGATCATAAACATGAGTTGGATCATGGCGCTGAAAATCATAAACTACACAATCACTTGTTTCAAGTTGTGCAAATACGAAATCCACTGGTGCCATCAGCAAAGTATCAGCATCCATGTAGAGAAAGCGCTCAAAAGGGCCATCAAAGGCACAGTAACGCCGATGAGTACCAAATCGATAATAGCCGGAACTCCCGCTTTGACTCCAACGCTGCTTAGCGGCAGGATGGGTATCCCAGGCTCTTTGAGCAAAGAGATCCCATCGCTCGATTGAGGCCTTATCGTCGTATAACTGAACGTTGGGACGTCGAGCCACTTCAGCTGCAATCTGCTCTGTGTTGTGATCATAGGGATAGATGCATACAGGCATATCCGGCCCCATGATTGCCTCAATACTATTGAGCAGAGCAACTATTTGCTGGTAAACTTTATCATTGCCTAGGGTACAAATACCATCCATAGCTTTAAGAGAATTGGTCAACAAAATCAGACAACCAGTTGAGCAGGTTAAGTTTGTGCAGGATAATCTGACGTGCTTCGGCGATTGCCTCCTTAGCTTGGTGCCATGCATCTGGCGTCGCTGTCACCTCTTTAATATAGGCAATTCCTTTTTCATCCAAGCTGGGCAACCGGAGAAAGCTACCGGGTGGTAACAACTTATCTGCCGCTGCTCCCCCATAATAAATCGGCAAGCACCAAGCCAGTAGTGAATCCCATAATTTTTCGCTCACATACCAATCATTTGAGGCATAATTCTCAACTGCCAAATTGTAATAATACGGTGCCATTCCGTACCATTTATTTTTTAATTCCCCAGAAGAGTTAGACCAACTTGGCAAATTGCGACCATATAAATCTAAACTGGTCTCACTTGCTTGTAACTGTCGCAAAAATTCTAACCGTTGGCGATGGCTAGCAGTACGATTAATACCAGAAGTAATCCAACTGCAAGTCTTTTCCTTTGGAGGAACTCCCATTTCATTCAACTCGCGAAATGAGTTGGCATGGTACCAGATAGCAGGCATATAATCAGGAGTCGGAGCAAAGTCATCTGGCCCAGAAATGTAACCACAATATTGCTTAGCCGCCTCATAATTAAACTTATTTCTCTTAATCACCTCATCTAAAGGTGGTTCCCTCAATAAAAAGATAATCCGCTCTTTAGGAACACCTCGTAGGAGTGAATTTACATCAGGCGCTGGCGGTTTTGGCTTTTGGCGAAGACTCTTCCACCATGGCAACTGGGGAGCTGGTCTGGGAAAATTAAATTGGTACATGAGTAGAAAATCCGGCTGTGCTGCTTGCGCCAGCATTTGAATATTACCCCAGACACCGAAAGGAGTAGGCGTTTGCTGCCATAGCCAATCGCTTTGTGTCAAAGCCGAATACCCCGAAATCATCCCAACAATTTTTTTGTCCATAGTATTATTTACTTACTCTCTAGCAGTTGCGGACGCATTTCTTCTTTTACACAGCTAAAAATTTTCGCCATCCGGTTTTCCCAAGAAAACTGACTGGCAAACTCAAGATTATCGGTATATCCTTCTACTTTCCGAGGATGAGTTGTCAATACCTGTTGTAGGCATTGAGTAAACTGAGTGGGGTTATCAGGTTCACACCAACCCGCAATTGCTCCTGAAGACCTAAATTCAGCTAAAGGGGGAATCTCTGTAGCTACAATTGGAGTACCAGAAGCCATGTACTCAAATAATTTCAAGGGAGAAGTGAAACTTGCCGCTTCCCCAGAACAATGAGGATGAGCTAAAATATCAGCTGCTTGCAATAGGGCTGGTAACTGCTCATGCTTAATGTAGCCTAAGAAAGTAACGTTGTTGGCTTGCTGTTGTCGCGCCTGCTGTCGGTAAGCTTCTACCTGAGATTCATTACCTCCGGCAAAGACAAATTGAACTTCTGGCAATTCCCGAGCCACCTCAATCAGCAAATCCACCCCTTTAAATTTATAAAGCCCCCCTGAATATACTACTAACTGTTTACGTCCTGCTGACAACAGCTGCTCGCGCCACTGCGCTGCTTTCTCCGGTTGTCTTACTGCAAAGGACTGATTAAAGCCACTGTGGAGTTTAACAATTTTTTCAGGCGGCATTCCCCGTTTGATCATATCGTCTCGAACATTATCAGCTACTGTTACAGCTACCTGAAAAAAGGGGCTTTCTACAATTTCTTTTTCATAGGGAGTTTTTTGAAAATGTTCCCGCTCATAAATAACTGGAATCTGGTGCTTAACTGCAGTTTTGATTAAGTTCCAGTCTAAAGTGTGTAAAATTTTAGTATGAGGAAAAATATGAACTGGAAAATAGTAACGGCAGATGATTGTGCTGGGAGTCGTCAGCTTACTATTGATCTTACCAATGGGCCAAGGCATTGGCAGTGAGTTCACCTTGAGTTTATCCTGGATATTATAAAAATTGATCAGTTCTGGCTGAGGCTGTTTAGGTCGAAAAGGATAGAACCAATCAACTGGATTGCGAGATTCTTCTGTTTTGCTTAAATAGACTAAGACCGAAGAATAACCGAGATTAGCAGCAGCATTAGCCATATTGACGTCATGAACTAAATGAGCTTCTGCTCGTGGTAAAATGTCTCTAGTAAAATAGACGAAGTGTTTTTTCATAACCCAGTTCTGGCTAAAGATGATTGGCTAATTGTGTGATCGAGCGTTTCTCAAATTGACGAGGCAGATTCAACTTTTTTTCCCTACTCACCACTCCCTAATCCCTACTCCCCATGACAAAAGTACTTCACCAGATAGAGAAGCGCCATACAATCAAAGGCTATTATTTTCAATGCCTATTTTAGAGTCTTAGCTATTTATTCTGAGATAAGTTACTGACAGCTACTAGTGACAATAAACCTCCATGAAGCCCTTAGTAGATTGTAGTTTTTAACCAAAGCTTGCTAGTGTACAGATATAAGAATCTACACACTCAGCTGCTAGCTTTCCGGATCCTATCGCGAAAAATAGGATACCATAGAGCAAATTTTCCTCATCTTGGCAAGATAAGCTTCTCACGCATTTAATTTGTGTATTCAATCAGAAGGGGAGATGAGGAGAGGGGGATAGGGGGAGAAGATTAGAAGAATTCTCATACAACCAGAAAATATAAGCTTTAAATGCACACTAGCTTACAAGACTCAGCCCCAATCTAGCAGAGTCACCATCGAGTGTCTATATAGACTAAGCTATCGTGCCTCTGGCATCAACATTTCTACCCTTTGAGGAAAACCCTAAAATTCTCTCCCCATCTCCCCATCCCTCCATCTCCCCATCCCCCCATCCCCTCTATCTCAAGATGTAAGTTATAGCCCTGCGCGTTGGTGTGTTTACAAATCACAAATCGAGCCTTGATGAGCAAAGGCTTAGAACATTTGTACTGTAAGTAGACCAGAGCGCACTGCTATAGATGTGTCATAGCTTACCTGCCCGAGGAAAGGAAATTATTGCCTATTTTTATAAATATGCCATATTGGGTTTGAGCAATAGGGTCATCTAGTCAACTTCAATCTTGACATTAGGATTCCTTAACCAAATCTGAGTCTGGAATTTCTATTGAGACAGGCACTAGAAAATCAACAAACTTATTTGAGACTTTAGTTTATGGCTATTAATATCGTTACTGGTGCTGCCGGTTTTATTGGTTCTCATCTAGTAGAAACACTTTTGAGCCAAGGAGAGAGAGTAATTGGTGTTGATCAATTTAATGATTATTATGACCCCAGACTCAAGCGCAAGAATGTTGCCCTTTTTGAAGCTCATCCCGCTTTTGAGTTAGTAGAAGGCAATATTCAGGATCTCGATTGGCAAACTCTGCTCAAGGATGTAGAAGTAATCTATCATCAGGCTGCTCAAGCTGGCGTGCGTGCTAGCTGGGGTAAAGGCTTCCAGGCTTATACTGAACGCAATATCAACGCCACGCAAATCTTGCTAGAATCGGCAAAGGATGCACCACAGCTCAAGCGTTTAGTGTTTGCTTCTACCTCTTCAGTGTACGGTAATGCTGAAACCCTACCTACCTCAGAATCAATTTGCCCTCAGCCAGTTTCTCCTTATGGGATAACTAAGTTAGCAGCTGAAAGGCTATGTCAACTATATTACCAGAACTTTAACGTTCCCTTTACAGCACTGCGTTACTTCACCGTTTATGGCCCTCGCCAGCGCCCAGATATGGCTTTCCACAAATTCTTCAAGGCGGTTATCGCTGATGAGGCAATTCCCATTTACGGCGATGGGCAACAAACCCGAGACTTTACCTTTATTAGCGATGCCGTTGCTGCTAATCTCGCTGCTGCTAAGGCACCAGAAGCAGTTGGTCAAGTTTTCAATATTGGAGGCGGTAGCCGAGTGGTGTTAGCCGATGTGCTTGATACCATGGAACAAATTGTCGGACGCAAAATTCGTAGAAACCACATTGAGAGGGCTATGGGAGACGCCCGTCATACTGCTGCTGATGTTTCTAAGGCGAAGAAATTGATTGGGTATCAGCCGCAGGTTACTTTAGCTGAAGGTTTGAGTAAGGAATGGGAATGGATTAAATCTTTGTATGGGAGTGGGGAGTAGGGAATAGGGAGTAGGTAAAGGGGCGGCAAAAAGTTGGGAAAAAACAGCCTCTAACTCGAAAAATTCAGAATTTACTTTCTGGAATCGTCTTAAGAATGTCAGACTGAAGACAGAAAGTCAAATTTTGTCCAAAGTTCAATCTTTCGATCAGAGGTTTCAATAATGGAAGTTTGGGAACGACTAATCAAAGTCCCTAATGTCGCCCTATACGGTGGTGCACCGGACTCAATGTGGAAACAAAAAGTACGACATGAGTCTGGTATTTCGCTAGAAGATGCCAAGAAAATTGCCATAGATGATGACAATATTGGCTTCTTTTTTTACATGCGAGAGTACATGATCCTTCCGGGGCGCGGCGAATTTAATCCACAGGATGCTGTCTTTTTCTCTGGTGATCCCTGGTGGGGTAGCGCACCACAAGCTGACGGGTACATAAATGCCCATTTGGAATGGACGAAAGTGCAAAATGTGGCCCAGTATGGTGAAGCCGATTGGGGCGCAGAGGTAAGGCGAGTATCTGATATTACACTAGAACAAGCCAAAGAGATTGCCGAAGGCGATCCGAATATCAACTTCTTCTTTTATATGCGACACGGAATGGTATTGCCCAGCAAAGGCACCTTCAACCCAAGAGACGCCGTATTCTTCTCTGGTAAGCCTTGGTGGGGTAGCGCACCGCAAGCTGACGGGTACTATAAAAGTGTTGTTAATTGGAGTAAGAAACCAAGTGTAGCTCAATATGGTGGTGCAGATTGGAATAATCTTGTTAAGAAAGTCTCTGGTGTCACCTTGGAAGCTGCCCAACAGATTGGTGCAGAAGACCCAAACATAAACTTCTTCTTCTACATGCGCCAGCCGATGACATTACCTGGCAAAGGAACGTTTTTACCTCAGGATGCAGTTTACTTCTCTGGCAAACCTTGGTACGGCAGTGCACCACAAGCTGACGCTTACGAGAAAATAGAACAGCCCGTTTGGGATGCTAAGAGCTAGTGTACCGTCAGTGATTTGGCAAGAGTCAACAAGCCACCGATAATCCTACAGGTATATCGGTAGCTTGAAATACAGCCCTAGTTGACTAGACGCGTCGATTCATTTATCAATTTCGATCAAAATCTTTGAGATGGCGCGATTTGCGTGGTAGCGCCAGCGCTAAAAGCGATTACCCCGGCCGTTGGATGCCCAGAGGGCTGTAGGGGATAGCGCACAGCGATTGAGCGAAGCTCAGCGCCAAAGGCGATTAGCCCTTTGGGCTAGCGCACAGCGATTGCCCGGAGGGCAGCGCCAAAGGCGATCGCAACAGTTAGAATCCTAACATAGGGATTAAACCTGAAACCATGCCTACTCAGATTAATCATACAACTCTATATGAAACAGATTACCTGCGTTGGCTTGAAACAACCGCCCAAAAGCTGCGCAACCAAAACTACAAGGAGGTGGATTGGGAGAATCTGATTGAGGAAATCGAAGATATGGGGCGAAGTGAGCGTCGTAGTCTCAAAAGCAACCTGATTGTGTTGCTGCTCCACCTACTCAAGTGGGAATTCCAACCTCTAGAGAGGAAAGGAGGATGGGAAAGCAGCATCATTGAGCATCGTAGTCGCATCAGGGATGCTTTGAAAGATTCTCCCAGCCTCAAACCCTATCTTGAGGGTATCTTTGCCGAAAGCTACACCGAAGCCCGGAAACGGGCAAGGGCTGAAACTGGGTTGCTCCTGGAAGCTTTCCCCAGTCAGTGCCCCTATAAGTTAACGGAATTGACAGATAGTGATATCCTACCCCAGTGACATCCTTGCGGTAGGTTTTTCGCTACTAGTAATTAGCTCTTACCCTATTGTTAATGACTGCGGCTTGTAACTTTGAATTGCCTTCATATACTGAACTCGTTCAAAAGCACTAGCATCTGGGCAGTTAAGCTGACTCATACTACCCTGCATTTGCTTAACCGACTCATACTCATTAGCTTCCATCCACTTGCGCATTCCCTGCTCAATTTCTGCAATATGTTCAATGCCGTGGCGCATTAGTACACTTACTAGTAGAGTGACATTAGCACCAACCATTAGCATTTTCAACACATCCTGCGCTTTGTGAATACCACTAGTCGCAGCAAAGTCAACTGCTAAACGGCCATAAAGAATAGCAATCCAGCGCAAAGGCAGACGCATCGCTTGCGGCGTACTGAGTAAAATATTCGGTGTTACTTCCAACTCCTCTAAATCGAGATCCGGTTGATAGAAACGATTAAATAAAACTAGCGCATCTGCACCAGCCTCAACCAATCTTTTAGCCATATTCGCTGTATTACTAAAGAAAGGACTAACTTTAATCGCGACTGGAATTTTCAGCTGAGACTTAACTGCCTGTAAAATATCAATGTAGTTTTGTTCTAACTGCGCCCCAGTTATATCTATGCTAGTGGGAATTGAATAGATATTTAATTCCAAAGCATCAGCTCCTGCTTGCTCAATGTCAGCGGCATAATCACACCATCCACCCAAACTGGAACCATTAAGACTAGCAATAATTGGAATATCAACCATCTCCTTAGCCCTGCGGATGTGATTAAGATACTCCTCAGTTTCCACATGAAAAATTTCTGGTTCTGGGAAATAAGTTAAAGCCTCAGCAAAACTTTCAGTACCATACTCCAAATGATGATGTAACTCAAACTGCTCCTGCCTTAACTGCTCCTCAAATAAAGAATGCAAAACCACCGCCGCCGCACCAGCATCCTCCATACGCTTAAGATTATCAATATTTTCAGTTAAAGGTGCAGCCGCGCCAACTACCAAAGGCGATCGCAACTTTAAACCCATATAACTTGTACTTAGATCCATTTCCCCTTCTCCAATCAAATTAGATCAAATAGCCTAACCTTAAGTAATAAGCAAAAAACAACCAATAACAACAAAAACATTTCTTACTTATTACTTATTACTTATTACTTATTACTTATTACTTATTACTTAAACTGCTCACGAGCTGCCAGATACTGATACATCTGCCACCTAGTATCCACATCCTGCTGTGATCCTTGCAGCAGTTGCTTAGCCTCCTGTGGTTTACTCTTAGTCAACATCTTGAAACGATTTTCCTCATACATGGATTTTTCCACAGGGAATTTCGGCGAGCGCATATCTATTTGTAAAGGATTTTTACCATCCTGCACCAAATCCGGATTGTAACGATAAAGTAACCAGCGCCCTGAATCTACTAATGCCTTTTGATGAGACATCGCCGTTGTCATATTAATGCCGTGAGCAATACAGTGAGAATAGGCCATAATTAGGGAAGGACCTTGATAAGCCTCTGCCTCCAGAAAAGCCTTGAGGGTATGTTCGTCTCGCGCCCCCATGGCGACGCTAGCGACATAAACATTACCGTATGTCATCGCCATCAAGCCTAAATCTTTCTTAGCAGCAGGTTTACCTCCGGCTGCAAACTTGGCTACTGCTGCCTTGGGAGTGGCTTTTGACGCCTGCCCTCCAGTATTGGAATATACTTCTGTATCGAGAATCAGAATATTAACATTGCGTCCACTGGCGATGACATGATCTAAACCGCCATAGCCAATATCATAAGCCCAACCATCACCGCCGATAATCCAGACACTTTTTTTAACCAGATAATCTGCAAGACTTAGCAATTGCTTGGCATCTTCTGATGGAGAATTGCCGGAATTAATAATCTGCTCTAGCTTATTCTTAAGTTGGGCAACCCGCTCCCTTTGTTCCCAGATATCGGCTTCTGTTTTTTGTTCGGCATCAAGTATGGCACTAGCGAGATTATCGCCAATTTCACTAGCCAACTTCTTGACAAGTTCATTAGCGAATTGGGTATGCTTGTCAATGGAGACACGGAAGCCAAGACCAAACTCGGCGTTATCTTCAAACAGACTATTTGACCAAGCTGGACCCCTACCTTCGGCGTTTTGCGCCCAGGGGGTTGTTGGCAGGTTGCCGCCGTAAATCGAGGAGCAACCAGTAGCATTAGCCACCACCATGCGATCGCCAAATAACTGAGTTGCTAACTTAATATAAGGAGTCTCACCACAACCAGCACAGGCACCAGAGAATTCAAATAAAGGCTCTTGCCACTGTTGCTGTCGAATACGGTCTAAATGTAGTTTACTGCGGTCTGGATTGGGAATTTTAAGGAAGAAATCCCAATTTTCCCGCTCAGACTCCCTTAAAGGCAACTGTGGTTCCATATTAATTGCCTTCAGGCGTGGCTGAGACTTATTCTTAGCAGGACAAATATCGACACAAATACCGCAGCCAGTGCAGTCTTCTGCTGCTACCTGAATCGTGAATTTATCACCAGCAAATTCCTTATCCTTAGTATCGGTATACTTAAATGTGGCTGGTGCTGCCTCTAAATGCTGCTGCTGATAAGACTTAGCTCGAATCACACTGTGGGGGCAAACCATCACGCACTTGCCACACTGAACACAAACATCAGGATCCCATACTGGAATTGCAATCCCCACATTGCGTTTTTCCCATTTAGTTGTACCAGTGGGATAGGTGCCATCTGCTGGTAAAGCACTAACTGGGATTTCATCCCCTTGACGGGAAATCATTTTACCCAATACTTCCCGCACAAATGCCGGAGCCGTATCAGGAACTGGCAGCCTTCTTTCAATCTTACTATCTGCCTGGGCTGGTACCTCTACTTGATGCAAATTTGCTAGGGTATTATCCACGGCTTGCATATTCATGCGGACAATTTCTGCCCCTTTCTTGCCGTAAGTCTTTTCAATCGACTTTTTAATTTTAGCGATCGCTTCTTCTCGGGGTAAAATCTCAGCTAGGGCAAAGAAACAGGTCTGCATGACAGTATTGATGCGACGACCCATACCACTACTAATCGCCACTTTAGTAGCGTCAATGGTATACAAGTTCAGTTGTTTGCTAATAATTTGTTCCTGCACAGGATGGGGAAGACGACTCCAAACCTCTTCTGGCTTATAGGGGCTATTGAGTAATAAAGTAGCGCCCTGGTTAGCATCGCTAAGAACATCTAATTGTTCCAGGAATACCCACTGGTGGCAAGCCACAAAATTAGCTTTACTGATTAAATAGGTAGAACGAATTGGTTGAGGACCAAAGCGTAGGTGAGAAACAGTAACTGAACCAGATTTCTTGGAGTCGTAAACAAAGTAACCTTGGGCATAGTTATCGGTTTCTGTACCAATAATCTTGATCGAATTCTTATTGGCACCGACAGTACCATCTGAACCTAAACCATAAAACATTGCCCGCACGACCTGGTCAGATTCTGTAGAAAAGTTAGGTTGGTATGGTAAACTGGTGTGGGAGAGGTCGTCATTAATGCCGATGGTGAAGTGATTTTTCGGTATCTCGGCAGCGAGGTTATCAAATATGCCCTTAATCATCGCGGGAGTTAATTCCTTGGATGATAAACCGTAGCGCCCACCAACCACTGATTTTAGGTTTTGGACTTTAGCTTTGATCTGGGCATCCGAACCAAACTGGGCTTCATGAATCGCCGCAACAACATCTAAGTATAAAGGTTCGCCACTGGCACCAGGTTCTTTGGTGCGATCCAAAACTGCGATCGCTTTTGTAGTAGCTGGCAAAGCAGCAATAAAGCATTCTTGAGCAAAAGGGCGATAGAGCCTGACTTTCAAGACGCCAACTTTTTCACCACTACTACTAAGATAGTCTACAGTTTCATGTACCGCCTCGCAACCAGAAGCCATCAGCACAACTACTCGCTCGGCATCAGGGGCACCGTGATATTCAAATAACTGATAACTACGCCCTGTCATTTCCGCAAACTTGTCCATATACTTCTGGACAATATCAGGACAGATGCTGTAGTAAGGATTAACACTTTCCCGCCCTTGGAAATAGACATCAGGGTTTTGCGCTGTACCCCTCAATACTGGATGATCAGGGGATAAAGCCCTTTGGCGGTGAGCCCTTACCAGCTCATTATCGATCATTGCCCTGAGGTCATCATCGCCGAGCAATTCAATTTTTTGCACTTCGTGGGAAGTACGGAAACCATCGAAGAAATGGATAAAAGGTACTCGTGAATCTAGAGTAGCAGCTTGGGCAATCAGAGCAAAATCGTGGGTTTCCTGTACCGAGGCTGAGGCTAACATTGCCAAGCCCGTGGCACGGCAGGCCATCACATCTTGATGATCACCAAATATAGATAGGGCTTGGGCAGCCAGCGAGCGTGCCGCCACATGTAGCACCGCTGAAGTCAATTCTCCTGCAATTTTATACAGGTTAGGGAGCATTAATAATAAACCCTGAGATGCCGTAAAAGTTGTAGTCATCGAGCCAGCTTGTAAGGCTCCATGCACGGCACCAGCAGCACCGCCTTCACTCTGCATTTCTACTACCGAAGGAATAGTACCCCAAAGATTGGGTTTTCCTTCCGATGCCCAAGCATCAGCCCACTCACCCATTGGCGAAGAGGGGGTGATGGGGTAGATGGCAACTACTTCATTAAGTTGGTAGGCAACCCTGGCGACTGCCTCATTACCATCTAGTGTGGCAATAGTTCTTTTATTCATAATCTTAAGTTTGTCGTGTTTTTCGAGTAATGCCTCTATCTGGCAATCATTTAGAGCTTTATTTTCTCCTAAATTCTCTTTTCTCCCTTACGGAATACCGTTAATACTTAACAATTGCTCACAGATTTGATTTGTATGATGAGAAGCGCTTTAACTTAATTTCTCCCTACAATATTAAGACTGTACAGTTTAACAACTTGCAGGTTTTTTATGTAGCTATATTACATTGTGTAGCCACGCTTGTATGTGGAATTTGGGCTGTTGTTAACAGTTTTTTGGAGTCTGTATTTTTCCTTGATCAACTCTATGATATCTGAAAAAAAACTAAGAGGTTTACTAGGTAATTAATATTTTTTTAGGTTATGAACATGCCAGCTGAATCTGGAAGAAGCTCTTAAAGAGTTGAAGTAGAAGTTGAATTTTTGTAACAAAAAAGCTACAAAGTGAGATGTAACGTAAACACTATTACTGTGCCGTACAATATCTTTACTTTGACACTCTAAACCTTGACACTCTAAAAAATCTTTGTCAAAATGTAATCTATAAAAAGCCAAACCTCACTTAAGCAAGTTAGAGTGCCAGTCAGTTAAAGTGCCTGTCCATAACTATCAAACAAAGACGTATAAAACCGTCTATGTTGAGCTGGTGATGGGGCGTAAAAAGCTTGTAAAAAATGTATCTACCATGGTCAAGTGCGAACATAAGTAAAGTGACCATAACTATAAAACAGTATCGTGGGGTTTACGGTAACTGGGATAACACTAAGCAAATAATCTGAGTACGTACAGCAATTATCCTTTCATTTTAAAGATTCAACAGCTGGGGCTACTCACTTAACATCTAAACTGGTGCTTATTTCGCATTAGTAAGGACATACAGTAGTACATCTCTACAGGAGTTGAGATGTAAGCAATTCTTGCTATTTTCTCTGAGATAGGTTCATCCTAACCAAGAATACTACCTACTTATATGAATAGTCTTATCACCCTTTCTCAAACTAAAAATAATCTAATCAAAGCCCTAAGAGCTATCCCACCAAAGACAGTTCAACTACTAGACGAAAATCAGTCTTCTTTTGAATCAGTTGATTTAATTCCAGCTGTTGAGGAAGACATTGAGGAATTAAATAACTTCTGGGAGTTTTTAGAAAATTACTATCATCTCAAAGTAATTGCTTTAGTGGGAATGGTTAATGCAGGAAAATCAGCTTTAGGAAACTATCTTTTACAACGGGAGGAATCGGAGGTTTTTCAAGAAGCACCTATTCGGGAAACTTCTGATGCACAAGAGGCTAAATTAGATGAAAACACAGTTATTTTTGATTTGCCAGGATTAGGTTCTGTTCTAAGTGATGAAGATGATGAAGTAGTTAAAGGAATATTAAATAGAGCAAATCTTCTGTTGATTGTTCTTGACTGTAACTACCCAATACCCAAGCATCTTTATGAGTTTCTTAAAAGTGATCAAGTTATTAAAAATGAGGCACTTCAGAAAATCATTATTGTCATTAATAAAATAGATTGCTTGTCAGATTTGCCTGATCACATACAACAAAAGCAGATTAAAAAATATATTGACTTTCTTTATTTTGGTAACAAATTAATGAATTTTTCGGGAATTGATAATCTTTTTGATTATGAAATTCCTGTTGTTAATTTTTCAGTATTTCAGGCTAGAAAAAGAGATAATTATTCTCAAGAAAAGCAGCTAAGACAAGAGATAAATAAAGCTTTGAGTTCCAATTCTAATGACATGTTATATCGCGCTGGATATCAACTGTATCAGTTAGTCGGTAAATATAGTCCTTTAGCTACTAATTATGCTGTCCTCAGAGAAAAGCAAAATTATTCATACCAGGAGATAGAAACAGTTCTTAATTCAATGAACGAAGGAATGCAACGGTTAGTTGGTCAAGAAGTTGAAAATTTAGCTTCTCGTATTCGACGAATTCGTGAGCGCTGCTTCAATGAATTAAATACCTATGCAACTACTAGTGCTGAACGGTTTTGGCAAGGAGAACATTTCCAAAGAAAAAAAAATTCATCTTCGTCTTGTAAAGATCGATATAAAAAAGAGATTTCTAATGAATTTATAAACTTCACTAGAAACTTACAGAGTAGTATCTCTTTTATTGCTCAGAGTTTTTTAGGAAGAAGTTTTATTGTTTCTCTTCCGGATTCAGAATCAATTAGATCAGCTTTGGAAAAATCAATTTACGAAATTTGGGATGCTTTTGATGATTATTTCTTTCTCGACAAAGAACGAAATGCTTTTGACTATAGTTTAAAGCAGTCTGATCAGGAAATGAATAAAGTTTCTGATGAAATATCTAACTGGATTTCTGAATTTGTGCAGGATTTTAATAATACCTTAGAGGTCAAATGCCAAGAACTTACCTTATTTCAAAAATATGCTTTCTTCAAAGAGCAGGCTGATTCTCTAGAACAGTTCTTTGAAGAATTCATGTCGATTGATCTAGTTCAATCTATACTTTCTGATCGTTCTGATTCATCTCATTAAGACAATAACAATGACTCAAATCTCACAAAGCTATAAAACATTTCGTCAACCAATTGAAACAACAACTCTGCTTGATGATTTTGTTCCAGTTATCATTAAAGATATTGCTGAGAAAGTTGAACCTATCTTTGATTTAAAAACAACTTACTGTCAGCGAATGACTGAGCATTGTAATACTTTAAAAGAGTTTTCTCAGTTTTATGAACTAACTTCTCAACTACAACAATCAGTTCAACAACTCAGTTCAGATTTTAAAGATTGTGAAGAAAATAAAGACTATTTTACTTTAGTATTTATGGGGGCAGTATCGGCAGGTAAAACTTCGATGATCTGTGATTTACTGAGAATTAATCCAGACCAACTTAATAATTTACTGAAATCAAATACTCAATTTAAATCAGGAAAAGATGATGTGATGATCGCAGGAGAGGTAGCAACTGCAAATGTTTATGAATTCTTAATTGAATCTAGTCATCTTCGCTTAGTAGATGTCCCCGGTACAGGAGGTGTTGTTCATGACAATACAACTTTAATTCCTTTTATCAACAAAGCAGAATGTGTGATTTTCCTTTCCAATGCTGCTGGTGATCTTACAAATGATGATTATAGCTTTATTCTCAATCATGTAGTTGGACTGAAAAATAAGGGTGATTTAACACCAGAAACAGCCTCGAATAAAAAGACTATTATTGCTGTTAATAAGTGGGACACTGTAAATAATGGCTTGCCAGATATTCAAAAACAAAAACAATGGCAAAAGAAAGAACAATGGATTTTACATGGAGATAAAGAGTCTGATAAATTCCCTGGAATAAGTAAACTATTCAAACGAACTTTAAAGATTGTTCCTGCTAATACAAGTCAGAGGTTTTTAGATGAAGAAACAGGAGTTTATGAGTGTTATGGAGAACCTAAACTTGATCAAATTTTAGAAGCTCTCAAGGAGATACTGACTCAAGAAGGGTATGCTCTTAAATTACAGCGTCCTAAAGAGATTTTAAAAGATGTTCTGAGAGATACTTATGATCTCTTCAAAAACGAACGAGTTAAGAGTTCAGTTGATGAATTAGTTGAACAACTCAGAAAATTAGGAGCTAATATTTCCATTAATTCGCCAACAATTATGGCTTTATTAGAATCTCGTTTGAGTAGTCTTGAAAACAGAATAAAACAGGATTTGTTTTCCCAGGTTAAATATATTTTTGAATCTTGGAAACCTGATGTTTCTCTTGGCGATCGTTTGAAAATGCTCTATCCAAAACAGTGGTGGGGATCAGAAAATTTTGGAGCAAAAGGAGTTCAACAAGAACTTAAGCAGCGTTGGCGCAATGAACTTGAAGACTTATTAAAAAGCAATCTAAAGTTTGATAATCTCAAACGAGATATCCAGAATGAGATGAATTCTATCAATGAGATTCTGGCAGCAACCTTTAGAGCTCAACTAGCCGACGCACAACTACAAAGTGTCATCCTTAAGGGAAATATGGTCAAAAGTTATGATGGCAATATTGATTCCCTACAATCGAGTCAAAATTTACAGCAAGCTGTCGAAAAAGCAGCATCTCAGATTCAAATGAGTATCATAGATGATATTATTGGTCTTGTAACCTTTGACGCAATTATCGCCTCACTAATAGGTGTATTGCTTACACCCATAGGAAGTGCAGTTTTTATTGCTTTACGTCGCTTATGGAAGGGACAAAATGAAAAGAAAAAAGCTAAACAGGAACTTGAAGACGCAATTGCCAGGATTACTGATGATGTGGCTGCTGATGTAAGGGAACAAGTCGCTGATAAACTTCGTAAAACTGTTCAAGACTCAATTAATAACCTGAGTCAAATGATTCAATCTAAAAGTGATAGTTTAAGTAAACCTCTTCAAGCACTGGATGAGGCAATCTCAACGGTAACTAAACTTCGCAAGAAGCTAGAAGAAGAAGAATTGAATACACAACAGGTTTGATTCTAGATTCCCTGATGGTGATGAATGTCACCACAGGATAGTTTCGCTAACAACCTACACTCACCACTAGTTGGTGAGTGTAAGAATATATCAAACAAAAACACTAAATTAACAACAAGTAGCAGCCTCCAAAGTCGCCACTACCTTAACACCATACTCTTCTTCAAAAACGCCTTTTTTATAATCCAAATTCCATAACTCCAAAACACACTCATCATCTGCTTTCGCAGGAGTTAACTTCAGATGAAGTTGTCGAGTCTTCTGAGAGTACTCAGACTCTAACTGCTTAATTGCCCCAATCTGCCTTCGATCAAGGGCCACTGCTAAACGTAAAATAGCACTAAGCTGATTAACTATCTGCCGATGCTCTTTACTAAGCAAATTGTTATAATTATCGTGCTTCTTCTTAGGAGTACTCTTGCGGTGGTAACGGGCCAAATTAGCAATTACTTCAGTTTCTGCTTCCGTAAAACCCAATAGTTCACCATAGCGAATTAGGTAATAAGAATGCTTGTGGTGAGAGGCATGACTTATATAAACACCACAATTGTGTAAAATCGCTGCTGCCCAGAGTAACTCTCGCTCTTCTTCGCCCCAATTATGAAGTACCCCTTGAGTGTGGTCAAATAAAATCAGGGCAAAATTAGCAACGCGATTGCTATACTCCAGATTTACCTGATATTTTTTAGCAACTTTAATCACACTGCGCTGACGCACTTGGCTTTGATAGCGCAGTCTGTCTAAAATCAAGCCATGGGAGAGCATCCAATCAACAATTATCCCTTCCCGCAGCGCTCTCTCAGCAACAATTATCGACTCTACACCAAGCAAATTCATTGCTTCCAATAAAATTAAAGCCCCAGCCACAATAATTTCTGAGCGCCGCTCTGACATCCCCGGCAGTTGGCTTCTTTGAGTACAATTAAGAGAAGCCAAATGATTAAGCATCTCTTTAAGGTCTTGGCGACTCATTTGATAACCAGTCAGAGGATTAGGCAGCATACCCAGTTTTTGGATAGCGTGCATTGTAGCCAGGGTTTCAATCGTGCCAGATGTCCCCACTAAGCGCTGCTTTTCCCCAGCTTTGAGGTGAGCCTGCAACTCTTCAACTGGCCGCTCCAGCATTCCCCTAATATAGGCTTGCAAGTATTTAAATTCACTGTTACTAATTGGATCAGTTGAAACAAACTCAGAGGTAAGACGCACTGCCCCTACTTTTGTACTGCTAAGACTACGGGGCTCGTGACTATCCCCCAAAATTAATTCAGTTGAGCCGCCGCCGATATCAATAATTATGTGGGGCTCTCGGTTAAAATCCATCCCCGACAGCACACCCAGATAAATTCGCCGCGCCTCTTCTTGACCAGAAATTAGGTTGACAAATAAGCCTACTTCTGAGTTTACCTGCCGCAAAAAATCTCGCCCATTCCGTGCCTCTCGCACAGCGCTAGTTGCCACGGTAACAATTTGTTCGGCATTGAAACTTTTAGCTAGTTCCCGACAACGTTGCAGAGTAGCCAATGACCTAGCCATGGCCTCGACAGTCAAATTACCAGTATGGGGGTCTCTCTCACCCAGCCTTACTGTATCCTTCTCTTTAGCAATAATTGTAAACGATGGTAGCGCTGTTTCAATCCGCACCACCACCATATGAATGGAGTTTGTACCAATGTCAATAGCAGCAAGAATGCGCTCAGTCCCGGTAGCAGTAGAGGGGATACTCACGGCACTGTTTTGTGCATATGCATTGACCATTATTATCTATCCAGGGTAATAACTTTAGTCCAGAGTCTATGAACCACCATATCCTTAAAAAGGACTAAATCAAAATAGTTGACCCATTCCCACGGTTCAAAGCACGTGGGATTCAGAGATACTGGCGTAGATTGCAAATTTTACCCGTCTTACGTCTACTCTCCCTCTAGATGAAGCCCCACCTAGTTGGATTACTCCAAACTACCAGAACTGGTTTTCTTTCTTTAGGTCTGTCAGACTATAAAAATCCTGGATTTTACCCTAGCGATTCAGTTTTTTCCAGTTAAACTGCCACAGACTAAATCCTAGCGATGCGTTTGGCGTTTGACCCAATCAACTTCTGAGTGGAACCCCATACTCCAAGTAGGTCGCTGGACTTGTACTAATTGTATGACTAGGACTGTAGATCATTTTCTGCAAGATGTCAGTACAGAAATTACGCGGACTTGAAAGAGGTGGGCTTTGCTCGTTTTTCTGTGATATTTCCTATTGTTTCCTAATTCTTTAAGATGATTACCGAGCAACAACCAAACCATGAGCCTATATGGTTGACGATCATTCGTCTCCTGCGCTGGGATAAACCAGCAGGAAGGCTAATTTTAATGATTCCAGCCCTGTGGGCAGTTTTTTTAGCAGCCCAAGGTATGCCACCTTTACCGTTAGTAGGGGTAATTATTCTGGGAACTATGGCAACTAGTGCAGCTGGTTGTGTGTTCAATGATTTATGGGATCAAGATATTGATCCACAAGTTGAAAGAACACGCAATCGCCCCCTTGCCTCCCGCGCCCTTTCCATCCAAGTGGCAGTTGTGGTTGCCTTAGTTGCCATGGGCTGTGCTGGAGTAATTGCCCTCTATCTCAAGCCCTTCACTTTCTGGCTTTGTGTGGCGGCAGTGCCGGTGATTGTTTTCTACCCCTCAGCCAAACGAGCATTTCCCATACCTCAGTTGGTGTTATCAATTGCCTGGGGCTTTGCTGTCTTGATCAGTTGGAGTGCCGTCACTGGCAACCTGGAAACAGCAACCTGGTTGTTATGGGGAAGCGTGGTACTTTGGACTTTAGGATTTGATACTGTCTATGCGATGTCAGACCGTGAGGATGACCAAAGAATAGGGGTTAAATCTAGTGCCCTGTTCTTTGGAGATTATGCTGCTGAAGCTGTTGGTATTTTCTTTATCGGTACTGTAGGCTTACTAGCCCGGTTGAGCATCGTGATGCAGCTGCAACTCAGTTTTTGGATAGCCTTAGCTGTTGCTACCGTAGGCTGGGCTTGGCAATACAGCCGCTTACGCCAGCAAGATATCCCCAAACCTGTATATGGCGAGATTTTCCGCCAAAACGTCTGGATTGGCTTTATCCTGCTGGCAGGGATGATTACTGGTTGCTTGTTTTGAGCTACCAGCACTAGATCCTGTGGGATATAGTGCTATCTATGGGCGCGATCGCCAATTAATTAGGGCTTGGAGAAGAATGCTAAAGCCCCAATAGCCTCAGCTTCCACCGCATAAATTGGTGATCGCCTTACAACTTAGTAACCTCCTCTACCGCCGCCACCGCGAGAAGAGAAGTTGCCGTTTCTCCGATTGTAACCACCAGAAGGGCGCCGGTCTTCCCGAGGTTTTGCCTTGTTGACTTTGATTTCGCGACCCATCCATTCAGCACCGTCAAGTGCCTCAATGGCAGCCATTTCTTCTTCTTCTGTACTCATTTCCACAAAACCAAAGCCGCGAGGGCGGCCAGTTTCACGGTCAGTCGGTAACTGCACTCGCTTCACCGAACCATATTCTGCAAACACCTCATTGAGGTCTTCTTGAGTAACCTCATAGGATAGATTGCCTACATAAATTGACATAGATTGTCTCCAGGATCAGAGGAATGTAGAGAGTGAGATTTCGGAGAACAGCCTATAAATACTACAGGGAGAAAACCTATCAATACTTGAAGCAAATGTTGCAACCGAATTTCTTCTCATCCACTAGGTTAACCTAGTATCGTGATTTCAGGGGCATAACCAAAAAAATTTTACAAAAAGCTAAATTTTCAGTTTGCTTAAGAATTGATTGAACCAACGCTATGCCTTGCTAAGTATAGTTTTAAGTGGGATTCGATATTGGTACCGAATGAGAAAAATTATTATTGGGGTAATCGGGCCAGGGGAGAGTGCCACAGCAGCAGACTTAAAATACGCTTATGAGCTCGGTCAAAGAATTGCTCGACAAGGATGGGTGCTGCTGACAGGTGGTAGGAAATCTGGAGTAATGGACGCTGCTAGTCAGGGAGCAAAAGTAGCTGGTGGTTTAACTATCGGTATCTTACCAAGGGATAATACTAGGGGTATTTCTGAGGCTGTCGATATTGCAATCATCACAGATATGGGAAATGCACGCAACAATATCAATGTCCTCTCTTGTGATCTAGTAATTGCCTGCGGTATGGCTACTGGAACAGCCTCAGAGGTTGCTCTGGCTTTGAAATCTGGGAAAAAGGTGGTTTTATTAACTCAAAATCAAGCAACTCAGATCTTTTTTAAAAGTTTGTCACCAGACAATATTCTTGTGACTAATAGTCTAGAAACTACTATTGAGTTTACTAAAGAAGTTGTCAATAGACCCATTCCGAGGTGACGGTGTTTTTGACGATCCCCCTTTTAGAAAAAAAGGGATTCTTAGAGTTTCCATAGAACTTACTGTCGATTAATTTCCCCACTTATACAGAGGTTCTTCAGTAGTTAATTGTGAGGCTAATGCTAATGATTTCACTGTCAAAAGATAGAAGCAAACAACCTAAATTTAGGGCTATTTCTAGGGGGTTAAGACCCTCTAGAAATAGCCTGGGAGCAAATTATCTAGAGGCTTCGACAGTTTCAGGGTAGGATTTATAGCCCCCAAGGCTCCGCTAGTTAAGACCTGGAAATTTCACCGAAAGCGACTAGTAACCTTCCCAAGGATTTGTTCAGAAGAAACTAAACCAAAGGAGCGGCTGTCTGTACTCTCTGAAAGGTTCTCCCCTTTAAGGAAACAGCATCCTTCTTCAAGTACCAAAACTACTCGTTTCACCAATCGCAACTGTGTCTGGTAGGGGTGTTTGGCTACAACTATTTCTCCAGGATAGGGTAGACGGTTGCGATAAGCCCCTGGATTAACCAAGATTTCATCTCCTGGTTTTAGCAAGGGGCTCATCGATACTCCCTTGACGCGAAAGCGCCATCGCCTTCCTAAAAGCCACAGGAGTAATTCCCAGTAACTGCTGTCTTTTAGTTCCTCAAGCACTGACATTTATCCAACACAGCAGCTTGCAAGCTCAGCAGAGTCATTGATCCTATCGCAGAACTTTTTCCCAAAGATTAGCTAGCTTTATACCAAACGATATCACGATTCTTAGTTGCCCAAAACATCTGGTGGATGTTTTCAACTGCCGCCATTAGCTCATTAGCGTGTTCCAAGCTAACTTCCACCTTACAGGCAGAGCAGAGTTTAGCAGCTTTCCAGAAGGTATCGTGTAAATCTGGGTACTGTTCCAAGTGAACAGGCTTAAAATAGTCAGTCCAGAGAATGAGAAGATCTTCCTTGGTTTTTTGCGCCTGCTCTTCCTTAATCTGGATATATCGGGATAGAGTGTTGTAGTACGCTACCATTGCCTTGGCATCACTAGAGGCAGGCACTTCCAAATCAAGAATTTTCTTGGTCATGGAGAGTACTGCCTCAGCAGTGATACGAGCTGCTGCTGGGTCATAGACACCGCAAGGACCGTCGCAGTGGGCATGCACTTCTGGTGCAGGGAACCATTTTTTGATCTTGGCAATAGCATTTTTGAGCATAGTCTTTGTCAAGTTAGCTGATTTGTAGAGGGTATGGAGTAGATGGGAGGAGAGGGAAATGCTAAAGAGATAGACCACAGACAGTAGGTAGTAAGAATTTTTACTATCTATAGGTCAAGCTTATCCCCCCACCCCCCATCTAACTTAGGATGATTCGGGTTAAGGTGCAAGTTAAAGCCCCTGAGACTAGGAAAATACTTAATTTTTAGTAAGTACAGACTTCTCGCGCTATCCTGATGACAAGAATACAGGACTTAGGCAAACAAAGTTGGAGGTAGTGGTAATTCATGAATTACCACTACCAAAAATCAAGGTTTAAAGATGGTTTTGCGTAAGTCCTAGAATAGAGAAACTCGGTGCCAAGATGCCCCAATAAAAAATATGGATAGCAAAGATATCGCACAATACATTGAAGCAACAGATGGTTTTGCTAAGCCCTGGTTGTTAGTACAACTGCGCTTACAGAAACTCAAAGAGCGCCGATCAACGATCTCACCGGAAGAATACGCTAGAGAAATAGAGGAACTACATATAGATTTGATGAATTTGGGCAAATGGTGGGAGGGAAGAGAGAAAGAGGTTTTTTAATCCAAAGTCCGTTTAACGATAGGATTTGAACTAAGATGCTCTCAGAGCTGAGCAAGAGTGCTAAGAGTGCGGGGTTTCCATAAAGATTATGCCAAAGTCTAAGAAAAACACTGCCGAAATTAATTTGAGCGACCCACAGTACTACATTAACCGGGAACTCAGTTGGTTGGAGTTTAACCGCCGGGTATTGCATGAAGCTACTGACTCTCGGACACCTTTACTAGAGCGCCTCAAGTTCATGGCAATCTTCAGCTCAAACCTAGATGAATTCTTCATGGTAAGGGTTGCTGGTTTGAAACAGCAGGTAGAGGCGGGGGTTAGTAAACTGACAGCAGATGGGCGCAGACCTAGTGAACAATTGGAAGCAATTAGGCAGCGCTTGTTGCCAATGACCAGCCAACAGGCTCAACATTTTGAAAAAATCTTACGACCTCAACTAGTACAAAAGGGCATCTATATTCTCGACTACGTGGATTTAAACCAGGAACAGCGAGCTTATCTGCAAAACTACTTTGAAAAGCAAATTTTTCCTGTCCTGACTCCCTTAGCTTTTGACAAAAGCCATCCCTTTCCCTACATTTCTAACCTTAGTCTTAATCTTGCCGTAGTGGTGAGAAATCCTGAAACTTGCCAAGAAGAATTTGCTCGGGTAAAAGTACCAAGGGTTTTTCCTAGGTTTGCTCCTCTGCCAGAAGAGTTACGGCAGCAGCACAATGGTAAACGAGCCATGTGGACTGGTGTCCCCCTAGAGCAGGTGATTGGTCATAATTTACAGACTCTGTTTCCAGGCATGAATATTCAGGAGTATTATCCTTTTAGGATTACTCGCAATGCTGATTTGGCAGTGGAGGAAGATGAAGCTGATGATCTGCTTTTGGCAATTGAGCAGGAACTACGCAAACGACGCATGGGTGGTTCGGCAGTGCGGATGGAAATTCAAGTTACAATGCCGGAGTCAGTAAGACGGACTCTGATGCAGGAGTTGGTACTTACTGACTGCGATGTCTACGAAGTAGAAGGTTTGTTGGGACTGGTGGATGTGATGTCTTTTATGCAATTACCACTGCCGGAACTAAAAGATCCCGTGTGGATGCCGACAATGCCCCCCAGCCTGCGCTCATACTCTGTAGAAGAAGAAGTAGAAGATTTCTTTGCAGTGATTCGCAGCTCGGATTTGTTGGTACACCATCCCTACCAATCTTTTGTAGCAACGGTGCAGCGTTTTATTACCCAGGCGGCGAGTGATCCCAATGTCCTGGCAATTAAAATGACCTTATACCGGACATCTGGTGACTCACCAATTGTCAATGCTCTGATTTCAGCGGCAGAAAATGGCAAGCAGGTGGCAGTCTTGGTGGAACTAAAAGCCCGTTTTGATGAACAAAACAATATTATCTGGGCACGCAAATTAGAAAGTGCTGGGGTACATGTCGTCTACGGCTTGGCTGGATTGAAAACTCATACTAAAGTCGTGCTGGTGGTGCGTCGGGAAGAAGATCAAATTCGCCGCTATGTCCATATTGGTACCGGTAATTATAATCCTAAAACGGCAAAACTTTATACGGACTTAGGTATTTTGAGTTGCCGCGAAGATTTGGGCGCAGATTTAACAGATTTGTTTAATTTTTTGACTGGTTACTCTCGACAACCCAATTATCGCAAGTTATTAGTAGCGCCTTTTAATTTACGCGATCGCATCATTTCAATGATACAACGCGAACGTGAACATTGCCTTAATGAGGGGACAGGTCGCATTGTTGCCAAAATGAATTCCTTAGTCGATCCCCAGATTATTGCTACACTCTATGAAGCATCGCAAGCAGGGGTTCAAATCGACTTAATTGTCAGGGGAATTTGCTGTCTGCGCCCTGGTTTAAAAGGCATCAGTGATAATGTTCGTGTAATTAGCATTGTCGGTCGTTATTTAGAACACTCGCGAATATTTTACTTCTACAATGGAGGTCAAGAAGAGGTCTACATTGGCAGTGCTGACTGGATGCCCCGCAATTTGGATCGACGAGTAGAGGCAGTAGTGCTTGTAGAAGATCCAGAAATTACTAAAGACATACAAGAAATTCTGGGAATCATGCTGGCAGATAATCGTCAGGCATGGGATTTACAAGTAGATGGTCAGTATATTCAACGCCAACCAACTGAAAATGGTAAAGAGCAATGTTCCCAGACTATATTAACCCAAATGAGCTTCTCTCCAGCCCAGGTCTGCTGCTTCTAAAACCTGAATCCCACCTGTCCATTTAATCCCCTAATTGAGTGATAGCCGACGCCGATGACCAGGTTGTTGCCTGGGTTAAGCTGCACACCTCCTGAGACAGCAACCCCCTCATCCTCAGAATAAAAGCCCAATCCCAGATATGGTGAAATTTGATTGAGAAATGGCAGGTTAAAAAATACTAAGCCATCAATTCCAGTAGAATCATCTGTCCCCCACCCAAATTCTACTCCCAAATTGAAGGCTCTTACTCCCGCTGAAAAAGTGGTTTCCCCTTCGCGCCCACCAACTGAAACCCAAGGTTGGGGTAGAAGTTGAGCTGTTACCCGTTCCTGTGCCAGCATTACCAGCACTGAGGCAAAGATGGCACAAGGCATGGTTTTCTTAAGAATAGAAATTTTCATAGTCTTATAATCCTGACTAATTTTTGACGAGTAGAGTAAACTAAGTTGGTGGAGTTAAACAATAGTTTACTTGTTTATTAAGTATTAAGTAACAATTTGGTTATAAAAAACCTGAAGCTTTGCCAACTACTGATAAGATCAATAATGTTAGAGAACGATAGGGAAGTAAAACTCTTAATTTTAATTAAATGAAACTTCAGCAGTCATAAAATTTCTAAATGAAATCGGTCTCTAAGATTAGTTTTGTTTGACCATTGAGAATTCAATTATGACATCATCTACTGCTGAGACCAAACTACCTCAAAAACCTAAACCACACATAGCCAAACAGGGACACCCAAGTGGTGATAAGCGCTTCAAAGCACTGGAGATGACCATGAAGCGCAACCAGTATCGTCCCGATGCCCTAATTGAGGTTCTCCACAAAGCACAAGAAACTTTCGGCTACCTAGAAGAAGATGTATTGCTTTTCATTGCGCGGGGGCTAAAACTTCCACTGAGCCGTGTCTATGGCGTTGCCACCTTCTATCATTTGTTCTCGCTCAAACCGAGCGGTGTTCATACCTGTGTAGTCTGCCTAGGTACTGCTTGTTATGTCAAAGGTGCTGCCGCAGTGCTGGAATCGATGACTAAGCAAACCCAAATCTCTGTGGGAGAAACTACAGCAGATGGTCAAATCTCATTGATGAGTGCTCGCTGTATTGGTGCCTGTGGGTTAGCACCAGCAGTAGTTTTCGATGGCTCAGTGGCTGGTAAACAGACACCAGAGTCTGTAATTGAGAGAGTGCAAGCATGGCTCCCAGAGGAGGCAAGCTAATGGATTTGAATGAATTGCTCGAAATTGCACAGAGAGAACGCGATCGTCAAAAGAGTATCCGTATTCGTTGCTGCACGGCTGCTGGTTGTGTATCATCAAACTCACAGGCTGTGAAACAGGCTCTAGAGTCTGCGATTCAAGATGCAGGGCAACAGCATCAGGTGGAAGTCTGTAGCGTCGGTTGCCTGAAATTTTGTGGCTCCGGTCCACTGGTGCAGGTTGAGCCCACTGGCACTCTCTACGAACAAGTTACACCTGAGCAAGCTCCTGGGATTATTGCAGCGTTAACTGATGGAACAGCTAAGGCTAATCAGGCTAAACTGGGAAATCCTGACCATCCCTTCTTTAAGCGCCAGGTGCCAATCGTACTAGAAAATAGTGGCAAGATTAATCCAGAGCGCATTGAGGAATATATCGCGGTAGGAGGTTATCAACCGCTTGATCGCATTTTACATGAGATGAGTCCTACGGAAGTGGTAGAGGAAATTACGCGCAGTGGTTTACGGGGACGAGGCGGTGGTGGTTATCCCACTGGTTTAAAATGGAATACAGTAGCCAAGATGCCCGGTGAGCAGAAATACGTAATCTGTAACGCCGACGAGGGCGATCCTGGTGCCTTTATGGACCGCTCTGTCTTGGAAAGTGACCCTCATCGTGTCCTCGAGGGCATGGCGATTGCTGGCTATGCAATCGGTGCTAACCATGGTTATATCTACATCAGGGCTGAATATCCCCTGGCGATCGAACGCTTAAAAACAGCAATCAAGCAAGCTAAGAAACTCGGTATCCTCGGCAGTCAAATCTTTGATTCCCCCTTTGACTTTAAAATTGATATCCGCGTTGGGGCTGGAGCCTTTGTTTGCGGCGAAGAAACTGCCCTGATTGCTTCAGTTGAAGGTAAACGAGGCACTCCCCGCCCTCGCCCTCCCTACCCTGCAGAATCAGGCTTGTGGACATGTCCCACCCTAATTAACAATGTCGAAACCTTTGCCAATATCGCTGCCATTATTCGCCAGGGAGCTGAATGGTACGCCAATATTGGCACTGAAAAGAGCAAAGGCACCAAAGTTTTCGCCCTTACTGGAAAAATCTGCAACACTGGATTGATTGAAGTGCCGATGGGCATAAGTCTGCGGGAGATTGTCGAAGAGATGGGCGGCGGTGTGCCCGATGGCGAGGTAAAGGCGGTGCAAACTGGGGGGCCCTCCGGTGGCTGTATTCCTGCTGCGATGTTGGATACGCCAGTAAGCTATGAATCCCTAATTAAGTTAGGCACAATGATGGGTTCTGGCGGCATGATTGTCATGGACTCCAACACCAATATGGTGGATGTAGCTCAATTCTATATGGAGTTTTGCCGAGATGAGTCCTGTGGTAAGTGTGTCCCCTGTCGAGCTGGAACGGTGCAGATGTATGAGTTATTAACCAATATTCTGAAGGGAGAGGCAGTTATGGCTGACCTAGAAAAATTGGAAGCACTCTGCGATATGGTAAAAGCCACCAGTTTGTGTGGTTTGGGTCAATCGGCACCTAATCCAGTGCTGAGTACTCTGCGCTATTTCCGGGATGAGTATTTGGCACTAATTCAAGATAGCCCGAAGGTTCAAATAATGCAAATCTAAAAACCTCCGATGGGGTATCAGCACCCCGAAAAGATCAAAAAGGAGTTGTGAGTTATGTTTTGCGAACAATGCGAACAAACTGCCAGTGGGCAAGGATGCCATCAATGGGGAGCTTGTGGGAAAAGTCCGGAAGTCAACGCCGTACAAGACTTATTAGTTTATTGTCTGCGGGGTTTAGCTCCTGTTGCCCTCCAAGCACGTGAGCTTGGTATTTCTACCCGTGAAGTGGATGTTTTCACCTGTGAGGCGCTCTTTGCCACGATGACGAATGTCAACTTTCACAAAAAGCGCTTTTCAGAGTACATTCGCCGTGCGATAGCTTTGCGGGAAAATTTAAAATCCCAAGTTCAGCAAGCCAGTGATCTCCCCATCGAATGGTCTAATTTGTCGAGCTTTGAACCTGATTTCAATCAAAGCTTAGTCGAACAAGGTGAAAATATCTCTCTTAAGTTTATCAGCCAAGCGAGCAACAACGTTGACATTTTCTCCCTCAAACTTACCGTTCTTTACGGAATTAAAGGGACTGCCTCCTATACCTTCCACGCCCAAGAATTAGGACAGGGAGATGACCGAGTCTATGGCTTTATCCACGAGGCTTTAACTGCCCTTGATAGCCAAAATTTCAGCTTAGATAACTGGGTTAATCTGGCGCTGAAGGTGGGAGAAATGAACCTACGGGCAATGGAATTGCTTGATGCTGGACACACTAGCATTTATGGTCATCCTATCCCCACAACTGTTCCCCTCAATGCGAAGAAAGGGAAAGCTATTTTAGTCTCAGGACATGATATTAAACAACTAGAGGAGTTACTCAAACAAACTGCTAATCAAGGCATTACCGTTTATACTCACGGAGAACTTTTACCTGCCCACGGTTATCCCCTCTTAAAACAAAAATACCCCCATTTATACGGTCACTACGGCACCGCTTGGCAGAATCAAACCAAGGATTTTTCTAAATTCCCAGGGGCAATCGTAATTACCACTAACTGCCTCATGCCGCCCCACGAGACTTACGAAGACAAACTCTTCAGCCTTGGCCCTGTGGGATATCCAGGCATTAATTCTGTTCCCTATACTGAAGGCGGTACTTTTGAATTCACCTCTGTAATCGCAAAAGCTTTGGAGTTACCAGGATTTACTATTGATCAACCACCGCGCCAAGTAAAAACCGGGTTTGCTCGCAAGGCAGTACTAAATGTTGCTGACCAAGTAATTGAAGCTGTCAAACAAGGGAAAATCCGGCACTTTTTCCTAGTGGGAGGCTGCGACGGTGCGAAACCTGACCGCAACTACTACACCGAATTTGTGGAAAAGGTTCCCGAAGATTGTGTAGTGCTGACCCTTGCTTGCGGCAAATTCCGCTTTTTTGACAAACAACTAGGAGAAATTGGCAGCATTCCCCGACTAATGGATGTAGGTCAGTGCAATGATGCCTATTCAGCTATTCAAATTGCTCTGGGATTAGCACAGGCCTTCGAGATAGATGTCAATCAATTGCCCTTGTCGATGATTCTATCCTGGTACGAACAAAAGGCAGTCGCTGTTCTCCTAACACTGCTTTATCTTGGGATTAAAGACATTCGTTTAGGTCCGACGCTGCCAGCTTTTATCTCGCCCAATGTATTCAAATTGCTCTCAGAGAAATACAACCTCAAACCCATCACCACACCGGAGCAGGATTTGGCAATTTGTCTAAGCTAAACCATATTTAATCTAGATAGGGTTTAAAGATGCTACAAATAGTCTGATTTTAAGTAATAAGTAATAAGTAATAAGTGACTACTAGGATATTTATTACTGTATGTTTAATACTTAGAATTATTTGTAGTAAGCGTTTAGGTAATTAGGTAATTGATATTAGCTTAGTAAAAAAACAGGAGTAAATTATGTCAGTCAGGACTTTGACGATTGACGGCGCTCCCATAGCAATTGAAGAGGGCGCAAGTATCTTAAAGGCAGCGCAGGAAGCAGGCATCCGCATCCCTACTTTATGTTACTTGGAAGGAGTTTCCAATGTCAGCGCTTGCCGCTTGTGCCTAGTGGAAATTGCTGGTATTAATAAGCTAATGCCTGCCTGTGTCACTGAGGTGGCAGAGGGTATGGAAGTGCGAACTCATAGCCCACAATTGCAAGAGTATCGGCGCATGGTTGTGGAGATGCTGTTTTCTGAAGGCAATCACGTCTGTGCGGTGTGTGTGGCAAATGGGAATTGCGAGCTTCAAGATATGGCAATAGAAGTGGGCATGGATCATACCCGTTTCCCCTACCGCTTTCCCCAAAGGGAAATAGATGTCTCTCATTCTCAGTTTGGCATTGATCATAACCGGTGCATTCTCTGTACCCGTTGTGTGAGAGTTTGCGACGAAATTGAAGGGGCTCACGTCTGGGATGTCGCTGGGCGCGGTGCTGGCTCCAAAATAATTTCGGGTTTGAATCAGCCTTGGGGTGACGTGGAGGCTTGTACATCCTGTGGCAAATGCGTCGATGCTTGCCCCACAGGCGCAATTTTCCGCCAAGGCTCAACCGTGGCAGAAATGGAAAAAGATAGAGGAAAACTGGAATTTCTGGTGACAGCGCGGGAGAAACAACAATGGATAAGATAAAACTAGCAACTGTGTGGCTCTGTGGTTGCTCTGGTTGTCACATGTCCTTTCTGGATTTAGATGAGTGGCTCTTTGATTTGGCGGCGCAAGTGGAAGTGGTTTACAGCCCGCTAATAGATATCAAAGAGTATCCTCAAGGAGTAGATTTAGTTCTAGTGGAAGGGGGTGTTGCTAATCAAGATAACTGGGAAATAATCCACAAGGTTAGAGAGCGTAGCAAATACCTAGTTTCCTTTGGGGATTGTGCGGTGACTGCGAATGTACCATCAATGCGCAATATGCTAGGAGGGGTTGAGCCAGTTTTAAACCGGTGTTATCTAGAATTGGCAGATATTAATGCCCAGCTGCCTCAAGCAGAAGGTATTGTACCCCCTTTACTCAAACAAGTATTGCCAGTGCATGAAGTGGTGCCAGTTGATATTTATTTGCCTGGATGTCCGCCATCAGCAGCACGAATTCGTGCAGCAATTGCACCTTTATTAAGAGGGGAAAAACCTAAAATTGAAGGTCGAGAAATGATTAAATTTGGGTAAGCTTAGATAGCAGAAAAATACTACAAATATTCTGAATTGAAGTAAAAAATGAACACGACAACACCTCTTGCTTATTACTTATTACCTATTACTTATTACTTCAAAAGTATTTGTAGTAAACATTGAAGTAATCGGTATAAAATCCTCAGATAAAAACGTTGTGCTGAGGATAAGTGTTGGAAAAAATTGCGAGTCACCCTTGGGGATAGAAATATAGTGAAAGCAGCAGAGATTATGAATAAAGACGTAGCTACCATTCGTGGTGCCGCGACTGTTGCCCAGGCAGTAGGGTTAATGAAGGAGAAGGGCTTAAATGCCTTGATTGTAGATCGCACTCATGATCAAGATGCCTATGGTATTGTGACGGCAACAGATGTTATCCGCAAGGTAGTAGCTTTTGGCAAAGATCCCCAGCAAGTGCGAGTCTATGAGATTATGACTAAGCCTTGCATTGTTGCCAACCCTGACTTGGGAGTTGAGTATGTAGCGCGGCTATTCGTCAATACTGGCATCTGTCAAGCACCGATTATTCAGGGCGGATTACTAGGTGTTATTTCAATTGCCGATATTTTAACCAAGAGTGACTTTTTAGAGAAACCCCAAGCTCTGATGCTGGCACAGAAAATCCGAGAAGGTACTGAAAATGCCCGTGCCATCTGTGAGCAAAAAGGTTCGACTTCCCAAGAATGTAGTGTAGCTTGGAATGTTGTTGAAGAACTCCAAGCTGAGGCAGCCCATCAGCTAGCCCAGAAACTCCCCAAGACTGCTTTTGAGGAATACAGTGAGGAGAATTCAGAGGTGCTTTCAGCACAGCAGTATGATAACTGGTGTAGTGGTTAGAGGGAGAGGGGAAGATGGGGAGATGGGGAGATGGGGAGATATCTTTTAAGGTTCTAAACGGTAAAGATTATTGATATTTTCAGCTTGGGGGAGTGTCCCAATGTCTAAAACAGTGATTATAGACCCGGTAACGCGTATTGAGGGTCATGCTAAAATATCGATCTATTTAGATGATGCTGGTGAAGTCACAGATGCTCACTTCCATGTTGGGGAATTTCGCGGATTTGAGAAATTCTGTGAAGGTCGTCCAATGTGGGAAATGGCTGGAATTACTGCCCGTATCTGTGGGATTTGTCCGGTTAGCCACTTGTTAGCATCGGCGAAGACAGGAGACAAAATTCAGGCAGTGAAGATTCCTCCAGCTGGAGATAAACTGCGGCGGCTGATGAATTTAGGGCAGATTATTCAGTCCCATGCCCTCAGTTTCTTCCACCTTAGCAGCCCAGATTTGTTATTGGGTTGGGACTGTAATCCAGCTACTCGCAATGTGTTTGGACTAATTGCCGCTGATCCAGATTTGGCTAGGGGTGGCATTCGCCTACGGCAGTTTGGTCAGCAGATAATTGAACTGCTAGGGGCAAAGAAGATTCATCCAGCTTGGGCTGTACCTGGAGGGGTAAGATCTCCACTATCTGAGCAGGGACGCAATTGGATAATTGATCGCCTTCCTGAGTCCCGCGCGATCGCCCAAAATGCCCTATCTTTATTTAAGCGCTTACTCGATCAGTTTACCACTGAAGTACAAACCTTTGGTAATTTTCCTTCCTTGTTTATGGGATTGGTGGGCAAGGATGGAGAATGGGAATACTACGACGGTCAGATTCGTTTTGTCGATAGTGAGGGTAATATTGTTGCTGATGGTCTTAGTGAAGATGATTATCAGGACTTTTTGGGTGAGGCTGTCGAACCTTGGTCTTATCTCAAGTTTCCTTACTATAAGCCTCTTGGTTATCCTGAAGGTATCTATCGTGTCGGACCATTAGCGCGGTTAAATATTTGCTCCCACATTGGCACACCAGCAGCTGACAATGAGTTGCAGGAGTTTCGTGAACGCGGCGATACTATTGCTACTTCTTCCTTCTTTTATCATTATGCACGCCTAGTTGAAATTATGGCGGCGGTGGAGAAGATTGAACAATTGATCGATGACCCAGACATTGTTTCTCAACGTACCCGCGCCAGTGCTGGAATTAACCAGTTAGAGGGCATTGGTGTTAGCGAGGCACCGAGGGGCACTCTCTTCCACCACTATCAGGTAAATGAAAATGGGTTAATTGAAAAAGTTAATATGATTATCGCCACTGGTCAGAATAATCTAGCTATGAATAAAACTGTAGCTCAGATTGCTAAGCATTATATCCACGGCAGTGAAATTCCTGAAGGAATGTTAAACCGAGTAGAGGCAGGAATTCGTGCTTTTGACCCCTGTTTGAGTTGTTCAACTCATGCGATGGGGCAGATGCCTTTGCATATTCAACTTCTGGGGGCTAATGGTGCCTTGTTAGATGAAGTTTGGCGGGATTAGCATGGGAAGTATAGGGATTTGCTCTCCAGCTTAATTAGACTATTTTCAATAATTCAGGAAAGCGCTCGACATGTGGAGGCAGGCACTCCTCTATTAGAGTTGGGCAACCCAGAACAAATCGAGGTAATGGATTATCTCATCTCGGTAATCGCAATCAAGCAAATCATCATTGAAATGTTAAGATTATCTACTTTTCTTATGTTACATCTTGCCATGCCTTGACATGCAAAGGTTAGTATGTGTTTATCTTTTAGGCATTGTCATGACTGAAGTTCCTCAACAGAGCTATTGACAACGCCCTTACCTAAAGCAGACTGGCACGTCTAAGACTGAAGTTGTGGTGGGTGCTTTGAAACAGTATTTAGGCTGTGAGTTTGATGTGCCATTGAGTCAGAGGGTTGCATAGTCAGGAATTGAAGTAAAAGAAATAAAGGCTTTGCTGAAGGAATAGTTCAACAGGTGAGAAGAAAAAGTGACACTAAGCCCTCCACAACAAAATAATAATCAAAATAAAAAAGGGAAAAGAAAAAATCGTTTAGCCAAATTAGTTAGAAAGTCACTAAGAAATTTAAGTGATCTTATTGATCCTGAAGGTAAGGCTCAAAGAGAAGAAAAAGTAAAAGCACTTGAGAAACTAAAAATATGTGTAGGTAAACAGGACGATGTTATTAAAAAATCAAACCAACTCAAAGCTAAATCCAATCAATTACGTGCTGAAAGAGAAAGGCGCAGACAAGAAAGAAATAGACTCATAGAACAACGGAATAGAGAACTGGAACAACAACGTAAAAACAGAGCCTTACAAAAAGGAGGAATCCAAGTTGCGAAGTTTATTTTTAGTGAGCTTGTTCCATTAGCCTCGTTTTTACCGGATATTGATTTACCAGATATTGATTTACCAGATATTGATTTGCCGGATATTGACTTTCCCGACATTAGTAGTCTTTCAATTGAAGACTTCTTAGAGATTCCGGATATTAGTAATTTTCTGCCTGATCACATTAATTTTTGTGATTTACTTGATGAAATCGGAGATGTTTTTGATACTACTGATTTAGAAGATATGGTAGATGAGCTAAATCTTGACTCTATTGATTTAGGTGAGTTGATAAGTATTGAAAGACAGCTAGATAGAACTTTAGATTGGCTTGATGAGATGCTCTTGGAGTTAGACAAACACACTTATCCTCTTTATCCTGGAAGAAAACTAGGAATTTCAGGGCAGAGAAAAACTGGTAGTTGGGTACATGGACAATTTATAGAAGTAAAAACATCAAATTACAACACATCAAATTACAACCGGAAAAGAACTGGTAGTTGGGTACATGGACAATTTATAGAAGTAAAAAGAAATTAGAAAACCTGTAAGGTGTAAATGCTGAAATGTTTCTGAGTACCGGGAAACCGAAAAAAGGGGTTAGGGAGAAGAATAATTTTAAGGTTTAGCAATGGAAAAACCCCTACGGGTAAGTCTATTTTCAGTTAATTGCACCTCAAAACTCACTTGATCACTCATTTCACCACTTTTTACCTGCAAGTTCCATTCTCCAGGATGCAACTGCCAGAAAACCGAATTACCTGTATCCGTTTCTAGCTTGCGACCATTTAGCCACCACTCCACAGGTTGGTTATCTACCCTAGCAATTTTAAATTCTAACCTTTGAATATTACCTTCAGTCTCAACGCTAGGCTCAATCATAAATAAATCACCATTGCTAGGAGACAAAATTTTAAGTTTAGTCGGTGCTAAATATGGTTGCGGCTGCATTGCTAACCAGTTATCGTACTCTTCAGGTAAATTGAGGCTGTAGTGTGATAATTGTCTATCTCCGGTTGAAAAATAGGCAGTAGTAGAATCACTTTTATCCTTGTTTGTTAATAATTGCTCAGCAGGCTTTGCAGGAGATTGGTTTTGATCTAAACTGTCCCTATGGCGATTATATTCGCTGAGTTCTTCTGGGTAGAAATATTCGAGTACTGTCGAAGGACACTCAGGAGTTGGTCGTAATCCTGAAAGAGTACACACCGGACGCTGCACCATACTAACTGGAGGCGTAAACTTAGCTGGTTCTTGTTCCTGATGCAGATGTAAGATAATGCGATGCCACAATGGGGCTGCACCCATAACTCCAGGAACCTGTCGCATCGGTTCACCATCAAAATTGCCTACCCAGGTAGCAACTGTATAATCAGTAGTGAAGCCAACAGTCCAGGTATCACGGAAATTTGAAGAAGTACCAGTTTTGACAGCTGTAGGAAACGGCAAATTGAGCACCGAATCCACACCAAAACCTTGAGCGCGGGCATGGCGATCGCTTAACATATTCGTAATTAATGCCCAAGTTGTGGGATTTGATAATTGGGAATGGTCAAGTGATAATTGGGAATTGGATAAGTTAGTAATCAAAGGTTGGACTTTTCCTTGATTGGCAAGGATAAAGTAAGCACGAGCTAACTCCCAAAGACTGACTTCGCCACTACCTAAAACTAGCCCCAAGCCGTAATATTCAGCAGACTCCTGTAAATGTTGGAAGCCTAATTGATGCAAACGTTCAAGAAAAGTTGGCACTCCTACCTTCTCTAATACTCGCACAGCTGGAACATTGAGAGAATTAGCCAAGGCCACACGGACACGTACTGGTCCAGTAAAGGTTTCGGTATAATCTACAGGAGAATAGAGCCGCGCCCCAGGAATTGGGTAATGGGTGGGTACATCTGCTAAAATAGTGTGGGGATGAATAATGCTCTTTTCTAGAGCTAATTCATAAACAAAAGGCTTGAGAGTTGAACCAGGTTGGCGTAAGGCTTGAACTCCATCGTTGCGCCCAAGTTGTGCTTCTAAAAAGTAGTCGGGAGAGCCTACATAGGCTAAAACTTCACCAGAGTGGTTGTCGATAACTAGGGCAGCAGCGTGGTGTACATTGTGGTTTTCAAGGCTAAGAACCACTTGCTGAACCTGCGCTTCCACGAATTGTTGTAGAGAACGATCTATAGTGGTTTTAATCTGGGGAGAATGACCTAGTGGCAGTTGATTAGCTAACCAGAATAAGAAATGTGGTGCAGCAATAATACCTTGCCTGCGGGACTTTAGTAAAATTTCTTCAGCATAAGCTCGCTCTGCTTGAGTAGAGGTTATATACTCGTCTTCAACCATACGATTGAGGACATATTGCTGACGCCGCTTTGAAGCTTCCCAGTAGTCGTAGGGATTGAGATAGTTAGGATTGTTAGGCAAACCAGCCAACAAACTAGCCTGGGCAATATTAAGTTCGGCAGCAGGCATGCCAAAATAGATGCGGGCAGCTGCTTCAACGCCGTAAATATTCCCGCCCATGGGCAGTCTATTAATATAAGCTTGCAGAATTTCATCTTTGCTCATGCCAGCGGCTAAACGCCACGATAGCCAAATTTCGCGTATCTTGGCTGGTAGAGTGCGGGGGGCAGGTTCTAACATCCGCGCCAGCTGCATAGTAATTGTAGAAGCACCACTGACAATTCTTCTAGCTTTTATTGCTTGTAGAAGTGATCTCGCAATGGCACGCATTTCTAAGGGGCCGTGATGGTAAAATTGACCATCCTCAGCAGCAAGAATGGCATCGATAAAGTGGGGAGAGATTTGCTTGAGCCGAACAACTGCAGTATGGTCTTGATCACGGGTAAGTAATGTTCCCAGAGGTAAGCCAAAGCGATCGCTAAATTCGATTGCCTGTTGATCTTGAATGAGTTCACTGGCTTTAATGGGAGCTAGATAAGGTAGCGATCGCACAGTTAGGACAGACAGCAGTAAGACTAGGACTACTGTCGAGAAACGCCGACTTTTGCGACTTAGCCTTCGCCAAACCTTATGTCCAATCTTATTGATCATCATTAATCAGCCACGGCTGTATGTAGTTTATTATTTAGTTATGAGGCTGGCACATTAACAGGTTTTTGTGTTGAGTCGGTCGGTGCGCTGACGCCACTTAGATTTATGAATCAATCATTTTTCCAAATCAAAAGGGCTATTGTGATTTTATCAGCAAGCATTTGGGGAGTTGCTGCACCCGGGGTGATGGCAATTGAACTATCTGACGGCACAGTATGGTTTGAAAAATCTCCTCGCTTGCTTAAAATTACCACTACTTACAGTCAAATCTATCTTAGAGGTTCAACCTACTACTTTACCCTCGAACTGCCTCAAGATGTAGGTGAACAACTTGGCAAAGTTGTAATTAACCAGCGTCAAGGATTTGAAGATATCCGATTTAAGCTAGAGGATACTAGGGCATTTGTAGAAACAGATGGGGAAAGAGGTGAGAGTTTGACTATTGAGGAGACTACCCAGGATGCCCAGACAGGGGCAATTGCGGTAACATTTGGTCAAGCCGTAGATCCAGGGACAACAGTTACAGTTGGGCTACGTCCAATCCGCAATCCCATAACTAGTGGTGCCTATATCTTTGGCGTGACGGCTTTCCCTGCTGGCGAGAAATCTCATGGTATTTATCTGGGTTCTAGATCTATACGTTTTACAGAGGGTGATGAAATTGATTCACGCCGTCATTGAAGGATTTAGCCTACTCCAAGGACTGTGATTAGCTGTTCATTGCTCATTGTTCATCGCCATATGCCTGGAACCTAGGATACTGCAATTGAGTCTTCTTATCTATACTTATGTAGTATCAGATGTTTGTTAGTTGACTGTTCGCTCTCAAGCTCAAATAAGAAATCATAACTGACACAGTTGCTTAGCAAACAATAAAATTTGCTAAAACTTTAGTATTGAAGATCGGGGTAATTATGAGAATTTGTGAAATCGTCCAACAGACTCTCAAAACTGGTTATCTGAGCATTGAATCCGAAAATCAATTGCGACTCCTCTTGCAGACGACAAAGTACCAATTAGAGGATTTAAAGGCGTTCATGCAGTTACAGCAATCAGCCATGACTGGTGCAGTCATACAAGAGTCACGTGAATTGAGGCATTGCGTCAAACATTAATTAATACTTAATACTGATAGCGTTTTTTTCAGTAGGAAATGTCCTGTTTCCAAAGAAAGTCATAGGGGTGTAGAAGTAATCAATCATAAAAAGCACTTAATTTATTAAGTTTAGTAAATTGATATTTTTTTACACCCTAATTGAGCCCTGATTCGGGCAGCGCTTCAATTAATTCTCCTTTGAATAGCTGATAGAGCCGAGCAGTGCCTTCATCGTAGGAGAGATTTTCTTCAAAAAGTAAGGCTCAATACCCCCAAAACAGGAAAATTTTCCAGACATAAAGACTTTATTTTTCCCGAAAATTAGCTTCATTTAAAAGATTATGCAATTAATCGATCGGTAATCGATATTACCTCGGTGCAACCCGCTTATTATCCTCAATCTCTTCTGTCGGATGGAGTATTACCACTTCACCTAATTCAAGTCCTTGCTGAATTACCGCTTCAAAATCACTGCGCTTACTAATCTCAACCTGGCGTTTTTTGGCTCTGCCATCCTCCACCACAAACACACACCAAGCTTGTTCACAGCGGAAGAGTGAGCTTAGAGGCACGATCAGCATATCATGCCCTTCCCAAATCACAATCCTCGCTTCAACACGGTAGCCATCCCCTAGAGGAACTGATGAATTAATAAACTCAGCAATTACATTAACGCGCTGCTCTTCTACACCAAGGGCAGAAATCTCAGTAAAAGCAGAAGGTTCTATATAGTTCACCTTCGCCTCTAGGGTTTGCTCACCACCCCAATGTTCGATCAGCACCTTTGTCCCTGATTTTACTTTTACCGCATCTGTCGAGAGCAGGTCAACCACTACCTCGATTTGTTCTGGGTTGCCTAACTCTAATAGAGGAGTGCCTGCCTCCACATGTCGAGCGCTTTCCTGTAATACTCGCAGCACCTCTCCATCCACAGGGGATTTGATCTCAGTACGAGCAGCATCATCAGCCAGTCTAGCAAGTTCTGCTTCAGCACTGGCAATACGTGCATCGTAGACATCGAGCATGTAGTCAGGATCCCGTTGCTCAGCGCGAAGGATAGATAATTCCTCCCTGGCAGCTACCACTTCCGCTGCCGCACTTTCAGCCTCCCGTTGCTCCACCTCTAACTCTCTAGTGCGGGTAATTTCTAACAATTGTGCACTTTCCAATTCTTGACGGGAAATAGCGCCATCTGCCGCTAACCTTTGAGCACGTATATGATCACGCTTTGCCTGTGCAAGGGAAGCTTGAACTTGCTCAACCTTTGCTTGGGCTTCGCGCTGCTGTGCCTGCGCTGCCCTAATCCGCGCTTGAGCTTGCAATAAAGCTTCTTGTTTTGGGCGCTGGGTTACGACTCCTGCTCTTTCAGCTTGCCACTCCCTTAGTTTAGCTTGAACTTCCCTAACTTGGGAGTTGAGGGGCAGAGGATCAATACGAGCAATAACAGAACTCTGCTTGACTCTATCACCTTCATCCAGTTCAATTCTGTTCAACCTACCAGCCACAGGTGTTGAAACTACAAAGCGGGAGCGGATGCGGGTTTTGCCTTCTTCATCAACGGTAACAAGCAAAGTACCGCGCTTAGCCTCTCCCAAGTCCACCTGGATTGGGGAAGGACGAAAGGCTAAAATTATTAAGGCGATCGCGCCTAGCCCAGCCATGAAGTAACTCAGGTGCCGAGGTAAATATTTCATCACCATTCCAGGAAGGCAACAATTTTCAACAATTAGGGCTTTGCCAATTCCATAATTATTGAAAATAGTCTAATTAAGCTGGAGAGCAAATCCCTATAATTACCTATAATAAAACGATTTTATGTATCAAACTAATCCGCCTAGCTCTCCCAAGGAAGTCTTGCCGACAATGTATGATCTACCTAGTGAAGAGCTCGAGGAACCAGGATTGCCTGACGAATATCACCTCTTGCAACCACAATTGCTAGGATACACTTTCTGTCCTGTTAATTATCCAACAGAGCAAATCTTTGTTGCCAGTGATTTAAATCTTTACTATGATCCACGCTATACCAATTGGTATAAACGTCCGGATTGGTTTGCTGTGGTGGGGGTTGACCGACTCTACGAACAACGCGATTTAAGAATGAGTTATGTGGTTTGGCAAGAAGGTGTCAATCCTTTTGTAGTGGTAGAATTACTTTCGCCTGGTACGGAAAAAGAAGACTTGGGGCAGACTTTACGCCAAGTCAATCAACCGCCAACGAAGTGGGAAGTATATGAAAGAATTTTAAGGGTTCCCTACTATATCGTCTTTGACCGCTACACTGATTATTTGAGAGCATTTCAGTTAGTTGGTAGTAGTTACTCAGAATTAGAACTAAAGGAAACGCGAGTTTGGATCAATGATATTCAGTTAGGTTTGGGATTGTGGCAAGGTATTTATCAAGGTATTGAGAGGAAGTGGTTGCGTTGGTATGATGCTGCGGGTAATTGGGTTCTTATTCCTGAAGAGCGAGAAAGGCAAAAGGCTCAGCAAAAAAGTAAATTAATTGAACGAGAAAAAAGACGGGTTCAGAGATTAGCAGAACAATTAAGAGCGCTTGGTGTTGAACCTGATTTGGATGATGATGAGTGATTTGAAGGATTTTGGTAATTGCATTCATCAATGTTGGCATTTCAGTTTTCAGCAATGTATCATAGTTATTGTGTTCTGTTGGGCATGTAAATATCTTGGGCGTTCTGTAGAGCGCATAAAAATCAAGTGACAATAAATAGAACCATGCCGTTTTTTGCTACGGCAGCTTGCAAATCGTTTCAAGAAAGCAAAGGTAAGAATGAAGACGGTAGAGTTTTATGGAATCTCACTGTTCCCGTATCTCAAGTACCAAAAGGCTTACCACTAGACCCGAATGCCAGGTTAGCTAATGAAAAGCGAAGTACTGTAAAAAGTATGTTAGATACTCTGGCAAAAGATCCAGAAGAATTTATTTTCTACAACAATGGCATTTTAATTGTTGCAGACTCTATTAAAATCAACGGCTCTGGTTCCAGTGGTGGGTTTAATGTAGAGCTTAAGCTGGTGAGTCCTGATGAGCAGCAAGAAGACAAGTTCATAGGCAATGGTATCGTTAATGGTGGGCATACCTACACAGCTATTATGAAAGCTCTCGAAGCTTACGAAAAACTTCAATCCCAACCATATAAAACGAAAACTAAGTCAGAAACTGCTAAGGCTAATTACTCAGAATTGGAAAAGGCTAGTGTACAAATATTTGTCCTGGTTAACGTCAATCAAGAGGACATTGCAAACATCAGCCGATACCGCAATACCAGTGAAAAAGTTGAGGAGTTTAGTCTCAAAAATCTGGCTGGAGAGTGGGATATTATTAAGAAATATCTTCCTTTAGAGTACGAGTCTAATGTTGCTTTTCGGGACGGAGAAAATAAGCCATATGACGTGACTGATTTAATTCGTCGTCTTGCTTGTATCAACAATAAGGTTTACCCTTGGCGTTCAGGAGACGGTTCACAAAAGAATCCCAGCGCAACCTGTACATCCTACGGTCGTCTGGTCAAAAATTGGAAAAAAGACGATTTTGAAGAGATTGTGCCTTTACTTAAAGACATTCTTTACATTGAGGAATGTATTCGCAGTGAATATGATCAAACAAAAAGAATTAGCAAATTCAACGGGGTCGAAAAGAATTCTTATAAGTTTATTACGGGTAGGCAATTTGAGAATAAGATCCCTATTACTTTTGTATTTCCTATTCTGGCAGCCTTTCGTGTTTTCATAACAGATGGAAATTGGGAAAAACCTGTCGAACAGCTATGGAATGAGATGGGGAGCAACCTTGTTAATAGCTTGTTAACTGCTTATAAAAATGAAGGGCGAAGTAATCCAGTTTTCTTTGGTCGTTCAACTTCAACATGGTCTAATCTTCTTCTCATTCCTATGCAATTGAAGCTTAGTTAGTAGAAAAATCTGCCTAAGCTTGGATGCTTTAGCTGTATTGGGGAATAATCTCCAACACAGTAACTTCTGGGAATATCTTGCTAATCAAAAATAAACAAAGATCAAATAGCTGTTTTGTCCAAGATGCTACTACTGACTCCCCTCAACACAGAGATTAATGCAATCACACTTACTAGATGTAACCTAGCAGATAAAAATCACAAGTTGATGACAGATTTGATTACCTAAACAATTTACTATTAGGTGCGATCGTTAAAATAAGATAATTACCAATTAGTGAAGGTAAAGGCATGGTACAACAGCAACTGCCAACCCTCATTTACCCCGACAGTGATGGCCAACCAATGGCAGACAATACCAAACAGTTTCGCTGGATTGTAGTAATCAAGGAAAATCTAGAATTACTCTTCGCTACTAATCCTGATGTGTTTATTGCCGGCGACTTACTCTGGTATCCCGTTGAAGGGAATAACAAACTCCGCCAAGCGCCAGATGTGATGGTTGTCTTTGGCAGAGCCAAAGGTGACAGAGGCTCCTATCGGCAATGGGAAGAAGAAAATATTCCTCCACAGGTAGTGTTTGAAATTCTCTCCCCCGGCAACCGCCTCAAAGCCATGGCACACAAATTTAAGTTTTATGAAAACTATGGTGTAGAGGAATATTATGTTTATGACCCAGATCATATCGAATTAATTGGTTGGTTACGTTCTCAACAGGGATTGGAAGTCATAGAGGAAATGAATGGTTGGGTTAGTCCCCGTTTGAAGATAAAGTTTCAAGTAACATCTGAAAATCTAGAGATTTTTTCCCCTCAAGGCAAGCGATTTTTAACCTATGTTGAACTTGGTCAACTTTTGGAGGAGGAGCGTCAACGAGCAGATGAGGAGCGTCAACGAGCAGATGAGGAGCGTCAACGGGCAGACGCAGCACTTACCCAATTGGAGCAAGAAAGACAGCGCTATCAAGCCCTAGAGACACTCCTGCGAGAACAAGGAATTAATCCAGAGCAGTTGTAAGGGACTCCAAATAAAAACATATCCAATCGAGCAGGAGAGATAGGGAAATAGGGATAAAAATCTTTAAAGCGTAATCGTAGTCTCAAATGACTAAGTAATAGGTAACAAGCAATAAACTCAAACTTATTACTTATTACTTATTACTTATTACTTATTACTTGCCCCCTAACTAAGCACTGAAATATCTAGCCACTGGATGATAAGCTATGATCGCAGTGGTAGACTGTTCAGGATACAATTGCTCACTCTCATCCATATAGAGATTAATGCGATCGCATCCTAATAAATCCAACTGCTGATATTGGTCTTGCATATTCGGACAAGCTGGATAACCGAAGCTATATCTCGAACCACGATAACGCTGCGCTAGCACATCCCTGATGTTATCTGGTTCTTCGCTAGTAAAGCCCAACTCCCGACGAATGCGGGCGTGTGTCCATTCTGCCAAGGCTTCTGCCATCTGCACTGCCAAGCCGTGGAAATACAGATAATCTGTATATTGGTCAGAATCAAACAATTTCTTAGCGTATTCAGTGGCAATGTCTCCCACTGTAACTGCTTGCATGGGAAACACATCCACAATCTGTGATTCCTTAGTGGCATAGAAATCAGCTATGCACAAACGCCGCCCAGATTTTTGTCGAGGGAAATCAAACTTGGCTGCTTCCTGTAAACTTTTTGCCTCTGTGTGTTTAATTCCCTCGGGATTATATACAAATAAGGAATTACCCTCTGCCTGACAGGGGAAATATCCATAAACTACCTGAGGATACAATAACTTTTCCTCAACAATCTTTCCTTTCCATTTTTCAAGAATCGGATAAACTTTTTCCTGGAGAAACTCGTCGTATTCCTGACGCGGCTGCCCCTGGGGTTTACGAAACTGCCATTGCCCGGCAATTGTTGCCTGCAAATCCAAATACCAAAATACTTCTTCTAGGGGAATATCTTCTGGTTGTAGTATTTGAGTGCCCCAGAAAGGAGGAGTTGGACGCTCAATCTCTAAGCTGATATCATCGGAACGGTTCGTATCGATAACTTTGGGTTCAGTTAACTTAGATGCTGCTGTCTTGGTTTCAACTGCTGCTGCTTTCTCCTGTTTATTGCCATTACTTGCAGCTTCAGTAGTTTCATCTACTTCATCCAAAAATCCCTGCAAGTCATCCCAGTTACTAGCAGCTTTGGCAGGCATCAACTTATCCATAAAATGTAAGTCAGAGAAAGCATCTTTGCCATAAACCACCTTACCGTTATAAGTATTTTGACAATCCTGATGCACAAATTTAGGTGTCAGTGCTGCACCTCCCAGAATTACTGGCACTGTAATACCCTGTTGATTGAAGGTTTCAAGGTTGTCTTTCATGAAAGCAGTAGATTTTACCAGTAACCCACTCATGGCAATGCAATCAGCATTGTGTTCTCTATAGGCATTAATAATGTTATCTACCGGCTGCTTAATACCCAGATTAATTACCTTGTAACCATTATTAGAAAGGATGATATCGACTAAATTTTTACCGATATCGTGAACATCCCCTTTAACTGTGGCAATAACAAATGTACCCTTAGCATTATTATCCCCCTCCTTTTTTTCCATGAATGGCTCTAGGTAAGCCACTGCCGCCTTCATCGTTTGAGCAGATTGCAATACAAAAGGTAGCTGCATTTGCCCAGAACCAAATAATTCTCCCACTACTTTCATACCGTCGAGGAGAAAAGTATTAATGATATCTAGAGGCGGATGTTTTTCTAAAGCTTTAGCTAATTGCTCTTCCAAACCAATTCTTTCACCATCAATAATATGGCGCTGGAGGCGTTCTTCCACAGGCAAATTTTCATCCTGGGAGCGGTCACGTTTGGTAGTTTTGCCTTCAAATAGCGTGGTAAGCTCTGCTAAGGGGTCATAGGTACAAGCATCCCCTTCAAACTGACGCTGGTCATAAATCAATTTACGACAAACTTCCTGATGTTCTGGCTCAATCTTTGCCAAAGGTAAAATCTTACTAGCACTGACAATTGCCGCATCCATTCCCGCTTGCATTGCTTCGTGCAGGAACATCGAATTAAGAACTATCCGTGCTGCTGGGTTAAGTCCAAAAGAAATATTAGAGACGCCTAAAATAACATGACATCCAGGTAATTGCTCTCTAATATGGCGAATGGATTCAACCGTCGCTTTTCCATTTTCCCTGTCTTCTTCAATACCTGTAGAAATCGGCAGTGCTAGGGTATCAAAAAATATCTCCTGGGGTGGAATACCATATTCTACAGCTTGGCGGTATGCCCGTTGAGCAATTTCAAATTTCTTATCCGCTGTACGTGCCATTCCATCTTCATCAATGGTACCAACGACGATGCCAGCACCATATTTCTTGGCTAACTCCAGCACTTTCAAGAAACGCGGTTCCCCATCTTCATAGTTGGTAGAATTAAGTAAACATTTGCCCCCAGCCACCTTTAGCCCAGCCTCCATTTTTTCCCATTCGGTGGAGTCTAGCATCAGGGGTAGTGTCACATTTGTCACTAAGCGCGATGCCAATTCGTGCATATCCCGCACGCCGTCACGCCCTACATAATCGACGTTAACATCAAGAACATGCGCCCCTTCCTTTACCTGAGATTTTGCTAAGGAAACCAAACCATCCCAGTCTTCATTATTTAATAGAGTACGACACTTTTTAGAACCACTGGCATTAAGGCGTTCGCCAACAATTAGGAAAGAGTTATCCTGCTCATAGGGCTGAGTACTGTAAATTGAAGCTGCCGAAGGCTCCTGTTGGGGATGACGCTGTTTCGGCTTGAGAGTTTTGCTAATTTCTGCTAGCTGTTGAATATGGTCAGGGCGCGTACCGCAACAGCCACCAATAACCTGCACTCCCAAATCTTCGATAAAGTGCATCAGTGACATCCGCAGTTCCATCGGTGTTAGCCTATAGTGAGCTTGTCCACCGACGTTTTCTGGCAATCCGGCATTGGGTATACAGGAAATTATAAAGGGGGAATGCTCAGACAGATATTTGATATGCTCCTTCATCAAGTCTGGCCCTGTGGCACAATTGAGACCGAGAATATCAATCGGGTAAGGCTCCAAAATCGCCAAAGCGGCATTAATTTCAGAACCAACTAGCATGGTGCCCATCGCTTCCATGGTGACGGAAACCATCAGTGGCAGTCTTGCTCCTCGGCGCTGAAATACCTCTTCTATGGCATTGAGGGCAGCTTTGATTTGCAGCACATCCTGGCAAGTTTCCACCAACAGTAAATCAGCGCCACCGTCATAAAGTCCTTCGGCTTGCTCGATATAAGCTGTTTTGAGAGTATCAAAATCAATATGTCCGAGAGTTGGTAACTTGGTACCAGGGCCCATGGAACCAGCAACAAAGCGGGGCTTTTCTGTGGTAGAGCACTCTGTTGCTACTCGCTTAGCTAATTCGGCTGCGGTTTTATTGAGATAGTAAGCCTTATCTGCTAAGTCATACTCTGCCAGCACCACAGAAGTACCGCCAAAGGTATCAGTTTCCACCACATCTGCACCCGCCTCAAAGAAGGCGCGATGTACTTTCTCAACAGCTTCTGGTTTGGTGTGTACGAGATATTCATTACATCCCTCGTATTCTGCTCCACCAAAGTCGGCTGCTGTCAAGTTTTGCGTTTGGAGAGAGGTCCCCATGGCACCATCAAAGACGATAACAGGGCGCTCTGGGCTATGGAGGCGATTGAGGAAGGGGCTAGTCATAGTGCAATTAATTTCAGACAACTGGTGTTAATACTCTTTTGCCTAAGGTTTCTGATTTTATTGGCTTTAAGTTTATAGTTTATAGAAATTTGAGAATACGTGAGGCAGTAGGTAGGAACTCTTGGTATTTAGAATGGGTTTTAACTGCTCAGTTGATATTAAGGCAAGATTTAAGTTCAAGATTTGACAATAATTATGCAATTTTTGATATAATAGTAGGCTAAGCTTCTGTAGTAGAAAAAGAACTTTATCCATTATTGACATATTTATGATTTGATGTAAGCTACTTTTTCCAAAGCTTCATCAAATCTTTTATTCTCTAGTGGAATATTTTAGGGCTGGTTCATGGTTCATGGTACGCGCTCGGCGCATGCTGCGCAAACATTAGACTGGTATTCGGCAGTTGTGAAATATTTTTCCAATGAACAATCAGCAATGAACTATGAACTCTCAGATTTCAACTAGCCAACAAAACCCGTGCCACCGTCACTTTAAGTTCAGGAAAAGTCCCAGACACAATCTGCTGATTTCCCCTAAACTCAGTTGCTTGATAAATACCATCAACTAGTAAGAAGACAGTTACTTTCTGCTCTTGAGGATCAATAATCCAGTATTCAGAAATGCCTCGCTGTTGATACTGTTTTCCCTTCTCAATGTAGTCGCGTTGGTAGTTTTCATCGTTGTGGTTTCTGTAAGGACTTACTACCTCAGCAACTAAAAGAAGTGGAAGCATTTCTAAAGTAATAGCTGTCTTGCCTAATTGATCTATTAATGACTCTGAATATCCTGGTGTAGCCCACACCCCAATCAGAGCCCAACCGAGTCCCAGTCAAAATCCTAGTAATCAGCACACCCAAAGGCGTTAACAACACTATTCACACCTTCTATCGTCTCGGCTATGCCCAACTCAGCAAATGGACTAAGTCACAACCTACCAATAATCCTGGTGAAGTGATGAGTATCCTACGCCGTCGTATTCTAATTGACTAATGCACATGGGCGGTTAGCAGAATCATACAGTCTGTGCTTATCGCTAATTAGTAATTTATTTTAAATCAAGAAATAGCTATGCAACCGTTACGCCACCGCATCAATCCCCAAACTTTTGTGATTACTCTCCGGCAAATTGCTAAATTGCTGAAAATTGACCCTCGGCGTATTCTCGACTGGGAAAAATGGCACAATGTCCTTTGGGTTCATATCCAAGGATTGGGGGGTTATTTTGTAAGTTATCGTAAATTAGAACAGTGGATTGTTGCTTGCAGTACTTTGGTTAGTTTCTGTCTGAATCTGGATGTTCTTGATGCTGTATGGTCGATGATTCTGCGAGAAGCTCAACGGTATACTGAAGATTCTCTGAGCCGATTGGAAGTTATTTGGCAGCAAAGATATAAATATTTGTTGGAGCGTCAACTTAGCTAAGCTGAGATAGTATTGTAAAATCATAACAATAATTCAGCTGGTCGCTCATGACAGGAACTGAAGCTCTCATCGGGCAAGCAATCAGCGGTATAGCTGTGCCAATTTTCCAAACGCTTTGGGCTAGTGGTGGGAAATCTCTGGGAATGCTTGGCACAAACTTAAACGAGGCTATAAAGCTAATTTCTGGTGCATCTAAGCGATACGCACAAAAATACACCCAACGTCACGGTAAGCTCAAGGTGTTGGGGATGCGAGAGCCAGTCAATTTGGAATCAGTTTATACGGCAGTTCAACTGTTGCATGAACAGGATATTATCCGATTTGAGTCGATTGAGGCGCTAGAAAAAATTTACCGCCAAAGCGAAGAACGCAGATATGAGTCTAGGAAAATTACCAAACAAATAGGTATTAACGCGGCTAATAATAAACAATATCTGATGCTACTCGGTGGACCTGGAGCTGGAAAGTCAACCTTTCTACGCAAAATAGGACTGGAAGCACTTAAAGGCAAGAAGGGTAAGTATCAGCATCAATGTATTCCTGTATTCATAGAGTTAAAAAGATTTACCTCCAGTAAAGTCAAAATTCAGGAAAATATTACTGAAGAATTTGCTATTTGTGGCTTTCCTTCGGCTGATAAATTTACAATTAAGGCATTAGAACAAGGTAAGTTACTAATTTTGCTGGATGGGTTGGATGAAGTGCCAACCAAGAATATGTATCAGGTGATTATCCAAATTCATGACTTTGTTGACCGCTATGCTCAAAATCGCTTTATTGCTTCCTGTCGTACTGCTGCCTATCGGAGCAATTTTCGACAGTTTACCGATGTAGCGATCGCAGATTTTGATAATGCCCAGATTAAGCAGTTTATCCGTAATTGGTTTCAATCAGAGACAGATAAAAAGGTAGGAACTGCCCAAAAATGCTGGGAGTTACTGCAAAAAACAGAAAATGCTGGTGTCAAGGAGTTAGCCCAGACTCCTTTATTACTGACTTTCTTATGTCTGGTTTATGACAAGTCACAAAACTTTCCAGATAATCGTAGTTTTCTCTATCGTAAAGCGCTACGAATCTTACTGGAAGAATGGGCCTCGGAAAAGCGGATTTTGCGAGATCAAATTTATCAGGGATTACATACAGAGTTAGAAGAAATACTGCTATCGGAAATTGCCTATCAAGGTTTTGAGAAAGATAGGCTATTTTTCGTTCAAAGAGAGATTATTGAGCACATCAAAACCTTTTTAGCAGGGAATCTGAATGCGCCTCAGCACTTAAACGGTAAGGCAGTGTTGCACGCTATTGCTGTGCAACAGGGAATTCTAGTAGAGAGAGCTGAGGATATCTTCTCATTTTCCCATCTCACATTACAGGAATATTTAACCGCTCAGTATATTGATAACCATCGGCAAATTGAGCAGTTAGTAACTGAACATCTCACAAATCAACGCTGGAAAGAGGTGTTTTTGTTGGTGGCAGGGTTAATGCGCAGTGGTGTAGATGAGTTGTTGTTGTTAATGGAAAAGGAAGCACAACAGTGCATCAACACCTCTAAGTTGCAAGCTTTATTTTGTTGGGCACAAGAGGCAACGGCTGGCTCAGAAAGTGATTTGAAGCCTGCAGCTAAACGTGCCATTGCCAATACCATCGCCTACGCCTACGCCTACGCCATCGCTATGATCAAATCCAGATCCTACGCCAACCACTACGATATCAACATCAAAAATTCTTACTACATTACCAAAACTATAGCTAAGTTCTACACCTTTCCCTACGCTGTCTCCATAGCCCAAGCCAGCACCTACGGGATCATTAACGCCATTAAGTACCCCAACACCGGCACAATCACCAACGCCATCACCAACGCCATCACCAACGCCCGCGAATTGGAAGAGTTAAAAATTTTTAAAAAAGTAAACTTTGCTATGTTGATTGCCAGACTCAAAGAATTAAAAGCTATATTTCCAAACTATCAACAAGTAGGGAAAATACGTAGAAAATTTGCTAAGCGCATTCTACAAATCTGGCTTCATGCATTCAAACTTAGACCAGAACTGATCAATTTATCTCAAGCAGAAACTGAGGCAATCAACAATTATTTTTATGCTAATTTGCTAATACTCCAGTGCAAAGAAACGGCGCTGCATGTATCACCCAAAACCTGGGAAGAGATTGAGGAGAGGATGTTGCTGGTTCCATGCAATTGAAATCTTGAGAGCTGAATTGGTAATTTGGAATCGACAGACAAAACTCGGTGTTTGCTTTGACTCTTCTACCTGTTGTAAATTCCCCAATGGTGCTAACCGCTCCCCTGACGTCTCCTGGATTAAACAACAAAGATGGGATACTCTTACCCTCGAACAACAGAAATAATTTCCACCCATTGCCCTTGATTTTGTCTTAGAGTTCCTATCACCAACTGATTCCTGATTCAGAGACTCCCCAATTTATGAATCCTCAACAACTAGAACTAAAGATAGGCTGGCTTTACCCTACCCTAATGAGTACCTATGGTGATCGAGGTAATGTCATTTGTCTACAGCAGCGTGCCCAGTGGCGAGGCATTAGTGTGCAAATTATACCCCTTGACAAACAAGCCCCCGCTACTCAATTGCAGCAAGTCGATATTTTTATGGGTGGAGGTGCTCAAGACAGACAGCAGGAAATTGTCATGCGTGACTTGCAGGGCATGAAAGCAGAGATTCTCACTGAAAAAATTGAGAATGGTACACCAGGAGTTTTTACCTGTGGCGCACCTCAACTACTTGGTCACTATTATGAACCAGCCTTAGGACAACGGATTGAGGGATTGGGTTTATTTGACTTAGTCAGCAAGCATCCTGGTGACAATGCCCGTCGCTGCATTGGCAATATTGTCTTTGAATTGACAGCATCACCCTTAGCTCAAGAATTACAAGCTATGTTGGGAAAAGTTCCCACCGTAATTGGTTTTGAGAATCATGGCGGGCGTACTTATCTAGGTAATGTACAACCCCTCGGGCGCGTTATCAAAGGCTACGGTAATAACGGCTCTGATAGCACAGAAGGAGCATTCTATCTCAATGCGATCGCTACTTATTCCCACGGTCCACTACTGCCCAAAAATCCTTTTCTTGCTGATTGGCTGATCCAAAAGGCTTTAACTCAAAAGTATCAGACTAAGGTATCTTTATCGCCCCTAGATGATACTTTGGCAACCAAAGCAAGGAAATCTATGTTTAAACGCCTTGCTCTGCAACTGGTTTGAAAGGATTTAAAGAATTTGCAGGAGTTAAAATAATATCTCCTGCAAAGGAGCTAGCCTAGTCTAGCCTTTGACACGCTAAGCTAAAGCTTCTTAGTCAGAGGGGACTTTATTGTGTAGTTGGTACGGTAGAATGTAGTCGAGATGTTGCTTGCCTCTCTAACATAAGATACGTAACTTGTTGAGCGGAGCAGACGTGCCTGAGGCGCGGCAGATTGCGCACCACGGGGGAAACATTTTCGGAGGCGTTTTCTAGGGGAGAAAGACTAGCCAAATTAAAAACTGCTACTAAAAACTGCTACTAACAGCATTTGAATGGTTGTAGTTAATCGGCATATTCTTGCGAACTTTGGCTTAAAAGCAAAACTAACCCTTTTGCAGGTGTAGCCGTTGGCTCTTTTATCTCTGATAAATCTCATCTACCACTAATTTTCACTACCATGGCTAAGCTTGGTGAGATGATGATAGTAGTTGAAACTCAAGTAAATTCGCCAGTAGGGATATGACCGGAAAAGTAATCGATAGCAGTGCCAATCGCATTCTCATACTCATACTCCCAATCGCGTTTTTGATTGTTGTGCTAGTAAAGGCTTGGCCTTTCCTACTGGCGCTGTTGCTTATCAGTATTAGCTGGATTGTTTGGCAACAATATCAATGGAAGCAGTGGAGCCAGAAAGTTAACCCCTTTTTCAATCAGTTAATCAAAGAAAACCAGGGTTGCTTGACACCACTGGATTTGTCTGTGAAAGCTAATTTATCTGGAGCGGCGGCAAAGCGTTATCTAGAAAAGAGGGCTGAAGAGTTTGGTGCCCAGCGTCGAGTTTACGAAGATAAGGGCCCTGTCTATTACTTTCTGACGGCTAGCGCTCTAGGTAGCATTTTTGACAACAGTGAGCCAACTGTGGAACTAGAGAGTGTATCTTTTATCAGCAAGTCACCAAAGCGGATTGAAGTACTTGAAGAAAAGGAACCGATTCCATCCCATAGCCAACCATCTACTCAGGAAATCTTAAAACATTCTGAAAATTTGGCAGCACAAGAGCCTAGTCTGCCACAGAAACTTACCGATACTAAAGAAATTAAAATACCAGCAGTTCAAAATCTAAAATTGCAAGATAAGCAAGATAATAGTTTATCGCCACACTCAAAAGAGGATTCGTTAGGTAATCCACTAGAAAGAGAAGGAAAAGAAGATAAGATTGCTCATGCTCCGATTATTCAAGCGGAATTAGCCAAGCGTTTAGAAGTTCATTCGAGTACGGTTGGTAAAAGGAAAACTGACCCTGATTTTTCACAATGGAGTCAAAGTAAAGATCCGGATGGTATTGCCTGGGAGTATTTACCAGATTCTAAAGAGTTTTTGCCCAGATTGAATAAGAAATGACGCTCTCGCCCCCTTCAAGGGGGCAAACTTCTAAGCAAAAACAGAACCTATTCTTGGTGTGTCAATTAAGTTGTAGGCCATATTTCTTTAATGAATTTGAAAAAGGCTGTCGCAGTATAGGAATTTCTAAAATCATTGATCCCACTAGCACCTGTAGTTTGAGTTACTGCAATAAGCTTGTTAATAATTTCTTGTTGAGAATTCAATCCTTGGAAATCTGATTTGTTTACAGTAACTAAAGCTTTCATTTCTCTTTGCTGAGGTTGCTGAGGATTTGGATTCCAAGGCTTACCAGTCTCTCTCCAACGTGGAGAAAGAGAATAAAAAAAGTAGAGTTTCGTTTGGGCGTCTAAACTTGGAGAAAAAAAAGATTCTTCAGAGGTATCAAGCAACTCTAAAGTAGTTCTGCTCTCTTCATGGACTTCCTGTATCATTGTATCCAAGGGTGTAGTGCCTTGAGGAGAACCTCCAAAAAACTGAGGCGAACCAGCTGCAAGCCACTGTGCAGCTGGATTATATGGATTTTGGTCTGCCTTAACAGGGACAATCATCTGTGCAGAGGTACACAAAATTACATATGGTTTGATAGTCATATTCGACTCCTTAAATGACAAGTTATTTATTCTGTGTGTTCAAAAAAGGAATTGCTTACAGAATTTATCCAAATAGAGGCTGTAGTTTTCTAAATGTCTATTATACAGTAAATTGCTACATATTAACCTTTGAAAATCAAAAACTTAGTTGCTGAACTGACATGAGCTTCTAGGCGCGCTATCGATTTTGAATGATTTCAGTAGCTATGTTAATAAAATTAAAGATTGCATATGAGCTGTTGACCTGCATTTTCGCACTTAAGGATTGTGCTGCAATCGCTATTTAAGCAATCGTTTTTAGTGCTGGCGCTGCCACACCAATCACGTTTTGGGGATGATTGCAATCACTCTGTGTCATTTATCGCCCTTCTATCACATTTCGAATGCATGTAAAACTGGTTCTTCCGGACTTACTATGCCAGACTGTTAGTCTAAACGACTGCAAAGCCAGCTATACCTGGACTTTTTGCTTCATACGATGTCTAACAAAAATCATCAAAATAAAGAACCCAAGGGATGTGGATGCTCAAATATTCCCATTTCTGTAATCTTACTGGTTTTAGGAGGTGGTTATTGGTGGTTTAACCATCAAGGAGGAATAGCTATTAGTAAACTATTACCTCAAAATCTACCAATAGCTATTCCTGGTTTAAATTCTACTTCAACTAAACCAGAATCTTCTGCTCCAACTGAGCCTACCATAAAACCCACGCCCTCTTTACCAAAGTCACCAGTTGTTGAACCTAATAACCAGTCCACTTCACTAACAGCCAAGCCTACCACAACCTCCACACCCTCCTTACCAAAGTCGCCAGTTGTTGAACCTAATGAGCAGCAAAACTCAACAACAACAACTCCTTCTGTAACCCCTAAACCATCTTTATCAAAGTCGCCAATGGCTGAATCCAATAAACAGCCAGATTCAACAACAACAGTAACTCCTCAAGCTCCTCGGGAGGAAAAAATAATCAGAGGAATTTATGTCAGTCGTTATCAAATTACTAATAATACCAGTGAAAAAAAGATTAGAGAACAAGTTCGTTATTACCATTCTCAAGGAATTAATACGATTATCCATGGTGTTTGGGGCAACGCTTGCACCATGTACAACAGTGAAGTTATGCAACAAACTTTCGGCAATAAAAGTTGTCCAAATTTGTTTCTTGAGCGCTGGTTAGATTGGTTAATTGATGAGGCACACAAACATAACATGGAAGTTCATGCTTACTTTGAAAAAGGTATCAAAATAGATGAAAATAGCCCTATTTTTGATTTAGCCATTGAACGCAAATGGGTTGTGCCTGGAGTTGATCGTACCTATCCAGGAATAGAGCATTATATTCTTGATGTAGAAATTCCTGAAGTTGCTAATTTTTTTAGAGATATCTTAGTAGAGTTTGTCCAGAAGTATCCCAAAATTGATGCAGTTCAATGGGATGATTATCTAGGTTATCATGCCGAGTTGCCAGGTAAAGTAGATCGCACTAATAAGCTAACTATTTTTTCACAAGAAATGATCAGTGCGATGAAACAAGCTAATCCAAAAGTTAGTTTTGATCTTTGTCATCATAATCCCTATTGGGCTAAAAGATATTTTGCTGCCGACTGGTCAAAATGGAATATAGATCGAGTTTTTATTCAAGCTTATAATGATAAAAATTTTTCAGCAGAAGTAGATTATGCACAGCAATATGATGGAATTGCTATTTCTGATCAACAATTACATCGTTTACCAGAAATAGTTGCCAACGATAAAATTAAGGGTATTTTAGTATTTCCTAATGAGAATAGTCCTGAAGAAGCAGCTTCTAAATTCAAGGAATTTTCTCTTAAATAGATGTGAGTATATTGGAGAGTGTCAAGCTAGAGCATACATAATAAGTAAGTAGGTGGGTCTAATTAAGCGTAAAATAGAAAAATAGTTAAAAAGGTGCGATCGCCTAATGCCAGCCCGTTTACAAATCCATCTAACCTCCTCAGAATCCCAAGAGCTTGTAAAGTTGAGTCAT
>JAAHHJ010000033.1 GCA_010692425.1 Symploca sp. SIO3C6 | reverse complement strand
TGTTGCCGTGTTTATGACTGCTATTGTACCATTAAATCAGTTGTTTACAAAGTGTTTCGCGCACTTAAAAGTGCTATCGCCACATCCCCCGCTTGAAAGACGGGGGTTTTGCTCTAAATTTTTATAACTCAAGAAAATATTGAACTAGTTAAGGTTCTACCCAAAGACCATCAGCTTTAATTAAATTAATCAGTTCCTCAACCCCCTGAGTTTCCGGCACTTTCTTAATCTCTTCTCGACCACGATAAAGCGAGATATAACCTGCTTGCTTACCAACATAACCATAGTCAGCATCTGCCATTTCCCCTGGTCCATTTACAATACAACCCATAACTGCTATATCTAAACCTGTCAGGTGTTTAGTGGCTTCCCGCACTTGGTGCAACACTTCCTCCAAGTTAAAAAGGGTACGACCGCAGGAAGGACAAGCAACATACTCCACCATGGTCTTACGCAGTCCCAAAGCCTGTAGAATGCTATAACACACAGGTATCTCTTTTTCTGGTGCTTCTGTCAACGAGACGCGAATGGTATCGCCAATTCCTTCAGCTAAAAGTGTACCAATACCTGCGGTAGATTTAATTCGACCATACTCACCGTCACCAGCTTCTGTAACGCCCAAATGTAGGGGATAATCCATTCCAAATTCATCCATGCGCTTTACCATTAGGCGATAAGCTGCTAGCATCACTGGCACTCGCGAAGCTTTAAGGGAGATCACAATATTACGGAAGTCCAGAGATTCGCAGATGCGGATAAATTCTAAAGCCGACTCTACCATTCCTTCTGGGGTATCGCCATAGGTAAACAGCATCCTTTCTGCCAAAGAGCCGTGATTGACACCGATACGCATAGCTTTACCTTGATCACGCAAGGAAACTACTAGGGGTTCGAGAGTTTCTCTAATTTTGATTCCAATTTCCTCAAATTCGGCTTCGGTGTATTCAGTGCGATTAGCTTTTGGCTTTTCAAACACATACAATCCAGGGTTAATCCGTACCTTATCAACGTGCTTGGCAACTTCCAGGGCAATTTTCATACCATTGTGGTGGACATCAGCCACTAGAGGTACGCTTTGATAGGTTGCACTCAATTTATCCTTAATTGCTGCTAGAGCTTTGGCATGAGCCATACTAGGCACAGTGACACGGACAATCTCACAGCCAATCTCATGCAAACGACGAATTGCGGCAACAGAACCATCTATGTCTAAGGTGTCTTCATTAATCATCGACTGCACCACCACGGGGTTATTGCCGCCGATAGTGACGTTGCCAACTTTTACAGGACGAGTTTGGCGCCGATGGATAGTGGTATCAATTGCTGCTGGTTGGGGTGCAGCTTGAGGTGTCGAAAGAGTTTGCATAAAATGTTGGCTGATTTCTGCTAATACGATTCATCAGTCTTTATTCTTTTAAGACTGACATATAATTTGGCAGTTTTAGATATTCAGCCAAGTTAAGGAAAGTTAACCTGCAAGGCAGGAGCTCTAATTTGTGTTGGCTAATTGACATTTTTCGATGCTTAATCGACACGCACTAACTTTCATCGCCCAAACCTTATATTGTTCTTTGAACTTAAAACCCCTTAGGCCGTACTTACTCGAAGAAGTGCAGGTAATTTCCTTAATGACAAAAAGGCCATCAGCATAGAAAATAAAACATACTCCTAAAAGAAGAGTTTAAAAGCAAATGTTTATAGGTAGCGCACAAGCGGCACAATTGATGGGCGTATCTGTGAGGCGGATATGCCAATTACTTTCTTCTGGCAGAATTCAGGGGGCCTTTAAAGTTGGAAGGTCTTGGATAATTCCTCTAGTTGATGGCATGCCAAAAGTCAAAGAAGGAACAAGAGGCCCGTTAGCTCGTTGGCGCAGAAAAAGACCTTCCCCTGTAACTATCATTCACGTCAATCAGCAGACTATTCGGCAAAATCAAAAACAGGAAAAGCCTGCTCCTGTGATTAGCGTTAAGCGAGGGCAAAGCAATACTTACGCTCACGAGGTAGAAATCCATGGACCGTGCCGAGTAGTTTATCGACGTGATCACCCTAAACCATGCGGTGCAAGGGTTTGGATTGAAACCCTATTTCAAGTCGAAGTACTCCAGAATAATTATGAGTAGATGCGCTGATCGCAACGCCTTTGGTTCAAGTTCGCCCCATTTCCCCATCCCCCCATCTCCCCCTCTAAATCGAATCAAGGACATTCCCAACCTAAAACTGCTCTACCATCCGCTAGGCGATATATACCTTCAGCCTCAATAAGTGGGTTTTCTAGCTTGCGGGTGTCAGAGTTAGTACCTCCAATGAGAACATGCTGACTACTAGATACTTCATTTTCTAGCTCAGAAGGCACAGAATAGGTGGGAAAAGGTGAATTTGAGAGGTCATCTGGTAGAGTTGGTAAACCGCCAGCCCCAGTGATGATGAAGTTCCCCTTTTGCCCAGAGCTGGGAGCAAGGCAACTATTGGCGATTAGTTTAGTAGAATCAACAATTGCCGATGGCAATTCAACTATCACTTGGCTGGGATCAACATCCGGTGTGTTGATTTCCACCTCACCATCTAAGTTGGTATTAGAACTAGCGGTAATATCACTAAGTGAGGTTAAATCTTCTCGGAATTCAATACCAAAGATGCCTTGAGCATTAATTGTAATATTTCCGCCCTGCCCATTAAAGGCATTAGCATTAATGTTGCTATCTTCTTGGGAGATAGCCACAATCAAGTCGGTATCAATGGCAATATTTCCTCCATCACCACCGGCTTGAGGTGTACCTGCAGCAGTGGAAATCTGACTGTTGTTAAGTAGCAACAACAGATCATCAACATTCAGCTTAATGTTGCCGCCATCTTCTGATAAAGATAAAGTCTGTGCCGTAATTTGGCTATTGTCGAGCAACACAGAGCCAGATTTAAGTTTCAGTTCACCCGCTTGACCTGAGCCAAGACTAGCCACTGTTATTCTAGCCTCGTTTTGGAGATCTACTGAGTCAGCTGTAATAATTAGATCTCCTGCAGTTCCTGAGCCAAAACTCGCCACCGTAACTTGAGCTCCGTTGCGGATAGTTAACTCTCCAGTAGTAATTGTCAAGTCTCCTGCATTTTGTTCCCCTAGAGTTTGAGCAAACAAACCACTGGGAAATATACGATTATTACCATTATCAGCACTGCCGATTAATTGCACTGATTCAGTAGCATTGACGATCAAATTCCCCCCATCTCCACCTCGTTGCTCATTAAGAGCCGTGCCAGCCGAAACCTGTGAACCACCATCAACTAGCAACTGCTGTGTGTTAATTATCAGTTCTCCCCCTTCTCCTGTTCCAAAACTGGTAACGTTAAGGTTAGCTCTACCCTCGACAATTAATTGCTGTGTGTTAATTGTTAGGTTTCCAGCATTTCCTTGAGCGGCAGTGATCGCAAATAAGCCACTCAAAATCAGATTGTCAAAGGGTAGAAAACCAAAGTTTCTCAAAGAGTTAGTATCTACAGAAAAGCCTTTCAGGATCACTGATTCAGTGGCATTTACCGTCAAGCTCCCCCCCACCCCCTCACCGAAAGTAGCAGTTGAAATCTGCGCCCCATCTTCTAGCCTCAGTTGCTTGGTGCTAATTGTTAGCTCTCCCCCATCTCCAGCCCCTCCATTGCGAGCAAATAAGCCACTGCTGAACAATTGCACTGATTCTGAGGCATTGACTATCAAACTTCCCTTTTCTCCATCTCCAAGATTATCAGCCCTAATTCTAGAAGCCTCTGTAAGATTCACGCGCCTACCCTGTAGCTGAATATCACCACCACCCTCACCACTGGTATTGACAAGAGACTGTTGAGACACTTGGATATCCTGAAAGTTTTCTGTGCCCTCATAATCTAGAACATAACTATTGCGCCTTGGTATTAGTTTCACCCGAGAGTTAGCAGCAACACTACCGATTTCAATCCTTCCCACTTCTGCTGAGAGACTACCCCCTTCCAGGGCAATATCACCGCCCACTAGTGCCAAAGTTTGACCAGGCGGTACCTGAAGACCGACTATATTACCGTTAATATCAGTAGCTCTCGATTGATTGACAATGCTTCCTGGATTTGAGCCATATTGCAAGCCAAGGGGAGTATTGATAGTTAGTAGCGGTGGTAATTGAGGTTCAGTAGTACTAAATTCTGCACCATCCTCAAATTGGAGACTATTAGCGGTAGTGCCGATAAAGGAACCACCAAGCTCCAATGAAGCCTCCGAACCAAAAATAATCCCATTAGGATTAATTAGAAACAAGTTAGCGCTGCCATTGGCACGAATTAGACCATTAACATCGGAAACCAAGCCCCCTGTCACTCGCCCAATGATATTCTCAATCCCTACAGAATTATTGAAAGTGGCTGAACCCCCACTAGGTACAGAAAACTCACTAAAGCTGTGAAACAAATTATTTCCAGCACGGTTGCCATCATCAATTGTAAAATTCAGACCATTGGTAGTTGTAATCTTTGTAGATAGGGTTCCATCTGAGGTGATTTGCGAATATGCAGGTTTTGGCAGCAGTGACAATACCAAAGCCATAACAAGATATGGAATTGGAAAATAAGCAGAGGAGAGGGGGAGAGGAGAAGAGGGGGAGAAACTGTGAAGAATTCTCATGCAACCGGAAAATATAAGCTTTAAATGCACACTCTGATTAGGGGGGTACAGAGGAGAAGTGTTCCTGTTTGGTTTTGAGGAGAAATTTTCCATATTGCAATCTTTAATCTTTGACTACACTGTGGGCTTCTCAAAAACTGGTGATAGGGTTGCCAAAAGCAGCCGCAGATATATATACATAATCCTTATCGAAGGTCATCGCGCCAACAGAATTCACTTTGATAGTTAATTAAAGCGCCCAAACCTGATACATTTACCGAATATCGGCAAGCAAAATTTATGGATCAAATATGAAAGTCCTGGTTATTGGCGGCGATGGTTATTGTGGTTGGGCAACTGCACTACATCTTTCTAATAAGGGTTATGAGGTCGGCATCCTAGATAGCCTAGTGCGCCGCCACTGGGATATGCAACTAGGGGTTGACACTCTCACTCCCATTGCACCGATTCAGACACGCCTACAGCGCTGGAAAGAACTTACTCGCAAATCAATCGACCTTTTTATCGGTGATATCACTGATTACGATTTCCTGAGCAATTCATTGCATAAGTTTAAGCCGGATACCATAGTTCATTTTGGCGAACAACGTTCAGCTCCCTTTTCAATGATTGACCGAGAACACGCTGTTCTCACTCAGGTCAATAACGTTGTGGGAACTTTGAATATACTTTATGCCATGAAACATGACTTCCCAGATTGCCATTTGGTGAAATTGGGAACCATGGGTGAGTATGGTACTCCTAACATTGATATCGAAGAGGGTTACATCACCATCGAACATAATGGTCGTAAAGATACCCTGCCCTATCCCAAGCAGCCCGGTAGCTTTTATCACCTAAGTAAAGTTCACGACAGCCACAATATCTACTTTGCCTGTAAAATCTGGGGTCTGCGAGCTACAGATCTCCATCAAGGAGTTGTTTACGGCGTCCTGACTGAAGAAACAGGCATGGATGAAATTCTAATTAACCGCTTAGACTATGATGGCGTCTTCGGTACAGCCCTCAACCGCTTCTGCATTCAGGCAGCAATCGGTCATCCCTTGACAGTTTATGGTAAAGGTGGGCAAACTCGTGGTTTCCTGGATATCAGAGATACAGTCCAGTGTCTGGAATTGGCGATCGCTAATCCAGCAGAACCAGGTCAATTAAGGGTTTTCAACCAGTTTACGGAACTTTTCAGTGTTGGAGACTTGGCAATGATGGTAAAAAAAGCTGGTAATGCCCTGGGATTAGATGTGGATATCAAGCACATCGATAACCCCAGAGTTGAGTTAGAATCTCACTACTTCCAAGCTAAAAACACAAGTCTTTTAGATCTAGGTTTGCAACCTCACTATCTTTCCGACTCTCTGCTTGACTCTTTACTCAACTTTGCCAAAAAGTATGACAAGCGCGTCGATCAAAACCAAATCCTGCCAACAGTTGCTTGGCGTCGATAGCTCTTTAGTTAATGGCTCTCTACAACAGAGGCAATAGACAATCTTGTTGGGGAAAAAGTTAAAACAGGAAGGGAAAAGGAAAACCATTACCCTTTCACCCTTAACAAACTTCCCCTTTCTCTTCGCTCATTGTTGATTGCCATAAGCCATGAACCATGAACCATCAAGCCCCCTTCTGATTTTAGGAATCGATACCCTTCAACTGTAGTTGACGACAAGATAACTCTTAGCCTTTTATGCGAATTGCTCTGTTTACCGAAACCTTTTTGCCTAAAGTTGATGGTATTGTGACGCGTTTGCGCCATACAGTTGAACATTTACAGCGCAACGGTGATCAGGTACTGGTTATTTCTCCCGATGGAGGACTCAAAGAATACAAAGGAGCGAAAATTTACGGAGTCTCTGGCTTTCCGCTGCCTCTGTACCCAGAATTAAAGTTAGCTTTGCCCAGGCCCTCTATTGGTGTAGCATTAGAAGAATTTAGGCCGCACTTAATTCATGTGGTTAACCCGGCCATCCTAGGCTTGGCTGGTCTTTACTATGCCAAAATGATGGAAGTTCCCTTGGTAGCTTCTTACCACACTCATCTACCCCAGTACCTCCAACACTATGGATTGGGAATGCTGGAAGGATTGATGTGGGAATTAATTAAAGCTGGTCATAACCAAGCTGAGTTAAATTTATGTACCTCAACAGCTATGGTACAGGAATTGAGAGAGCGCGGTATTGAAAGGTTGGACTTGTGGCAACGGGGAGTGGATACAGAAATGTTCCAGCCCCATCTTAACTGCAAGAAAATGAGAGTACGCCTTTCTAAAGGAAATCCTGAAAAACCTCTGCTACTCTACGTTGGGCGTCTTTCAGCAGAAAAAGAAATTGAACGCATCAAGCCTATACTCGAAGCTATCCCTGGTGCTCGTCTAGCTTTAGTCGGTGATGGGCCCCACCGCAGTACACTTGAAAAGCATTTTGCTGGAACACCTACCAATTTTGTTGGTTATCTCATTGGTTTAGAACTAGCAACTGCCTTTGCCTCTGCTGATGCTTTTATCTTTCCTTCACAGACAGAAACCCTAGGATTAGTGCTATTAGAAGCGATGGCAGCAGGTTGCCCTGTAGTGGCAGCGCGTTCTGGAGGAATTCCCGATATCGTCACCGATGGTGTAAATGGATATTTGTTTGATCCTCAAGATCAGTGTGGAGCAATTGTTGCCACAGAACGTCTGCTTCAAGGACAACAAGAAAGGGAAACCCTGCGTCAAAATGCACGAGCCGAAGCAGAACGCTGGAGTTGGGCAGCAGCAACACGTCAATTGCAAAATTACTACAGAAGTGTACTCCGAGCCCAATCTCTGTCATCAGCAGCCTAGTTAAGTAGTCGGACATAAATAAAAGCAACTGTGTAAACAATTATGAAATCGCCCGGAGTTCCCTTACACCCAACACCCCACATCCCACACCCTGCCTCAACCAGTAACCTTTATCAATGTCGCAGGTACTTAATGTCTTTGTTGGTAGCTGGCAATCAAGAGAACTTCACTTCTGTTAAGTTCTCTGGCTTCCTCAGGAATCTTCCTTTTTCTAAAAGGGGGAGTGTCAACTAGCATAAAATGATCTAATCTTAAGTAACTTTGTAGAAATCTTTGAGAGTACTTCAGTGCTCAAAGAAACCAAAAGTTGTTTTTTGGTATGGCAATTTTTAGCTGACTACAGACACAAGCTATTTTTTGAGAGGGTGTAGACTGAAGTTATTTTTCATCTTTCAACTCCCATGCCTAGGGCAAATTCTCAAAGGGGCAATTATCAACCACAATCACAAAACCCTTAGAATTGTCTACACACCGGGTCAGATTTACCATGACACTTTCCAACACTGGTAGCATTCTGGCTACATTGACTCAGTTAACCTCTCTCAATCGGACGAGCGTTTTGACTCATAGAGTCAAAGACTTATCTGTTCCAGAATTCATCTGTTTGTTGGACTTTATCACTGCTGAATTCCAGCAATTTCTGCGGGCTCTGGAGATGATTAATCACGAAGCTCTAGAAAATATGCTAGAGCAAGCGATTGATGCCTTAACCCTGAAAATTGGTCAGATCCTACAGGCAGATCGCACAACTATTTTCTTAGTTGATGTCGATAAATCTCAGCTTTGGGCAAAAATTTCCCAAAATGATACCAAAAAAGCCAGAGAAATCCGGATGCCTCTCAATATGGGTATTATAGGCTATGTAGCTAGAACTGGCTGCTCTCTCAATATTACCGATGCTTACAACCACCCACTATTCCATAAAGAAACTGATGAGCGCCCTGGGTATCATACCCACACACTCCTGTGCATGCCAATTTTGAGCAGGAGTAACCAGGTAGTTGCTGTGGTGCAGTTGCTTAATAAAGCTGGGGATAAACCTTTTGACAGCACGGATGAACAGCGCTTCCGCGACTTTACTGACTCCATTGGCATTATCTTAGAAACCTGCCAATCCTTTTATATGGCTGCTCGCAATCAGCGAGGAGCTGCCGCTCTTCTCAAGGCGACAGCATCCCTTGGGCAGAGTCTAGACTTGGAAGCAACATTGCGCATGGTAATGGCTCAGGCCCGTGATTTGATGAAGGCAGAGCGCTCTACCCTATTTATGCTCTCTAAAGAGACGGGTGAGCTGTGGAGCAAAGTAGCTACGGCTGATGGTATCAATACCATGGAAATTCGCATTCCAGTTAATCGTGGGATTGCCGGTTACGTGGCTTCTAACCGCAAACTGCTGAATATTCCTGATGCCTACAAAGACCCTCGCTTTGATCCTAGTACTGATAAACAAACAGGCTATGTGACTCGCAATATTCTCTGTATGCCAGTATTCAATTCATCAGGGGACTTGATTGGTGTTACCCAACTGATTAACAAGCGCCAAGGTAGCTTTACCTCTTCTGATGAGGAGTTTATGAAAGCTTTTAATATTCAGGCTGGAATTGCTCTGGAAAATGCCAAGCTCTTTGAAAATGTTCTCATTGAGAAACAATATCAGAAGGATATTCTGCAAAGCCTATCAGATGCCGTGATTTCTACAGACATGCAGGGGCAAATTGTCACTATCAATGATGCGGCTATGGGATTGCTTGGTTGTCCAATTAAGCAAATAGATAGTAAAAATCGGCAGTTGTGGGAATGCAAACTCACAGGTCGATACGTGTGGGAAGTGGTACCCATAGAAAATCTCCAGGGGCGCTTGCAGGCAAGTTTAAATAAAGGTGCCAAGCACTATTTACCAGAACAAAACCTAAAAGTTGGTTTGTTTAAAAGTGAACAAGAGTCTGATAAATGGCAAGAGCAACAGTTGAAAGTTGACAGCGATGCTCCTGATTTGACTGAAGTTTCACCATCTCCAGAACATGGTCAAGCCTCTAAGCCAACTGCTCAGCAAACTGACCACAAAAGCTTCACCCCACAAGCTTGCAACTCTAATTCTAGCGATGGCAATATTGTTTACATCCTGGCAATTCCTAAAAGCGATAATCCCGATATTTATGTACCTTGGAATGAGCTACCTTGGGATTCAAACACCTCAACCTACTTGTCTTCAGATCAAGTTCAAATTATTGAACGCAGTATTAATCTGACAGTTAACCCCCTGACTAATCCAGAGGGAAATGTGAGGGGTGGTTTAGTGGTACTCGAAGACATTAGCCGCGAAAAGCGCATGAAAACCACTATGTATCGCTACCTAACACCAGGGGTCGCTGAACAGGTTTTGGCCTTGGGTGAAGATATGATGATGGAGGGTGAACGTAAGGATGTAACTATTTTATTTTCTGATATCCGTGGCTACACTACCCTGACGGAGAACTTGGGAGCATCGGAGGTGGTATCGTTGCTCAACAAGTATTTTGAGACCATGGTTGAAGCAGTCTTCAACCATGACGGCACTTTGGATAAGTTTATCGGGGATGCTCTGATGGCAGTTTTTGGGGCTCCACTACCGCTCAGGGACAATCATGCCTGGATGGCTGTTAAGTCAGCCCTAGAGATGCGTTGGCGCTTGGCAGAGTTTAACCAGGATCGTATCTGCACCAAACAGCCCCTAATCCGTATTGGTATTGGGATTAGCTCTGGAGAAGTTGTCTCAGGGAATATCGGTTCGCAAAAACGGATGGATTACACTGTGATTGGTGATGGGGTTAACCTGAGTTCTCGTTTAGAAAGTGTTACTAAAGAATATAACTGCGATATTATCTTGAGTGAGTATACCTATAAGCTGTGCAGCGATCATATTTGGGCGCGAGAACTCGACAAAATTAGAGTTAAGGGCAAACATCAAGCAGTCAGTATTTATGAATTGATTGGCAGCAAAGATATACCCCTCAATGGTAAAGAAGAAGAGTTCTTAGAAGTTTATGAAGCAGGGCGCTGTGCTTACACCAACAGAAACTTTGGGAAAGCCCATGGACATTTTACTCAAGCTCATGAGTTAAAACCAAAGGATAAAGCTGTTATCACTCACCTAAAACGATTGGAAAACTATATGGAACAACCACCCTCGGACTCTTGGGATGGCGTCCACACCATAACCACAAAGTAGATACAAGAGAGAGGGGGAAGTGTAGGGGGTGTGGGAAGGGTGGGAGGAATATGTATACAAGAATTTTCCCTCCGTGTCGTTTGCTCCCCACATTTAGATAAACTGCTAGAAATTGAGCGTAATTGTAGCTATATTTGGCTTGTTGTTAACAAATAATTGCTAAACACAATGAATCCTTTACGCGATAGCTTTAATCGATTTACTGGCAAAACTCGATTTGTAGTCTGTCGTTTGTTTATCCACTTGGGAGGCTCAGAGGTTGCCCCGATGCTGGGTATTCTCAATCAGGCCGGCAGGCAGGCCATCGAGGCTGATGGTGACTTAGAGGTTTTAGGAGAAGGACTAGTTGATATTTGCCAAAACCTCTTACAACTGAATACCTATTGGCAATCGGCAGCCAATGAAGGTGATGTTTTCTGGAATGAGGGGGAAGCTGGAGACTATGCCAATGAACTGTTTACTGACTCTGCTAGCCGCTACCTGAGTGAACCTGATTTCGACAACACCTTTGCTAGAGAAGAGGAACGGTTTTCTTTACCCATTACTAGCAACTTGATTGTTATGATCGCAGTAGCGTTTGAGGGAGAAGTTCCTCAACTCGAAACCTCTCTTACCAGTGTCGATGCCCTAGAAGATGGTCTAAAAGCTTTGATTAATCTCCACTATCAAGAGAAATATCGAGCTATTCAAGTTCAGTTTTCCCCAGCACAGTTGGGTGATGAACTAACCAATGATCAACTGCTGCTTAATTTCCCCGAGCTCATTCCCCTGTAAAGAGAGGGGGAAATAGGGAGATGGGGAGAGGGGGAGATAGGGAGACAAGAAGAAATTTTTCTTTTGGAGTGCTCTGATATAATCCCTTTGTTCAATAACTGAATACACAGAATAAGCTTTTATCTCATCAAGAGTGAGAACTGCTATAAGTTAACAGCTAGTAGTTGTCAAAAAATCGTCAAAACGATTTCCCAATTTTATGTTACGCAAATTTGTCATCCTGTTAATGTCAATAACGTTGTGTTGGACTACACTAGCTTGTAGTTCTCCTGAAACAACGTCCTCTTCAAACCGGAACCTTGGCAATGCATCTGCTTCGACACGGTTGAGCGATGGAAAATATCCAGTGCAACAAGCTACCTATAATGATGTTGATGGGCAATATTCTCTGATGTTGCTCAATACTCCAGCTGGAACCCCACCAGTGTTTAGCACAGAAAATTTACAGATGGCTCGCTTGACAGATGAAGAGGTAGCTGCCGGAGAAAAAACTTATCTAAAGATAGATGACAATCAGCCAGTTATGTATCTGACGGAGGACTTCAAGATTGAATATGTCCATAACGTCGCTGAAACTCAGACAAATCCTCAAACTGGTCAGCAAGAAACTGTAATTGTGCGACAACAGTCTAGTTTCTGGGCTCCTTTTGCTGGGGCATTAGCTGGTCAAGCCCTTGGTTCTTTACTGTTCAGACCTCAGTACTATGTACCGCCAGTTTACCAACCAGGGGGAATTTTGACTGGTTACGGTGGGTATGGCAGCACCTATAATCAAGCAGTGGATCGATACCAAACCCGCTATCAAGCGCCGCCACCAGCAGTTAGCAATCGCCAAGCTTTGCGCACAACTGGGCGTTTAAGAAACTCTGGTTCATCTGGTCAGCGTAGTACTGCTGGCAGAAACTCGGCAAACAGTAATAAGTCTACAGGCTCTGGTTTCGGTAGCAGCAATCTACGTCAATCTGGCAACTCCAGCTCCAGCCGCACTAGACGTTCAAACAGTAGTTTTGGCAGCAGTGGTACACGCCGTCGCTCTTTTAGTGGTGGACGAAGAAGGCGATAGAAGAGAAGAGGTGGGGAGATGGGGAGATGGGGAGATGGGGAGATGGGGAGATGGGGAGAAAGAATTGATAGACAGGATACTCCAACACTAAAGCTAAGTGTGGTCATTAACTAATTCTGAATATTCTTTACTGGCTCACAGACTCCTAACTCCTGACTCCTTCTTCAAATCCTGATCAGACTTGTCTCCCTATCTCCCCCTGATTTAAAATATGCAACTGTGCATCAGCCTACTATAGCTCGAGTGCGATCGCACTAATCCAGCCGACGATATTATCTACTAATTTGGGCTGAGTGGGGGAGAATAATTGCAGTGAATTCCATTCCCTAATCTCTTCTGAGTGTAAGGAGCTAGGGTTGTCTGGCTCAATGTTGCTTTCTGGCGTTGCTGACAACAACTCTGACAGAGAAATCACCACACAAATTGCTCCCTCAAACTTGCTCAGGGCATCAAGGAAAGTCTGGCTAAATATTGGTGATTTTGATGGTGATGGTCTGTGATAGAACACCATAACTATTAGGTTATCGCTTTCTAGGATAAGTTCATCCCAATAGTCTTGCAGTTCAATCATGGTTTTGGGTTTGCTTTCTTCCCTAGTGGGGCAACCCTGTCTGCGCATCTCATTGTAAATCTTGGTTGCGGGGTTATCGCGGTCAATAAATTTACTACCGTCGATACAAATAAGCTGAATAGAGGCTAAATTTTGTTTCTCTGCAAGCGCAACAGATAGTAATTGTGGTAGTTGAGCGAGGTTGAGCCTGGGGATGTCGGGAGTATTTCTAGATTGACTAAAGTCGCCAAAATGATCGTAAGTGGAACCGACATAAGCATTACCACTTATAGGGGTATTTTGTGGAGTACCTCCTAAATTGGGTGAGGCTTGCCCCCAGCTATTTTGATTGTGGTTATTCCCGAAAAATTCAGCTAGTGGATCTATAGCGCTGTTGTTTCCTTGCCCGGTTTCTCCTAGATTTGGCGGGGTTTGCCCCTGGCTTTCTTTACTCTGCGAGTTTTTGATGAACTCGGCTAGAGCTTCAATCGCTTGAGGATTATCTTTTTCGGTTATCCTGAAACCTTCAGGAGGTTGCATAGTCAGATCTTTGCCATTTTAACTAGCAATATAATTTATAGTGACATCCTCCCGGCGCTGAATCAGAGATTACAGCGCGGGCTTCCAACATCGCTGTTAGACATTGCTGCCCTGCGCCACTTGTCTAGGCTCATTGCCCCCGACAGCCCGACTTGACAGCCAATTTCTTTCCCCCAGAGTCCCTGGGTACTAAGTTGCTCATAACCTCGGTTGCAGATTTCCTGTGCCGAGGCTATGTCTCTATCTGCTTCATAACCACATTCTGGACAACTGTGCCATCTATCTTTGAGTTCTTTGCTGACTTCAATGCGGCAATTTGGACAGGTTTGAGACGTCCCCTTGTGGTTAACTTCAGCAACATACACACCTCGTTGCTTGCCTACATAAGAAAGGATAGTCCTGAATTGTCCAAAGGCAGCATCAATGGTGTGCTTGCCTAGGAACCCTTTGGCCATGATTCGGAAGTCAATATCTTCGACGAAGATGGTATCAGCCATATCGCACAATTTATGAGCCAATTTGAACTGATAGTCTTTACGCTTGAATGCGATGTGGTTATGTTGATGTTCTACCTTGATTCTGGATTTATCGTAGTTCTTAGAACGTTTATTTTTCTTCGACAGTCTACGTTGTAGCACTTTCAGCCGACGATGCTCTGTCTTGAAAAGCTTGCGACCAGGCTCTAGGAAACCATCACTGGTAGCTAGATAATTATTCAGCCCAACATCTACTCCAATGAAGTGACCGTGCGGTACTGGGTCTGGCATAGAGATGTCAGACTGAATACTAATAACAGCAAACCAGCCCATTGCTTTTTTGAGTATCCTAACTTGCTTAACCACAAAACCATCGGGTATTGGTCTGTGCAAGTTGATTTGAACTTTTCCCAGTTTGGCTAACTTGATTTGCCATCCTGTAATTGGATTGGTGGAGAACTGAGGAAAAAGTATCGACTTGATCTGTCGATACTTCTTGAAACGAGGAAATCCATAACCTCGTTTCCGAAAAAAGTCCCAAGCATCGTGCAATCTCCTGATGGTTGTTTGCAATACCTGGGAAGGCGCTGCCGCCAGTCGTGGGAACTCTTTTTTTGCCTTGGGCAGGTTATTCTGTTGTTGCTGATATCCAGGGAAAGGATAATCAGCACTCATGATGTACTCCGACTCCAAACTACACCGATCTACTGGACACTTCCTTGAAGCAATCCAATCCTTTAGTTCCCTAAGTGCATAGTTATAGGCACTGCGGCAAATTTCGAGCCATTCATTGAGTAGCTCGACTTGCAAATCATCGGGATATAGGCGGTAGGTGTAGTTGAGGGTAAGCATAGAAGTATCTTACCCTAATTTTAGGTTACGGTAAAAGCTGATTTTACCGGAATCGACCGGATAAAATCCGCCTGGGGGATGTCCATGTATCCCACGCCTCCCTTACGGGTAGGACGTGGGACTTATCGCCTCCCCCAGACCCCCACCGCAAGTTAAATTGATGTAGAGCCAGCTTTTAGTCCTCTTGTAGAGGACTTAAGCTATTAGGCTGGGGTTTGAACCCCAGGCAGGCAAAGGAATTAATAGTGAGCAGAGTATAAATGAGCAGAGTATAAAATAGCTAGTAGCTGCTTGGAAAATTACAATCATGACCCATCGAGGCTATACCAAGGGACGAAAACTGCGCCCAACTCTTCAGACTTTTATAAAACGGTGGCTATCTCAGTTGTTAGCACTGCTATTAGCTCTACTTTTGATTGTTAATTGGAGTCACGCTCAAGGATCACCGCCTGAGCCAGAACCTGGGCAGATAAAGGGGATTGTAGCAGCACTCGATGACTCAGATCCCTTGGTATGGGTTGAAGCTTTGAACAAATTGTCTGAATATAAATTGGATGAACTCGAGCAACCCCTAGAGATTCGCAATGACAAAGTTGAGCAGATTGCAAAGTTATTGGCCTATGAGAATGAGAATGAGTCGATTCAGTTCAGAGTCCGTTATAGTGCACAAGAAGCTCTGGGGAAGATGGGTGCAGCTGGCTCTAAATTTGCTCCCGATATCGTTAAACTTTTGAGCCACTCAGATAGTGATGTCCGTTATAGTGCACAAGAAGCTCTGGGGAAGATGGGTGCAGCTGGCTCTAAATTTGCTCCCGATATCGTTAAACTTTTGAGCGACTCAGATATTGATGTCCGTTCTAGTGCAGCAGAAGCTCTGGGGAAGATGGGTGCAGCTGGCTCTAAATTTGCTCCCGATATCGTTAAACTTTTGAGCGACTCAGATAGCTATGTCCGTTCTCATGCAGCAGTTGCTCTGGGGAAGATGGGTGCAGCTGGCTCTAAATTTGCTCCCGATATCGTTAAACTTTTGAGCGACTCAGATAGCTATGTCCGTTCTAGTGCAGCATATGCTCTGGGGAATATGGGTGCAGCTGGCTCTAAATTTGCTCCCGATATCGTTAAACTTTTGAGCGACTCAAATTGGGATGTCAGTTTTAGTGCAGGATATGCTCTGATGACGATGGGTGCAGCTGATTCTAAATTTGCTCCCGATATCGTTAAACTTTTGAGCCACTCAGATTCGAGGGTCCGTTCTGGTGCAGCAGAAGCTCTGGGGAAGATGGGTGCAGCTGGCTCTAAGTATGCTCCCGATATCGTTAAACTTTTGAGCGACTCAGATAGTGATGTCAGTTCTCATGCAGCAGAAGCTCTGGGGAAGATGGGTGCAGCTGATTCTAAATTTGCTCCCGATATCGTTAAACTTTTGAGCGACTCAGATTCGAGGGTCCGTTTTAGGGCAGCATATGCTCTGGGGAAGATGGGTGCAGCTGGCTCTAAATTTGCTCCCGATATGGTTAAACTTTTGAGCGACTCAGATGGGAATGTCCGTTTTAGGGCAGCAGAAGCTCTGGGGAACATAGGTGCAGCTGGCTCTAAATTTGCTCCCGATATGGTTAAACTTTTGAGCGACTCAGATAGGAGGGTCCGTTCTCATGCAGCAGAAGCTCTGGGGAAGATGGGTGCAGCTGGCTCTAAGTATGCTCCCGATATGGTTAAACTTTTGAGCGACTCAGATCGCTTTGTCCGTAAAAGTGCAGCAGAAGCTCTGGGGAAGATGGGTGCAGCTGGCTCTAAGTATGCTCCCGATATCGTTAAACTTTTGAGCGACTCAGATTGGGATGTCAGTAAAAGTGCAGCAGAAGCTCTGAGGAACATGGGTGCAGCTGATTCTAAATTTGCTCCCGATATCGTTAAACTTTTGAGCCACTCAGATTCGAGGGTCCGTTTTCATGCAGCAGAAGCTCTGGGGAACATGGGTGCAGCTGGCTCTAAGTATGCTCCCGATATGGTTAAACTTTTGAGCGACTCAGATAGCTATGTCCGTGATAGTGCAGCAGAAGCTCTGGGGAAGATGGGTGCAGCTGGCTCTAAATTTGCTCCCGATATGGTTAAACTTTTGAGCCACTCAGATAGGTATGTCCGTGATAGTGCAGCATATGCTCTGGGGAACATAGGTGCAGCTGACTCTAAATTTGCTCCCGATATGGTTAAACTTTTGAGCCACTCAGATAGGTATGTCCGTGATAGTGCAGCAGAAGCTCTGGGGAAGATGGGTGCAGCTGGCTCTAAATTTGCTCCCGATATCGTTAAACTTTTGAGCCACTCAGATAGTGATGTCCGTTCTAGGGCAGCATATGCTCTGGGGAAGATGGGTGCAGCTGGCTCTAAATTTGCTCCCGATATCGTTAAACTTTTGAGCCACTCAGATGGGAATGTCCGTTTTAGGGCAGCAGAAGCTCTGGGGAACATAGGTGCAGCTGGCTCTAAATTTGCTCCCGATATCGTTAAACTTTTGAGCGACTCAGATTCGAGGGTCCGTTTTAGGGCAGCATATGCTCTGGGGAAGATGGGTGCAGCTGGCTCTAAATTTGCTCCCGATATCGTTAAACTTTTGAGCGACTCAGATTCGAGGGTCCGTTTTCATGCAGCATATGCTCTGGGGAAGATGGGTGCAGCTGGCTCTAAATTTGCTCCCGATATCGTTAAACTTTTGAGCGACTCAGATTCGAGGGTCCGTGATAGGGCAGCAAGAACTCTGGGGAACATAGGTGCAGCTGACTCTAAATTTGCTCCCGATATGGTTAAACTTTTGAACCACTCAGATAGGCCTGTCCGTTACAGTGCAGCAGAAGCTCTGGGGGAGATGGGAACATTAGAGTTAAAAGACTTACTTGCTGTATTAAATGAAGTTTACCGCTGCTACCAGGGAGAAGCACCAATACTACGTTTTCTCTCCTATTTACTCAGTAGCGGCGAAAAAGACTCACTTCTGTTAATCAAGTGGCTGGGCTTACCTAAAAAATATCCTGATGAAATTAGTCCCCTAAATCGCCAAGAGGGGGTAAAAGTTCTCCGGCTATTTGCCCAAGTATGGGAACCTAGTAAATCTTTTCCTACACTGCACGATGATTTACAAAAACAGATTGCCGTAGTTGTTAACCAGGTTAACTGGAAACCGGCAGATATGCCTCTGCTCAAAGAGCACTACCAGAATCTTAAATCTAAAGACTCTAGACTTGCTGCCGTCGTCAACCCCAAAATTATCGCCTTAGAAGGAAAGCAGTGGTTTCTGATTTTCTTCAAACTTTGGCTAGCCCATCTCAGTTTATGGCTGATTCTGATCACAGCTTATCCCCATTCTCGCCAAGTCCAAACCCTCATTTGGAACCGAAAAACTCGCCAACTTTTCGGCTTAGGCTATATCGGCATTGCTCTCACTGCTATTCCCTTTTTGCGCTACCGATTACTCGCTCCCTTTAGCAAAATTCTCCTTGCCGATGCCAACTTAGATAGCTTTGATACCCAAGCTTACTTTCCCAACTCCCACATCCAAATCAAAAGAGCAATCCATACCCAACCCATTCAAACTGTTATTTCCCAACTCCAATCACCCATAGTTTTAGAAGGGGAATCAGGCTTGGGCAAATCCATATTTCTACGCAACTTGGTCAAAACCTCTGGGCGATTGGCTGTTTACCTCCCAGCCAGTAAATGCACTGCTGGTGTCATTGAAGCGATTCAAGCCAAATTACCCATATCTGCCCATGACTCTAAATTCCTGCAAAGTCTAATTGACTACAATACCCTTGATATCTGTATAGACGGACTCAACGAAGTCACCCCTGATACCCGCGCCACGATTAGCAGTTTTGTCGAGCGTCACTTCCAAGGGCATATTATTATTACCACGCAACCTTGAGAATGGACGCCGCCAGCGACAGCAAAAACCTATGTCTTGCAACCCCTCAAGCGCCAACAAATTCTAGAATTCCTTATCTCTCGTCAAGCTATTTTGCCGGAAGATGCACCAGTATTAGGTGTGGAATACGAGCAAGCTTGTGAAGATTATTTAAAAACCCAACTTAACCAACAACAATCGAAAGATGAGTTAGCAGCAGTGCGTCGGCTTCTTTCCAATCCCATGGATTTAACCCTAGTGGCACAACTATTAGCCCAGGGAAAAGAACCAGACTTACTCAAGCTCCAACAACAGCAGTATGAGATTATGGCTGCTGAATACCAACAGCTTTACTTTCGCCCTTTTCCCCTCTCCAAATTTGCCGAAACCGTCTACCAAATGCGCCTTAATGACCAAATTACTATCCCAGAAGAACCTTGGCGGGAGGAATTGCAATGCATGGAAAGGCACAAAATGGTACTGACGCGCCAGTTTCGGGATGCTTCAGGTAAAAGTTATCGAGAATGGTATTTCCGCCACGATAAAATCCAAGAATTCTTTATTGTCCAAACTTTCCTTAAGGAAGATAATCAACAGCGCCAACAACAGCACCTTCAGGATCCCAGATTTCGCGGTGTTTACCTAACTGTTGGCAACTTTATTAAACTTTGAGCAAGCTTTGGTATTAAGGGAAACTCTAATTCAATGTGCTGCTGAAACCAAAGACCATGTAGTTAGTGATCAATTTATCCAGCGCTTTAATTCTCGTCCAGAGTTAACCTTCACTTCAGCCAAGGATAAGATGATTGCCCTTTATCAGCAGCAAAACCAGAACTTAATGGAAATTGCTAGACTACAGGCAAGCCGACTTATTAATGTTGAGAATAAAGCGGTAAGTGAATTTATGTCAGACTCCTATCGCTCCAAATACGATCAACGTCATTCTCAAAATAGCTTTGTCGATGCTACTCAAAGTGGCGGGAAGCAAGAATTTAGAGCAATTCAAAATAATTATGCGCCGGAGCAAAAGCAAACCCTAGCCGAAGCCGCTGCAGAAATCCAACGATTATTGAAACAATTAGAAGAAACCAACCCCAACGCCACTGATACCGAAAAAGCCGCCTTTGTTAAATTATCGATGCCAGCCAATACTAGACAAAGACTTGTCAGTGCCTTGCAAGCTGGTGGTAAAGAGGCACTAAAAGAATTCTTGGATAATCCCTATTTGACACTCCCCGACCTGAAGGTACGGGGATTCTTGGGCTGATCTTGCCAAACTACTAGCTTCCTTGAACTAGCTTTTGGTCTTACAGAGCATACTTGAGCCTTTCAACTCACTCCTCAAGCTTAAATTCCTGTGTGTCCCACAGTATTGATGTATCGAGATTTGTCGAATTCTCGCCTAACGATTCCCACATTTGTACAAGATTTAGGATTTATACTACCAGGGCTCCGGATCAGGAATAGTCCGCTTGACCTACTTCGTCTTAATATGTGCGCTTTACCGCTAATGCTATTCTACTATCAATTCCATTGTTTATCAATATTGCTCCCACAAAAAGCCGTCAAGCGAAGGACGGGGCTTGAATCCCATATTTTTGGTCAATATCGGCACGGCAATTGTGGAAGGATGGCAGAATCCGTGAGTTGCAGACAGGATGGGGAGATGGGGAGATGGGGAGACGCGGAGACGCGGAGACACGGAGACGCGGAGACGCGGAGATTAATGTATAGCAGGCATTTAGAAAATTGGTATAAAAATATGGGATAACTGTGGGATGGGCGTCTCGCCCGTCGTTCATCCTCCAAAAATATGCGAGTTAAATGTAGTTGTAGAATTCCGCCAGGTTCTGTCACTTTCCGGAATTTTACAGCCTACTATGGAATTATTAACTGTATTAGTATAGGTAGACTGTTAACTAGATACTCTTATCGAGAATAGTTACTCAATAAGCTACACCACTATCAAAATTTATCACTAAACAGAAGCTAATGAAAACTGGGCAATTGACAAGGGAGTGCGCGAAGAAAAATGAGCGTTGACTTTAGTGTAGTCATTCCTACATATAATGGAGCAAGTCATTTACCAGAGCTTCTAGAACAACTGCGATCGCAAGTTTGTCCAGAAAACTTGTCTTGGGAAGTAATTGTCGTTGATAATAATAGTACTGACGATACAGCCCAAGTGGTTCGCGACTACCAAGCTAATTGGCGAAGTGATAGCCCGCTTACATATATCTTGGAGAAGCAACAAGGAGCGGCATTTGCAAGGCAGCGAGGCATTGAGGAAGCCAGAGGAAAATTAATCGGTTGTCTCGATGATGACAATCTGCCCACACCAAATTGGGTAGCTGCTGCCCGCACTTTTGGTGAAACTCATCCCCAAGCAGGAGCTTATGGCAGCCAAATTCACGGTAAGTTTGAAGTCAAGCCGCCAGAATACATCAAAAGTATTGGTACTTACTTAGCTATCATCGAGCGAGGCCCAAAGCCACGCTACTATGAACCCAAACAGAAGATGTTACCGCCAGGGGCTGGTTTAGTGCTCCGCAAACAGGCTTGGCAACAGTCAGTACCTAAATCCCTGTTTTTGAATCACCAAGGGCGAGGGGCTGGATTAGCTAGTGAAGATTTAGAAGTAGTTTTACATATCCAAAACGCTGGTTGGGAAATTTGGTACAACCCGGAAATGGAGATTGAACACAAAATACCCCCCTGGCGCTTAGAAAAGGATTACCTGGTTTCTCTAGTACGCTGTGTTGGCTTAAGTAGGCATTATATCCGTATGCTCAGACTCCCCAACTGGCAAAGACCATTTTTCACTCCTTTATACATCATCAATGATCTGCGCCAGCTGTTGGCATACCGATTCAAACAGTCTAAACAAAGGAAACATGAGGTAGTAGAAGCCTGTGAACAACAACTGTTGTTAAGTATCCTGATTAGTCCATTTTTTCTCTGGAAAAAAAGATATCTGGATTGGTTGGAACACAAGGGTTAGTGGAGAGGGGGAGATGGGGAAAGAGGGAGAGGGGGAAAATAGTTAGATAAGTTAGTCGGGTATCAATAAATTTGACTGTGTAAAAAATTATAAAATCGCCTGAAGTGATTTTACACCCTATACCCTACACCCAAAACTTGTTTGTTTATCCTTAGTATTAAAGTAAAAACATTATGGTTGACTTCACTGTTGCTATACCAACCTACAATGGGGAAAGTCGCTTACCTAAGGTTCTGGATAAACTGCGATCGCAGGTTAATACTGAATCCTTCTCCTGGGAAATTATTGTAGTTGACAATAACAGTAAAGATAATACGGCAAAGGTTGTGGAAGAATATCAAGCCAATTGGTCTGATGTCTATCCTTTAAAGTACTGCCAAGAAACACAGCAGGGTTTAGCTTTTGCACGCCAAAGAGCTATTGACGAAGCCCAAGGGGATTTTGTTGGTTTCGTAGACGACGATTTGCTGCTAGCACCGGAGTGGGTAGCGGCTGCCTACAACTTTGGCAAAGAATATCCCCAAGCTGGAGCCTACGGTGGTCAAGTACACGGTGAGTTTGAAGTACAACCTCCTGAAAACTTTAACAGAATTAAATCTTTTTTGGCAATTAGAGAACGGGGCTCAAAACCCCATCTCTATCAGCCGGAAAAATTAAGTATGCCGCCAGGAGGAGGATTAGTTGTTCGCAAACAAGCTTGGTGTGAGCATGTACCACGTAACCTTACTTTAATCGGTAGAGTTAATGGCATCATGCTAGCAGGGGAGGATTATGAAGCTTTATTACATATTTACAAAGCTGGATGGGAAATCTGGTATAGCCCCGAAATGCATTCCTATCACCAAATACCGCGCCGACGCCTAGAAAAAGATTACTTAATGTCTTTGTGTCGCGGCGCTGGCTTGTGTATTTGTCATCTGCGCTTGCTCAATAGTACAGGTTGGCAAAAACCTCTAATTATGGCTAAGATCTGGTTAGGCAGCCTACGCCGCACAGTATTGCATCTCATCAAGTACAAGTGGCAAGTTAAAACGGATCTGATTGCCGCCTGCGAAATGGAATTTTTATTAAGCAGCATGGCAAGTCCCTTCTTCTTTTTAAGCAAGAGTGTGCAAGATAAGTTTGCGGGCTCTCGAAGGTGAGTGAGTTAACGAAAGCAAGAAATCAGGAGGCTTTACGGCAATAGGGCATAAACATAAACTATTCGCCCCGGAGCCTCATGCCCTACTGAGCGATTTCTCCTATGCTGATCAAAAGATAGGCTTCTCGCCTTCTTTTGTGAAGATGTGTTAAGACTGCCGAAATTATAGGTGAAAGGGCAGAAGTTAAATCTGAGGAAGACTTAGGAGCAACAACTGTCAATTGTATACATTGCAGAGGCAACCTAGCTGGAACTTTCACTTCGCCCAGGGCGACTACCAACCAATTAGGAAATTACGGCGGTGTCAGTAGTATCAAAATCTAGGCTAACTATCTTTTTAAATGCTTGAGCGGAGAGAGTTATGAACAAACCTGTGATTGCCATTGGACTAGATGCAGCAGATCCAGTATTACTAGAAAACTGGATGTCTCAAGGATATCTCAAGAATCTCCAGCGCCTCCGGGAGCAGGGAGCCTATGGACGCTTGACTAACCTAGAGTACTACAAAGCGGAGCTGCCGTGGACAACCTTCCTCACCGGTTGCTTACCTGAAAAGACAGGATATTGGGCTCCCATTAAGTTCCACGAAGGTACCTATGAGGTTGAATACATAGAAGCCTACGACTTCAAAGAATATAAGCCTTTCTATGCTCTAGGAGAAGACTATCAGGTAGGAGTATTCGACATGCCTCAGTCTAAACTCTGTGAGCAAGTTAATGGTAAGCAAGTTTTGGCTTGGGGCGCTCACTCTCCTCAAACCCCCAGTCACTCTCTACCAGAATCGCTACTGGCTGAAATTAACAAAGAATACGGTAAACATCCTGCACTCCACAAAGATCATGGAGATTGGTGGGATCAAGGTTATCTGACTCGCCTCCAGAAAGCGATGAATACTGGTATTGAGCGGCGCATTACCCTCTGTCGGGATTGGCTCAAGCAGCAGAAGTGGGACTTGTTTTTGACTGTTTTTGGTGAACCTCACTCAGCAGGGCATGACTTCTGGTATCTAAGTCAACCGAATCATCCCCTCCATCCCTATAAGGATAAAAGTTGGACTTTTGATCCCATGCTACAAACCTTTGAAGCAGTGGATAAAGCGATTGGGGAAATTATCGCTGATGTTCCAGATGATACCTACGTGGTGGTATTTGCCGCCCATGGTAGTGATAACAACACCACTGACGTTTCTAGCATGCTACTTTTGCCTGAGTTGCTCTATAGATTTAGTTTCCCAGGCAAAGTGATGATTGCTCCTGGAAAATTAGGGAAAACCCCACCACCAATAATTAAATCTCCGAAGCGGAAAACTTGGACAGGTGAAATCTGGCAGCGCAAATACGAGCCTAACCTAATTAAACGCTTCCTGAGAAATCAACTACCCACTAAGTTTCACAAATACTTAGATAAGTTTTTCGGTGCTAGGGCAGAAGATATCTTTTCTCCTGAGCAGTTGCGGGCACAAAAACATGAATTCTTCTGGCAGCCGACGATGTGGTATAGCTCCCTATGGCCGAAGATGAAAGCTTTTGCCCTCCCCAGCTTCTCAGAAGGTTATATCCGCATTAATCTTCAGGGCAGGGAGCCACAGGGTATTGTGGCACCATCTGAATATGATCAGGTTTGTGAAGAACTGACGCAACACCTTTATCAACTTAAGGATGCTCGTACAGGAGAAGCTGTAGTTAAGAAAGTAGTGCGGACTCGTACCTTAGCAGCTGATAATAATCCTAAGCTACCGGATGCTGATTTAGTGGTAATTTGGCATGACCAGCCTACCGATGTAGTTGATTCTCCTAAGTTAGGACGCATTGGCCCAGTGCCTTATCGTCGTACCGGCTCTCACCGAGGCAGAGGGTTTTTGAGTGTCAAAGGCCCTGGTATTACTGCTGGTTCTACTCTAGCAGAAGGTCATGGAGTTGATTTAGCACCAACGATTCTGGATTTGATGGGTGCGCCGATTCCTGAATATATGGATGGCAAGCCCTTAGTTGTTTGTCACCAAAGTGCTGAGGTGCTGACCAAGGCTTGAGCTAATCCCTCTCGCTACAAACTTGTAAAATCCAGTACTAAGTAAGCCAGCTTCAGAGCTGGCTGTGTAGTCTCCTTAATTTCGCATCAGTCCTCTGATTCAGCAGAAGGACTTATCAACCCTACAGCTAAAGTAAAAAAATCTATGCCTACAAAAATTGGAAAAACTCTATCTGCCATTGCTTCTGAGCTTAACTACAGAGCAGAACTAGTCAAATATGCAAATAAGTTACCCAAACTTTCTCCAGCTGATCGCAAAATTGTGGAAGAACTCAAACGAGAGGGAATTGCTATTACCTCTTTAGATGCTTTGTCAATCCCTTCAACACCGCAGCTTCTAGAAGCCACTAAAAGTTTATTGCCACAACTCCAACAAACTGCTGTTGCTGGCAACTTGTCTACCAATCGAAGAGCTGCTTCTAGCCACTGTCTCTACGGCAATCCCGTTACTATCGCCAAAGAGTACCCAGTAATTTTTCTGTGGGGTTTAGAAAACCGTATTCTCGACATCCTGGAAAATTATTATGGTGCTCCTGTTTCCTGCATTGGGATAAATATGCGTAGAGATTTAGCTGATGGTCAACAGAATGGTACCAAGCTATGGCACATGGATGGAGAAGACCGTAAAGTTGTTAAAATTAGCATTTACTTGAACGATGTCGATGAAAATGGCGGTCCGTTTGAGTATATTCCTATGGGTTTAACTCCCTCCTACAAAGCCTTTAAAAACGGCACAATTTTGGATGAAGATATGAAAAAGGTTGTACCAGCTTTAAAGTGGAAGTCTTGTACTGGAGCTGCTGGTACAGTGATCATCGCTGACAATGCTAAGTTCTTTCATCATGGCAAGACTCCTTTGGTAGATAGATATACCATATTTTATGCCTATGCCTATCGAAATCCCAAACGACCAGAAATGTGTAAGCATTCCCCTTGGCGAAAAGGTGTACCTTTTATGAAGGATATGCTATCTCAACGTCAAAGGGAAAGTATTTGGAATTATCAGGAATTGCTTTAAGAATTCTAGAAGAAAATAATACAGTTTTTAGAGTCAAATTGATTTAGTCAAGGTTCTTTATTTGTCTCTAGATTTAGTGACTGAAGAAAGCTATGAATGCTAAAAAAATGACATCTACTTCACGCTGGCATCGCTGGAAACAAGCGGTAATATCACGGTGGTTATCTTGGCAAGAAGCTATAATTTTTTTCCTACTTGAAGGAATACCAACCCCACTAGGTAGAGTAATCCGCAGACTAGGATACCGCACTATTTTTGCACAGCTAGGTAAGTCTGCTTACATTCGAGTTGGTGTTCACTTTGAGGGGGCGTCTCGGATCAAAATGGGGAATTTGCTTAGCATTCACCCTGGTGTTCGCATCAGAAGCCTTAATCAGAATAGTACGATAGTTATGGCAGATAAGGTATCTCTAGATCGTGGTGTTGATATCAAATCAAATCGCGGTGAAATTGCTATAGGCAAGCAAACTTATATTGGTCCTTATACCTGTCTATCTGGTGGTGATATTAAAATTGGCGATAACTGTTTAATTGCATCCCATTCAGGGATCTACGCTAATAATCATGGTTTTGCTGATCCCCTGCGTCTAATTAGAGATCAAGAGAGTAGTTTTAAAGGAATTGTGATTGAGGATGATTGCTGGTTAGGCAGTGGCGTCAGAGTATTAGATGGAGTAACTATTGCTAAGGGAAGTGTTATTGGTGCAGGAGCAGTGGTAACTAAAGATATTCCACCTTACTCGGTGGCAGTTGGCGTGCCAGCTAAGGTAGTTTCTCACCGCAAAGTTGTGGCTGGAAAACCAGCTGATGAGATTAGCAAAGCAGTTGCAGTTATCCGACAGGAAGAAGCAGTTTAAGCAGCCTCTTGGCAGGTAGGAATTATAGTCACTCCAAGATTTACACCTCTTTCTTTATAGATAATGATCACAACTAATTCCCAAAAGCCCCGAATCTGTATGGCATTACCGGGAACTGATTATGTCCCCCATGCCCCTCTTTTATTTGCTAATACATTGCCCCTGCTTCCTTACTTGGCAGAGGATTTTGAGGTGACACTGGTTTTGAGGAAAGCTTTGGGAAAACCGCAACTTGAGTGCGACTACCTGACTATCCTCGACTCGAATCAACTTTCAGAGGCAGAAAAAAAACAAAGTACTGCTAACTTTAGCCCCACTGGCTTTTTTAGTGCTTGGAAATATCTAAAAATTTTAGATAAATTCCCCAAAGCTCACGCTAAAGATTTTGATTTAGTCATAGAAAGACAGTGGTCATTAGTGGGTTCTTTATCTAATACTTTTAGGCGCTATGGCGTGCCAGCTATTTTTGTAGTAGAAGCTGAATTTTACACGACAAGACAGGCTAAAATTGACTGGCGAAGTCATCCTGTTAAGCAAGCTTCAACTTCTTTATTTACCAATTTACTTCCTCAGGTAAGACGGCAATGGATTAGGAATTCCAGTGGCATTGTTGTCGAGACTGAGCAGATGAAATCCTTTCTGATTGAAAAAAAATATGCCAGCTATAATAAGCCCATCTACTCGATACCAAATGGCATTGAGCCTCAGATTTTCTTTCCCCGCGATCGCCATGCTTGTCGCCAACAGTTAGGAATTAGTCAAGATAGTCTTGTTCTTACCTATGTAGGTTCTTTAAATCGCTTTATTCAAGAGCCAGGACCAATTATTGAAGCCTTGGGGCGCCAACAACCTAAGGATGTAGTATTGTATGTCATTGGTGATGGTAATAAGCGCAAAGAACTAGAAAATATTGCTAGTAAATTTGGCGCATCAGTTGTTTTTAAAGGTAGACTGCCGCAGCCAGAAGCGGCTCTATACGTCGGAGCAGCAAATCTTTGTCTTGCCCCTTATAACAAAGCTCTGTTCCCAGAAGGTAAATTTACAAGTGCTAGCCTCAAAGTCTGTGAATATCTAGCCTGTGGTCGTCCAGTACTGACTATTCCCTGTGAACGAATGGAGCATTTACTAAGCAAAGGTGAATATGGTTTTTTGGTTGAGAATGAAGTAGAAAGTTACAGAGAATTTTTCCAAAAAATACCTAGTAGTGAAGAAATTCTAGAAATAGAAAATTTGCTGATTGAAAATCTGAATAACTCTACCTTAAGAGCTCAGGGAATTGTTCTCACTTGGAAAGATATTGCTGAAATGTACAAGAAAGTAATCAGAGATAATTCCACCTGTAAGTAGCACTAGTGAAAATACTATTGGTAGCTCACTTAATTGAATACTACAAATAAGGCGATCGCTCAATTGTTAAACGCTTAGTTGTTAAAACTAAAGTCACTACCTTAAAGATTTTATCTTTTCTTAACTATCGGTCTTATGGTTTACTTCTAAGTCCAAGCTACAGTAATAGGTAGGGATGAAATTATTGCTAATAAAAATCTGTATTGATAGCACTGTAAACTAACAATGAAAGATTTAAATACAACTGTTACCAAATCTGAAAATGATCGAGAAAGCAACTCTCATCCCCTAATTTCAGTTGCCATTTGCACATATAACCGTGCGGATCGTTTAGTTTTAGCTCTAGATGCTCTTTGCCAGCAGTCTTTACCAATTGAGTACTTTGAGATTCTAGTAATCGACAATGCTTCTACAGACAATACTCAACAAGCATGTACTCCCTACCAAGAAAAATTGCCTAATTTGCGCTATATATATGAGCCAGTGCAAGGACTTTCCAAGGCACGCAATACGGCAATAGAACAAGCACGGGGTGAATTTATCTCCTTTTTAGATGATGATGCTATTCCCTGTGATATCTGGATTGAAGAACTTCTCCAGACTTTCCAAACTCTTAAGCCAATACCAGTTGGTGTAGGAGGCCCGATTTATCCTTTGTGGGAATCGGGAAAGCCGGAGTGGATGCAGGAAGAGATGAGTTTTCTATTTAGTATCCTAGATTGTGGCAATGAGGCCCACTGGTTGAAATTTCCAAAATTTCCCTTTGGAGCTAATATGAGCTACCGAAGAGATGCCCTCTGCCAAGTAGGCGGCTTCAATGAGAATCTAGGTCGCAAGGGTGGAAGTTTACTCTCGTGTGAAGAGTATCTACTCAATAAAACTCTGACCAAACAAGGAGGTAAATTCTACTACAATCCTCAAGCATCAGTTAAACATTTTATTCCCAAAGAACGCACTACTTCCGACTGGGTAATTCGCCGCAGTTACTGGCAAGGACGCTCAGAAGCTGTAGTTGACCAGATGGTAGGAAAATCCCTAAAACGACAGTGGTGGGATAGTTTCTTGAAATTTATCAATCGCCAGAAACTGTTAGCCTTAGTGTCGCCTGAGAGCAAAATTCAGGTGGCAGCAAAGGCTTGGCGAGCTAGGTGTTGGGGTTATTTTTTCCAAGTATGGTTTCGCCATTCGCTCTCTAGAGAGTTGAGCAATCAGTTACCAAAATCAAACCTCAAACAAATTACAGAATATACTAAATAAAGATTCTTGATTTGTGTATTACAGGAGAGGGAGATGGAAAGATGGGGGGAGGATGTCAGAGAATTTTCGTACAACAGGAAACTATAAGTTTTAAATACACACTAGTTTAGGCAAAACATAGAAAGATTCTCCTAAAACTTTACAAGACAGCATGTTTTTTTTCCTGATTTTCCACCTAAGATAATGATCAAACTATCAAAACCTGTAGTCATTATTGCCCAGTATTCAGTTAATCGTTAGTTACATCTCCCCATCTCCCTATCCCCCCGTCTCCCCGTCTCCCCATCTCCCCTTAACAATCTACACCGATGTCCTTTATTGCTAAGCCACAGACAACAACCATGAAAAATTCCGTTATTGCGATTGGACTAGACGCTGCAGACCCCATTTTGCTAGATAAGTGGATATCTCAAGGACACTTGAAAAATCTCAAGCGTTTGCGGGAGATGGGAGCATATGGACGTCTAAGTAATATTGAATACTATAAAGCTGAGACACCTTGGACGACCTTTTTAACCGGATGCTTGCCCCACAAAACTGGGTATTGGGCACCAATTAAGTTTTGCGAAGGTACTTATCAAGCTCAAAAAGTTGAAGCCTACGACTTTAACGAGTATCCGCCTTTTTATGCCTTGGGAGAAGACTACCAAGTAGCTGTCTTTGACATGCCTCAGTCGAAGCTCTCAGAAGATGTTAATGGCTTACAGGTTTTGGCTTGGGGGGCTCATTCCCCCCAAACACCCTCCCATTCCCTACCAGCCTCACTCCTCAAAGACATCAATAAGAAATACGGGAAACATCCTGCCCTCCATAAAGATCATGGAGATTGGTGGGATAAGGCCTATTTACAACGCCTCAAGCAAGCCTTGGAGACTGGTATTGAGCGACGTGTGAACATCTGTCGAGACATGCTAAAGCAACAGAAGTGGGATCTGTTTTTGACAGTGTTTGGTGAAACTCACTCAGCAGGGCACGATTTCTGGTTCTTGAGTCAGCCGGATAATCCCCTTTATCCTTACAAGCAGGAAGCTGGTGATTCCATGCTGGAGGTTTTTGAAAAGGTTGATCAAGCCATAGGAGAAATTATCGAGGGAGTACCGGAAGAAAGCTATGTTGTGGTATTTGCTGCCCACGGTAGTGACAATAATACTACTGATGTCCCCAGTATGCTGCTTTTGGCTGAACTTCTCTACCGCTTCAGCTTCCCAGGAAAATCTCTGTTGTCAGCAGGCAAACTAGGAACACCAGTACCACCACCAGTAACTTCTCCTCAGCGACTCAATTGGCAAGAGGAAGTTTGGCGGCGAGTCTATCACCCAAATCCCATTAAGCGCTGGCTCAGGCGCTGGGCTTCTGATGAGTTTAATAGTCAGCTAGACCGAGTTTGGCGTAAGCTTAATAAAGGGTCACAACCGCCCTTATTATCTTGTATCAGCAGACCAAAAGGCGACTTGGTTTGGCTACCAGTAATGTGGTATCAACAACACTGGGCTAACATGAAGGCTTTTGCCTTGCCCAGCTTCTCGGAAGGTTATATCCGCATCAATCTTCAAGGAAGAGAGCCACAAGGTATTGTCAAACCATCTGAATATAATGCTCTGTGTGAAGAACTTACAGAAAAACTCTACCAACTCAAGAACCCTCGTACAGGAGAGACGGTAGTAAAGAAAGTGGTGCAGACACGCCAATCTGCTGATGATAGAGATCCTAAACTACCAGATGCCGATTTGGTAGTGATCTGGAAAGACCAACCAGCCGATGTGATTGAACACCCCGACTTGGGGCGTATGGGACCAGTCCCTTACCGACGCACAGGCAGCCACCGCGCTAGAGGATTTTTGAGTGTTAAGGGTCCTGGTATCGAGCCTGGTTCTAGTTTACCTGATAGTCATAGTGTTGACTTGACTCCTACTCTGCTGGAATTAATGGGAGCACCGATTCCAGAATATATGGATGGCAAGCCATTGGTGAAGGCATCAGTTTCAGTTGGTTAGTAGGAACCAGCAGCGCACAGCTAGGGAAACCAATAGAGTGTAGGGGGTGAGGGGGCAACAAGCTTCCTCAACCCCCTTTCAGAGCTACTTTTCAGCTATTGGGGTCTACTCAAAATAAATCAAGAAAGAGTCAACTCAGTCACACCCAAAGAATGATTATCATTATCACTTACCTAGGGGGTTGGCTGTTCATTCTCAATAAGCCCGGAAAATTTCACTATTTGAGTGGGGACTCCGATGGCTGTAAAGCTCTTCCCTTCATAGGTTGAGGGTGCTTGTTACCTCCTCAACTACTAGCTTTCAGCATGAGTGAAGTTCCCCCCAGAGTTATTGACAACGCTCCTACCTAGAAAAGCTTTTAACCATTTTTAAGCTGCCGCTACTGGGTAAAGTTGAAAGCAGCTCGTGACATCTCCCACAGCGAATCATAGATTAAGGTGTGGGCTTCTGACTCCGCAAGGATTCAGTGAACTTCCTTCGTGGTACTCCCTCTTTCCCACAGGGGGCGTTTTATAGTGGCGAACATGCCCAGCCCCACTTGAATAGTATTAGTACTACTCGCCTACGTTCGGAGAAGATTTTACTTACAGGAGGCAATTTCCCTGTAAAACCCCAGATCTTCAGTTGTCTAGGTACTACGTGTAGCCAGCATTTTAGGGCAAAGGTACTTGGGATAATTATACCAGACCAGAGGTAGATCATGTGGCTGTGCCACTCACACAGGCAATTCATGAGGGGCTGTCGCACCGAATTCATTTCGGTGCGTTTAAACGCACCGTCCCACGCTGACCCTCCGGGTACAGACGTGGGGCTTCTTGCAGGACTTGCTAAAAATGACTTGAAGCGATTGCGCAAAGCGCAGTGGACTTAAGTCTAATCACTATTTTTTAGATAGTACCACGATTGCAAACATCAAGCCAGAACCTACATGGGTACAGATTTTTTAGACCTAATCGCTACATCCTTAATATTAAGAGAGTTTGAGGGGTGAAGTGGTACATATATATGAGATATATGAGGGGTGGGGCATCAGGCATGAGTTAGCTGCAATTGAGCATACTAAGTATGGAATAAACGCATTTTTTATTTTAGAATTGCATATTATTCAAAAAATTATTGAAACTAATTCAAACTAACTATCAACTAACTCCGTTATACTGAGCTAAGATACCTCTAAATTGCATACTTTTGCGATTTATAAGGACTCTCAATTCCCTTTGCCCTCTGACTTCTAAGTAGGGAAATCTTAACAGGGAATAGGGAAAATCGAAAGAATCTACTTACATCCATTAGTGGTGAAATTTTTTCATCGGGACTGCCTTCTATTTTCCAAGGTGCAACTTAAATGTGTGACAGCTTACTAACAACAATACATAAAGTAACTAATGAACTTGAGTCGATCCAATTCTCTTTTACCAGTTCCCTCTGGTACTTTGCAGATTCCTGAATTGCCAACACCCTCTAATTCTATTGAGGAAGCTCCAATTAAGTTTTCCTTGATCATTCCAACTTATAAAGAAGCGGCAAGCGTCCAAACAATTGTTGATCAACTTAGTAGTTTGCTCGATGAAGCTCTCCCTCAAGCCTACGAGCTGATTATTGTAGACGACAATAGTCCCGATGAAACCTGGAAAATTGCTCAGGAGTTAATGTCAAAATACCCTCAATTGCAGGTGATGCGACGGGTAGATGAGCGGGGACTTTCCAGCGCGGTAATTCGTGGCTGGCAAGCATCGAGGGGAGAAGTTTTGGGAGTTATTGATGCTGATTTACAGCATCCCCCAGAGTTATTGTTAAAACTTTGGGGTGAAATCAAACGAGGGGGGGATATGGCGGTAGCTAGTCGTCACGTTGAAGGTGGCGGCGTTAGTGACTGGAGTGTTGTCAGGCGATTTTTATCTCGTGGAGCCCAAACTTTGGGGTTAATCATACTACCAGGAATTGTAGGTCGTGTTTCAGACCCGATGAGTGGCTACTTTATGGTTCGTCGCAAGTGTCTTGTCGGCCAAAAACTGAACCCCTTAGGCTATAAAATTCTGATTGAGGTACTTGCTAGAGGAACAGTGCCTTGGATTGGAGAGGTAGGCTATGTGTTTCAAGAGCGCCAAGAGGGTGAGAGTAAGGTAACTTCAAAACAGTATGTGGATTATCTGCGACACCTCATCCGCCTACGTTTTTCCCTTGGACCAATTGGCCGATTGCTCCGGTTTGGACTGGTTGGTTTTAGTGGTGTCTTCGTCGATATGATTGTTCTTTATCTGCTCAGTGACCCCATGACTGTGGGTTTACCACTGACTCGCAGTAAAATCATTGCCTCAGAGTTGGCGATTATTAATAATTTCTTGTGGAATGATTTTTGGACTTTTGGTGATATTGCCCGTCAGCAACCAGGAAGGCGTCAACGCTTGAAAAGACTATGGAAATTCAATATTATCTGTCTTGGTGGTTTGATCCTAAATGTCTTGTTGTTGAATTTACTCTTTAATGTCTTTGGCATTAACCGATATGTAGCAAACCTGAGCGCGATCGCTGCTGTCACTCTCTGGAACTTTTGGATCAATTTGAAGCTCAGTTGGCGAGTCACTGATCTGAAAAAATAAATGATTTAATACCAATTTTTTAAAGGGGTGTTCTGGAAAAGTCTGAGGTTGGGTTAAGCATAAGCCAACCCAACTTACTGTGTTGCAATTTTTCAGTAAAATAGACTCTGAATGCTTATTATTTCAAGTTTTATCTGCTAGTTTTAATAGTTTAAGTTGATTGTTGTAAATAGGTACAGTTTTGTACTTCTCTTGAATGATTTTTACTAACTCTTTAGAAGGATTAAAGACAAAGACATCAGTATAACCACTAATATTTATTGGTAATTGTGGTATCTTCATGAATTTTAATTTAACTTTAGCATCAAGATAATAACTGAGAGATAGAGCATCTCCGATACTAGGATTATCACTAATAATCAAGGGGTTGTTAGTATTATTGATAATTTCAGTAATTTCTAAGTTGTCATTACTCTTGTATTTATTCCACCAAGTTTTTGCTTGTGAATAAGTAAGATCTGATACAATGCCGAGGGATAGCAGTATGACCATAATTACAGACCAAGTTTTTTGTCCTTTATTACTAAGTGAGTGAGTACTAATTTTAGTAGCAAAAAGATAACTAACAGCAATCTGAAGACCTAAATAAGTAGGCATTAGTAACCTAGGAGGAGTAGATCGTCTCCCTCCCAAAATTAAGTCAGGTAATACTAAAGCACCTGCTGTTAACCCCATTAATAACAAGAGGAATAACCAAACCCTTTGGGGGCTAGTGCGAGTAAGACAGTAAATGGAATGCCCAACCAAAATTACTATTAGTAAGATTAAATAAGTAAGAGGATTAGCAATATCAAAATCTACATCCAGAAAAGCACGGGTCAGGTTCAGTACCCAAATTTTAACTAAAGATATTATTGATATTGATTCAGAAGTCCAAGAAGTTGAATTACTGATGTTAGTGAGTCCGATAATACTTACCCAAAGCCAGGGAGCGAAAGCGACTAATCCTGCCAGAGAAGCAAGTACATAAGCCTTTAAAGTTCGAGTTAGTCTAAAGCCCTCATTGACTAGCAAGTAAAGACCATGTCCAATAGCAACTAAAGCAGTAAACGGAAAAGTGTATAATCCTATAGTGAGAGTTAGGGTATAGAGGCTCCAACTCAGCTTAGTTCCCAATCGAATTGCCGATAGAAAGGATGCACTTGAAAGTAAAATAGTCACAGTCCACCAACCGTATTCTCGTGCTTCCTGTGCATACACAATATGCAAAGGTGAAACCGCAATGATGGCAACCGAGATCCATCCTACTAGAGGTGTTCCAAATAATTCTAGGCAGAGCCAATAAATAGAAGGAAATGCCAACAAACTTAACAAGGCTGATAGACTTCTCGTTACCATAATTGAATCGCCCCACCACTGAACCCAGTATCTGGTCAGTATGTAATAAAGAGGTGGATGTTGAGAATCTTCTACTGCTAAAACTCTTATAGTGTCTCTCAAGCCTTTTTCAGAATCTAGACGTTGATAGTTTTGTAAATCATCAACACCAATTATTTGACCATTAAATATATTCTGACTTACTTGTCTGATTTGGTAACCAACTAATCTTAGTGAAGTGTAAGTTTCGTCAGTCCAGTAAACTTTGCGATCAAGATTCACAAGTCGAAAAAACACTCCTAGTACTAAGAGAATAATGATTAACCTTCGTAACCAAAGTGGGGGGAGTGCTAAGTTAATAGTAAATTGGTCTTTCATTAAATCACTATGTCATTTGACCCTCAAAATCCAGACAAGAATGCTATTTTATTGAAACTATTAAACTAAGGCTGTAAACTTTCCACAAACTCGACTACATCAGAATTCTTGTTTGACCATATTTCCCGTTGGGTATTAATTTTAGCTAAATTAGATTCAATATTTTCCTGTGTGAGTAGAACTCCAAAATCAGTAGGAACTTTGTCTTTTTGATAATCGAAAATACGATTAAGTACTAAATCGCCAACCTCCTTACGATAGTGGGAACTATCCCAGTAATTTTCCATATCTTTGCTAATCGCTTCGGTTGTAATAGTGTTATAGCCGGAAAAATCCCACACTGGTGTAATTTTAACTAGTTGGCGCTTCCATTCTTCAAAAACCGACCAGAGTTCAGCTGCACGCAAATTTTCCCATTGACTGGCGTGGGAGGGTGAAATAAAAACTTTTAGTTCTATGTTTTGTTGCTTACAGATATCAACAATCTCTTGCAAGTTCACCAAAAATTCTTCTGATAGCTGGTACTTTTTATAGTATCCTTCACCTTTTCTCAAGCCACCAATCGAACCCTTAAATTTTTTGGGTATTGGTTCATTGGGTTCATTACCATAAACATAACGCATGCCATCGGGGCGGTAAAGATAGTAAGCATCAGAATCAATACTAGATTTAATTGTTTTAGCACTAGATTGAATTGCGCTTGTAGAAAGGGTAACATTTAGCAATTCTTGTGCTGTTAAATTTTCTTTTTCTAATCTGTCTTCGCTAAAATCTACTTCATTGATTTTGTATTCATTGAACATGAATAAATCAATACCAAGAACTACTGTTTTTAATTCTGGCTGATTTGCCAAAGAATGCTCAAAATAGCGCTTTACTTCATAGATATTTGGTCCTACTAGTCCTAAATTATAAGCCGGTTGTTTATTTGTTAGTGCCGGGTGTGTGGGATCTAGACCTAGATCAGTTCTTGATGAGCCTAATAGTAGGGTTTTAGGCTCTACGCGGGTAACATCGATCGCCTTAAATAATCTAACGTTGTGAAATTTTTGGGTTCTGAGTTCGTTTAAACCAGAGATTTCTGGACTATCGATAACGCCATAGGGATCAATAGCCAGATTAAACAAGCCAACAGTCACTAAACTAGGTAGAGTGACTGCCATAAAAGTCATATTGAAGCGACGATGTTTTTTCATTTGTAATTTTAATTAGAACTGGAAGTAAAGAAACTCAGAAACACGGTTGAGTGCCAGTAAACAGCCAAGAGCTAAACCACTAATTGACAAAGCCCACCACCAAGTTGGTTTAAACTTCTGCATAATTTCCTGGGTATTCGGTAGTAAGCTTACAGCTAGTAATAATCCTGCCAGTAGAATTATACTTTGGTTATAATTAGGCGGCAGATAAATAAGTTCTTTGGCATCTTTAAACTGCACACCTATCTCCTTTAGCCCTGGCAACAAACTTTGCCAATTGCTCAACAAAACGATGCCTTTCATCCCAATCATAGCTTTTAAAAGTTCTGTAGCATCATTAAAGCTAGAGGCTCGAAATACTACCCAACTAAACATAACGGCAGTAAAAGTCATCACCCATCCTAATAATGCAGGTAACTTGAGTCCCGACTTACGCCATCCATGGTTAATTGCTAGAAAGGTTCCATGTAAACCGCCCCACACAACATAAGTCCAACCAGCGCCGTGCCACAGTCCTCCTAACAGCATGGTTGTCACAAGGTTGACATAGCGGCGAAATTCACCCCGACGGCTACCACCTAGGGGAATATAGAGGTAATCCCGCAGAAAGTTGGAAAGCGTGATGTGCCACCGACGCCAGAAGTCAACAATAGAAATTGCTTTGTAGGGAGAGTTAAAGTTAATTGGCAAGCGAATATTAAACATCCACCCCAAGCCAATCGCCATATCTGAGTAGCCAGAAAAATCAAAATACAGCTGAAAGGTATAACTGAAGGCACCTACCCAAGCTTCTATAAAGCTGACATTATCGGCATTATCAAATACTGCTCCCACCCAAGGCGAAACGTTATCGGCAATTAATACTTTCTTGGATAATCCCAAAGTAAATAGGGTTAGACCCAGAGCTATGTTTTTCTGTGAAAAGACGAAATTACGCAGCTTTTGAAACTGGGGAATGAGTTCATCATGACGCAGAATTGGTCCAGCAATTAGCTGGGGAAAAAAGATCACGAATAAAGAATAAGAGAGTAAATCATATTGGTTGCCTTTAGTCTCGCCACGATAGGCATCCACAAGGTAGGCAATTTGGGTAAAGCTGTAGAATGAAATAGCTAGCGGTAGGAGAATCTCGGGGACGTCCCAAGTCGTTTGCAATAGCTGGTTGAGGGAACTTACGAAAAAACCAGCGTATTTATAGTAACCCAGTATTCCCAGATTAAAGCAGACCCCTAACCACAATAAGACTTTAGCTTGCTTACTTGCTGTTTTGGCGAGGTTAATATATTTTCCAAAATAGAAGTTACCGATAACAGATATTAGCAGTAGGGGCAGATAAGTGATTTTCCAATAACCATAGAAAAATACTGATGTTAGCAGTAGCCAGACTGTCGCGACTGCTACCAAGCGAAACCTGGCTAAGCCAAAAAAGACCACCAGGGTAATCGGCAAAAAGCAAAAAATGAATTCGTAAGAGTTAAATAACAAGGTGATTTAGCAGTCTTTTCAAGATTCCACACTTTGATCTACAATACCTGCCAAGCTAAATCCAGATACTTTAGGGGTCGGACAAAGATTGTCAAAGCATTGCCTTCTGTGTCTATTCTAGTTAACGAGAAAATTTAGATCTCGTACTGCTCTATTCACCTGCTTAGGGTTCCAGATGGTTGATGGTTGATGGTTGATGGTTGATGGTTAATGGTTCATTGGTCTATGACCTATAAACCATCAACCATGAATGAGCTAAGCTCTCTGAGCATTAACTTCCTGAAACTTAATCACCTGCTCCAAACGAGATAATGCACTTGTTGCTGATTCACGCACATAGGAGTCGGCAGATTCATCATTGCTAAATCTTGTCAGTACTTCCGTTGCCCGATTATCAGCAATGGAACCAAGTGCATTAACAATTGCCACCGCCAGTGCTACATTATCCGTCGTATTCAGCGCCTCTATCAAAATCTCTAGCACAGGGGAACCAATCTCACCCAAAGCCATCACTGAGGCAATATGAACAACGGGATTTGGATCATCGAGTGCTTTTTTCAAGCCCTCAATACCCTCGCTGGGGAAGGTAACTTCTGGATGGTTATAGGCAACCTGCGCTAAAGCTTTAGCACAACTTGCCTGAATAGTCACATTGTCGCTGTTGAGCAATAAATCTACTAGTGGTGGCACACTATCTGTTCCAATGAAACCCAGTGCCTTTACAGCTGCCCGCCGATAGGTAACATTTTCCTCTCCCAGAATACCCATCAAACGAGGAATAGTATTTTCATCACGACTCTCGACCATTTCCAGCATCGCCCGTTCCCGTAGATTGGGGTTAGGGTGTTTAAGTTGTTCAAATAGAGAATCTCTGGTCATGGGTTTGTTGCTGTTTAGTTTAATTTAATTAAAATTATTGACTACTGAATTATTTATTATTAAATATTACCCATACATTCCAAGAACGACCAAGGGACTCTTGGTGAATTGCTCAACCGAATTCAGGCAAAGCAATAGACTGAGAGTCCCCTGGTAGAAAATTAAGTAATGACTATTGAGTCAATCCATCTCACTAGGAGAGGGAGTTGATTACGTAGTCGAGGAGAGCATTGTACTCAAGCAGCGCTTGAGCAGATAGATCACGAGGAGCACAGCCGCGATTGCGAGCGTAGGTAAGTGCTGCAATGTAAGGAGCAGTAGGCAGGTTTAGCGCTTTGTAAACTTCGCGCTGTCCAGCAATACCCCACTCATCCAAAGGACCAGTACCACCAACAACCAAGCAGTAGCTGATTAGGCGCATGTAGTGCTTGATGTCGCGCTGGCACTTCTCTTTAAAAGTATCAGTGGAGTTAGCTTCACCTGAGTTGTTCAGGTAAGGATACTTCTGGATGCAAGCGTCATAGGCTTCTTTAGCCACTGCATCAAGATTACCACCGAGCTTCTCAGCAGCTTCCATCCGAGCAGCCGCACGCTGCAAGCTACCTTGAACGGATTCTAGGTCAGAGACGCTGGGAAAACGACCTGCAGCATCAGCAGCAGTAACAACCGTAGTTATAACTGATTTCATTTCTTTAACTATCTCCAGATTAAATTGATCAGATGTTGATTTGAGTTTGCTTGGTCAATGGCTAATATCTATTAGCTATTAGCTAAGAGCACTAATAACGCGATCAAAGTAGCCAGCGCACTCAGCAGCTAGAGCAGAGCAGTCCCCTTGAGTAGTCTCATTCTTCTTGTAGCGGCTACCGCCCATTTCTGGGGTGTTGGTGTTGGTGATGTGAGCAACACAGACAGCCTTCATGATCTGAACAGCGCGAGCTGTGGAGGTTGCAGGCACGCCCAGAGCACTGTAGGTCTCCTTGAGACCATTTAAGCAACGATCATCTAGTACAGAAGCATCACCAGCCAACAGTGCATAGCTTACGTAGCGCAGGATGATTTCACCATCACGCAAGCAAGCAGCCATGCGGCGGTTGGGGTAACAGTTACCACCAGCTTGGATTAGACCAGTGTTCTCGCAGATCATACCAGCGATGGCATCAGAAACGCAGCAGCTGGCGTTGCTAGCAACTGCATTCACCGCATCCAGGCGCTTGTTGCCCTCAGCGATAAAGTTTTTGAGGTCAGCGATTTGAGTACCACCAATAGGTGAAGTTGAAGCGTCTGCTGAGACTACAGCTCTGGAAAAAGTGTCAAGCATTGAGCTCTCCTTTAATAAAGGTACTTAACTATATTGCTCGTCAACCAAATTTGACTTGCCGATATAGAACATAGGCGATGAGCCCTACCGCAGTCTCATTTATTAAACACAAAGTAATAATCTGTAACTTTTTCTACAATTTAACGAATCAGGGAATAGGAAACAGTGAGGATTTTTCCAGTTCCCGGTTTTCTCTTCGAAGTTGATCAGCATCGGGTTAGAGTCGCCAATGTAAAGTCAGCACCTCGATCCCAAGGTGCCGCGCGGAGCTTATTGAGTATCTAAAGCGCTCAGTTGTCGCGTTCCCGTAATTTTTATCTAACAAGCATATAGCGCTTTGCCTAAATCAAGGCATTATTAAACTACATAGCTTCAGAGTTTCCTGTTGGCAGTGATAGAGCCGTCAATACTGAAGCAGCAAGGGCATATCCAACATTAGATTAGCCCTTAAGCACCTTTTAGCAGTTGCTTTACTAAATTATCTTTCACCATCATTTGCCGTAAAACCTCCAGTAAATATTCCTGAGCCTGGTCTCTACTCAAACTCTTCACCTGCTCTTGGTAAACTTTGAGCTTAAACTGTTGCTCCAAGCTTAGCTTTCCTGGCATTTCCATGAGTTAACTCCTTAGATTACTTCGATTAAACGGGACGGAAGGACTAATGCCCTCACTGCTTATGCCTTAGTCGTTATAAACTAATCTAGCATCTGTGTAACAAAAGCGCAACTTGTCAAGCGATAATTAATCAAAGCAACAAATATTAATAATGCTAGTGAGATAAATTTTATCCTGTCTGCTTGGTCTTTCATAGACCTCTGGCAAAAATGGTAAAATCAGGCAAATAACACAGAATCTGAAAAAAAGGCAATTTGTTACCTGTCTTCCGAGGGTTTGAAACTGTAACTTAATGGTTGGACAAAGCTACCCATTGCTTGAGTTTTTGTACAGATGTGGTACTTTAGTAAAAAGCGAAAACCAAGCTTGAAAACTTACGGCTTGAGAACCTCAACAAAACCCGTCAAACAGCTGAGCCCTTACAGGTAACTGAGGATTAGGTGTCAGTTTGAAATTGGCAACAACGGATAGGTAGCGAAGTACTCAAATTAAAAACCTTAAACTTATACGCGGCGAGTTACGTCGTGTAAGCCCTACGGACTGGAGTAGCGCCTTCGCCTTCAGGATGAAGTGGGAAGTAAGCTCTGATGTTACCTTGGGATTAGTTGTCCGGTATAGGAAAGTCCAGATGCGGGTAGCTTTGGGTAAGTCTTATGTAACGGAGATGTATTTATGGACGCAATGGAATTTTTTGAGTTGAGTGCTGGCAAGTGGCGATCGCAGCGCACAACCCATCATCTGCCCTTTAGGAGAGCCGAATCTGGGGAGTCAGAGATTACTGTAGGGACTTTAAGTGCAGACCATCCCAGGGTTGTAGAAATCTGCCAGTTACACCAAGTTGAACCCAGCTTGGCGGCAGGTGGGGCCTTAGTTAGTTGGCAGGGTACGATGGCTTGGGATAAAACTGATGAGAATCATCAAGATTCGACAGTAATGGTGCTTGTACCTGATCTTGGCAATTCCCAGCAAGGTAACTTATTACGAGAAAAGGGCTATGCTGAAATTGTGCCAGTGTCAGGTCGCTACCTCATGGATGCTCAAGATGGGCTGGTACTGCTGACTGAATACGAGACCATGAGTTCTGAAGAACGTTTCTCCTTTGCTAGCCAGGATTTGCGCATGCGCACTAGCACTGTCAAGCGCTTTGGTGGGTTTAGCACAGCATCGTTTTGCCTAGAAACCCGCATTGGTTCTGATATAGATAATTCTCTCAGCGTAGATGTAAACCCTAAACAAGCCCTCGATGTCCAGGCAAACAGACAATCCTACTCAATCCTGGGCTGGTGAGTTCACCGTTAGTAGAGACCCTTGGATACGTGGGTATAAATATCTTAAGGCTGTGCGTCAGTTTGCCCTAGAGCCTGGCATGCTCGATGTGATTGATAGTTTGAGTGAGGGCAATTGCCCAGGGGGCAGCGCTAAAAGCGATTACCCCAAGGGGGTAGCGCTAAGCGATTACCCCAAGGGGGTAGCGCTAAGCGATTACCCCAAGGGGGTAGCGCTAAGCGATCGCATATACAAATGGGTTGGTAATCACATTGATGAGATCAATGCTGAACTTAATGCTTATCTAGAAGCTTGCCATAGCTGCTTTCACGAATTTGCACGCCGACCAATGCGCATCCTAGCAGCCCCTTTAGCTCAAAACTATGGTATAGATGGTTTGTGTAATGTATCAAGTAACCCTGTAGTCATTCTAGTTGATGTGGGAAGAACCGCACCGCAGGATTGGTTAAGTATTGTTGTCCACGAATACGCTCATGCTCATCTAGGTGTCCCTGGTCATGATCAGCGTTTTTTTGATGTGATTACCCATCTGTGTTTGGGATTAGGTTTGGAACCTCCACAGCCACAGCCTGCTCTGGAAGCTTACCTGAGAAATTGGCCCCACTGCGCCTCAACAGCCAATCCACTAGCCTTTTGGATGGGCTGCCATCAGTAAATTTAAGTTAAGAAATATTAAATTTATGAATATGCCTGTCAAATTGAGGCTAGATATTTCTTAGGGATAAACATCACACTAAAGGGTTTTGACCAACTTTGAAAGTAGCTTTTGTTTGATATACTACTTTCATTCAACAAATCTACAAATCTTAAGAATAAGTAGGCAAATGCAGAAAGCAGTGCCTAAGATTGCCTAGTGCGTGAACCAATCTGGCGATTGGGAGCCTATGAAAACTTAAGATGCGATCGGCACAAAGAAAATTAAACTTGGGGAGATTTGACCTTTGAACTCAGTTGGGGAAATCCTGCGCTAGTTAGGTCGAGTCGATGAGCCAAGGATACCCGGGCTTCAGCGAAGTTTAGTCCGGGAGGTGTCAAATATTCTAAAGTAAAGCTTTGTAAGGTTTTCTAAGATTAGGGAGATTCAAAAGTGGCTATACCTTTATTAAACTACCCTCTAGTAACTCAAAATCCGCGAGTAGGTGGCTATGAAATAGCAGGTGATGACCAACCCAGAATTTTTTCAACCGAGAACCTGCTCTCCCCTGGAGACATTGGTACTCTGATCGAAGCCGCATACCGTCAAATCTTCTTCCATGCCTTTGCTTCAGATCGCGAACCTTTTCTAGAGTCCCAACTACGCTTTGGTCAAATTACTGTGCGGGACTTCATTCAGGGGTTGCTGCTTTCTGAGACTTTCAAGAGCAGCTTCTATGAAAAAAACAGCAACTATCGCTTTGTTGAGCAGTGTGTGCAGCGGATTTTGGGGCGCGATATCCATGGCGAGCAGGAAAAACGAGCCTGGGCAATTATAGTTGCGACTAAAGGCATTGAAGGTTTCGTCGATGAACTGCTAGGCAGCGATGAGTACCTTGACAACTTCGGGTACAATACGGTTCCCTATCAACGTCGTCGAGTGCTGCCTGGTCGCAGTCAGGGTGAATTACCCTTCAATATTAAATCCCCACGCTACGATGGATACTATCGCTCCATCTTGGGCTTCCCCCAAATCATTTGGCAGACACAAATCACCAGCTACAAGCCACAAGACAAGAAGCCCAAGGCGGGAGACCCAGCTCTGTACGCGGATATGGCAAGGGCACTTTCTATACCAAAGAATCCTCTACCAAGGGTTTCAGCTCAAAATATCAATATCGAAGCTTCTGTGCCATATCGCAAGAGTGAGCTAGCTACAACGCAGGCGTAGAATGCTCAAAAGAGTTGTCAAGACTGGAGGTAGAGGAGCGATTAACTCGAGCCACTCCTCAGAGACTGGATGCTGTAACCTCAGTCGCCAAGCATGAAGTGCTTGACCGCTTAGTTTGACACCTAAAGAGCGCCCGTTACTGTAAACAGGATCGCCGACAAGGGGATGACCCATATAGGCACTATGGACGCGGATCTGGTGAGTACGACCAGTTTCTAGCTGAAAGTGAACCAAGGTATAGTTTCCCAATCTTTCTCTAACTTGCCAGTGAGTTACAGCTGGGCGTCCTCCTTTGGATACCGGCACTACTGCCATTTTTTTGCGGTCTAGAGGATGACGCCCAATTGGTTGGTTAACTATACCCTGCTCAGTTTTAGGGGCACCATACACTACACCTAGGTATTCCCGTTGAGCAGTTTTAGCTTGGATTTGGGCTTGCAAACTTTGATGGGCTTGGTCAGTTTTAGCGATCGCGATCGCGCCAGTGGTATCTTTATCTAAGCGGTGGACAATTCCAGGACGTTCAACCCCACCAATGCCAGCAAGATTTTGACAGTGAGCAAGGAGAGCATTGACGAGAGTGCCACTAGCATGACCCGGTGCTGGATGGACTACTAAGTCAGCAGGTTTGTTGATAATAATTAGGGAGTCATCCTCGTAAAGAATGTCCAAGGGGATGGCTTCGGGCTGCAAATCTAGAGGTTGGACATCGGGTATAGTTAGGGAAATGTGATCCCCTGGTTGTAACGTTACCTTTTTAGAAGTGCAAATTTTACCGTTAATCTCGACCTTGCCCTGTTCAATCAGTTTTTGGAGGCGAGAGCGAGAAATCTCGGGTAATTGCTGAGAAAGATAGCGATCAAGGCGCCGGCTAAGTATAGCAGTGGCGCTTAAGTCGTCTAGAAGGGGAACTTGGAAAAACTGGGTATAAGTCAAGCTTTTCTTTCTATGACTATCTTCAGACGAGCTACAAGAGCTCCAATCGCTCCTAGGGCTGCTAAAATTGGGAAAAATGTAACGCTGATCAAACCCCCTACCACCCCAACTGTGAGGGGAATTTCCAAAAGAATCTGCCCTTGCGCATTTTTGATGGTAATCCGACGAATATTACCTTGATGAATCAGTTCTTTAACCTTATCAACTAGGTTATCACCGCTAATTTCAAATTCCTCTACGTTTACTTTTTCTGAGGATTCAACTTCAGGTTCGACAGAAGTTGAATCACCTTGTCTTGCTTGCCAATCGTTTGGTTGGTTCATAAGTTAAGTTTAGATCCTGAAACGGGTTAGTCCCATTTTTGCAGAAATTTTGTGAGAAGAGACAGGGTTAGCTCACACTTGGGCTAGTTTCACCCCGCTAACCATTCCGAATGATTTAAAGCGCAAACTTAGAGAAGAGCTTGGATGCTTGTGAAGTTTTCTATAAACTAACCACAATAGAGTCATCGCGATCGCAGATATAGCGCTACGCGCAAGGCTCCAGTGCAGAAGGCTCCAAGGCAGAAGGGGTGAATTTGACAAAGTTCTAGCGATTTAGCTTGTCCTAACCTTAATACGTACTGCTATCTCTGGTTCATAGTAGGCTCTGTAAGTACCTGCGATATTGATAAAGGTTACTGGTTGAGGCAGGGTGTGGGGTGTGGGGTGTAGGGTGTAAGGGAACTCCGGGCTGTTTCATAATTGTTTACACAGTTGCTTTTGTTTATGTCCGACTACTTATTAACCTCCAGTTTATGGTTCATTGATAATTACTATGAGCCATAGACGTTTTTAAGTGCTTTAAACTGACTAATTTAAATTGATTAATCATGTCCAATAATTAACAATCGTTTACTAAAAGTTGCAAAAATATATGTTTCTTACTATAAAAAAGAAAGAAAATATAAATATGGATAGAAATTACCAAGTCTACAGACTCGATAATTTCTATCTATAACTGTCAGAACATTTTAAGAACTTCAATTTACATGGAGGCACGGCACTACTTACTACAACTAATTTGTCGAAGCGCATTGGGTGTATTCTGCCGTGGATTTAGCTTATGAATAAACATTTGTGTCCTTGTTGTTGCTCAGAACCTCTACTTCGCCATATCTCCCATAGAGGAATTTACTGGTTTTGCCGTCATTGTCACCTAGAAGTGCCAGATCTAGAAGAAATTTTAGAAACAAAATCTATGTCAGAGCATCAGCTTCGCAATCACATCAGTGAGTATCTAGATTGGGGAGAAGTCTGGCGGCATAGAGAGCTTCAGCAAGTAGGTGCAAAAGTCAAAATTGCAGAAGGTAGTTCACGTCACAAATACCACGTAACTATGCTATGAAAAACTCATTAGGGGTAAGAAAGCTGTAAATTAATTTCAGTACATCTTTGTATTAAAGATGTACTTTTTTTATAGATATGCTCTTTTCGTAGAAAGCTAAAACCAAGCTTAAAAATTACCGTCAAAATTTCTCCACAGCTGGTCTTAAATCTAGTTCCAAAGTCCAAGCTGTTGGTTCCTGTAGATACAGCTGCCAATAAGTCTGAGCGATTGCTTCAGGTGAGAGCATTGTATGTGACTCTCGCTCTGGAGCCATGGCTTGTACTCTGGGAGTGTTGATCAAACCATCAATTATGATGTGAGCGACGTGAATTCCCTGGGGTGAGAATTCGCGGGCTAGAGACTGTGCCAAGGCTCGCAACCCAAATTTACCAACTGCTAAACCAGCAAATCTAGCCCCACCCCTTAGAGAAGCTGTAGCACCTGTTAATAGGATAGCGCCACTGCCACGCTCAACCATGGCAGGCAATACCTGCTGCACTGCCAGAAAAGCACCTAAACAATTGATCTTCCAGCTGTTTTCAAATTGTTCTGGGGTTAACTCAAGAATGCCGCCCATCAACAAAGTGCCAGCATTGTAGACAAAGACTTCGGGTGTTCCTAGCTTTTCTTTAACTTGAGCAAAAGCGTCTATCACTGAGTTGGGATTGGTAGCATCGGTAGCAACTGGCAAGGCAACTCCTCCAAATTCCTCAACTTCTTGTTGAATAGCTTTGAGCATATCCTCATTCCTTGCCATCATTGCCACAGCAAAGTTTTCGCGGGCAAAGCGGCGTACAATCGCACCACCGAGCCCAGGCCCGACACCTAAGACTACAGCAACTTTAGCTTCACTCATATCTAGTTCTCAACTATTGGCTTGCAGAGTAGACGCTTAGCAAATCGTCTACATCTATTATTCCAGTAATCCCCATGCTTTGAGTTTAAGCCTTCACAGTCAATAGCCATTTGAGAAATCGGCATAATGTTGCAAAGGCGACCGGAAAAATCTTTGTAGAGTTGTAGTAATTAATAAGGCTTAATTCAAACCGCACATCACCCTTCTGTATAACCATGGCAGTCTTACCAGCGCTTTACTTTTCAGTGGCACTCTACTTTTTCTCAATTTGGTTTACTGCTTTCTGTCAAGATACTAACTTGTCTAAACAGGAACAAGCCTTTTCCCTAAAAGTCTTAATTGTGGCAACTGCTTTCTGGCCAATTGTCGCCCCAATTTCTTATTTGTCACAACATTTACAATCCCAATGGTCTCCAGGTTTAGAGTCTGAAGAGGAAAACTCTCAAACTAGTCTGTCAGCCCCTTAGTCCCTGTTGTAGGTTAGCGAACAATCGTGAGTTGTCAGTGTTAACAGTTAACACTGACAACTGATAATTGTTTCTGTTAGAATCGGCATTATACAGCTATGATTTTATATGCAAATAGAACCTCGCATCTTCAAGTTTTTGAATAAACAAAAGCTTGTGGTATTCACTTGTTTATTTATAATTACTCTTGTAGGGATTGGAGTAGTTTTTAGTACACCGATTTGGGACTATAACACTGAAAGAGAAGATATTTACTACATTTGGTTAGAAGGAAAACGAATTTTATCCGGTGAGAATCCTTACGCTAGAATACTACTTGGAGATATGAGGGATAATGATAAATATGCTACATATTTCCCACTTTTTTATTTGCTTTCAGCTCTGACTCAGTTGTTAGGATTTAAGGAATACTCAGCTTGGGTTTATCTATGGCGACATGTATTCCTATTTTTTAATCTTGGCATATCATATTTAATTTTTTATCAGTTTTACAACAAGATGATGTTGATCTTTGGTTTTTTTGCATCATTTTTTTGGCTGCTAAACAGATGGACAATCCATGTTACTCAAATTGCCCATATAGACTTTGTAGGCTTATTTTTTTTGTTATTTTCTCTGGCAATTTTCCATAAACACAAACGCTTATCATTTCTGCTATTTGGGTTGTCTTTATCATTAAAACAGATTGCTATATTTTTACTACCTCTTTATCTGATTTGGACTTGGCAAGAATCAGAAAAAAATAAATTAGAATCCACTGTTAAGTCACTGTTGCTAATACTAATTATTCCTATAATTACATCACTACCCTTCATCATTTGGAATGCTGAAGGCTTCTTTAAGTCTATTATATTTTCAGCTACCAGAAGTCCTGCAGGACATTTAGGAGTCCCTTCAATAGATGAGTTAATTGGATTAGTAATACCAGAATTTGTTGGCATTAAAGCCAAGTTGCCAATGTTGCTGATTATGAGCTTGGTCTTTATTGGTGCTATTAAGCGCCAAATTGGCATCTATACTAGCGTTTTGCTAACAATGTTTGTATTTGTAGATTTTAATTCAGTGTTATTTCGACAATACTTATGTTGGGTTGTACCTTTTATTCCTCTAGCCATTGGCGATACGATGTCTACTAATAGGCAAGACTATAAGACAAAATGAGACCTCTCAAGCTACCGCTGATCATCAACTATAAGAACTTTCTTTAATTTCTTTTACTATTCAATGTTTTTATGTGCTGTTGGTCAATAAATTATAACAATTGATATTGACCTAAGAGGTACAGCTAAGGCTTGAGGATAATAAGAGGATGCACTAGCTTTCATAGGTTTATCTTTGATTGTTAGTTGTTTATGTCAATGAACAATCAAAAATGAAACACAAACCAGAATCTCCGTATTGTATGCACAGTGGGGCTTTAATCGCAATAGAGTCACTTCAAGCACTGAGGTTATAAGTGGACAAAAATTGCCTGTGTCGTAACGTATAGTTTAAGCCTACTCAAGAAGATTGAGTACAAAATATACAATGCTAAAGTAAAGAATCAGGGTTGAAGATAGCATGGGAAGTAAAGATATATTTGTAACTGGTAACGGTCAATTGCAAGTTTGCCAATCTTTAAGAGAGTGGGATTTTTTAAGGGAGAATTATCGACTATATCGTTTCCTTACAGAAGTAGAAGATATACTCAGCACTACTGAAAATGAATACGCTTTCCTCCCAAAAATCCGCACGCTTGTACGACAATTGATAACTAACTCCTACTGGTGGCAAATTCAGGATCTAGAACCTTGTAACAAAACTGGTACTTCTGTTAAATTGCTTTATGATGAATTAGGTTTTCCTTTGACAGTTCAGATAGTCAAATTTTTGCCAGGAGTAACATCGACGATTCACAATCATGGTACTTGGGGAGTGGTAGCGATGTTAAAAGGTCAGGAAAAAAATACATTTTGGAAACCGACTATTACTGCTGATTTCAAAGATAAAACTGAGTGCAAAGATAAAATTGAACTAGTGGGAGAACAAATTATATTTCCTGGAGATATTATTAGCTTTACTTCTGATGCAATTCATTGTGTGGAAGCCATGGGAGATGAGCCAACAATTACTTTCAATCTTTATGGCGAAACTAACTCTTCCATGCGATTTGAATTTGATTCAATTACTCATTGTGCCAGAAGATTTTAGGAATTAAAAATACAATAGTTCATGGTTCATGGTTGATTACTCATAGTTCATTGTTGATGGTTAGCACAACAAAGATGAACTATATAGTGCTACGCGCAAGGCTCCAGGGCAGAAGGCTCCAAGGCAGAAGGGGTGAATTTGACAAAGTTTTAGCGATTTAGCTTGTCCTAACCTTAATACGTACTGCTATAACAGAAGGCAGTCCCGATGAAAAAATTTTTTTCATCAAGCATTAAAGAGGGTTATTTCCCTTGCACCGTAAACCCCACACCCTACACCCTCTTTCAAGTCAGGAGGTAGATGGATTCAGGATAGTAAGGTTAATTAAAATCTTCTCCCCATCTATCTAAAAATGCAAGTTAAATGAGTGACATCTTATCTGCTCAGGCTCTTTCTTCAAGCTGGGCTATTTGTATATATTTTTTTAAAACATCTGAAATTGCTTTGGCTCGTCGGAGTTGATCCCGATGAACGCATTGCCACTCAGTTATACTAAGATTTTCTCTGGCACATATGCCTATTAATCCGCTAGCTTTGTTTTCACCTTGTTCAAGGTCAAGCTCCCGATTTGAGTTAAGATAGAAGGATGCTGTTCTTGCCCAGGCAACAGCTTCAACTCCGCTTAAACCACCTTGTCGTGCTATGGCTAAGGCTTGTGGTAATCTGCGGGAATGAATTGGACTAGCTTGATTATAGAGGTCTGCAGTATTGAGTAAGGCTTCTACGTCAAGGTTAGGATCAATACCTGCTGTATGTAGATCAACTAAGTGGGTGGGAAGTGCAGATACGGCTCTTTGTAAGCACAGTTTTTCAGCAATAGCGATATCGCCTCCACTACGACCTTGGTCACTACATGGACCATAATTAGTTACAACTTCACCCCACGATAAGTTACCAGGATCAGTATGTCCAAAGTAGTTGGCGGTTTGTTCGACGTAGAGAATACCTTGTTTAATGTAGACTCGATAATTTCCCTCTGCCACACCAATTGCCAGCATACCTAGAGATACAGGGGTAGCAAAAAGAGGAGAGACATTAGTCAGGCTTTTCCGAAGATTAAAAGGACGAACCGGGAATTTAGCATCACTGGCTAATTTGTTGCTGCTAGGGATAGTTTGCTTGCCTTTCAAGTTTGCCTTAGAAGAGACATCTATCTTACTCTTCAAACTCTTTTGGTTAGTAGCTTTGATCTCGTTTTCTGATTTTTTGTCTTGACGCTTTTGGTTAGTTTGCGGTAGAGAAGGTGGCGGAGGTACAGGTATTTGAAAGGGCTCGAGATTTTCTGGAGTAATCGCAATCACCTGTTGTGGGTCACTATTACCCTTATTCAGTTTAGGGGAAAAGGGGAATAACAGAATAACTGCTCCCGCTGTTCCCAACAAGCCAAATAATCCTACTTTCGATAACCAGAACCAATTAGACATAATTAAGGAACAATAATAGAGGTATGAGTACTCCTTTCGCGCAAAAACCCCCAGACTCTAAGCCGAGGGTAATTATTAAGGTGCCTCCACCTTTTCTACATCCGACATCCTATGTGTGGTGTCCGGGAAGGTTGAGCAGGAGAACTTGTACTTGCCTTCAACAAGCTAATCTCAAACAAAGTTTCTACTCAAATATTCACGGAAACCGCAGCTATAAAAACTTTAGCAGATTTTTTTCCTGTGCGTTGCTGCTGTCAAAAATCAATAATTCCTAATTCATCTCTGAACTAATGTTAGCGTAGCTCCTCCGTTAGCGTAGCTCCTCAGAAGGAGGCAGGGGGCTCCGAGGTAGTCCCGATGAAAAAAATTTTTCATCATCAAGCATTAAAAGAGGGTTACTTCCCCTACACCCCACACCCTACACCCTATTTCCAGTCAGGAGGCTCCGAGGCACTCCTGTAAATTCTGAACTCTTAAATTTCTAATAGCACTGAAATCAAATACTGTGATAAAGTAAATGCATCTACTCCAAGCTCAGTACGTTCTTGAGCTGCCAAGATTCCTGCTTGAGCATGCCACCAAGCAGCAGTTGCCACGGTTGCACTTAGAGTCTGTTCACTCAAACCTGGCTGCGCTAACAAGCCCCCCATCAGTCCTGTAAGAACATCCCCACTACCACCCCGCGCCAGAGCTGGTGTACTCTCAGGAATCAGCCACAAAGAGCCTCCAGAGTGAGCCTCAGCAATAGCTGTCCTTGCTCCTTTTAATAGCACCACAGCCTTACTCAAATGAGAGGCTTTGCGCACTGCACTAATTCGATCCGGAAGCAGTTGTGCTGAATCTGGAAATAGACGCTTGAACTCACCAACATGAGGCGTTAGCACTGTAGGTTCCTTACGCCTTAACAGGGTGGGGATAGTTCTAAATTCCGACAAAATATTTAAGCCATCAGCATCTAAAACCAGAGGACATTTAACACCCAGCGCTTCTTGCACTACCAATTTAGCATCCCTAGTTAGACCAGGACCACAGGCGATCGCATTATAACTATTCCAATCTACAGTATCTGGAAGTTTAGCGATCGCTCCTGTCTCTGTTTCTTGGCAAGCAATGATGAGTGCCTCTGGCAAATGATTCACTAATAGGGGTTTGAGGGATTCTGGCACGGCGATAGATAGCATACCAACACCGCTGGCACGCGCTCCCAATCCAGTCAGAATTGCTCCGCCAGCATAGCGTTTTGAGCCACAAATCAGTAGTAAATGCCCCTCTTTATACTTGTGCGTTACTGCTACTCTTGGCAAAGGCAAATAATCTCGGGCAGCATTAGCTCTCATCTGCATTATTGCTGGAGGCTGACCTAAGACTGACCAAATATCCCCTAAAGGTATATTAAAATCAACTAACTGTGCTTTTCCGATATATGCCAAAGCTTGGTCTTGCAAAAATGCCAGTTTCCACAGCCCCAAGCACAGTGTTTGGGTGGCACGAATAGCTGTTCCTAGTACCTCTCCTGTATCGGTGTGGATGCCAGAAGGCAAGTCAATACTAACTATAGGTTGCGAGTGCTGATTCAAATTTTCAATGGCACTAGCAACGTCTCCTGAGATTGATCTAGTTAACCCAAATCCAAATAAACCATCAATAATGAGGTCACAATCAGCTAGGGATTCAATTTGTTCATAAAAGGGAATACCCAAACTAGCAGCATATTGGGCATGTTTAGAGGTTAGTTCCTTAAGTTGAGAGAGGGGGCGATAAATCAATACCTCATCACCCTGCAAATGCAGCTCACGTGCTACCACCAAAGCATCACCACCATTATGACCAGGTCCAACTAAAATACCGACTCGACGTTGGTGAGAACGAGGATAAAGCTTTTGAATTCGACGGTAAATTAGCCCTGCAACCTTTTCCATCAAAGCGGCAACTGGCATCCCAGCCTCAAACATGCGCTCTTCAATCTCACGCATTTGCTGGGCGCTCACCACTACTTTCTCAATTAACTCTCGCCTATTGTTCGATTGTCTCAAGTTCCGATGACCTTGGAGTCATAACTAACCAATTACTATTATGAACTACCAAGGATCTTCTGAAGACAGGAATTGTCGTCACACTGTTCAATCCTCACACAAAGAAATCTCATCGCTTGGTTCATTAGTCTCAGAACTCATCCGCAAGCGATGACCATCTGGATCTTCAATATTCATTTCTCTCATACCCCAGGGAAAATTCGTAGGTGCTTGGCGAATAATGGCACCTTTAGCCTTATAATTTTCGTACAAAAAATCGACATTGTCCACGAAAATTGACATCCATGTTCCCGGCTGACCTTGTGCACCCTGACACAAAAATATGCAGACATCATCTCTTGATACTGATGCAAAGGTTGGCGGCTCTCCCCAATCCCAATCTTTCTTAAATCCAAGAATATTAACGTAATAATTAATACTATTAGGGATATTCCCTACATTAAGGATTGGGGTTAAGCTATTAAATTGGGATTCTGATATGTTAGGCGCTGCCGTCATAGTTGCCTCCAGAGATAGTAATTCTAGGAACGGTGTTAGCTTTTGACGCCGATGCAAATCAAAAGTTAAAAGCCATTGAGAGCAATGCTTTAAGCAGTACTGCTCCTTCGTGTCCGCTTCTCTAGTATAAGACCATTTTAGTATAAATGTACTATAAAATTAAAAAGATGAACCAGGTTGTTTGAGAAACTCTAAGCTATTGTGCAAGCTTTTGACATTAGAGCCAAATCCCTCTTAGTTACCAAAATAAACTCGTGCATCTAAACCAGAAGATTGTAAATAGCTGCTCCAGCGATTTGCTTCTTCCCTTGCTGAGAAAGGTCCAACCGCAACGTGTGTTCCTCTGGGAGAACTTCTTTGAGTGACAATGTACCTAGCAACCCCTAGTTGAACCACTTGAGCAGTAATATCTGGTAAATCCCTTTGGTTTCCAGGAATGACAACAAAGTAGGAGCGACGGCGAAAGATTTCTCTGGAATTATTGGGATTATTGGAATTAATTACATCAGTACTAGCAGTAAAATTAACTTCAGTGACTCGCGCCTGAAAGCCCTGGGATATTAAGGATCTGGCAAGAGATTGAGCTTTAAACTTATCGGCAAACACCCCCGCCTGAATTACTCCTTCTCTCCTTCTGATAAAAGCTTCTGATTCTAACTGCTGGACTTGTGACAACAGCAAAGAATTATCCCCAAAAACTTCAACCCGGTAGAGATTAGGAGGTTGAGTTGGCATCCTGGGTATGGCAGGTGGGTTTGGTGCCTGGAAGTTAAACTCGCGTTCATTGTTAGGATTACTGGGTAAAGCTGTAGGTAGGGGCGAGGCAGGAAATGTTAATGTTGGGATTGATGGAGGCGAGGGCGGTGGTAATTCCTCCCCAAAAATTCTTTGCTCTGGTGGAGTTTGGGCAATGGCTGGGGCAACAATAGAGAACACTACACTTTCAATTAGTAGCAAAGCAGGCCCAGTTATAGCATTGATTAGTGTGATCTGATGCCTGAATAGTTGAAACACTCTGGTCATGATTGAAGCTAAATTATTTGGGATTATCGTATTTTGTACTTTGGCTCAATAAGACTAAATTATTGTATATATTAAGCTAATGGAGAATAGATAAACAACTCCCATCTCAGCCTGAAGTCAAACTAAAGAAATATTGGAAGCGAATTGGGCATTGCTGTCAAAATTATTCACAACTACACGAATCACATTGCTAAAACACCTTTAGATCAAACTTTTTGTCTGATATTTGCTCAAAGCCTATGGATAATAACTGCTCAGAGTAATTGACGACATCTTTATCCACATATTTTCTACTAGAAACTACAACAATTTTTCAAATCCAACTTCAACCTTGATATCTCACCTACTAACGAGAGCGGATGTTAACCTAAAAGAACTATCGTATTTCAAATCCGTTCAATTGTGATTTCATGACCAAGATCGTTGTTGGTCTTTCTGGTGGGGTTGACAGTTCCGTTGCCGCCGCCATCCTCCATCGTCAAGGATATGAAGTAGTTGGTCTAACCCTGTGGTTAATGAAAGGGAAAGGTCAGTGTTGCTCTGAAGGCATGGTTGATGCTGCCTTTATTTGCGAACAACTGGGCATTCCTCATCATATTATTGATAGCCGCGATCTATTTCAGAAAAATATTGTTGATTATCTAGTTTCTGGTTACGAAGCCGGAATTACTCCCCTGCCCTGCTCTCAGTGCAATAGGGCAGTGAAATTTGCTCCGATGCTCAACTATTCACGCCAACAGTTGGGCATTGACAAAATCGCTACAGGTCATTACGCACGAATTAGTTATGATCACCACAGCGATCGCTATCAATTACACAGAGCACTAGACTTGACAAAAGACCAGTCTTACTTCCTCTATGACTTAACTCAAGAGTTATTAGCAGCAACAGTATTTCCTTTAGGAGAACTCAAGAAAACAGAAACCCGAAGCCTTGCTGCTGAGTACAAACTTAAGACTGCTGATAAACCAGAAAGTCAGGATTTGTGCTTAATTGAATCTCATGGCTCAATGCAAAAATTCCTTGATAAATATATCACTCCAACCTTAGGTGACATTGTTAATCTCCAAGGAGAGGTTTTAGGTAAACATCAAGGCATTCACCATTACACTATTGGACAGCGTCGAGGATTAGGTATTGCTGCGGCTGAACCTCTGTATGTAATTGCTCTAGATGCGAAACGCAACCAGGTAATTGTGGGTAATCGCGACAGTGCCAACCAGACAGAATGTAATGCGGTTCGAGTTAACTGGGTATCGATCCCTGCTCCTACTAGCCCGATTCGGGCATTAGTGCAGATTCGCTATCGTTCTAGTGCAGTACCAGTAACAGTGATCCCTCTGGAAGATGCTCAAATCAAACTAGTATTTGACGAACCACAATTTAGTATTACTCCAGGGCAAGCAGCAGTGTTGTACGATGAGGAAATTCTTTTAGGTGGGGGGATCATTGAGCTTTCTGCCGCCCGTGCTGATAAAATCACTCTATAGTCTAGTTAACCTGAAATAGAAAGCAAATACCTCACTTGATTCCTGGTAGGCTGATAGCTGAAGGCTGATAGCTGATAGCAAATATGGGACTTGATCGGCGGACTTTTTTACAAAAAGCTGGTTTAGGGCTGGCAGCACTGGGAGTGAGTGAAACTGCGCTATCACTCCTAGGTGCTAAAAGTTTAGCAGTGCCAGCCTTAGACCGCTATTTCCAGGCGCTAGCACAACCTGGTGTGCGGAAATTGGCGCTGCTGGTAGGAATTAACCAGTATCCTCGCAGTACAGCTTTGAATGGTTGCCTCACCGATGTGGAATTACAACAAGAGCTGTTAATTAACCGTTTTGGGGTTAAAGCTAGCGATATTTTGGTGCTGACAAATAGCCAAGCCAGTAGGGAAAATATTGAAGAGGCTTTTGTTGAGCATCTGAGTGAACAAGCCTCAACTGGTGATGTTGTCCTCTTCCACTTTAGTGGTTATGGTAGCCAAGTTAAAATTGCCCAGGAATCGGACACAAATAGACCTGCCAACATTCAAAAAACTTTAGTACCAGTAGATGGCATCTTACCAAACAAAGGGATACCTGCAACCAATGATTTACTCGAAGAAACACTAGTTTTGCTGATGCGTACCTTGGCTACAGATCATGTGACGACAGTACTTGATACTAGTCACAGGCAAGCTAGTAAACTGCTACAAGGGAATCTGCGGGTTAGATCCTGTCCGAATCCACCAGCAGAAGCTCCCTCTAAGGGAGAATTGGCTTTCCAAGAACAAATCCGGCGTCGCCTCAAAGATGCAGGGCGACAATGGTCTAATTCTCCTACTCTCAATCAAATGCCAGGGGTGGTTCTAGCAGCAGCTGGTTCTAATCAAATGGCAACGGAGACTAATTGGGATGGCTTCAGTGCTGGTTTATTTACCTACGCCCTTACTCAGTATCTGTGGCAAGCTCTGCCAGCAACAACTGTTCAAATTAGCTTGTCTCGCACTGCTAGTACAGTAAATCAGTTGGTGGGCAAAGAGCAACAGCCTAGACTTATGGGAGAAAAAAGGCTCAATCCTCTGCTTGCCTATTACTTACCGCCTGATCCCAGCATGGGGGCAGATGGCGTGGTGACGGCAGTAGAAGAAAAGGGGAAAACCACAAAATTGTGGTTGGCAGGACTTCCCGCTCAGGTTTTGGAGTACTATCAAGCCAATTCTATTGTGCAAGTAGTCGGTGCTAACTTACCGAGGTCTGGGTCACAAGAGTTAAAAGTGGGAAGTTCTGAGTTACCTTTGTCCCAGGACTCCGATGAGCAAGCTTCTAATTCTCAAGCTTCTACCAAGGATCAATCACTACAACTGCAAATACGCTCTAGAGAAGGTTTGAGAGCCAAGGCACGAGTGGTTGATGATCCTGCTACTGAGAGTTATCCAATACGAGTAGGACAATTGTTGCAAGAAGCGATTCGCGTTTTGCCTCGTAATCTTGGTTTGGCTATTGCTCTTGATTTAGACTTGCAAAGAATTGAACGCGTCGATGCTACTAGTGCCTTTGCTAATATCCCTTCTGTGTCTTCAGTAGTCATCGCTGGGGAGCAATCCGCCGATTACATGTTTGGTAAAGTGAGTAAGTCTCAATCTAAGGCACAGGTATCTGAAGATTCAGCAGCTAATTCTAAAAAAACTAGTGATTCGGGCAGCAAATCGGAAACAGAAACAAAAGGCTATGGACTTCTATCTCTTGCTAACGAACCGATTCCTAACACCGCTGGGGAAATTGGAGAGGCAGTCAAGTCAGCTACTAATCGACTAACTCCCCAACTTGAAACCTTACTAGCAGCAAAGTTACTGCGTTTGACGGCAAATGAAGGTTCTTCACGCTTAGGGGTGCGGGCTTCACTGGAGGTGGTGGAACCTAAGCGCCAGCTAGTGATGCAAAGATCTACTTGGCGAGCCTTAACCTCACGCCAACCATGCCCACCTTTTTGTAATCCTCCAAAAGAACAAGAGGGGAAAATTGCTTCTGGGTTCTCTTTAGATAACAAGAGCAACCAAAACCTGATACTTCCTGGTTCTGAGGGTAGTATTTCTACCGTGCCCATAGGGAGTCGTATTCAATATCGGTTAGAAAACTACAGTAATGACCCAGTTTACTTTATCTTACTCGGTTTTGATAGCAGTAGCAATGCGATCGCCCTTTATAAGAGTAAATATACTAACCAACCATTACTTAAAGATGGGGCACTGCCATCAGGTGCAAGCTTGACAATACCAAAACCTTCTGCTGCTTTTGATTGGTTAATCCGAGGTTCTGCTGGATTGTGGGAAATTCAATTGATTTGCAGCTTAGCACCTTTTACAAAGACGAGTATGGCACTAGAAGCTTCTGGGCTTCCTGTAGGAGATGAAGATAGAGTTGATGATTTAAATCAGCCTCTGGAGGTAGCACAAGCAGTTTTGGAAGATTTACATCAAGCCAGTGCCAACCTCTCGAATCCCCTCGGTACAGTTTCTGATGCTTATGCGTTGGATGTTAATGCTTGGGCAACTTTGAGTTTTATTTATCAGGTGGTTTGAAATTTCTTAGTGTTTTTAGTTATTAGCTGTTCATAGTTCATGGTTCATGGCAATGAACTATGAACTATCAGGCTTTAACTAACAAGTTAGATTTTCAAAATCACATTGATAGATAACAGATTTCTGCCAACTTAGAGGAATCTCTAATAGGTCTCTAGCACCAGTCATTCCTTGTCCAAGAAACAGTAGCAAAGCCAAGCAATTTAAAATAATATGAACGTTGCGCCAGCGATTGGAACGATCTTTGTAGATATCTTCGATAATCGCTAAAGAAAATACCATCAGTAGCGCTGCACCTATTCCCATGTAGTAGTGAGACCAATACCACTCAAAGGTTCGCCTATAGACACCATCTTGAGCACCGAGAACCACTAAACCAATACCTGTTAAAGTGGCAAAAATACCTCGCCACAGTGGTGGTCTAGCTCGATAAAGTAACACAAAAGCAGCAATGGTGACAGCGAACATGAGAGCAATCAAAACTACCTGGGTACTTTGTAGTTCGCTCTTCTTCTGCTGGTCTATAAACCCTCCAGAGCCAAACACTACTGAGTAAGCAAGTGCGATGATCGTGATGCCTACAACTGAACCAGATAGCCATTTGCCTAATTTAACATGTTCGCGTCCTACAACTGGTGGAATTTTGCTTTTGCCTCCACCAAGATTTTGTAGGCGTCGTTGTCGAGTCTGCCAGGCAAAGTTAACAACCATACCGATTATAGGGAAGACCACTGTTACTGCGATCGCTGGATGTATTAAGGCAATAAAATCAGCTGTTTCCATTTAATTTACTCACAACGGTATCTTAACAATTAAGGCAAAGAAATAGGTAAGGGCAACCCAAAAGAATAATTTCCTCTTGCCTCCCCATCTCCCCATCTCCTCCTCCCAACTCAATAAAGGTGTACCTTACTAAGTACCTAGTGGCGCATAGCCAAAAGTGACATTAAATTGACGACACCAAATCACCACAGACTTCCAATCTGCTAAATTCACCTCATCAGGAATAGCATACCTTTGAGTGCCACTTACTTGCTCTAAATCTCCAAGATTTACATAATCTGAATTACGGTATGATTCTGGCGTTTGCTGACGATGTAACAAGACAAATAAATCTGGTCCACTGTCTGTTTTGAAATTTTCGTCAAACTCTAGGTAACGTTGCCCATTTTCTGTGGTTAAACGCACTTTTCCTTGAGTAGGATGTGCCGCTCCCACAAAATTTTTAGAAACATTAGTTGATTGTGCAACTACTGAAGTGGCTGAATTTGTAAAGGTTTCCCTTGCCCAAGCCTGATTAAGTGGATTACTCCCTAGCAAGCTAGCAGTTAAGAGAGTAGTGGTACCAACAATTGCCAAATAGTTAAGTTTCATAGCGTTAGTTCCTTAAAACTGGACTCTATCGACTATTGTTCAGGCATTTGGTTGCTAAAGAATGATTTTCAGCTGAGAAATTGATGGTATTATTCTTATTTTTGCTCTAGATAATTCTCATCCCTTTATCTCCCCATCTCCCCATCTCCCCATCTCCCTTACAACAAGATTTAACTTAACTCCATTGAAAAGCGCTATCTCTCAGCCAAGTCTCACTTTTGACTCAGGAAAAAATCATTAAGATAAGTTAAGTATACAAGTGGTGCTATATAAAAGATAGTTACTATGACAGATTCTGGGTTAAATAGCAAATCCTTACGCATTGGTAAACTTAGGAGACTGGCTAAACCACGACTAGCAACACTAGTCTTTCTAGGAATTACAGTTTCATTTAGTTTAATTATCACAGCGTGGTTTGCAGAGATAGGGATAGTGGAGCAGTTTTTTGAACAAATCCACCTCCTGCAAGAAACCCCACCCATTTGGTTAGAAGTGCCAATGGTGATGGGCGAATATCTATTGGCACCAACAGTCGTGCTATTGTTAATCGTGATTGCCATCACCAAAATTTCTCCCCAACCTCAAACTTGGTCAAGGGTGGTAGTGGTATCGATTCTACTAGCTTTGACTATTCGCTACGTTTTGTGGCGCTCTCTCTCCACACTCAATCTGTCAAATCCCCTTGATGGTGCCTTCAGTTTGGGTTTACTTTTGATGGAAATATTACTCATTTTGAGTAATAGTTTTCAGGTGTATTTAATCCTAAAGGTGAAGCCTAGACATCGCGAAGCAGATAGGATGGCAGTTGCTGTCATTGATGGCAGTTATACACCTTCAGTAGACATTTTGATTCCCACGTATAACGAACCGACTACTATTCTCAGGCGCACTATTATTGGTTGTCAAGCTTTAGATTATACCAACAAAAAAATATATCTCCTAGATGATACACGGCGTCCAGAGATGAAAATTCTAGCGCAAGAACTAGGTTGTGAGTACATAACCAGAGCCAATAATCTTCATGCTAAAGCTGGCAACTTAAATCACGCACTTACCAAAACTTCTGGTGAATTAATTGCTGTATTTGATGCTGATTTTATTCCTACCACAAACTTCTTGACTCGCACTATAGGATTTTTCCAAAAGCAAAAAATAGCCCTTGTTCAAACTCATCAAAGCTTTTACAATCCTGATCCAGTCGCCAGAAATTTAGGTCTAGAAAATGTAATCACACAGGAAGTAGAAATTTTTTCTCGTCATTACCAATTGCTGCGTGATGGTTTAGAAACAGCCCTGTGTTATGGTAGTTCTTTCGTGGCGAGGCGGAGCGCTCTTGAAGAAACTGGCGGCTTTGTAACCGAGTCCCTTAGCGAAGACTATTTTACAGGAATTCGTTTATCTGCCAAAGGCTATAGAGTAATTTACTTAGGTGAAAGTTTAAGTGCCGGCTTGTCTGCTGAAAATATGGCAGCTCATGTTGGTCAAAGATTGCGGTGGACTCGCGGCAGTCTACAGGCATTTTTTATTAATGCTAATCCCGTAACAATTCCTGGGCTCACCCTTTCACAAAGACTTGCTCATTTTGAAGGATTATTTCAGTGGTTTACTAGCCTATTCCGCCTTATTTTTCTGCTGATGCCGTTAGCTTATACATTTATAGGTGTGATTCCTTTGTGGACTACCTCTGGTGAATGGCTTTATTTCTTTGTACCTTATTATCTGGTACAGTTATTTTCATTTTCTTGGCTAAATTACCGCTCTCGCTCTGCTTTACTATCAGATGTTTACTCTGTAGCCCAGTGTTTTCCGATTGCAATAACTGTCATTCAAACCATGTTGAATCCTTTTTCAGAAGGTTTCAAAGTCACACCTAAAGGAACTCAAAGCGATCGCTTTTATTTCAATTGGAGATTGGCTTGGCCTCTAATTATTTTGTTTCTGGCTACAATAGTGAGTCTGTGGCATAGTTTAGAAATGGCAGTAGCAGGCAATCTAGAAGCAATATCCTTGACTTCCAAGGAAGCCCAAATCTATCAAGCTGCCGGTTTTGTTTGGATTTGGAATGTCTACAACCTGCTAATGATTGGTATTGCTTTACTAGTTTTGGTAGATGTACCTAAACCTAGTTTGTACGAATGGTTTAATCTACAACGGCTAGTGGAAATTAAACTTAATAAGTATAACCAAAACAGCCAAAAATTAGAAATACCAAATAGTAACAGCAGAAGATTATGGGGAATAACTGATAGTATTTCTGAAGTTGGCGCTGAAGTAATACTGACAAAGGGGAAAATACCTGGTGTCAAGATAGGAGAAAGCCTACCTGTGACCTTAGAAATTATGGAAGAAGAAATTTATTTACAGGGAAAAATTACTAATACTGGTACTGGGTTTATTGATAAAGTCCCCACTGTGCAAATAATGTTTGAAGATTTAACCCTCTCTCAGGAAAGGCATCTAGTGGAAATGTTATTCTGTCGCCCGTGGCAATGGAAGCGCCAAAATACGCCAGGAGAATTGCATGCTCTGTGGCTGTTGCTGAAGATATTACTTAAACCAAGATTCCTATTTAATCCAAATTAATAGGAAAGTAAAATTACAGTTTCTCAAGTTTAGTAAGAGTAATAAGTAATAAGTAATAAGTAATAAGTAATAAGTAATAAGTAATAACAATAAAGTTTACTATTTCCTACTTTTTTGCTTAAAACTTATGACTTAAGCTGTTGTACATCATAAATTTCACTTTTGGTCGTTCTCAGAAAACTCACTCCCATAGTAAAAGGATAGGGAGGCGTGGGAAATGGGGGGGGATTTTTGTAGACACTTATTCCCTGATGTCTTCCCTATATCCCCACATTCTCTTCTTGTCTTTCCATCTCTCCATTTCCCCATCTCCCCTTGTTATCCTCTAGAGCTTTCTCTACCATTTTGTAGTTGGTGATATCGATCATAACTGCCAGAGAGCGGATGATCTTACCTGCGGCATCCCATTCAGCGGTGGCAGAAAGAAGCACATCAATTATCTTGCCATTCTTACAGACCATTTGATAAGGAACATCCTTGCAAACTCCCGTCTGGAAATATTGAGGTAATACGACTTCTTGAGCATAAAGACTCGATTCTGGTGTTAGAAATTCAACAGATTTTCTACCAATTACTTCCCTGCGCTCATAGCCTAGCTTCTCTAACCAATAGTTACTAACACTTATGAGTCTACCATTGCGGTCGATTGAGTGTAACATCACAGGTGTGTTTTTGTAGAGTAAGCGATAGCGTTGCTCACTCTGGCGTAAAGCCTCTTCTGCCAGCTTGCGCTCAGTAATATCGCGCACAATACACAAAACTTGGTTTTCCCCACTGACAACGAGACGAAGCTCGTAATTATGAATCTGGTTCTTCAAACGCAACTGATTCTCAAAAATTTGGATTTTGCCAGTTTGTAGCGCCTGCTGGACATAATACATCGTCTGCTGGGCTATCTCTGTTGGCATTACTTCCAATACTGTTTTCCCTAAAAACTCATCGGGCCTGACCAACAGCTCCTCAACTCTAGAGGCTTTAAAATCTAAATAGATACCATCGCCGCTGAGAAGAAACATCAAATCTGGTATAGCATTGAGCAGCGCTCGGTTTTTGGCTTCGCTCACTTGCAACGCTATTTCTGTCCGCTGCCGCTCAATGGCTGTAGCTAAGATATTAGAAACAACTTGAAGAAAATTGATATCATCCTGGCTGAAATGACGCCTTTTGGTAGTGTGTGCGCCTAAAACACCAAAAGGGCGATTTGGTCCATTGATAATAACGCTCATACCACTAATTACACCGTGATTGTGCAATAGAGGAGGTCCATTAAAACGCTTTTCTGTAGTCAAATCTTCAACAATCACCGGGGAATTGGCAAGCAGGGTGTAACCAGCCTGGGAATTAATGTCGGTACTTACTGTCGCCATGCCGACAAGCCCCTGTTGCCAGCCCACCCCTGCTCTTAGGAGCAATTCCTTGCCATTATTGAGAAGTTCTAAAACTTTGCAGTACTCGACATTCAGACTTTGAGCAACTAGAGTGGTTACTGTCTGCATCAGCTTATCTAGATTAGTTGTTGCCAGTGCACTTTGACCTAATTCCAATAAGACACTCTGCTGCCGCAAGCGGCTTTCCAAGTCAGCCTGTGCCTGTTTTAAAAGCTCATTGGTTTTAGCAAGTTCAATAGTTTGAGCTTCAACTTCTTTGATCCGTCGGGCCTCCAAAGCTTGTTGCACTTCCTTCCTGTCTAAATCTTGGCTAGCAGCTAAAAATTGATAATCAAGATTGCTTAAGTTTTTTCCCGATGCCCAAGCTTGGGCATCTCTCAAAGTCTTTCCCCGCAACAGCCGTGATTCGTCACACTGCTGTGAGGCTACCCAGCCCTCTAATAGATAAGAGTATGGGCGTAAGTAACCTAATTGTGCTTTCACCCAATCTGGGTTGAAAACCTCCTGATAAATGCGGTTATAAACCCTCAACTGCCCCTGTCGTTTAACCACTAATCCTGAAAGTAGCAATTCCATTTGCTCAGCACTGTCATCTGCTAGTACTGACTCCCGGTACAGGATTTTCTGATATAGTTCCAGTAGTCGCCCAGCTCGTCGTTCATTAGAAAGGAGGCGAGCGCGTATTGTCCTTAAATGGGGCGGTTCATCCTGAGCTACCCAGTGGTTTATTAGTTGTTCCCGAACGATCCTGCTAACTCTTGATTGAGAAAATTTTTCTTCTTTACAACTATCCCCCTCAGCATTGTTAACAATCAACTGACACAATTTTTGAGTTAGAAATGGCTGTCCCCCAGTCCAAGTTAATATCTCTTGAATAGTTTCTTGAGGATCTTTTACCTTACCAACTAATCCTTGAAACAAAGGCTCAGATTCCAGTTGAGTAAAACCTGTCAGCTCAATTGCTTGACCAATATTAAATGGTGTCCTGGTTTTGTTGGCAATTAAATCTAATGGTGTTGCTACTCCCAACAGGGCAAAAGTGAGATGGCGATTTTGATGAATTGAGCGCAGTAGGGCAAAAAAATCATCATTATTAAAAGGTAAACGTAGGATACTATCGATTTCATCGATAAAAATCACTATTGGTTGGGTAATCAATTCTGGCAGTACTTGCTCTAGGAACTCACTAAAACAGTGTACTGGTGAGAGGTATTGGCGTTGTTGTAGCCATGGACCTAAAACAAAGTATCGATGGAGCTTAAAAGAGCGCACCAGAGAACGGGTGATATCAGCATACCAATGTTGTTGAGTTGTCTCATGGCTGCCAATTCCTGATATATCAACTAACCCACAGGCAATGCCATCTTTAGTTAGTTGCTGGCAAACTCGCACCTGTAAACTGGACTTGCCCATCTGGCGGGAGTTGAGTACATAGCAAAATTCCCCCGTCTTCAAGGCTTGATAAAGTTGTTTGTCAGCTTGGCGCACGACATAGCTTGGTGCATCAACAGGTAAACGACCACCCACTTGATATTTATAATTGTCCATTGCTTAGAGATTGGTGTCATCTCAGGTTTTGATCGATTTCCTTGCACAAAAGGCGATCGCTCTGGTTAACATCTGGATTATACTTTAGGTAATTATGCAATTGGTTGCAAGCCTGCAACATCATAGATTTTAAACTTATATCTAAATTCAAGTTCCACAGAATCAATCTGCCACCAGCATCGGAGGAAACTAGAGTTTGACCATCAGGGCTGAAGCTGAGGCTTCTAACTTCATCGTTATGTCCACGGAGAATTAAGACCTCTTTCCCCTGTCGGTTCCATAATCTAACAGTTTTATCCTTACTGGCAGTAGCCATGGTTTCGCCGTCAGGGCTAAAGCTGAAACTGTTGATTTGCTCATCATGCCCCTGGAGGCTTAGAAGCTCTTTCCCCTGTCGGTTCCAGAGTTTGACAGTTTTGTCCTCACTAGCAGTAGCAATTATCCCACCATCGGGGCTGAAACTGACACTCCTGACTACCGCCTCGTGTCCATATAGAGTTTTCAGGTATTGACCATCTTGGTTCCAGAGTTTAGCAGTATGATCCTCACTAGCAGTGGCAATGAGCTTGCCATTGGGGCTGAAACTAACACTCCTAACTGCCCCATCATGACCCTCAAGGGTTTTCAGATATTGACCATCTTGGTTCCAAAGTTTGACAGTGTTATCCTCACTAGCAGTGGCAATGGTCTTGCCATCAGGACTGAAACTGACACTCCAGATCCAATCATCATGCCCCTGAATGGTGAGTAACTCTTTCCCCTGTCGGTTCCAGAATTTAACCGTTTTATCCCAACCGGCAGTGGCAATGGTCTTACCGTCAGGGCTGAAACTAACACTCCAGACTAAATTATCATGACCATTAAGGGTGTTGAGATAGTAACCATCTTGGTTCCAAAGCTTGACAGTCGTGTCCTCACCAGCAGTAGCAATGAGCTTGCCATCAGGGCTGAAACTGACGCTGTCGATGCGAGCATCGTGTCCTTGAAGAGTATTGAGGTAGTGACCATTTCGGCTCCAAAGTTTAACAGTCGTGTCCTCACTAGCAGTAGCAATGAGCTTACCATCAGGGCTGAAACTAACTCTATTGAGGCGAGAATCATGCCCCTGGAAGGTATTGAGGTAATGACCATCTCGGCTCCAGAGTTTGACGGTTTTGTCAGCACTAGCAGTGGCAAGGAGCTTACCATCGGGGCTGAAACTGATACATCTGATGGTAGCTGTGTGTCCCTCGAGGGTATTGAGATAGCGACCATTCTGGCTCCAGAGTTTGACGGTTTTGTCGGCACTAGCAGTGGCAATAAGCTTACCGTCAGGGCTAAAACTGACACTTCTGATTGTGGCGCTATGTCCCTTGAGAGTTTTGAGATAGCGACCATCTCTGCTCCAGAGTTTGGCTGTTTTGTCGGCACTAGCAGTGGCAATAAACTTACCGTCAGGGCTGAAACTGACACTCCTCACTGCTGCCTCATGTCCTTGGAGGGTATTGAGATAACGACCATCTTGGCTCCAGAGTTTAGCAGTTTTGTCCCCACTAGCAGTGGCAAGGATTTTACCGTCAGGGCTAAAACTGACGCTATTGACTCGATTTTCATGCCCTGAGAGGGTGAGTAGTTCTTTGCCTTCAAGACTCCAGAGTTTAGCAGTTTTGTCGGCACTGGCAGTAGCAAGGAGCTTACCATCGGGGCTAAAACTGACACTGTTAACCCAATTTTTATGCCCTGAGAGGGTGAGTAGTTTTTTGCCTTCAAGACTCCAAAGTTTAGCAGTTTTGTCGGCACTAGCAGTGGCAATAAGCTTACCATCGGGGCTAAAACTGATACTCCTGACTGCATGAGTATGTGCCTGCAAGCGGTTTACCTCTCTAACCCAGTAAACTGCCTGCCGCAGTGCGATTTCCGCCTGCTCGTGAATCTCGATATCGGCTAATAAACTTTTTTTAAAGAATGACAGTTGAAAGCGAAAGCTTTGATGTTTATTTTGGAGTTTGATTGCAGCTTTAAGAGCTTCCAACAGGGCATCCAATTGGTAATTTGCTTTCAAATGTGCTTCCGAAGAGATGCTCAGAGTCTTGATTTCGCTCATGAGAACCTGGTGTTTGTCTTCAAAAGCTTGCAATGATAGAGAGCCTGCTAATCCCAATAAGCCAACTGCCACAAATACGGTAAAAGCAAGTCCTCCGCGAATTACCTGCTTGGCTTGCCGTTGCGCCTCCTTCAAGGTCTGATTTGCCTGAGCTAGGATCTTAGATGCTTCTGTGGCTGCCTCCAAAGCCTGTTGAACTTCTTGTCGGTCTAACTGTTGACTAGCAGCCAAAAACTGATAATCAATGTTGCTCAAGCTTTTGCCCGATGCCCACTCTTGCGCCTCCTTCAAGGCTTGCCCCCGCAACAGTCGCGATTCGTCACCCTGCTGCGAGGCTACCCAACCCTCCAGCAACTGCGAGTAGGGGCGCAAATAACTTAATTGCATTTCCACCCATGAAAGGTTGAACACCTCCTGATAAATGCGGTTATGAACCTTCAGTTTTCCCTTTTCCCTTACCACCAACCCGCTCAACAGCAATTCCATTTGGGAAGCAGAGTCATCTACTTTCACTTCCTGCCCTTGCAGCAGCATCTGATATTTTCCTAGTAATCGCCCTGCATGTTGCTCATCTTTAAGAATACGGTCACGTATCGTCCTTAAATGGGGGGGTTCATCTCGGGCTACCCAATGGTCGATAATCTGTTGGTGTACAATCTGCCTGATTCTGGAAGTACAAGATTCCCAATCCTCCCATCTGCCCCACTCTACTTCATTGACAATCAACTGGCATAATTTTTGAGTCAGAAATGGTTGTCCCCCACTCCAACTCAATACCTGTTCCATCACTTGCTGTGGATGTTTAACCTTGCCCTCTAATCCTGCTATTAAGGGCATGGCTTCTTTTCGAGTAAAACCTTTGAGTTCAATTGCCTGACCAATATTAAATGGGGTCATAGTTTTATTGCCAATCAAATCTGAGGGGGTTGCCACTCCCAACAGGGCAAAGGTCAAATGCCCAGATTGATGACAAGTTCTAATCAGAGCAAAAAAGTCATCGTTATTAAACCGTAGGCGCAGGATACTATCGATTTCATCGATAAAAATCACGATCGGTTGAGCAATAAATTCTGGAAGTACTTGCTCTAGGAACTCACCCAAGCGGGAAACTGGCGAGAGATATTGATTTTGTTGTAACCAATTGCCTAAATGGAACTTGTGCTGAAGTCGAAAAGAGCGCACTAGGCAGCGAAGGATGTCGGCATACCACTGCTGTGGTGTGGTCTCATAACTACCAATGCTAGAGAGGTCAACGGCTCCACAAGCAATACCTTCATTGAGCAATTTTTGGCAAACTCGCACCTGTAAGCTGGACTTGCCCATCTGACGGGAGTTGAGTACATAGCAAAACTCCCCAGCTTTCAAGGCTTGATAGAGTTGTTCGTCTGCTTGGCGCACGACATAGCTAGGTGCATTAATAGGCAAACGACCACCGACTTGATATTGATAATTGCTCATTGAACAGGAGTCATGAGTCAGGAGTTCACTTCCCATCTTCTGAGCCTAGCACCTCGTATCTAATACCTTGCTTGCGAAATTCTTTTAGGGAACTCCAAGCAATAAATTATCCAATTCACGAGAAAAACACAACATACAATATAAAGATTATCCTGCTACGAAAAACCTACTCAAACCTGCTAAAAGGTGTATAAACCTTAGCATGTAAGCTGTTTTCTTCCTGTTTCAACCAAGGGAGTCGGCTCCTACTTGTCCACAGGCAAACCCCCTATAGCCTAGGGTTCTAATGGCTTTAACTTACCAATTGGCACACTTGCTAAGTTAAGCGCGGCATTTA
>JAAHHJ010000032.1 GCA_010692425.1 Symploca sp. SIO3C6 | reverse complement strand
CTGTCACTCCCACATCGAGAGGGATGGACTTTCACCATCACGGTTATTGAGTTATCAAGGCTTGGTAGCCTTGCCCTTCCTACGTCCTAGTTGTTAGGCTTGAACTTTTGGAAGGAACGAGTCGCACGCTTGAGTCGGTACTCGTAAGTGAGCATCATAATTTTTAGTATACCGCCAGATCCTGACCGCTATTCCCCTACGACCTGCCGTAGGATGCCCGGAGGGCTGTAATCCTAAGGGTTATGGTCGCAGTACCCTTGCGGTAATCTCGATGGGAATGCCTTACCGGCGTAGCCACCAAATTCCCCCTGCTGTTATAAACCCCAGTAACGGCATGAGCAAAGCACTCCAGCTGAGAGCTAATTTTTGCTCCGGCGTCAGGTTAATACGGCGATTTTTCTGTTGTTTAGGGCGGATAGAAAGGATTTGATCATCTTGCTTGCTTAACCAGCTGATGGAGTTGAGAAAAATATCGCCATTGAGTTGTTGCCCAAACAAACCGTCAATCGCAAAATTTGAGTCTCCAAACACAACTAATCGAGATTCAGATTTACTTTCATCTGCTTTGGGCTTATTTTTGGGTTTTGGTGATGCTTTTGGTTGCTCTTTAGTAGAGGGAGTGGGTGAAGCCTCAGGAGTTTTAAGAGCTTCAGTTTCTGATTTGGATGAGGTTGAGGAAGATTTAGCTTTGCGGCTTAAAGCAACACCAAGCATTAATGGTCCAGGGCGATCCTGTTGGGAGTCAAACTCTAGCGGTTGTTCTTCGGGATTGCTTTCTGCCCAAGTATCCTCAGAAGTAATTAGTAGGGCAGTTTCCTCAATACCTTCTATTGATTTTGTATCCAAAGGTCGTGCTAGTGGGAAGAAGGACAATCCCCCAGTAAAATCTTGGGTAATGGGATGGTTGCCGTAATTAGTTACTAAAGGTGTTGCTGGGCCAAGGTTAGAGGTACTCCTTAAACGGGAGGCATCAATTGCTAAGCGACTATCAAGTTCAACACCCCAATCTGCTAGTAAACTATCAAATCCAGGATTTGTATCAGGATCGATCATCAACAGCAAAGAACCATTCTTAGAAAGATATTCACTCAATGCTTTAACTTCTTGCTCAAATAGCGCCCTTTTTGGCCCAGCAACCACCACCAGGGAGGCATCTTCAGGGACTTGAGGGCTTTGGGCAAGATTGAGTGGTAAGGCTGTAAAGTTTCTCTCTTCTAAGATATTGACTGCTTGCGAGAGTCCACCTTCAACTTGCTCTAGGGGCAGTTCTCCGTGACCTTGGAGGAAGTAAACTTTATCATAGCGATCGCTAGTCAATCTGGCAATACCATTAGTTAACTTGGCTTCTAACAGAGGCTCTTGTTCACTTACCCTTTGCAAGAATTGTCGATCAGCTCCATATTCTAGGTAAACTTCTCCTAAGTCTTGAACATTAAACTTTTGGGCAAGTGTAGGCTGTTGCTGGGGGTCAACAAACTCAAATTCTAACTTAGATCCATAGCGGCGGTAATTTTCCAGCAATTCTCGGTCTTCTGAGTTAGGGATAGGGTCAAATATCCATACTTTCACCGCTTGCTGCAAATTTTGCACCACTTTTTGTGATAGAGGTGAGAGGGTTAAAAGCTGATTTTCTGTCAAATCTATTCGCTGTCCATAACGAACTCCTAAAAAGTTAATCAGCCCCAAAATCACCAAAATCGAGAGAGTGGCAATGATGGCATTTGCCCCTGTTTGAGTAGAGCGGCGTCCCCAAAATTCTGGTATTAAGGTGCCTAAAAATAGTAGCCACAATACTATAATTACAATTCCAGCAATTAGTAATCCCAAAGGTACTGGCAACCATTTGCCGGATACAACCCCGGCGGTAACACCCATAATGCTAAGGATGGGACCGAGCCAAAACAGGTGTTTCCAATACTTTTGACTTTTGATGGTCTGCATGTTTGGTGAGAGCTTGGGGATTTAGAATTTAGAGATTAAACTTTTGGCAGAAGTCGGTAATTAAGATTAAGAACTTCCGAAACGCCAAGAGTCAATAGACTGAGCAGTCATAAATATGCCTAAAATAATATAACTGACAAATAAAATTATACTGCTAGTATCTAAAGCACCATTTAGCAAATTATTGTAGTGTTCTAACAATGATAAATGACCTAGGGCTTCTCCGATAATTCCTCCCATGTTATCTGCGATCAAATCAATGATCCAGAGGAACAAAACTAGGGCAAAAGTCAAGATTGATGCTAAGATCGAGCTGTCAGTAAGAGATGATACAAACATCCCCAAAGCAAGAATTGAGGCTGCCAGTAAAATTAATCCGGCGTGAGCAAGGAGGGGTACACCTATTTGCACGGGGGGATTAGCTGCGCTGAAAGCCACCAATTCATAGATGAATAAGGGTAGTATCATAAATGTAAAAAATGCGAGAACACCTAGCAATTTACCCACTGCCACAGACCAATTAGTTACTGGCGAAGTAGCTAATAACTCCAAGGTTCCGCGCTTACGTTCTTCAGCATAAAGCCCCATGGAGAGAATCGGCAACACAAACATTACCAATTGACCAATGACTCCTAAGAAAGCACGCAAAAACTCGTAGGCGACATCTAATGGCGGTGCCTGTTCCCCCAGTTGGTCTAGTTGTGCAGCATAGTGAATTAAGCCCTCTGTGGGGTCAAGAAGAATAACCACAAAAAATAGACCAGATATCAGCCAGAAGACGCCAGAAACCACATAAGCTAGTGGTGAGGCAAAATAGCTCTGTAATTCCTTGCGAAAAATCGCCGAGATGTTGCTAATAACTACTCCCATTGATAAATGCCCTCTAAATCAATTACCAATTTTAATCAAGGGGAATAGGAAACAGGGAACAAGGAAGAGAGATTTTACCCTACCCTTTCCCAAGGTCTCTAAATTGTCGTTGAGTGAATCCCACCCATCATTGCCGGAAAAAGGTAATAGCCACTGCTGTCTATTTCCTATTGTCTTTTTTCTGAGTTTTGAAAACTGATAATTGTTCATGTTTACAAGTTAGAAGCTGGGGAGAAACTTTTCAAATTTATTCCTCCACCTCTTGAGAAGATGCCACTAATTGGCTAGAGGAGAAATTTCTCTCTACCTTGAGTTCAGAACCCTCCAAATCCTGCTGTGCCTGAGCAACTGGTTGTTCTGAAGTCGTCAGTTCCAAAAAAACTTCTTCGAGGCTGGCACGAGTGCGCCGCATTTCGTGTAACCCCAAACCAGCACCAACTGTGACAGCAGCAAGATCACGTCCCGGCTCTGCGCCAGGGGCACAGACAATGCGAATTAAGGAGTGATCAACTGCTAAATCAGGCTCGGCAACAACTTCCACTAGACAGACTCCAGGTACAACCTGTAGGAGTTTTTGTAATTCTCCAGCATCACCGTCTACCTCAAGTTCGTAACCAGAACCTCCTGTCAATTGAGCCATCAAACTTTCAGGGCTATTGGTTGCAACAATTCGCCCCTGGTTGATAATTGCCACGCGGTTACAAGTCATACTTACCTCAGGCAGAATATGGGTTGAGAGGATAATTGTATGATCACCCGCTAAGCTTTTGATCAAGTTGCGGACCTCAATGATTTGCCTGGGGTCAAGTCCTACTGTCGGTTCGTCTAAAATAATTGCTGGTGGTTCATGAACGATCGCCTGAGCAATACCTACTCTCTGCCGGAAGCCTTTGGAAAGTTTGCGGATTAGGGCTTTGCGCTTTTCGATTAGGTTGCATCTCTCCATTGCCGATTTGACTTTAGAGGTACGATCGCCAGCACTGACGCCTTTGATACGTGCTACGAAGTGCAAAAACCCTTCCACACTCATTTCTGGATAGAGTGGTGGTGTTTCCGGTAAGTAGCCAATGCGCCCTCTTGCCGCCATCGAATGTTCATGAACATCGTAATCAGCAATACGGGCAGTACCACTAGTTGCTGGTAAATATCCTGCTAGAATCCTCATGGTTGTGGTTTTCCCAGCACCATTGGGACCTAAAAATCCCAAGATTTCCCCTGCTTCAACCTTGAAGGTGACATCTTGAATCGCGGGAGTGGAGCCGTAGATTTTGCTGAGATGCTCAACTTCAATCATGATTGTCAGTGTTGTCAATAGAATTCATACTGTTCTAACATTTGCCTCCAATAACCTTGCCTAACTCTAGACTAATTAGCCTACCGCAATCTTTAGCTTATGTCTAATCAAAAATCACTAAAAGCCAATGGTAAAAAGATCACAACCCCTCAGCTAAGACAACCTATTCAACAATTTTTCAGATCACTAGGACTTGTGTCAAGATTTTAATATTTTGTGCTTGCTGATTTAACCTGAAAAATTAGCTAATTGTTCAGCAAGATTAAGGCAATAATCCAGTCGCCTCGATTTTGGTTAAGCTAATGTGCTACTTAAGGTTTATATTTTCTGATTGCATGAAAATTATTCAAGCCTTCTTCCCTCTCCCAACAGAGATGGGGAAGTGTGGGGAGTGTAGGAGGATTTTTGTATACACTTATTTCCCCTTCTCTTCCCACACTCTGTTATCTTCTCCCCCTCTTAATTGAATACACACTCTTAATAGGTAACAGCTTACACAACTTCACTAAGAGTAAATTATGGTGCAAACCACTCTTTACGTTAACCCCACCACTGGTAATGACTCTAGTAGTGGTCATTCCAGTTCCCCACTTAAAACTCTAACTAAAGCACTCCAGAGTGTAACTGCCCCAACCACAATTCATTTAGCAGCAGGAACTTACCGGGCTACGGGTGGAGAAAGATTTCCTCTGCTTATTCCCTCAGGGGTAATTGTAGTTGGTCAAGAAGCCAATAAGGGCAAAGAAATTATTATTGTTGGCAGTGGAACCTACACCAGCCCCAGTTTTGGCGAGCAAAATATTACCCTCAGGCTTAATTCCTATGCCCAGTTGCGGGGCGTCACTCTCAGCAATCAGGCAACCAACGGTACAGGTGTTTGGATCGAATCAGCTCAACCAATCATCGCTAATAACACCTTCACTCACTGCACTCGCGAGGGGATTTTTGTCACTGGCACTGGTAAACCGATGATTCTTGATAACGTATTTATCGGTAAAGACTATGGCGGCACTGGTATTTTTCTAGTGCGCAATGCCAAAGGAGAAGTGCGACGCAATCTTTGTCAAACCACTAGTTATGGCATTGCTATTACTGATGGGGCTGCTCCCTTGATCACAGACAATAAGCTTGTGGGTAATAGTGCTGGTATTTCCCTTTCCCGGCAAGCCAGAGCAGTTCTACGTCGTAATCTAATTGAAAAAAATACAACTGTTGGTATCATTGTCAGTGATGATGCTAAACCTGATTTGGGCAATAGCCAAGATCCAGCCGGCAACATCGTGCGTGGTAACCGTCAAATTGATTTAAGAAATGACTCGGGAACACCCTTGGTTTCAGTGGGAAATCAACTCAATCCCGCTAGGGTTTCTGGTACAGTCACTTTCCCCTACTCTCAAGTCCCAACAACCTTGATTGGTCCTAACCAGTTTAGCGATCTTGGCGGTCATTGGGCAGAAGCATTTGTGCAGAAATTGGTTCAAAAGGGTTTAATTCGTGGCTTTCCCGACGGTACTTTTCGACCAGAGGATAAGCTCAATAGGGCACAGTATGCAGCAATAATCGCCAAGAGCTTTGACTTGCCTCGACAGGTGGGTACAGGAGCTGGGATATTTACTGATGTCCCTGGTGGCTTTTGGGCAGCAGAGGCAATTCGCACAGCTGCTAGCATGGGCTTTATTTCCGGATTCCCAGATCGTACCTTTCGTCCCCAGCAAAATCTGACGCGGTTGCAGGCGCTGATTTCCCTAGTAAGCGGTTTGGGGCTAAACGGAGGTAATCCTAACCTACTGCGATTCTATAGCGATCGCGCCCAAATTCCCAGCTACGCCACAGAAGCCTTGGCAACAGCTACACAAAAAGAACTGGTGGTGAATTATCCCCAAGTTAATCAGCTCAACCCCATGCTGCCCATTACCCGTGCTGAAATAGCCACTTTGATTTACCAGGCCTTGGTAGCTACCGAGAAAGCAGAAGCAATTGCCTCTGCCTACATTGTCAAACCTGACCCTGATCTTCCCTCCTTTAGCGATATTCAGCAACATTGGGCAGCTGATTTTGTGGCTCGCTTGAGTAGTCAGGAACTAGTCAGTGGCTTTACTGATGGCAGTTTTAAGCCTGATACCCCCATGAATCGGGCGCAGTATGCTGCCCTGATAGTGAAAGTATTTAACCCCAACGCCAGACGCCCTGCCAAGCAGTTTATTGATGTACCCTCTAATTTCTGGGCTTGGGCTGTCATCTCTCAGGCTTACCGTGGTGGCTTTCTCTCTGGATTCCCTGATCAAACCTTTCGCCCTCAGCAACGGTTGCGGCGAATTAATTTAATTACCTCTTTAGTTAGTGGGCTGTCTTTACCCAGAGTAGAGAAGCTTGGTCTCACCGCCCAAGAAGTCTTGACAAGATATGAGGATCGCGATAGGATTCCCAAGTATGCTCAAGCAGCAGTTGCTGCTGCTACCGTTGCCGGTCTAATTGTTAGTTACCCAGAAACCAAGCTTCTGCAACCTATAAAAGAGGCTACCCGGGCTGAAGCAACAGCTTTTGTGTATCAGGCATTAGTGAACAAGGGGCATGTGAGTGCGATCGACTCAGCTTATATTGTTTCGAGGACACATAGTTGAGTTGAGATGAGCCAGACAAGCGCAGACTCAGCAGTTGCCTATGCAGCAGCATTACTCAGTCATTATGGGTTTGAGCTGAGGGGCTATAGTGCCCAAGAGTTAGTCAATTTATGGCTTGATAAATATCAGGCTAACTGGTTGCGTTTGGGAGTAATTGAGGCTCTTTATCAGGGACGTTACAAAGCAGTCTCTGTCGAGCAAATCTTGGCTGTTTGGGCAAGACGCGGACAGCCAATTTATCGCTTTAACCACGAGTTTGAGCGGTTGATTTCTCGCAAGCTTCCCCAAAGTTTAACTCAGTGGCAAGAAGCTATAACTGCTGATTTGACTCAGCAATACAATCTGCCGCCAGAGGCTCCCTGTTGTAATCAGATTACTGATGGGGAGGATAGCCTTAAGGCAAAGATAGAGGAGGAAATACCAACAGCTATCGAGGAAATTCCCACTGCTGAGGTAATAGACTCGCAAGAATTAGCCCAGAATTCACCTCAGTTGAAGCCACAACTACCAGAATCATTGCCAGAAAGTAGTCCCAGTTTTACTTACAATGCCAATTGGTCTCGCTGTCAAATCAGCAAACAGCCAATTGATCAATTTAGCCCACCGCCAGACTCCTCTGGCTTTTATCTTAAACTCAAAGCAGTTGCACAGCAGCAAAGTCCCTAAAACGGTAATAAATTGTGTAAATTTTAGCAAAAATTACCAGACAAACTAAAACCGAAAAGCAACAAGTGATAACAATAAAACTCATTACTTATAACTTATAGCCATGCGCGCTCAGGTGCTAACAAATTCAAGGGACGAAGAATTGCGAAAATCGTGATCTGATCAGTTTTTTCATCCCCTGTTCCCTGCGCGCAGCACTATATTACTTATTACTTATTACTTAAAGTTAGGTTATATTAGTGGTTCTGGCTGTCCTTGTTCAGGAATTCTATCAATTTCAATACAGAATCTACCCTTAAAGCCAGTTCCTAGTACATCAAAGTGCCAGCCATTCTCAACCATTCTCATCATTTCTTGCGGCTCTGGTTGAAAATCTGGCAGTGAAAACAGCTCATGTTTGTGGAGATACAATTCTGGGGTGGTGGTGGTTAGCAAGGCACGAATGTAGTACTGTTCACGAAAAATCAAATTATCTGAGAAACCAATACCCAAGAGATCCCTTTCACCGACATAAACGTCGAGTCGTATTACCAGATCCTTAGGTTGAATGCTCTCGTCTTCCCAAATCGGAATGGTATCAAGATAGCCCTCCCAAATCAATTTGTTGTCGTCTGCCCAAGGAAAGGCAAGATTTTCATCACTCAAATTCTCCTCACTAAAAGGACCATAGCAGTTTTCTGCATCCTTACTCTGGTGGAAAAGCTCAAAATCCACTCCGCGCGGCTTAATGGAAACCCCTAAGAAGAATTCACTCTTGCCAAATAAATCTTTACCACGGCTAATTTGAGCTTTAATCATGCGCAAGCGCACACGCACATTGCCAAACAAAAAGCGTGTTGCTACTTCAAAGGATTCGCGGGAGGTGATTAGGGAGTCGAAGCCTCCATGACACTTGTGAACAAAGGTTCGCGGTGCTCCAGGAATTTGAGCAGCAAATTGCTTAACTAGCCCATCACTGCGATTGTAATTGAGTCCATACTCATTGGCTTCAGAAAAGAGGCGGTTGAGCCAAGTGCCAGACCAATTATGGTAAGGTCGGTAGTTAGTGCCAACTACTGTTAACAGGCGCTCTAGGGGGAAGTAATCTTTGAAATTCCAGAATGAATTGGGGTTTTCTATATCATCTTGATTTTGAGGATTCATTCGCTCTAGGTCTTTTTCTGCTTCAGTGCCTAGCCAATCCTGCAAAAGTTGGAAGGTAATGCCTCGGTGTGGAGTACCTAGGGTAACAACCTTGTTAATGTAGTCCTCAGCGTGGAGATTGCTCTGGGGATAGGTTTCTTGTATCGCCTGACGAATCACCAGCCCACCCATAGAATAAGCAATGATGTTGACTTTGGGCTTGACACCTTGTTCGTCTGCTGCCACTTCCCTAATGCAGTCGATTAGCCGCACCAGAGCATTACCGTAACTTTCAAAATTACGCTTATCGAGATCATAATAGCGAAACACCCAAACAGAGCGATAGGGTTCTTCTGTTGACTCCAAAAACTTCAGCGCCATTGTTGGGTCAACAATAACACGATTTCCAGAAAATAATCCGTTTGCTTGCAGGTTTTGAAATTTTTCAACAATACCTTGATCCTTTAGCCTCTGGAGTTGATAGGGAAGAGCCTCTCCCTGTAAACTCATTTCCTCTATGTACTTGATTTTCCTCGGAATAATCGGCTCACTTTCAATCTCTTTGCCACGGTAGAATACGACGTTGGTAGCATCTTGGTATTGCCAGTCCGATTTCAGGAAACGCAGGATCATACCCTCATAAATATGGTTTTCCCCTTTTTTGTGATGGTAGGCGCTGCCAATGTTAAATCCTAGATAGGTGCTTTTTTTTTCGTCATCTGTGCTGAAATTACCAAAACCACCAATCAAAATCAGAGGTAGGTGGCGTCGTGTTGGCTGTGATTGATGTTCAGACATAGTAATTTTTTTTCGTTTACGTTTCTGTTGCTTAAAGGATTTAACCCATCTTCTGAACTTACGAATACACATTAGTTAGATAAAATAATATATTTTGCATGATTACAATATAGAAGCTGATCAATATAGAAGATTATACGAGGCATTCGTGAAAATCCTGTGTCTTTGTCTAATGATTTCCATAAAGGCTTAGACTAATTGATATTCGTCTTCTTTAGTCTTTGCCACTCAATTTCAATCTAATTTAATTCCGGAGAATAACTCAGTAATATCGCAATGGACATGTCAGTTAGGACATCCTCTTTTGATTAACAGGGAATAGGGAACAAGGAACAAGGAAGTATCCTCAGCTGTTGTACATTAAAAATTCACAACAGCAAGGCAGGAGGTAGTAGGCTCCAAGGAACAAGAGTTGGGGCTATTAACTAGTATCAAAATATATATATGATTTAAATGCGTAACAGCTTAATAGCTGTGGCGACTGCTATAAACATATATAAAGTTATAAAGTGCCGTTTACTTTGGTGCGACTACTTATCAGGAGCAACTAAGTTAATCTGTTGTCTAGAAGGGTCAAGGGAAGTTTCACACTAAAGCGTATACCTTTGCTTCCCAAGGAAAAATTGCTTCTTTTCCGGCTTGGTAATTAACAACAGCTCGATCTTGCGTCACTTCCCACCATTGTTTATCGGTGCCAACGCTTGGCCAATTAGGAATAATATATTCCCCTGTGGGAGAAGAGCAGTAATCAGAAAAGTTGGCTACTACAACTACTATTTGCTCTCCATAACCTCGCTTCCAGACAATAACCCGTTTCCCTTGATTCAAATCAACATGAATAAAATCGGTGTCATTAACTGCCAAAGCTTGGGCTTTTGTACGCCAGCGAACTAATCTCGCCACATAGTTGAAGATATCTTGACGCCAAGATTCTCGCAAGCGTTCATAGTTTACAGGATCAACTTGTTTATCTTTAACTTCTGCTGGTGAAAGGTCATGTTCATCTGCGAATTCTTCACCTGCTAAAATCATCGGAATACCTACAGCTGTAAGTAGGCAGACAAATGCTAATTTAATATACTTTTCTTTTTCAACTATTCCCTGGTTGTCAAGATAGTTGTAGAGGCGTTCGTTTCCATCGCCTTCGACATCGTGGGAAGTTATATAATTAACTGCTTGAGTTCCATCTGTGAAGCCTAATAAACGACAGTCAATTAGTTTGCGGACACTTTCTACAAAAGAGGATTCGTCATCAGTATTTCTCCCTAAAATAACCTGCCGTAGAATATGCTTGAATTTTTCATTCCACAGGCAATCAAGGCATTGTTGATGCACAAGGGAAAGTGGTACACTCAGTTCCTCCCCAGCTACAAGAAAATGGTCATTTGTACCGCCCCTTTGTTGCCAAAGTGAACGAGCATAGTCCTTGAATTCCCTTACAAATTCTTCGTTGTCAATATTATTAACACTATCAAGACGTAAACCATCAACCCGATAATAGTTAATCCAATGGGCAATGTGGGCTTTCATGTACTCGCGGGCAGGAACAAGCCACGACTTTTTCCCTGTAATTGGTTCATAACCTTCTACCCAGTAATTGTATTTAAATAAATCTCCTCCAAAAGCTTCTCGATTTCCTTGTTCTGGATCTCCACTATTCCAGTGCACGTGAAAATCTAGAAAATTAATATAGCGGTAAGGGGCATTGCGGGAAAATGCCATTACAGCGTCGTAAAAAAAACGCAATCCCTGCTGATGACAAGTTTTAATTAACTCAATTAAGTCAGTGGATGCCTTAGGTACTGACTGTTGATCTTGACGTCCCAAGTGGAAATCAGCTGCAAAATAGTTAGCTGTGCCATAGCCCCAATGCAAATTATCTTCGCTATCAGCTGGGGGCAGTAATTCTAAGGCATTGACCCCTAATTCCAACAAATAAGCACGCTTTTGTATTAAAGCTTCGATTTTCTGAAAATTGGAGGTAATTGTCTCTGGATTTAACAAAGATAGGACATCACGAAAGGAGCCAATGCCAACTTCTTTCTTTCCCTGGGCACCAATCCGAGTCCAACGAGTTGGCAATTCGTAAATCACTAATTGATTATTAGTTGGTAGTGTCTTGATGGGTGCGTCTCCTTCCCAATTAGCAATTTGCCCCTCTGGATCACAGGGAAGAAGTTGACCATTTTTATAGAGTACAACGCTAGCGGGGTGGTGTTTAGTATCTAGTTCACAATTGAACTTTACTGGTGTTTGGGAGTTAGGATCGACTGCAAAACGACGATCCACTGTCCAAGCGGTAGGATCACTACAGTATATAATTTGGCGATCGCCTTTGGCGCTACCCCTTGGGTAATCGCTTTCATAGACATTAGTATCGCCAACCTTGAACCAGTAAAAATAGACTTGCCCATTTTTGAGGTGACAATCCTTGGCTGCTACTTCCCATAATTCAGGAAACTGTGCTGAGGGTTTCAGTTCGATTTCTCGGAAGTTTTCCGGTTGGCATTGTGATTTTTGAGAGTTAATAATACCAATGTAAAGAATTGGTTTTGGCTGTGTAACTCCAGGACGCCACAACACAAAGTGAGTTTGTTTACGAATGAACAAATCTACAGACACGACACCAGCCTCATTGGGTTGACAGTAAGCTTCAAAGAATCTTGCCAAGACAGTTTCTTGTTAAGAATCTCCTATCAGACTCACTGCGATAACAACGCTTTTCCCATAGGTGACGGCGATGATAAGTAAAAACAATTATTTTTTACAATCAGTTTTTAATTCACAATCAATCATTTGTATCATAACTTCACATTATGGCGATTATTGAGAATATTCTCATTTACTGTGAGAATTGACAGGTCTAGTTGACAATGAGAAAATCTATATAGATGTATGATGGTCTTTTTGTGTGTCAAAAAACACTAATATCATCTCAAACTATTGATTTATCGTGTAATTTGAGCTAATTACACAGGGCATTATCTGAGTTTTCACTACCTTCGAGGGACGGATTTTTTGTTAAGCAGTGTAAAGGGCAAAAATCTGCTCTTGACAAATAAAGTATTTTATAAGTCGAAGGCTGCTAAATTTTAATTTACCCAGAAAAATTTAGCATCAAGGTAATGCAGTTATAGCAAATTGAATGTGGAATGGCTTATGAATGCAACCGAGCGACTGATTATGACTGGAATATTTGCACTCATGGGTTTCTGTTATAGTTTGCGGTTTTCCTTTGCCACAATTCAAGCGTTTTTTAGTGGAATCTTACATGCTTTCATCTTGGGTTTAGCTAGTTGGTTGATTTTAAGTATATTCAGAAACTCTGACTGGACTGAAATACGATTGGTTATGATTGGGCGATTTACAATAGTGGGATTCTTTTGGGGTAGCCTGTTGCCTTTTGCCCTAACACTTGGTTCAACTCCGATATTTGTTGGGGGACTCTTCGGAGCTTTATTCTTGGGTTTAGCCACTTGGTTTATTTCTCAAATATGGAAGAGAATCAACTATTGGGTGTATGGTTTGCTCTGCCTGGTAGTACTACTTTATTTGCTGACGGTTAACTTTCGCATGTTCTGGCAGTCTGGTGATTGTGCTTCTGTAGGTAATATTTTTTTGGGCGGTTTTCAATGCTACTATCGACCTAATCCAATAATTGATACTGTTCTCCCTCCAGAATTTTCTGAAGACAAGTTTTTCAGTATCAAGCCAGGAATGGATAGAAATGAAGTTATTGCTCTGTTAGGCCAACCCAGATATCCAAGGCTAGATCTAGATTACGGTAAAAATGGAGGTTCTGATTGGTGGGATTTTGCTTGGATTGGTTACTATGTAGAGATTGATGATAGCAATAAAGTAATCGGAACTCATAGACTGGTTTGGTATGATTGATTCAATTAGCAAGTAATTCTCCTAAGTGGTTTTTCGATTTTATCGATGCTTCACAATGTGACATATTCAATTTTTCAGTTCCTCCGCAATTACCTCAAAGTACTCTATCTAAAAGCCCATTAAGACTAGATTCAACTCCCTGTTTATGAGCGTCTTCGCCTCAATTCTTGCCTAAGAGTGTCCCAGCGTTGGAGCCTGATTTTGCGAAAAAATGGGCGGTCGCTTTTTTCATACTGCTTTTTATACTTACGATAGTCTACCAGGATTTCCCGCCACAACTTCTGCAATTGCGGCACAGTTGAACATTTCTGAATCTGACAAGCAACAGCATTTTTCCACTGTTCTAACTTCCGATAACTAATGAATTGTCCGCCCACATCACGGCGATGTACAAAGACTACATAGGTCCAGCATTCAATACGCACAATCAGGTGCTGGGGAATCTTCAGCAATTTCGCCAAATCACGAATGCTGATGCGGAATTTTTGAGCAGGTTGGAGGCGATTAAATAGAGTAGTCATAGTTCATGGTTCATGGTTCATTGCTCATGGTTCATTGCTCATTGGGTTGGTATAAGGGCAGTTGTGGAATACAAACCCAATGAACAATCAACAATGTTTGCGCAGCATGCGCGAAGCGCGTACTATGAACGAAGGACAAGCAATAAATGTTCTTGTTGTCACTTATTACTTATTACTTATTACTCATTACTTATCCTTGGTCGGTAAATCCCAGATCACTTCAAACTTGGCATCGGGGACATGCTCACGCCACCAGCTGAGATGTCCCTCGGCGTCTGATTTGGTGCGATAGCGATCAATAATTGACCATTGCAGCTTGTTGTGCAATAAACGGGCAATAGCCCATGGCCTAAGTCTGTCTCGATAGGACATAATTGAATTGTCTCCTTTTGACTAAAGTGGAGCCAGAGCCAGCCTGCGAGTCTTCAAATTCCTCAGGCTGGCTTTTTTCTGGGCTGCGGTTGCAACAGTCTTAAGATACCAAGTTAGGTTTATTAAGACAACCCTTTGAGCAAAAAAAAATTGGGACTTATAATATTACTTAATAATCTGAGTTCGACCTTAGAAAAATAGCAATAATACAGGAAATTGAAAGCAGATTTGCTGAAGCATTTCAGGAGCTGCTAGCAGATCAAGAATATCCCGTAAAAACACCTAGGTATTGTCACTGGATAAGCTGTCACCTATTTATTTAAATTGGCGATCAGTAGCGTTCAAGATGATCGTCGAACTACAATGGTTGCGCAATTATTGACAATAAGTTTTAAATGACGAACAGCTTAACTTTAAGAAACCACCAACGTCTGAATCATTGCCTCACTTGGAGTTTACTTAGGCAGTAAGATGCAAGCAATCTTGCCAAAGCAGTCACAGACCTAGATTGATAGTCTTTGGAGATATCTTAATCTATAAACCGCTAACCCACCAACAATTAACAGGATTCCGATCAAGTTAAACATCATTGTAAAATTCAACCAACCCACCAAAATCCCTCCAAGGACTGGTCCAACTACCTTACCACTGTTTTTGAGGGTGCCAACTAACCCAATACCTGCACCCAGATAATGTTCGTTGATTTGAGTTGAGACAAGCGCTATGGTTGATGGAAAAATCAGTGCCTGTGCAGCACCAATTAAGACTGCTAAAAATAATAAACTTGTTGGCTTAGATGTTAATGTAATTAGAGGCAATGTACAGCCGATAGTAACCATGCCAATAACGATAATTTTGATATAGCCGTATTGGTCTCCTAAGCGTCCACCCAAGGGTTTAAATAAGACATTACTTACCTCTTGTAGGGCGAAAAAAGTTCCAATCAGTGCTACATTCAGTCCAATTGAGAGACTATATATAGGTAGAAAGGCTTTGACAGCATAGAGAGCAATATAGACTATAAATTCTAAACCTCCCGATAACCAAACGGCAGGAGTACGACTGCCACTTTTTAAGGATTCGATGATTTGTCGGCGCATAGATACATTTTTTACAGTGCCAAGAGAATGGTGGGATTCTGTTAGTAAAAAGATAGGGATAAAAGCTAGACTACTGAGCAAACCGATAATAGTGAAGACATCAATCGGTTCCATCACTAAGAGTAACCCACCTGCCAGTGCTGGTCCGACGATATATCCTCCACTGCGAGCAATGCCAAACCAACCGAGACGTTGAGCACGTTGATTTTGCTTTTGTTCAGCAACGTAGGCGACAGTAACTGGCCCATAAATAGCTGTGGCTAAACCATGCACTAAACGAATGATGAAAAGTTGTTCGGGTGTGTGTATAAAGTGATAAAAAAAGGGCATGGTCACGAAAAATATCGTGCCGATAATTAACCACCAGCGCCTTCCCCAACGATCACTAAGGATACCAATAGATGGTTTGAGGAGCATTCCGGTGAGAGTAGATACAGAGACAATTGAACCAAGGAAGGCATCGGTGGCTCCCAGTGTGGAAGCAAAGATAGGTAGGAGTGGTGTTTTTCCCATCTGATAGGCAGCTCGGACAATGAAGTCGGCAAGGGTAATGCAGACAAAGTTGATGAGCGATCGCATATAGGATAATTGATTTTAGTTTAGTATTGTGCTTCTTTGCTATTGATAGTTTATTGCTCATTGTTCATGGCAATGAAGTATGAACTATCAAAATTAATGGCGCGGATCTTTAATTTGTTGCCGCGCCAGGATACTATTTGATGTTGAGAATTGAAAAGCTTTAAAATCTGAGGTTAAGCGAAGATTAAAGCTCTGAAACCACTGCTAGAATTATTGACCTAAAACGAGTACATTGATCTCAGCAGCAGAAGTAAATTGATTGCCGTTGACTTCAGAGGTAGCCCTTAAACGGACATAGCGAGTACTTATAGAGGGAAAGTGAACAGTTTTTTCGTCACTACTGTCAGTCCAAGTATCTCCTACTTGTCTCTGCCAGCTGTTACCATCGTTACTAACATAGACCTCATAGTTTTGAATGTTTCCGTTCTGACTACCGTCTTGCCTAGGGAGGTATGTCAAACCTACAACAGTGTAGGTTTCGCCTAAATCTAGGTCAATGTGGTGTGGCAAGGGGCTAATTTGTGGGTACCATTGTGTATGCCAAATTGTTGATGAGTCGCCATCGATAGCTTTATCGGCGCTCTCAGATATTGATTGTTGGCTATCAGCAGTTGCTGTAGATGGTCTTAATTTAGAGGGACTAACAATAACTTGCAGCTCAGCAGCAGAAGTAAATTGATTGTCGTTGACTGAGGAGGTAGCCCTTAAACGGACATAGCGAGTACTTACAGTGGGGAAGTAAACAGTTTTCTCGTCACTACTGTAAGTCCAAGTTCCTTCGGCTTTTTTCTCCCAGTTAGTACCGTCGTTACTAACATAGACCTCATAGTTTTGAATGTGTCCGTTCTCACTACCATCTTGCCTGGGGAGGTATGTTAAACCCACAACAGTGTATGTTGCATCTAAATCCAGGTCAATATAATGCGGTAAGGCGTCAATTTGGTTGTACCATTGTGTATGCCAAATCGTCGATGAATTGCCATCAATAGCATTTGAAGTTCTTCCATTTTCACCTACTGTTTCTTGGCTATCAGCAGTTGCTGTAGATGGACTTATTCTCGTCAAATGAGAATTAGATGGAACACTAACAGTTATGAAGTCAGTGACAGTTTTTGTATCTGTAGTACCATCTACATCAGTTACGGTTAAGGTTACGTCGTAATTTCCAAGTGAGTGGTAGATGACTTGTGGCTTTTCCTCGGTTGACGAACTGGGATTACCGCCAGGAAACTGCCATTGATAGGTTGCTCCTTCTCTAGCTACAGAGTGATCTACAAATTGCACTGGAGCTAAGATACTTGGCTCTTTAGCCTCTGCCATTGGGTTGGCAATTGTTCTTGAAGCTTCATACAAATCGCATTCCCATAAACCCCTGTGGGTACCAATACGAATTTTATTTTTGGCGTAATTTAGACGGATAAAGTACACTCGAGTAGCAAGAGGCAGATTAGTACTATATCTTTGCCACCTATCGAGGGAATTGTTTCGATACCATAGGCCTGCATCCGTACCAATGTAAACACCTCCATTGGTTCCAATCTGATGCGTAATTACATGAATTTCATAGGAAGGTAAGTTGTCGTTAGGACCAGAATAATCACTCCAGGTTGCACCACCATCTGTAGTTTTGATGACTTTCACATCTTTCTGTTTACCACCCATGCTCACCCAGACGATATTAGGGTCTTCACCGTCAATGGTTAAATTAGAAAAAGACTTGTTTTGAGTTACAATGCTGTTTGGCGTGACTTGTGTCCAATTAATGCCGCCATCACGAGTTTTCCAAATCTGATTGAACTCAACAATTACATAAGCAACATCGGCGTTTGAATAACTTGTAGTGATACGGACAGGAGTGTCGCTGTCACCGCCGAAATCTTTGAGTAGTTCCCAGGATTTAGCATTATCTTTGGTCTTCTGAACCGTTGACTCTTTTGTATCTAAGGTGTAGAAGGTGTTGTAATAGTTGTGGTTGAATATTTCAATTGGGTAGATATAGGAGGGCATTCTAGCATTTAAACCCACAACTATCGGCTTAGTATCTTTATCGTCTGATCGTGTGATTTTGTTGTCATTCCAAGGATGGCAGTAAATATACTTATCATCACCTTTATTTACCATTGCCGTACCGGCATCAGCACCAGTACTTGCATACCATCCGTCGTAGATACTATCGTCACGGATTTGAATAGGACCATGGTACATACCAATTGCCATGATATCGCTCTTCCAACCTTGGTCAAATCCCCAAATCTCCTGTGCAACAATACCGAAACTTTTATTAGAAATGTTGGCACATTGATCAGTTGAAAGATAAATGCCACCGTCGCTAGTTATCCAAGACTTGTTGTCATATATAGCTAGAGATTGAACATCGCTGTGATACCAATGATCCCGATTACTTCCTTGGGGATCACCTGTGCCCGGTACATAGCTCCAGTTATTACCACCATCTGTAGACTTCCAAACATTTATACCGCCTGCAAGCAGATAGTTGGAATCAGTGTTAGATACAGCAAGATCCATATCCCAGGTATACTGCCCGCCTCCAGTACCATTTCCACTGGTGTCATAGTCAATCATATTGGGGACATCAATTTCAGTAAACGATGTCCCTGAATCAGTAGATCTAAAAAACCTTGCTCCTTCTTGCTGATTAGACTGTCCCATATTTTGCCCACCGCCAGCAAAGACATAAACATGCTCTGGTGCTGCAGGGGTAACAGCAATACATATTCTGCCCAGGTTATGATTAGCAACGGGCGTAGGATAACCGTTGGTTATATTTGTCCAGTTTGCGCCCCCATCTGTAGAACGATAGAATTCAATCCAGCGACTATTCCAAGGATTCCCATTACTAACACCTGCATAAACAATATCAGGGTTAGTAGGATGAAATTCTATGTCCCAGACTTCGCGGTTGAATTCTTGTATCCAGTTTTGACCTCCATTTTCTGTCCTCCAGATTCCGCTATTGCAGGCAAAGATAGCAATATCGGGGTTATCAGGATGCACAATTATTTGTTTCGGTTCTGGACCATTGGGGTAATTTGATGTCCAGTTTACATTAGCATCTTGGGGATAGTTCCATGTAAGTCCGCCATCAGTGGATTTAATTGGACCAACCTCAGCTGCTGCATACATGATGAACGAACCCAATACCTCAATTTCAGCTGCAGAGGTAAAGGGTTGGTCATTGACTTCAGAAAGAGCTTGCAGGCGCACGTGAGTTGCTGTGGCAGGCTCAAAATTTACAGTTTTTTTATCAGTACTGTAAGTCCAAGTCCCTTCGATTTTTTTCTCCCAGTTAGTACCATCATTACTAACATAGATCTCATAGTCTTTAATGTGTCCGTTTTCACTACCATCTTGTCTAGGGAGGTATGTCAGACCTGAAATAGTCAAGGGACTGCCTAAATCAAGATCAATGTGGTGTGGTAGGGGATCAGTTTGGTTGTACCATTGCGTATGCCAAAAGGTTGATAAGTCACCATCAATAGCATTTGAGGCTCTTCCATTTTCACCTACTGTTTCTTGACTATCAGCAGTTGCTGCAGATGGTTTTCGAGAGCTCTTGGGGCAAATCGCAATGCCTTTAACTTGGTCAACCAAGAGATTTTTCGTTACGCATTCCCAAGTACTGCCATTATCCTGAGAGAGCCAAATCCCTGCTGATACTGAGCCTGCAAATATTTTATTTGGGTCATTTGGGTCTTGGGTAACGCTTCTGATTACTCCCTGTGTTGTAGCATAAAGACTTGTCGTAGGTGCAGACCAATCTACTTTAGTTGGACCTATACATGACCATTGAGGCATTGTTTTCTCCTGATCTTGTGTGAGGTTAATAGGTGTGTGAATTTAATGATTAGACTAGAATTCTGTTATTGCTCTCGTTCTAGAATGGCAAGGTCATCTTTATAGCTTTGTGAAGTCAGTAAATTTCCTTGGGCGTCGAAGTTTGTGCCTACAGCTTTCAGCCAATTTTTGTACTCCCTAATTTCAGGGCTTTTAACAAGCTCATGTGTTTTGAAATACTCCTCGTAAGCTTTGACTACTTCCAAGTAGTTGGGATTTTCAGATTGGAGCAGTTGATACCATCTCGTATCGGAATACATTGTTTTTCTCCTGGTTAGAAGTGCTTAGGGGAGTGGCAAATACCAATTGTTTTTAAAGCAACAATCGCACGTAATCTCGCTAATAATCACATTACAATACAAGCTTTAGTTTGTGTTTTTTTTGTGATCACAAAAAATTATATATCTGAAAAGTGCACATAAGTTTTTTTTAACCTTAAATATTGCTTTTTGAGTTAATATTTGTTATTGTTCAGATTTTATTTTGAGTATTAGCAAGATATGTCTTGCTATCACAACATCATAGAGATTCAATTTTTTGTTACTCTTGTTAACTGAATTAATGCGCTCTGGAACAGTCGCTTTAATCTTCGTCGTTTTAACGCAGAGGAGAGGTAAATATACCAGAATTGGTTAGTCATACTTTGACTAACAACCCAGGAACTGCTGAGTTGTCTAACCGAGGATTTGTCCAGCCGGAAGTTGCAGTAAGTCCCTCTGCTTGAATACTGAGCTTGAGAGGAGACTCACTAATCTTAGTCACAGAAACTCGCAAAACTTTGAAAACTTTCATGGTAATATCCTTCAGATTAGCAGCAAAGTTCAAATTGCGTTTAAACAATCACTATCGTCTTACGCCTCGCTAATCTTAACAATAAAAAAGTTACTTTGTATTCATTCTCTAAATAAGTAAAACTTATTGCTTTTTGTTTTATTGTCCAACAACACTAATATTGCCTTTAATTAAGGTAATTATTAAGAATCAATTAATATCTAAACTATATTTTGGTTAGTGGCAAGACATAGCTTGCCACTATCACTTTAGTCAGATGCAATTTTCGTTTTTTTGTTATACTTGGCTGTTCTGATTTATTGCATCTGTGGCACAGTTGGTAAATCAGTACTTTGATCCAAATTGCTCATATTACTGTACTCAACCTTGCCAGTGGTGAGAAAACGGAAGGTTTCCTGATATAAACTCTGCCAAAATTGGTTAGTCATACCTTGACTAACAGTCTCAGGATCTGCCAGAGGATGAGGTACTAAATCACTTTCAGGATAGATATAGCAGCAATGCCCTTTGGTTTCACCACCCATGTTTTTATAGGTTTGTTCACTAAATTTCGTATCAGCAGCGTCCTCATTTTCAGTGAGGACAAAAAAGGTGGGAATATTTTGCAAAACTTTGATACTATCAGCACTGGAGACGACCGAACCAAAACGATCAACAGCAGTAAAGCAGCCTACTGGAAAACTCAAGCCTTGCTCCCAGCTAAATTCCTTGATGTCTAGTGGTCCAGCTAAATTGACGTATTTTCTCTTGGTTTCGTCGTAAACTCTTAGCAGGGGAGCATAGGCAACTACTTTTTTTACTCGGTCAGGTCTATCTGCTGCTAGAGCTAGGGCGGCTGCTCCTCCTACAGATAGGCCAGCTGTGTAGATTGGTCCAGGCATGGCTGCCAATTCATTGAGGCGTTCTCGGGCATCGTAGAGGTAATTTAAGTGAGAAGAGATATAATAACGATCAAAGTCAGGATCATCATCTCGCTCAATTGCTGCTTTCATATCCAATAAACGGGGCTCAATTATCAACAGACGGCTGAGCAAAGCTACTCTCTGAAAGGGTTTTAGTTCCTGAGTTACACCTGTATCGCTACTAGTTATATTGGAAATAAACTTTTGCAGGACTTGGTCTTTTCTTACCTTTTTCCGCATCGGATCAATGTATTCTGACTTGAGGTCGATTTGCGGCCAATACTTGTCCGGTGGAATCAAGGAATGACCAACCAGAGTGACTTGGTAAAAATTGAAGCCGTTATTAAACAGGTAGTCTGCTAAACGCCACAGCTGGTGAGGTTTGCCAGAGAAACCATGGAATAGCATAATAGTACCACGAATTGCTTCTCCCGGTTCGTGAAATTTGTAGTAAGGAAAAGCTCCTATGCGTCGATCTGGGTGATTAAAAAGACTGCCGATATAACCGTCAATCGCTTGTTTGGTTTGGTTAATTTGCTCAGCAGTAGGAATTGTGGGAGTCTCTAGGTTAGTAGTCATGAATTTAACTGGGATGTCACTAGGAATTATAGAAGTGCCTCCTACTCTAGGAGCAACGCTATAGCACACTACCAATAAATGGTGTGGCGCAGAAGATCTTCAACTGTACTCTAGAAGTTTAGTCTAGAAGTAGAATCGAGCGCTACGCGCTAGCCCTTCAGGCTAATCCCATCTCACTTCACTATCAGCAATACTATCTATTCCCCAATAAAATCACTAAAATGGTAAGTCTTCATCTTCAAGCTCTTGAATCGATAGTCGCCAGTTTGTGCTGACTTCCTCTTCCAGTGATAGTTGTTCGATTGCCTCTCCCAGTTGTTTTTGAACTGCTTTTGTCAAAGTTACAGGCAAATCTAATTCAATTCCCAATGTTTGCGTCAACTTTGCCAACTGCTCAAATGCGGCTTTTTTGGTGGTGCGCTTTGAACTTGACAGCTTGAAACCTGCTGTTTCTGATACTTCTTGGGCTGCCATTGCTGCCTTAATTCTATTTTTGATATGGTTAATTTCTGTATCTATTTGCTTCCATTGATGCTCTAGTTGCCGATACCTAATCATCAAAGCACTCAAATCTTCTTTAACTGGATCAGGATTTGCCAACTGTTTTAGTTGTAGAAGCCGATGATGCACCCTAGCCAGATAAACAGGATCCATTTTGGCGTAATGCAGTTGTTTTCTACTTAAAGGACGTATTCCCCAATCACTACCTTGTTGTGTCTTATCCACCGCTGATAGATGACAAAGTTGTTCTGCCAAAGTTTCTAGTTTAAAATTTGGCACTGGTAGTAGATAGTAGGGAATGCTTTTTGCCATCTCCAAGGTACAACTGACATTTTGAGCTTGGCGATTACCTAAAAATCTCAGGTCATAACTAGCATTATGAAAAACCTTTTCAATATCAGGGTTAAAGATAATTTTTTCAATAAATTCATCTATAATTTCTGATTTCTCTAAGACATCTAAAATTGAGACTCTTTCAGTCTCAGCAGCATCGATACCCATCTGTGTAGGTTTGTCCAAGACTTGAATTAAGGATAATCTCGGCTTGCTAGTTTGGTAGTCAGCAATTTCTGTATCAATCCATAGAATCTTGGTTTGACTGTATTTACTGATGACTGCTTGAATGTCCTTAAAACCAGTGAGATACTGCATAAGTTATTTTCTTAACCGGAAAGGAAGTAGTCAGGATAAAGAAGGATAAGTAGTCGGACATAAATAAAAGCAACTGTGTAAACAATTATGAAATCGCCCGGATTTCCCTTACACCCTACACCCTGCCTCAACCAGTAACCTTTATCAACGTCGCATATCAATGTCGCAGGTACTTAGGGGAGTGTAGGAGGTGTGGGAAGTGTCAGAAGAATCCGTATAAAAAAATCTCCCCATCCCCCCATCTCCCCCTCTCTTACCTTCCTACCTCTAAATCCGGGGAATTAGCAAGTAAGGATTCCAAATGATTTGAATTGTTGGGGTAAAACTCTACACTAGGTCTGAACTTAATTAAATCTTCAATATTGCGCCGCATCGTTGCACAAATTGCATCCAGTGGCAAGTCGTTGGGATCGTGACCAAAAGGATCTTCAATTTCGAGACCAATTTCTTCTATCCCAAATAAAGTAAAACTAATTAAAGCTACAACCGGTCCAGTTAACCAGTCTAGTTCTCCAACCAGTTGAAATGGCAAGAACAAACAATACAATAGCAATAGCTGCTTGAGATGAATAGCATAAGCCAAGGGTATAGGAGTTTTTAAAATGCGCTCACAACCACCTAAACTATCTACCATTTTGTTGAGTACACCTTGGAGTGTAGTCAGCTGATAGGTATTTAGGGCTTGACGATGAGATTGCTGTTGTAAATAATCTCCCAGGGATAAGGCAATCTCTAAGGGTGGATGATTCATTTTCTGTAATTTCAAATACTCAGGATCAGAGACTAAATCCTTTAACTCACTATTGACAGGCTCTGACCTCAAATGCAATTTTGTAGCAACTGCAAAAGCTACTAACAGGCGTAGAGCAGCAATTTTTTGAACTCGATCGCCTGGTTCAAGTTCCGCCACTGCTACCCAGATTTGCCATGCCAAATTGCGAGTATGATTTACTAAATTTCCCCAACATTTACGACCTTCCCAGAAACGGTCATAGGCTGTATTGGTGCGAAAAACTAACAATAAACCTAAAACAATACTGGGAATAACAACTCCAAAAACTGGCTGTGACATGGGTAAGCCAAAGGAGTGTGCTGCAGAAATCAATGCACCGAATAAACCACACCAAATTACCCGATTGATAATTGAGGGAATCACTGAACCTTGTAGCCTTAAAGTTAACCGAAACCAGCGCAGAATTGTAGCATGCATAAGACACTCACCTGATAATTTAGAATAATTTGACTATATGCTTCTAAATATCCTGGAAAAGTACTCTCAGGCCAAGGTAGAAGAAGTTAAGATTCAAGAGGATAAGTAAAGTTACAGCAAAACAAAGTAGTTAATTGAAGTTTATATGGTAACTTTAGACACGAAATATCCTGCGATTTATACCTAAAAACCTTCAATTTTTTCTTGAACGAGTAGAACTGATAAAATTTTGCGTTTAATCTTATTTCCTTGCTTGTCAACTTTCCCGTAAACAGTTCTACCCTGATAATAAACAGAAGAAGAACTTCCTCCATCTAAATTCATTGCTTCTTCCACTCCTTGGCTACTCATGAACTCGGCTAGTGCTGCTAGAGACATGCCGCTAGTTGTGGGAGCTTCTGGCTTTTGGGCTGCCACAACTAAAAGGATATTGCCTTCACTAGTAATACCAACTGCACTCCTAGCGTTGGGTTGATTACTACCAAGGGCATCCCGAATCACTTTACCTTCTGAGACATCCACAAAACCTTCGGCAAGCGAACCTAATTCTGGCAATAAACGAGGGCCGCCTCCTAAGGCATCTACCAAGGAACAACCATTAGGAATCGGTTCACTGCGAAGGGCAATGTCATAACGGAGGCTTTGTCCACAGTGATAACGCCTCCATTCTGTGCGATCAAGTATCTTATCTAAGTAAGGGGCATTATTAGGATTATTAATCAATCCTTCGTTAAGACGAGGATCAGCAACTAGTTGCCCTTGCCGGAAAATGTAGGAAGTGGTTTTTTGGTTGTTCGGATCGAAGAAGCCCCCATTGATAACTGCTATCGCCTGGTGCTGCTGGGCAAAGCTTTCTAAGGTGGTGAGTTCCTCAGAAATAGCACTTCTGAGAGAAAAATTACTCCCAGCCGGAATCAAGATTGTGTGAACCACACTTTGCTCTAGATTATGAGATTTATATTGAATGTCTGGCTCCAGAGGTGTTACAGCTTCAGAAGAAGATAATCTCGACAGCTTGGGCAGGGACACACAGAAGCAAGCTAGTAAAGTTAAAAATAGTGTCTGTAGTAAAGACTGGGAAGTTTTCATCAATTTTATTACTAATTATTAAGTGCAAGTTTACATGAAATTGAAATTATACTATCCTATAATTAAGCTAGTTTAGGAACTAAATCTAACCTAGTACAGTACGGCATAAATAAAGCTACCATTCTCAATCAGCAACAAGCTTATTAGCCACTGTTACTAGCTATCAGGAAATACTTCCAAGTAGCTACAAAACCTCAGAAACTAGTATTCAGAAATACTAAAATCGAGACTTTTGTCTAAAAAGCTATATTTTCTGACTGTAACTAGCAACTTACGTGATTAGATTAGCCTTTTGAGTTTTGAAGGCATGATTTTTGGCTTGGAGTACAAAGGTACTAGGATTGACTCGGAAAAAGCAATAGCTAGAACAAGGAATATATCCTATGTTTTTTGCCCGTAGATTATTATTGATTGTTCTCCTGAGCAGTTTTATCCTTGTGCTCAGTTTTAGTATCAAGGGCAATCTTAGTTATGCCCGGAATTTGCCCACAGTTAATTCAAGACAAGCTAGTCCATTACTAAGCTTTAAATTACCCTATGATGTTGATCTAAGTAATTCTAATACTTTAGAAACGCGGCAGCATGATTTTGATGTCTTCTCTTGGCAATCTTTTATCGCCCTAAACTGGCCAACTTTACCTAATGAATCAGTTAATACTAGAGAATTAATCGGTAGTAAAGGAGATAACGCCACTGTCTGGGAAGCCTACAAAGAGGCTTACCAAGTCTTTCTGCCTGATAGCAAAACACCTCCATTCTGGGGACAAACAGGAAAGCTTCCCAGGGCTTGTCAAAACCTGAAGACGAGTCGAAAATTTGTCTTTCGGATGAGCCAGAAGGTGGCGAATGAAGTCTTAGATGCTGATGAGCAGGTGTTTAATACAGGCCCACTGATTGATCAACAAGGTCAATATGTACGCTATGCAATCCACTTCAATGACCGCATTTTTGATTACATCCTCAATAATAACTTGTATAGCAAACAAGGTCAGGATAGTTTTGATGCTGAAGTCAACTTCCCTAGCGGAAATAATGATAACCAAGAAGTTGGGGCAATTATTCTTAAATCAGCCTGGAAAGTTTTAGATCCACAACAAGATGATGCTAGTCGTTTTCATAAAATAAAAGCTCTAGTCTATACTCCAGCATCAGCAGAGCCACTTGTAAAAGAATCCTGTCAACTGAAAACGATGGGCATGGTTGGTTTACACATTGCCCGTAAAACTAAGTCTGCACCGCAGTGGGTTTGGTCTACATTTGAACATGTAGATAATCTAGAAGTGCCTCCAAATAGTGGCTTAAAACCTTTATTTTTTAATCGAGAATCTAAGGTACCAGAAAATCAGCCACCACCGAAACCTTGGAACCCTAATTTGCCAGCTCAGCCTAGCCAAGTTACAAGGGTGATACCTATTGATCAAGCTACTAAGAATTTGAATAGTCAATGGCAGGCGAAACTCAGGCAAGTTAATGAACAATCAGTTTGGCAATATTATCAACTGGTGAGTACTCAGTGGCCAGCTAATCCAACTCGTTCAGCTGCTGGGGATCCTGCCCCTCAGTTTTTGGCTAATATCACCATGGAAACTTATATCCAAGGGAGGGTTCCTAATGTTTCTTCCAGTTGTGTTTTGTGCCACATCAATTCAACCATGACTAATGGTAAATTCTCTGATTTTACTTATTTATTAGAAAGAGCAAAGTGAGAAGATAAATGGATTGTGATTTTACTTTAAAAAACTTCGTTAATCTCTCAGCAATCCTAACCGGATATAGTAGCGATCGCCTGATGCCGGCAATCGATCCAATTGGGGTAGCCAAGCAGTATTTAAATTATCTACAAAATCAGCAAATAGATGTGGATAAAAATCTAATCAATCAATTGTTTACTACCTTTACTAATATTGCTGAGCAACCAGAAATTACCCCTGAAAAATTAGCTCAAGCAGTAGAACAAAAAATCCTCAAAGATAAGGATCTAAGTCCTATTGCCAGGAGAATTATCAGGTTGTGGTATCTAGGATTTTGGTACACAAATGAACCCCCTAAGCCCTTTGAGGAGGGAACAATGATATCTATGAATGCCTATGTACAAGGCTTATGTTGGGATTCCATCCAAGCTCATCCTATGGGCTATAGCGAAATGAGATATGGATACTGGGCTAATTCACCAGCATCTTTGAGATAGAGATGGGGGGATGGGGAGACACTCCAGACGCGGAGAGGAGGGGGATGGGGAGATGATTTTGATTCACTATTGGCTTCTTAAACTCCTGATTCCTGACTCATTAATAGCGAGTAGGGGAGAGAAATTTTGACTCAAACAAATAGTAAAACCAATAATAATTATGATGTTGTGATTGTGGGAGCTGGTATTGCTGGTGCGCTGGCTGCCTATAAGTTAGCTCAAGCTAATAAGAGGGTACTTATTTTAGAAGCTGGTACGGAAGTTCCCTCTAATCGCGGCGACTATATGGAAAGATTCTATCTAGCTAGTGCTAAAACTCCGGAATCGCCATACCCTAAAAATCTTAATGCTCTTAATGCTACTGTTTTAGATATCCCCAATCGTGGCTATTTAATTCAAAATGGATCTTTACCCTTTAGCAGCACTAATGAGCGACGGGGCGGTGGCACCACTTGGCACTGGTTAGGAACCTGTTTACGCCTTTTGCCTAATGATTTCCAAATTCAGACTAAATATGGTCGTGGAGTTGATTGGCCGATTACCTATAATGATTTGGAGCCTTGGTACTGTGAAGCTGAAAAAGAAATTGGTGTAGCTGCTGATCTTGAAGACCAACAATATCTTGGTTTACACTTTAGTAAATCCTACCCAATGCCTGGTATTTTGCCATCTTATTTAGATAAGCAGATTGCCCAAGGTATAGAGGAGATGGAATTTGAGGGAGAGCTGCTGAAGGTTAGTCCTACTCCTCAAGCGCGTAACTCTCGCCCTTATGATCATCGTCGAGTTTGTGCAGGTAATACTAGTTGTATTCCCATCTGCCCTATCCAGGCAAAATATGATGCCACGATTCATCTGAGTAAAGCAGAAAACTTGGGTGCCAAGATATGGTACCAAACAGTTGCCTATCGTCTGGAAGTGGAAGCAGAGACAGGCAGAATTAATGGTGTTCGTTATAAGCAATACCAAGACACCAACGGCGGAGTTACCAACGAAAGTATTATTACTGCCAAAGTCTATATTCTAGCAGCCCATGCGATCGAAACAGCTAAGTTGTTATTGATGTCTACAAGGGAGGGGTTGCCACAAGGTGTAGCCAATCGCAGTGATAAAGTAGGCAGAAACCTCATGGATCATCCAGTACAACTGAGTTGGGCGCTAATGCCTAATCCGGTTTATCCGTTTCGAGGACCTCTTTCAACTTCAGGCATTGAAAGCCTCAGAGATGGCTCATTCCGTAGCAACAGGGCAGCTTTTAGAATGGAAATTGGCAATGAAGGTTGGAACTGGGCGCAAGGTGATCCTGACCATACAGTAAATGATTTAATCTCTAGTGGATACTCAGGTACAGATTTAAAGAATTCCCTAAATTCGATGATCACTAGACAGGTGCGATTTGGCTCACTGGTGGAGCAAATGCCCTTGAGTAGCAATCGTATTGTTCCTTCTACAGAGCATTGTGATCATCTCGGCATTCCGCGCCCAGAGATTAATTACCAACTTTGTGACTACACAAAAGCTGGTTTTGCTGCTGCCCGTAAAGCAGCACAGGCGGTTTTTACCAAACTAGGAGCCACTGATTATACCAGTGTTAATCTTAACAGCCCTCGATTATTTTTCTATCAAGGTCAGCCTCATCTCCTTAATGGGGCTGGGCATACTATGGGTACTTATCGCATGGGTTTTGATGCTAATACTTCAGTCGTAAATGCGGATTTGCGCTCCCATGAGCATAGCAATCTATTTATGTTAGGTAGTGGAGTATTTCCCAGTGTGGGTACTTCTAACCCTACACTTACTATCGCGGCATTGGCTTTGAGAGCTGCGGATAAAGTTATCTCTGAACTTAATAAGTAATAAGTAATAAGTAATAAGTAATAAGTCAGAAATGCTTTGGTTGTTACTTGTTGCTTAAAGTCGGAGTGTTTGTGACATTTTGAACGAAGGAATTGGAATTATGATTAATCAGCAATCGCCATCATCTCTTCCTCCCATTGCTCAAGGTTTTGGCTTGCCTTTTTATTACTCGTCGCTGACCAATTGTGCTGTTTTCTATTTGGTAGATCCAGCGGTATTAGAATCTTTTGTTGCCAATAAACCTGTTAAAGCTGCTACCTTTGATGGTCAAGGTATTGTAACTTTTAATTACCAGCTTTACACAGGACAATTTCCTTTTGGAGCTAATATAGTTAAAGAGATTGAACTGAATATTATTATCTACGCTGAGTCACAGGCAGATAATGTTCCGAAGGTATCCTTTGAGCAGTTCATTCTGGGCGATGAACAGACAAAAACTATGGGTAATCTCCGAGTACATGTTCCCTGTGACAATGACATTGCTATTGATGCAGGGATAAAGTTGTTTGGAGAACCGAAGTTTAAAACTACATTCACTACGAGTTTGCCTTCACTAAATGATCCCTCTGTCAAGACTTGGCAGTTTACTTGCCATGACCCTGATTATCCTGATAATGAGGAAGAATGCATTCTTGAGTGTGAAGTTGATGTGCAAGGACTTAACCCATTAGCTGGGAATTATTCACCAATTACTGAATATGGCACTCAAGATGGTAAATTGATTGCTGCTCGTTGGAATATCTTACAACCTCTTAATACCTATATTCTCACGCCTGAGGAACAAGAGCGGGTTGTTAAGCTTAAATTGGGCAAGAGTAAGCATCCCATGCGCCAAGATTTGGAAAAGCTAATTTCTGGTGTGCCTGCTGCCGCTGTTAGGACTTTTCAGTCGCCGCCGGCAGCAATTCAGAGCCGAGCTTATTATCTGTAATTTGTTCATGGTAAGCGCTACGCGCATGCTGCAAAAACATTGTTGATTGTTCATGGTTCATTGTTAATTGTTCATTGGTTTATGAACGATGAACTATGAGCAATCAACCATCTGTTTTTATAAATAAATTCACCTGTATTTTTGTCATTAATTTACTATTAAATCAGAAAGGTAAAAATAACTTTTAAAGGCAACTAAAAATGACAACTGACGCACCAATAAAAATTGAAGCAATAGATAATTGTTCTCCACACTTTGCAACAGTAAAAAAACTGTGGCGAGCTAACTCAAAAACACTTGGTCACTTACCTAAAGGAGCATTTGAAGAACGAGCAGCCCATCGCCAAATTCTTGTAGCGCTTGATTCCGGAGGTAGCTGCATTGGTTACCTCTTATATCGACCTTCGCGGGAATGGTTTGCGATCGCTCATTTATGTATCGATCATACTTTTAGGGATAAGGGAGTAGCTAAACAACTTGTCAATCACCTCAAACAAATAACCAAATCTTCTCGTGGAATTAAGCTCAGTTGCCGTCGAGACTATAACCTACAGGGAATGTGGTCTAGCTTTGGTTTTATTGCCTGTAAGGATGGAGAAGGTAGGAGTAAAAAGAAGAAAACAATTCTTACTCGCTGGGTGTTTGAACACAATCCACTTCCTCTATTGTCTACCATGATTCAGCAACAGCTTGAGTCTAAGTTGTGTGCAATGATTGACCCTGATATTTTCTGGGATTTATATGCTCTTAATAATGACGATTCAATTGATAGTGAAGATCTAAATATATTACTAGCAGACTGGGTACAGACTGAATTAGAACTGTGCGTAAACGATGAAATTTTTAATCAAATTAACAGAATTGACAACATTCAAGAGAGAGGTAGTCAGCGTAATTTTGCACGAGATTTTACTTGCTTACCTTGCGATCATCAGAGATTAGATAAAAACTTAAATATTCTACAAAAAATAATAATTAAAAGCAATTTTTTAATTGATGAATATTACTTGCGTTATGTTGCTAGGAGTATCACCTCTGAATCTCATATATTTTTAAGTAGAAATAAGCAATTATTAGATTTAGCAGATATAATTTATGAAAATTTTAGTTTGTCGGTTATTCACCCTGAAGAATTTATAAATCAGCTAGATGAACTGAAGGATAAACCTGACTACCAACCTATACGTCTTTCTGGTACGTCATTGGAACAAATAGAAGTGAAAAGTGGACAAGAAAATTTTTTAGCTAATTATTTTCATAACTATAAGTTAAAAGAAAATCAAGCTGAACTTCAGCAGCAAATACGACGCTATTTAGCTGAACATGATAAATTTGAATGTGTTGTTGTGAGAAAAAATGAGACTAATCCACTTGCTTTAATCGTGTATGGCAAGCATAAAAAATATGAACTAGAAATTCCGATACTTAGAGTTAGTAATCATGATCTTTCGCCTACCATTGCACGTCATATAATTTTTAAATCTATATTAAAATCTGCTCATGGACAACAGCATTTTACAAGAATAACTGACTCCTATCTAGAAGATACTGTTACCGAGGCTATTCAAGAAGATGCTTTTGTAAAGGTTCACAATGGATGGTTAAAGGCAAATTTATCGGTTGTAAAAACAACTTCAGAATTATCAAAGTATATTATTGACTTAGTCTTTAACTTGGGAGAAGAATATGGTTTTATTAGAGAACTGGTTAATAACCTTAATAATGAAAATATACTTATAAATGTTCAATCTTCAGTAGATATTGAAAGATTTATTTTTCCTGCAAAGATTATTGATTTTGAAATTCCCACCTTTATTATACCTATTCAACCGAGATGGGCTTCATGTTTATTTGATGAACATTTAGCCAATCAAATACTTCCTTTAGATGGATTTGGAGCTAAACCTGAATTAGCATTTAATCGTGAAGCAGTTTACTATAGAGCTAGACAAAACTCTAGAGGTTTAGATGCTCCTTGTCGAATTCTTTGGTACGTGAGTGAAACTCAAAATGAAGGTAAAGGTAAAGGTTTTCAGAATGTCGGTTATATTGGTGCTTGTTCTTATGTAGATGAGGTAGTTATAGGTAAATCTAAAGAACTTTATCGGCGCTTTCAAAGATTAGGAGTTTATAATGAAAGTAATGTTGAGAATGTACGGAAAGATATAAATGGTAACATCATGGCAATTAGATTTAGCGATACAGAATTATTTAATCGTCCTATAGATTTTCAAAAATTACAGCAAGTTCTGAATAAAAATAATTTGTTGATTGTTTCTCCCAATAAAATTAATAATGAGTCATTTATAAAGTTGTATAATTTAGGAAATAGACATTTTGATATATAAAGTTGATTATGCCATGCAATATACTTTTAATCTCAATTAAGCCTGAGTATGCCAATAAAATTTTTGAGGAGCAAACTAAGCAAGTAGAATTACGTAGAGTACGGACTCGTGTCAAAACAGGAGATATTGTTGTTGTATATGCATCATCACCTAAAAAAATTTTCTTAGGCTTTTTTGAGGTAAAATGTGTTGTTGAAAAAGAAGCTTCAGCAAATGAATTAAAAGAATTATGGGAACAAGTTAAAGAACAGGCTGGCATCAAACGCAAAGAATTCTATGAATATTATAAAGGGGCATCAGTCGCAGTCGGAATTTTTGTTGTAAACGCAAAGAAATTTGAACAACCTATTGAATTATGTCGTTTAAAAGAAAAAATATCTTACTTGCATCCCCCCCAAAGCTATCGTTACCTTAATGAAACAGAATATCAAACCATTATGCTTCTAGGTGGAGAAAAATCATCCACTATGACAAACAATTAATATTAAGATGAATTTTCCTATGCTATTGTATGAGTAATAACTAAATGAATACCAAAAAACTACATAGTTCCCAAAAGGTTTTTATTTCAGACAAAAATAACGAATTTATCCAATTATTTAAAGCATTTATCGGTTTTTATCCTTATACCCCTGATGGGCTGCGTCATCGGAATACTTACCATGAACAGCGCCATAAAGCAAGGGATAATTTTCAAGCAATTGTCTCTGCCAATAAGTCTGGAGAAGATATAAATCAGGCAGTCCTTCTACAACTTCTGCCCCATGCACCAACGGCTAACAATAGTCGAAGGAATGTTTGGATTCATCATTCCCCAGCAATCACCAAAGATATTAAGGAGCGTTTTGAAGGTGCAGGTTGGATAAAACCAGAATACTGTTCAAAAATAGCTCAAGCAATCTTTAACTTCGTTTGTCGCTGTAATAATTATCCTAATCAATTGATAGAAGCTTGTAAGGAATTTTCGAAATTAGATTATACTACAGGCTTCCAAACAGGGATGCTCACACCTATCCTGAATGCACTTCGACCAAATGATTTTTTGTTAATTAATAATAAATCACGCCCAGTTATCAATTACTTTACAGGAAAATTTCATAATCATAACCTAACAGATTATCCAGCTATTAATGCAACAGGAAAAAAATTAATTACAGAATTGTCTTATGACATGAACCAGACTGGTATGCCATCTATGCGAGATGATGACTTATTCGATATGTTTTGTCATTGGCTGGTTGCTGTTAAAAAGTATAATTTTTCAGATAAAAATCCTTCCATAAGGGATAAAGTAATCAAATTACCTGTTATAGAAATGCAGCCAGAATATTCCCTCAATCAATGTGCATTGGATACTGGAATTGAAGAAGAGACGCTTGAAAATTGGTTGAAGGGGATAGAGCGTAAAAAACAGGCAATTTTTTACGGGCCTCCAGGTACAGGGAAAACATATGTTGCCCAAAAACTGGCAAAATATTTGGTTGGAGGTAGTGATGGTTTTGTAGATGTTGTCCAGTTTCACCCTGCTTATACTTATGAGGACTTCATACAAGGAATTCGCCCACAAAGAATCGATGGAGAACTTAATTATCCACTGCTTAATGGACGGTTTATTAATTTTTGTGAGGAGGCATGTCGTCATCAAGATATCTGCGTACTGATTATAGATGAAATCAACCGTGCCAATGTTGCCTGCGTTTTTGGTGAGTTAATGTATTTGTTAGAGTATCGCAACGAAAAAATTCCTTTAGCAGCAGGTGAGGTGTTTAGCATTCCCACAAATGTACGAATTATCTGCACAATGAACACAGCAGACCGCTCAATTGCTTTAGTAGACTATGCCCTTCGTCGTCGCTTTGCTTTTATTCCTCTGTACCCAAACTATGAGATTTTGCGCCGTCGTCACTTAGATACTGATTTTCCGGTGGAGAAGTTGATTCAAACACTGACTAAGTTGAACCAAGCAATTAGTAATCCTCACAACGAAGTGGGTATCAGCTATTTCCTGCGAGATGACTTAGTTGACCAAATTGAGAGTATTTGGCAACTTGAGATTGAGCCGTACTTGGAAGAATATTTTTTCGATCAACCCAGTAAAGTTGAGCAGTTTCGCTGGCACAAAGTCAGGAAGCAAATTTACCCATGAATGTAACATCGCTACAGACAATAGAACTAACTGAATATGTTCCAAAGTTATTGCCGCGATCGCTACTTCCCGATGTAGTGGGAGAAATATTGTGGCGTGATTATGGTACTCAGGTGAAGGTAGACTTCCCTTCTCCAAAAACAGGCGATCACTGGCGACTAGCTGCTCAAGGATGGGTTGGTCATATTCCCTTAACGAGTGATTTTCACATTGCCCTACGCCCCAAAGTCCAGCTAGGTAAACTTTTGCGAATGCTGGAATATGCTTATGAACTCAACAGTTTTCGCTTTTTGGAGGGATTGGTTGATTGTCAAACTTTGGAGGAATTTTATGAACGGCTGGCTGATATTTTGGCTCGTCGCATTCTCAACCGAGGTCGTCAGGGTTTTTACTGTGCTTACATCCCCAAAACACAACATTTGCCTTATGTTCGGGGACGTATTGATATACAGCAGATGGTTACTAGACCGTGGGATACTAAAATCCAGTGCCAGTATGAAGAACATACGGCAGACGTTGAAGATAATCAAATTATCGCTTGGACGTTTTGGTGTATTGCCCGTAGCAGTTTGTGTACGGAACGGGTAATGCCAATGGTGCGACGTGCATATCATCTACTACAGGGATTTGTAACATTGCAACAGTGTAATCCGAGAACTTGTATCGGGCGACAATATAATCGCCTAAATGAAGACTATCGTCCTCTACACGCGCTTTGCCGCTTCTTTTTGGAACATACTGCACCTAGCCATGAAATAGGTACAAACGCGACATTACCCTTTTTGGTTAATATGTCGCAACTATACGAACGCTTTGTGGCTGTTTGGCTAAAAGTACATCTGGAAACGATATTGAACAAGCAAGCCTTAGATATCCAGTCCCAAGAAAGAGTTTATTTGGGTCAGGCTGAGGGATTATACTTTGATATTGACTTAGTAATCTATGATATAGGAACAGGGATAGCCAAATATGTATTAGATACCAAGTACAAAACTGCTGATCAACCAGCTTCTGCTGATATTAGTCAGATGGTCGCTTATGCAGAAGCAAAAGGGTCTCAAGAAGCAATTCTAATTTATCCAACGCTCTTGGCAGAACCGCTGAACATCAAAGTTGGTAACATTCGAGTTCGCAGTTTAACTTTTTCTATCGCAGGAGATTTAGAACAGGCAGGTTATAATTTTTTACGGGATTTACTAGGAGTTGATAAGCTCTAAGGCATTTAAATTGAGTATAAGTAGTGACCAAGATGGTCAGATTACAAGGATTTCGCAATTATTGACAATAAGGTTTAAATGACGAACAGGTTATTTGGGTTGCAAGGATTTAGGTAGATGCAGGTGGGTTAAAGTGGATAGCAAGGTCAGCCTTGCGAGTGAGTGAAAAAAGATGTGGGCTGTCATTGAGTCGATTCTGATAATTATTATTATTCTCAAATAATTATAGATTTTATCGAAATTAATATGGGTCAAATACCCCACCGTCTATACAGTGCATCAAATTGGTTGCGGTCAAATCCCCATCCTTAGTACAAAAAGCAGTATATTAAAAGCGATCTCCAGTTTTTTCGTAAAATAAGGCTTGAACACTGGAAAATGCTTAGACAAAAACTAAGGCTGAAAAGTGAGGATTTAATGCCAAGCAATAACTAACAAGTCAAAATTAATTGGAGTATCAAAATTAAAGATAACTTGCTTGCCTAAAGTTATGAATTTTACTATTAATGAGGGTCTTTTGGATGAAGAGGCTGAAATGCTTGGAAATTGTATTGATACCTATAATTCCCAGCAAACTGGATTTACTGATGAGCGTCCTCTCAAGCTTGCTGCCAGGGATTCGGAAGGTAATTTGCTTGGAGGATTGATGGGTTCTACTGGTTTCGAGTGGTTATACATTCATGTACTTTGGATAGAGGAGCCACATCGTAATTGTAGAATAGGCTCATCTCTAGTAGAGCATGCAGAAAGGCTGGGAATCCAAAGAGGATGTCGTTCAAGTTGTTTGATGACATTTAGTTTCCAGGCAAAGGATTTTTATGATCGATTGGGATATGTTGTGTTTGGTCAACTGGATGATTATCCTGAAGGTCATACTCTTTACTTTATGCAGAAGAAACTAACAACAACTTAATACAGCAATTGCTAACACTGTGTAGTACAGTAGTCGATTAACTCCGCTTTTTTCAGATGCGGCATCAGTCTAATTGCCCATAATAAAAATCTGTATTTGTAGATTGGGTTTCACTACGTTCTACCCAACCTACTTTTATTAAGGTTACGGGCATGATATAGCAGTACGTATTAAGGTTAGGACAAGCTAAATCGCTAGAACTTTCTCAAATTCAGCCCTTCTGCCTTGGAGCCTTCTGCCCTAGAGCCTTGCGCGTAGCGCTATATGACTTAACTAGGTACAAGAGTCAATGCCCTAATCTTTTCTAACCATTCCTTAAGGTTATCCTTATTAAGGCGATAACTCATCGGGTGAGCAATTAACCGCGCCGTACTTTCAAAAAGAACATCAATTTCAATTAAACCATTCTCCCTTAAAGTACGACCTGTAGAAACTAAATCTACAATTGCTTCTGACATCTCAGTAATCGGACCTAATTCTACAGAACCATAGAGCGGAATAATTTCCACCGGCAAATCCAGATTGTTAAAATATTCTCTGGCACAATGAACAAACTTGGAAGCAACACGTCCGTGGGGCGGTAAATCCAAAGAATTCTGGTAAGGACTAGAAGCACGTACCGCTACAGACATGCGGCATTGACCAAACTTTAAATCTGCCAAATGAGCTACTTGAGAGGCTTTCTCCCGCAGGACATCATAACCGACAATACCCACATGAGCTTGACCATATTCTACGTAAACCGGAACATCATGGGCTCTTACCAGTAGGGCTTTAGCTATACCCGTTGGTTCGGGAATTTGTAGTTGGCGGTTGGCGGAATCGAGAAAAGCGCTAAAATCCCAGCCAACAGCCTGTAGTAATTTGATGCTGTCTTTCAGAAGTGCGCCTTTTGGTAATGCAACAGTAATCATAAAGAGTTAAAGTTCAAAAAGAATACTCGTGAGCTAGGATATTACTCTGGTAACTTCACCATCTCCCGCACATTACCACGCACACCACCTACTCCCTGAGCAAACTTACGGTCTTGTGGATGTACCATCATCGGCATGCCATATTTGGGCTTCATGACAATTATCCCAAAACGGTCAACCTTATTCTGGTTAATATATTGTAGGCGGAAGCGTTGTAGAAGCATTGCCAAAACAATCTTAATCTCCATGAGCGCAAAGGCAGCACCGATGCAAGTCCGAGGCCCAGTGCTAAAGGGATTATATTCATAGTTAGTAGGTTTAATTGTCTCCCAGCGCTGCGGATTAAATGCCTCTGGATCAGGATAAATTTCTTCCATGTGGTGAGTTTGATAAATGCTAGCGAATACCTCTGTTCCTGCTGGTAAACTATAGCCACCAAGTTCAGTTACTTGTGAAGTAACACGCCCATTCCAAGGTACTGATGTCAACACGCGCATGCTTTCTTTAATCACTCGTTCCAATAACGGCAACTGCTGTAATTTTTCCACTGTAGGTGCTTCACCTTGTAGCACACTCTCTAGTTCATCTAGTAAATCGGCTGCTATATGCGGGTGCTGAGAAAGTAAAAACAGTGTCCAAGTTAGGGCATTGGCACTAGTTTCATGACCAGCAGCAAAGAGTACTCCAACATGTCCTAGTAACTCATCTTCACTGAGTTCGAGACCACTTTCTTGATCACGGGCTTGAATCAACATCGACAGCACATCGGGTTCATTACCGCCTTGAGCTCTTTTGTTAGCAATTATCCCACGCATCCTGCTTTCAAATTGTGCCAGCAGAGTAAGGTAGCGATGGTAGGGCAGTATTGGTAAATCCAAGGGCAATAACCTGGTCATTGGTAAATTACCACAGAAAGCGATCTCCTGTAAGATGTTTCCTGTACCTTGATGGCTGGAGCCAGCATCCTCACCAAATAGTGTCTTCGTTGCCACTCGCATGGTGAGTCGTCGCATCAAGTCGGTAATTTCACAAGGCTTACCAACCAGCATTTGATCCAATTCTGATTGGGTAATAGCAACCATATCTTGACAATAGAAGTCAAGCTGCTGTTTATGAAAAGCAGGCATCATTAGTTTGCGATGCTGTAGGTGTTGCTCGCTGTTGACGCCAAATAGTCCTACGCCATAGTGCTTGAGTGGCTCAGTTCTTGCCGAGAAATCCCTTTGCCGATAAAGTTTCCCTGACAAGGGATATTTATAATAAATCTCGTGCTGAGTTGCCACTTGTTGAATTAACTCTGGTCCATATACAAATACTGTACCGGGACAATTGGGGAGTGGTGAGTATATATTGGTGCCTCCCCCTGCTGCCAGAGATACGACTCGACCATAACTTTGGAAGAGTTCTCTTGTATAACCGATTGAGTCTTTGACAAAGCTAATGGTATTAACGGTGCGCCCTATTATTGGTAAAGGACGAGGGCCAGGAACATTTAAACTGGAATTGTTATTGTAGGCGATCGCTGTCATTGTTTTTCCTCTGGTACAGATTAATAAAGATAGGGGAAGACAAGATGAAATTGAGTGAAGATCTCAACCAGAAGTTAGTCTTGAAGAGCCTTAATCAATTGGTCAATCTCAGCCTTAGTGGTAAAGTAGTGAACACAGGCACGAACACAGTCAGGATCGAGTAGAGTTCTTAGCATAAAGCCCTTTTCTTCAAGAGACTTAACTAATTGCTGGTGTGAGCCGCCGTTGGCTAAGACAAAAGAGACAAGACCACTTTTTGGTGGTGAGGCAGCTAAACAGCGGACTGTATTTAGTTCAGATAAACCCTGCCAGAGGTACTCACTTAACTGGCAAATTTGCTGATAACGCTCTTGAGCACTTCCCCATTGTTGATGAGTAGCGATCGCAGCACCCAATCCAGGGTAAATTGGAAAGGCGGAGGTTGCCACTTCAAATCTCTTGCCATTGGGCTGCCAACCTATGGGTTTATCCCTAGCATCTTTAATTACACTGCGCCAGCCAATAAAAGTTGGGTTGAGGCTTGATAAGGCTTCTGGTTTAACGTACAAACCTCCAATACCTTCTGGTCCACATAACCACTTGTGTCCCGTGAAAGCATAAAAATCTGCCCCCAGCTGAGTTAAATTCAAAGGCAGGGAGCCCACTGACTGGGCGGCATCTACTAAAACTCTGATAATCTGATTACCTTGAGAATATTTACGGCAAACTTCAATAATCTCTGCCAAAGGCAATACTTTTCCGGTATTCCAGAGGATATGACTTATTACCACCAGTCTAGTCCTGGGTCGCAGGTGCTGGGCAACTACTGCTGTAGGATCTCCTTGATTGAGAGTTGCAAAAATTGGACAAGTGGAAATATCCACTTGAAACCGACGTCCAATTTCTTGAGCAGTAGCAATGATACCAGGATGTTCGCAATCACTCAGGAGTAAGTGATCCCCAGCTTGCCAATCAATCCCCCACATGGCAATATTGCAGCCAGCAGTAACATTTTCCGTGAAGGTGATAGTTTCTACTGGCGCAGCTAATACCGAGGCAAGGACTGCTCTGGTTTGCTTAACTTCTTCCTCAATCCAGTCATTGATCTTGCCAGTAAATGGTCCATAGCGCTGGACATATTCATAAGCTTGTTGAATAGCTTCTAGCGATGCTCGAGGTAGAGTTCCCTGCCCCCCAAAATTAAAATAAGCTTTGTTTTCTAGTGCCGGAAATTGCTGTCGATGAAGTTCGAGGCTAGTTGGCGCAGAGTAGATGCCACTCATAGATATTATCAAAAATGACAAGAACTTTTATTTTATCCGGGAGCATCATATTTTTCTGTGTGCTAGCTTAGAGATGATGATGCTTGCATACAACTTGCACTTCCACAAATAGCCTCGTTGGCGTGCTTCTACATAACTCCTAAGACACCTACTAGTTTAGCTTTGGTAGAAATCCCTGGTGAAATGATAGTCTTACAATTTACTATTTCCACCAGCGATATAAATATCCAATGACTTCTACCGACTGCACTAGCAACTGATCTGACATCAGCAGCTTGCTAGTGAGTTTGCCATGCAGTAATTCGTTGATTATAACCAGATATGACTAAAGTTTTGCTTGTTGAAGACGATCTCTCCCAGTTGGATCTGATCGAAGGTTACTTGAGCGAAAGTGGTCACACTGTCATCTGTGTTGCCGATGCTAAACAAGCTCTAGATAAGGCTGTTGAACACAAGCCTGATGTTATAGTTACAGATGTTGTGATGCCTGGAATCAGTGGCTTTGAGTTGTGTCGCAGCCTCAGGAAACATCCTGTTACCGCCAGCGTTCCTGTGGTAATTTGTTCTTCTAAAAATCAGGAACTTGACCGTCTTTGGGGCATGAAGCAAGGTGCCAATGCCTATCTAACTAAGCCCTTTTCCCGAGAGCAGCTAGTTCGAGCTGTTAGAGCTGCTGTGGTTTAAGATTTAAGTCTATAGTGCTGATGGTTTATCGTTGATATCCTCCCCGCGCTTTTTAGAGCGGGGATTCGATCTACTCAAACGAGGGCTAAGAACCTTAATTTTTAGTTAATTTTGCTTAGAGCAGAAAAAATTTGTCAATTTTTTCTGTATTTCGTCTTTCCTAAGATAGACCTGTGCTTCTGTGATCAGATTCTGGGTATTTTTATCGCTAGTGTCGTCATAGTCTTGACTCACATCATTGATACCAGAACCAATTGTTAATTTAGGCTGAAGACGCAAGTAGACATTAGCAATTTCTCCAGCAATGTAATCATCGAAACTAGATACACCGAACGTAAATAAATTAAACATCCTTGATGCCCACTGAGTCATGCCCCAAGTTTCAGCTTCTGTCAAGGAAATTGCTAAATTAGGGTCTCCACTTCCGATTGAAAGTAGATTGATGTTCTCCGGTTTATGACCCATAGCAATGGCGGCAGCTACAGCAACAGCAGCAGGATTTAAAGCACCGATAGAACCATCAATCACTGACAAAAGTTTACCATCTTTCTGCAAAGGGTAGGCTGGAAAAAAGCCAGGGAATGAGGAAGAACATCTAACTGCTTCCCATAAAAATATATCTTGTAAATAAATCCAATTACTTGGTTCAAATTGATCTGTATTTACCCAGTTATTAAAAATTATTGGTCGATGGCTTTGGGTTTCATAGGCAAGAATTAATAACTTAGTATCTAAGTCTGCAATTTTTCTGTTGACTCCCAGTCTAGACTTAAGTATGTTAGTCAACCTTGAACCTGAATGCTTTGGTCTAAACAAACTAGAACTTAATCCAAATAGGGTTTTAACTAACCAATTGTCTATTTTTTTTAGGGGATTAGACGGTGGAAAAAAGATTTTTTTTGTAGTACAAATATAGTCTTTAATAATATCACTAGTGGTTTTGCCTACAGCTATTTCTGAAGCCAAAATTGCTCCAGCAGAAGCGCCAGCAATCAACTCAAAATATTGAGATAATTGCTGATTGAAGTTTGCCTGTATATAGCAGTCTAATTCTAAAAGTATTTGTGCAGTGAGCAATCCACGGATGCCACCACCGTCTAGGCTTAAAATTCGGAAAGGCTTAGACATATGCTGATTGCTCTGAAGACACTTTGACTACCAAGAACGTGACTTGAGCATCGAAGGGCACGAACCTATTAAAAGTATAGCAAAATCAAATTCGCACAGTTAAAGACTACCCAATACCTCGCGTTCAATATATTGCTCAATCAAAGGTACCTGGAAGCAATAACCATCTGCCTTTTTTTCCAGGATTTCTTTATGCACAAGTTTACGTAAGGCTTTGCTTTCACCTTCTAGAGTTTTCCCTCTGATTAAATGTAGTAGTAGATTTCGCTCTGGAGTCGTGAGTGTCCGCTCCCAAAACTCCCAGAAATACATCCCGCCCGTCTCAAACAGTTTGGGGATAATAGTCTCAACATTTTCGGGAGTAGCTTTCTTCAAGCGTGCATCCTCTGATGCCTTGTGATTGAGGTAATCGACTAACACAGAACACATCAGCTGAACTAAATAGGGCTGGCAGCGAGTCCAATAAATAATGCGATTTACTGCTTCCGATTCATAAATAATGGGGAATCCATCTACTGGCTTGACAATTAATTCACGGGCATCTTGCTCCTCAAGATAGGTAACTCGTAAGGAGCGGGTATTAATCAGATAATCACACCAGTAGTCCTCAATTTCATCAAGGGTATGAGCACCGCTAAATAAAAGAATCCAACTCTGTCGGTGCTGCATGACATTGCGTAGGAAATTGAGTGGTGCTTTAGAGCCCGTTGCTGCTACCACTTCGCTCAAGCGTTCAAACTCATCCAGACAGAGAAGAAATCGCTTTCCAGAGGCGTTACGTTCAATCTGATTAAACCAGTTTCTTAAGGCTGGGAAAGGGTCTTTTTCCAAACTATCAGTATCTGGTACTGGAAGACGGAGGTTGCGCGACTTCCTAGCAGCTTCGATAATTTGAGATGCCAGGGATTTAGCGACTCCTGGAAGAGTTGTGGCATCTGCGACTCCGTGTAAATCCACCAGCAAAGGAACTATTTCTGCTCCTAGTTTATGGGGAAGATACTTTAAGACTGAGGTTTTACCAGTACGCCGTCCACCATAGAGTAATAGTACCGGAGGCGGAAACGATAGCGCTAGGGTTTCTATTTCCCGAAACAAATCCTGACGCCCTTTGAAGCGACTTTTGGCAGTTTCTGGATCCAGGGCATTGCCAGCAATGTAAACTTGTGGAATTTCTTGGGAATGACGGGCTTGTTGTTCCAGGTTACTTCGAGCCGCCTGCAAGATACTCAACCAGCGTTCAATAATGCTACCAAAGGTGGTTGCTAAATGAGCATCTTGGCTAAAAGCGAGACTGTCTCGCAGATTGATTAGGGAAGTGATGGGTAAATTTAGTAATTCTGTCTGGCGATAGGCGGAAGTGCCAGTTTCAGCAGCTCGTACCGACTGGCTAATCTCTAAAAACTGGGGTAGTACAGAACCAAGTTGTTTCGGAGGCGGTGAGGGAATCCAAGCCAGTTGTTCAGAAATAGCCACAATTTCCCGTAGTGTCTGACACTGTTTGAGGGAATCTACAGCGATAGCTGCCATTGCCCGTGCGGCTTTTTGCTGTTGTTTGGTTGAGGTTGTCAGGTAATTAATCATCCGACGCGCTGCAGCTCGATTTTCTCGGTAGGCTTGTGCAATCACGGTATCGATAAAAGGCATGGGCAGGACAATTAGTTCGTCAAAATTGGATGGCAGATAATTCAAACAGTGTATTGCCTTCCTGCCTGAAAAGAACAGCATTATCATCCACACCAGCTCAGGCAACCAAAAGTAGAAACGTAGGACACCGAGAATGTAAGCGACGCTAAAGGAAACCCCGCATCCTATGCCTTGCTCCCAACCGAAACCTGCTACGCCTCCGGCACCAAAGGCTAGCCCACCCAAGATACCAACTGTCAAACCGCTGAGTATGTCAAACTGCTGTATGCCTCCTGCGCCACTAGCCATCGTAATTGCCACACTGACTGCCCCGCCAATTGCCCCGCCAATTGCTATCCCAATTGGTACTGAGATAATTGCTTGGTTACTCAGTAAACTGATTGCTGTACCAATCGCCGCGCCAATTGCCACGCCAAAGGAGACGCTACGTGACAAACGAACAGCTATGTTACGCACTCCGCCACTGGTTACGCCGAAAGTGATACCTCCGATCATGCCTAATGAGGCACCAAACGCCGCAGCACCAATCATGTCAACTTTTTCCCACAAACCAAAACCGAAGACACCTGCTGCTCCAATTGCCATACCGAGCCCTGTGCCAAACATCGCACCACCTGCCACACCTGTCGCCATACCAAATCCAGCAGCGCAACATAAACCAATTGCCAAAGAGCATAACGGAGCTAATGAAGAGGAATTCTCTAATAAATACTCAACAAAAGTCCAGGCTTGAAGCGCCGATGGCATTACCTCCATTACAGATGATGAGTAGTTGAAGATCGCATTACACAAGGTAACGCCAAAAAGCAAGATGCCCAGAAATAGGGAGAACAATCGTTGAAGTATCGCTGATCTACTGCTCAACCAAAGACCCACCCACCAGCCTGGTAACAAGAGACCACTAAGTTGCCAGTAAAATGGCGCTCCTGTAGCCTGGCTATACAGTGGTGCTAGTAGCAGTACACCCAACGGAGGCACTGTCCCATTAACTAACCAAGTTTGTAAAGCATAGCGGTATAGTTGTGGTTTTGAGGCGAAATCGACCTGTTTCTCAAAAGGATTATCGCTGGGTTCCAATTCTGGGTCGATGTTTTGATGCAGCCACCGAGAAAGGGTGAAGGGTTTGAAGTATGTCCAGTAGAAGAGACGCAGACATTGGGCGATGTCAATCCAAAACTTGGAAGTGGGAGTCGGTTTAATCATTGTCTCCTCCAAGTAGTTTTAGAAAATCTCTCACCTCCTCCCGCCATAAACCCAGCACAACTAGAATGACTGTAATTAAGATCAGCATCCCGGTTGTCCAGTTTCCGAAATCGTCCAAACTTGCGCCAATGAATTTGGCTAAGCGACCTAAATTTAATGGCATACTCCAAAATAACCAGCGTAGCGGAAGCCACCACCTGTGAGGGTCGAATCGTGGTGGAGACAAGATGGAGGCTTGTTGCTCAAACTGCGCCTTTGCCCAGTCATCTGGGCGATTTTGGATTTGGGCTTCCCACAGGCATCGCCCTGCCAGTTGCAATAAAAAAGGATGCCGCCCTCCCCAGCTTAAAGCCAATTGTTGCCTTTCTGGAGTCAAAACCGCTTGAGTACTAGGAATATTTGTTTGTGGTAAACGCACTAAGTCAAGAGCTTCTGCTTCAGTGAGTCCCTTCAAGGGCATAATATGGGCGAGATTGAAGAAATCAGAGGTCAACTTATGTTGTTTGCTGTAAATACTGAGTTTTTTCCGAGAAGCTGCCACTACCATTAAACAGTTACGGTCTATAAGAGAACGCAGGTTATCATAAAATCCCCAATCAAATTGCTGGGGGTAATCAAACAACTCCTCAAATTTATCCAGGCAAAGTACAGGCAGAACTTTTTCTTGTTTCCACAACTCTATGGCTTCCGAAAAAGCCTTACCATCTAGGGGCTTGACCTTCAAAGAATTAGTCAAGTTTGAGTTTTTTTGTACCGAGTGTTGCTTTAGTAGTTCTTTGGCGACTGCTTGATAAAAACTGTTTACCTGCTGACATTGAACTTGCTGCAATGATAAGTAGATTACTACATAGTCATTGGCGTTCTTACCATAACGCTGCACTCGTTGTTCGTAAGTTTGGAAAAAGTGATAAAGCAGGGAGGATTTGCCTATCCGTCTTTCTCCCACCACATTGATGCTAGTTGGTTGAACAGCAGTCATGCGCGAGGTGATAAAATCAAGTTCTTCTCTACGACCAACAAAGAACTGAGGATCTTCAATCCTTCCTGCAGCAACGAAGGGGCAGTGAGGTAGCTGTCCAAAGTTCATGAGAGAGGCTCCTAACTTTATTGAGAGCGAACTACTGGGTTAACAGATTGAGTGGTTAATAAAAGATGCTATTGATTAACCAGCTCTTGAGTTCACTCACGATTGGCTAATAGGCAATAAGTAAGGATACTTACTTTCCTCTAGTGGTCTATCCAATTCTCCAAGAGTAATTAAGACTTTTTTCTATCTATTTCCAGATTACTACACTATCCATTTTTCAATTACATAAATTCTTGTATTTATGCTCGATGATTCCAATCTTATCGCCAGCATCAAGTTTCTGCTGTTTGTGTTTTAGGAGATCATTTGTTCCAGTGCCCTATGTAAATCTTGGGTTAAGTTAGTAATTTCTTGTTTAGCCGCTTGACGATTTTCCTGATAATCGCCAAAGCGATCATTGAGCAAAATTGGTTCACCTACAGTAAGTTTCGCACATCGCTGACCCAGACGAGGTCGCCGTGGTATTTTGCTCGTATTTTTAATGTGAGCAATTAGATCGAACAAAATTAAAGCTGTTTCAGCAAACCTTTCAAAAGTAGGTTTTTCCAAGATATAATCTCCAGTTACAGCCACAAAACTTTCCACCAGACGCATGTGTTGTATCCGACAAATTGTTTCTTGAACAATCCAATCGGCAAGACTCCGTTCCATGACAGATGAATTGTGCAACTGTGACCAATCTTCCCGATAGATATAAGTCCAACTTGCCTCTTCTAATTGGCGACAACGTTTAATAACTGTTCCTTTCCCTGGAAGACCAAAATATTCTTCAGCTACCTGTAGTGCCCCATTGAGAACAGCTTGGAGTCTGGTAGTTATAACTTCCTCAGGACTAACAGATTTATCCCCATCAATAGCAGTAGCTTTGGGTAGCTTTTGATCATAATATTGACTATAAAATTTCTCCATTGTTGAGAGTAAATGTTCCCCTAGGCGACGCAGGCGCTGATAGTAAAAGGTTTCTTTGTCAATTCCAACATACTTACCAGGCAACGGCTTCACGGGTAAACCGCTATCAACTTCTAATTGACTCAAAAGCCAGTCTAGTTTTCTCCAAGATGGCTTGAGGTAACGATACTTAATTCCAATTGGTACAATGAAAACCTGTTCAGAACGTTTGGCTTTAATTAAATCTTCAACACACCAAAATCCCAACTGAGCCACACCGGATTCTAAAGGACTTACAATTTCACTATGACCGTTGGTTGCGCCTTCAGGAGCTAGTGCCATGGGTAGCTTTCCATTGATAAAAAGTTCCCTTGCGGTTCGCATACCTGCCCAGTCAAGCCGCCTACCTCGCCTCACCGGAATAGCTCCTAAACAAGACAACAACCAACCGAACCAATGCTTAGTCCAAAGCGGTATTCCCCGATCATAAAGACAATGAGCATGAATTGGAGTTTGCAGAGCAATACCTTGCTGATGGGCGACCTGCGGTACAGCTTTTGAAAGGAGATATAATCCACAAAGAGGGTCGTCAGCCTCGCAGTGACGAAAGGCGATGAGAAAGCGAATCTTGCCTGCTTGGAATTGGCGATAAAGTTCAACTAAAACTTCAACATTTTTCGTTTCCAGACGCGTAATTCCCACAGGTAATCCCCGTAGTAGCCTAACTCTCAGTAACAGCGGCAGCGACAAATGGACAAGCCGAAGCACGAGAGGGTTAAATTTCGGTGGAATAAATTCTAACGGAGGCTGAATACGGAACATATAGTGATTTTTTATTTCTAAGTAATAACTTAGTTACTTATTACTTATTACTTATTACTTATTACTTAATTTTAGACTATTTAGAGTCAATCGTTCTTGCCAAATTTGCCCGTTTTGGATCAAGAATTTTTTGACCCAAACCAGGAAACTTAACAGCAATACTGATTTTATTTCCTGAACCAAAAATATGGGTAATTTCACCAGTGCCAAAGGTATCATGAATGACTGATTCCCCCACTTGTAATTCCTGGGAATTTGTAGTTGGGCTTGGAGATTTGTTAGTTTTGGACTTTGAACCTGAAGAGGTTTGCTGCTTAGATTTAACTTGTACCAAGGTGCTAGTAATTAGTTCTGACGGTAATTCCCCAAGAAACTGGGAACGCGCAGCCGGTTCTCGGCTACCATAAAGACGACGTTCACGAGCGTGGGATAGAAATAACTGTTCTTGAGCGCGGGTAATGCCCACGTAACAGAGGCGGCGTTCTTCCTCCAAGGCTGTAGGGTCCCTCATAGCACGGCTGTGGGGAAATAATCCTTGCTCTAAACCCACCATAAACACTACAGGAAACTCTAATCCTTTGGCAGAGTGAAGAGTCATCAGCGAGACTGCTTTTTGTCCTTCGTCAAGATTATCTAAATCGGATGCTAGGGAGGCATTTGCTAAAAAACCTTCTAAGCTAGTATCTTCGTTATCTTCTTGAAATTGAAGGACAGCATTATAGAGTTCAAAAACATTTTCTAGTCGATTTTCTGCTTCCTCGGTGCCTTTATTCCTCAAATCGCTAAGATAACCAGATTCTTCCATAATTCCCTTGACAATCTCAGCCGCTGATAAAGCCTCAACTTGCTCCTGCCATTGCTTAATTAGTGCTGCAAATTTATTGACTGCTTTGGCAGAACGTCCAGCCATAGTATTAACTGAAGTTTCATCACTGAGGATTTCCCAAAGGGGTGTACCTAACTCTTGAGAGGCAACTACTAGATTATTTATTGTAGCTTGACCAATGCCCCGTCGAGGAGTATTAATTATCCGTAGGAGGCTAACCGTATCAGCAGGATTAGCAAGTACTCGCAGGTAAGCTAAGGCATCCTTAATTTCTTTGCGGTCATAGAATTTCAATCCACCAACAATTATGTAATGAACCTTTCCCCTCAAGGCATCTTCAAGGGGACGAGATTGGGCATTAGTGCGGTAAAGAATAGCAAAGCTACCCTCATCTAGTTCTGGATTCTGTTGTTCTAGTTTGAGGATTTGATTGAGAACAAATTGCGCCTCTTCTACCTCATCATCGGCTTTGTGACAGTAAATTTCTTCTCCCACACCCCGTGTTGGTCTGAGTACCTTATCAATACGCTTGGTGTTATTCTCAATCAAATGATTAGCGACTTGGAGAATGTTTTCCCGAGAACGGTAGTTTTCTTCTAATTTTACCATCGTGTTGGTTTCTGTATCGGGCAAACTGTCACCAAAATCTTCCTGAAAATCCAAAAGAATGGTAAAGTCAGCCATCCTGAATGAATATATGGATTGGTCAGCGTCACCAACTGCAAACACTGAACGTTCGCGCCAATCCCACTCACTTTTATTCGTTTCTCCGTTAGTACTTAGCAGGCGGATAAGTTCGTATTGAATCCGGTTAGTATCTTGATATTCATCTACTAAAATATGTTGGAATTGTCGATGCCAATAGCCTAAAACAGATTCATTTTGTCCAAAGAGCTTGACTGGTACTAAAATCAAGTCATCAAAATCTAGGGCGTTGTTAGCTGCTAATTGCTCCTGATAATATCCGTAGACTTCAGCAATTACCCTTCCTCGAAAATTAGATTGCTCTTGTTCAAATTCCTGTGGGGATAAACCTAGGTTTTTGGCATTACTAATAGCGTAGCGGACACCTCGCGGTTCAAATTTCCTATCGTCTAGATTTAGCTGCTTAGTGACAATATTTTTAACTAGACTTTGGGCATCGGATTCATCAAAAATGGAAAAATTACGATTCCATTGACGTCCCTTTTCATCTTGATATTTGTTGATGTCGAAGCGTAGAATTTGAGCAAGTATGCTGTGAAAAGTGCCAATCCACAGAGGTTTAATGTATTTTTTGTAAACGCGCGATCGCAACTTAGTTTGTTCCTCAGCTGGCAGCAGTTCTAAACGCCCACCGTGTTTTTTTTGTGCCAGCTGTTGAGCAAAAATAATCTCAATCCGATTTTTCATTTCCCGTGCGGCTTTGTTCGTAAAAGTTACCGCCAGGATATTTTCTGGATCAACTTTGTGTCGCTCAATCAGATTAGCAATTCGGTAAGTTAGCGCCCTAGTTTTCCCAGAACCAGCCCCAGCAACGACAAGTAATGGTCCGCAAAAATGTTCAACAGCGCGACGCTGGGAAGGATTAAGGTGGCTAAGAAAATCAGTGGTTTGTGTCATAGTTGGCTTTGTGGTTGCTACGCGCTGGCATCTACAGTCCTTTGGGCATTATAAAAACAGGGTTAATCGCCTTATTTCAACATGCTTCCATTATCTTCACCTTATCTTTACTTTATCCTCATCTAATTACATAACTTTCCTTAATTTACACTTATCGACCTCCTTTAGCATAGGCAATAGATTAGTCTTGTACACAATAAAAACAAGACCTTAGTTTTTGCCCTCAAGCAAACATACTCAAGATTTGTCAGTCAAATAGGGCAATAAGCACTACCGCTAACTATCCAAAACTCGCTTTCACTTTTACAGGAGGTTTCATGAATAAGTTATGGACAGTGCCAGTCCTTAGTCTGGCGTTTACTTGTGGGCAGATGGTAGCAAGCTCATCAGCTATGGCTTATAACTTTTTCCGGGCTTACTTGAGCGGGGAAGAAGAAATCGTCACTAATCCCGATGGCAGCTTTTCTCCTATACCGAATGATTCCAATGCCAGAGGTGTTGCTGATTTAAAACTCAACGATTCTAGAGATGAACTAAGTTACCGTTTCGAGATTTTTGGCTTAGACTTGAGTTTTTTAGAACAAGGTACCCAAAATCCTGATGCCTTTCCAGTAACTGAAGTAGATGCCCCCGACAATACCGTCACTCAACTCCATTTTCATAATGCCCCTGCTGGTGCCAATGGTCCAGTTGTCTTTAGCCCTGCATCTTTATTAGCTTCTGGCTTCGACGATCTCGATGATCTAAAATTTGAGAATAACAATGATAAAGGATCAACCATAGTATCAGGGATTTGGGATGTTAATGATCCTCGTCCATTAACTCCAGGGCTGGTGGATGAACTTCTATCTGGAAATCTCTACCTAAATGTTCACACAGTTGGGATTCCAGGTGGTGAAATTCGAGGACAAATTGAGAAAGTTCCAGAACCTACTGCAACCTTGGGACTAATGTTGGCTGGTAGCATCGGGATGATTTTGGCGCGACGAAAGTCTTTAATAAGCTAAGGTTGACAAGGGAGATGGGGAAAGAAGAGAGGGTGGGGAGAGGGAGAATAGAGGGGAGATTTTTGTAGACAGATTCCTCCACCCTTCCCGCACCTCCCACACTTCTTCATCTTTCTCAAAACTCTCTATTGCCTCGTTAATAATTTCATAACTTTAGATATTCATAGCTAGGGATATAATTGGCAGGGATCTCGCTCAACGCTCAATATTAATATTGAACCATATCAAAATTGATCAGCGGGAAGATCAAAACACTTTAAGCGGCTTGGTTTGAGCCGATTAGCCTAACCCCAAAATTAAGTCACAGGGGTAATATCCATGCAAATAACAAAAAATCTCAATGCATTTACACTCATAAAATCAGCCATGTTTGCTGGTGCGATCGCACTTTTGAGTTCATGCTCTGAGGGTACTTCCGATCAACCACAGACAATTAGGATCGATGGCTCCAGTACAGTTTATCCAATTACTCAGGCAGTTGCTAAGGAGTTTAACGCTAAAAATAAAGTTCCTGCGGAAGTCACAGTAGACTTTTCTGGTACTGGCGGTGGGTTTGAAAAGTTCTGCGCTGGCGAAACTGACATCAACGATGCCTCACGCCCAATCCAGCTCGACGAAATGGAAAAGTGTAAAGCAGAAGGTGTCGCTTACATAGAACTGCCTGTTGCCTTTGATGCCTTGAGTGTGGTAGTCAATTCCCAAAATAACTGGGCTTCTGACATTACCTTAGCAGAGTTGAAGAAAATCTGGGAGCCACAGGCTCAAGGAAAAATCACCAACTGGAATCAAGTGCGCGCCTCTTGGCCAGATAAACCTCTCAATCTCTATGGTCCAGGAACGGATTCCGGCACCTATGACTACTTTACAGAGGCTATAGTAGGTAAAGCTGGAGCTAGTCGAAGCGACTTTTTTGACAGTGAGGATGATGATATCCTAGTAGAGGAGATCAGTGAAGACCCCAATGCTATTGGTTACTTTGGTCTAGCTTATTATGAAGCTAACCCAGGTCAAATGAAACCACTGGCAATAAGTAACGGCAATGCTCTGGTGTTACCTTCAGTGGAAACGGTTGAAAATGCCACATATCAACCCCTTTCCCGCCCACTATTCATCTATGTTAACCTTGGTTCTGCTAAGGATAATCCAGCAGTTAGAGAATTTGTCTACTATTACCTGGAAAAAGCTCCAGAGATAGTTTCTACTGTTGGTTATGTGCCTTTACCTAAGGAAGGATATCACTTGAACAAGGTTCACTACAATCAAGGTAAAGTAGGTAGTGTATTTGAAGGCAAGTCTCAGTTTAATCTTACCATTGGCGAGTTGTTGCGTAAACAAGCCAAGTATTAGGTTCATGGCTTATGGTTCAGGGTTCATGGCTCATAGTTCATTGGGGAAAGTATTCGATATTTGTAGTATACATTTCCAATGAACAATCAATAATGAACTATGAACCTTCTTCCCAATGAAAAGTCAATTATTACTTATTACTTAACTTTTTGGGAACTCCTACAAACCAAAATCCCCCAATCCCTAAAATTACTACTAAGACAATCACAGGTATGAGCCACTGGACGAATGATTGGCTATTCGATTGCACTCTCTCATTAGAGGAAACTTGATCTTGGCTAGATTGAACTTCTGAATCAGATTTTGGCGCGGCGGGGCTAGTTGGCGCAGTTTTGCCAGCGCCGACATTAACAGTGTACTTGAGATTAAACTCCTGGAAGTTAGCACCAGATTTAGGGGCTCCACTTAACTCTAACTCATAGGCCCCGGCTTTTGGAAAAATAATATCAGCTCCTGGAATACCCTGATACTGTTCAGCTGAGATTGCTTTTAAAGGAGGCTCAAGAATGGGGGAGTCGCCTGCGGCTGAAGGTTGCTCATAAACTGCTAGCTTACATACGCATTGTTCTAGAGGAATGAGTTGCCCTCCAATGCGAGTTAGGGCAAACCAAGTTTTAGCTGGTTCCCCTGCACGAGGATTGTGATTTGGTTCAATATGGAAGGTAGCGCCAACATCGGCGTTGGTTTGGACTTTGTGGGCTGTTGCGGGGCTAATTAGCCCTGCAAGCAGGAGAAACACACTTAGAATTTGACTTCTAAGAGGCAAGTGGAAGAGGTGGAAATGGTTCATGGTTCATAGTTCATGGTTCATAGTTCATTGCTCATGGTAGTTGCTATGAATCCTTAATCATCAATTTTGCTCGAAAACTGTGTTAGATTTGCTGTTTGTCTTAACTCTAGGATTTTTAGGGAGTTTTGGTCATTGCGTTGGTATGTGTGGTCCTTTGACAGTGGCTTTCTCTCTATCTATGCAGCGAGAAACTGCTCACGGATGGTTTCCTCCACTGGCATTTCATGGGTTGCTTAATTTAGGAAGAATAGTTAGTTATGCCCTTGTGGGTGCAGCCCTTGGCGGAGTAGGTTCTGCTTTAATTTCCGGTGCTCAACTGGCGGGAGTTGGTAGTGGGCTACGTCAGGGTATAGTAATTTTTACAGGGTTATTGCTGATTTGGTTTGGTTGCTGGCAAATTAAACCTGATTGGCTGCCGCGTTTACCGATATTGCATCCTCTTCAGGGTAGTTGGCATCAGCGCTTGAGTAATGTCATGAGTCGCCTGTCATCTCAAACAAGCTGGTGGACACCTTTACTGTTAGGAGGGATTTGGGGTTTTATTCCCTGTGGTTTCCTTTATGCTGCTCAGATTAAGGCAGCAGCAACTAGCAATCTCTGGATGGGGGCGGCTACAATGCTGGCTTTTGGATTGGGGACAATGCCAATGATGCTTGGTGTCGGTATCTCGGCATCACGATTAAGTGCTGACAGGCGTAGTCAACTGTTCCGTATGGGGGGCTGGGTAACAATTACTATTGGTATTTTAACCCTCCTACGGACAGATGCGATGGTGGATTTTACAGGACATGGGGCGCTGCTGTTATTGATGCTGGCGCTGATTGCTCGTCCTGTTAGCGGCTTGTGGGCAGCACCATTGCACTATCGACGGGCTTTGGGTGTGGGGGCATTTGTATTAGCGATCGCACACACTGGTCATATGCTTGATCATACTTTGGACTGGAATTTAAAAGCGATATCAGTTATGTTGCCACCGCATCAGTTAGGCATCGTCACTGGGATTTTAGCTTTAGTGTTAATTACCCCAGCTGCTGGCACTAGTTTTGATTACATGCAGAAAGTCTTAGGCAAGCATTGGCGGCAAATTCATTTGTTGAGTATTCCGGCTTTACTTTTAGCAGGTATTCATACTGTTGTAATTGGTTCCCATTATCTTGGTCAGTTGCAACTGAATTGGGGTAATCAAGCGCGAGCAGCAATTGTCGGAATTCTAATTATAGGGGTTTTGTTAGTAAGGCTGCGTTCTTTGTGGTCACTTTTGTCTCTGGAGAAGTTGTATCGATAGAGAGGAGTGGGACGGTAGGTGAAGTATCCTACATACCTCTTTACCTCCTACACCCCTCCCACACTCCCCACATCTATCCCTGGCATCTCAATGAATCTACCTTCTCAAGGGAGACCTTAACTTTTTAAGCTTCTACACAAAACTTGACTTTTTTTAATGTAAATTAAGAAAAGTACACTTAAGGGCAAAAAAAGTTAATCATGGGATTCCTGAGCAATTTGTTTGGCTTGCAGACAAAGTACATAGATGAGATACCAGAGGATACGAAACAACCGGAATCTGGGCAAAACAAGGAAGCCTTCTTCCTTGATCCGGATCAAGCCAAAACTCTGGGCGATATTGAGTATATGCGCACTCCTACTAAGATCAAGAAAAGTTTCCCCAAGACTAGGAGTAATCCCAAGGGTAGTGAAGTTATAGAACAAACTTCTGCTACGGAGAAGGTAATTATTTCTAAAAATCAGCAGAGTGTTCCGATCCCCAACTCTGAAACGAAACCAGTAGTTGAGGCTCCCCAGCAAGAATCTGAGCGCCGCAGTGCTAGCACTGATTCAAGTATGGACATGTTTCGCAAAATGGCTCGCGACATCAAGAAGTAGCAAGCTGATAAGCAATGCTGAGGATACTAAAGTGCCTACTACTAACTAGGCAATGGCCTTGAAACTTTAAGTTGATCATGGTTTATGGTTCATAGTTCATGGTTGGAGATTAGATACGATCTCACTATTGAAAAATGAACGATAAACCATGAACATTATTGGTTGAGCTGAGAATTTATTTTTGCCTGTGTTAAGTAGTCGGGCATAAATAAATGGATCTATGATCTATGTAAAGAATTATGAAATCCGTCAAAGTTACCCTACACCCTACACCCCACACCCTGCCTCAACCAGTAAACTTTATCAATGTCGCAGGTACTTATGAGGGACACTGCGATAGCTCTGTGGCCATCCTTGGGCCGGGGTAATTGCTTTTAGGGAAAAGCTTAAGCTAACTGCTAACATCAGATAGAGTCCTAAAGACTGAATGCTAAGCAACTAAACTGTAGAAACGCTGCCTAAGCAATTGCAATCTGGAGGTGTGTTGTGGCAATTTTAAGACGCGAAGATGGTAAGATTTATACCCAACTGGGTGATATTGCACAGGAACTTTCTCCCCTCAATGTCGAAATCAATCGCTGGCCAATAGGGGATAGTCCAGAAATTCACAGCTTACTAGCTAAAGATGCTCTCAGTGATGAGGAAAAGGAGCAGGTACTCCAATCCCTTGACAGCTATTTTGAACAACTTAAGCAAACCGCAGGTTATCAGTCTCGCGACTTAATTGTGTTGCACCCAGAGGTGCCGAATCTCGATACGTTGCTATCTAAGTTCAACCGTTGCCACACCCACGCCGATGATGAAGTGCGCTACATTATTGCAGGTGAGGGTATTTTTGGATTTGTGCGCCCTGATGGCTCTCAGGTAGAATTAACTGTGCAAGCAGAAGAATATATCAATGTGCCAGCTAATACCGAACATTGGTTTTATCTGACGCCGTCACAACGGGTAAAGGCAGTGCGGTATTTTACCACAACCGAAGGTTGGGTGCCGGAGTACACAGGTACAGCCATACGCTTTCCCCAAACGGCTGCTGTCTAAACTTGGCGAGGTAAAAGATCATTTCAATTTGACTAGTAGCTCTTTGGCTAAGGGGTTTTTCTTGTGGGGAATTTCTTTTACCTCGAACAAATCAATATTGCGAAACAACTCTCCCAATTTTTTATAGCCAAAGTTTCTCGGATCAAAAGATGAAGAGAGCTGATTTAGCTGATTTCCCAATAGTCCTAAGTTAGCCCAGCCATCCTCTCCTGCCTTGGCTTCATAGGCATCTTTGAGAAGTTTAACCAGTTTACGGTTAGATTTGAAAGTTTTACTGTTTTCAAAATTGGCTGTTGATAATGAGTTGTTTTCTTTCTCTTTCTCTAATGGTTCTAAAATTTCGGTGTAAATGAATTTGTCACAGGCAGCAACAAAAGATCCTGGAGTTTTTTGTTCTCCAAATCCATAGACAGATAGCCCTGATTCTCTGATTCTCGAAGCTAACCTAGTAAAGTCACTATCACTAGAGACAATACAGAATCCATCGAACTTTTCAGTGTAGAGCAAGTCCATGGCATCAATAATTAAAGCACTGTCAGTTGAATTCTTGCCCGTTGTATATCCAAATTGCTGCATGGGTAGGATGGCAAACTCATTCAACTTATTTTTCCAACTATTGAGTTGGGGACTTGTCCAATCTCCGTAAATTCTCTTCACAGTTGCTGTGCCAAATTTGGAAATTTCTTTTAACAGTGGTTCGATGAGTTTGGCGTTAGCATTATCAGCATCAATCAAGACAGCAAGACGTTTTCCACTTAGCGAACTCTCAGCTAGCATCAATCCTTAAAATTTTAACTACTCCACTACTCTAACCAATTTATTTTGTGTTTCAATAGGCAAGATTAGGGAGTTGTGTAAACAATGATCAATCTTCTGATTACGTCTTTTTAAGAGCAGCTATTATTTCTTCTGAACATGATAATTGAAGTTGACTATCATTTTCCACCTGGTGTTGATGCCGAAAAACAAGCCAAAATAATTGCCGTGGGGCAAACAGTTGGTAGTTGGGGGGCTCGTTTTGCCCATCGTGAGGAAGTATTAAAATCTCATTTAGGCAAGGTTGTTAAAGGCTTGAATGAACCCAATGGCTCTAGTCTTGTTACTATTAGCTTTCCAGAAGCTAACACAGAAAAAGATATCTCCAGTCTGCTAACCATGATTTTTGGGAAATATTCCATGGCAGGGGCAGCAAAAGTAATGGCAGTGCGTTTGCCTCAAAACTATGGCTCTCGCCCCAAATTGGGAATTGCTGGTATTCGGGAAAGACTTGGAGTATTTGAGCGTCCCTTGATTATGGCAATTTTTAAGCCAGCTTTGGGACTCTCTGCGGATGATCACGCTACCATTTTGCAAGAGGTTGCTAGTGCAGGACTTGATATTATTAAGGACGATGAAATTTTAGGTGACTTGGAGGTAGCGCCAACCCTCAAGCGCCTAGAAGCCTGCCGTCGAGTGCTTGAGCAAGTTAAGCAGCAAACTGGTCGCACTGTACTCTATGCTATTAATGTTACTGGTAGTGCTGATAAATTAATTGAAAAAGCCCGTTACTTAGTGCGCGAAGGTGCCAATGCACTGTTGCTGAATGTTCTTACCTACGGTTTCTCAGTGCTGGAAGCGCTAGCAGCTGATCCAGAAATCAATGTGCCGATTTTTGCTCATCCTGCTTTTGCTGGTGCTATCTGTGCTGCCCCTAATCATGGCATGGCTTACTCAGTGGTATTGGGAACTTTGATGGCTCATGGTGGGGCCGACGCTGTGCTTTATCCTGCCCACTATGGTAGTTTACCATTTGAGCAAGCAGAAGAGGGGAAAATTCGAGATAATTTGCGATCGCGCGGTGTTTTCCCGGTGCCCTCGGCTGGTATTCATCCTGGTGTTGTGCCACAGGCGCTGGCAGATTACGGTCAAGATGTTATTCTTAACGCTGGTACTGGGATTATGGATCACCCAGATGGTCCAGCCTCTGGTGTCAAGGCATTCTTTGAAGCCCTAGAAAGGCTTAAGCAAGGTGAGTCTTTGGAAAGGGAAACATTGCCAGTTGGCCCACTGCGTAATGCTTTAGAAAAGTGGGGAGCAAAATGAAACCCAAACGAGTTGTTTTTTGTGATTTTGACGGTACTATTACTGCTCAAGAAACCTTTGTCGGCATGCTTAAGGAATTTGCTCCCGATTTATGTCAACAGCTAATGCCTAAAATGTACGCTAGACAGTTGACATTAAGAGCAGGAGTGCGGCAAATCCTAGAGTCGATTCCCTCAGCACTTTATCCGGAGATTCTTGCCTATAGTCAATCCCAACCAACTCGCCCTGGTTTGGAACAGTTAATAGATTTTCTAGATAGTCAAGGTGTGCCTTTTATCGTTGTTTCTGGCGGTTTGCGAGTCATGGTAGAAACGGTATTGAGTCAGGCGGGTAAGGAGGGAGATTCTTTATTAGGGCGAGTGGCAGCAATTTACGCAGTGGATGTGGAGACAACAGATGAGTTTCTAAGGGTAAAAAGTGAATTTGAAGGTGATACGGAATTAGTAGCAAAAGTGCAGGTAATGGCGCTACACCCTGCTGAAGAACAGATAGCAATTGGGGATTCAGTAACTGATTTGAATATGGCACTAGTTGCACCCATAGTATTTGCTCGTGATCGTCTTAGCAAGTACTTAGATGAACAGGACAAGTCCTATTTAAATTGGAATGACTTTTTTGATGTGCGAGAGGAGTTATCTAGGCGATGGTTAGAATCAGAGTGAGAGGAGTTAGTAATGGGCAGTGAATAATCATGGTTAAAACTATTCCGACTAAGAACCTAAGCCTATATGACTTAGAAAATAAATTTAATCTTACTTTGGTTGATAATGAGCAGTTTTTTACTGAGTGGAGAGAAGATTTACCAGTCATCAGCGACTTAGAAAAGCAATCTTTAGACCGGATTAAAACAAATTATCTTAACTTGAGCAGACGCCGCCCTCTGCTGGAAGACCTTGTAAAAATGGTTGTGCTTTCTCCTTTACTGGATTTAGGGAATTTTTATAGTCAGGATTTTGATATCAAAACCGAGGCCGAAGTAGAGTTTTTTCTCGAAGATGAGGGTGAACTCATCAAAGGATATATTGATCTTCTAAGTCTCAGACAGGATCTTTGGGTATTGGTAATTGAATGCAAACGGACTCAAATCGATGTCATGTCTGCCCTTCCCCAGCTTCTATTTTATATGTTGAATAATCCTCACTCTGTTAAAGATACTTTTGGATTAATTACCAATGGTCGAGAGTTTGTTTTTGTTAAGTTTTCTTGTCAAACCTACCCTGAGTATGCTTATTCTAAAGCCTTCGATATCCAGACTCGTGAAAATGAGTTGTATCCTGTATTGAGTATATTAAAACTTCTTGGTTCACTGATTTCGGTAAAATGATTTGAGTTTTTTTAGATATGACACAGACTCAAAATCAACTAACGTTAGCAGATTTTTTGGCATTGCCAGAGTCAGATGTGACTTATGAGTTGCTAGAGGGTGAAGCAGTACCGAAAATGTCGCCTAAACGCTTTCACTCGGCTTTACAAAGAACTCTCTTATTTATTATTTACCAGTGGTGTCGGGGGCAAGGAGAAGTTTATCCGGAATGGGCAATAGCCTTAAAGCGAAGAGGTGAAGACTGGGTGCCCACACCAGATTTAACCTACATTTCCTATCAGCGTCTCCCTGTAGAGGTAATGAAGGATGAAGCTTGTCCAATACCACCAGAATTAGCGATCGAAATTATCTCACCAGGACAGACATTTGGGCAATTAGTACAGAAGGCAACAGATTATTTGGAAGCAGGAGTATTGCGGGTTTGGGTTATTGATGCGCAGGCGAGAAGTATTACGGTTTTCTATCCAGATGCACCACCGCAAACTTATATACAAGGGGAGCTGATGACCGATTCACTGTTTGAGGGATTGGAAATGACTCCACAGCAGGTTTTTGGAGAGGCGAGATTGCCTGAGGGTGATTCATAGTTTATAGTGTTCATAGTTCATGATCCATGATTTGTAGTAATTTAACTCCGTCGCTAATCAAAGTGTCATCACAGCAGGAGTACAAAGTAATACCTTTAGTTGCAGCAATGTCACACAGTTGCTGCACTAGTCTACGCTTCTGTTCAAAAGAGGGATGTTCAAATTTCACTCCATACTTCTGTGTCACTTTCCTCAAATTACGCTCTGTCTTACCATAGAAATCGACATGCATTATAAGTTTTATCAAGTATTGAATAAGTAATTAATTTTGCGGCATTCCTAAAAATATATTCAACTAGAACAATTGTACTAAATATATTTGTGTCTAAGTGTAATCACAACAAGTCCTAATCATCTACCGATATTTAGGTAAATTTACTGATGCTATTCACTGTAGTTATAGGCAAAAGTAGAAATTATATGTAATTTTAGATACTTAATTAACATAGATTTGAATCGAGAGGCATTAGTTATTTACAATAGATGACTATTTCTACAAATCTTATGATTAGAGTATTTAATTTAAAATTAATAATTATATAACGATGTGTCTTTTTTCAGATGATCATTTAATTTTAAACAGTGCAAAAAATCGATATTTAAAAGAATGTTTCAATTTCAATTCAATTCGGAACAGCAGCAGATAATAAACCACATTTCTGGTGCAATTTTAGTTATTGCCCCTGTTGGCACGGGCAAAACTAGTGTTCTTTCAGAGCGGGTAGTATGTGCTATTAAAAACGGCATATCTGCCCATAAAATCTTGTGTATTACCTTCACCAATCGCGCGGCACAAGAGATGAACAAGCGTCTAGTACAGGCTTGTCCAGATGAATTTCGCTACATCACTATCAAGACGTTTCATGGTCTTTGTGCATCGATGCTTCGGATTGAGGCACGTCAAATTGGTCTGCCCGTAGATTTTGTAATTTACGATAATGAAGATTGTCAAGAACTAGTTAAAGAAGTTTTTGATTTATCTAAAGATAAAGACGCTCCACGGATTTTATCTGACCTAGCTACATGCAAGACTCAAGCCAGTGCTGAACAACTATCCCTAAACTATCCCCTAGAGAGATTGTTTGCATCTTTAGAAAAAAATAAAGCCATAGGGGCGGTACGCTATCAGGCAATTCTAAAGGAACGCCATGCCATAGATTTTGCCGATTTAATCTTTTATGTTCGGGCAATGTTCTATAATTATCCAGAAATAAAACAACGCTGGATAAATCGCTTTGAGTTTTTGCAGGTAGATGAAGTACAAGATACTCATTTATCAGAATATGAGATTGTAAGCTATTTAGCATCTGGTAGTAGAAATATTGCCATGATTGGCGATTTAGACCAAACTATCTATGAGTGGCGAGGCTCTGAACCAGAACAAGTAATCAATCAGTTTACAAGTGATTTTAAACCTACACAATACTCTCTAAATTTGAACTATAGGGCTACTAATACTTTGCTGAAAGCAGTTTCTGCTTTTGCCGATTCTTTCCAGCACCGCCAAACAAAAATTACTCCTGCACCTGAGTGTGAAACTGGCGAATTAATTCAGGTTCATGTTGCTGAAGATAATCAGCAGGAGGGTAAATGGATTGCAGAGCAAATTAAAAAGCTTGCAGGTAGCAACAAAAATTTTGCCTATAATCGCGTAGCTGTCTTAGCCCGCCTTAATAAACGAGTTGAGTTAATTAGTGAAGTATTAGAGCAGCTTGATGTACCCTGTGTTACCCGTGAGCAATACCAGTTCTTTATGCGTCAGGAAGTTAAGGATGCACTGGCTTACTTACGATTTATTTTGAATCCCTTTGATACTGCTTCAATGTACCGAATCTTAATGCGCCCTCGTCGTGGAATTGGTAATGCAACTATCAAGAGTATCAGTGAGGAAGGTAAGAACTGTGGGTTCAAACTAACAGACATGGCATTAAGCAAAACCTTTATAGATGGCGATCCTTTTAGTGAATTACTCAAAGCTTATACATCTGGAACAATAGTTGTCTTTGATGTAGAAACAACTGGCTTTTCAGTTAGTCAGGATGAAGTCATAGAAATAGCTGCAACGCGACTAATTGAGGGTAAACCAACGGTCGAATTCCATTTCTATATCGCCAATCAAGTTAGCGTAGGAGATACAGAAAGTATACATGGGCATAGTGACAAGTTCCTCGCCCAATCTGGTAGAGATGCCAGAGCAGTATTTTGTGAATTTTTCGACTTTGCCGAGGGTGCGTTACTAGTAGGGCATAATGTTAGATTCGATATCAAAATGGTAACAGCCCATGCCCGCAAAGTTGGTCTAGATGTTCCTGAGTTTCTATGGGCAGATACCTGGAATTTAGCTAACCGTTTTATTAAAGCAGATAGTTACAGTCTGGAAAACCTAGCTGCTCAGTTGCATCTGCCTAAACCTAATCACCAAGCTACTGATGACACGTTGACAACAATTAAACTACTAGAGTATTTAATACCTCTAATTGCGCCAGGGGAAGCTTACCGTCAAGCGCTAGTTTACCGATACGGTGATCAGTTTGAAGAATTGGCACAGCAGATAGAGAATTGGAGGGATGCAAGTCAAGAACTACGACCTCCAGAAATACTCAACAGAATAATGATAGAGTCAGGATTGATAGACTTCTATAGAAGTGATCGTAAACGTCGACAAAACCTGCAACGACTATTGGGAATTTTTCAAGAGCGTGATGATTTAGCATTCCATCCAGATACTTCTGTGCGAAGTATTCTTGAGTTTACTGCTTTAGCCAAGAATTTAGATCAAATCTCCCAAGACAAAAATCAAGTCTTGATTGTCACGATTCACCAAGCAAAGGGGCTAGAATTTGATACAGTCTTTATCGCCGGTGTTTCTGAGAGAGAAATTCCTTATTATCGTAGTTTAGACGAGGGAAGACTAGAAGAAGAAAAACGCCTATTCTATGTGGCAATGACAAGGGCAAAAAGAAATCTATTGATATCTGCTAATCAAAAAAATCCTTGGGGATATCCTGCAATTCCCAGTAAATTTATTCAATGCATTCCTCAAGAGTTAATCACAGAAAATACTATCATTATCTCGACCACCTAAATATTTAATTAACATACATTATAAGGAATAAGCTTTACTTGAACATCAACAAATCAGACAAATTCTGATTGTCACTTATTACTTATTACTTATTACTTATTACTTATTACTTTCCTTTATGTAGAATAATTCCGGGAGTAAGAGAGGCGAGGGGAAAAGTCACCTGCTCTCGGAGATTATTTTATCCCCGATGCCAACAGCCGATAACTATAGTTACCTCTGGGAGGAGCAACTTGGTATTAAATGCGCATTATACTACCATATTCTGGTTGACAGGTAAAATCAAAACAACTAAAGGGGAAACCAATGGAACTAATTCAACTGTTAACCCAAAATCTTGGCGTGCAGGAGTCACAAGCAATGGGAGGGGCAGGGCTTATTTTTCAGCTGGCAAAGGAAAAACTGGGAGAAGATAATTTTTCCACAATAGCCCAGTATGTTCCAGGCATAGGTGATATGCTCCAAGAGGCTCCCCAAGCCGCAGGTATATTAGGCGCATTAGGTGGATTAGCTTCAGCTATGGGAGGCGAAGCTGCAGGTATAGGGAATCTAGTTAATTTGGCGGGGGGTTTTTCCCAGCTAGGATTGGATGGTGGAATGGTAGGTCAATTTGTACCTATTATCCTCTCCTACCTTCAGAATCAAGGAGGAGATGAAATTAAAAGTCTTTTGGAACAAGTCTTGAATTAACATTTTTGCCATCATCTAGGTTCATAATTGATTTTTCACAGATGACTTAATTGACGGTATTTTTTAAAAACTCTCACCCACAGTCTGTAGGCTCTGGGTGAGAGTAATAAGTACCTGCGACATTGATAAAGGTTACTGGTTGAGGCAGGGTGTGGGGTGTAGGGTGTAGGGTGTAGGGTGTAAACTAACTCCGGGCGATTTCATAATTGTTTACACAGTTGCTTTTATTTATGTCCGACTACTTAAAACTGAAAGTCAGAGTCTACAACTGAAAGATGCCTTAAGCTTTCATCTTTGGGGAGTTTAACAGGGCAAAAAAATTGTCTGGCTCAGGGCAAGAGCTTGCTTATGATTTTAATTGGTTAAGTTGCTTTGACTAACTTAATTACTACAATAGGAGGAATAACTCAATAAGGCTTGAACTTATCCAGAAAATTGATTGCCAATTTGGGAAAGTCGTCAATACAAAAAAACCTTTCCACTTAGTTAGGGAAAGGAAATAAATCAAGTTGTTCTATGAGGCGAAATTTGTAATTGCCTAGGCTTGGTGTAAAATCAATATAAAATGCTTCTAACCCATGGTCATCTTAATATGATCCATTATTTGCTTTTTCCTCGCCTCGGAATTTGTTGTTTTGGCAGATAGAAGCTGAGGAAGTTGTGTACTCTTTTTTAAATGTTCCATTATTTGCTGTTTGCGTTGCTCAGAATTAGCCATGGTGATGAGAAAATTAAGAGTTGTGAGATTATATTAACTTATATTAATCGAAACTTAGATGTAACTCGGTGGCGATGTCTACTTAGTTCAATGCCTTAGTGCCTAGAATTGTGATAGCACTAGAAGGAGATAGAACTAAACTCAGGTGTGTAAAGAGGCTGTATAAGCCGAGGGCTTTGCTATATGGCAAATAAGGAACAGCTACTGATTTTGGTTAGCCGAGGTATATATGCTTGGAATTGGTGGAGGGATAAAAACCGTCAAGTGCAACCTGATTTTAGGGGGGCGCATCTTAGCGGTGCAAATTTGAGTAAAGCAGATCTCAGTATGGCAGATCTTAGTATGGCAGATCTGAGCAAGGCAGATCTCAATGAGGTAAATCTTATTTGGGCAGATTTGAGTCAGGCAAATTTGAGTCGGGCAGATTTGAGTCGGGCACAAATTAATGAGGTTAACCTCAGCAGTGCCAATCTCAGCAGTGCCAATCTCAGCAGTGCCAATCTCAGTGGTGCTAATCTCAGTGGTGCTAATCTCAGTGGTGCTAATCTCAGTGGTGCTAATCTCAGTGGTGCCAACTTCACTGAGACTAACCTCACTGAGGCTTATCTTGGCAAAACTCAGGCAGAGAATACCAATTTTAGTAAGTCAATATTCACTGGTGTTTGCTTATTTAAATGGCACATTAATCACGAAACCAATCTTCAAGGTGTTATTTGCGACTACATTTATCTAGATGATTCTCAACAAGAGCGACGCCCCAGTAGTGGTTTTTTTGCTCCTGGAGAGTTTGCAATTCAATTTCAACAGACTTTGAGTACTGTTAATTTAGTCTTTCCTGATGGAGTCAACTGGATTGCTTTTGCTTGTTCACTTCAAGTTGCAACTGAAAATGAAGGGTTGGCTTTGAAAATTCAAACTCTTGATGAAATCGAACCAAATGTTATTCTCGTCAGGTTGAAGGTTGCACCAGGAATTGATACAGTGAAGATTGAAAGTGTATTGAAGCAAAGATATCAGTTATTCTGTGAACTATTAGCAGAAGAAAGTCAAACACACCTTGAGTCCGAGGAGTCAACAAATTTAATTACAGCTAGAAATAGAAAAGGGGACAAACAACTTCTTAATGATTTGATTGCCCTGGTAAGCAAAATGTACGGTAAAAAGCTATTTCAATCACACAATCATAATGACAAGGCAACTGAACATTGGAGAAAAAATTGATTCTGACTTTAAGTAATAAGTAATAAGTAATAAGTAATAAGTAATAAGTAATAAGTATTTTTAACAAAATTGATCTCAAGTTTTTTGCAAGAGATGTTTGATATAGATAGACTACTCATGCCTGCTTTAAGTCAAGCATGAGTTTTATGTAGCAACACTTTGAGGCAGATTATAGGGTTGGCACCCCATTTTGCTCGCTTGGAGTGTGCGTCATTTTTGTTTTTGGGACTATTTTCCCATTTTTGGAGTCTTGTTCCTCTAAATGTTCAATTAACTCCTCAGATCTACTTTTAGCTTCTGCATCTTGGCCACAGCAGCCATCATTCCACACATCTCCAGGATTGTGCTTGCATTCTTTCACTTTCTGAGTACCCTGATTGCTCCCCATAATTTGATTTCCTGTAAAAATATTGCTGATCAGACATGATATAGTATAGTCATAGGCGGCAATTAGCGGCAATCAGCGGTAATCAGTTAGCTACTGTGGTCTAGATTAGACTGGATTTAGCTGGTTACTAGTTTCGAGTGAAGGGAATAGATGTGAAGGAATGCGATCGCTTGGCATCAGCAGATTATCGATAATCTCCTCACGCAAATTTCTAGAGACATAACACTCTCCACGAATACACTCTAGGATGAGGTAATTTACATAAATATAATCTTCTAGAGATTTTAGCTCTTCCTCGGATAGAATTACAGCATGACCTGCGTCTAAATACTTCAGCATTATCTTCCGTAAGTCCTCTGCCCATTGTTGGCAAACTACACCAGAAGCGTCATCACAGGGCTGGCGCTTTTGTAGATCAACTAGTTCTTCTACTAACTCTGTATAACCTGATTTTTCTGCTCTCTCAATGGCTTGTTGGAGTCTTTGAGCTATATCAGTACCTTCTTGGACATTAAGGCGTGCTTGAGCCCATGAACTTACTCTCAATGGAGTAGTCTGTTCAGTAGAATTACGTTCCTCTGCCTCTTCAAGTGCTAAGGCATGGGTAGCAGCTAAATCTAATGTCAGTAAAGCCCTTGGCTGTGTGGGAGTTGTCTTCTTACGTTCAATATTAAACTCTCTCATGGCGATCGCTAGCTTCTCAGCAATCTGACGATTAATCTTATCATCGGGACTTATATGAATGTAGAGTTCAACATCTAAATCTATAGCAAAATATAAGGCTCTCCAGGCGCTAGATTTAACTTGAGCGGCAGTAGTTACTCTGTCTAACCAATCCAGCATTGTTTGTAAAGCTTCACTCTGAACAAGAAGATTAGCATAGTTAAACATCAGTTTAAGGAACTCATCAGCACTTGCTAGTCTTTGGGCAATTAGAATAAATATTTCCTGCCAGTGACGTTGAGTTAAATGCTCCTTAACTATCCTACTGAACTACAAGTGAAGCGTCGGCGGGAACGAGGTTACGACTGTATTAATTGTAGTGTTTGTGATACTCATATTTCCTTGCTGGATCAAGAAGAACAACTCAGTTATACTCAACCGTCCAAAGTTTATGAAATTGATAAAGCGGCTGATACTAATCGGGAAGCTGAAAAAGCTGTTTCTATTATTAGAGGCAAGATAAAAACAAAAGAATTCGATGTCTTCTTGGCTCACAATAGTCAAGATAAACCTCAAATAGAAGCTATCGCTCAGTATCTTAGAGAACGTAGCTTGAATCCCTGGTTAGACAAGGAACAAATTCCTCCAGGAAGATGGTTCCAAGATGTTATCCAACAAGCAATTCCTCGGGTTAAATCGGCAGCAATTTTCATTAGTGCTCATGGAATTGGCAGGTGGCAAATCTTAGAATTACGAGAATTTATTAGCCAGTGTGTAGAACAAGAATTGCCTGTAATTCCAGTTTTACTGCCAGGGGTGACTAAACTACCGAAAGATTTATCTTTCTTAAATCAGTTGCACGCGGTGTTTTTCCGAGAGAGTATTAATGATACAGAAGCTTTGGATAACTTAGAATGGGGTATTGTAGGTGAACATCCACGTAGAAGGATTCCTGCTTCTTCAAGGACTATCGATGTCTCTTAGTAATTTAGTCTAAATAATTTTTAGTAATTACAAACTTAAAAATGCCCAAAGACAATCCTGCTAAACTCAAAAAAGTATCAGTTAACCTTCCCTTCGGCATCGGTGGCGCTGAATGGGAAGCTGATCCTACCGAAAGAAGAGCCGCTTGGTCTCTTTATATTGAACTAGTAACCCGTATCTCTGTGCTATAAAAAACCTACCCAAAACTACTCAAACCTGTTCAAAGCTAGTAGTTTTGATGTTTTCTTCCTGCTTCAACCAAGGGAGTCGGCTCCTACTTGTCCACAGGCAAACCCCCTATAGCCTAGGGTTCTAATGGCTTTAACTTGCCAATTGGGACACTTGCTAAGTTCAGCGCGGCATTTAAGTCCCTCTCAGTAGTTTGACCACACTCACCACACTCGTAAGTGCGCTCTGAAAGTGGCATGGGCTGCACATTCCCGCAGTTATGACAGGTTTTCGATGATGGATACCATCTATCCACCAGCATCACCTTGTTACCATAGTGCTTTTGCTTATAAGTACTTAGGCAAAATGAATTACATAGCGATCGCCAAAAGATTTTAAAACTTGCTCCACATACTCTTTTAAATTCTTCCAACTAGAGTAAGCTTGTGTTTCAATCCATTCATATTTCATAAATCGCCACAAAATTTCTATTAAATTCAGCTGTGGAGAGTAAGTCGGAAGCCAAAATATTTCTAACTTTTTTTGTCGCCATTCTGCTATTTTTCGTTGAAAAGCTTTACTAGTATGGATGGGAGCATTATCTAAAACCACTACCGTCAATTTCTGGATTTTCTGAACATATTTATCAAGGAACTTGATCACTATTTCGCCGGTTATTTTAGATTCAAAAATATAGGATTCTAAATCATTTTCTTGATTTAATAAACCAATCACATTCAATCTTTTGTTCTGTTGACTTTCTAACCCTTGTTTTTCGTCTTTGTCTTGCCAAGCATAAGGGACATATGGAATCAAGCAAAAACCAGTTTCATCCAAATATCTTAAGTCCAGAACTCCTTGAGATGACAATTTCTTTAAAGCTTTTAAAATCTTCTTTTTCCTCTCATATACGTCCTTGTCAGGCTCTACAGCTATTGTTCTTCTCAGTCTTTCCCAAGCATTTTAAGACTCTTTTTATTGTATCTTTACTTGCTTTAATACCCCAGGCTTTTGTGACTTTCTCTATTACTTGATTTAAGTTTTTATTCTGGTGTTTTGCCCACTGCTTTATTTGCTGCTTTTGCTCGAAATTGAAAATTTCTTTTCTCCCTGTTCCTGGTTTATTATATAATCCAACTAATCCTCTGTTTTGCCAATTATTTTTCCAGTTATATATTGTTTTCCTGCTTACCGCAAAAATTTTGATTAACTGCTCTATGTGGTATTCTTCTTCCATCAAAATAATGCAATGGGCTCTTTGACGGACTTGATACTTTCTACTATGACGGTAGATTCGCCATAGCATCTTGATTGTTTCTTGGCTCAGTTTTATATTCAATTTCTATTGTTAACTCATTTCCTACTTCATTTTTAGTTTATATCCTAGCTGGAGTTTGTGTGTAATTCATTTTGCCTAGGTACTTAACCCAACTGCCGACGGAACTCATAAAAACCCAAATCACTAATTGCTGATGCTAACTTGTGGTTGGCTATCATGCCTGAGGTGTTTAAGTCTTCTATGTGTAATACCGCGTATTTTTTGGCTAACTCCGTTGTTGTCTTGTGCAAGAAATCTTTACGGATGTTGGCAATATGAGCGTGAGCTTTGGCTAACTTGGCGTAGTGTTTCTTGGCGTTGTTAGAGGCTTTGATTCCTTGCTTCCGATTCCCCAGTACTTTATTCCTGTTACGCCACTGTTGTTTGCCCAGCTTGTTTTTCGCTTTCTGATAG
>JAAHHJ010000031.1 GCA_010692425.1 Symploca sp. SIO3C6 | reverse complement strand
CGCTAGTGATTAAATAGAGGGCACGTAGGCGCAAATCCTGAGAGTAAGGGTGAGCCATAAATAAATCTAGTTTTAGGTGACTCTAGATATATCCTAACTTGTAAGTACCCCAGCGCGCAGCGCTATAGAAATTAGGAAGAAACAACACGCCCAGAACATTAAGAAACTAGCCCAGGAATGGGAGAGATACGAATGGGAGTGGGTTAACGACATCCCAATAATTAAGGGAATGAAACGGTTAGGAAGTCCCTCATTGACAATGGGAGACACAATTGAGTAGCCGTGTGAAGGGAAACTTTCACGCACGGTTTCGGATGGGAGGGAGAGTGTGGTAACACATTCTCTCGACCCTAACGACTCCCGCAAAGGGAGCAGCAGTCAGGGAAGCGTCAACCCACCGAGAGTACGTTCAGTTAACGCTGTTCGGCTAGTAGGAATCCCCTCGCCTTCAGGCAGGGGAGGATGTCAATTTTCCCACCTGACAACGTACCATTGCAAATAATCTGTAGGTCCCATATCTAACTCGCAGGCAGTCTCCATAAGATACTGGGCTTGCTCCTCCACAGAAGCCAAATTCTGCAAATCTCGCGGCAAGTCATGCTGCCGCTGACTTAAAATTGCTTTAAGCTTTTCTAAGAGTTCTATTGGTGTCAGAATTGCCTCTGGCTGGTTGGTTTCGAGTACTACATAAGCATCCTCTTGGAACATTATTGAGTCTGGCATTAGTGAAATCCCCCAAGCTAAATCAAAGATTGTAGTATGAGCTTTTAGCACCCCCATACGGCATTTTATAGCGAGGAACGTGCCAAGCCCCACTTTTAGAACAAGAAAGTCTGCTTTTAGCTGTACCTTGGGTATTGTAGATATATCATAATTAATGTTGTCAAGGATATTGTCAATAAGTTCTGGAGTAGCTTAACTCCCGAGTGATATTCGTTATGCTCGATTTTACTTTAGGAAATGGTTAGAGTACTTTGGTGTTAAGTTGGGCAGGATAACTTTAGCTGTAAATCCTGCTTTTACTAGCCAGACTTGCTCTAGTTGCGGTATTGTGGTCAAAAAATCTCTATCGAGGAGAACACACGTTTGTCGATACGGAGCAGTTTTAGACCGTAACCATAATGCCGCGATAAATATCCTCAAAGAAGCCTTGAGTACCGCAGGGCATGCGGGAAATTGGATCTTAGATCCGAACGCTATGCCTCGCTTCGCTCACCATGCTCCGCAAACGGGAAATTTTGCCTCTACGGTTTTAGGTGAAAACCTATCTCAGCAAGCAGAATTGATGAACGAATAATCCCACGTGCTTTAAGCTGTGGGAGTGTTAATTTGCTCAAACCATGGCATTGAATTGACTATGTTTCTCTCCCTTGAATACGAACCGACTTTGGAAGCCTTGGGGTCTGACTATTATGATGAAGTAGCAGCAGCAGAATTTCCTCGCCATATCCTGCGATTTCGCAATCAGCAGCTTCTACCCTTAATTGGCTTAAATCCTGAGCAGGTTGGGGACACAGATTTTATCCAAGCCTTTGGTAAATTTCAGGGGGTGCGTCCCTTTTTGGCGCTGAGATACCATGGCTATCAATTCGGTGAATATAATCCCAGATTAGGGGATGGTAGAGGTTTTATATATGGGCAAGTGCGAGGTATTGATGGTGAACTTTACGACTTTGGTACTAAAGGTTCTGGAACTACACCCTATTCTCGAAGTGCTGATGGTAGATTAACTCTTAAAGGTGGTGTAAGGGAAGTACTGGCTGCTGAAGCTTTGCATAATCTTGGTGTCCATACTTCCCGTTGTCTGAGTTTAATTGAAACTGGTGAGGCATTGTGGCGGGGTGATGAACCTTCTCCTACTCGCTCCTCAGTAATGGTGCGTTTTAGTCGCTCTCATATCCGTTTTGGAACCTTTGAGCGTTTACACTATTTTCATCGTCCAGATTTAATCAAAAAACTGTTAAACCATGTAATTGAAAATTACTACCCTCATCTAATTTACCCTGTTCCTCTTAACAAGGTAGAGGAACAAGAGAAGTATGTACGATTTTACGCAGAGTTGGTAGAAAGAGTTGCAAAACTAGTGGCGCAGTGGATGGCAGCTGGTTTTTGTCACGCTGTTCTTAATACTGACAATATGTCGATTACTGGGGAAAGTTTTGATTATGGTCCCTATGCTTTTATTCCCACTTATAACCCTAGTTTTACGGCAGCTTATTTTGATCATTATGGACGTTACAGTTATGGCAGGCAGCCAGCAGTTTGTTACTGGAATTTAGAAATGCTGCAGCTACCTTTAGCGGCTGTAATTTCAACTTCTGAGATGGAAGCGGCATTAGCTAAGTTTGGGGAGTATTATTACTTAACTTATCGGCAGCTGATGATCAATAAATTGGGATTTGAACAGCTGCCAGAAGCGGAGGCAGAGGAGTTATTGAAGTTAACTATTGAATTTCTCGCAGATACCCAGGTTGGTTATCATGCTTTCTTTGCAGAATTAGCACAACAGTTTGACCCTAGTTGGCGAGATGATCTTGGTCAGATTTTTAATAAGGCAGCATTTTTACAGTCAGATGAGCAGCATTCAGCTTTGTCCAGTTGGCGAAATTTTTATCATCACCTGTTGCAGAATTTTTCAACTGATGAATTGGAGGGTATAAGTAAACTTCTGCGGGATAAAAATCCACAAACTGCTTTGTTGCGTCCATTAATTGAAGAGGTTTGGGAGGCAATTAGTCAGGAGGATAATTGGCAGCCTTTTGATGAGTTGGTAGGGCGGTTACAAGCTAAGGAGTGATAGCTATTTCAATACTGTTTTTCTCCAGGTACTTATTAACTTATGGTAATTCAAATCAAAAAACTGTGATGTAAATCACATATAACCAATAGTTTTGTCACAGAAGCACAAATTGTAAATTAGCTAGAATAACAAACAGTTAAAAAATTCATTAACTAGGGCTAGCCAAATTGGCGGCAAAAACTCCGGCATTATCTCAATGGTACTGAATTGGCTTTAGCGCATCTACTCTAAGTAATACTAAACCAGGTTTATTAGGCATCCTTTCCATAATCCTTCAAATCGGCTTTGGGATTAACCTCTGTCGTTTAAAAATAGAGACACTCTGTAAACTTGATTTGGTATAAGTCTGAATTAGGGTAGAGGAATTGATGGCAAGTTTTTTATTTAAGTTAATAGTTTCTTTAACTCTTATCCTTAGTTTCATTGTCTTGGAGTTAAGACAAGTAACTGAAGCTGCAATCTTTCTTCCACAACCTAGATTCAGTCTTATAACAATTCTACCCAGCTCCTCATCAGTTCTTCAAAATTATTTTACTGGTGAGATAGCACAGAACAATGCTACAAATTCAAATTCTGATGAAAATTGAATCATAAAAGATTTAAAGACCAACAAGATATTAAGGTTTGGAATAAGACTAGAAACTTATCCAGTAAGCTACAAGGACGAAATCTCTAATGAATATAAAGGTTTTTGCACAGTCTTTGCACAGGAACTAAAAAAAAGTTTAGAGACTGAATTTGACATAAGGAAAATTGAGTTAACTCAGATATCTATCAAAAACTTTTCTCAAGGTCAAGATAAAAATCCCAGATATCAAGGAGTTGAAAATAAAGAAGTACATATTGAATGTGGAGCTAATACAATACCATTTGAGGGTGAATTTACTTCATTAGATAAAGTTGAATTTTCAAGTCCTTTTCTAGAAACGAAAATAAAATTATTAATCCCAAAAAAAAATATCGGAAAACTTACACAAAAACCAAGTGAATTTAAAGTTGGAGTTATAGAAGCAACTACTACAAAAAAAAGGCTGACTTCTGCGTTTCAGTATAAATTAATTACCTATAAGGATAAAAGGAAAGCTATTGAAGATTTAAAAGAGAATAAAATTAATGCTTATGCTAGCGATAGTATTCTTCTAAGAGGGATATTGAACGAATTAGAAAAACAAGAGAACGGCAAGTATATATTATTACCTGAAAAATAAAATCTATCTATAACGTCAACGTTTTATCCAGAACTATATGGACTGGCATTTCAAAAAGGAAATGAAGAATTTAAAAGAATTGTCAATGATACTCTTAAAAAAAAGATAATTAAGGAAGAAATCAAGAAACTAGAGGAATACGACAAAGGCAATCAACCTTACAAATTACGCCATTCCAAGAATCCAAGGAGCATGAGGAGTTTGGTGTTGGGGTTCTTTTTGGGTTGTCTATTTATTCTGTTTATTCTGCTTGTGTTTTTTCGACGTAAGTCAATATTGAACATATTGAGATTAATTTTAGGTAGGAACAGTAATTAAAACATCACATTAGTAGAGATATTCAAGGAGAAAAATATGAACTTAACTACAATAAATATTGCCATAGCTGGACACGCAAATACAGGCAAAACAACTCTTATAAGAACTTTTATGCGAAGTAACATTGGAGAGGTAGGGGATTCACCAAATGTTACAAAAAAAGGCAAAGCTTACTTCTATGATGGTTTACAGGCTAAATTCATAGACACTCCAGGCTTTCAACAAGCATCAGCAGTTGCAATCTACCTTGATCTCAAACAGGAAAATCCTGACTTGAAAATGTCCTCAAAATGGGAATCTAAAGTTACTTATGATCACGATGCAATGAACTCCATAGAGGCAAGTCAGGTTGTTTTATATGTGGGCAATCTAAGCGTTGTACCTGATGATTCTCATAAAGAAGAACTTAACATTATCAAGAAAATACAGCCAAAAGTGGTAGGAATTTTAAACCAATACAGGAAACAATCTGAAGTTAGCGATAAAGAAGCTATCAATCATCGTATTAATCTATGGAAAGAATTATTTGAAGCCGAAGGAATTGAATTTGTAGTTTTTGACGCTCACTGGGACAACCCTGTGAAAATTAATAAAATATATGACAGTATACATAAAATCTTAGAGCCTGAACACCAAGACTTATTTTCCGAGGGATTAGAAAAATTTAAAAATAGGCAAGCTGAAATTCGGAAAGAATCCTGCTCAATGTTAGCCGAATGTATCAAAGACATTCAAGAATATGAAGGTGTTTCATTTAAAAAGAGTCTTTATAGAAATGAGGAACAACAAGAAGAAGCTAAAAACAAGATTACCAGGGAACTATACGACAAATCTGTAGGATTTATGGCTAGAGTTTCTGCTCTGTATCAAATAGCTGCTGAGTTTCCAACTTCTCCTAAAGATGAAATTAAGTACAAAATGAAGCAATTACCTAATTTCTCAGCTAGAGTGAGTGTGGGCAGTAGTACAGCTACTATGCTTGGTAGTGGTGGAGCTATTCTCGGGGCTAGCATCGGAGCTGGTATAACGATGATACTGACTGGTGGGCTTGGAATTGAAGCAGAAGTATTATCAGGAGCATTATTAGGAGTGCAAATAGGAGGGGTTATTGGAGGCTTTATTGGGAGTTTTGGAGTATTTTTAGACGACGATGATATCATCAAAATTAAGCTAGAGCCGGAGGAGATTGAAGCTATAGTGACTAAGGGTTTGGCTGTTATATGGGGTTTGTCAAATAATGGTTATGGTCGTGGCAGAGATCTTTCCACAGAAGAAATCAAAAACCTAGAAGATAAAATACGTCTTTTGCAATCTAAGAAACCGCAGATAAACTGGCTCAATGAAACTCAAATTAATATTGCTAATTATTGCGATGAAATTCTTGAATCCATGGAAAATAACGAATAGAGCTAGAAAATTCGTAGGTTGGGTTTCATTTCACTACACCTCTTGCCTAAATCCCTAAAACCCCTCCCCTACAGGTTGAGGCAGCAAGCTTTCTTCCCCCCGCTTCGGAGGGATTGAGGAGGGTTAGTTCAACTTTTACAAGAGGTCTACTCTACCCAACCTATTTTTATTAAGGTTAATTGATTTATCCAAACAATTGATGAGTGCCTCCATAAGTTAGTCTTTCGCTTCTGTTATTTTTTCCAAAGCTTCATTGGTTCTTTTAAGAACCTTTCCCAGAGCTTCTCCCATTTTCTCTTCTTCCGTCTTTTTCGGATCTTTTGGTTTTGCAGGAAATATCCCCAACATCCAAGAAAATAAGGTAGTGTAGACAACAATTGCTATAATTACTACTTCCATGGTGGTCTAATAAAACTTGAATTTGTTGTAAATTCCATCAATGGCTAAAGGAAACCAATATTTAAGTCGGTGCTCTCGCTTTATTCATCGAGGTTAAAAATCTCTTTTTGTTTAGAATGAATACTTTTAATATGTTTCTTAACAGTGTTAGGGGTAATACACAATTCCGCTGCGATTTCTTTGTATGTATAGTTAGCTCTTTGAAGTGTCCAAACCTCTTTTTCACGAGGTGTTAAACCATATTTTTGTGACTCTTCTACTGCTATACTTTTTATTGTTTGATAGTAGTCTTTAACAGTTAATAAAATACAGTCATTTTTAATTTCTTTTGAATAAATCCATCGAGCATTAATTTTAAATACACTTGAAATATCAACAAAAATCTCTGAAGATAATTGCCAGATTTGATGAGGAAATAAATTTCTGCTTTGAATTAATGACTGACAAATATGCCAAATCTCTTTAGGTAGGAAATTCTCTGGTGAACTATTCTGATGTAACTGTCGTAGAATTCTACTAGCAATATCATTAATATAAATTAGTTCACTTTGAGTGCTGACAATTAATATACCATCAATTAAATTATCAATTATTCCTTGCAGTACAGTAGATTGGTTGACTTTTCGATAGCAAGGGAGTTTAGACCTTTGTCTTTGATATTTTTTATTTTCTTGACTGGGGTCAGCAAGATTCAATTTGCTAGTATGCATTGCTTTAATGAATATTTTTTATCTTTGAAGCTTTAATTTAACAGATATAATCTGCTTTTAATAGTTCAAAATTTGCTAATATTCTGCCGAGTTTTAATGCCTTTAATTGTGCCTATTTCGTTAACACTAAACAAGAAAGCAATCAAAAAAACATCAGACTTCTCTTAATTCGAGAAAATTTTGATATTCTGCTTGCATCATTTCGCGAAAAGACCTATAACGATCAGCCCCAGGAAGCCAGTCGCCAAAAAAACAAGCCTCCCATTCTCCATCTTCTGTGATTATTTTAGGATTGAGTAGATAGATAGCAGATTCGCCGCGATCGCTAATTTCTAAAGCAGTACTTAGATACTCTAATCTGAACTTACTGCAATCTTGATTATCTCCATAGATTAAGTATTCTTCGTCTGAAATTGAGGGCATGGTAAATCGAGACTGTAGACTATTTTTACACTTATTCCCATATCGCTCGACAAAAGCATTAATCCAGGCTTGATTTCTTAGTGCAAACCATTCAATTTCTTCAGTAGACCAGATTTTATAGATGAAAGGCGTTGTCTGATACCAACCATTAGTGACTGTGAGAAACTCCCGGTAGGAGGGAGGTAGAACTATTCCCAAACGAGTTTCAGCAAGGGCAATTTGTTCCTCTGTCGCCCCTGGATAACCCAACCAACCAGACTCAATAACTTCTGATGGTAGCTCCTCATCAACATCCTCCATTGATTCGAGTACATCTTGACTCCATTGCCTTAAAAAGTTTTCCCAATTGAAATAACTCATGAACTTGTATTGGCACTTGTGGACTAATGCCTCCAATAGAGGCTGTTCCGTTTGACATAGCAGAATTTTCCTGGTTTCAAACTTTTGGATTACTTAGTAAGCTTTAGTGGAATTATCTTTTAGCCTTCTCACCTGCAACTTATCTGCCCTTGGCTTATCTAACTACATGCATGATGACAAAGCTAGATAGTGTTTGCTAAGTACCTTACCAGGGTACTTTTTAGTCCACTTTCCATCGGTAAGTATCTGATCACAACGAAAGAAATTTAGCAGCTTGCTCATACCATTACAGATAGGATAAGCCTTGCCAGCAGTGGATTTCAGATTACACTGACTGGTAGTCTATAATCTGTCTACAAACAGCAATTACATAAAGTTTTATTACAATCACCGACATCCTGCATATAAAACCAAGACTTAAACGAGTTCTTCTGAAAGTTAAGATCTCAAATGAACCCTAATTTGCAGGAGAGAATTGATGTTCAGTAGCAATTATCAATTTAATACATCCGATCATCAATCATCAAAGACCCAAGCAAAAAAAATACAACTGCTAAGTCATCATGCCCTAACAAAATTTCATCTAATTTACTACAGTCTTTGATTGAAGACCTAATCAACGGCATTTTGATTCTAAATACCCAAGGTCAGATGATTTATGCCAATTATCAGGTCATGAGACTTTTTCGCAAGCTCAAGCAAAGTAAATCAGCAACTACCTTATTACCTGAAGATACCTCCTTACCTGAAGAAGTCTGTCATATTTGTCAATATTTAATTGAGACTCGTAATTTATTTCCCAATCAAATTTGGCAGCTTGAAACTGAAATTATTACAGACAGTTATATCTTTCTTAAAATAAAAACTCGATGGCTAATACTAGAATCTGAGTCAAATCCTTTTTTGTTAGTAACTGTAGAAGATAAACGGCAAACTAGCCAGAAAATAATTATGGAAGATGCTAAAAAATATGGTCTTACTGACCGTGAAATGGAGGTTTGGTTGCTCCATCAAGATGACTATACCTACAAAGAAATCGCAGCTGATCTCGACATTACTCCCAATACAGTCAAGAAGCATATGAAAAGTATTTACGTCAAACGCAGAAAATTCCTGGAAAAGGGGGATATGGGGAGAGGAGGAGAGGGGGAGACATTATTTTTCTAGGCTGACTTTTATCCGAGAACTAAGAGACATTGCACTTCATCAAGGGTGAAAACGGCTATGATTAAAGATCACAGGGCATCTACTTTAACAAGTTCCTGAAAGATTGAAAAGTACCCTCAGAGGGTACTCTCGAGCATTAAACAAATTGACCTGGTAGAATTTCGTGGAACTTAACCACATCTCCAATAACTGCGATCGCAGGTGCTTCAAACTTAGTCTCCTCAACTAATGCTACAATGGTTTTTAGGCAGCCGATAAGCTCTTGCTGTTGTGGTCTAGTTCCCCAGCGAATTAGTGCTACAGGTGTTTGCTCACTCAAGCCAGCGCCACAGAGTTGGGCAACAATGTAAGGTAAATTATGTACGCCCATATAAATTACAATTGTTTCCGAACCATGAGCGATCGCTTCCCAATTAACTTGTGGTTTATACTTTCCTGCCGACTCATGACCTGTGACAAAAGTTACTGAAGAGCTGTAGGCACGATGAGTTAAAGGAATCCCTGCATAGGCTGGTGCTGCTATCCCAGAAGTCACTCCTGGCACTACCTCCACAGATACCCCAGCATTAATCAAGTCTTGCATTTCTTCGCCACCGCGACCAAAGACAAAGGGATCGCCTCCCTTCAGCCGCACCACCACCGCCTGAGTTTGCGCCTTTTCAATTAGTATCCGCGTCGTCTCTTCCTGCAACAGAGAATGACGCCCTCGACGTTTCCCGGCATTAATTTGCTCTGCTTGAGGATTAATCATTGCCAGAATCTGTGGGCTTACCAAAGCATCGTAGACGACAACATCTGCCCCAGCTAATAATCCCTTACCTTTAAGTGTAATTAGTCCAGGATCTCCTGGTCCAGCGCCAACTAAATATACCTTACCCAAACACTTTTTCCTCTCTACTTCTGTCTGTGTTGTTTGTGCTTGTGTGGTCATTTCTGTTTAACTAAATCCACAATTAAATCAGCTAATGGATCACTTGCCCCAATCGGCTCACCTAACCTCAAACTTAGCTTAGGAGAGTGTAACTGTATCTGAGCAACCATTTGAGCAATCGCATCCGTAATTCCCCCACAGAAAAAAAAGTAAGGCAAAATCATAATCTGTCTATAGCCAGCAGTCGCTAAAACTTGCACCTGCTCTTCTAAACTCGGCGACACTGAAAAGTAAGCCGCCACTGCCCCTAAATAATCAGCCATTGCCTCCACTGGCTGATTACCATTAACACGACGGGTTCCGTGAGATAATAAAATCTTGGCATCAACCTCTATCCCCACTAGCTGACTTGCCATAATTATTCTCAAACCAGGGTGAGTACCCAAGTAAGGCAGCAATTTCAGCTTAATTGCTCCCCCTAGGCTTTGCTGGGCCAGCGCCACTTCTGCTGGAATATCCTCACTCACATGCACCCCTGGCAGCAGAAACACAGGCAACAACTGCAATTGATTGTATCCAGCAGCTAACGCCAAACTAGCAAATTGCCTAATTTGTTCATGCAATGGCACCTCAGCCAACTCTAAAATCGCTGTACCCACTAGCGGAAAACCACTACTGCTAGTTACTACGGCTGGCGCTGTGATATTAGCATTTACAGACTTAGAGGTACTTCTGTAGAGATCATACTCCCCTACTCTTCCTACACCCCAATAAATCCTTCGAGTTGCCAACTTAGCGCCCACTAACTCAGCCAGCTTTTCCATAGCCAAGTGGGGACGCTGATCGCGACTACCGTGAGATATCAACAGATAAGCAGAGGACAAGGGCAAGGATATACTTAAATTTCTTTGTTTATTAAGCAATGAAGTTTATCATTTTAATTACTAGAATTTTGTATCAATTGTTGCTATTTACGCGATGATAATCAACTATGGTGAATTTTTACACTGCCCAAGTTTTGCTGCCATCTCGCCAGCATGACGCCACCAGTTAAACCCCCCTACCCAACGGCGTGAGGGCAGGTGTCCTACTGGCGCTTTCAGGCTAAATTTGAGTTGGGAATCGGGAACATATGGTTGGTTTAGCGGCCAACCCAGGCGATTGCATAAACTATGATACTCTCCACCTACTTCTTCGTAGATTTGCGTCTGAACACTGAAGCCAAAGCGCCCGCGACTGTTGCTGGAGAGTATCTCCAGCAATCCACTCCTGGAGCAGATACAATTGGCGATTCTGTTGAAAGTGTGCCAGTAAAGTTGGGATTTGGGGATGTTTGCCCAATTCACCTAAACGTACTGCTTCTTGGTAAAACAGTTCAGTTGCTTTTTTCCGAAACCCAATATCTGGATTTTCTAAGTATAGTTGTTTAATAACACAGTAGGGTTTATCAGGGATATCTTCATCTACTGCCAAAAAGGTTTTACCAAATCCGCCGCTACCCAGAGGTTGAATCGGGCGGTATCTTTCCTTAAGCAATAGCTTAGCTCCACAACTGTAACAAAATCGAGCTGAATCTGGGTTGCAAGGCTTAAAGCATCCAGGAGTTAGGCAGTAGTTCATAGCTATCTTTGCCATCGGTTATAGCATTTTTCTAAATATCTAAATAACTGCTATAAATTCATCTCCCCATCTCCCCATCTCCCCTTAAAGCTCATCAGCCTGGTAAACATAAAACTTTTCAAAAACCCCAACTGTGCCAAACTGATAAGCAGGCAAAGGGGAACCAACATCTAAATCAGTTCGATAAACGCTGAAAAAAACAAAGTTACGCCGTTGTGTTGTTTGGGAAATGACCGTTTGAATTGGTGGGCGTAAACTCTCAATGATTGTTGGGCATTGGCGCTGGAAAAACTTTGGTAAATCTTCTACCTTTGATGGCTGTGAGCAAACTTCCTCTTTTAAGTACTTTGTCAGCTGCCCAACAGCATACTTTTCATAGGCACCCTTACCTGGATTTTTTATTGCCATCGACGCTCCCAGGATCACGAGAGTAACTCCGCCTGCAATTGCTGCAATCTTTTGTAACATATTGATATTGAATTCTAATCTCACTATTTATCGATGACGACTATTCTCTACTCTCAGGTTTCGAGTTGAACACCTGGTGAGAGTACCCACCTAGACTTCCCTCGCTACGCTAACAACTCTTGCTCCAAAGGAGCACTTCCTTGTAAAAGAGTAAAGTGGCTTATCTCAGTCGCCAGATGCTATAATCAAATATGGTATGGCGAGCGTAGCCAAGTGGTTAAGGCAGTGGATTGTGGTTCCACCATTCGTGGGTTCGAGTCCCATCGTTCGCCCTTATTTTACAGGGCATTAAGGAGTAAAGACTTGGGCTTTGCTCCTTAATGCCCTGTTTGTAGTGGTTATCAGCTAAGTCAGTTGGACACAAATAAACATGACTGTGTAAACATTTATGAAACCGTCCGAAATTACCTTACACCCTACACCCTGCCTCAACCAGTAGCTTTTCCCAATGTTGCAAATACTTATTAGGATTGAAGATACTGCGTTCTTTAGCAAAGTAACTATACAAAAAAAGCTCGCCTACACGGGCCAGCATACAATCGATAATAAAGTTATAATTCTAAGTTAAATTAATCTTTAAACATCGTTAGCTGTTTTGGCTGGCAACGCAGAATACTAATAGCAGTGATTTGAGCTTTTTCCTGTTCTAAATCTTCTATGTATCCTGCCAGATTGAAATGAGCCTCATGACTACTGACAAAGGGTCCAAAATAGTATGTACACCAGGGATTATCAGTAATAAGTTCTATCCACCAAGCTTGTCCTAGTTGTTGTAAAGTAGATATAAAAGTCTCTTCAGTTTTTTCTAAAAAAATCATATTTCAAGAAATCCTTGTGGTTGGAGATTGAATATTGACCTTAAATTACAGCCCTCTGAAACTTGAGTAATTGAGATAATTAATAATCGACTGATTATATTTAGTTCTAATGTTGGATGCCTGTATTCATTTGATGTAAATGACACAGTCCTCAAAACCAATTAACACTTCTGAGTCTCTGAGTCTTAGCTATTAGACTAGTTTTGTTGAGTTGAATATAAAAAATTTTGTTGATCTAAAAGTAGAGGACTATAAATCATAGTTCAGATCCTGGAAATTAAGCATAAGTATTGTTGATGATAAGGATAAGGAAAGTTTGATGAATTAAAGAAAGCAACACAGGATATCCCTAAAATAACCGAAGGATAGCAGCTAAAGCCTGAAAAGGCTAATATATTACTTAGGTCTGCTGTTGCCGCTATGTGGTAAATCCCAGTGTCGCTTGGAAGCTGTATCTGAGGGTAAGATTACCTATTTCTATAGATCCATAACTTCTGTCTGAAGAGTGACTATAAGTTGAAGTTGGCTTGTAACCATGAATACAAACATTTATTGCAAGGACACAGAGTTTGAGTTTTTTGAAGCTGGGATTTACGCCACGTGACAGTTAAACATAGTATAGATTAATTCAATTGCTTTGTTTCTACTGACTGTATTACAAACATAAAAATTAGAATTATAAGCAGATAATGCTAATCAAGCAAACATGGGTTTGAACCCATAATACTCAGAGAGTTTGAGATGATCGAATGTTGTTTTTATTTATAATTGAGTCCCTCTGTTTATAAGTATGTGAATCTAAATTTCGATTCTAAATTTCTTGTCTTTCGTCAATACTTAAGTTAGTATGATTTTCCGCCATTGCTAAAGACCTAGAAACGATAAATTGTTCGATTTCACAAGATAAGTTTTGAAAATTTGATGTGGAAGTTGATATTTTTGCCCAGCAGCTACAAGCGTTCCAACAGCGTTTAGCTGAACTCTACCAAGCGGTAGGCGATCCTCGACAGCAATCAACTAATTTGCTGCCGGCAGTCTACAAGGAACTCGGCGTTGCCTCAGAACAACTCCAGGTAGCTGTCGAGGAGCTTTTGCAGAAGAAGGAAGAATTGGCAGCTACTCAATCACAGCTCGAAGCTGAAATACAGCACCACAATGAGTTGTTTGAGTCCATGCTTTATGCTTACCTGGTGACTGATACAGATGGTAATATTCTCGAAGCTAATCGAATCGCAGCTATCTTCTTCAATGTTCCACAGCAGTTCTTAGTAGATAAACCACTAACACTGTTCATCGTTCAACCAGAACTTCAGGGGTTTGAATCCAAGCTCCAGCAGCTTCTTCAGCGTGAGTCGGTGCAGGAGTGGCAAGTTCGTCTACAGCCCCATCAAGGTGATTCCTTCAAGGCAATTATAACTGTAGCCCCGGTTCATGACAATCAAGGTAAGCTAGTAACCTTGCGTTGGGTGGTGCGCGAAATCAGCAAGCTTAAGCAGACTCTGAAAGTACTAGAAAGTAATGACTACGATCCTAAGCATAACTACCCTAAGTATTCTTATGCCAAAGGGGAAACTATACACCTAGAACAACAAATAATTTGGCTAGTATCTCGAGGTTTAGTGAAGCTGAGTACTATCAATGAAAATGGCGAAGAGATGCTTGTGGGGCTAGCGGGAACCTCAATGTCTTTTAGCTCTGGTATGACTGCTCTCAATAACTATCAAGCAACAGCACTCTCAGAGGAGGTAGAATTAGTTCGCATTGCTTGGACGGAGATAGATGTTTACCCTCGTTTGAAACAAAATTTTTTAGCTCAAATTAATCGGCGACTAAAGCAAACAGAATTACTCTTAGCTATTTCTGGCAAGCAGCAAGTGAAAGAGCGCTTACAGCATTTCTTGTTATTTTTAAAACAGGAAATTGGTCAATCCGTAGCAGAAGGCACTCTTTTAAATGTTCGTTTTACTCATCAGGAGCTTGCTAATGCCTGCCGCACTACTAGAGTGACAATTACCCGAGAGTTAGGGAAACTGCAGCAACAAGGAAAAATTGCCTTTGACTCCAAACACTGCATTATTCTTAGAGATGGATTCGGTGAGTGAGGGGGATATAGGGAGATGGGGAGATGGGGAGCAGGAATTGACCTCTCCTCGCGTTAAAACGACGAGGATTCAAGCAGTTGCTGCGGAGCACATTAAAATGATGCTCCTTCGCGAGAGTTTCCCAGATTTTTTATCTGGTAGGCACGATCAAAAATGCCCTACAGACCAAGGCTTTGCCCACACTGAAGTGTATCTCTACTTTTCGATTCTAAGTCGCTGCCTCATGAAAACTTTCCTAACTGTCGGGTTTTTCACCAACTGTGGCTAGAAATAAAAACTAAAGTAACAGTAATCAATTTATTAATTAAACACCACAACTTGTGTAATTTACCGCCGGGATAAATCGGAGTATCTCGCTCCACCACCATTGGTTTTAACTAATGGCTAACTCTCGCTCGAGGTTATTTTTTGTTTAACTATTAGTCTCTGTCATGCTAATGGCATCACGCATTTGTCTTTGATAGCGAGGGCGTGCTGGTGTACCCCAGCAAACCTGCTGGGCTGGGAGATTACTAAATACGCTGCTGCGTGCTCCAATCACCGCATTAGCGCCAATATGGACACCTGGGGCAATAAAGCAATCGGTGGCAATCCAGGCACCGTTACCAATCACGATTCCTGATACAATCAGATCGAAGGCTGGATCCCGGAGATCATGACTGCCAGTACAGAGGTAGCATTTTTGAGAAATGACGCAGTGTTGACCGATGCGAATCTGATCGATGCTGTAGAACACAACATCATCGCCAATCCAGCTGTAGTCTCCTATTTCCACTTTCCAGGGATAGGTAAAACGGGCAGTGGGGCGTATAATTACGTTGGTACCAATCTTAGCTCCGAATAACCGCAGCAGCCAGCAGCGGAAGCCATTTAAGTTATGGATACTTAAAGGAAAGGCGATCGCTTGTACTAACCACCACAATAAAACAAACCAACCAGGTCTTCCCCGTTCATACCAAGATTGGTCATATTTGGATAAATCAATCAGTGAAGCAGCGTTTACATCCGGTAGTTTTGGTAATTCTACTGAGTCGGCAGCACTGGTAGATAGTCCCTGCTTTTTAGGTAACTCAGCTGCTTCATTAATTGGCGAGGTGTTAGGAGAATCTGGCTGAGATTCAGAAGGGAAAGCAGCTTTTGAAGACATTGTTATTAAGTATTTTATGCATTCACAACTGTTAAAATCCGTCAGTTAGTTTTAGATACCACTGGCTCTGGTGGCTGTACAGACTGCGGCTTATTAACGTTTAGTACTCCTCCAAATTGGCGCAATTCATATAATTTGACGCCAATGTTAAACTCATAGTGGCTCATCAGACGCCAATAGATATATCCTGCTTTCCCATCTAAAAAGCCCAGTCGTAGAAAGTAAAAGATAATGAATCTTAGGGTTGGTTTGAAGGGCATCCATACCCAAACTTTTCTAAGAAAACGCTTGCGCTGTACAGCATCACCAAACAGACTAGCCCCGATTGTATTGGACTCGTCTTTGCCAGTCAACATGTTGTAATAGACTTTGGCTTCCCAGTTAGAGTAACGATTATGTCTGTCTAACCAGTGGTAGATATTTTTGAAGTCGATGTGATCCATATCGCTTTTTTTAAGATAACCAATCCGTTCCTTAGCTACCTTCATGATCACGTGTTCATGAACTTCATTGTCACCTGTGTTGGCAATTTCTTCAGTGTTTAGGTTTTCGTAGCGACCTTTAGCGTGTTTAAATAAGCGCAGGTTCCAATCAGGATATCTACCGCCGAAGCGAATCCATTTACCGAGAAAGTAAACTCGGCGGTTTATGTAGTAGCCATCATAGTTAGGATTTTTAATCGCATTAGCAATATCTTCCCAAAGTTCTGGGATAATGCGCTCGTCACAATCGACAATTAACACCCATTCATTGCGGAAAGGAAGATTTTCTAAAGCCCAATTTTTCTTTTTTGGCCAGCTGCCGTTAAAGTGAAATTGTACGACATTAGCACCGTAACTTTCAGTAATTTCAACAGAACGATCGCTACTTTGGGAGTCAACAACAAAGATTTCATCAGCTCTACTGACGCTTTCTAAGCAAGCTGGGAGATTTGCTTCTTCATTTTTAGCTGGAATCAATACTGAAACCGGAATTTTGGAATTGGAGGAGTTCATGGCTAAAAAGCTGCTAGTAGGATGTAATAGGTTTTTTGGCTTTGATTAAGGAATCAGCCCTAACAAATCAACACTTAAGAATTAAAAATCAGTAATATTGAAGCTAAAATTCTCCCGAGGCTCTAACCTATTTACTCAGAAGCTGAATGAGATTTCCCAGCTTTCAGCATACCTTGAATGGCTGCACTCAGATATCCAATTTGACCGTAAGCGTAAACTAGATTGTCAAAGCGCAAGGCAGGGTCTCTAAAGTGTTTTAAAGATTTGTAAAGACCTCGCAGGATTCTTTCAGCTCCCCGCCAAATCTGAGCCGCACCAGCCCGATGAGCCAATTGCTCACGGTAACACTCGCTAATTCCTTGCCACCAGCTCCGATTATAGAACCAACGACGTTCGAGTCTTTCGGGAGCAACATTGTGAGCGGCTAGAGCTTCTGGCAGATAGGCAACTTGCCATCCTTCTTGGAGAGCTAGTTCGGTCATGTGCAGTTCTTCATTTGATAGCAGATTTTTGCCGACACGACCTAAATTGACATCAAAACCGCCAACCTTATCGAGGAAAGTTCGCCTAATGGAATAGTTCAAACCTCGCGGTGTCAACCCAGGATTTTTAATCTCCACGATCTGATCCCCAAGATCATAAGCCCCCAAATTGCCCGCGAGATTGGATGAGAGCCAATGGGGAGAGGTAACGCCCTCAGGCCATAGCAAAGTGACTTTACCGCCAGCAATCGCCAGTTGATCATTGTTTTTATAGGCTTGATAAATTGACTTGAGCCAGAGAGGACTAGCAACAGCGTCATCATCAAGATAAGCAAGAAATTCGCTACGGGCGACTTTAGCACCAGTATTGCGAGCAACCGACAGACCAGTTACGGGCTCGTAAACATAATGGAGTCTAGGGTCACTAAGCTTTTGTTCAACTATCTCACGGGTGCGATCGCTCGAAGCATTATCCACTACAATCACTTCATAGTTGGAAAATTCCTGCTGGAGCAAACTATCAATAGCAGCACCCAAATACTGTTGGCGATTGTGGGTGCAGATAATGGCAGAAATTTGAGGCTCTGACATAGGTAGGGAGATTTAGAGAGAGTGGGTGAGCTGGTTGTGGAGGGATGAACTTTAACGTTCTTCCAACTTTTTAACCTGCCAACAGGACGATGTGCCACTTTAAGCAACAATTAACATGATTGATAGCTCAATCCTTGCTCAAATGAGAGTGCAAGACAACAAGGGTTTCCGCCAAATGATTCAGGCGAGTTTCTAGCTCTTGCTTGCGACTGAGCAACTGCCGCAGTTTATGATAGCGGGCAATTGCTAGACTAACGCTAGGAACTTGCTCCGGTGGACAAGGACGTGACCAATACTGACCATCTGTATCCAGTCCACAAAGACGATATCCAGTGCGGGGAGACTGGCAAGTAACTTTGGCATCGGATTGATTTAACTCTTGTTCAACATAGTCCCTAAGTCGATCAGTTTGAGAGCGGCGCACTTGGGCTTGAGCATTCTGAGTTTTTCTCTCATGAGAGTCTAGCCAACCATCAACAATTGGTCCTTCCAAATAAAGATCTTGAATTTGCCGTACCAGCTTTTGTAATTCCTGTTGCCAACTAGTAACAGTTGCCTCTATATCTTTAAGCAGGTTCATTGCCAAGGCGGGGTTAGCTCCGTGGCGATGCTCACTAATACTGGCAGCTTTCAACTTGGGCAGTTTTGGGGTTTTGCTCTGATTCTTGCCGATGGGGAAAGGCTGTACACCCATTGAGAAAGAGGGAGCGCCCCCATGAGGTTGGCGTGGAGAATGTCTGCCCTGGTTTTCTAGAGACTCTCTTGCCGGGGCAGATGTCTGTTGAGAGTCTGTTGGGTTGCGATCAGACAACTGATTGAGTGTACTTTCAATTTGCCTTATGTTTGGAGAAACCATGGCTATAACTAACTAGTTGATTGGCTGACGAAAATTGCCTGGAAACTGGTATTTTGAATGTTTTTGAATACACAGTGATAAGATGTAGTCTCCAAAAAATACCAGCAAAGCTGCCAAAGCTCCAGTTACACTAAACTTAACCAAGGATACTGGCGACTTCAACTACTACTGCCTTAATTCCGGAAAATAGGGTTCTAAAATCAGGGTCGCATGATTGTGGGTAAGGATCTCAAAACCACTACTAGTCAAATCATTCTTGTAACTGGGCCATCTCGCTCGGGTAAAAGTGAGTGGGCAGAAACTCTGGCGATGCAGACTGGCAAGCAGGTTATTTACCTAGCAACAGCAACAGCTGATCCCAATGATCTTGAGTGGCTGGCTCGCATTGAAAAACACCAACAGCGACGCCCCAAGTCGTGGACAACACTTTTAGTGCCTGTAGAGTTAGCAACAGCAATTCGAGACTATTGTCAGAGCAATTACTGCCTGCTAGTAGATTCTCTGGGAACCTGGGTAGCAAATCTCTTAGAGCAAAACGAGGCGGCTTGGGAGAAAAGTTTACAGGAGTTATTCGACACTTTAGGGCAAACTAAAGGTACTGTGATTTTTGTAGCAGAGGAAACAGGCTGGGGCGTAGTTCCTGCCTATCCTTTGGGTAGAAGCTTTCGCGATCGCCTCGGACAATTGGTAAGGCAATTGGGTATAGTTTCTAATCCAGTATACTTAGTCACCGGAGGTCATATTCTCAATCTCACTACTCTGGGAGAACCTTTAGATACAAGTTAGGGGCTTCCAATTCAAGACGCGGGGAGATGGAGACGCGGAGATGGGGAGAAGAATATTTAGCTGTTCCGGTAAGAAGCCCGCTCTATAATATTAGAATCTTTCAGTTTAGCATCGGGAGTGTGTCACAAAAGTTAGAGCGTCTGTTGCCAGAGGGACTCCTGACTACTGAGTATTAATTTTTCCTTACGCATTGGCAGGATGTGGTATTTGAAGTTCCAAGATAGAACTAAACAAGCAAATTGGGGATTGGGTTTGGCACTCAACACTCAACGCCCTTTGGCCCACACCCGAGGAATCCCATGGCATCCGAACAACAGGTAAAGCGTTACCTCTGTTATTGGTTTCAATTAGGTAAGAGAATTGTTATTAACAATGGCACGTCAACCCTCTTACCGCAAAAAGTTGTAGAAGGCGATCGCTACAGCTATGAGTTTGAAAACATCTGGCAGCAGATCATTTCACTAGAGAGAGGCGATTGTTATCTCGAAGGTACAACCCAAACTATTGGCGAATTGCTCGAACCCAGGTGGGATATAGAACCCTGCGCTCGTTGTGATATGCCTGTTCCCATGATTAATCTAGGTATGCTGCCAGCCCCTTGTCCCTGTAGCGATTTGCTCACTTGGCCAAATTCAGAGTTACCAGTACCTCGAGAACCTCTGTGTTCTCAGGAGCATCTTAACGGAATTCGCAATCGCTTGCACCAAATCAGCTCTAAATCAGACTCATCAGAAAACTCAGCTAATAGCAATGATCATAACTTACTAGCAGCAACTGATTGTGATCGTAGTAATGAGCATTTGAGCCAAATGCGCGATCGTTTACGAAAAACTGATAATTTTTAACCCGATCACACCTGTAGCATTAATTTACTAATAGAAAAGTTTTTTATTCGATCATAGATTCCCAGTCAGGGCAATTTTCTGTGTCCCAACCGTAGGGATGCATTGCACATACTAGCAAGTTACCTCCGTAAACTTGACCATGGTAATGACGGCAACCTATGCAAGCAGCATGTTTTGTTGGATCTGGTACCACAGGGTAGCTGAAAGGTTCTTCCCCTTCACCTGCTATCTCTTCAAACTCATAATAAATTTCAACAATAGATTCTAAAGATTCAAAAGCTTCCTGACAAAACTGCTCAAACTCAGCACCAAAAGTATTCTCTAAATTATCGGCGATATCTTCTACAATTTCAGTGACTCCCAGGAAAAACTCATCAACGACACCAGCCACTGATTCAAATGTTGCAAAAATTTCCTTAGACCATTCTTCCATATTGATAATTACTGTAAATTCTATTTAATTTCTAACAAATATTCAATAAATTATTTCCCAAGACTGGTCAACTGATAATTTTCACAGCATCTTTTGTAGATAGGCATTGTTCAACAAAATAATAAATTTTCAATGAATCGGCAGCGCTTGAGGGCAACAGCCTCTGTCGGATCGGCAAGTCTAACCATTTGAAAATTGCTATAGATATATAGGCTTATAGACTCTGCTAGACTAACACAAAGCAGATTTATCATTTTGTATTAAAATAGCCTCAGACCTATATACTATTGGCGCTTGAGACGACGCAATTCCTCTTGCATGGCTTCCACCTGCTGACGAAGGTCATCTACTTCCTGAGTATCGCTCGAGGAGGGTTCGTCTTCATCAGAAACGATTTCAATCAGTCGTGGTTCCGCTGCTTTCTTCTGTTGTGTTTGTTGAGATTCTTGCTTTTGCCCCTGCTTAACCAAATCGTCAACCAGTTTACGGGCTTCTTCGGTTGTCATTTCGCCTTTTTGTACGAGTTCATCTGCCAATTTCTGGGCTTGGACTCGCAAATCTGCCAAGGTTCCTCCAGCCCTCTCACTGGCAGTGGCAGCTAAACCAACTCCGAGGTAAAACGCTTTTTGAACTATATTTCCCAAACCAGCCATGAAAACTGACGCTCCAAAAATCAAGCAAGCGAAGTGTACGCTGCTAAATGCTGCAAACTACTCGAGCTTCTGCTGAGATTATACAATATTTTATCGCTCTCCGGATGTAGCTTGGGTGAAACCACAAAGGTGGCAGGGGTTAATACCAAATCCGCTTAACAGAGTATAACTATACCAATGCAAAAATAGTCAGGAGTCAGGAGCCAGGAGTCAGGAGTCAGGAGTCAGGAGGGGAAAGAATTTCAATATTTTGTCATACTTTCCAGGAAACTATACTTTATAAACCGGATTTGGTATAGCAGTACGTATTAAGGTTAGGACAAGCTAAATCGCTAAAACATTGTCAAATTATGCCTTGGAGCCTTCTGCCCTGGAGCCTTGCGCGTAGCGCTATATAACTCATGAGGAAAGGGAAGGGTTTCCACCAAATTGCCCCGATTTTGTAGGTGATAAAATTATTCAACTTATCCACAATCAAACAAAGCACCCAACAATACCTGAAATTTGAGTAAAATTTCAGCAGCTTCCTTAGCTGGCTCAGAGCCTGCCACAATTCCCGCTCCCGCATAGAGTGTTGCCCAGTATTCCCGCACTAAAGCACAGCGGATGCCCACTACAAACTCACTATTACCTTGATAATCTACCCAACCCAAGGGTGCAGCATACAAATTCCGCTCAAAGGATTCGTAACGGCGGATTTGTTGACAGGCAACCTCGCGAGGAATACCAGCCATCGCTGGCGTGGGATGAAGAGATTCAACTAATTCTAAGGCAGGGATTTCAGGTGAAATCTTAGCATGAATAGGTGTCCACAAATGTTGAATGTTGGAGAGTTGCAACAGACGAGGCTCAGAAGAAAACAGTGGTGTCAACCCTATGCTAGTAAGCTTATGAGTAATGAACTCAAGTACCACTCGATGTTCATGCAATTCCTTGGGATTATTCAACAACTCCTGTGATAAATAATTGTCTGCAACTGCTGTTTTGCCTCGGGGGGTTGAACCAGCCAGAGCATCTGTAGTAAGTTGACATTCTTGAATCCGTAACAATCGCTCCGGAGTGGCACCAATAAAGGCAGTACCATCACCATTACTGAGCGAGAAGGTGCAACAGGCAGCGTAGCGCTGACGTAGGTGATGTAAACAAGAAGTGAGTTGAAATGAGGGAGGCAGTTTAACATCAATGCTATGAGCCAAGACTAGTTTGTGAAAGTCTTGGGCGCGAATGGATTTCAAGGCAGAGTTAACTGCTATCTTAAAATCTTCAATATTATTATCACTGAATTGTGGATAGCCATTATCGCCGACTTTAGTAACTTTCCAGGCAGTAGCATTCTCAATCGTCCTAACTGTCTGCAAATGCTGCCAAGTTTGCTCAACTAATTCCTGAATATTACCTTGTGGAGCAATGACTACATTGGCAACGAAAACACACTCTTGATGCTGACGAGCAATCTGAATTGCAGGTAGGAAAATTGTGGCGTCTGGGAGGACTAAATTGTTGTTGTCTTCACTGGCAAAGAAACTAAAACTACAGAAGAAATGAGGCCCAGAAAAAGGTTGGTGGAGATTACCTTCTACCGTAATAAGTTTCAAACAAGAATCAATAAATGCTTGTGCTTGAGAGAATCGGTCTGAGCCTTTAATTTCCTTCTTAATCGCTACATCAATAACAGCGATTGCCTCTGCTTGTGAGCGTCTCTCCATATAAAAATGGGGTTGATCAGCTTGTCCCATAGCTTCGAGAACAGTTAGAGGCTCAACTAAGGGAATAGTTAAAGACAGACTCACAATCTGAGTCTGTTGCCTTTCTGAGGCAATTTGTTGATAAGTTGTCAGAAACTGATAGAGTTCCTTAATGTCTTGCAAGGGATTTATGCCTAGCTTTATCGCTCTCATGCAGTTAGACAATAATAAGATTCAAGTAATTAAGAGGGAAGGGGAACGGAGAACAGAGAATCCCCATAATGGCAAGTAATAAGTAATAAGTAATAAGTAATAAGTAATAAGTGAGTATGCAATTGAACTTATTACTTGGTTAAAATTTTCTGACCTAAACGGGGCTTGGTTAAAATTACCTCCTGTTTTTTACTCTTCTAGTTTTTGGCGAGAGCATGTCACCTTTGTAGCTTTAGCTGAGGCATCAAACCCAGCACTTCATTTTTAGGTTGGGTTGCACTCGCTCAACCCAACGTACTGTAGTAGGATATTTGCACCTACTGACATGCTCTCCTTGTAGCACTCACCAAAAGCGAGTAATTCTTAGTATGACAGCCTAAGTGACAGGAAAGGTGGTGATGCTAAGACATGGAGACGCTAGAGAGGAACAGGGCTTAGGCAAAAAACGCTGGAGGTAGTAGTAATTCATCAATTACCACTACGAAAAATTAGGGTTTTAAGATGGTTTGGCGTAAGTCCTAAGGCAAATTGTTTCCGAAAAACTTCCTAAATTCCCTTATCCTCGAATCGAAATGATGATCTCAACTTTTGACAATTAGTCCAAAATCTCCTAAGACACGGGCATGATTACGTAGTAAACCCAAAAGATTCAGACGGTTGCGCCGGATTGCTGGCTCAGGATCCATTACTAGGACACTATCAGCACCATCGAAGAATTCACTAACCGTAGGGGCAATCTCGCTGATTGCTGCCACTAACTTCTGGTAATCTCGCTCCTCCCTGGAGGCTTGAGTTTTTGGTACCAGCTTGACTAAGGCGTCGTAGAAGGCTTGCTCTGAAGACTTTTGAAATAATTCTGTACTCACTAATGCTGTTGGTTCTAGCTGGGCAGTATCTAGATTCCCTTGAGCCGCTAGACGAGTGGAACGGTTAACAGTTTCATAAATTTCGTCCAGAGTACCATTATCGCGGATTGACTGTAAAAATAGGGCGCGATCACGGGTATCTAGTAAGTCGATTAGCGCTCTCTGCTGATACTCAGGGTCATTTTCTCCCAAAATTGCATTTACCAAATCGTAGTCGATTTCTCGTTCCTCTTGCAGGAGGGTACGGATGCGCTGTAAGAAAAACTCCTCTAGGGATTGAGCCAGAGAGGTAGAGTCATTGCGAGCAAAGGTTTCTACAAAATCTACAGCTAGATCCTGCAACAGCTGATTAAGATTAATCGGCAAATCTGCATCCCAAGTAATATTAACCACGGCATTAGCTGCACGGCGCAGGGCAAAAGGATCTGATGAACCAGTAGGCAGCATGCTCAATCCAAAGATACTTACTAAAGTATCGAGCCTGTCGGCTAAACCCACAACTTGACCTGCTAGAGTTTGAGGTAGAGCATCACTTGCCCCTCTTGGTAAATAGTGTTCAAAAATTGCCTCTGCCACTGCCTCCGATTCCCCACTGGCAGCAGCATATTTTTGCCCCATCACCCCTTGCAATTCAGGAAACTCATACACCATCTGAGTAACCAAATCGGCTTTACAGAGTAAAGCAGCTCGTAAAATATCAGTGCGAGCAGTATCTGGGAGTGCCAGTTGCTGGGCAATCTGAGCAGCAATCTTCTCTACCCGTACTATTTTTTGGCGTACTGAACCCAAATCTTCTTGCAAAGTTACTTTCTCAAGTTCAGGCAAGTAACTTTCTAAGGATGATTTTAAGTCAGCTTGGTAGAAAAACTGACCATCTGCTAACCGCGCCTTGATTACCCTCTCATTCCCGGTAGAGATAATCTCAGATTTAGTAGAATCGCCATTAGCAATAGTAATGAAGTAGGGTATCAATTCGGAAGCTTGGTCATTTTTGAACACGGGAAAATAGCGCTGGTGAGTTATCATCACCGTTTCCACCACTTCCACTGGCAAATTCAAGAATTCTGGGTCAAATTTCCCGACAACTGCTATCGGGTATTCTACTAAGTTGGTGACTTCTTGCAGTAAATCCGAATAGGTTGGTACATGACCATGCAACTTTTTAGCTGCTGCTGTCACTTGCTCTTGGATTTGGCGGCGACGCTCATCTGGTGATACCTCTACATGGGCATGGCGCAGATAATCGAGATAATCGGAAGCTTGGGGAATCGTGACGGGTTCTGGATGTAGAATACGATGCCCACAGGAGTTGCGATCGCTTTTAATTATCTCTGAACCATTTATCAATTCTACTGGCAGTACTGCATCATTTAAAAGCGCCACCAGCCAGCGAATTGGTCGAGGAAACCTCAAATCTCCATCTCCCCAGCGCATAAACCGTCTACCTTCTAACCTAAAAATCCACTGGGGAATTAGTTCTGTAAGAATTTCTGTACAAGGACGACCAGATATTTGTTTGACTACAAAGACAAATTCTCCTTTATCAGTATCTCTTACTTCCAGAGCATCTAGTTCTACCCCCTGTTTACGAGCAAACCCTGCTGCGGCTTTTGTCGGTTTGCCCTCTTTAAACGCTGCCTTTGCTGGTGGCCCTTTGATTTCTTCTTCTCGGTCTGGTTGCCGTTGTGGTAAACCTTTAATTAACACTGCCAAACGTCGGGGAGTGCCGTAAACTGCCAGTGCTTCTGGGGTGAGCAATTGCTCATCTAGGGTTTGGGGAATACGGGAAAGCCACTGTGAGATTGCACTATCAACAAAATCTGCGGGTAATTCTTCTGTACCTACTTCTAATAAAAATTCAGGCATAGCTCACCATCGAAAACAGAGCGTCAGCTTGATTAGTTTAACTTCTCTCTGGTCTAGAACACTGATTTAGTAATCTTAAAACTCGGTATTTTAGGAGGGGGAGACACGGAGAGGGGGAGACACGGAGAGAGGGAGACACGGAGAGGGGGAGACACGGAGAGAGGGAGACACGGAGAGGGGGAGACACGGAGAGAGGGAGACACGGAGACACTAGGAAATTATTCTTTTGGACTGCTTTTAGATAACTTGTTAGAGAACTAAAAAAATTTGTACTTCTGCTAATTGTGAAAGAGAAGTAGTATTGAGATTTAGTTTTCCGCTCTTGTCAATCAATTTTAGATTTTTAACAAGTTTTATTTTACGTATTTATACGGATAGTCTCTACATTCATATATTTTTTTTGGCATTTATACTGGCGTAATCTTACCGAGCAATTATTACTATGAAGTGATAGCAAAAAACAGAAATTTAAAATCATTTAAAAGTCCCAAGGAGAAGCTCATGAAACTCAAACTAAAGTTTATTGCTGGTTTTTTGGGTACTGCTTCTTTGGTGGCATTGTTAGGAGCTGTCAATCTTAACAATCAAAAAAATGTCAATCAACAATTTAATCAAGTGACAAGAGAAGTAGTCCCTGAACTGATCGCACTAGAGGAAATCAAAATATTATCTTTAAGGATGATGTCTGAGGCCTATAGTTATTCTCTAATTAAATCCGAATCTGATCATCCTAATCCAATTAATCTGAATCAAGATCTAGTTGTAGAAATTCATGGTAAAGAAGATGCTCAAGAAGAAAAAGATGAATTTGAAGAAGCAATGGGAAGTCTAGGAAAGATCTTGACTGAACTTGAATTAAACAGTAAAAATTTAGCAATACAAAGCATTGCTGAAAAAATTTATATAGTTTATAGAAAACTTTATCAAGTCAGTTATAAAATAATATGGTACAAGCAAGAAGGAAGAGCTGGCAAAGATATTATTGTTGCGCGTCAACAACTGGAAATAATAGAAGAAAACTTACTGGAGATAGTTAATCAGGCAATCAACTTGAAACTAGAAGAGCTTGAACTTGAAAATAGTAAAACTAACCAGATTGCTGAAGTTTCCCAATTAATTAATCTAACAGCTGTAGCCGCAGTGATTGCTATATCTTTGACTCTGGGGATATTTTTGGCTCAAAGAATTACCAAACCGATTATTCTCCTTAAGGAAGCAGCATCTAAGATTGGGCAAGGCAAGTTTGATACCAAAGTAGATATCAAGACTCAGGATGAGCTAAAAGTTTTAGCTGACGCTTTTAATAAAATGGTCGACCAGTTAGAAGAAACAACCGTCTCTAAAAGCTATTTAAATAATATAATTAGATCCCTAAGTGATGCACTCATTGTATTTAATAAAAATAAGAAAATTAAGAGATTTAATACTGCAATTTTATCAATGTCAGGATATCAAAGTGATGAATTACTTGAGCAACCATTAAATCTAATTTTTCGCCAAAATGATTGGTTAGATGTTTTGAATTTTAATCAAGATAAGAACTCAATACAGAATAGCTTTCTGGGTAGAAGAGAAACAATTTTAATGGCAAAAGATGGTTGTCAACTACCAGTCTCAGTTACCGCTTCAGTGATGGAGAATGCTGAGGGTGAACTGGAAGGCTTTGTTTGTTTAGTACAGGACATTTCAGCCAAAAAGAAGGCACAAGCAGCCTTGCGCAGACAAGCACTTATGTTTGAGACAATTTATGATGGTGTCATTATTACGGATTTTCAAGGTAGAATTATTGATTATAACCCAGCTGCTGAGGGAATGTTCGGTTATAAAAAAGACGAAGTATTAGGTAAAAATGCAAATATTGTCTACCGAACAACAACACAAATTGATACTACCAAATGTATGCTTGACAGTTTACTTGCCGAGGGGCGCTGGGCTGGAGAAATTGAATTTATTCGTAATAATGGTAGCCAGGGAGTTTGTGAAACAGTTTTTGTTCCTCTGCACAATGAACGTGGTGAATTAACAGCGGCGATGGGAGTTAATCATGACATTACCGAACGTAAACAACACGAAAATCAATTAATAGAAGCTAGGGAAACTGCCTTACAAGCTACACAGGCTAAATCTCAATTCTTGGCGAATATGAGCCACGAAATTCGCACTCCTATGAATGGGGTGCTGGGTATGAGTGAATTACTTTTAACCACTGAACTCACAACTCAACAGCGTGACTTTGTACAGACATTACAGGTAAGTGGAGAACATTTGCTCAGAGTAATTAATGATATTCTCGACTTCTCTAAACTCGAAGCCGGGGAAATGCAGCTAGATATCAGTGAGTTTAGTTTAAATCAATGTTTGGAAGAGGTGTTGGATTTATGCAGTACCCAAGCCAACAAAAAGAATTTAGAACTGTGCCTATTTATAGATAATGAAGTACCAAGACAACTTGCTGGAGATGCGGGGCGTTTGCGGCAAATTCTTACTAATCTAATCTTTAATGCGATCAAATTCACTGATCAAGGAGAGGTAGTTATTCAGGTGTCCCTGGTATCTGTTGCTGAGAGGGAGATGGGGAGATGGGGAGATGGAGAAAAAGAGTTATCTGTTAGAGATCAATTTGGTACTAACAGTCATTGGGAAGCACTCTCCCTATTACCTCAACCAAGTATCTCAGAGGAGACTATTGAGCCTGACAAACAACAGCCAATTCAGTTGCGATTTGCTGTCAAAGATACTGGCATTGGTATTACTCCAGCAGACCAGAAAAAACTGTTCCAATCCTTCTCACAAGTAGATGAATCTAGTACTCGCAAGTATACTGGCACAGGTCTAGGTCTCTCTATCTGCAAGCAACTAGTGGAACTGATGGCAGGTAAAATTGGTGTAGAGAGCCAGAGAGGGGTTGGTTCTACCTTCTGGTTTACTGCTAACTTGGGCAAGGTTAGTGCAGATTCTAGTACTGAAATAATTGATCAAATAGACAACAGCATCCCTGCTTCCCTAGATTTCCTAATAGGAAAGAGAGTATTAGTAGTTGATGACCGTGCCATCAATCGCCAAATTGTGCAGCATCAGTTGAGTGCTAAGGGTATGGAAGTTGATGAAGCAGAAAATGGTATTGCTGCTCTCAATGCCTTACAGGTAGCTGCTGAAGCTGGAAAACTCTACGATGTCGCTCTGCTGGACATGAAATTACCTAAAATTGATGGTTCGACGCTCGGGCGCTTGATTCTGGCTCAACCAGATTGGGCACAGACAAAATTAGTTTTGATGACTTCCCTGCATGCAGGCGATACTGGTGAACCATTGCTCAAAAGTGGGTTTTCTGATTACTTAGTCAAACCGGTAAAGGAATCTCGGCTGCTGCATTCACTGCTTAAGGTTTTGGCTCCTCAACAACATTCGCCGATTATCCACCAGCATTGGATTAGGAATGAAGAAGCATCTATATTTGAACAAGGGCAACAACAAGGCCTGAAGATTTTATTAGTGGAAGATACCCCCATTAATCTCAAATTAGTAAAGCATCAGGTGCGAATGCTAGGCTACCAGGCAGATTGGGCCGATAATGGTCAACAGGCACTGGAAAAATTAGCCTTTGGCAATTACGACATCGTGTTAATGGATTGTCAGATGCCAGTGATGGACGGTTACCAGGCAACCCAAAGCTTGCGGCAGCGAGAAGGTACTTCCCATCATACGATTGTAATTGGAATGACAGCTTATGCGATGCAGGGCGATCGCCAAAAGTGTCTGGAAGCTGGCATGGACGATTATTTAAGTAAACCAGTGATGATTAAAGACCTCGGTCCAATGCTCAAGCGATGGTCATCTTTACTCCAGAGCGATTTGGAAGCAGAAAAGAGTCTATGTGCCAGTGAAACTGGCATTTTTGACAGTAAAGCCAAGAGCCATTCTTGTTCAGAACTGATCGACTGGCAACACCTGAAAGAAATCTCTGGAGGGGAACCCTCTTTTCAACTGGAATTGGTGCAAGAGTTTATCCAAGATGCGGCAACTTGGATTGATGAAGCAAAGCAAGCCCTAGCAGCCCAAGATAGTGATGCCCTCGCCAAAAAAGCTCATCAAATCCAAGGTGCGAGTTCCTCAGTGGCAATGCCAAAAATATCACAGATTGCTGCTCAACTCTACACTCAGGTCAAAGGCGGCAATCTAGAGGGTGCTGATGAGTTAATTGCTGAGTTAGAGAGTGACATCTCCCGGCTTTGAAAAACTCTGATTCTAAGCGTTACTCTTCACTCGGCGGCTGACAAGCTGAGTATCAAAACTCACCTGCGCGGGTTTAAAATTAAATCCGCCTAGTATTTAAATGGTTATGCAAATCAACTGGCAAACAGCTAAAACCTACGAAGATATCTTTTATCACAAAGCTGACGGCATTGCCAAAATCACCATTAACCGTCCCCACAAACGCAATGCCTTCCGTCCCCAAACAGTATTTGAACTCTACGATGCCTTTTGTGAAGCTCGTGAAGATTCGAGCATTGGAGTAGTCCTCTTGACAGGTGCTGGACCTCATACCGACGGTAAATACGCCTTCTGCGCTGGCGGAGACCAAAGTGTGCGCGGCAAAGCTGGTTATGTTGGAGATGATGGCGTCCCTCGCTTAAATGTTCTTGATTTGCAACGCTTGATTCGCTCCCTACCCAAGGTGGTAATTGCTCTAGTTGCTGGATACGCAATTGGTGGTGGTCACGTGCTGCACCTGATTTGTGACCTGACTCTTGCTGCCGACAACGCAATTTTTGGTCAAACTGGACCCAAAGTTGGTAGCTTTGATGGTGGATTTGGAGCTAGCTATCTCGCCAGAATAGTTGGTCAAAAGAAAGCACGAGAAATTTGGTTTCTCTGCCGTCAATATACGGCATCTCAGGCACTGGCAATGGGTCTTGTCAACTGCGTTGTACCAGTGGAGGAATTAGAAGCCGAAGGCATCAAGTGGGCAAACGAAATTTTAGCTAATAGTCCGATTGCCATCCGTTGCTTAAAAGCAGCCTTCAACGCTGACTGCGATGGTCAAGCAGGTCTTCAGGAACTTGCCGGAAACGCTACCTTACTCTACTACATGACGGAAGAAGGGACAGAGGGGAAACAGGCATTCTTGGAAAAGCGAAAGCCAAACTTCCGCCAATATCCCTGGCTACCTTAGTGCAGCTTCCAGTTGAATAAAGTGGCGATTATAAATGCTAAGTAATAATCTGGGGTGCAGTTCAAAAGTTTTATTAAAATACTTTTACTCTCAAAGGTTTAGGTTTGACTAACTTAAAACCGTAAGTATCCTACAGACTACACCCCAAGATATTCTCTTAGACATTATGTCTCAAAAAAATAGACTTTTAATACTTTGTCTATCAAAAGAACAAGCACGAAAAGTTTACACTAGCAAAGTTTCAGGCTCTACTTTACTATGGTTAGAGTGGGAATCATCCTTGGAGAGTTTTGCTACAGATTCTTCTGGAGAGCAACCTCCACAAACTATCTCTTGGCTGAGTGTACTCATTGGTTGCCCATCCCGCCAAATCATTTCCAAACTCTCCCAAGCAGATGCAAAAGGCGAGATAGCTAAAGGACATGATTTCCAGTTAGATTGAACAGGCACATCGAGTTGACCACAAAAACCCCCACGCCGCCCTTCTGGCTGGTAATAGTGACAAAATCGGCAGGTAGAAGTAGTAAGTCTTAATGTTTTTGGTGTTTCCATCAGAGCTTTTTCAAGAAAAACTTTTATGCCTTATTCTTTTAATCTTCATACTTAAACAAGTCATAATCTAGAGATGTTTAGTTTTTCTTTATGTTTACTTCATATATCTCAAATATTACTTAAAAAAACTAAACAAAGATATTTTTTGATTAAACCAACGTACTGACTTATACTTAAAAATTATGGGGATCAACCAAAAGACTAAAGAATAAGCAATATCTAGGGAAACAATTTAAAACAAGCATTAAGGGTTGAAGCACATAGTTTGAGCTGTAGCAAATGGCGTAAATTAGTACCAAAGACTGACTAGTTAGTTTGATATGTACACTTGCTAAAACCTGATTGAAGAGTAGAAATAATCGCAATATAAAAATTTATTACAAAATTACAATATAACGGCTATGATTATGGCTAATCTTGCCACTCGGCAGTGGAAAAGCGAATGTCAACTATTAAGTTTGGGAACTGGGCATTGAGTTTTTTCAAAATTGAAATTCGCCTGAACTTTAGTTCTTGTGCCCAAGCTGAACTAGAAGTAGCAACATAAAGGACATCCCTAGATATTGAATAGGGTCGCGTATGTTGCGCCGCTGTAGCCCCCACAATTTGAGGCCAGCCTTTGAGCAAGCGCTGAAACTTCTTGATCCCTTCCAGGTGTGGCTGATTTTCTAGCACATCTAGGATGTGATCAATAGATTTAAACATTCTCCCATTCTCCCGATTTATTCCTAGGCGACTGAGTGATCATGGTAGGATATTGATCTTTACAGCATAGCCAGTACAAAACTTTAATCCAACAAGCGGGAATGCTCCACCCGTCTAGACGGTAGGGATTTTAACATTCTCGACCCTAGAGGAGGGAGAATATCACTGTCTTTGGTCAAAATCACGCCCTGCTCATGAGTAAAAACAACTCGATTGAGTCCTATACAATTAATCCAGCTCTACAAGCTGCTCTAGCTAGCCTTGATGTGCAGCTAGAAGAAGAATTAGCTCGCTACCGACGCCAGCAAGCAGGACGTACTGTGACTAGTCCCCGTGGTCTTGGCCGTAATCAGATTCGCAAACCACTGCAACTGATTTCCTTAGATAGTGAAACACAGAAAACTCAGCAGCCAACTACTCAAATAAGTGATGCGGCTCCTGAAATTTCAATTCCACTGAAACTAATGGATTTCAAACCAGAGGTTGTACCTATCCAAGAAGCAGCAAGCGATGCCTCTGAGACTAGTGAGCCAGAGTACCAAACAGAAACGACCTCAGAAGCTGGTGAGGAGAGAGTTATCTCTTCTCACCTTGAGACTATAGGTGAGAGTGCTACTAAGACAAGCGAGAGTACTCAAGCTTCATCTCTTGAACAAGGAGCAGATTTAGGAGGGAGTTTAGTTCACTCCACTGCTGCCCAAACTCCTCCAGAAGATTATCTAGAATCCTCACAACAGTTGATACAGAGTCTGGCAGAAACAGATGGTAGCAACAAGTCCCCAACAGACCTAATCAATAAACGACCCAACCCCTTAGGGGTAGGTGTAGCCTTATTTTTGTTACTCTGTTGTGCTAGCTTGGCATACATAGTCTATGACCCATCCATTCTCGCTGATTTAGGTCTTGAGAGCCTTTTTGGTCAAAGTAGACTAAAAACTGCCCAAAAGCCAGTTTCAGAACCAGAAGATTCAACCATACCCAATATTCCTAACCTAGCTTCTGAGGAATTTCCAGATGTGAATCGAATTACTCTCCCGGTTTTGGAAGCGAGTCCAACCCCAACACCATCATCGGTTCCTTCGAAAGCAGATTTGTCTGAACCTATCACTGAGAGTGAACTTTCTAGTAGTCTCGATAGTTCTGTGGCTAGAAGTTCTTCAAACTTATCTAAAGTACTCCTACCGCCGCTGCCGCCAACAGTGATTCCCTCAGTAACATTACCGCCAGCCAGCAATTCTAGTCCAGTTCTAGAAGAACCCCAGCAATCACCATCACCGGCAGCAACATCACAACTAGAAGCTTCCCCTGCTTCCGACTCAGCCCAAGCAAGTCCTGTCTCCACTAGGGATAAATACTACTATGTTTTAATTGACTACGATGACGAGGGTACTTTAGATTCAGCTAGGGCAATTGTTCCTGATGCCTATGTGCGTAATCTTCCAGAAGGAACTAAGATTCAAATGGGAGCTTTTAATACAGAGGCTGATGCCGAAAGTCTGGTGAGTCGACTTCAGCAAGAGGGAATTTCCGCTTCTATATATCGTCCTTGAAGGGTACTCATGCAGGTTTAATTATGTTTTGGGCTGGGGTCATATTTTGATTGGTGTACTTTGCATTACTGGTGGTACATGGCACATTGTCACTGAACCCTTTATTTGGTTCAAACAGGCTGTGATTTTTAGTGGAGATGCACTTTTTTCTTAATCTCTGGCTGCTTTATCGCTAAAGGCTTTTATTTCCTGCTATTTTTTATAGATAACACTACAGTTTTTCCAACTGAATTTTATAGTACTTATCGCCAAGAAGCCGTAGCCATTCAGCTTGCTCTCGGTTTATTGTTCTTGGGAGGTTATAGCTGGCATGCTTTGAGAGCTAGCTCCGGAGAAGGGCAACTTAGTTAGGAGGATTCATTTAGAGCTGCATTGGCTGACTTTCTAACCTTGGCTTTACTAGTGGCTGGATTAATTCTAATTTCCTGATAATTAAGAATCACTGCATTAGCGTACAATACAGTATCAATAAAAATTCCTGAGTAGACCTGATCTGCTCAGGTTTGTCATTACAGAAGGGAAACTCAGAATATGAAGATTTCTAGGCGTGTTTTTCTAGCTACTGGTACGGCTATGGCAGCTGTGACAGCGGGACAATTAGGCAAGGTGAAGCGAAGTGTGGCTCAAGGACCGACAATCATAGTCCAAACACCCAAAGACGTACTCAATCTCTACTCAGCACGTCACTACGATACTGACCAAAGATTGTACGATAGCTTTACTGAAAAGACGGGCATTAAGGTCAACCTGGTTGAAGCTAAGGCAGATGCCTTGCTGGAGCGAATTAAAAGTGAGGGTGCCAATAGTCCAGCTGACGTTTTCATCACTGTTGATGCTGGGCGTCTGTGGCGGGCAACCCAAGATGACATCTTTTTGCCGATTAATTCTTCAACGCTCACCGCCGCTGTGCCGCCAAACCTCCGAGACTCTGAAGGCCGTTGGTATGGTCTTTCTAAAAGAGCACGGGTGATTATGTATAACAAAGATAAGGTTAATCCCTCAGAACTATCTAGCTACGAAGAGCTAACAGCTCCCCAGTGGAAAGGTAGAATTGCTGTGCGCTCATCCAGCAATATCTATAATCAATCCCTCATCGGTTCCTTGATCGCAGCCCATGGAGATCAAAAGACTGAAGAGTGGGTGCGCGGTTTTGTTGCTAATTTCGCAAGACCCCCTGAAGGCAATGATCGTGCCCAAATTAGAGCTGCTGCTGCTGGTGTAAGTGACTTAGCGATCGCTAATACTTACTATCTACCACGCTTTGCTAAGTCCAATGATCCAGCAGAACAGGAAGTTTTTAAAAAGGTTGGTGTCTTCTTCCCTAACCAACGCGATCGCGGCACCCATGTTAATATCAGTGGCGGCGGTGTAGTTAAAACTGCTCCCAATCAAGAAGGAGCAGTTAAGTTTTTGGAACATCTGGTTAGCCTTGAGGCTCAAGAGATTTTCGCCAAGGGCAATAGTGAATATCCTGTTGTCGCCAATGTTCCTTTAGATCCAATTGTTGAAAGCTTCGGCAACTTCCAAGAAGACCAACTCAGTGCCTCTGTCTTTGGTGCGAAAAATGCAGAGGCACTTAAGATTATGGATCGCGGCGGCTGGAAGTAACACATTTCCACACTTTCTGATCAGGAAGTGTAGGCTTTTCTTAGACATTTTCTAGAAGCCCCTTCTATACCCGAAGGGTTAGGAGGGGAGTATGTCACACTTCCTAATAGTGTAGACATGGAGTGCGCCTTAAGGTTAATCTAATCTCTTGCAACTTTTTCTCAAATAAGCCAAGATCAAATAAGCCAAGATCATGAATCACGAGCTAAAATCCGTAGAATTATTTCTAGCTTTAGGTTTAGTAACCTTTATTGGTGTATCTAGTAATCCTCAAGTTAATGCAGAAGAAATCAACGAACTTCCTGTACATACTCACCTCTTATCCCAAGATGGCGAAGGTGGTATCGAGTTGAGCCCTGGAGAACAAGCCAATGCCAATTTTCAGGATAAACTCAGTGGTGCAAAATTGCTTAGTGCTTTACGCCAAGGCGGTCACGTCATCTACTTCCGACATGCTCAAACTGAAAAAGATTATGCCGACCAAGTTACGGCTGATGTCAACAATTGCGCGACTCAGCGCGTACTAAGTGAAATTGGATGGCAACAAGCTAGAACTATTGGTGCAGCATTTGAAGATAAATCTATTCCTGTCGGTAAGGTTATATCTAGTCAGTATTGTCGTGCTTGGAAAACGGCTGATTTAGCTTTTGGTAAATATGACAAAAATCCGGCTTTAAATTTTCTTCCTTTTGAAGATTATACAGAGGAACAAGTGGCACAGATGAAAGCTAAGGTAATGCCGTTGTTAACTGCCGTACCAGAAACTCGAAGCAACACAGTTATTGTCGGACACGATGATATTTTTGAGTCGGCAACTGGTATTTATCCGGATCCTCAAGGAATAGCTTATGTACTAAAGCCTGATGGCAATGGTAATTTTGAAATTATCGCCAATATGCTGCCAGAAGAATGGTCGCACTTAGGAAGTAAATGACATACTAACAACTACTCTGATAGAACTCGATGCACTCAGTGCGACACTCAGTGCATCCGTGACAGTGTTCTGGAAGAGGTAGTTTTCTTACTCTGCCTTTGCGGACAAGATGCCTGAGCATTCCCCGCAAAGCCTCCTCATCCATATGGAAGTGGAGGGCTATTTGCTCCAGGGAAGCTCTGCCCTGCTCTGAAAGGTATTGCTGAATTTCAATTAAAATCATTGTCCAATTAATTAATGGGTAACTGCTTGCTGCTTGACTCTGTCAATAGGTCGCGCTATCCTCATTACCCCAATTACTACCGCCATGAGAGCAGCTAATCCAGCAATCCAAGCTAGAGAAGAACCAGGATGTCGAGAGAAAGTTGCTGCTTGGTAGAATAGCGTCGCGCTCCAATAGGCAAGACCAGTAGTCCATCCGGCAGCAAATAGCATCCATTGCAAATTGGTCTCGCGGTAGATTGCTGCAGTTGCCGCGACGCAGGGGAAATACATGAGTACGAATAGCAGATACGCAAAAGCACCTACTCGACCGTCAAAGCGCTTAACCATTGCTCCAAAGGTTCCGACAGTAATCTCTTGCTCTTGAGCCACTTCTTCGACTTGGCTAACATCGCCAATGTTGATGCCTAGGGGGTCAAGCAGAGTACCAGAAACTTCAGCTAAATTAGCTGGGATCGTGGCAAATGCTTCGCCAATGCCACCCCAAAAGTCGAACAGCTCTTGTTCAGGAACTGTACCAGCTGCGATCGCCTCTTCCTGGGCTAGTGTGCCGTAAACTGAATCTAGAGTACCAACTACTGCCTCCTTAGCGAAAATGCCGGTAAAGATGCCGACAGTAGCAGGCCAGTTTTCTTGGCTAAGACCCATCGGCGCGAAGACTGGAGTAATTGAGCGACTCGCAGCACTGAGTACGGATTTCTGGCTATCTTGATTACCAAAGGAGCCGTCAGTGCCAATCGAGTTCAATAAACTCAGTACCATCACCATCAAAACGATTACTTTCCCAGCACGCAGTACGAAAGCCTTGAGACGATCCCAGGTGCGCAGCAGCACCCCCTTCACATTCGGCAGGTGATAAGGGGGCAACTCCATCACGAAGGGTGAAGCTTCCCCCCGCAGTAGGGTATTTTTCAAAATCAAACCAGTCAACACTGCCATGCCAATGCCGATGAGGTAGAGTCCAAAAACCAAATTCTGACCAGCGATGGGAAAGAAAGCAGCAGCAAACAGGGCGTAAACTGGCAGCCGCGCCCCGCAGGACATGAAGGGGTTCATCATAATCGTCATCAGGCGATCTCGTCGGTTTTCCAAAGTGCGCGTCGCCATAATTGCTGGCACGTTACAGCCGAAGCCCACTAGCATTGGTACAAAGGATTTCCCTGGCAAACCAACAAAGCGCATGAAGCGGTCCATAACAAAGGCAGCTCGCGCCATATAACCGGAGTCTTCCAGAAAGGAGAGAAACAAAAACAAAAAGCTAATTACTGGGATAAAGGTGGCGACTGTTTGGATCCCGCCGCCAGCTCCGTCTGCGAGCAGGACTTTGAGCCATTCTGGCGTGCCGATACTAGAAAGTAGTTGACCGAAGCCATCAACAAAGATAGTGCCACACAAAATGTCGAACAAATCAATGAAGGCGCTGCCGACATTGATTGTAAACATGAACATCAGATACATCACTGCCAGGAAAATGGGGATGCCTAACCAGCGGTTGAGAACCACTTGATCAATTTTGTCGGAAACGGTAGTGCTGACTTCCCTAGTGAGTTTTGCTGCTCCCTGGAGTACCTGGCGAACAAAGCCATAGCGGCTATCTGCGATAATGATATCAATGTCTTCCTCTAGCACCTGATGGATCTGGCGTCGGTGCTTGACTATTAGCTTTTCTACATCCTTGTTGTTAAGTTCTGGTGCGACTTGATCCTGGTATTGCAGCAATTTCAGCGCCCCCCAACGCGGCTCGACTGTAGGATTGGCGCTTTTTTCGTTCACCAAGGGCACTAATTGAGCGATCGCCTCTTCCACTACAGGGGGATAGGCAACGTAGCTTTGGGTTCGGGTAGGGTTTTGGAGTTCTCGGTAGATAGTATCGCGCAGTTGAGAAGTCCCCTCTCCCCGCGAGGCAACTATCGGCATCACGCAGCAACCTAGGCGCTCTGAGAGTATGGCGGTATCGATGCCTATACCTCGCTCCTTGGCAACATCCATCATGTTGAGCGCCACCAACATTGGTAGGCGCATTTCAAGAATTTGAGTAGTTAGGTAGAAGTTGCGCTCTAAGTTGGAAGCATCGATGATATTTAGGATCAAATGAGCTTCACCGGAGAGGAGATAATCCCGCGCAATTGTTTCATCGAGTCCAGTCTCTTCATCTTCAGCGTCCAAGGAATAAACGCCCGGTAGATCAACCACTGTGATTGAGCTGCTATTGTACCTATAAACGCCTTCCTTGCGCTCAACCGTAACTCCTGGCCAATTGCCTGTGCGCTGGTTAGTACCAGTGAGGTTGTTGAAGAGGGTGGTTTTCCCGCAGTTGGGATTACCCACTAGACTAATTATCTTTTGTGTCATAGTTCAATTTCTCAACTATTGAGTCCTACCACAAATTCAGAGCAATATTGAAATTAATCAATTTTCAAAATTTTGAGCATTAATCATTAATTAAGAATCTTAAAGATTGGGCAATTCTTCCACGCCAAGGGCATCTGCTTCTTGCTTGCGGAGGCTGAGTTTAAAGCCCCGCACTCGGATTTCGACGGGATCACCTAGGGGCGCAATTCGCGTGACGGTGAACTCAGTCCCCTTGGTTAGCCCCATTGCTAATAATTTCTTCTTATACGCCCCGGTTGTTTGTTCGTAGCTAACTACTCGCCCTGTGCTACCCACTGCTAAATCCCGCAGGTATTTCTTCTCTAGCATCAATTGTTCCTCCTGCCCTAGAAATGCACTCAATTTTTGGGTGTGACGATAACCTTGTGAGCCATGCCTGCTCCCAAACCAATTCGATTGTCCTGAATCGCGACAATGACGGAGCTGGTGGCAGTTTTACTAATTACCTGAACTTCTACTCCTGGGTTTAACCCCATGCTCAGGAGGCGACGTGCCGCACCTTCTTTGGCTGTGAGTTTGACAATCTGCAAGCGATCGCCCATTGAGGCCATTGCTAAAGGGAAGGATGCTCCGTTAGTAGATACAGGATTTAGTTGCTGCTCTACACTTAGAGACTCTTGAGTAATTTCGCTAATATTTTCCTGTTTTTGTCTTATTTCCGGCGTTTCTCCAAAAAATGTAAACCCCCATCCTTGGCGCTGATGGCGTCTTTGTTGTCGGTGGTTTTGGCTATCTTTATCATTCATTACACTTCTTCTACTATTAAGAATTTTTCTCCTAATTAATTGACAATCCAATATTTTCAATAATGCTTAATTTGCATTTATTCAAAATACTGCAAGAGGTCATAAATGCTCTAAGGCTAATTATTTCAGGGATAATCCTCATGCATAAAAAAAGATACTTCCTGGTCAACAGCAGTAAAGCAATACTGACTATCCATAATTTTTCTTATTTAAACTTATACTTTTAAGCTTATCAATCCCTAAAATTATTAATAATAATTTTCATTAAAAATTAATTTTTGCAAGTCTTTTCTAAAAAAATCTTATCTTTTACAGCTCTTTTGACCCTGGTGAGATATATAACTAACCTCTTTAAGGCAGAAAACAGTCCCGATGAAAAATTTTTTCATCATCAAGCATTAGAGAGGGTTATTTCCCCTACACCCCACATCTACACCCTCTTTCAAGTCAGGAGGCAGATGGCAGAAGTATTGAAAGATGGAAGGGAATAAGGATGTCTTGAAAGCTGTACCTCATAGGCTCCGAATCTGTTGTGTATTCCTATTGCAATTAAATATCAAATAATCTCGCTCTAACATTCATGATTTTGACACTATAAATCCCTGGATATTTTGCTAGTTCTATCTCAAGACTGTTAATTATTCCTAGTTAACGCTATCACTTGCTAAGTATTAGATGCAATTATTAGCAATTGCCTGATTTAATAAATAAAATAAATTCTCTAGTAGCCTCAAAATAAGCACTACAGCGTTAGTAAAAATATTTTTCATTTAATTAAATAACTAAAAACTATTACAAAATTAGCTTTTATTCGAGTAATTTTTTAAACTCGAAATAGAGGGTATTTGCTTCTTGTAAACCTAAGTAAAGAAAGTCTTGATTGCAGCAATGAACTAGAGAACATACTCTGTTCACACCAACAGTATTTGAGTAGCGGGGAAAAATATTCATGGTTACTGCACTAGAACTACCCCCAATATCTAAACAGCCCAGAGCCATCTCTGAGCAGGAAGCACAGTCGCAGCAGCCTCAATCAGTCAAAGGGCTTGGGTTGGGGGTAGCTTATAGTATTGTCCATACTACTCCCGGAAGAGTTAGGTTTCGAGTACCTCGCCTGGCCTGCGATGCTAACTATGCCCAGCGGCTACAGTCACTACTAGCAGAAGAATCCAGCGTTACCAGCGTCCAGATTAAGCCCTCGGCTATGTCTGTTGCTATCAACTATAAAAGCCAGGAAGTTTCAGATAGACAGATGCTTTCCCATCTAACCAATTTGATTCAACTGGCTCCTTTGCTCATCTGTGCCGACTCCTCGATTTCCTCAGACAAGTCAGAATCAGACAGCAGTTGGTCTGGGCTAAAATTTCCCCTACTTGCCACTATCCTGGCTGTACTTAGTGGTCCATTTGGTCTGTCTATTCCTACTGCTATTATTGGGGGAACCGTTGCCGCTGCTAGCGCTCCTGTTGCCAAAAGAGCCATTAAGAGTATTTGGCAACAGCAGCAACTCAACCTTGACTGCCTCGACTTAATGGCTGTTACCCTTACTGCTGCGCAGGGAAACTTGATGACACCATCACTACTTTTGATGCTACATCAACTTGGGGATACGATTCGCGATCGCACTGCTCGTACATCAGCGCATCAAACCCTAAACCTCCTCGACTCCCTCAATCCATCTGTTTGGGTAGAGCGTCATGGCAGTAAAGAGCAAATCCCCATTGAGCAAGTGCAGCGAGGGGACACAGTAATTGTCTACCCAGGTGAACAAATCCCCGTAGACGGTAAAATTTTGCAGGGCAAAGCCTCCATCGATGAACAAAAGCTCACTGGTGAGTCAGTGCCTGTGGTGCGAGAAGTAGGTCAAAAAGTCTATGCTTCCACCTTGATTCAGGAGGGAGAGCTCTATATTTTGACAGAGCGCACAGGCTCTAACACCAGAGCTGGTCAGAGCATACAATTAGTCAAGGATGCGCCAGTTTACGATACGCGCATGGAGAATTACGCAGCGCAACTGGCAGATAAGGCAATTTTGCCAGCTTTTCTCCTAGCTGGCGGAGTCTTCGCCACTACTGGTAGTTTGGCACGGGCTGCTTCTATCCTCACCCTTGACTTTATGACTGGTATCCGCGTCTCTGTACCCACAAGTGTTCTAGCATCTTTGACAGCAGCAGCACGTCGCGGTATCCTCATCCGCAGTGGACGGGCTTTGGAACAGCTAGCTGAGATAGAAGCGGTGGTTTTTGATAAGACTGGCACTCTGACTCAGGGAGATGTGGTTATGGTTGGTGTTACCACCATCACTGAAGAGGTTGCCCCTGCTAGAGTCTTGGCATTGGCAGCAGCAGCAGAGCAGCGCCTCACTCATCCTGTAGCTACAGCGGTGGTTAATTATGCTCGCCAACAGGGCGTGCCAGAGTTAGTTCGCCGCCAGTGGGATTATAAAGTAGGTCTTGGCGTGGCGGCAAACATTGATGGGGAAAGGGTTTTGGTGGGTAGCGCTCGCTTCTTGAGTAGGCAGGGAATTAGTCTTGAATATCTTTATGAAAAGCATCCAGAATTGCGAGGAGCTTCACTAATCTATGTTGCTAGCAATGGTCAATTGCTTGGTGTGATTGAATATACTGACCCGCCGCGCCCCGAAAGTCAAGCAGTGATTAAAGCTTTGCACAATCAAGGTACCGAAATTCACCTGCTGACGGGAGATAATTGGCGTCGTGCGGTGGCGGTGGCAAAGCAGTTGGGTATCCCTGAGGATAAAACTCACGCTGAAGCTTTCCCAGAGCAAAAGGCAGTAGTTATCCGTCGGCTGCACGAGTCGGGAAAGATTGTAGCCTTTGTGGGTGATGGTATTAATGATTCAGCTGCTTTAGCTTATGCTGACGTCTCGGTTTCCTTTGGCAATGGTTCTGATATTGCCCGCGAGACTGCTGAGGTAGTATTGATGGAAAATAACTTAAATAGTTTGCTAGAAGCGATCACGATCGCTAAACAAACCAGAGATATTATCAAACAAAATACTAAACTATCGGTGATTCCCAATCTAGCAGCGCTCTCGTTAGCGACGACAGTGGGACTTCACCCCTTAGCAGCAGCTGTAGTACACAATGGTTCGGCGATCGCAGCAGGAGTAAATGGACTACGCCCTCTCTGGAACTCCCCCACTCTTCCTCTACAACTCTTATATTAAAATGGTATTGGAACCAGGCGAATGTTTCGTAAATCGCTTAACTCTAGTCCTATTTTGAGTTACACCAGTGAAGGTAGAACAGTTATTGAGAAATTTACTAGTGATATACTAAGCCATTCACAGCAGGCTGCATTTGTCAAGGGATGATTTTTTTCCTTTACACTGCTTAACAAAAAACTCGTTCCTCGAGGGTAGTGAAATTTCACTTACTGCTCTGTGTAATTGGCTCAAATTCTACGGTAAATCAAGGGTTTGAGATGAGTATAGTGTTTTTTGATAAACAAAACCCCCAGTATATCTCTATAGTTATTTTTTCATTGTCAACTAAATAGGTCAATTCTCAGGCTAAATGAGAATATTCTCAATAATCGCCCTAATGTGAAGTTAAGATAATTTTGACTGATTATGGATTAAAAACTGATGGCTGGTAGTTATTGTTTGTGTTTAATGCGATTAGCCTTAAAGGCTCTCTCTACTTGACAAAACTACCATCCGGCATCCTTGCCCCTTCCCAATTCACATCACTCAAGTCAGCCTTATCAAGATTCGCCCTACTCAAATCAGCACCACTCAAATCAGCATTAGCCAACTTGGCTCTACTCAAATCAGCACCATTCAACCGCGCCTTTTGCAAACTAGCCCCCACTAACTTCGCTTTCCGTAAATCAGCATTGCTCAAATCAGCACCACTCAAATCAGCAATTACCAACTTTGCCCCATCTAACTGGGCATTTCTTAAATCAGCACCCCTAAGAATAGCCCCAATTAAATTAGCATTACGTAAATCAGCCCCCGCCAACTTAGCACCAGTCAAATCGGCATTCTGAAAATTTCTACCACCCTTGTCATAGCGCTTCAATAATTCACCTGCATCTGTGACACTAATCTCCCGCTGCGGTGGCTGCCGGAAAGTAAAAGTAAAAGTATCCCTACTGCGTATTACCCGCCACATTTCTTCATACAAAGGATAAGAACCCACACCACTAAGTTTTACCCAAGCCTTTGCCCTAGTCAAAGCCACAAATAGCTGATTGCGTAACTGGAGATTGCTTTCATCCTTAGCCACATTGTCCAAACCCACCACATAAACCATCTCCGCTTCATTACCTTTAGCGCGATGAATACGAGAAACAGTTACTCCACCCTCACACCAAAATTTATTAGGGTTATAGTTTTCTTTATCGGTTTTGAGGATATTACAATCAACCGTACTGGGAATATAGATATCAATACCTTGCCAGAGCAAAAACTCAGCTACAGCCGTTTCCAGTTTCATTGCTTCTACACCTAAACCTAAAACGATTACTAGAATCTCTCGACTAGGCTTAAGACCATCATGGCGGAGATTATCGAGAATATTTTTAGCAAGGATACTCAGTTCTTCCTGACGAGAGCGATAAGCGATAAATTCTAAGACTTGCCCTTGCCAAAGCTCGGGAATGAGATTAGGAGAGTTTTCCTTTGGTCGTCTAATCGTAATTTGTTGAAGCGGCGTAAAATTTCCTGTCACTTCATAACCAATAGCCTGCCAATCCTCGATGCGGGTAATACCAGTGAGGATGCCTCCTCGACGTAGTAAGCCCATGCCAATACCATGGGCAGCTGTCAGAATTGAACCAGGAGTGCGGTAACAACGGGGCATAATTTCGCTCTTTTTAATGCCGCCGCTATATTCTCCTGTTACTAAATGTCCTAATTCTTCCCCAAATAACTCGCTAGCATTAGGAATATTCAAACTTTCCAAGCTTTGGGCTTCATCGTAACTCCAAATTAGGCGACGCTGTTGAGGCTGGGCATGGTCAACAGCTCGCAAAGCTTGGTATGCCATCCAATAAAAAGGCTGTTTGCCCTTAAATTTATGTTGATCGTCAACGATTAGGTCTTGCCCTTCATCAATGAGAATGGCATCATATAGTGTAGGGACGACCGTAGCATGGAGGAGGTGTGTGCATACTTCTGCTAAGGCTTCATTTGGTTGTTTACTTTGTGTGTCATTTGCAGTTAGAGGCTTGCTGCCAGTAGCCTTACAAATAGTACTATACAGGCCTGGTTGATTTTTAGCTCCCCAAGCATGGAGCGGACGCAATTTTGAGTTTTTGGGTTCATATCCCACCTCGCCAGCACTGAAGCGGCGTAACCACTTATCCAGTTGAGCAATAATTGGGTGATAGAGGCTGCGACTAAAAAAAACTAAGGCAATATCCCAATCAGGGTGCTTGAGGTGCATATGGGCAGCTTTCTGGCATAGCACTACAGTTTTACCAGAGCCAGCAATGCCGCGAATGCGCTGTGGCCCTGGAGGAATTTCTTTACCAATGTGTTCTTGTTGTAAGTCAAATTTAGAAAGGCTTTGTCTAAGTTGAGTTAGAACACTAGCACGAGTTAGTTTAATCGTAGATTTCCCCTTATTTAAGGAAATACACTGAAATTCTACGGAACGTTGCTTACGAAAGACTGGTGTGCCACTGATTACAGCTTGTAATAGCTGCCATTGTGAGAATAAAAGCTTACGTCCTTTGATAATAGGAGTAGTTTGTTTAATCAGTTGGAGTAGGGAGTAAGAATTTGTCAGTTGTGTATTTGAAGAATTAGTACCTATTTTCGAGTCATTTGTTTCCAGTTGCTCTTTAAAAATAATTGGCGGACAGCTGGGGAGCTGATAGAAACCACTTTGGTACCATTGTTGTTCACTAATCCAAGGTAGACAAATTAAGGCACGACCATGTACTTGGCGGCGTAGAATCGGTTCGCGATCGCAATATCCTAATAAAGCAAATAATTGATTTTCTGCCTGTTCATAAGGATTACTACTAACAGTATAGTAATTTTGAAACTCCCAGCAATGACCATTAATAGTCAAAATCTGGTCAATAGTAACCGATTTAATTTCGATGACAATAAGACCTAGTTGAGAGTCGGCAATTAAAATATCAGGTTCTTTACGGAACTTACCAACTTTAGAAAAAATAGGATAGCGCCAGTAACCAATACATTCTCGCTCAGCAAAAGTCTCCCGAATCACGTCCCAAGTTTTTTGTTCTCCTGCTTCTCCTCCTTTCCCTATCGGCTCGGTGGTAATAAATTTGCGGCTATCATTAGTGAGTGCGATCGCCATCTTATAGGTTAAGTCGTTGTTGGAATTAAGCTATGTCCAGTATTACTTTTTTTATACAACCATCGAAGCTAGAATTGACAGTACTTTTGGGCTTTTCTAGTACATGTGTACAAAGAAACTTCAGTTAAAGCCCACACCCTGGAAAGCAGATTCATCGGTAGAGAGGCCAAGGTAATAGTTAATTAGGCTGAACTTTTGTCCGTCAATTTTGAAGTTACGGTGATAGGTGTGCCTTCTTTAAGCGGTGAAGAAATGCTTTTGGTAAAACCATATTTTTCACAGATTGGGTAGGAAGAAGAGGGCTGTGAAAAATTACTGCTAGTGCTAAGAAAACTGCCGCTCTGGTTACAAAATACTTAGCTTAAGTGGGCGCGACAGCTTCTGCCTCAGTCAGAGTTTTCCTTAGTTTCCTGGGTGTTTGCTGCGCTAGACGGAGACTTACCAAAGTCACGCTGTTTAGCTTCAATTTGATTAAGGCGATTAAGTAATTGTTGCAACTCTCGCTGAGTTGACTCGGTAGCATCTTTAATTTCCGCAAGTTCTTCAGGAGTTTGCTGGTTTAGTTTCTGAAGTTTTTGTTCCAAGCGTTCAACCTGCTCGAGTATTTCTGCCTGGATAGCAGCAGTTTCTGTTGCTTCCCGCTGAGTAATTTGCTCCTGAACAACCAAACGATAGGCAAACCAGCTGGAAATACCAATTGCAATCATGATCGCCATTACCAACCCACTCACCAAAGTCTGGAACCATCCACGCTGCCGCTCAACATCCCGGTAGAGCTTCTCAACCTCAAGCTTAAGTTTTAACTGTTGCTGCTCAATGGCGGCAATAGTTTCACTAGCAAGATCTTTTCCCGGCTCAGAATTATGATTTTCTGCACTAGGTTCAGGGGTAGGTTTAATACTCATTGGACACTCCCGTCCCTAAAAGTGAGTAGATTCTTAGTTCGTCGATATGACTTTAACATAGTCAGGACTTCTGATGGTTCATAGTTCATTATTGATTGTTCATTGGGAAATAATGTTCATAGTTCATTACTGATTGTTCCGAAGAGAATGTATACTGTAACTGCCCTTATACTTTCCCCAATAAGCCATGAAGCATGAACCATGAACCATTCTAGATTGACATTGGTGAATCGATATAAACCATGGGTTCTGGGATTGTGAAGCTGAGGTTATAGGCAGACAAATTTTTAGCAATGGCATCATTAGCTAACTCCAGAAGGCGCTTGCGTAAACCGATAGAATCTTCACTTGAGCCTGTGATAAAGAAACTAACACGAGCACGGGTACCTAGTTTGCCTTCCGGCTGGGAAAATTGTATTCGCATATTGGCTTTGTTAAAGCCCCAAAAAGTTTGACTTGTCTGTTCAATCACCTGCTTCACCAAGGCTTTTTCGCCCTCTTGGAGCCGTTGTACAAACTCCAAGCAAAGCATCGCCATAATTTTTTTACCTCGGGTGATATTCTCAATTTTCATTCCCGCCATCATTGAATTGGGAACGATGACCAGTGTGTTTTGGGCAGCAGTTCTAATTTTGGTCGAACGCAAACCAATAGATTCTACACGACCATATAAATCTTCGGCATAAGGATTAAAGTTTACTCGAATGTATTCCCCTGGTACATAAGGACGATCAAGATATAATTCCACAGTTCCAATCAGGCGCCCCAGTGCCTGTTGTGCAGCAAAAGCAACTGCTATGCCGCCGATTCCTAAACTGGCTGAGAGTGCAATTAGGTTCAGTTTCAAACCCCTGGCAAAGATCGCTACAGCTAACAGGATAATCAGGATATTGGTGAGAGTTTCAAAGACAAGGACAATTTCATTAACTTCTTTGCCCCGACTCCGCAACAGATTAATCACAGAACGAAGTATAACCTGTTGAGCAGCTTTTGAGGCTAACCAAGCAATACTGACAGATAATGATAAATAGATAAAGAATCCTAGAAATGTATAAAGTTCTTCATAATTGGCTAGTAAATTGAGGCACAGGGCAATGAAGAGCAAAGTTCCAGCTATCGTCAGGGAATTCCGAAATGGCTTAATAAAGCCCTCGTAAGCTCCTACAGCATCAATTTCCAAGTGGCGCTCAGTAAAATGTAGTACTAATTGCAATAGCTGAGGCAATGATCGTCCTACCGCTGGTGATAAAACCGCCCCGAGGAGAAATAACCCTAATCTTAGTGCTAATTCTAGAGCATACCTTTCTATCTCCTGATCAGTAGGAACAGCCCCTAGTATGTTCACCATCACCACCATTGCCTCAAATATTCATTGGTTGCGCAATATCAATTATTTTCTCCTCAAATTTGAAGGTAATGCCATAGTCATGTAGCCGCTCAATAATACTGGCCCGAGCAATTTCGAGTAAGTTTCTTCTGAGTTCCATTGAAGTCTGGGCAGCCCCCAGGATAAAGAAAACTACTTGAGCCTGCACATGATTTGAGCCTGTTTCTTCATTTAAATCATGAAAGGTTATTTTTGTTAGTTGATGATCAATCCCTAAAATTTCCCTGGTACTGCCCAGAATTAGTTGTTCTATCAAAGCTTTTTCTTCATCAGACATCGACCTTAAAAATGTCAAATTAACCATCAAGATTACCCTACTTGCTCCGGTGAGGTTTTCAATATTAACCTGAGCTAAATTACTGTTGGGAACAATAACTAAGGTATTTTTTCCTGAGAGCCGAACTTTAGTCGAACGCCAGCCAATAGATTCGACTCTACCCAGAGTTCCATCTGGTAAGTGAATATAATCATCTACTGTAAAAGGGCGGTCAATATAGAGGACAATACTCCAAAGAATTTGCTCTAAAACCTTTTGAGATGCAAAAGCAATCGTAATGCCTCCAATACCCAAACTTGCCACTAGACCAAAGATATTAATCTGGTGTGTTTGAGCAAATAGAAAGACAACAGTTAAAACAATAACAGCTTTAGTCAAAAACTTGGCAAGAGCTAGTAATTCACTATTTATTTTTCTATCTTCTTCAAGCATTACCTCGATTAAGTAACGCTCAAATAATTCTATAAAGAGTTTGAAACTCAGAAAGATAATATTAATAGCTACTAATAAACCTAGAGGTAATTCTAAAAACTTTAACAAAGTTGGCGCGGGGATGACCAGGACAGTCAAGTCAACAATAGTTAAAATTATCACCCAGCTCAACCAGCCCTGATGCGGTGTCATCACTTTCTGATAAATCTCTCTAAATTCAGTAGAAGAGAACTGAGTAAATAAGGAATCAATTAGTTTTGGAAGCTGGAGATAAGATAAACCAGTAACTAGTAGAAAAGTTAAAAAAAAGATCAAACTTAATAGTAATGCCATGGCCACTGTAATCGGATCAGGCAAACTTATATCAACTCCGATAACTTCCAATAAATAATCCATAAACATATCCTTTATCTCTCCAGCATTATCGTTAATTCTTCATAAACTAAAACACATCTAATTTGCATAAACAACAATCATTTGTTGCTTGTGGAATAACTGTGGGATGGGCGTCTCGACCGTCGTCCACCCCTCCAAAAATATGCAAGTTATAGCGCTGCGCGAGCAGTGTGTTTACAAATCACAAATCGAGCATTGATGAGCAAATGCTTAGAACATTTGTACTGTAAATATACGAGAGCGCGCTGCTATAAATTATGGAACAGCCTACTATTCTATTTTGCCTAAAGTCCAATAACCATAATTTTCTCATTGATTATTGAAGTATAATTGGCAATCCTCCTATCCCTAGCTGGGTGAGGAGGATCGCCAATCACCAATTAGTTTCTGATTTTCGATTTCTTACCGAAAAATTTCTTTTTAACGACCGAGCCAAATCTTGATTTGGTCAACCAGACTAGTGCCGCCAAACCAAAGGGCAACTACAATCGAAATCGACAGAGTAGCTCCTAAAACACAAAGGACTAAACCAGCAAGGCTAATTGCACCATCGTCCTCAACTAAGCCAAAGCCAGTGACAAAAATCCCTATTGCTGGCAGAGTGTTGGTCCCCGGGATCGGAATCATCATCGAAATTGACATCAGCGTGATCGCACAGCCAATTAAGATACGACCAGGTAAACTAGTACAAATAAAAGTAAGTCTTGGGCGTGTTAAGGCTTCAATACGTTGTAGCAAGGGTATCCCTTTTTTAAGGAAACCCTGTACTATTGTCAACTTCATCTCCGCATTCATCATCGGCTGCGGCAACTGAGGGCTTTTGTAACCAAGAATCAGTTGAACTGCCAAAACAAAGATGACAATTGCAAAAGGGATAGAATAACCAGGGGCAGGGACTGGCAAGGCTGAAGGCACAGAGAGAATAACAAACAAAAAGCCAAAAATACTATCCCCTGCTAGTTTCAGGATATCTGCTAGTTTGACATCGGGTTGCCTGTCTTCCTCAAAAAAATAGCGTTGTAATTCTACAGATAGTTTAGCCATTCAGTGGTTGTAAGTCTTTTTAGTTAGAACTGCTAAATATATACAAAGCTTTGTGGAAACAACCCTGAATAGTTCATGGTTCATTGCTCATAGTTCATGGCTCATTGCTTATGGTACGCGCTTCGCCCATGCTGCGCCAACATGGGGTTGGTACTTGGCAGTTACGGAATACCTTACCAATGAACAATCAACAATGAACTATGAACAGTCTTCATAATCAACTGTGAACAATTTTTGAGCCACTCCCACGAATTGAATTCGTGGGATTCAGGCATCAAGCAGAGATTGCAGGCACAGCCTGTCTAACATCTCCTACGCCTAGGGTTGAACTCCCAACCCTTTTAATAAGGATAGTATGTCTACAATCGAGGATCAACCAAACAGCTAACGCGGTTTGAAAGCCTTAACGCTACATCCCACGCTTAAAAGACGTGGGCTTTGCTTACTTCTTTGTAAAATTAAAGGATGGGCATCGCCCATCCTCTCTTAGTCTAGATTGCTAAGTTAGGTTCCTACTGTCCAAGAGTTGATGTACTCAATTTGCTCTGGTGTTAGGGCATCAATCTCAATACCCATTGCCTGTAACTTCAGGCGTGCGATTTCTTTATCTACCTCAACAGGAATAGAATGTAAGCCTGGCTCCAGCTTACCCTTGTTTTTCACGAGGTGTTCGCAAGCCATAGCTTGGTTAGCAAAGCTCATATCCATCACAGCGCTTGGGTGTCCTTCAGCTGCTGCCAAGTTGATCAAACGCCCTTCGCCAAGCACCACGATTGACTTACCATTGTCAAGACGGTACTCTTGAGTGAAGCTACGTACTTCTCGAACTTCAGTGGCTTTAGCTCCCAAGGATTTGAGGTCAATTTCAATATCGAAGTGACCAGAGTTACAAACCATCGCCCCGTCTTTCATCACCTCGAAATGCTCTGGGCGAATCACATGCTTGTTACCAGTTACAGTGACAAATAGATCCCCTTGGGGTGCAGCTTCTGCCATCGGCATGACGCGGAAGCCGTCCATAACTGCTTCAATTGCCTTGGTGGGGTCAATTTCGGTGACAATGACATTAGCACCCAAACCCTTGGCACGCATCGCTGTACCTTTGCCACACCAGCCGTAGCCAGCAACAACTATGTTTTTACCGGCAAGTAAGACGTTAGTAGCACGAATAATGCCGTCTAGGGTAGATTGACCAGTACCGTAACGGTTATCAAAGAAGTGCTTAGTATCGGCATCATTGACATTGATTGCTGGGAAGCTCAAGACTCCATCGTTAAACATTGCCCGCAGACGGACAATGCCAGTGGTTGTCTCTTCAGTAGTACCGATGATATCAGGGAGCTGGTGCTGTCGGTTTTGTACCAGAGTCGCGGTAACATCGCTACCGTCATCAATGATAATGTTGGGCTTGTGATCAAGAGCAATTTCAACGTGGCGGTTGTAAGTCTCGTTATCTTCACCTTTAATTGCAAATACGGGAATACCGTACTCTGCAACTAGACAAGCGGCAACATCGTCTTGAGTAGAGAGGGGATTACTGGCAATTAACAGTGAATCTGCACCACCAGCCTTGAGGGCAAGGGCTAAATTAGCGGTTTCAGTAGTAACATGACAGCAGGCTACTAGCCGAATTCCTGCCAGTGGCTGTTCTTTGGCAAAACGCTCCCGAATCTGTCGCAGCACTGGCATTTCGCGCCCAGCCCACTCAATCCTTTGTTTCCCTTTGGGGGCAAGAGACAGGTCTTTGACTTCGTGCTTGAGCTGAGTAGAAGTGGCAATCATCTTTTGTGTCTTAACAGCTGCATAGATGTTTAACTAGATTAGCCTCTTATCTTACGCCTGTCTGTTGAGAGATCGTCTATAACCCTTGCCAACACTTAAAAAGCGCTATTTTTTTATCCCCATTCTTCTGTTCCCTATTCCCTTACACCAGAAGCTCTCCTTCTTCTCTAGCATTGAGGGTCTGAGTTGGATAAGGCGATCGCATACAGGCACTGCCCCTCGTGCAATTGCGGAAGCGCTACCCTTTACAGCCCTCCAGGCATCATAAAAGCAGGGGTAATCGCCTTTGGTGATTTTCAATAATCACTTCGACGGTGGAAAGAGTTTCAATCCAAACCCTTGCGCCGCAAGCTTTAGTAATTGGCATATTCTCCTGGCAGATATGCCCATCAGTTGTGCTGCTTGTGTGCTACCAACAAACATCTGTCTAAAAAACTATTCTTATAAAAGTATAGTTGATTTTCTAGTATTCTCCTTGTACAAATACCTACACAATATTTGGAATTATCGGCTCAAGCGAGAGCGTACGCTATTATCAGCAACAGGACAAAAACGAAACAACTGACCCAGAATAATGATTTTGTCGCAGTCCTTTGATGATTGAAAGATTGGGCTGAACTTGGTAAAAATTGACCTTTACTACTACCGGGATAAGGTTTGCAGACAGACATGAATGAACGATATTTCCGGAAGTAAGGCGAGACTATTTCAGACCAGTAAACAAATAGGTAGCAAAAAAGGGAATAGAACTTCCACTCTAATGAACTCACCCTTGGTCCCTGGTGCAAAACTTTGTCAGTGTGATCAACTAGAAGCAGACGTGGTAAAGTCGGATGGTAACGCAGTTTTACCATTGGTATAAGGCGAACATCAATGTAGTTGGCATCAACGACACAGACACGTATGTAATCCAGATTTACCTTCTGTGGGTCAATCTGATAACGAGCAACAAATCGCAGAACTTGGTTCTCGAAACTGACTAGTACTCTCATTTTCCCTGATAGAAAATAATCGCTTAATCGGTTTACCTGCTATCTTTGAGGTAAATTAACTCAATTTTCTAGTACTAATGGTCGAATCATCCTCAGGAAAATTACCTATTTTCTGGGACTAGCTTGCTCTGGCAATCAATATTTTTGAAAGAGCTAGGGAAGGGCATTCCCGAAGTAACCCTCAGGGAGTAGTAACCTCTACTCTACTCCACCGATTTAACCCACTTGCGCCCTTCTTCTTCAGCCATTTGGGGGGAAGCGAAAGTTCTGCCATTGCGATGCACTACGCCCTTACTATCGATTACCTCAAAGTGGCAACCATGGCGATCAGTGTAAGTGACTAGGGTTAGCCCCTGAATGCTGACGATTAGGTGAATTCTAGCTGGGTTCAAGAGTTTATGCCACCCCAATTGGCTTTGCACTGAACAATTATGCGATTGAGCGTTATCGAAATTAATATGGGCTAAATACCCCACCGTCACTTGCGGTGCCTAAAATTTGTTGGGGTTAAATCCCCATGCAATTTATCCGGTGCGTCCGTTGTGTCCAGTGTATCCCAGCGTCTTTAATGCTTTGATTAACCCAAGGCTAGACTATCAAAAAAACCTAGTACTAGGCAAATGATCGGAAAATGAGCAAAGGCTAAAATGCGAAAAATAGCTATTACCGCTAATTTATGGTAGCTTCTCTCCTTAGTTTCCCTGATATCCAAGAACACTGGGCCCGCTCATATATAGAAGGTTTAGCGACTAAGAGCATAATTAGTGGGTTTCCTGATGGCAGCTTTAGACCAGATCTAGTTATGAATCGGGCTCAGTTTGCTGCTGTCTTAAAGAAAGCTTTTCCCAAATCTGAGGTTCGACCTAAAATAACCTTTATCGATGTTCCAGAACGACACTGGGCAGCATCTGCGATCCAAAAAGTCTATGAAACTGGGTTTATGTCGGGGTATCCTGGTTCTCGCTTCCGCCCGGAGGCTAAAATTACTAGAGTCGAAGCGCTGATTGCCCTGATCAGCGGTTTAGATCTTACTTCCGAGGCAATTACCGATGCTACGGTATCACTGCGCCAGTTATATCAAGATGCTGAGCAAATTCCTGTTTATGCTAGAGAGAGGGTAGCGATAGCCTCTGAGGCACAAATTGTGGTGAATTACCCTGAGGCGAAATTACTTAGACCTCTAGAGGCAGCAACCCGTGCAGAAGTGGCAGCTTTTATCTACCAAGCTTTAGTGTATTTGGATGAGGAACTTTCACCGAAGACAGAGGGCATAGTTATTGAGCAAGAGACCGTTGCTGTTAGCCATCAACGGGAATTTCGGGGCGTATGGGTGGCAAGCGCTTGGAATAGTGACTGGCCTTCTCGTCAGGGACTGCCATCTGCGACTCAACAACAGGAACTGATTAAGATGCTCGAACAACTACAGGAGTTGAAGTTTAATGCCTTAATCTTCCAAATCCGACCAACAGCAGATGCTTTATACGTCTCTCAATTAGAGCCTTGGAGCGAATGGATCACCGGAGTTCAAGGCGAACCGCCAGAACCATTATATGATCCTTTGGAGTTAGCGATCGCTCAAGCTCACAAACGCAATATTGAAGTTCACGCCTGGTTCAATCCCTTCCGCGCTCGTACTTCCACCAAAGGTTCCCCCAACGTCAAGCCTCACATTGCCCTGGCTTATCCGCAATTCGTCTATCAATATGGTTCTGCTCTCTGGATGGATCCAGGGATTAAGGTTATTCAGGACTGGACCTATGAGGTAATTCTAGATGTGGTGCGCCGCTATGATCTTGATGGCGTTCACTTGGATGATTATTTCTATCCCTATCCCCGCAAAGATGAGCCTTTCCCAGATCAGAAAACCTATGAGGCTTATCGGCAAGCTGGAGGTAAGCTGTCCCTAGCTGATTGGCGCAGGGCAAATGTTAACCAAATGGTTGAACGTTTATCATCTGGAGTGCATTCACTCAAGCCACAGATTAAATTTGGCATTAGTCCTTTTGGCATTTACCGCCCTGGACAACCTCCTCAGATTCGTGGTTTTGATCAATATCAGGGCATATATGCTGATCCGAAAAAGTGGTTAGCAGAAGGCTGGGTGGATTATATGTCTCCGCAGCTTTACTGGCGCATTGAACCCATTGCCCAAAGTTACCCTCTGCTGCTAGATTGGTGGACAGATAATAATCCCCAAGGCAGGCACATTTACCCTGGTAATGCCTTATATAAGATGGAGCGTGAGGACTGGCCCCTTTCTGAATACCAAAATCAGGTTGAAATTACTCGCCAACTTGCCTCAGAACTCTCTCTAGGAAATATTTTTTTCAATATGAAAGTACTCGGTGAAAATCGCCTGGGTATTTTTGATTATTTCCAAACCTCCCTTTATGCTGAGCCTGCATTGCCTCCAGTGATGGAATGGTTAGGTGACAATCCGCCAGCAGTTCCCTCTGGTGTAGGGGTATCTGGTGACAAACTGGTTTGGGAGGCAGCAACTAGTGAAGATATTCGTAGCTGGACTATCTATCGCCAAACAGGTGGTAGTTGGAAGTTATACAAAATTCTGACAGCGGCAAATACAGAGGTCAAGGTAGAGCTTGGAACCTATGCAGTTTGTGCAGTAGATAGGATGGCGAACGAAAGTGAAGGAGTTGTTATTTCTCGATAAATCAGTTTGACACTCCCCCTTTTAGAAAAAGGGGGATTCTTAACTCATCCATAGAGCTTATCTGAAGGAGTTTCCCCACCCAGACAGCGGCTCCGATGTAAGTCAAGCGCACCTCGCTACATCCCCTACCTGGAAGGAAGGGGCTTTGCTCGAAACTTGGGTAAATGTTCTATTGCCGACATTAAGTTGGGTTTAGCACTCCCAACTAGACAGAAACAAAGCTCGACTGCGAGAGTGTATCAGTATTGACATCATTAAGTAATGCTAGGGTTTGATCACCAAAGCTAATCTCATTATTCTCAAAAGTTAGCTGACCAAAGGTCAAACCATCTGCCAAACCGATAAAGTCAATACCCACTTCAAAATCGACTATGGTGTCAGTTCCTTCTCCAACGACTAAAACAAAGGTATCACTACCACTGCCACCGGAAAAATCATCCCCTTGGAGGGTGTCGTTGCCAAGCCCACCAGACAAGATATCGTCCCCATTGTCGCCAAAGAGCTGGTCATCACCCTCATTACCAAATAACTCGTCATTACCGGATTTACCTCCGATGCGGTCATTACCAGCACCTCCGAAGAGAATGTCATCACCTCCATCAATGTTGACCTGAGCATCGCGAAGGTTGAGATCCCCTCTCAATAGATCATCACCCTCACCACCGTAAAGAGTATCGTCACCCAAACCGCCAGCTAGAGTATCGTTACCACCACCACCTTCAATGCGATCGCTGCCAAGACCACCATCGAGGAAATCAGCACCACCATTGTTAGACAGTAAGTCAATGGTAATGCGTAATAAAGGCACATTACCGTTATCAACGGTGAAATCGCCAATCACAGGATCAACTATTGTTCCAGCTGCAGTGGTGCTACCCAAGATGTTGACTGGTGTACCATCTGGGTTAGCCTCTGAACCATTGAAACCAGGGTGAGCAGTAACCACACCATTTTCTGGAGTCCCCTCATCAAGGGCAGTCTGATTGAGGAAGGCAACTCCAAGCTCATTGTTGACTTCTGTGCCAGCATCGAAGACATCACTACCAAAACGCTCAATTACAACTGGACCAATAAAGTTGCCCTCTGCATCAAAGATTGGGTCTGCCTGTGGGTCATCCGGCACTGCTAAGAAGGCATCGTTGGAAGGAATAACCATTGTTGCCCAGGTAAAGAAGCGTGCCACTTCTGGATTGTCAACATCCAGAATCAATTGAGCTGTTTCTCCAGGATCAATTGGACCTGGTACCCCTGCATTACCAAACACAGTGCCGTCAATTCCACCAACTGCCAATTGCTCGGAAACAAATTCAGCTGAAATTGGCGATACGACCCCATCTTCAGCTATTCGCTCTAAGCCTGTACGAGCTGACTCGCCAATGGTGAGGACATCAAAGCTACCATCTTGTAGACCAAGCCATAATGGGGTGAAGAAGAGACCACCTTCTGGCTGTAAGTTTTCCACTGTAAACAGCACCCCTGTGCCGTCTCCAATCTCGTCGCCGCGCAAAACATCATCACCATCACCACCAAAGATAGTGTCATTACCTGCTGCACCAGCCAGTAGGTTATCTCCCTCATCACCAGTTAAGTTGTCATTATTGGCTGAACCAGTAAGGTTCTCAATATTAACGAGGCTATCAACAACAGTTCCACCAGCAGCATTGACGTAGGTAGCAGTGCCTTGAGTTAAATCGGCAGTAACGTCAAAACCGATATCAGTGAAGTCAGCAGTATCAATACCATCCCCACCATTGGTGACATCATTGCCGCCACCACCCTGTAGAGTGTCATCACCATCATTACCCAACAGGACATCGGCACCACCGCCACCAGCTAAGAGGTCATTACCATCACCGCCATCGAGAACATTGGCATTGCTATCCCCAAACAATTGGTCAGGGTTGGACGAACCAGTGAGATTTTCAATGCTATTCAATAACTCGACAACTGTCACGCCAGAAGCAGGCACATAACTTGCTACCCCTTGACCAAGAACAGCGGTTACAGGAGCACCAATATTATTGAAATCAGCTGTATCATTTCCTGGTCCTCCATTGTTGATATCGGAGCCACCACCGCCAATGAGGATATCGTCTCCCTCTAAACCATTGAGGGTATCGTTACCACCTAAGCCATCAAGGATATCATTACCATCGGTACCATCTAATACCTCAGGATCGGCTGTTCCGATTATTGGACCGTCAGCTCCTTGAAACTGTCCTCTAATTGCTCCACCTGGAAAAGCATTGGTATGTACATTCCAATAAAGACCAATATCTTCACCTGGGGTAGCGTTTTGAATCTCACTGGCAAATTGACTTAATGGAATACTGGCAGGATCTGTTTCCTCCCAAACTCCCCTAATCGTCACAGAGCCATCGGGGTTTACTGAGAAGGTTACATCATCAGCATCTTGGTCATTGAACTCAGGTCCGACTAAGTCAAGATCAATAATGCCTAAGGCAATTGGACCATTTTCTCCACGAATACCATTGTGAATATGGAGTCCAATGACGTCATCGCTAGTGTCTGGGGTAATGGGAGTACCGTCCCCAATAAAGGCACCAAAATCTGCACCTGATACTGTAAGAGTATAATTTAGGGCTTCTCCTGATTCACCTAGAACTTCACGGGCAGTTCCTGAGGCATTGGGATCTCCACCAGCAACTTCCTGGGCGCCATCAAGGATATCGGCTGTCTGGGCAGATGGATTTAAGACAGACATAAAACGCTTCCTTATAATACTATGTACAGATTTTTCATTCCTTAGCTCTAGCAATTCTTGTTTGAGTGAGGTACATTTAATCTTCTTACCTATTCCCTGTTACCTAAAACCTAAGACTTAGTACCTCATCCAATTGAGAACCGCTATATATATATTGTATTAAGTTAATTTGTTTGATTATTTCCTGTAGCGGCACGTGATTTTCCAATTTTGGAAAGTTGGCGAGGATAAGCTATTTTCTCGAATAACCTAGGTACATTTAAATTTCTTAGTTATCGCTGTTTAATCCTTGTGAGGAGAAAATAAAAATTGAACCTGTTTTGAGCGCGTTTTCGTTCCTTAACTCAGGAGCATTGCCACTAAATCTTGATGTTTCAAATATTCTCTGACGAAAGTAATGGCAGAGCCTTAAGCTGTCAAGCATTTAATTTGGGTATCAGTAGCGGTCAAAATAGTCGCACTACAACGATTTCGCAATTGTTGACAATAACGTTTAAATGACGAACAGCTTATTTACTGTTTCCTATTGAGATTAACAACTTATGTCTAGACGCTTCTCAACACGGATTTTTCAACTCTTCACCTTGCTACTGGGACTATGGCTGACATGGGATTTGATTTCTCACTTAGTGGCAGAAGTTTTTTGGTTTAACGAAGTTGGTTATCTACCAGCATTTCTGTCGCGCTTACAGATACAGCTTAGTATTTGGCTTGTCGCCTTCAGTATCTCGGCTGGATTTTTACTGGGTAATTTGTTGCTAGCCAACCGATTCAAGTATCCCCAACAGCTGCCAGAGTCGTTGAAAACGCAACTAAGGACTCCCTTGCACAGGTCGAAGTTACTAGTGAGCACCCAAAGTATGGGAGTTATTGACTCAAAACTCCCTACAGGTGTCAAGGCAATTGCCCAAGCAACAGGCAAGCCTCCCCAGCCCCTTGCCTGGAGATTACGAGTACTCCTACCAGTCGTACTTTTACTTTGTACTTTGGTAGGAGTTATGTTGCTGCACTATGGCAGAGTAACTTTAGACTTTTGGCATCCCAATTTGAGTGTCCCTGATGTCACGCTCAACCTGCCGCCTCTGTTTAATTGGTTCTCAGCTAGAGAGTTCTTCTTAAAGCAGTTGCCGGAACAAATTTGGCTGCTAATTCCACTAGTGGCAATGGTAATCGCACTGATTGTTAATCCTCACTTCTGGTTAAATGCCAGTGCCTTGGTACTAAGTTTTTGTTGGTCGTTGGTTCTTGCTGGACATTGGGGCAGGATTTTTCAGTATTTCTATCCCACTGCCTTTGAAACTGATGAACCACTATTTGGGCATGATCTTAGTTTCTATGTATTTAAATTACCAATGTGGCAGCTGTTGGACTTTTGGCTCGGAGGAGTGTTTCTCTTGGCTTTAGTCGCAGTAATGCTGACTTATTTACTTTCGGGAGATAGCCTCTCTCAGGGTAAATTTCCAGGATTTTCTCAGTACCAACTGCGCCACTTGTACGGATTAGGCACTGCGATCGCACTCATAACTGCTATTCATTTTTGGTTATTGCGCTTCACCTTACTGTATTCCCCCCGTGGCGTTACCTACGGTGCCAGTTACACTGATGTCAATGTCCAATTGCCAGTTAATACAGGATTAAGTATCCTGGCAGTCGCCATTGCTATTTTTTTACTCTTGAGGACAATTTTCTGGTTCCGGCAGGTTCACACCACTGGTCGTGCGGCTTTGTTATTGTGGGGAGTATATCTAGCAGTGGTTGTAACAACTGGTGTTGCCCTACCAGCAGCAGTGCAGCGTTTTAGTGTTCAACCCAATGAACTAGCGCGAGAAAAACCTTATATTGAACGCAGTATTGCCCTGACTAAAGCAGCCTTTGATTTAGACAATATTGAAGTTAAAACTTTTAATCCTGAAGGCAGACTCACCTTCAATGAATTAACAGCAAACGAATTGACAATTCGCAATATCCGCCTCTGGGATAAACGTCCATTACTAGCAACCAATCGTCAGCTACAACAAATCAGACCATATTATCGATTTCCCGACGCCGATATTGACCGTTATACCCTCAAGGTAAAACAGGGAAACAGCAGAGATAGGGGAAATGAAGCATCTCAAATTCCTCCATCTTCTACTGATACCGAGAAACGACAAGTAATCATTGCCGCTAGGGAGTTAGACTATGATGCTGTGCCTGAAGAGGGAAAAACTTGGGTTAATAGACATTTAATCTATACTCACGGATATGGCTTTACGATGAGTCCTGTCAATCAGGTGAGCGATGGAGGACTTCCATACTATTTTGTCAAGGATATTGGTGTCGGTACCAATGCTAGTGAAGAGGGCGCTTTATCCACATCTAGTCCAGAAGTTAGGGATAGTATTCCTATTGGTACGCCCAGGATTTATTACGGAGAAAAGACTAATACCTATGTGATGACCTCGACAAAAGTTAAGGAATTGGATTACCCAAGCGGTTCGGAAAATGTCTCCAATACCTACGATGGTAGGGGCGGTATCTCTATCGGTTCAATGTGGCGACGGCTGTTGTTTGCCCAGTATTTGAGAGACTGGCAGATGCTGTTAACTGAAAATTTTACTTCTCAGAGCAAACTGCTATTGCGCCGTAATATTAAGCAAAGGCTGCAAGCGATCATTCCTTTTGTGTACTATGACCAAGACCCCTATCTGGTGACGGCAGATATCGGTGATGCCAATAATCATCTCTACTGGATTGTTGATGCTTACACTACCAGTGATCATTACCCCTATTCTGACCCTGGTAAAGGCAAATTCAACTATATTCGCAATTCCATTAAAGCTGTTATTGATGCCTACAACGGTGAGGTTAACTTCTATATTGCTGATGCAGAAGACCCAATTATTAAAACTTGGAGTAAGATTTTTCCCAATCTCTTCCAACCACTAGCAGATATGCCTACTGCCCTTCGTAGTCATATTCGTTACCCTGTGGATTTATTTAACATCCAATCAGAGCAGTTGCTCAATTATCACATAACTGACCCCCAGGTATTCTATAACCGCGAAGATTTATGGCGAATCCCTCAAGAGATTTATGGCAATGAGTCACAACCAATAGCTCCTTACTACCTAATTATGAAACTGCCAGCAGTGAGTTCAGAGGAGTTTATCGTACTTCAACCCTATACTCCCGTAGCACGTAACAACTTGATTGCTTGGCTAGCTGCTCGTTGTGATGGAGATCAATACGGTAAGTTGTTACTTTATGAGTTTCCCAAACAGGAACTAGTATATGGTCCCGAACAGATCGAAGCCCTGATTAATCAAGAACCTGAGATTTCTGAGCAAATCACTCTTTGGAATCGAGAAGGTTCACGGGTAATTCAGGGTAATCTTTTGGTAATTCCTATTGAGCGATCGCTACTCTATGTTGAGCCTTTATATCTAGAAGCTGAACAAAATAGTCTGCCGACTTTAGCAAGGGTGATTGTGGTTTACCAAAATCGGATTTTTATGCGCAAGACTTTAGAAGAGTCACTTAGGGCAATCTTTTAAATAGGGAGTAGGGAGAGGAGGAGATGGGGAGAGGGGGGGATGGGGAGAGGGGGGGATGGGGAGAGAGGGAGAATTTATTATTGTGAGCTTCCTTTGTTGAGGTGAATTGCTAACCAGATACAAGGAGGCTCAGAGGTTGTATACTCAACACGGTGTTTTTGGTGGGCAGGGATGAACACATAATCTCCCTTGCCAAGTTTAATTGTAAAACTGTCGGCATAAGCGATCTCAGCTTCCCCTTGTAATAAAATCACCCACTCGTCAGTATCTTGGTCATACCATTCTCCTGGTGGCGTAGTTTGCCCAGTAGAAATAATGCGCTCGATTAAAACGCCCTTAGTAGATAGCAAAGTCTCAAATGATTCTTCAGTTGGAATAGATGCAGGTAAGTTGAAGATATTTTTCATAGTGAGCGATCGCAGTTATTGAACCAGTCTACTAATCAGCCACATTACAATAAGAAGGTGAGGTTTTTTCATGCGAGATGCCCCCCAAATTGACCGATTCAGTTATCGGTATTTTTGGTTTAGTTGCCTCTCAAGATTACTGACTCTGTTGTCCAGACTTGTGAGCTTTTGCTCTTGGTCAGAGGAATTTTTAGCTGCATCATGGGAGCTATAAGCATCAGTGATTAAAGGAATACCGCTCACAACTATCGTGGCTACTCCCATAATGGGATTGACCAGCGAATCAGCAGAAAGATTACTGAAATTTCATTAGAAAGATTACTGAAATTTCATTGTTTATATCAGAAAAATTACTGAAATTTCGGGGCGTTTTTAAATTACAGGGTTCTTTAGGTTATGAAGCGCGATTTTTCTTAAGTTTTTGAAGAGAATGTTCCAGCGCCAATTCGACAAAAGCACTTAAGGAGTGTGAATGGTCAGAGAGTGCCATTGTCTTAAGGTAAAACTGTGTAGGCATAGCTAAACCTTTCCAGTAGTCACTATTCCACTTCCAGTATTCACTATTCCACTGACTCCCTCGTCTCTTTGGCAATTTAGTAGGTCGAGAAAACTTACCATTCTGTAACTCATCGTTTGTAACAATCAGCCAACTTTTGCGACCATTCTTTATAAAACCAACATATTGAACAATGCCATCAACTATCCAAAGTCCCATCATCGCAGTCCTCTTGTAATTGTTCCCTCTCACTCCTGCCATATTCAGAGGACTATTAATGGTTGTGAACGGGAGCCATAAATAAATAGCAAGGCTATCTCGTTTCTTGTCCCAACCTACTTCGGCAAGAGGATTTTGTTTGTTTCGCTCAAATTTAGTCCACTTACCATTGGGTTGTTCAGAAATTCTACAGTTATAATCTTGAGCAAATTGATAAATTTGCTCACGAAGCTGGATAACCCATTGCTTCTCATCTTCCGAAGATTTGTCTAAAAGATCAACAAAAGACTGGGGAGGGTCTGGCAGATTAAAGACCGGAGAAATTTCCGTGGCTCTTGGTATCTCAATGCTGGTTACTTCTGTCTTGGTAAGCCACTGATATAGCGTAAACACGAAGCCCTGATCATGGCTTTTGACGGTATAGGAAAAGAGCTTAAAGTCAAGCTGGTGATATTTTAAGATTAACTCAGTTCGATTTCCATCGCTTGGGCAAACGGTATATAACTCAATTGGTTGAGTGTAATCAATCTGTTCGGCAAACGGCTGTTCTTCTTGAAGAGCATCAAAATATGCAGTGATTTGCTCAAGAACATGGGAATCTTGAGTATTTTTTAACTCAATGATGACAAGTTGGTTCTTACTTCCTTTAGCCAAAATGTCACAGATTCCCTCTCTACAAGTAGATTGTTTTTTTAGAGGTTTAAGCCCAATCTTGCCAAGAACTGTATGCCAAAAGAACCATTCCAGATGGCGTTCAGTCTCAAATTCCGCGATTTCTCCATAAACTCGAAACCTGGGTAAAATTTTCACAGCTGCTATGCTATTTCCAAGATTTCCGACCCTCACAAGGGAGGAAGAAGAGCTATTTTGTTTCTCAGGTATTGACAATTTCGATTGTCTCGGATCAATAAAAATGATCGGTGCCTAAAGATCCTTCAATCACTCACCTACTGGTTTAGCTTAAGGCACTCTTCCGTTACATAAGACTTACCCGAAGTTACCCATATCTGTACAAAAAGTCAAGCAATGGGTAGCCTTGTCCAACAATTAAGTTACAGTTTCAAACCCCAAACCGTCAGCACGATAAAATAAACTATTCCCATATCTATATGGTTTTTAAAAATGTTTGTTAGTACTACACAAGCAGCACATCTGATGGGTGTATCTGTGAGGCGAATACGCCAATTACTCTCCGGAGGCAGAATTCGAGGAGCTTTTAAGGCTGGCAAGTTTTGGATGATTCCTCTGGTAGAGGGAATGCCCCTAGTGAGTAAGGGAACCAGAGGCCCTCAAGCCAGTTGGCGCAGGCGTAAACCTTCCCCTGTAACTATCATTCATGTCAATCAGCAAACTATTCGCCAAAATCAAAAACAGGAAAAGCCCGCTCCAGTAATTAGCGTTAAGCGAGGAAAGGAGAATCGGTATGGTCACGAGGTGGAAATCACTGGACCGTGCCGGGTAGTTTATCGACGTGACAACCCTAAGCCATGCGGTGCAAGGGTTTGGATTGAGACTCTCTTTGGTGTCGAGGTTTATACTCAAAATCTACAATAGCGATAGCATGCAGGCACTGCCCCCACAGCCTGAAGAGCATCATAGAAAGCGGGGCAATCACTTCTACACTAGCACTTCGGGCTAATCGCAAGAAGGCGCTGGCGCTAGCGCGCCAATCGCTAGAAGCTTTATTACTGTCAACCCACTAACAACATTTTGCAACTGTACAGAGTCGCCCTCAAGGGCAGGGCTTTAGACCCACGACCGATGGTAACTGCGATCGCAGACAACTCCTTCTAGGTATTCTCGCGTTGTAATTTCCACATGTTCCTCTCCCTGTCTACAGCCTGCGCCTTAGATGCTTATATTTCGCTCAACTGTTTGCAATTCTTATCTTTTGCCTTAGCTTTCCCCCAGCCAATCCCCAGCCTTTCCACACGGTAATTACACATTTTCCACAGCTTACAGCTAGTTTTCCACAGGTATGAACGAGGGGATCAACTCTTGCCACCTGATTGGGGATTTTCTTCACCGAGTATCTGGTGGCGGGGAAAGGCACCATTATTGCAAAGTTTTGTAACAGAAATCGACTTCAAATTCCCATTGTTCCGTAAAAATTTCTGCTGTTTGAGGAGAGTTGTAATATTTCGCAGCATTGACAACCCCACCCCATTTCAGATGACAATGAAACGACTACACAATTAACTGTTTTGATTTGAAAGAAGATGACTATTACCATAAATACCCACTTATTTCAAGTCAATTGGTTATTACTTTCAGCTGTAAAGCCGATTTTTAGAGGCGCTGAAAGCAAGGTTGCTTTGCCCCAAAATAAATAGTTAAGGATAGGTCAATATGAACGCAACCGTCAGCATTCTGGCAGAAATACCCGAAGACCTGCACGAGTCCCTCAAGCGCTACTTAGAAAACCATCCCAGCTGGGATCAAGATCGAGTTTTCGCAGCCGCCCTGTCTCTATTTTTGCTACAAAATGGACATAGTAAGACACCAGAAGCCTCCCAGAGTTATCGAGCCTGCGCTCGCGTCTACTTAGAATCCCTATTTCAGTATCCTGCCTGATAGAGCAACTTAGAGGGTGTATTGACAAAGGGAGTAGGGAGTGTAGTTTAGGTTTGGGGGAACTTCGGGCGATTTCATAATTGTTTACAAGGTCACGCTTATTTATGTCCTACTACATTATTAGGATTCAACCCTATATAAACGCTTGCCACTTGATGCAGGAATAATGATGACTCCAGGGCGAATTGATTCATCAAAATGATCTCCCTATCCCCCCATCTCTCCCTCTATCTAAACATGCAAGTTAAATGTCTCAGAGCTCATCTACCTTGATAATTCCTCAACTGATTGTAGGTTTGGGCAATCCAGAACCTAAGTACGACAGAACAAGACATAATATTGGTTTTGAGGTTGTTGATGCCCTAGCAAGTCGCTGGCAGATTTCTTGGAGTGAAAATCGTCGCTTCCAAGGGCTGTTTGGAGAAGGGCATGGTCCGACAGGAGATAAACTACGTTTGCTTAAGCCTCTCACCTATATGAATCGTTCTGGACAGGCAATTGGTTCTGTAACAGCTTGGTATAAGCTTGCGGCTCAATCAGTACTGGTAATTTACGATGATATGGATTTACCCATAGGACGTTTGCGACTGCGTCTATCTGGTTCAGCAGGAGGACACAATGGTATGAAGTCAACAATCGCCCATCTTGGCACGCAAAATTTCCCTCGCCTACGCCTTGGTATTGGTAAATCTGGTGGAGGCAAAGAGAATGTCTCTCATGTGCTGGGCAAATTTTCCCCCCAAGAAACTAAGTTGATGTCTGAAGTTGTACAACTGACAATTGAAGCTGTAGAAGTTGCCCTCAAGCAAGGGGTTGAAAAGGCGATGAGTCTCTACAATAGTCGCAGCGTGGAGATTGTAGAGTCCAATTGAATTGGTAGCAAGAAGAAGCTCAACTACAAATACACTTGATGTTTTCTGGCACTACATAATTTGATTGAGGCAGGAAACATCAGCAGAGCCGAAGTGAAGGCTCAAAGCAATATTCATGTTTTCCAGAGATTTAACTAACCAAGGTACGCCTTCTCGATGGGAAGACTCATAGTGATTAAACAGAATGGCAAATCGCTTTTCTAAGGAAGGCTTAATCTTATGGGACACCAGGACAATCTTGAGCAACAAACCAGTGGTGACAGTTTCACCCAAGTTGGTAGTCAAATCGACAAAGGTAAAATGGTTGGGTCGTACAGGATTATCTACTACTAGGAAATTTAGCAAACGGCTACAGGTTCGTATGATCAGAAATTCATTAGGCTTCTGAAAATCGTTGTGTGGGTAGGTATTTTTGAGATATTGATAGAGCTGCTCATTAAAATGACGTTTTCCATAGGCTGGATCCATCGAAGCTGTCAGATATTCATACAAATCTTCCTTAAACTGCTTATAGGAAGGCGTATAGTTGCTGTGAACTAGAAAACTCTGAGCGAAATCCCAGTAAGTTTTTCGATCTTGCACTTTCCCGACAAAGTGCTTAAGGACAGCACCTAAGTCTCTATCACTTAAGAGAGTAGGATTCTTCAGTGACTGGAGAATTGTTTCTGATGCACCATCAGAACCCCTACGCATCACTTGGGCATATCGTACCTGATGAGTGACGTAACGAGATAAATCTAGTTCAAAGCGCAGCTGGATCCGAGAACGAATTTGACGCACAGTCTGCTGATGCTCATAACTGCTGTCTTCACTAAGAAGACAATGCTCATACAAGTAAGGATACCTTTGAATTAGGTTTGCCACTTGCTTGGCACCACTGCTGAGAGCTAATGGTGTTTGAGTCATCACCTGAGATAAGCGTCGCAGTGTCAGATATTGCTCTGTGAGCCTAAAACTGTGCAGTAGTTCCCAGATACGCTTATGACTTTGTGAACCAGCTCTGCTGGAATTAGGTAAATTCTCGAACAGCCCAATCAATTTTGAAACTGCCCATTGCAGTTGAGGGTTTAAATGCCAACGATTTATTAAGATATGGCAGCAGCGGTTGAGTATAAACTTAAAGTATCGATCCGCATACTTGTTCATTGCCAGCTTCTCTAAGGCATACCAAATTTGCGGGTCTTGATACCTTCCACTGCCCATAAAGAGGTTCCGGAAGCGGTCAATCATTTGAGTGGGTGACTCAAGTTGTACAAAATAAAGTAGATGATTGTACAGTTGCCGCTCTTCTAATAGAGTTGGTCGTATCTCAGAGTCTGTCCAAGTAGTCACTTGCAGTGAACCTTCCCCTGTTTGCTTCTTTGGCAATCAGGACACGTGTACATGTAATTTCTAGATCGTAAATTTTTGTTTCAGATAAAATCATAACATCTCTAGATCATGTGGTTCTCCCTTAAGACTACTCAGAGCCATCCCCTCAAACTCAAGCAAGCAGCCTTATGTTTTGTAATCTTTCTGTGGGTCAATTAGTTGAGATTATTACTGCAGAGCCAGTAAATCTCTCAGCTCAAGCTTTATGCTCGCTGTTGACTGGAATAACTACCGATACCCGCAGCCTCAAGTCTGGTAATGTTTTCTTGGCTCTGCGTGGAGAAAAGTTTGATGGTCACAATTTTGCAGCAGCTGCGATCGCACAAGGGGCGATCGCAGTTATTATTGAACGTACCCAGGCATCTGAGCTACCAGGGATTCCGCAGCTTTTGGTAGAAGACACCCTCAAGGCATACCAGCAGATTGCGAGGTGGTGGCGTGACCAATTCTCTATGCCAGTGATTGCTGTAACTGGCTCCGTGGGCAAAACTACTACTAAGGAGTTAATTGCAGCAGTTCTGTCCACTAAGGGAAATGTTCTCAAAACCCAGGCAAATTTCAATAATGAAATTGGTGTCCCTAAAACTTTGTTGGAATTAGGTGCAGAGCATGACTATGCTGTAATTGAAATGGCAATGCGTGGTCCTGGGCAGATTGCACAGTTGACCCAGGTAGCACGTCCTACAATTGGTTTAATTACTAATGTCGGTACAGCTCACATTGGTATTTTGGGTTCGGTTGAAGCGATTGCTCAAGCCAAGTGTGAATTACTAGCCCAAATGCCAGAAAACTCTGTTGCTATTGTCAATCAAGATGACCGACGGTTAATGGAAACTGCTGCTAAAGTTTGGCAGGGACAAACCTTTACTTATGGGCTAGAAGCTGGTGATTTTAAGGGGCAGCAGATTGGACTCGATAAGCTGTTAGTCGAAGATGTGCAGTTACCACTGCCTCTAGCGGGTAGTCATAATGCCCTCAACTATCTGGCGGCGCTGGCAGTGGCTAAAGTGCTTGCCATTGACTTAGCCCCTTTGAGTCAGGGTATAGAGGTTAAAATGCCATCTGGGCGGTCGCAACGCTACGATTTAGCTAACGATATTATAATTCTCGATGAAACCTACAATGCTGGACTCGAATCAATGATCGCAGCTTTAGAGTTGCTTTCGCAAACGGCAGGGAAGCGTCATATTGCTGTGTTGGGGACGATGAAGGAATTGGGAGAATGTTCCGGTGAATTTCACCAGCAGGTGGGTAAGAAGGTAGAGCAACTGCATCTGGATGCTTTACTGCTTATGATCGATGACCCAGAAGCAGCAGCAATTGCCACTACTGTTGGTGCGGTGCCAGTTGAGTGCTTTTCCAGTAAGGAAGCTTTGGTTCAGTATTTACAGGGAATGTTACAACCAGGCGATCGCATTCTCTTTAAAGCTTCCCATTCGGTGGGTTTGGATCAGGTTGTGGCTCAAATCCACCACTCAATTTCTGATTCTTCTGATTTGGTTTGATTAAGTCCTTACAGGCTAAGTTGCTGCGGCTTCCCCTATTTTACATAAAAACGAGCAAAGCCCACGTCTTTCAAGCGTGGGATGTAGCGAGGCGCGCTTTCCATGCCGGAGGAAACCTCCGGATGGGTCGCACCTCAGGACTTTATAAGTCCGCGTCAATCTTTCCCTTGAGCTTCAATATACTTTTGAATCGTTGAAGATGCAACGTTTCCTGCTGTGGAAACAAAATAAGCCCTTGTCCACATACTAGGTAGTTTTTTTAACTCTGGAAACTCTAAACGAATATATCGAGCCGTTGAACCTTTGATTTTGTGCATAATTTTAGACGGAGCCAAGTCGGGAGGACAGTTTAAAAATAGATGAATATGCTCTGGCTCAATGGCAAGTTTCAAGACCTCGCAGTCGAGGCTTCTTGCTGCATCAGCAATGAGTATTTCAAGTCGTGTTTTTATACTCCCGGTCAAGACACGCTTGCGTCTTCGGACTATCCAAACAAAGTGATAGTTGATCAAAGAAACCGAGGTGTTCTTGCGCCTGTAGTCTGGCTCCATTTTTCTGTACAAGATGTCTATATACATGCTATCATAGACATCATGAAGACTTTAAAGTTCAAGTTATATACCCACAAGCGCAATCGATATCTCAAGCGGTCTCTCAATGCCGCTGGGGTAATCTACAATCATGCGATTGCCCTCCATAAGCGGTATTACCGAATATGGGGTCAACACTTGAGCTGTGCCAAGCTTCAGAAGCATATCGCCAAACTCCGAAAGCGTAATCGGTTTTGGCAACTAGTAGGCTCTCAAGCTGTGCAAGACATTTGCCAGCGCATCGAGAAAGGGTATCAGTTATTTTTCAAAAATCACAAACAGGGGGCAAGACCGCCAAGTTTTAAGAAAGTAAAAAAGTACAAATCCTTCACTCTTAAGCAAGCGGGCTATAAATTCTTGGGAGGAAATCGTCTCAAGATTGGAAAGCGTGTGTATCAATTCTGGAACTCTAGACCAATTGAGGGAATTGTTAAAACCTTGACTATCAAAAGAACTCCTTTAGGGTATCTCTTTGTGAGTGTCGTGGTTGACAACAAAACCGAACCGACAATTAAAGCTGAGACGAGTAGAATCGCTGGTTTTGATTTTGGGTTAAAGACTTTCCTGACTTGTTCGGAAGGGTTCACAATTGAATCGCCTCAATTCTTGAAGCAATCACTCTCTAAAGTTCGTAGTGCTAGCAAAAAGTTATCTAAAAAGCTTAAAGGTTCTAAAGGTAGAGAAAAAGCCAGATTACATCTGGTTAGGCAATACGAAAAAGTTTTCAATTGTCGCCGTGACTGGTTGGAGGAAGCTAGCACACCAACTTACCAACAGATTTGATGTTCTGTGTTTTGAGACCTTAAATCTTAAAGGAATGCAGCGTCTTTGGGGGCGAAAAGTTTCTGAGTATGCTTTTGGAGAGTTTTTGCAGATTTTAGAGTGGGTTGCTCTCAAAAAAGGCAAATCGGTCGCCTACATTGACCGATGGTATCCGTCGAGTAAAACCTGCTATCACTGTGGGCATGTTTTAGAGTCTCTGGATTTAGAAGTTCGTCGTTGGCGTTGTCCATCTTGTAACCTCGAAAATGATTGCGCTCCGCGCACTGGCAAAGCCAATCGAGATGGGAATGCTGCATTAAATATTAAGAGGGTTGGGAGTTCAACCCTAGGCGTAGGAGATGTCAGACAGGCTACGCCTGCAATCTCACCCTTGATGCCTGAATCCCACGAATTCAATTCGTGGGAGTGGCTCAAAAAGTCGTAGATGGCTTGAAGTTCGTTTGTAGCCCACATTCCGCACCCTCAACTGTCACATGGACTGAGGGAGTTCAAGGCGAGCGCTAAATCGAGGCAGTTGCTGAGTAAAAATACTTAGGTAAATTTAAAGTTTTTCTCTGCCCATTCCTCGACTTT
>JAAHHJ010000030.1 GCA_010692425.1 Symploca sp. SIO3C6 | reverse complement strand
AATAAGTAATAAGTAATAAGTAATAAGTAATAAGTAATAAGTAATAAGTAATAAGTAATAAGTAATAAGTAATAAGTAATAAGTAATAAGTAATAAGTAATAAGTAATAAGTAATAAGTAATAAGTAGTTAAAATTTTTAATTAATAATATGGCTATTGGAGGTTTTTACTTCCAGCGCTTAGTGTTAAGTAATGGGCAGCGTGACTTTTGATAACGCCGCTTTTCCCGAAGGTATTAAAGACGCGGGGACAAAGGGACACACCGGACGCGGGGACAAATTGGATAGGGATTTAACCCCAACCAATTTTATGCACCGTATAGATGGTGGGTATTTGACCCATATTAATTTCGATAACTATGATAATTAAAAATAATCATTTACTACAATAAGTTTTTAATTCATAATCGATAATTTGTATCTTAACTTTACATTCGGGTGTTTATTGAGAATATTCTCATTTACTGTGAGAATTGACTTATTTAGTTGACAATGAAAATATTAGTACAAGTATATAATACGCGTTTTGTTTGTCAAAAAACGCCAGTCTCGTCTCAAATCCTTGATTTACCGTGTAATTTGAGCCAATTACACAGAGTATTATCTAAGTTGTCACCACCTTCGAGGAACGGATTTTTTATTAAGCAGTGTAAATGACAAAATTCTGCCCTTGACAAATAGGGTATTTTTGTTCATGGCTCATAGTTCATGGTTCATTGAGGAAAGTATTCTACATGCTGCCAAGAAAAATTATTGCTTCCAGCAGAGGGACGATCGCTCCGCGCTAGCCTTTCAGGCTAATCGCATGATTGCGCTGAGCTTTGCTCAATCACTCCGCGCTAGCCTTTCAGGCTAATCGCTTTTTTGCATATACTTCACCTAAATGCTAGCTTGGTCGAAGTATATGAAGGAACTAGGTAGGGATTCCCCATTCCTTCTATAGCAGTACGTATTAAGGTTAGGACAAGCTGAATCGCTAGAACTTTGTCAAATTATGCCTTCTGCCTTCTGCCTTCTGCCTTCTGCCCTGGAGCCTTGCGCGTAGCGCTATACGTCTGAATTTTGAACTTACCCACGATGTCAGAAAATTCTATTCAGGTAACTATTTCCCTAGAAGCTCCGCAGTTGGATGACGAACAACTGCAAGAAGCTACTGAAAATCTCCGCGATGAGATTAAGGAAGTTGAGGGAGTTGAGCAAGCTGATTTGATGCCAGTAGAAACAGCACCGCCTGAGTCTAAAGGTATAGGAGGATTTCTCCTGGGAATTCTCACTGCTGAAATTAACGCCAAAAACCTTAAAACCTTAGTCCGTGTTTTAGGGGATCGTCTTTTCGGTAAGACTATCAAAATCAAAGCTGAAGGCAATGGTAAAAAGTTAGAGTTGGAAATCCGCCGTCCTGAAGATCTAGAAGCGATTATGCCCAAAATAGATAACTTTATTCAGGGCGAGGAGTAGTTACTAATGGCAAAAGTGGCTCTGCTAGTTGGTGTGAGTGAATATCAATCAGGACTACAAGCTTTACCTAGTGCTGCGCAGGATGTGGTGGCGATGCAGCGGATTTTAGAGCATCCAGAGATGGGCGGATTTAAGGAAGTGAAGATTTTAACTAATCCGCTTACGAAGGAATTGGAAATCGCCATTTATGATTTGTTTGCTGAACGGCACTCAGAAGACGTAATTCTATTTTACTTTTCTGGTCACGGAGTTAAAGACGAACACCGCAATCTTTACCTAACTACTCCAGAAACCCGCAAAAGCTCAAAAGGAATAGTTGTGACACCGACAGCTGTTACTGCTAGTTACCTACAAACCCAGATGAGTCGTAGTCTTTGCCAGCGCCAGGTAATTATTTTAGACTGTTGCTATAGTGGTGCGATCGCAAAGGGACTGACAGCCAAAGATGAAGGAGAGATAGACATAAAAGCTGAGTTGGGAGGGAAAGGAAGGGCAATTCTTACCTCTTCGACATCGGTTCAATCCTCTTTTCAACAGGATCAAGGACTATCAATTTACACTCAATATCTAGTTGAAGGCATTGAAACTGGGGCAGCAGATCGAGATGGTGATGGCAGAATCTCTGCTGACGAGTTGCACCAATATGCCAGTGGGAAAGTACTAGAGGCTTCCCCGGCGATGACTCCACAGTTTTATCCAGTGGAGGGAGGTTACAGAATTTATCTGGCACGAGCTCCTCAAAATGATCCTAAGCTGGAATATCGCAAGGCTGTGGAAGAAGTAGTTAGTGAAGATAGAGAGGATATTGATTTTATTGAAGGAGAGATAGATTTTGTAAACCGCTGCTACTTGGATGAATTGCAAACTAGCTTGGGATTGTCCCCGCAGGAGACGCTAGCCATTGAAGTTGAGGTGATGGAACCTTACCGTCTGCGCTTTGAGAAACTCAAACGCTATGAAGAGGTTTTTAAAAAAGCTTGGCAACAGCGAAATTCTCTATCCGACAGAGAGCAGCGTAAACTCAGACGTTTTCAGAAGGCTTTGGGACTTAGGGATGAGGATGTTTCAGTTATAGAAGCGCCGATTGCACCACTATCAAAACTAGCACCTCATACCATTGCTGAGAGTGTAAATCCAACTGTGGAAGCTGTCACTTCATCGAGAGCAGAGGCCGAAGAAGCATCGGAGACATTTGAATTTGAAACGGTGACGGTAGATGCAAGGGGAAAGGTAGTTAAAGGCGATCGCAAAAAACAAGCTAAGAGTTTTAAAGAGGATCTAGGTAATGGTGTGAACCTGGAAATGGTATCAATTATTGGTGGTAAATTCCAGATGGGAACACCAGATCAAGAAATAGAAAGGCTAGTTCAAACATTTGGTTGGGACAGATTTAAAAGAGAAAGCCCCCAACATGAAGTAACAGTTAAACCCTTCTTCATAGGCAAATATCCCATTACTCAGAAGCAATGGAGGGCAGTAGCATCCCTTCCCAAAGTGAGCAAAGAGCTTAAATCTGACCCTTCCCATTTCAAAGGTGATGACCTTCCTGTAGAGAAAGTATCTTGGTACGATGCAGAAGAATTTTGCCAGAGATTATCGAAAAAGACAGGAAGAAAATACCGCCTGCCCAGCGAAGCCGAATGGGAATATGCTTGTCGTGGGTTAAGTACAACTCCATTTCACTATGGAGAAACGCTCACTGACTCCTTGGCAAATTATGATGCCAGAAAAACCTATGCTTCGGAACCAAAGGGAGAATATAGAAAGAAAACCACGCCAGTAGGTAACTTTCCCCCGAATGGTTTTGGCTTATACGATATGCATGGGAATGTGTGGGAGTGGTGTGCAGATGATTGGCATGAAAACTACGAGGGGGCACCGATAGATGGCAGTGCTTGGATAATAGGCACAGGTAGCAATAGTAATAAAGTGCTGCGCGGTGGTTCATGGCTCTACCTTCCTAGTGTCTGCCGTTGTGCGTCTCGCTTCAACATTATCGGGCGCGTCGAGTTCGACTACGATTTCGGTTTTCGTGTCGTCTGTGTTGGTGCCAGGACTATGTAGCCCTTTGCACTTTTTGCCCTTTTGCCCTTGTTTCCGCCGTCAGGCGATCGCTGGATTTTTTTTGCAAATATCTATAGGTATGCGCACTTGATAATCAAGAAAGTCACTACAAAAGGGGTGGTCTGATTGCAGTAGCACTAGGCGATTAACCCGAAGCACGTTAAGCGGAGGCATGCGAAGGCTGCATTCGTGCCGAAGCGTTGGTCTAGCACTAAAAGCGATTGAGCAAAGCTCAGCGCAATCATGCGATCGCACTAACTAACTAATTCTCGCTCGAAGTTCTTTTTCTGTTTTAGTCGAAAAATCAGCTGCAATTGATGACCTCAACATTGGAGAGAGTCTCAATCCAGACTCTAGCACCACAAGGTTTGGGGAAATTGGGCTGATAAACTACTCGACACGGCCCGTTGATTCTCACTTCATGACCATAGATATTGCTATTCCCTGTTTTGATACTAATTACAGGATCATGATGTCCCTGCTTTTTATTTTGTCTAATCGCATGCTGGTTGACGTGGATAAAAGTAAGAGCAGGACGCCTCCTACACCATCGGGCTTTTGGTCCTCGGGTACCTTTAGTGATCACTGGCATGCCATCAAATAGAGGAATAACCCAGATTCTACCAATTTTATAAGCTCCTTCAATTCTGCCTTGCTTAAGGAGCTGGCGTACTCGTGTTGTGGATATGCCCAGGAGTTCTGCTGCTTGTGCTGTGCCAACAAACATGTTTAAAAAAACTATTGCGATCAAATAATAGTATTCTCGGTTAATTTTACCAAAATTCATGGGGGTATTAGACCCGGATTTGATATCATTGACCTCTCCTCGCGTTAAAACGACGAGGATTCAAGCGGTTGTAAAAGAGCGCACTAAAATGACGCTCCTACGCGAGAGTTTCCCAGACTTTATATCTGGTAGGCACTCCTCAAAAATGCCCTACAGACCTTGGCTAAGTTCACACTTAACTGTATCTCTACTTTGCGCAAAATGTTGGCAGCGCCGTTAATATCTGCGTTAACTTCAGTGCCATTTTTTGTCCGATACATACCTCTAGAGACTCGTCTTCCGGATGGCTTCCACCGTTCGGGTTTTTCACCAAATTTGGGCAGTACATCTCCGTCTAAAAAACTGCTCTTTGAGGTGTAGGACTCTTCGGTTTCGATAAATTGTAATCCATACTGTTGGCATAACTGAGCAACACGTTCTTTGAGTTTAGCGGTAGGCACTCCTACAAACTCTTGGTTGTTCTTTTTGCCCATTTCTATACGGTTTTTATTGCCTTGGTTCCAGCCAAAGACAATCGTGCCAAGGTCATGACTTAAACAGTAGTTAACTACTAATCTTGCTGCTTTGTTGAGAGCATCTCTCATCTGACGATTACGACGCTCTGACAGTTGAGCTAGTTTCTCATCCCAGTAATCTTGAGCTTTGTTCTTTTTTACCTTAGCCACTTGCTTGTTGTACCACTGGTTAAAGCTTTTAACTTTCCTACCATCGACAATAAAGCTGTCTCCGTCAGTAGAAACACAGGTTAACCAGTTGTTCAAACCTGGATCTATACCTAAAGCCTTGTCTGATAAATCCACAATTTGTGGCTGGATTTTGTAAGTGTATTCAGCGTAAAAACAGCCATTTCTAGGTAGAATCCGAATTTCGGCAATGTCTTTAACGCGAAGTCCATAGGGAGGTGGTACTTGAATATGTTCAATTCCAAACCACTCCTTAAATGTCTTGCCCAGACTAAGTGAGGCATAACCTGTTTCCAGGTCAAATGATACCCATCTGGCAGGGTATGAAATAGTAGCCAAGCCGCCTTTTTTTCGATATTTGGGCAGCTTGGGTTGGTCTGATATTTCTCCTTTAAAGAACTTATTTGTCAACTCTTTATAGGATTTGAATGATTCAGCTACTCCTGTGAGTACCTGCTGAGCAACTGCTGACCTCAAAATCTTAAAATGAGGATTGTCTTTAAGTTCCGCGTGGAGAGAATAGGCATCATGTTCTACTTGACCAAAAGTAAAAAATGCTTGCCTCAACAAATATGTACCGCAATTGACTAACTTGTTGGCTTGTTGACAGATAAATACCAAAATCTCTTTTTCTAATTCATCGGGATGAAGCATTATTTGTTGGCATCCGTACAGAAATATCACCTCCTTTAATTGCTTAATCTCTTTGATACCTAGAATTATTTTACAACAAAAACATTTACCAAAGTATCGTCGGAATAAATTCCGCATCTCGCTCCACTACCATTGGTTAAAACCAATGGCTAACTCTCGCTCAAGGTTATTTTTTTGTTTTTGCCGAAGAATGTCCCAGCGTTGGAGCCTGATTTTACGAAAAAATTGGCGACTTCCTTTTTCATACTGCTTTTTATGCTTGCGGTAATCGGCAATGATATCTAGCCACAACTGCCGCAATTGCGGTACAGCTGAACATTTCTGAATCTGACAGGCAACAGCATTTTTCCACTGTTCTAATTTCCGATAACTGATAAATTGTCCGCCTACATCACGGCGATGTACAAAAATTACATAGGCCCAGCATTCAACGCGCACAATCAGGTGCTGGGGAATCTTAAGCAATTTCGCGATATCACAGACGCTAATGCGGAATTTCTGAGCAGGTTGGAGGCAATTAAATAGAGTAGTCATAGCAGACGGGGAGATGGGGAGATGGGGAGATGGGGAGAGGGGGAGACGCGGAGACGCGGAGACGCGGAGAGGGGGAGACACGGAGAAGTAATGAAATGAACCAGTAATAAGCAATAAATGTTCTTGTTGTCACTTATTACTTATTACTTATTACTTATTACTTATCCTCCGTAGGTAAATCCCAGATAACTTCATATTTGGTCTCGGGGACATGTTCACGCCACCACTGAAGATGTCCTTCTGCGTCTGATTTGGTGCGATAGCGATCAATAATTGACCATTGCAGCTTATTATGCAATAGACGGGCGATAGCCCACGGCCTAAGTCGGTCTCGATAGGACATAATTAAATTGTCTCCTTGATGTATTGGGAGCCAGAGCCAGCCTGAACGAGTTGACCACTGACAGGCTGGCTTTTTTTCTGGGTTACGGTTGTAACAGTATTAAACTACCACCTTGCTTTGATTAAGACAACCCTTTTACTAAAAAAAATTGGAACTTATAATATTACTTAATAATCTGGGTTCATGTTAGAAATATGGCAACAATACAGGCAATTGATGAAGGTTTTTCTAAATGACAATAGCTTGATTGAAGCTGATAGTTTTTAACTGAATTCGGATTAATCAAAATTGAATTTGATTTAAATAATTGACTTTTTTGTTAGCCCTCACCCTAAATCCCTCTCCCAAACCTGAGAGAGGGACTTTAAAGACTTGCTCCCCTGCGCCCTAATCAGGACGCAGACTAAACACATCCTATAGCGCTACGCGCAAGGCTCCAGGGCAGAAGGCAGAAGGCAGAAGGGGTGAATTTGACAAAGTTCTAGCGATTCAGCTTGTCCTAACCTTAATACGTACTGCTATAAAAACTAACTTGTAACCCCTTCAACTTCAGCTACCATCAACAGCGTCTTCATTACAGAATCAGGGTTTAAACTAATCGAATCAATACCCTGTTCCACCAAAAACTTGGCAAATTCAGGATAGTCACTAGGAGCTTGACCACAGATACCAATCTTACGACCATTTTTTCTAGCTTTCTCAATCACTGTCTGTACCATCTCCTTGACACCTTGGTTACGTTCATCAAAAATATGAGCAACTAAGGCAGAATCACGGTCAAGACCTAAAGTTAACTGAGTTAGGTCATTAGAACCAATCGAGAAACCATCAAACACCTCGCTGAATTGCTCAGCCAAGATTACATTGTTGGGAATCTCGCACATTACATAAACTTGTAAACCATTTTCCCCTCGTTTGAGGCCATGTTTCTCCATTTCTGCAAGTACTTTGCGCCCTTCCTCAGGAGTGCGGCAGAAGGGAATCATCGGGATAACATTAGTCAAGCCCATTTCATCCCTTACCCGTTTCAGAGCTTGGCACTCTAAACCGTAAGCTTCTCGGTATTTCTGGTCATAGTAACGGGAAGCGCCGCGCCAGCCAATCATCGGGTTTTCTTCCCTTGGTTCAAATTGTTGACCTCCCAAAAGGTTAGCGTATTCATTGCTCTTGAAGTCCGACATCCTCACCACTACTGGGTTAGGATAAAACGCTGCTGCAATCATGCCAATACCATGGGCAAGCTTATCGATAAAGAAGTCTGGTTTATGGGAATATAGGGCTGTTAACCTGTTGATTTCCCGCTTCACCAAGGGGTCTTCTAATTCATCGAAATGAATTAAAGCTAAAGGGTGCGCCTTAATATGATTGGCAATAATAAACTCAAACCGTGCTAAGCCCACCCCATCACAGGGAATCGACGACAGACCGAAAGCTTCTTCTGGGTTGCCCACATTGATCAAAATCTGGGTGCGGGTGCGGGGCAATTTGTCCAATTGAGTTTCTTGGACTTCAAAAGGCACTAAACCAGAATAAACCCTTCCTTCTTCCCCTTCGGCACAGGAAATAGTCACTTCTTGCCCAGTTGTCAAGACAGCAGTGGCATGATTACAGCCCACAATCGCCGGGATACCCATTTCTCGGGCAATAATTGCGGCATGACAGGTGCGCCCTCCTTGATTAGTAACAATGGCGCTAGCCTTTTTCATAATTGGTTCCCAATCAGGATCAGTCTTATTCGTCACTAAAACTTCACCAGCTTGGAACTCATCAATCTTGTGGATATCGAGAATTACCCTAGCTTTACCTTGACCAATCATTTCTCCGACAGCGCGTCCACTGACAAGAACATCAGCAGTACCCTGAAGCTGATAATTCCGTAGAACGCTACCAGATTTCTGAGATTGTACCGTTTCCGGCCTAGCTTGGACAATAAATAATTCTCCAGTGAGTCCATCTTTTGCCCACTCAATGTCCATGGGCGTATAGCTATTGCGGACTTGGGAATAATGGTCTTCGATAATCTGAGCCCAACGGGCTAGTTGTAAAATCTCATCATCGCTAATAGCATACTTATTCTGCTCTGAGTCTGGTACTGGCACATTTTTTGTCAACTTAGTGCCACCGAGATCATAGACCATTTTGAAGGCTTTACTGCCGAGGCGCTTTTCCAAAATTGGGCGGAAACCCTGTTTAAGAGTGGGCTTGAATACGAAATATTCATCAGGGTTAACTGCACCTTGGACGACGTTTTCACCTAAACCGTAGGCAGCATTAATTAATGCCGCATTCTTGAAGCCTGTTTCTGTATCAATGGAGAACATCACACCAGAGGCTGCCAAGTCAGAGCGTACCATCTTTTGCACACCGACGGAGAGGGCAATACTAAAGTGGTCAAAACCTTTGAGGGTACGATAGGAAATCGCTCGGTCTGTAAAAATAGAGGCAAAGCACTTATGGCAGGCTTCTAGAACATTTTGAATACCGTAGACGTTAAGGTAAGTTTCCTGTTGCCCAGCAAAACTAGCATCGGGTAAATCTTCTGCTGTAGCAGAGGAACGAACCGCAACATCTGTATTTTGACTTTCCAGTTCACACTGCTGACGGTAATCAGGGTCAAATCGCTGGCATAATTCAGGATTGTAGCCATAGCGCTGACATAGTTGAGTGTAAGCTGTGGCGATCGCTGTTTGCAAGTCTGGGGGAAAGGGTGTATTGAGAATTAAAGAACGGGCTTGCTTACCCCGCAGCCGCAGGTTATTAACATCTTCGATATCTAAATCAGAAAATATTTGACGTAACTTCTCTTCTAAACCTGCTGCTTTAATAAAGTAGCGATAGGCATAGGCAGTGGTAGCAAAACCTGTAGGAACATTAACTCCCTGCGGCGTTAGCTGTTGGATCATTTCGCCGAGAGAGGCATTTTTGCCTCCTACTAAGGGAATATCGGCAATTCCTACTTCTTCAAACCAGAGGACGAAAGACTGTTGTTTAGAGACTTGGGAAGACTTGGTTTGAGGCGCTGTAACCATAAGTATTTCCTCCTGTTCCTAATTTCAGCTTAGTCCTTGGCTGCCTAGGAAAGTTATGAGATTAATCAATCTTAAAACCAGCCTCTCAAAGCTTGGTATGCGTGCTATCTACTATATCCCTAGTAAAAGGGTCAACAACCATTGACCCTTCTACTATCACGAAATTCTACTTCAAAATTGCAAACTATATTGACAAATTTGAGTGGTAAAATTAAGTTATAGCTTCTCGATCAACTTCAAACCAGCTTCTTCTGGAAGATACTCTTCCAATTGAATCTTCACAGGACTAACTTTCCAGATATCCTGACAGTATTCTTTAATTGTGCGGTCTGAAGAGAATTTACCCATACGAACTGAATTGAGAATTGACATCCGCGTCCAATTGTTTTGGTCTCGATAAGCTTGGCTGACTTGCTCCTGGCAATCAACATAAGACTGGTAATCTGCAAACAGCATATACTGGTCGTGGTACATCAGAGAGTCCACAATTGGTCGGAACATTTCTTGATCACCATTGGAGAAGCATCCAGTAGCAATGCGATCGATCACATCCCGTAATTCAGGGTTATTGTCGTAGTATTCCCGAGGGTTATATCCCCTAGCTTTGAGGGCATAAACTTCTTGGGTAGTCAGACCAAAAAGGAAGAAATTCTCTGCGCCGACAGCCTCTCTAATCTCGACATTAGCACCATCAAGAGTACCGATGGTAAGTGCACCGTTCATCGCAAACTTCATATTGCCAGTTCCAGAAGCCTCTTTACCAGCAGTTGAGATTTGCTCTGAGAGTTCAGCAGCAGGATAAACTCGCTGCCCAAGAGATACGGAGAAGCCTTCTAGGAAGACCACTTTGATGCGGTCTGCAACGTCCGGGTCATTGTTGATCACCTTAGCCACCGAGTTGATCAATCGGATCACTAGTTTGGCAATATAATAGCCGGGAGCTGCCTTGCCTGCAAAGATAAAGGTTCGTGAGCCAATATCAAGGCTGGGATTCCTTTTAATGCGATTGTAGAGGGTAATGGCGTAAAGTATACATAAAAGCTGACGCTTATATTCATGAATCCGCTTAACCTGGACATCAAATAGAGAATCTGGATTCACTTCAATATCATTAGCCAGTAGAATATACTCTGCTAACTCCTGCTTGAGTTCCTGCTTAATCTGACGCCAGCGATGGCGAAACTCAGGATCATCAGCAAACATTTCCAGCTGCTTGAGTTTTTCGAGGTTAGTAATCCAACCATCGCCAATTTTCTCGGTAATCAAATCAGAAAGTTTGGGATTGCTCAGCCTGAGCCATCGACGCGGCGTTACCCCATTAGTCTTATTCTGGAATCTTTGTGGCCACAACTGATGAAAGTCCTTGAGGACATCTTGCTTGAGTAAATCCGTGTGTAGTTGGGCTACCCCGTTAATGACATGGCTGCCCACACAAGCTAAGTGTGCCATACGGACGTACTTCTGGTCTCCTTCTTCAATTAGCGACATCCGCCCTACTCTGTCTGTGTCACCAGGATACTTGGCGCGTACCTCATCTAAGAAGCGACGATTGATTTCATAGATAATTTCTAGATGTCTAGGCAAGAGTTGCTCAAACAGGCTTACTGGCCAACGCTCTAAAGCCTCTGCTAGCAACGTATGGTTGGTGTAGGCAAAAGTATTCTTGGTAATATACCATGCCCGGTTCCAACCCAAATGGTACTTATCTATCAACAGTCGCATCAACTCAGCAATGCCAATGGAAGGGTGAGTGTCATTGAGTTGGATTGCTACCTTCTCATGGAATTGATCAAAATTAGGGTGAGTGAGGCAGTAGGAGTTAATGATGTCTTGGAGAGAGCAACTGACGAAGAAATACTGCTGCTCTAATCGCAGTTGCTTACCCTGAGAAGTGTTATCGTTGGGATAGAGAACTTTCGAGATATTCTCTGAGACAATCTTGTCAGTGACAGAACCAGCATAGTCGCCACTGTCAAACACCTGGAAGTCAAAATCTTGGCTGGCACTGGCACTCCACAGGCGCAGGATATTGACCGTATTATTTTGGTATCCAGGCAAAGGTGTATCATAGGGCGTTCCTAGAACTTTCCGCCCCGGAATCCAGCGTAAGCGATGATTACCCGCCTCATCATAGTATGGTTCGGTGTGTCCTCCGAAGAATACTTCCACAGTTAATTCCGGGCGTTCTATTTCCCAGGGATTGCCAAAACGGAGCCATCTGTCAGGATGTTCCACTTGCATTCCATTTTCAATGCGCTGGTCAAAAATACCGAATTCGTAGCGAATCCCGTAACCAACGGCTGGAATTTCTAAGGTGGCGAGAGAGTCGAGAAAACAAGCTGCTAGACGCCCTAAACCTCCATTACCTAACCCTGGCTCAGCTTCAAGGGTCATTAGGTCATTGATGTCAAGTCCGGATTCATGGATCGCTTGGCGAGCACGCTCGTAAATACCTAAATTTAGCAGGTTTTTGCCCAATTGGCGACCCATCAGGAACTCTGCTGAGAGGTAATAAACACTCTTAACATCTTTTTTGATGTATGTGGTTGCTGTGTTAATCCAGCGGTGGAGTAAGCGATCCCGCACCGTGTATGCCAGGGCCATATAGTAATCAAAGGGCGTGGCTAAAAACTCATTTTTCCCCTGGATGTAGTACAGGTTGTCTGCGAAAGCTCGTTTGAGCGTTTTCACACTCATGCCAGTGCGATCATCCTCGATCTGCACTTCAATTTCCTCTGTAGGAGTGATATATTTTTCCATTGCTTCTCACTGTAAGCACTAAAGAACAAATGATCCAGATTTTACTAACCGAGAAAAACTCGGGAAGCTCAACAAAACTAACTACCCCAACCTTATCGCAGGAAAATGGTAGCAACTGAACAATTTAGATTCTCTTGAATGTTAGTCACTATGGGTCAAGAACTCCCAACTTTCTCACTCGAGTTTCTGCTAAGTGTTAGTGTTTTATTTGAGCAACGATTGAGAGTTTTTACCGGAAACTCTATAGAGATAAGCAAGATTAAGCTAGGTAACACTAGATTTACTGAAGGGTTAAATAAGTTATTCTCCTGACAATTCCCTGGATGGTTGATTCAAGGTTTAACAACCTCATGGAAGTTAGATTATATTCTACACAAAAGCACTAGTAAAATATTAGTTGGGACAGAAAATACCTAATTAATTCTTAGCTTTTTGCTGTTGCCATCGTCAAGCTCATCTAAATCTAACCCTTAGACTTACTTTATGAAGAAAAAATAAATTATTTGGAAATTGACTTTATCTTAATTAGACCAAGATTTAAGTATGAAATTGTAGCAGAATTAAGTTGATTACGTTGATTTATAAAACATTTTTTTAATAATTACCGGCTTTACAACCTTTAGAGGTCAAATGCAGAAAGCTTTATTTATTTAAAGAAACTGAGAGTTATAGCAACGGACATGTCAGTTAGGACATCCTATTTGGATTCAAAGGGAACTCTTAACAGGAAACAAGAGAGTGTCCTAACAGCTGTGGCGACTGCTATAACTCTTTTAGGTCAAAAGACCAAGTAGAAAATGGGGAAATAGGAGCAAATATAATCTGTAAACAATTGGTGTAAAACCTTCTTACCTCTAGACTTGTCCGATCCCCCACTTCTAACTACATTCTTGCCTCAACCAGTATTTCGCATGCCAGCGGCAATACCATTAATCGTCAACAGCGCTCCCCGCAACAATTCACCTTTACTATATCGGGAGTGAACCACACCAGATGCTGTCTGCTTGTTGTGTTGACGCAGGCGTTTAAGTAAAGACACTTGCAAGAAACCAAGGGGTACGATCGTACCATTGCGCAAATATACTGATCGCTGTAGATCGCGATCGCCATCAAGCAGTTTACTATGTCCAGTAATCGCCAGAACTATATCGCTAGTGAGATTGAACTCACTGGCAATTTGCTCAAACAAGCGCTCAAAGCGTTGAGCATCATCTGGGCTAGACAATTCTCGCACGTAGTGATGAGCCATTTGTAGATCCACTTTCGCTAAAGTCATCTCGACTTTAGAAATGGCAATTTTAAAAAACGGCCACTTGAAGTAAAAGTAGCGCAGCAGCTTCAAATTTTCTTGGGGTTCCTCATTTAAGAACTCCTGTAAGGCAGTACCAACACCATACCAACTAGGGAGCAAAAAGCGGCTCTGAGTCCAGCTAAAAACCCAGGGGATCGCTCTGAGACTACTTAAATCTTTCTTGCCACCCTGACGCCGCGCTGGTCTTGAGCTAATTTGCAATTGGCTAATTTCTTGAATTGGTGTCACCTCATGGAAGAAATCTAGTAAGTCTGGTTGCTCATAGATCAGAGCGCGGTAGTGGGAGCGGGATCGCACTGCCAACTCTTCCATAATTTCGTTCCAGGGTTCAATATCATCAAAGCCGGTACGTAGTAAGCTGGCTTGAATTACTGCCGTTGTCACCTTCTCTAGATGATAGAGAGCCAATTCTGGTAAGGAATACTTGGACGCTAAGACTTCGCCCTGCTCAGTAATCTTAATGCGCCCATTGATACTGCGACCTGGTTGTGCCAAAATTGCCTCATAGGCTGGGCCTCCACCACGACCGACTGAGCCGCCGCGCCCGTGGAAGATGCGCAAAGTAATGCCATATTCCTCAGCAATCTGCTGTAGCGCTTTCTGAGCCTTGTGGATTTCCCAATTGCTACTGAGGAAACCAGAGTCTTTATTGCTATCAGAGTAACCCAGCATGATCTCTTGGAGATAAGGGGCTAGGGCTTCTGAGTCATGGCTAATGGTGCTGGAGGCTTCAGTTTCTAACTTTTCGTAGCCACCAGCGAGGCAGGCGCGATACAGAGGTAGCTCAAACAGTGATTTCATCACTGCTGGGGAGTTTTTAAGGTCATCTACCGTTTCAAATAGCGGTACTACTCGAATACTGCTCTTGCCAGTGGCAGGATCGTAGAGTCCAACTTCCTGTGCTAGTAATAGCACTTCCAAGAGGTCGCTGGCATCACGGCTCATGCTGATAATATAGGTCTGGCAGATTTGGGGACCAAACTCCTGTTGCAGCCGCCGCAGTGTCCTGAAAGTTTCAACGGTTTCGCGAGTCCTCTCTGAAAACGGCAGCTCAGCCGGAATTAGGGGGCGCCTGGTTGGTAGCTCCTGACTGAGCCAATTGGTACGCTCTACTTCTGATAGTTCGTTGTAGGGCTTAGGAAAAAGTTGCAGATACTCTGTAATTTCGTTAATTGCCTCTGAGTGGCGGGAGCTTTCTTGGCGAATATCGAGCTGCGTCAGATTAAAGCCATAAATTTCCACCTGACAGATTAATTTATCTAACTCAGAGCAGCTTAACCCTGTCTCAGTTAAATTGCGCTCAATGAGTCGCAACTGCCCTAGAAATTCTGCTCCTGATTTGTAAATGCTAGGACTTGTAGTTTCGGTAATCTCTTTGGAGAGATGATCATAGTTCTCAAGGTGGCGATTGCGCTCCCGTGTCAGCTCTAGACGTCTTTGAATATAGGCAAGCTTGAGTCGATAAGGTTCTTGTCGGTAGCGAATTGCCAGTTGCTCGTAAACCTCTGGCATCTGTGCTCGGTCTTGTTCGAGAGATTCCAAAAGTTCTGGTAAGACGTCACTCCAATGCAATGATAAACTCAACAAATTGGTAAGACGCTCGATGGATTTGATGTACTGTTCAAGCACTAAATCCCTTTGATAGCAAGCGGTTTGCCAAGTAACTTGCGGCGTCACTGAAGGATTACCATCCCTGTCAGAACCTACCCAAGAGCCAAAATAACAAAAGTTTTTAACAGGAGGTCGTAACCAGGGGAAAGATTCATTGAGGGACTGCTTCAGGCGACCATAGAGTTGGGGAATGGTATCGAAGAGTACCTCTTTAAAATAGTGCAGGGTATTTTCCACTTCGTCGAGTACTGTGGGCTTGAATTGGTGCAACTCATCAGTACGCCACCATAATTGAATCTCTTCCCTGAGCTGTTCAGTATATTCTTCTACCTCCCAAGAGGATGTCAAACCTAATGCTCTTTGAGCTTCCTCTGCTTTGTCTAGCTGTTGCAGGATTTTAGCAAGGCGACGCTGTTTAGACCGAATCGTGCGGCGAACAATTTCGGTAGGGTGGGCTGTGAAGACTAGTCTAATATCTAAATTGTCAATCAGTCGCTGAATTTGTTGGGGTGGCATATTCAGCCGCCAGAGGTGAGGGAATAACCACTTAAAGGTTCCTAATTCCCTCTGTAAAGCCTGATGAGCCTGCCAGCTTTTTTCCAGAAAATCTCCAAAATGACCAACTGTTGAATTTCCCAGCTCACGGGTGTCCACATCTTTCTCCACCGCGTTAATCGAAGCCATGGTAGAATTCCAGTTCTCTATGAGTCCTGCTTGCTGCCTTTGCCAGCGTTCAGTTGCTCCAGGATCAAGATTATTGGCGCGTAGAGAAAGTTTTTGAGTCTGTTGTTCGTAATGTTGCTCGACGATATTAATTAGCTGAAAATAGAGGGCAAAAGCTCGCGATGCCCGGATAGCTGAATTTAGATCTAGATTTTCGATTAACTGGGGAACCGAAGATTCAGGGAATTCTGGTGTTTGTCCCTCTGGCGAACATAAGTCGCGCAGCTGTTTGAGCAAATCCACCAATTCCTGACCACATTCTGAGTAAAGCACAGACTCCCACAAGTCCTCAACAATTTTGAGGCGATGGCGCAGAAACACCTCTCCACTGGGGGGGAAGGCGAATTCCTGATCAGATGAATTGAGCAGTGAATTCGTAGAAGAATAGTTTGAATTCATAAGTTTTTAGGCATGGGGGAAAATGACAAGTCGAGTCTAGTTCAGTCAACTCATTCAACAACGGTAATCAAGCTATGATTTAATTTCTGACTATAATTTCGCCAGATAAAATCGTCCTGAGAGTTGTCCAATTAATTTGACTAAACTGGTAAAGGGTGTGTTGACTACAGCCAAATAAAATTCTGGAATTAGCCAAGTGCTAGTAATGCCATAACGCCACCAAATCTCATAAGTTGTTCTGCCACAGCCAGTCAGAACCTTAAAAAGCCTTTCAATTTTTTGTTAATCATCTTTAACAACCTCTGGGAAGTGCAGCACCGGTAAGCTATAGCCTCTAAATAATTCCTCGCTAGCAATGCCTGTAGCTTGCAACCAAGAGAAAATAGCTTGACCAGAGAGTAAGCCTAGAAGCATTGGGCCAGTAGCTAGACTTAATAAGAATTCTGCTGGCACCACGGCTGATGGGAGATCTTTGGCCTTAATCTCCGGTAGTTTTTGGTTAGAGGTTGACATTGGTGAAGACAAAAATAGTAAGGCTGTAAACATATCACTCAATTAAGCCAGAGTCTCTAGCTGGTACAAATATCATAGCTGTGCCTGAAAATTATGTAGCATAACTTTAGGCACTGATGTTGTATAAAACTGTTTAGATGTATTTAGATCAGTTAATTGTACACGACCTGTGTAACTTGCGAGTTCTTTGGGCTGGGATTTTCCCTCAAAAACTGCAAGTATAAGCAAGAACTGCAAGTATAAGTAGGTTGAAAGCAGGTGTACAAATAGTAAAGGTAAAAAACACTAGTTCCTTGTCAGTCCAGTTAACAGGTTTGTAATGTTGGATGTCGAGCAGCGCAGCCAAAAAGATCGTCGATCCTCACTTGCTCAATGGATACAAAAGGTCATTGGGCAGACAGAGGTATACCTAAACGTCCAGTATCGAGGGAAGAAGCTGCACATACTCTGTGAAAGCCCCCAGAGTATAGAAGCCAAAAAAGTGGTGAAGCCTTTGCTCGAACTATTGCAACAGCCGGAAGGGAAAGAAAAGCTCTACCTCGAACCGGCACACTCCATTGATCAGATTATTATCTACGGGCGCACCTTAGGAAAGCAACATCCAGACTGGGTTGAGCAAATTGGAATTCCACTAGACTCAAGGGTTATGGTTCAAGCAAAAACTGTCCCCAGTGGTAGCCAAAACCCTCAGAATGACTCTAAATTTCTCATTACCAACGAAACTCTAGCTCGCTCTGGAGAACCAGAGGCAATTGCCCGCCATCTTAGTAAAGCCCTAAATTTTCTGGGAGTTAGCTTTAAGGTCTTCATCCAACATCTTCAACAGGGAGAGGGGGAAACAGGAAGATGGGGAGATGGGGAGAAAGGGGGAGAGGAGGAATCTTTTAACTCTAATCCAGGAGAGGATGACAAGCTCTCATCCCTTAACTGTTCACTGCACAAACAACGTCTCTGGGTGATGTGTCATTCTGACTATAGCCCTGATCCCTCCTTGCTAGCAGAACCACTAGTTGAGCAGTTGCGTTCCTTAGAACTTCAAGGGTTCCGAGATGCGATCATTTGCAGTCAGGTTAGTGGCGAAGCAGCTCCTGAATGGAAGCTAAAGGTGGATTTGACTCCACCAGCAGATATGCTCAACAATTGGGCTAGTTGGGGAGATGGGCAGGCAATCACGCGGCTTTTGAATCAAGCTCTGCAAGGACAGGGCTTGGAAGTCAGAGTGGTTCTCAAAGAAGCTACACTTCATATATTTTGCTATCTTGTGGATGCTCTAGCAACTGCTGCTCCCCAACAGCCAACGGCGGTGAGTGTAATTGCCTCTGTGCTAGAGTTAATTGCCCCCCAAGGGATCACAGCCGCGACAATTTTTGGTGTTGAGCCCGCCGAAGTGGACACCTCAGCAACTGACTCTCAGCAGCCACAGAAACCAGCCTGGGTTGAATGGCTAAGCCTACCGGCAGCAAAAGATCCAGCCTTAGCTAAGTCGGTATGGTCATTGGCGCAGCAGGCTTGCCAGCCAGCAGTAATCTTTTTACTAGAACAGTTACTTAATCCTAATCTCCAACAGCGCTTAGCAACTGGCGGCATCAGCCTTAAAATTGCACGTCAACAAGATTTATTACACATTATGAGCGAGGCCCCAGTGTGTCCAGCACGCTCTCAAGTCGCTCCCACTGCTACCTGGTTACTACGACAGCTTGCAATTCCAGAAATTGCCGGGGTTCGAGTCTATGGACGTCGCGCTGGTTCTAGCTCTTGTGCATGGAATTATGGAGTTGATTTTGTTAAGCGACGGCGTCTAGTACCAGAGGCAACCCCAGAGTTTGCTGTCTCAGATGTTTTTGTGAGCGAATTAGTAGCTCAAGGCTCCGAACCAATTCTGCGCCCGGATTTAACTAAAGAAGAATTGAACGACTTCTGGAGGCTTGCTCTCAAACAGACAGCAAGTAAAATTAGATGGTGGTTATGCTACTGTCAGCTATTTGTACCCACGGGTTGGAATCAGGATTTGTCAGCAGCACTCCCATTACACAGTTCAAAAAGTTTCTCATCTTCCCAAAGTGTGAAAGTGGCTATGGTTTGGGGGGCACTGGGATTATCTTTGACATTAATCGCCGATTTTTGGATTGGTAAGCGTTTACTAAGTGCTGGATCATCGTCGATGATCACAGCGCCTCAGGAATTTTCCGAGCCCTCAACGACAGCAGTTCAACTGCCCAAATTGTCTTTGCAAAAAAGTGGTTCTCCCAATGCTGAGGAATTCAATGCCTCTGGGTTTACTAAAGAGGGACAGACAAGTTTAATTTTCAATGGGGAGGAGGTAGACAAGTTATCGACGCCTCAATATCGAGCAGGGAGTGCGATTTTAGCAGCTGCGAGATCAACATTACCTTCTTTCAATAACCTGCTGTTAAATGAAAAGTTAGCCCTCTACCAACAGCGCCTACTTCAGACGGGCCCTCCTGATGTTTTGATCATCGGTAGCTCTAGGGCAATGCGAGGTGTAGATCCCCAAGCGCTGCAAAATCTGTTAGCAGCTCAAGGCTATACCGATATTGAGGTGTTTAATTTTGGAGTCAACGGAGCTACAGCCCAGGTTGTAGAATTTGTGCTACGCCGCATCCTCATGCCAGAGCAACTGCCGAAATTGATTATCTGGGCAGATGGAGCCAGGGCATTTAATAGCGGTCGAGAAGATATTACCTATCAGGCGATCGCTAACTCACAAGCCTACCAGAAGATTGAGGCTGGAACTTTTCCCTTCCTCAGTACCAATAGCAGCCAAACGCTTGTTCACCAAGAACAGCCCTTGGCTTATTTAAATAGCTCTTATCAATCAATTAGTGAGTGGCTTAATCAGTCTCTGGGATCAATTTCACCAACTTATTCCCAGCGACAGCAGTTTAAGTCTCGATTGCAGGAGCAGTTGATCACAATTCTCAAGCTAGCTAGTTTTCGCCAAACTGCTCAGACTCATTCCCCCCAGAAATTATCTGCTCAGGAGCCAGTCGACTTTAATGGCTTCCTTGCAGTGTCAACCCGCTTTAATAGTGCCACCTACTACCAGCAACATCCTCGAGTTGCCGGTGCTTACGACAGTAACTATCAGTCCTTTCAGTTGGCAGGAGAGCAACATAGGGCCCTGAAAGCTATACTAAAATTCACCCAAGAGCAAAATATTAGTATCGTTTTTGTCAACTTGCCCCTTACCAAGGACTACTTAGACCCAGTACGCAGCAAATACGAGGAACAATTTCGGCTACACATGCACGCGACAGCAATGGACAGGGGACTAATTTTCCGAGACTTAGCTGATTTGTTACTCACCAAAGATGATTATTTTTCTGATCCGAGTCACCTTAATCGCTATGGCGCTTACCAAATTTCCAAGTACTTAGCTCAAGATCCAATGATTCCTTGGTCGTTGGTGATAAATCCTGAACCAACAACCAATAACTAAGGACTGAGGCAATAGCAATAGCAAGATGAAATTCACCTCGATTGACTATGGTTTTTTCCTAGCTATTATTCTAGGAATCTACTGGTTAGTGCCAAATTTTTTCAGGGTAGCGACTCCTTCTGTTGAACTGAAGGCTCAACCCAAGCTAATCGAGTCTTGGCGATTGTGGGTAATCATCATTGCCAGCCTAATTTTCTACGCTTCACTACAAATTGAATATGACTACTCAGCAATCCAATACATTCCACTTCTAGTTGTCATTATTCTGATTAACTTTCACTTGGGACAGGCAATTGGAACTAACACAGCGCCAGGAAACCACGCTAACAATGAACAACTTTCTAATCAAGAGTGGCTTGTAGCTCAAACTTATTGGAATCGGCGACGCTTGAAGCTGCTTTGGTTAGGCATTCTGGCTAATATTATCTTTTTGCTGGGCTTCAGGTATGTTCCTTTTATTTTGACCAATGTGCTACTGCCCCTAAATTTATCAATTTCACCAGAGAGTACAAACTGGATTAGTACTCGCTTAATTGTTCCCTTAGGACTTTCTTTCTTCATTTTTGAGTGTATTGCTTACTTGATTGATGTTTATCGAGGAGCACCAGCTACTAAGCAGCTTTTAAACTTTACCGCTTACAAGTTGTTTTTTCCTAAACTAATTGCTGGTCCAATTACTCGCTATCATCAATTTTCTGCTGAACTGAAAACTCTACAATTTCCTAGTGTTGAGCAACTAACAGCAGGATTATGGCTGATTACCTGTGGTGCGATCAAAAAGGCATTGCTAGCAGACCATATTGGTATTTTTGTTGATTTGTGCTTTGGCAACTTAGAGCGTGCTGGTAGTGGTGATTTATGGTTGGCAATAGTTGCCTATGGCTTACAAATCTACCTTGATTTTAGTGGTTATGTAGATATGGCAAGGGGTAGTGCTATTATTTTAGGGTTTAATCTTCCAGAAAATTTTGACTCTCCTTACCTCTGTACTAGCATTGCTGATTTCTGGCGTCGCTGGCACATGACTTTAGGAGATTGGATTCGCAACTATCTCTACTTTCCTTTAGGTGGTTCGCGTCAAGGTTTGATTCGCACCTGTTTAAACTTATTCCTTGTCATGTTAATTATCGGCATTTGGCATGGAGCAGCTTGGGGCTTTGCAATTTGGGGAGGATTGCATGGTCTGGCTTTAGTTATTCATCGCTTAACCCAAGCAGTATCACAGAGGTTAGATTGGACAACAAAATGGTGGCAAAGCTGGTTAGGTTTATTAATGGCTTGGTGGTTAACCCAGTCAATGGTGTTTATGTCATGGATTTTCTTCCGTTTACCTAATATCCAACAATCTAGCTTAGTTTTTAAAAACATCTGGGGACATCCGGCTGACGTCCAGTTTTACCAAAAGGTTTACCTAGAAGCAATAGGTATGGAACGTTTTCAAATTACCTTACTATTATTGGCATTAATCACTTCCATGGCAATCATATACGGTGTCGGTAAAGTACTCAAGTTACAACTGAATTGGCCTGTGAAATTGCTGCTAGTACCGCTATTTTTGTTTTCAGTTTGGGTTTTAGCTCCTCAGGGTAGTTTACCTTATATTTACTTCGATTTTTAGATTTAAATTTTCTACTTACGTAATTCCTGAGTAACAAAGACTACCTCATCCCAAATCAGGCTCAAAAGAAGGTCGAACCTAGAGGGCTTCAGGTGCTACTCGTGAAGAGATTGCTAAAGCAATTGTTTCTTCTGAAGAAAACCATAAAAATTCTCAGAAACTGACCACTACCTAATAGTATTCTTGCCAAGAAATAAGGTTGCTACTGCCTATAGACTGAAAGTCTCCCTCTAGCAATTTATATACTCACTCCCCCAGATTATATTGTAGTTTATCGAAATTAATATGGGTCAAATACCCTACTGTCACTTGCGGTGCATAAAATTGGATGGGGTTAAATCCCCATCCAATTTATCCCCGTGTCCCCGTGTCCCTGTGTCCCCGTGTCTTTAACGACATCATAAATTTCTGTTTTTGCCAAAGGCAGGGCAACTCTAAACAGAGTGCCTACTCCCACTTCACTGTGGCAAGTGATCTTACCTCGATATAATTCCACACATTTTTTAACAATTGATAAACCGAGTCCTATTCCTTGAATCGAACCCACATTATTGCCTCTGTGAAAAGACTCGAATAATCTAGCCTGAGATTCCACTGGAATACCAATTCCATGGTCTTTAACTTCTAAGATAATCTCCTGATCTTGGCATAATAATTGAACCTCAATCAAGCCCCCTTCTGGAGAATACTTGATGGCATTTGAGAGTAAATTACTCAAGATTTGCCGCAGCTTGCTCTCATCCCAAAGCTTCCCACTGCAATCTCCTTGATGGGTAAATGTAATCGTGTATTTAGTGCTGGCGATAAGCTTTTGTTCCTCAATAAGTTCACTACAAAAAGCGATTAGATCTAAATCAGTTAGATTTAATTTCGCTTTCTCTAACTCTGACTTATTCAGAAATAAAACATCGTTAACTAAGCTTGTTAGGTGTTTGAGAGCACTTTGGATACGCTGGAAGTGAATTGACTGCTTCTGTTGGCTCAACTTGTGTAGATAACGCTCTAGTATTCCTGCCGAAGTAGCGATTGTAGTTAAAGGTGTGCGATACTCATGGGAAATTGTACTAATAATGCGGGACTTAAATTCGTTAAGTTCTTTTTCTTGAACCAGTGACTCACGCAACTCAGTTTGCAGTTTGAGTAAATGCTCATTCGCCTGTTTTAGTTCCTTGGTACGCCCTTCAACTCTTGCTTCTAATTCTAGATTTAGTTTTTGTTGGGCAATTTCTGCTTGCTGGCAACGTATCATTGCAGCTTCACTAATGCGGATTTCCTGCTGTAGTTGTCGATTTTGCTCTCTCAGTTGCTTTTGTAGCTTCTGTATAGTCAATTGATGCTCAATCCGAGCTACCACTTCTTCAATCTGAAAAGGCTTAGTGATATAGTCTGCGCCACCGACAGCAAAGGCTTTCACCTTATCAAGTGCTTCATCCAAAACGCTCAAAAAAATCACCGGAATCCCGCAGGTTTGCTCGTTAGCCTTTAACCTTTGACAAACTTCATAGCCATTGATTTGGGGCATCATGATATCGAGCAGAATTAAGTCCGGTGGCTTCACCTGTGCTGCATCCAAAGCGAGTTTCCCGCTAATCACTCTCCGCACTTGATACCCCTGCTCAATCAGCATCACAGATAACAGACGCAAATTTTCTGGTGTATCGTCCACTATTAATATTTCTGCTGTAGTTGACTCAGCTCGATTGCTATTCATCAAGTTTTAGCGGTGGAGAGCCCATACATAATCTGTAATTTGGGTTAGGAGGAAACCACCCCCTACACTATAATTTATACTGGTGTGCTAGTTGATTAACAGGGTATAACTGCTAAAATCGAGGTAATGTGTTCAATACTTAAGCAGCCCCAAAAGATTACTTGCTGTAGAGGTCTGGTGAATTTTCTAACCTAAGCCCTCAATTACTGGATGGAAGAAAAACGCCAGTCCTAAAACTGTATAGGCTGCTAGTAATAAAATTCCCTCTAGCCAGTTAGATTTACCATCAGAACTAATGGAATTGGCAATTAAGACTGCCACTGCCACTGCTACCAGTTCAAAGGGATTAAAATCTAAATCCATGGGTTGACCCATTAACCAGCCAGCTAATACTAACACTGGTGCAACAAATAGAGCAATTTGCAGACTAGAACCCACTGCCACTGATAGCGAAAGATCCATTTTATTTTTCATTGCCACTGTCACTGCTGTCGCATGTTCAGCAGCATTGCCAATTACTGGTAAAACAATTACACCTGTAAACAGGGCTGTTAGACCCAGTTGCGAGGTGGCTTCTTCCAAGCTGTCTACTAAAAATTCTGATTCCAGTGCAACTAACAGAGTTACGCCCAGCAGCAAACTAACCCATAACCAGAGCTTGGACCGAGCTGACGAATGCTCTTGGTTATGCTTATCCTTAGTTGTCTGCTGAGACTCTATTTCCGCAACACCAACATCGAACAGATAACGGTGAGTTTTCATCGAAAACAGTAGAGTTAAACAATATACCATAATCAACACCAAGGCAACTGCAACCGAGAGTTGCTGTAATATTGACTCAGCCATGCCGGAAGAAGTAGCATCAACAGCAGTTGGCACTAAAATCGCAATCACTGCTAAGTTCATTGAGGAAGCATTTACCCGCGCCACAATCGGCTGGAACTCTTGTTCTTTATAGCGCAAGCCCCCCAAAAACATTGCCAAACCCATTACCAAAAGTAAGTTACCGATAATCGAGCCTGTAATTGTAGCCTTGACAACGCTGATTAGACCTGCTTTCAGAGCAAATAGAGCGATAATTAATTCTGTGGCATTACCAAAAGTGGCATTTAATAGGCCCCCTAGGGAAGGCCCAACCACCACTGCAATTTCCTCGGTGGCAGTACCTAGTAAAGCAGCTAGAGGCAGGATTGCCAGACCTGAAGTGATAAAGAGAGCTGTTGATCCCCATTCCAGAAAGTGAGCTGCAATCGAGATGGGAACAAAGATCAGCAAAATCGACAAAATTGTATTTCTGTTGAGCATCTAGTTTTTTTCTCAATTAAGGAAGGATTGGACATTCCCAATCTATCTGAGGGCTGTGCAATCTCGCTCCCTGTGATTGTTTGTGATTAGACTTTAGGATACTTGCTTTTGCTATGCAACATCAGAGACCTTTTGAGCAGTATCACAGAGTTCAAAAAATATGATCTTTTAATTAAGATCTACGAACCTAACCCGGATCTGAGCTACATTTTGCGGTTAAATGATGATAGTGTAAACAAACTTAAAGTTTTCAGCTTCGAGACTATTAATTGATCCTCCTTAGCATCTGCTGACATTCGTTACCTAATTGAGATTATTTATTCCTAAGCAGACATAACCACCGGAAGGATCATACTTAACACTTACCCACCAGGTTGTGTTGTATTTATTGCCTAGTAAGTAATCCCAACAATTTTGTCTACTCTAGATAATCATGACTTCTGCTGCTGAGCTTCCTGCTTCACAGGCTAATGCAATGAACACCATTGCAAAGGTTCAAGACAATGCTGGGATCGCTGATGATCCCCTTAAGACAGCTGCTGGTGTCTATGTAACTGTCCACGGCCATTTCTACCAACCGCCTCGCGAAAATCCTTATCTTGATACCATTGAACGTCAACCGAGTGCTTCTCCTTTCCATGATTGGAATGAGCGCATTCACCATGAGTGCTATCGCCCCAATGCCTTTGCCAGGGTTTTAAACACTCAGGGCGAAGTTATCGAGATTGTTAACAACTATGAATATCTAAGCTTTAACATTGGTCCAACTTTGATGTCATGGCTGAAGCGCTATGATCTTGAAGTTTATCAGCGCATTATCGAAGCTGATCATAAAAGTCGCCTCCGCCTCAATGGTCATGGCAATGCCATTGCCCAAGTTTACAACCACATGATTTTACCCCTAGCTAATGAAAGGGACAAATACACCCAAATCCGCTGGGGCAAAGCAGATTTCCGCTCTCACTTTGGCCGTGATCCCGAAGGCATGTGGTTAGCTGAAACGGCGGTAGATTATGCCACCCTCGAAGTTTTGGCGACAGAGGGGATCAAGTTTATTATTTTGGCACCATCTCAAGCTGAGCGCACTAGAGTGATCTCCACTGAGGACAATCAGGATCCCCAATGGCATGAAGTGGGAGGTTGTCAAATTGATCCCACACGGCCTTACCGCTGTTTCTTAACTGATGGCAAGTACATTGACGTCTTTTTCTATGATGGTCCTATCTCCAGAGATATGGGCTTTAGTGATGCCCTGAAAGATTCTGAAAATTTTGTTGGTCGTTTGGGGCTAGCCATACGCGGGGATCACCGCCCGTCACAGTTAATTAGTGTAGCAACGGATGGAGAAACCTTTGGACACCATAAAGGTAGTACGGAAAAGTGCTTAGCCTATGTCTTTACCCAGAAGTTTGCTCAACGCCATTGGACAGTAACTAACTTTGCCCATTACCTCAGTATCAATCAGCCAACATGGGAAGTAGTACTCAAACCAGTAACCGCTTGGAGTTGTTCTCACGGTGTTGATCGTTGGCAGGATGACTGCGGCTGCGGTGGTGGTGGTGAATGGCACCAGAAATGGCGGCGTCCATTGCGAGATGCCCTTGATTGGTTAAGGGATGAGTTAATCAAGGTTTATGAAGACACTGGTAGCCATTTCTTTAGTGATCCCTGGAGGGCACGAGATGAGTATATCAGGGTAGTTTGCGATCGCTCCCCAGTCAATGTTGAAAACTTTCTGGATCTTCACGGCAGCAATCGCCTTGCCCCTTCAGAGCAAATTGATGCCCTGCGCCTGCTGGAAATGCAGCGCCACGCGATGCTGATGTACACCAGCTGCGGTTGGTTTTTTGAAGAAATTTCTCGTCCCGAAGGAACTCAGATTCTGCGCTACGCTGCCCGTGCCTTAGAATTGGCTGGGGAAGTGGCTGGAGTGCAGTTGGAAGAAGAGTTTATTCGACGCCTGGATTTGGCACCGAGTAATGTTGAGTATTTTAAAACTGGAGCGGGGGTTTACCGCCATCTTGTTGTCTCGGCACAAATTAGTTTTGAGCAAGTAGCGGCACACTATGCCATTAGCTCTCTGTTCACCAATTATCAGCAGCAACAAAGGGTCTACTGTTATGAAGCCCATCAGCTAGATTACCAGCAACAGCAGATGGGATCACTAAGGTTGGCAGTAGGACAATTGCGGCTAGTTTCAGAGATTACCTGGGAAAGCAGCGAGTTGGTATTTGCAGTGCTGCATTTGGGCGGCTGGGATTTCCACTGCTGCATTCAGCCCTTTGCAGGGCGTCGTGCCTATAGTCAACTTAAGGACAAGTTATTTAATACTCTCAAGCAAGCTAGTGCTGCTCACTCAATTCTGGCGATGGCTCAATTGTTTGGGGATAGTTCATTTAGTTTACAAGACTTGTTTTCTGAAGAACGGCACCGGATTATGCAGCTGTTGAGTCAGGAAACTTTGACGCGCTTAGACCAACTCTATACCCAAGTTTATCGAGATAACTATGGCGTGTTAATGGCCTTCCATCGGGATAAGTTACCAGTGCCGAAGGAGTTGCAGGTAGCAGCAGAGATTTCTCTGTCTAATCGCTGTCTGAATGCAATCAAAGCCTTGGAGCAAGAAAGTGGCGAAATTGAAAATAGTCTCCATTATTTGGCAGAATTGGAAGCAATTGCCACTGAAGCCAATCACTTGCAATGTAAGCTGAGTCTTCCCGAAGGAAAGCAAATTCTGGAGAATTTAATGTTGCGATCGTTGTGGCAATTGTTACATGAAACTGACAAAGATACCCTAGAGGAGGATATCCAGTGCCTTGGACGTGTGGTAGCCCTTGGGGAGAAGCTTGAACTTGGTTTATCTTGTGATCGTTGTCAGGAGCTATACTCTAGTTTCTTACAAACACACATCTTACCGCAGTCTCGGCAGTTGATATCAGATTTGGCGATTAGTAACCATAATGGTTTCACTGAGGCTACTGCACTAGAAGCTAAGTGGGATATTACTCAGTTACACTTGTTGCTCCAACTTGGTGATAAGCTGGCTGTGGATGTTGGTTTGTTGGTTGAGCAATTTAAGTAATAAGTAATAAGTAATAAGTAATAAGTAAATTTATGACTATATTATGCTTGTTACTTATTACTTGCTTTACTTTAATCAAGGAGTTCTTGTTCTTTATAGGCATGGGAAGGCTAAATTCCCCTTATATCTTGTCTCCCTGTATCCCTCTGTCCCCATCCCCCCATCTCTTTTAATTGGGGGCTTTCTTCCCATACAATACTCCTGTACCGTAACTCTGGGCTGCTATGTCTTCTGAAACTAATTCACAGGCTTCAAGTACTACTGGTGCTGACGCTGTAGATGAAGCGATCGCCAAAGGAATTGATTTAGATGGTTCTCCTATTCCGGAGGCTAAACTTTCTCTATATCAGAAAGTGATGGGTTTGGAAGCAGGGCGGCAGCGCAGTGGTGTCTCAAATACGATGCGTTCTAGGATAGTCCGGATTGGGGCTAAGCATATTGCTCAGGAGGAACTTAATCAGATGCTTATCGGTGCTGATTTTGTGCCTTTGAAGGAAAAAGAAATAGCTTTTTACTATGGTAGCAAGTGAGAAGTACGGGATGAAATCCGACACGGTAAATTAATTCGCTGTCAATTCCTCTGCGATAGGATGACTGTGTTGATAGTAAGCGCGCTGACAACAAGCATTTACCCTAATGATGGGTGAGCTATGTCTACAAACTACGCCTTTCTGGCAGCTAGTCTGCCAAAATGGATTCGTGGCTCAATATGTTACGGATTAATTATAATTGGTGTTTGTCTGACTGCCTGGAAACTTATCACCAGCAATTCATACAAAGAGACTATTGCAGTTTTTGCATAAAATGGTCGCTCCTGCCCTCGCAGATTTTTAGATGGATATAGATATATAGGGAATAGTAAAATTTAAAGTTTCATGTAGACTACAAATATGAACCATGAGCAATGAACCATGAACCATTAGGATCGGTAATTCAAGGTTCCCTCTCCTTAGGACTAGAAGTGCGATTACATCCCGATATCTCTGTTGAAGATATGCGAGTGGGAAAGTTTTTAGTGGTGCAGGGAATGCGATCGCGTTTTTTCTGTATGCTTACTGATGTATCCTTGGGAACCTCTAGCCAGCGAATTTTAGCTAATCCACCCGATCCTAATGATAATTTTTTGCGAGAAGTTCTCTCTGGTAGTAGCACCTTTGGTACGGTTAACCTGACGCCGATGCTGATGTTTACTCCTCAAACAGTGGAGAAGCCCAATTATACACCTCAGGGCGATAGTTCTTTAGCATCTTTCCAAGCTCACAGCAGTGAGGATATGGAGTTACTACCAGTTAAGACTATTCCCAGTCACTTCTCTCAAGTTTTCGATGCTAGCGACCGCGATTTCCGTGCTGTCTTTGGTTGGGAAGATGACCCTGGACGCCGTAACTTTGCTATTGGTCAACCTCTAGATATGGATGTACCGATATGTATTGACCTGGATCGCTTTGTGGAACGTAGTAATGGTGTCTTTGGTAAATCTGGAACTGGTAAATCTTTTCTAACTAGGTTACTGCTATCAGGAATTATCCGCAAGCAAGCAGCAGTTAATTTAATTTTTGATATGCATTCGGAATACGGTTGGGAAGCCGTATCTGAAGGAAAGCAATTTAGCACAGTTAAGGGGTTGCGGCAGTTATTCCCCAACCAGGTAGAAGTTTATACCTTAGATCCTGACTCCACTAGACGCCGTGGTATTCGAGATGCCCATGAACTTTTTCTCAGCTATGACCAAATTGAAGTTGAAGATATCATGCTGGTGCGAGGAGAGTTAAATCTTTCCGAGGCGAGTCTAGAAAATGCGATTATTTTGCGCAATGAGTTTGGCAAATCTTGGATCGTGCAGTTATTAGCAATGACTAATGAAGAAATCCAGGAGTTTTGTGATGAAAAACGAGGTAATAAATCCTCAATCATGGCCTTGCAGCGCAAACTATTGCGTTTGGATGAATTGAAATATATGCGCAGTGCTTGTCCCCACAATTATGTAGACCGAATTTTACAATCTCTAGACGCGGGCAAGCATGTGGTGGTGGAATTTGGATCCCAGTCTAATATGCTTTCCTATATGTTGGCAGCAAATTTAATGACTCGCCGTATCCATAGTAGTTATGTACGTAAAGCTGAGAAGTTTTTACAGTCGAAAAATCCTAGCGATCGACCCCGTCCTTTAGTAATTACAATTGAAGAAGCGCACCGTTTCCTTGACCCAGCTACGGTTCGTCAGACTATTTTTGGAATTATTGCCCGTGAGATGCGCAAATACTTTGTGACTTTACTAGTGGTGGATCAACGCCCTTCCGGTATTGATAACGAAGTCATGTCTCAAATCGGTACTCGCATTACCTGTTTGCTTAATGATGATAAAGATATTGAAGCAATCTTTACAGGGGTTTCCGGGGGGCAAAGTCTACGTTCAGTATTAGCAAAACTAGACTCTAAACAACAGGCTTTGATTTTAGGTCATGCTGTGCCCATGCCTGTAGTGGTAAAGACTCGTGCCTATGACCAGAAATTTTATGAAGAGATTGGGGATACTTCCTGGCAAGAAAAATCGGATCAAGAAGTGTTTGCGGCAGCGGAGACAGCTAGGGCAGATTTAGGGTTTTGACAAAGGGGTTTGGGGTGTGGAGAAAAAATTAGATCTTTTTCTATTTCGACACCCTACACCTTCTTCTTGAAGCAAGGTTATAAATTATCCTCGCCTAAGACAAGACCGCAGGAGAAAATAGAAATATAACAACAGAGCTCAACCTATCCCAATCAAATGGCAGCTCAACCCATCAAAGTTCTTTTAGTTGAAGACAACCCCGGAGATACCTTCCTCTTGCGGGCAGCCTTGGTAGACACAACCTCATTTCAATTGGAACTGGTGCATGTTGAGCATCTGAGCACAGCATTACTACGTCTGGAGCAAGAAAAATTTGATGTTGTGCTGTTGGATCTGTTCTTGTCCGATAGTCAAGGGCTAGAAACTCTGATCAAAGTACAACAACAAGCTCCAGCAATTCCCATACTAGTGCTGACTGGTTTAGAAGATGAAACAGTTGCGACTAGGGCAATGCAGGAAGGCGCTCAGGATTATCTTATTAAGGAACAAATTAATAGCGATGCGCTCAGACGTGCCATCCGCTATGGGATTGAGCGTCAACAAACTCAACTGGAGCTTCGCAGCTCACAAGCTCGTCTAGCTGGAATTCTTGATATTGCCGATGATGCCATTATCTCAGTTAATGAAAAACAGTGCATTACTCTGTTTAATCAGGGAGCAGAAAGGATTTTTGGATATAGAGCCCAAGAAGTTTTAGGTCAGCCCTTAGATTTACTCTTGCCTCAGCGCTTTGTACAAATTCATCGCCGACACCTTAGAGAATTTGACAATAGTAATGATGTCGCTAAGCAAATGGGAGAGCGCCGAGAAGTTTTTGGTCGCCGCCAAGATGGTACCGAATTCCCTGCTGAGGCCTCAATCTCGAAGTTGGAATTGAACAATGAAAAAGTATTTACTGTTATTTTACGGGACATCAGCACTCGTAAGCAGACCCAGGAACGCATTAGTTCCCTCAACCAAGAGCTGGAAAAGCGAGTTGAGCAACGCACTGCCGAATTACAGCGCTCTAGCCAACAATTGGCTAATGAGAGCGCTCAACGTCAGCGTGTAGAGGAAGAATTGGAGCATTTCTTCACACTCTCCCTTGATTTGCTTTGCGTTGCCAATACAGACGGTTATTTTAGGCGTTTGAACCCAGCTTTTGAAACTACACTCGGTTATTCTCAAGAAGAACTCCTCACTACACCATTCATCAATTTTGTTCATCCTGAAGATCGAGCTGCAACTCTGGCTGAAGTTGAGAAACTGGCTAAAGGTAAACCAACAATCCAATTTGAGAATCGCTATCGCTGCCAAGATGGCTCCTACAAATGGCTCTCTTGGACAGCCTTTCCCCTCTTTGAGGAGGGTTTGATTTATGCAATTGCCCGCAATGTTAGCGATCGCAAACAGACAGAGGAGATTCTTTGGGAGAGCGAAGAAAGACTCAGAATTGCCCTAGAAATAGCTCGCATGGGTACCTGGGATTGGAATATCCTCACCAACGAACTCACTTGGTCCTCAAACCTAGAACTCCTGTTGGGTATGAGAGCAGGAAGCTTTGATGGTCGCTATGAAACCTTCTTGGCTATGATACACCCGGAAGACCGTACTAGGGTTCTGGAGGCAATTGAAGCTGCTGTTCACCATGGGGAAGATTACAATCTAGAATATCGTCTCGTTCTACCCGACAGTAGAATCCGTTGGTGCGCTGATCAAGGACAAGTCTTTTATGACAATACAGGCACAGCCGTGAGGATGGTAGGGGTAAATCTCGACATCTCTCAACGGAAACAGGCAGAAGAATCACTGCTGCGGCAGGCACTGATTTTTGAGAGTATAACTGATGGGGTTGTCCTTACTAATTTAGAAGGTCAGATCATTGACTGTAATTCAGCAGCTGAAAGGATGTTCGGCTATCTCAAAGTAGAACTTCTAGGCAAAACTCCTGGAATTTTGCACAAAAGAGAAGATTCGGCTTTCCTGACTAAACAGATTATTGAGGGGATGAAACGCAAGGGGCGCTGGTATGGCGAAATTAACTTCCTGCGCAAGGATGGAACTGAGGGGGTTTGCGAAACCACAGTTTTACCAATGCTAGATGAGTACGGCAAACTGGTGGCAACTATTGGCGTCAACCATGACATTACTGAGCGTAAGCGAGCTGAGGCAGCACTGGCAAATTTTAGTACTAATCTCAAACACCTGCATCGGATTAATACTACTTTTTACCGCAACTCAAAGGCTCTGTTTGCTGATTATCTGGAGACAGGATGCCAAATTCTGGGACTTTCCACTGGAATTATTAGTCAAATCATAGACCAGACTTATATTATCCTTGCCGTTAAAACTGATTTTGAAAATTTATTACCTGGATTAGAGTTTGTCATAGAAGATACTTACTGCCAAACAGTAGTCACACAACAAAAGACTATTACCTATCTTCAAGTTGGTGAGATTGAGGCAATGCAAACTCATCCTGTGTACCAAAATCTCAAACTAGAGTCATATATTGGTACTCCCATCTTCGTCAATGGCAAGATTTACGGAACACTTAATTTTTCTTCAACAGAAGCAAGGAGGAATAATTTTGAGCCTCACGAACAGGAAATCGTGGAGTTAATTGCCCAAAGCATAGGTAAATCTATTGCCGCCGATTTAGCAGCAAGGGAGCGCCAGCAGGCAGCTGCCCAATTGCAGCTTCAACACCGACGAGGGCTATTGTTTGCTGATTTGACGCTGAAAATTCGCCAGTCTTTACAACTAGAAGAAATTTTGCAAACTACTGTGACAGAAGTGCAGAAGTTTCTTCAAGCTGACCGAGTTGTACTTTTCCAAATTGAAGCAGACGGCTCTGGAACAGTAGTAAAAGAAGCAGTGGTTCCTGGTTGGCCTGTGATGTTGGGACAAAACATCGATGACCCTTGCTTTCGTCAAGAGTATCTAGAGCGATATCGTCAGGGTCGAGTTAGTGTAATTGAGGATTTAGAAAACTCTGATATAGAAGTTTGCCATATAAAACTGCTCCAGCAGTTTAGTGTCAAGGCTAACCTGGTGATGCCCATCTTCCAAAGATCCCAAATCTGGGGTTTACTCATTGCTCATCAATGTGCTACTCCTCGGCAATGGACAAGCTTTGAAACTGAACTCTTGCAAGGATTGGCTGATCAAGTGGGGATTGCCCTAGCTCAAAGCCAGCTGTTAGAAACTGTGCGAGAGAGTGAACAGCGCTTTAGTACCATGGCAAATAGTGCTCCTGTATTGCTGTGGATCTCTGGTACAGACGGCAGGTATACCTTTTTTAATCAAAGCTGGTTGAATTTTACTGGCAGGAGTTTGGCACAAGAAATAGGCGACGGTTGGTTACAGTTGGTTCATCCCGAAGATTTACGATATTGCCTCGATACCTATAGAAGGGCTTTTGAAACTCGAGAAACTTTTCAAAGGGAGTATCGCTTGCAGCGTGCTGATCAGGAATATCGCTGGATTCTAGATACAGGTGTGCCCAGGTTCATGCCAGATGGTAGTTTTGCTGGTTACATTGGCTCCTGCATTGATATTAGCGATCGCCGGGAAATTGAGCAACTCAAGGATGAGTTTGTCTCTCTAGTTAGTCATGAGTTGCGTACACCCCTAACTTCAATTCTTGGGGCTCTAGATTTGCTCGCTAGTGGGGTGTTGCGCACTCAACCAGAGCGAGCCCAACGTATGCTTGACATTGCTGCTAATAATGCAGACCGTTTAGTACGTTTGATTAACGATATCCTCGATATCGAACGCATAGAGTCAGGCAAAGTCACGATGACCAAACAAGTCTGCGATGCTGCCGACTTGATGACTAGCTCCAGCGAAGCCCTACAGAACATGGCTTCTAAGGCTAATGTGACTTTATCTGTTTCTACTTTATCAGCTCGTCTATGGGCTGATCCCGACCGCATAATTCAGGTGCTAACTAACTTACTCAGCAATGCGATTAAATTTTCCCCCCCTGGTGCCACTGTCTGGCTAAGTGCGAAGTTACAAGAGCAATTGCCATCCCAGAGCAGGGAATTTCACCAATCTCTAATTCCGGCAGATGCTAGGCAGATAAAATTTCAGGTCAAGGATTTAGGGCGGGGTATCCCGGCTGATATGATTGAAACGATCTTTGGACGCTTTCAACAGGTCGATGCGTCTGACTCACGCAAAAAAGGAGGTACTGGTCTGGGTTTGGCTATTTGTCGCACGATTGTGCAGCATCATGGGGGGCGCATCTGGGCCGAGAGTACTCTCGGGATGGGCAGTAGTTTTTTCTTTACTCTGCCAGTGTTACCAGAAGAAAAGACTTTACCCAGGGCTAACCCTTGTGCTCCTTTGGTACTAGTGTGCGATGATGACCCCTCAGTTTGCACTGTGGTTAAGCTCATGTTAGAACAGCAAAACTTTAGAGCGATTACAGTAACTTCCGGTAATCAAGCTTTGGAGCTGGCAGTGCAACAGCAGCCTGATGTCATTCTTCTTAATCTGCTCATGCCCGGTATGCACGGCTGGGATACTCTGGCGGCTCTTAAGGAACAGGCTCACACTAGCAAGATTCCAGTCATAATCCTGAGCGGTTTATTACCGGATGCTAGAAAAGAGCAACATCCAGAGGTGAGTGATTGGATTGTTAAACCCCCAGATGAGAGGTTGCTCTTCCAAGCTTTAGCAAGAGCTTTAGCTAGCAAAAACCATACCATCAAAGTTCTGATCGTAGAAGATGACCTCGATTTAGCGCAAGTACTCATGACTGGGTTTAGACGCTATGGTATTGAAACCCATCATGCCCAAACGGGACGTGAAGCTATCGATTGCAGTCAACGTATTATCCCAGATTTATTGGTACTGGATCTAGTAGTACCAGAATGTGATGGCTTTGCCATAGTAGACTGGCTCAGGCAGCATAATCGCCTCTGCCAAGTGCCTCTAGTGGTGTATACAGCCCACGACTTAGATGAATCTGACCGAGAAAGACTTAAGTTAGGGCAAACTTTATTTCTGACTAAAGGTCGCATCACACCAGAGGAATTCGAGCAGCGAGTAATTAATTTGCTCAACCGTATTATTCTATACAGAAATGGAGAGCAATCTTGATAGTCAAACGCATTTTGATCATTGATGATGAAGAAGATATTCGGGAAGTAGCTCAAATTGCTCTCGAGGTAGTGGGTGGTTGGGAAGTATTAACTGCTAGTTCCGGTTATGAAGGAGTGGCGATCGCCAAAATCCAACAGCCGGATGCTATTCTTCTAGATGTGATGATGCCTGAAATGGATGGAATCGCGACCTTTCAACAGCTAAAGACTAATCCTGCAACTGAGAAAATCCCCGTTATTTTTCTGACTGCCAAGGTGCAGTCGGCTGATCAACGCCGATTCTCTAAACTAGGTGTTACGGCAACTATCGCCAAACCTTTTAAGACCATGACTCTGGCTAACCAAGTAGCAGAGTTTTTGGGTTGGAATGGTTGAGTTGCTGGTATAAACTTTAGCAGGTGGTACTCACACAACAAATTCCCTAACTCTTCAGAGGTTCTTCATTTTTTAGTTCTAATCTGAAGATAGGGGCAGTTTAGCAGTCTCTATAGTTACTAAGATTAGGAAGTGTTATGATTTTGCAATTTCAATGGATGCCTATTATTTCCAGCGTTGGTATTGGCATTGGCCTGATTGTGCTTGCTTATGCCTGTGCTGCTTAGCCAGTCAGCTGCTGCTGAGTGAGGTAAAGATGGCCCTTGGTTTAAGTTCAATAATTCTCCATGTCTAAACAAATGTGTTGGTTGCCTATAGGAGGAGTAGATCAAGAAAAAGTTTTACATTTGCGGATTGAACCCAATCAATCCTGGCAACCTTACACAGCTTTTCCAGAATATGCTGTCAAAGACTACGATATTCCTGGAGGCTCCAAGGGATACGCAACCTATCATCAGCTCAGGTGCCAAGGTTGGCTCTTGGTATCGAGTTTGCAGTAACACTAGTCCAGCTTAGTTGCACTCAGGGAACAGCTGGACAATCAAAGTTATTGGTCAACAGACTCGGTTTGTTCTGGTCAAGCTATTGTTTCTAGTCTGAATCACCAGAATTTATAGTGGCTGATTAATCTTCAAATTTTGATGAAAATTAAAGCAATTCCCGTTTAAATAAAACACGTTGATGACAAACACTTCAGTTCTAGGGTATCTCTTCCTTGAAGAAATATTGCATAATGTTGACTAGTTGACTAACTTAAAAGGCTTTACTTAGTATAAGCTTACTGTTTAAAATTTTAACGATAGTAATTGGGATAACAAATCAATGCACAGTGCCAAACTACCCAGTTCTCCAGCTCTGAAACTCTTCAATAAAGCAGGGAACCATGATCTAGTAGCCGCTCCAGTTCAAGAAGATATGGGAATGCTGGATACCAATGGGAAAATTCCTGTCATTGATAACTTGAATCGTGGTCGAGTTGCTATTTTTATCGATGGTGCCAACTTATTTTATGCGGCATTGCAGCTAGGTATTGAAATTGACTACGCTAAACTTCTTTGTTGTTTAACTGGTGGTTCTCGGCTGTTGCGCTCTTTCTTTTACACTGGTGTTGATACTAATAATGAAAGACAACAAAATTTTCTGCTGTGGATGCGCCGCAATGGCTATCGTGTAGTAAGTAAAGAGTTAGTTGAACATCTAGACGGCTCTAAAAAAGCCAATTTAGATGTAGAAATAGCTGTAGACATGATGACTTTGGTAGGTTACTACGACACTGCAGTTTTAGTCAGCGGCGATGGAGATTTAGCATATGCTGTTAATAAGGTTAGCTATGAAGGAGTAAGACTTGAGTTGGTCAGTTTGCGCTCTATGACTAGTGATACACTGATTAATCTTGTTGATTGTTATACTGACCTGAGTATGATTAGAGATTATATCCAGAAAGATAGTTAGTATGTTACTTGGAAGGTTAGACAAAAAGTAACGGAACATAAGGGAACTCTTAACAGGAAATAGAAAACAGCTTCCATACCCATTTTTCCGTTGCTGAATTTCCTAACCTATCAAGTTGTATTAGTAGTGCTTTCAATGGAAACTTAACATTTAAAACATTCATTTAAGCCGCAATTAAATTGCAGAAGACATCAATAATTAAATGCAGGCAATTGCCACAGTTGCGGTTCAAAGTCTTCTAAAGACTTAAGGACTTGGTTTGCACTGTAGTATAGTTCTCGCTCCATATTGGGATCAGGGACGACCACAACTGACATACCAGCTGCCTTAGCTGCTTCCATCCCAGCTATGGAATCTTCAAAGACTAGACATTGCTCAGGTGATGCCCCCAAGCGCTCTGCAGCAATTAAAAAAATATCTGGTGCTGGTTTGCCTTGATTGATGGCTGGGTCATCACCCAGAACAATGCAGTTAAATAGAGTAAACCATTCTTGGTGATGGCTTGTCTTCAATTCAAAAGGGTAACTAGCAGAACTAGTTGCTACTGCTTGGGGTATTTGATATGAAGCGAGATGCTTAGTTAAGCCTACAGCACCAGCAAGAGGTTGTGCCTGGGGATATAGCTGATAAATCAATTGATTACGCTGTTGCATATACTCTTGAGGAGTTAGGGGCAACTGGAGCATTTCAACTAGAATCTGGGCAGAATCAAAGGCATTTCTACCATTAGTCTTAGATTTGATTGACTTGTCAAAAGTTTTGCCGTAGCGTTTAGCAATTGTTTGGTTAACCTTTGTATGGAAGGTTTCTGTACTTAGTAGCAAGCCATCTAGATCGTAGATTACGTGAGTAATTTTGGGAAATTTAGACATATGTTACTTGTGGTATAGGCGTCTTACCAAAAGAAGAGAATCAGCTACTTTTGCTGTCTATAGTTAGAAGCTACAATATTTTTTCTACCTTCGATTAGTATCGATCAATGTTCTGGTGAGTTATTAGTAGTACGAATAGCAATATCAGTATCTGGTTTAGTCAAATTGTACTGCTGATTCGATGTATCTTTGATTTTCAATATTTTCAGAGATAACCTTCTTCTGTCACTCTCCGGTTTTTCCTATGATTAATACTTTTTAGCAAGGAGTATATTAGTCAATACAGCGTTTGTTCATCGAATTTTTGCGATTTCCCAGCTCGGAACAATTTCTATGAAGGAAAAAGTCTGCGATTGGCTCACAGCTGGCTCCTAAAGCCCTCCGGGCATCATAAAAGCAGGGCAATCACTTCCTATACAAAGGCTCTAGAATTTAGAAATAGCAAGGGTTTTCCGAGAGTGACAAAAGAGGGATAAAAACTGCTTGAACAACCAAATTTCCTCCACTGCTTTACAAAGACAAGGACTCATCACATTTTACATGCATATGCTCGGCTCCCCAATCTCTCATAGCAATCATAATTGGCTCCAGAGTACGACCATAATCTGTAAGCGAATATTCTACGTGCGGCGGTACTTCAGCATAGACTTTTCGTGCGACAATATTATCTTTTTCCAATTCGCGTAGTTGATTAGTAAGCATGCGCTGCGTAATGCCTTTGATTTTGTTCTTCAATTCGCCGAAGCGCAAGACATCATTCTGCAAGAGATTGAAAATAATCACGGATTTCCACCGTCCACCAATCACCGATAACGTGGCTTCGACAGAGCATCCATAGGGAAAATCGTAATTGTTTTTCTGTGCCATATTTCTCTAAACCTTTCAATAGTTCCTTTTAAGTAACTATATGAAAAAAATGTGCGTACTTGTTATTATTTGGATTTTGATCATACTTTTAACCATAGAACTCATAAAACACTCAGCACCCCGTGCTAAAGCGAACAGGGCTTCAAGCCTTAAAGCGATAGCTCGCTGACCCACCTAAGTCTTAACTTGCAAAAGGAGATAGATATGGCTTACGAAAACTACACTACATTCAAGGCGACAAAGGACGGAGCAGTCCTTACTGTTACTTTTGATTACCCTCCTGTGAATATTCAAGGTATTCCGATGCTGGATGATCTAAATCGTTTGGCGGAAACACTCGAGAGTGATCGTAGTGTAAAAGTTGTTGTTTTCCAGTCTGCGAACCCAGAGATTTTTGTGGCCCATGCTGACACAAATTTCCTCAAAGACATATCCACGACTGCAGTATCACGTGACCAGGTAAAACTGCTCTATTTACAGACCACGCTGGAGCGTATTAGTAAACTGCCACAGGCGACTATCGCCAAAATTGAAGGGTTCGCACGCGGTGGCGGCCATGAATTTGCGCTGGCTTGTGATATGCGTTTTGCGGCTCGTGGCAAAGCAAAGTTCATGCAGATGGAAGTCGGTATGGGCATTCTGCCTTGTGGTGGTGGTGCATCACGCATGGCTCGTCAGGCAGGGCTGGGACGTGCATTGGAAATTATTTTAAGTGCGCGTGATTTTGATGCCGATGAAGCAGAAGACTATGGCACAATTAATAAAGCTCTCGATGCCGACAAGATTGGTGCTTACGTCGATGAGTTGGCAAAACGCATTGCCCATTTCCCAGCTGATTCAATTAATGCCTGTAAACAGGCTGTCTATGCTTCAATCGACAAGCCAATAGAAGAGGCGCTGAAGGAAGAAGCTTATTGGCTCTATCAGGCGATGAGCCGCACCCCTGCGCAGAAACGTTTCCAATACGCAGACGACAACAGCATACAAAATGATATGAACAACCAGCACAATTGGAACGAGGGGCTGTTAGATATTCAGGAGATTAAATAATGAGTACTGAAGAGAATAAAGAAACTGTTCGTGAGTTTTTTGAACACTTCTGTGCCGCAAATATTTCATCGGCTCTTGATTGGCTTGATGATACCGTCATCTAGCGTGTGATGGGCAGCGAAGGTGGCTTGCCAATGTCCGGTGAGATGGACAAAGAAGCCATCGGTGGTTTGATTGGTACTGTTAAAGAAGCCATTCCAGGCGGTATGAAACTGACACCGACAGGCTGGACTGCTGAAGGCGACCAGATTGCCTTGGAAATGGAACCTTATGGTGAAATGAGCAATGGTAAAGAAGAGTTTGAAGCTCTCATCAAATTTATGTTGATTTGGTCGAAGTGCCTCATGCCCCTCCCCAACCTATCCACTTAGGATTTCGGCTGGGAGTCAACCATCTTCGAGATTATTTGAAATTACGGGAAGAGATCGGTGTAAATCATGTTGCGCTGAACCTGCGCTTTAATAGAACCGATATTGATACAACACTGAAACGTTTAGCAGATGAGATCCTGCCAGACTTCAATGGATAAAGGAGACAAAGCTATGCAAAAAACCATTTTAATTACTGGCTCTACCGATGGTATTGGACTGGAAACAGCAAAGCTCTTAGCTTCACAGGGGCACGATGTTTTATTGCATGGTCGTAATCCAGAAAAACTCGAAAAAGTGCATAAAACGCTTCTTGAAATTAAGGGTGGCGGACGTGCTGAAATCTACGTAGCCGATCTGTCGCTCATGGACAATGTCGAGGCACTCGCGAAGGCTGTGGCGAAAAAGCACGCTAAACTTGATGTGCTGATCAATAATGCAGGTGTCTACAACGCCTCCGAACCTGTCACGCAGGATGGACTTGATGTACGCTTTGCTGTCAATACGATTGCTCCCTATCTGCTTACACAACGCCTATTGCCACTGCTCGGTACTTCAGGACGGGTGATTAATCTGTCCTCTGCTGCTCAATCGACCGTCGAAGCAGAAGCACTGGCTGGACGAGTCAAACTGACCGACGGAGCAGCTTATGCACAAAGCAAACTGGCGCTTACAATGTGGTCGCGCAGTCTGGCACTTTCTCTTAAGGATAGCGGTCCTACAATCATCGCGATTAACCCTGGGTCGATGCTCGGCAGCAAAATGGTGAAGCAGGCTTTTGGGGTAGTTGGCGGTGATATCCGCATCGGGGCAGAAATACTTACTCGCGCAGCACTGACGGATGAATTCAAAACTGCTTCAGGCAAGTATTTCGACAATGATTCAGGTCAGTTTGCTTCTCCCCATCCCCATGCGCTAGATACACAGAAATCACAAGAGATTGTACGTATTATTGAGACGATTTTAGCTTAAACTCGGTTGACCTCCACACGGTGATTGCGTAGTCTCACTCTCTTGGAGAAATTATCCCTTTTCTGTCACTCTTTGGTTTTTCCTTTTATTAAAATTTTCTAGCAAGGAGGCATATATTTAGTTGATACAGCGTTTGTTCATCGAATTTTGGCAATTTCCCGGCTCGGAACAATTTCTATGAAGGAAAAAGTCTGCGATTGGCTCGAAGCTTGCCCCTACAGCCCTCCGGGTATCATAAAAGCAGGGCAATTGCTTCCTATACAAAGGCTCTAGGATTTACAAATAGCAAGGGTTTTCGGAGAGTGACAGAAGAGGGATAAAATGATCAAAAGGAAGAACATGAGAACGTTTCTATTACTCGCACTTGCAATCGGCGTATCTGGTTGCCATAGCTCGCAGGTCGCATCAGATACAGATAGTATCGCTCCGGAAAAAGCCGCTGAGCCAACCTCCAAGGTTATCTTGAGATCCGAAGTCAACTGGGAGCAGCTCAACCCCGCCCGCGGCGACAATAGCCCGAAGGCTGGTACCCTTTGGGGCGATCGCATCGGCCCTGGACCAGCAGGCTTTCTTCTTAAGCCAGTGGACGGCTTCAAGTCGCCACCTCATATTCACAATATCGCCTACCGCGGAGTGGTCATTAGTGGCACCATTCACAACGATGAGCCTAATGCCGAGGAGATGTATATGCCGACGGGATCTTTCTGGACGCAGCCCGCCGGAGGTGTGCACATTACCGCTGCCAAGGGTAGTAACCCTCTAGCATACATAGAGATTGAGGATGCATTTGGAGTCCTTCCTGCCGAGAAGATGTTTCATAGCGAAGACAAGCCGATTAACCTGGACGCATCGAACATAGTTTGGATCGATCAGCCTGGAATGCCAACCTCTGCCAATGGACCAAAGGTAGCCTTTCTTTGGGGCAACCCGCAGGACGATCAGTTGAACGGGACCCTAGTCAAGCTGCCGAACGGATTTACTGGCATGATGCGCAGCCACGGCTCGACATTCCGCGCTGTAGTGATCCAGGGTAGCCCCAATCACCTGCTGTCGGGCGAGAACGATGTCAAGACTTTAGAGCCGGGCAGTTATTTCAGCTCGAAGGGAGAGGCGGTGCATCAAGTCTCGTGCGAAGTGGGAGAGGAGTGCATCATCTATGTGCGCATGGAGGGCAAGTTCGACGTTGTTCCGGCGCAGCCCAAGAAGTAACCGCGCCCAAATTGCCTATTCAAAGCAAGAACGAAGCTGTGTCACCATAAGCTAATAATATTAAAAATTTGGAGGTAAAAACTATGAAAGCGGTAGGTTTAACTCAATATTTACCAATTAATAACGAAAATAGCCTGTTAGATCTTGAAATCCCTAAACCCACAGCCAAAGGCAAAGATTTACTAGTACAGGTTAAAGCTGTTTCTGTTAACCCAGTAGATACTAAAGTCCGCGCTCCTAAAGATAAGGTTGAATCCGAACCCCGCATTCTTGGTTGGGACAGTGCAGGTGTAGTGGTAGAAGTTGGAGAAGAAGTAACAGAATTTCAACCGGTCGACGAAGTTTATTATGCAGGAGATATTACTCGTCCTGGTAGCAACAGCGAATTTCATTTGGTGGATGCAAGAATTGTTGGTCGCAAACCCAAGAATTTAGATTTTGCTAGTGCTGCAGCTTTTCCTCTTACTGGTATCACTGCTTGGGAAGCTTTATTTGAAAGACTCAATATTGATAAAAAAGGAGCAGATGCAGGCAAATCAATTTTAATTATCAATGGTGCAGGGGGAGTTGGTTCTATTGCCATTCAACTAGCGAAAGAGCTAGCCAAGCTTAATGTCATTGCTACAGCTTCTCGTCCAGAAACTATCGCTTGGTGTCAAAAACTTGGTGCTGATCAAGTGGTCAATCATCGACATAATCTTGCTGAAGAAATTGATAAAATTGGTTATCAAAATGTTGATTATATTCTTTGCTTGAACGATACCGATGGTCACTGGCAAGCTATGACTAAAGCGATTAAACCTCAAGGAATGATTTGTTCCATTGTGGAAAATGAACAACCGCTAGATATGGATACTTTAAAAAGTAAGAGTGCTGGTATAGTGTGGGAATTTATGTTTACTCGCTCGATGTATCAAACAGAAGATATGGCAGAGCAAAGTAATTTACTTAATGAGTTGAGTCAACTGATCGAAGATGGTGTAATTATTACAACTTGCAATGATGTAATCAAACCTATCAACGCTAAAAACCTACGGGATGTTCATCAACGTCTTGAAAAGGGTAAAACTATTGGTAAAATTGTTCTGACCGAATGGAGTTAGTATTTTCAATCGAAGATTTATTTGTCAATAATGAAGGCGGAGTTATGTGTCCTGACATCCCACACTACTGGTAAAGCTCGATCTAGATGAACTATAGCTAAACGAATTAAACAGTAATCCTCCTAAAACCAAGATTATAATTTTTATCTTTAACAACTTAGAAAAAAAGGAGAAAATCATGTCAAAACTAACCATCGTTGCCAACATTAAAGCCAAATCAGATAAGATCGATCTTGTAAAAGCAGAGCTTTTCAAGCTCATCGATATTACACGTGCTGAAGAGGGCTGCCTGCAATACGACTTACATCAGAACAATGAAAATCCTGCTCATTTCCTGTTTTATGAGAACTGGGAATCTCGTGAACTTTGGCAGAGGCACATAAGCAACCAGCACCTGAAAGACTATATGACTGCCACAGAAGGAGCTGTTGAAGAGTTCACCCTCAATGAAATGACCCACATCGCCTAAGAGAATGTAAACGTAATCAAGCTTTGAGAGCTTGATAGTACATTTGTACGGGGTAACTTCAGTCAGGAGTATATATGGAAAGGATGGAACTGGCGCAAGCTAGAAAAACGTCTCTTTAAGTTGCAAAAGCGAATCTATCGAGCCGCACTTCGTGCCGCTTGACGACTCCAGAAAACTTTGATGAAATCCTCGACTGCAAAGATGATTGCGGTGCGTAGGGTGACTCAGGAAAACAAAAGTAAAGAGCGATCACTCTGCACTCACCCCTACAACCCTCTGGGCATCATAAAAGCAGGGGTAATTGCAATTTGACCGCTCTGTTCGAGAAGAGAACTTTAAAAACCGAGCAAAAATAGAAATCTAAATCTTAGCCTCCTCCTTAACTAACTTCTCCCAACCCAATTCCTTGAGGTTGTTATTGCGACGCAGGGGACGAGTAGCCAATTCTAGAACGTCACGAGCATTAGTAAAACCGTGAATCTGGGCAAAGGTAAACTCAACTGACCACTTAGTATTAATTCCCCTTGCTTCCATTGGGTTAGCATGAGCCATGCCCGTAATCACCAAATCAGGCTTCAACTGATAAATCCGCTGAATCTGATTGTAGTTATCTGGTTTTTCGATAATTTTAGGTGTTGGAACACCCATATCACGGCAAGTTTTCTCCAGCAAATCCAACTCAGCTTTCTGATAGCGCTTATCCATATAGGGAATGCCAATTTCCGGACAACTCATGCCGCAGCGAATCAGAAAGCGTGCCAGAGAAATTTCGAGCAAGTTATCACCCATAAAGAAGACAGACTTACCGCGCAGCAACTTAACATAATCTTCCAAACTTGCCCAGATTTGTGCTTCTCTTTCTTCAAGTCCTTTTGCTTCAATTGAGAATACTGAGCAAATCTTTTCAATCCAAGCGCGGGTTCCATCGGGTCCAATTGGGAAAGGAGCGCCAATCAGCTTGCACTTGCGGCGACGCATCAGGGTGGTAGCAGTGCGGCTGAGGAAGGGATTAACACCAGCGACGTAATAACCTTCTTCAATAACTGGTAACTCAGTATAGCGCTTGGCGGGTAGCCAACCAGAGACTTTAATACCCTGTTTCTTTAACTCCAAAGTCAGATTAGTCACCACGGGATCAGGCATTGAGCCAAATAACACCAGAGGTGGATGATCTACATATTCTGACTCTTGAGCCTCAACATCTTCTTGCTTACGTCCAAAGTGGAGGAGTTTTTGGATGGCATTGCGCTCTTGTTTCTCCTCTTCTACCATTGGGGCTTGTTTCGGGCATTTGTGAACCATTGCCGCCAACACAGTATCTTCACCCTGGGTAAAGGCATAGTCTAAACCGTTGGCGCGAGCAGTAACAATGGGAATGCCAATTTCAGCTTCCAGCTTAGGAGCTAAGCCCTCCAAATCCATCTTGATGATTTCAGTGGTGCAGGTGCCAATCCAAACAATTACACTAGGATTGCGATCGCGCTTAATTTGCAGACACAAGCGCTTAAGTTCTTCATAATCATTAAGCTGAGCGGAAATATCTCCTTCTTCCAACTCTGCCATTGCATAGCGTGGCTCAGCAAAAATCATCACTCCCATGGCATTCTGGAGGAAATAGCCACAGGTTTTAGTGCCAATTACCAAAAAGAAACTATCTTCAATCTTCTGGTAGAGCCAAGCCACACAGCTAATCGGGCAAAAAGTGTGGTAGTTACCAGTTTCGCACTCAAAATCTAGGGCTTGAGGGGTTTGAGTAGCACTCATGAAAAATTTATCCTCTCCTTAATTAATACTGATTTCATTTATCTTGGCTACAGATGCTGATGAGGCACCAGACAAGGAGGCGCGGCAATTGATATATAGCAGACTTTTAGGAAATGGGGATAAACTAGTGTGCATTCAAAGCTTATATTTTCTGGTTGTCAGAGAATTCTTTAAATCATCTCCCCCTCCCCCCATCTCCCCATCTTTGGTATCAATTAAACCATCATCATGTCTAGTTCTTCTTCTTGGCTCACTACCTTCGGCTGTTGTGGATTAAGGTAAAAGTCAGATAGCAACGAGAACAACTCACGATCCGCTGCATCCTTCGGTACCACACCCTCTGGAGCTGCTAAAATTTGATCGGCGATGTTTAAGTAATACTGGCAGACAGATTCGAGTGAAGGGTCAGTTTCAGCCATTTCAAACAGGGTTTTGCCCTTAACGCGAGAGACGCGAATATCTTCAATTAGTGGCAGAATCTCCAATACTGGCATCGGTACTGCTTCAATGTATTTGTCGATTAAATCACGCTTGGAAGTGCGGTTGCCAATTAAACCAGCTAAGCGTAGGGGATGAGTACGAGCTTTCTCGCGTACAGAGGCAGCAATCCGGTTAGCAGCAAACAGGGCATCAAAGCCGTTGTCTGTGACAATCATACAATAGTCAGAATAGTTAAGGGGAGCAGCAAAGCCACCACAGACAACATCACCTAGTACGTCAAACAAAATGACATCGTATTCATCAAAGGCATTAAGTTCTTTGAGTAGCTTTACTGTTTCGCCTACAACATAGCCACCGCAACCAGCACCAGCAGGAGGACCACCTGCTTCGACGCAATCAACGCCGCCATAGCCCTTATAGATTACATCTTCAGGCCACACATCTTCGTAGTGGTAATCCTTATCCTGAAGTGTATCGATAATGGTAGGAATCAGAAAGCCGGTGAGGGTAAAGGTGCTGTCGTGCTTAGGGTCACAACCAATTTGTAGTACTTTCTTACCGCGTTTAGCTAGAGCTACTGAGATATTACAGCTCGTTGTGGATTTACCAATACCGCCTTTTCCATAAACTGAGAGTTTCACGCTTCTTTTTCTCCTACTCTTTCGGATCTCAAATAGGTTTTCTTATCTGAGGCTGGGTTGTTTCGGCACAGAGGTTTTGACCCAAAGCCAGCAGTTGTTCGCTTCCTGTTGTCTTTGATTGCATTATTGACCAACTGCCAAGCAAAAGAAAGGGTCTTTTCAAATAAAATGAGGTTTAAAAGAGATAGAAAATGATTAATTTAATTTATTAGCTAAAATAATGGCTTTTTTTAGTTTTTTAGTCCTAATTTAGCTTTTTTATATTATTTTGTTTAATTTAAATATAAAAATAGGAACAATAAACAAAAAAAATATGTATACCTAAAGATTTAATCTTTTCAGATAGCTGGTAAGACTTACATTTACTGAATTCTAGCGGCAAATGGGCTGACATAATAGGTTTGAGGCTCAGAGCATCTACCCATAGCAAGAGTCGGCTTAGGGATAATTTTGTTGAGCTAGATGTCCTTGCTAGAGAGGTATTAAGGGATTTGCTCGGTAACTCAGGATTTTTGTGAATAACAATTACAGATCTTGATTTTGTTGAAAACTAGGAGGTGCCGCGCTCCTGGCATTTGCTTAGGCGCGGCTTATGGCATTTTTGCTTAAATGCCGCCGTTATAGCTGTTCGTATCAAGTACTTGACAGTGCAGACCATCTCGTTCTATGCACAAAGCATAGTAGTCGATCTCACCGACGATGCCAACGCTGCGGCGTACCTTTTCTCGCTTTTTGAGGAGGCGTTTATAGACAGTTTCGTTAGGACAAAGGATTTGGAAAGTGATCACCCCTTCTTGATCGTCAATTCGGTATAGGCAATCCTGTAAGATCGCTCTGAGACTGCTGTCAAAAGAGTTGTGGAAACTGCGTAATTTCCCCGTGAGGGTATAGTCTTCGAGAGTTCGACCAAAAGGGCATTCCCTTTCTGTCTGTTCATCAAAGGGCCAGCCCTCTTCGGGATCAAATGGCTTAACCATAGCTTTGTTGACGATGCGTGAAGTCTTCCTTTCTAGGATAAGAGCTTCCGAGAAATGCTGGTGCCAAGCAAAATACACTGGTTGGTTAAGTTATGCTACAAATTGCCCTCTGAACTAAAAATTAAATATGCGTTCTTGATGGTCTTTGAAGTTAAGGGCAAGCGCTATGTCGAATAGAGCGGGGTTAAACATCTTCTAACCACCTACCCATATTTTGACTTTTCTGTCAATGCGTAAGTCCTATTATTTTGCAGATGAAGTTTCCCTGCCTTTTCCATTTCCATTTGCCACTTTAGCCAAAGAGTATGCCGTCAGTGCGACAGATGTGGTAGAATCAGAGGGGTTGGTAGAATAATGCTCAATTCGCTTTCACTAGATCACATCGAGCCTGAAACCGCTGTATCAATCAATTCAATACTCACCATCCACAAGCCATAAGCTTGCTCATCAGTTTTAAAAGTCAGTTTAGTATTAGTTTTTAAAAAACTAGGATCAATATCCTGTCGCACTGTCCACTTCCCTTCCTCCAAAGCAACAGTTGTACCATTAATATCAACTGTCCCCTGACCATTATAGTCAGGTAGCACTACTTTTAGCCGCGTCCTATCAGCTCGTGCAAGTTCCTCTGATGGAAGCGATATAGATAATTCTAAAGGCTGCTCCGGCGACACCTTCATCAAGATACCTTCAGCAAAATGCTGAGTCAGAGTTACTGTTTGAGTATTATTATCCCCATCTGCGATATCAAAAACTAAAGTTGTGCCAGACTTCCCCTGGAGTTTCAGTTGCTGAGAAAATTTAGATACCTTCTGGGAAAACTTATCTAAATTTAATTTATTACTAACTAATTCTAGCCCTTGTTTATCCCTACGGGGATGAACTGATAACCTGCGAGCGCCATTAAAATAATTTGAATTCGGTGCATCTACTTGCAGAGATATTTGACGCTCCCCTCGGCTATCATTAAATAGTACTACTGCCATTTTATTACCGTTGCGGCTGGCAACACACCAAAGATTAGACCAAGGGCTTGTACAATAGAGCAACTTACCCCGCAGCGGACGTAACAAGCGGAAGGCGTATTCATCACCGCCATTTTTATCAGCTTCATGGGCAGCACGTGCCACTGCTTTATCTGGGGCAATATCGATTACATGTACAATATCCCTCAGAGTATAAGTCATCGCACCTAACGCCTGTGCCAAGGGACTACCTTCTGGACGTGGGCGTATCGAGTCAGGGCGCTCTGGATCGAGCATACCACCAGCTTCGGTATTATAAAAATGCAGGCGCTTGCCGTAGGTACGATCAGTGTAAGCAGTTACTGTCTCATAATCTGCCGTAACTACTCTGGTATCGCCCCCATAATGATGTTCATTTAAACCATCGAGCAGTTGATGAAAATTATCAACAAGTGGTTTATAAAGTTGACGCCAACCTTCCCAGCCGTCTTGATGAATGTGGAAGCCCCAACCTGCCACTAGTTGCACTTTGGGATTAGCCGCCTTGAGTGCCTTGCCAAATACAGCTAACATTTCTTCGTAAAAGATACGATTCTGTTGTCCAGAAAACCAGTGAGTCTGGGTAGTGTCACGGGCTAGCCAAGTTTCAATTACGCGGTAAGTGCGATCGCGCCACTGATAAGATTGTCCCACACCAACTCCCTGAGGGCGATAACGAGCAGCAACATAATTTGGCTGGTTACTATCAGCAGGCAATACCCACAAACCTCGACGCCAAACTAAATGCTCTGTAAATTCCTGCTGATTACGAATACGAACTCTTGCACCCTTAGCAACATTTGACTGGTCATAAAAGCGACCATCATAGTTTACACCAGGTTTAGCCGCCCAGTTGAGATAAGGCTCATTCCAAAATTCAACGTGGTGAACTTGACCAGTATTTAATGATGCTTTACCATAATTTGAGCCTAGTTCCGAGAGAATACGCTGCCAATTATTTGGTTGTGAGAGTATTAGTGCTGGGCGATAGCGGTCATAAAAACACTCGACAATCATTTGCACTGTAGCTGGTATGCTTTGGTGATTGCCTGGTAGAAGTGGCTTACTGTTAGGTTGAGGCTGGATCACGCGCACCGACTCAATACCCCATTCTTGCTGCTGCTTAGGAGTTAGGGGAGTAGCATGTACGCCGAATAATCCTACAGGTACTTCAGTAGTACCGTTAACTGATAACGGTTGACCTGTAACATGTATAGTTGGTGCTGAGCTGGCAACCTGTGAGTGTAAGCAACTGGCTATGACTAAACTGAAGCTAAACAGCAGTGGCAGGGAAATTTTAAGTAAAGGAAAATATCTTTTCCGCCGCTTGTTAATGGTTAATGGTTCATCGTTCATTGCTCATTGTTCATTGTCTTATCTTTTGGCGTTAACTTAGCCTTTGCCCAGCGCCTACTATGAACCATTTTCTATAATAGGAATTCAATTTCCTTTTAACATCGTTGGCAGTAATTGATCATGACTACTTCTGAGCGCCGCTACCACATCACCACTTTTGGCTGCCAGATGAATAAAGCAGACTCTGAGCGCATGGCTGGTATCCTCGAGGATATGGGCTTTGAATTCTCAGAAGACCCCAACGATGCTAACTTAATTCTCTATAACACCTGTACTATTCGGGATAACGCTGAGCAAAAGGTTTATTCTTACCTAGGTAGACAGGCAAAACGCAAACAGGAACATCCTGATCTTACCCTAGTAGTGGCTGGATGTGTTGCCCAGCAAGAGGGAGAATCACTATTACGCCGGGTGCCGGAGTTAGATTTGGTGATGGGACCACAACATGCCAATCGCCTCCAGGATTTGTTAGAACAGGTGTTTAATGGTAATCAGGTAGTTGCCACAGAAGCGATTGAGATTATTGAAGATATCACTAAACCCCGTCGCGATAGTGCTGTGACTGCCTGGGTAAATGTTATTTATGGTTGTAATGAGCGCTGCACTTATTGTGTGGTTCCTAATGTGCGAGGCACAGAGCAATCTCGTACTCCAGAAGCTATTCGTGCTGAAATTGAGGAGTTAGGGCGACAAGGTTACAAGGAAGTAACTTTACTTGGTCAAAATATTGATGCCTATGGAAGAGATTTACCAGGCGTCACTGAGTCTGGGCGTCATCAACACACCTTGACGGATTTGCTCTATTATGTTCATGATGTGCCAGGAATTGAGCGTATCCGTTTTGCCACTAGTCACCCCCGCTATTTCACGGAGCGCTTGATTCGTGCCTGTAAGGAGTTACCTAAGGTATGTGAACATTTCCACATTCCTTTCCAATCTGGTGATAATGAGCTGCTCAAAGCAATGGCGCGAGGCTATACTCATGAGAAATATCGCCGCATTATCAATACCATTCGTGAGTATATGCCTGATGCTGCTATTAGTGCAGATGCAATTGTTGGCTTTCCTGGGGAAACGGAAGCACAGTTTGAGAATACATTAAAGCTAGTAGAGGATATTGGCTTTGATCTACTTAATACTGCTGCCTATTCTCCTCGTCCAGGTACGCCAGCCGCATTATGGGATAATCAGCTTAGTGAACAGGTAAAAAGCGATCGCCTTCAGCGTCTTAACCGTTTAGTGTCAGTAAAAGCAGCAGAGCGATCGCAACGTTATTTGGGACGTGTGGAAGAGGTTTTGGTAGAAGCTCAAAATCCCAGAGATAACACTCAAGTTATGGGGCGCACTAGGGGAAATCGGCTTACTTTCTTTAGTGGAGATATTGAAGGATTAAAGGGTAAGTTAGTAAAGGTTAAAATTACACAGGTGCGTGCTTTTAGTTTGACTGGTGAAAGGGTAAATGAATCTGTAGTAGCTAGTTGTTAAGCATCGACTAATCGTGTAAATCCTGTACAGTCCAAATGTCTAATTTTAAGGGTTAGGTAGATATTGCAGCTTAACACCTTGAACATTGAATTATAAAATACTCACTCTGAAGGAAAATCACCTCCTTCTAAGCATTAAGTCTTTGTGCAGCAGTTGACGAAGAACTAAACTAAATAGTACCTTTAAACAAACCTTGGGGACGAAATAGTAGCACTAATACCATCATTAACAGTGCAACACCAATTTTGTATTCTGATCCTAACCAGGGAACACTAACTTCTTGGGCTATACCTATTACCAATGCTCCCACAATTGCACCGTAGGGATTGCCAATACCGCCAAGAATTACCGATGCAAACATTGGTAAAATTAGAAACCAACCCATATTCGGGCGTACAGCAGTAATTAGACCATACATCGAACCACCAAGGGCAGTGAGGGTGCCAGTAATTACCCATGTCCAAATTACTACCTTCTCAACGTTAATCCCACAGACACGGGCTAAGTCTATATTGTCGGCTACGGCACGCATGGCTTTACCGATTTTAGTATTTTGCAACAAAAAGTGCACTGCCGCGATCGCCACCAGCGCCATTGCCACAACTATAATCCGATAGTAAGCAATCTTGAGGTCGAAAATATCTATCGCTTCAATAACTGGTAAGTCATAGGAGTAGTTGTTAGTACCCCAAATCAAGATAATGCCGTTGCGGATAAACAAGGCAAGCCCAATTGATAGGATAATTAAAGTAGTAGCAGAAGCACGACGATCACGCATTTGTCGCCACACTAACCTTTCGGTTAACAACATTGCCCCCACGGTACCAACAGCACCTAATATCATTGATAGCCAGATGTTAATTCCGTTGATGTTAGCTAACCATGTCAAGTAAGCACCCAAGCTCATAAAGTCACCGTGGGCAAAATTGGAAAGCCGCAAAATACCATAGGTCAGTGTCAATCCTACCGCTGCCAGGGCAATAATGCTACCTAAAGAAATACCGTTAACGATGAGTTGTTCGGGTGTCATTTAGCGATACAAAGCAACTGATTGGTTATTTCTGTTATCTGATTACTAGGACTTAGCTTGGAGAGCATATTGCCGAAATCGCTCTAAATCTGCCTGAATCGTAGATTCAACAATCTTACCCAAAAACAGGTTATCCATCAATTTACCGAGAAATCCGGGAATAGCGTAAGCTACGGTCAATTTAACGATACTGCTACCGTGACGATCATAAAAGCGAATTGCCCCTCGGTTGGGCAAGCCATCTACCGATTCCCACTGAATAATCTGATTAGGTTCAAGTTTGAGAATGCGAGAGAGCCAGCTAAATTCAAAGCCGCTACTGGCAAGTTTCCAACGGGATAGCTCGGGATTGTCTTCTAGCACCTTAACTGAGTCAATCCACTTCATCCAACGGGGCATTTGCTCTAAATCTGACCAAAGGCTCCAAGTTAATTCTATAGGAACTTCTACCTGTACCTGTACGCTGTGTTCTAGCCAATTAGACATTAGATGATTTGTGAATACAAGTATTTTATATTTGTGATCATTAGACATCTCCAAAAATTAAGATTCAACAACTGTAGTACAAAAGTTTCAGGTTAATTATTGGAGATGTCCATTAGTCACTGGCTTTTTGAGCTAAGGACTCATAAGTTTTAGGGAATTAAGCGGCTGTTACCAGAGAGCGACCTAAAATTCTATCAGTAACTTCCAAAATTGCCTTGGCTGCACGACGACCAGAAATGGTAGCTCCTTCCATACTATCGATATAATCTTGCTGAGTATAGCTACCGGCGAGGAAGAAGTTGCTCACAGGTGTTTTTTGATCAGGGCGGTAGGGGTCCATGCCTGGTGCTTCCCGGTACAAAGACTGAGCCAGCTTAACTACACTGTACCAGGTCATGTTTAATTCTTGGGAAGAGGGGAACAATTCATGGACTTGCTGGAGAACATGTTGAGCAATCGCCTCATTGCTTTGGCGGATAAAGGGGTCTCCTGGCGTTAGCACCAATTGTAACAGTGAACCTTGACCTGGTTGATAATAATCACTAGGACTAGTTAAAGCTAAGTCAGCAAAGCAGGAGAAGTCGGCATCTGCAGTATAGAGCAGGTTATCTATTCCGGTTGCTACTGGTTGTTGGCGTTTGGTGACGCTATCAAGTTCACTCACCCAGCCATCAAATCTTAGCTGCACAGTTGCTACTGGCACTGTCTCTAGCTTGTAAATGTTATCAAACTCACGCCACTTGCGCCATGCTGGTGGTAGTAAACGCTGCACGCCAGGAACATCACTAGCACAGACATAGGCATCAGCGGTAATTATTTCTTCAGTTTCGCCTTTAGCGATGGCTAAGCCGCTGACTTGAGTTTGCTCCCCTTCCTCTCTAAACAGAATTTCTCTTACCCGGCGCCTCGTATGAATTTTTGTTCCTCGCGCTTCGAGGTAATTAACTATCGGTTTATGCAAATATTCGGAGGGTGAGCCTTCCAGCATCCGCAATACCGATGCCTCGGTTCTTGATGCAAATAACTGGAAAATCGTCAACATACAACGGGCAGAAATATTCTCGGTGTCGATAAAGCCCAGAGCATAGGCAATGGGATTCCACATCCGCTTCAAACTGCCATTATTGCCGCCGTGGGAGCGAAACCAGTCAGCAAAGCTAATGTTATCCAGTTGGCGGATGGTTTTCATGGCACCATCAAAGTCTACCAAACCGCGAACAATGGGGCTAGTTCCCAGGGCTAGAGAGTTTTGCAGTTTATCTTGTGGGGATAGTTGGGAGGTAGTAAAAAATGCTTTTAAACCGTTGAAGGGGGCACCGCTGATGAAGCGAAAATCCAGCTCACCAATACGACCACCTTTATTAACAAAGGTGTGAGTATGCTCTTTGAGGCGCAAGTTTTCTAATGCTCCCACCTTCTTCATTAAATCAAATAACTGGTAGTAGCAGCCAAAGAAAACATGCAACCCCATTTCAATATGGTTGCCGTCAGCGTCTACCCAGCTGCCGACTTTGCCGCCGACAAAGGGACGGGATTCAAAAATCTCCACTTCATGACCAGCATCGACTAACTCAACTGCTGTCGCCATTCCAGCTAATCCTGCCCCGACGATTGCAACACGCATTCAGCCTTTCCCTTTCAGTTTTTTTACATATTGTAATAGAGTTGTGCCTTGATCTGTTTAAAATCTCCCCGCTTTAAAAGGAGATTATGAGCAGATGTGGTTACGCTCAGATTTTCTACCTCATATTGAAAACCCGATTTTTAACTAAACCACAACGAAATCAATAGGGTTTCAGCCTTTAAAAATCGGGTTTTTTGGATTTTGGGATAATGGTGCAAGATCTCAGTTACGCGCTCTTGTAGACACCCTTGATCACGCTTACAATAGGATTTCTTTAAAGAGTCCAGAGACTATCGTTGTGGCAGCCTTAACACTACCATAGGGACCTTGCCTAGAAAAACCATAGATTGTGAAAACAAGTAGCGGCTGATGGCTCAGGAGATTATGCCTGAACACATTCAAACAAAGGTTTTACTTGCTATTGCTGTTTAGCCCTAATTCGCTTTAGCGCAGATTCATAGAATATAATATCCGGCTGGCAAATATTTTCTACTTTCTTTCGGATCCTGTCAGTGATCTGTTCTTGTTGTTTATCTTTAGATAAAGGATTGGTTTTGTATCGGTCAAAAACAATCCTAGCCCCGAATAATTTCTCATAATCTCTGGCGAAAATATCTAGTCTTTCTAAAACTCCTACCAAAGTTAAATTATTCAAATTATTAATTGCTTGGTTGATAGCTTCATTAGAAGAAACTTCGCCTGGAAGAATATTTCCTGCAAATTTATTCACATAGGTACTGCCCCAGGCAATACCTTGTTCTGATTCAACAAATGATTCTAGATCCAAGTCTAGATGAAAATGATCATCTGTTTTAAACCTATTGAAAAAATAATGAGAAAACCATCGAGAAACTGGTTCTCTAATAACGGTGATAAAATTCCATTCATTACCGAATTCTTGAAAAGCATTATCGCTATATATAAAATGACCACTGATATATTTACATTGGTCTTTAGACATAAAATATAACAGTAGCTTCTCTCTGTAATCGCTGAGTTGGGAGCCAGCAATTTGGGAGCCTTTCAATGAAGCTTGTGGATCCAAGTGAATAAGGTTTCCAGAAATCCATTCAAAGGGATTAAAGCTATTTTTGATCCCTTGATGTATCGAAGAACCTCCACATTTTGGTAAGTGAATAAAGAAAATTTTTTTATCTACATACCCTCTAAAAAACTGACTAAATTGTGGGTAAATAGTACGTCGTATCTTGATTAGCTTATCTTTCATGATTGAAAATGTTGAAATCGAATTATATAGGGTTTGCTGAATAAGTATTTAGGGTAGTAGGAGTTAGGAGAATAGGAGCGTGTATTGTCTACAGAGCTGTTCATCAACAGTTTTACGGGAATTATCGGTTAACAAAGGTGCAAGGTTTTTGTATCTGGAGACTCACCCATCCTTGCACTTGTTTGGTAAAAAAATCCTTGAAACCCATGTCTGGCATTGTTTTCACCCTCATGCAGCAAACCCTATATAGGACTTACGCATCGTACATTAGTACTATAGAAGATTTGGTTATTTCAGCCATTGCTAGTCCCTGACACAGCAAAAGCAGTGAGCAAATTAGGGTTAGTCGAAGTCTGTGAAATAACCCAATCGCGTGATGCATACTATGGCTAATTTGTAGAGTGCGTAACTCCTAGAATTTTCCTGAAAAGCTCCCAGATCCTGATCAAGATCAGATTAACAATCTTTATCAAAACAAGCAATTGCCTGAAGGGCACTAGCTAGAAATTAACCGCTAAGAAGTAGAAGGGCAGATGCTTCCAGTCTTCAGCTAGCAAAACCCTAATTGTTTCAGTTACTGTGCTTCCTGATTTCCTTTTTCAACAAATTAATTACTAAATCTGATGCCAAGATTGTGAGTTTTTAGGTTGTATTTGGGCACAATATTACTGAATAATTTAGCTCATTTCTAGAGCAATTGAGTAGGTGGGCATAAATAAATGTAAACATATAAAAATCAATCCCCTTACAGCAAGAGGGTTATAGCATCTGAAATTTTTTTATTCTGCCCACCTACTTAGCGCTCTTCCATTACTTTTATGAGATAAAATTTGAAATTTTGAGTTTTGTGGCAAGGCTTCTGAGTTAAGACACGAAGACACGGGGACGCGGAGATAAATTGGATGGGGATTTAACCTCAAGCAATTTTATGCACCGTATAGATGGTGGGGTATTTGACCCATATTAATTTCGATAATCATTTTTGTTGCTTAGTAGTATATTAAGTACTACTAAAATCCCAATTGTTAGTAGTACTTATATTTTCGTGGTAAAAATAAGGAAATCAAGGTGCAGATAACTGGTGTGAAAAAATGACTCCTGACCAAGGACTATATTTTATTTTGGCTATTTAGAGACCAATCATAGTCGAGATACCTCACCTTGTAATTTCCTTGAGCAAGATATTCTTTGTCTTCTGCACTAAGGTAGCCACTAATAAAATTCAATACAGCTCGTTGACTAGCATTGCCAGTAAACTTTCCATCTACCCCATAAGTTTTTTCCCAATCTTTACCAAACCATTTAAAAATAGAAGAAAGATAAACTCTACCTTCTTGACGATCAATGCGGAAGCCTTGAGGACTATTAAGAAATATACGAGTTTGGTCATCGAGCTGGGCATCTAGCTTTTCCCCCGTGTAGGGTTCATCTCGTAATGGTGGACAACTCATTGCTGCACAAACTAAAGCTACATGAATTCGAGGCTCATTGAAGTCTTTCCGCAGAGTTTGATGTTCAATATTGTCTAAGGTCTTAGATTGAGCTGCAATCTGAAATTTTCGTCCTTTCCAGACACCAGGAATATCTTTAATACTCTTTTTAAGAGGATTTTGGTCAATGATTGACTCTAGGGTGAAGGAATTGTAGGCGTTAATCCAGAAAGCAATTTGCTCTGCTGAACTCCAAGATTCATAGGTGCTAGCAGTAACCTGGCCCAAACTCGCATTAAACTTATCTAGTTGCTGTCGATTTACCTTTAATCCTTGATAATCAACCAGTGCTTTCTCATCAATATAGGTTTCCAAGACAGCGGCATAGTCGTCATAACTTAAAGTTTCTGCTGAAGCAGTACTCGAAGTTTCTATCTGAGAAATCTCCTGCTGTGCTTGAGTAGAAGAGAAAGAACCAGCACAGCCAGTAATAACAATCAGTGCAGGAAATAGAACCAGAAATCGATTGAATTTATTCATTACTTTAGAGACTATAAATTATCTATCTTGTAATCAGCATTTGTTATTGTCTTACTGTTCATAGTTCATTGTTGATTGTTCATTGGTAAAGTTTGCTCATAGTTCATTGTTGATTGTTCATTGGGGATGCATATCACAACTGCCCTTATATAGCGCTATGCGCAAGGCTCCAGGGCAGAAGGCTCCAAGGCAGAAGGGGTGAATTTGACAAAGTTTTAGCGATTTAGCTTGTCCTAACCTTAATACGTACTGCTATACCAACCCAATGTTTGCGCAGCATGCGCGGAGCGCGTACCATGAACCATGAACCATGAACCTTCATGATTTATCTAACCTGATCAAAATGAGTCCTTAATGAGAACAAGCTTAAAATTTACTTTTTGACTTTAAACTAGTTGTCCATAGCCAACCTAAAACAAAAGGCAACCAGAGCCATAATCTTTCCTGACGAGTTAAATCCCAATCGTAATTTCCCAGAGCCGCGCGGTGCTGTAGGACAAAGTAAACAAAAGCCGAAATGCTAACTAAACGCACTCCCAAATTGCCAGTAGCAACAGCAAAAGGAACCAACCAAGTAAAGTACCAAGCATGGACAATAGGCGATAAAGTCACCAGAGCAAAAAAATACCACTGGGCAAATTGCAGAAAACTCCATGCCCGCCAAAGTAACCATATCCCTGCCAAACCTAGAGGGAACAAATAAATCCAGTTAGCCCAACGAGAAGGCTCCCAATACAGGCTAACTAAATAAGGAATTAATTCAGCACTACGCCCATGAGAAACAAAAACAGAGCCTGTAGGAATTAAGGGACATTCCCCACTATTACAAAATCCAATAGCACTGATAGCCAAAGGCAAGAAACCTAGTATTAGAACAACCACTGCCCGTTTCGTATTTACAACCAGTTGCTCTCTTACAGATAAGTTTTTCTCCTCCTCTCCCTCTCTCCCTCTTTCCCTCTCTCTCTGAAAGAGTAAATTACTGCTTTGATTCCCACTTGGTTTCATTTCCAAGAAAGCTCGCCAAGTCAGAAAGCCTAAAATTGGCAGAGACATCCATTTAACCGCAACACTGATACCAAGCAACAAAGCACTTTTAATACCAAATTGCTCTCTAAAAGATAACTCTTTCTCCCCATCTCCCCATCTCCCCCTCTCCCCCTCTCCGCGTCTCCGGAGAGCTTTGCCAGAGTAATCAAAAACTAACCAAGCAGCAACCAAGGGCAAAATAAACCAACTATCGTAGTGTGCGCCACCAGCAAAGGAATAGATAATTAGAGGATTCCAGGCATAAACAATTGCCTGTTGATAAGTAAAGCGACGACTCAGCAGCCAACAAGTTAATAAGTCAGCTAAGATAAATGCTGCCTTGAATAGCCAAACGCTAGGAGTAACAGTCGCTAAAACTCGAAAGCCCAACTGAGTAACTGGCGGATAGATAGCAGAAACATCTTGGTGATTAATCTGTGACCACCATTGAGTACGATAAGGAATAAGCTCTGCTGCATTTGGTGCCAAATCATAAGGACTAAATCCCAGAGTCTGGGTATATCCTTCCCACAGATAACGCCAAACATCATCCCCTGGGTACATAGGTAGTAACAACAGCCTTGTCAGGATAGCAACTCCCCAAAACCAGACACCGCTGACTTTACGCAGTCTCCAAGAGAGGAGAAAACCCAGACTCATCACACCAATACCCAGCCAAAACTTAGAGACATTCCCCACCTGTCGAAAGTCCCCATAGGGCATAATGCCAACTGCACCAACTAACAAGAGCCCAGCAGCAAGCCAAAGCAGAAGCGATTCAAATTTAGATTTTGGAGACTGAATTGGCGATCGAGACAATTGGTGAGCAACCATAGAATTATCCCCCATCTCCCCATCTCCCCATCTCCCCATCTCCCCATCTCCCCGTCTCCCCATCCGCCCTTAGTCGGCGCAGGTATAAACTGAAGATAGTACTCAAAATAACTGTTCCTGCCTTAATACTGCCCGAAACAGTGCCAGAAATTTTCGATCGCCCCCCCTGTCTCAAGCGATAGCCTACAGGAATTTCACAGATACGCAGTCTGCATTCAACTGCTCGTGCTTGCATTTCCACTGTCCAACCAAACCCACGATCTTGCATTTGGATTTGCTCTAGACAACGGCGGCGAATTAAACGCAGTGGCCCTAAGTCGCAATAACCATACCCCCAACCCCAACGAATGAGGAAGGTAGCTAGCCAATTGCCAAAATTTTGTACTGGAGTCATGGCTGCTCGCCCAGCGCTTGTAGCACGGCGATTCCCCAAAATCAAGTCAAAGTTATCTTTGTTAGCAAAAAACTGGGGAAGTTTACTCAGCTCATCACTTCCATCACCATCACAAAATAGAATCCAATCAATTTCTGGTGGCAGTTGCTGCAAACCCCGCCAACAGGCCTGACCATAACCAGGAGTAGGCTCAAGTATAACCTCTGCACCAGCGGCTTTGGCTTTTTGGACGCTTTTATCTGTGCTGCCATTGTCTACAACCCTAATTTTTTTAAGACCATAGGATTGTAGAGACTTAATAACTCCGGTGATGGTAGCTTCTTCATTAAGGACGGGAATAATAACGAGGATGCTTTCCAACTTTTGCTCAACCTGAAGCCTTCAATTTTGGAAAAACGCTGGATAAACAAAGGCAAAGGCTGTAGAACTTGGTATTGGGGTTTGATCAAGTTCTTCAACAATTACGGTTTTTAAATACTTGTCCCAGCGTGCACGTATTTGCCTACCATTGAATTCTACAATCTTTTCCCCCACTTGTTCTAGTTCGGCGTGAACAAATTGGTGGCTGCTACCGGAAAACTGGTTAATGGGCTTAGCGTTATCAGCTTCCCAGATATAACTGACAATTGCTTTGGGGTGAAGTTGCCGCTTGTGCTGATTGCGGACAGGAAAAATAATCTGTTCATCGGTGTAGTAGCTACCGTAGGGATAACCTTGGTAATTGCGGGTATAATCAGTGTCAGTTGAGAGGATTTTACTATGGGGATACTTTGCTAGCCAAGCGCCGAGGTTTGTTTTCACAGCCGGAATTTTAGTAAGGTTGTGGTTAACTTTAGAACCAACAATACCAACTGCCCAAGGCTGGGAATAGAGGGTATCATCTGCACGGTCATACATCACCAGACAACTTTGGTAAAGTTTACCTGAGACACCGTAGGTACTACTGCCGCGCTCAAAAGTGATGATTGTGTCACAAAGAGGACAGTAGGAGACGCTCAGATTAACTCCACCAACTGTATCGTTAACCATCTCGTGCCAGTTCATAATCCCGAAGGGATAAGCTTTAGCTTCCCCGTTAACTACCACACCAATTACTAACTCGTCTGTATTAAAAGGTGTGGTATCTACAGTGTCAAACTTGGGATTGTCAATACTAGGGATACCGTCTTTGGGTGGTCCCCCATTGAGAAGTTCATCTAAATTAATGCGTGTAGATTTTTCCAGATTAAGATTTTGCTTTTGTAAGTCACCAATTTCTTGCTCTTGATTGTGAAAATAAGCAGTGAGATGAAAGTAACGGAGTTTGAAGTTTTCCCAGCCACCAGCATTGACAACCAGGGCGCTAAAACAAATTGCCACTAGGGAAGCGCTACTGAGGGCGATTTTAATGAGTTTTTTCATAAAGTCACCTCACTCGGCTATTTATTGAGTGCTACACCCAGTGTGAGGCGACATTATGTTATAGGAATTAGTGGCAGATTAAATTAACATGAGAATAAAATTAGAATCACAGTAAATCTCTCTCTATTTCCTTGATTTCTTCCAAAGATTGCCAGCCTGCTTGCCACAAGGAGCAGTCTTTGAGCTGTTGGGCATTGAGCCAAAAGCGGACACTTGGGTCACAAGAAGCAACCATTTCAGCAAAAACCCACTTACCTTCATTTTTTCGGTTGACCACTTGAAAATGACGCCAACCCCAAGTTTGTTTTAGGGATGTCCATTTGGAGCCAACAAGGTGAGGGAATTTCTGCTTTTTTGGCATTAGCTATAGCTAGGACTTGTGTAGTGAAAGGGAAAAAAAATTAATAAGCGAGTGTGCATTTAAAGCTTATATTTTTTTTGCAGACTAATTCTTCAAACCATCTCCCCATCTCCCTCTCCCCCCATCTCCCCATCTCCCTCTCTATCAAAGATACAAGTTAAATAGGTGAAGCTTACTTTCTCCCTGCCAACAGACGTGCAGCCACTATACCGCCGATGAAGCCAAATAAATGTCCCTCCCAGGAAACCCCTGCCCGTGTTGGTAAAACTCCCCAAATTGCACTTCCATAAAGAACTCCAACAATCAGTGAGAGCATAATTGAGGGCAGGTTGCGTTCAAAGTAGCCCCGCAGTAAGAGAAAACCAAGGTAGCCGAAGATTAGCATACTCGCCCCAATATGAACAGAGCCGGTTGCGCCAAATAGCCAAACTCCAAGCCCACCAACTAGCATGGTGATTGCCGTAACTATAAAGAAATCGCTGGTTTCCTGTAACATCACAAACCAGCCCAGAGTCAGAAAAGGTATGGTATTAGCAATTAGGTGAGGTAAATTACCGTGGAGAAAGGGGGCAAAGAGGATACCACGAAGTCCAATTTCTTCTCTGGGATGGATACCGAAGAAGTTAAGTCTTTGTCCGAGAACTAAAATATCTGCTAGCTCCAGTATCCACATTAGGGCAATAAATCCCCCTAAGATGGTAATTTGGAGCGTTAATTCACGAGCGATCGCTTTTGTTTCCTGACGGCTCATTACTCTAAATTTTTAGTTTAAGGCGTTGTTTGCTTTCTCCAGCCTAACATTGACCCCTGTTGGCGTTAAAACAATGAGGATTCTAGGGAACTCCAAGAAATAAATTATCCAATTCACCTAGAAACACGACCTAAAGATTCTTTCCCCATCTCCCCATCTCCCCATCTCTCTTCAATAAGGTGTACCTCAACTCAATTGAAAAGCACTAATCTACTTATGCTTCGGCTACACTGATTGCTTCTAATATTCCACTTTATCTATTTTGTTTGCCCACGCCTGGAAAGCTATCAAGGCTTCATGCCTCATCAATTGACTCATCGGTAGTTGGCGATCGCTTATGGGTAGATCTAATTCCTCGTATATGAACTGATCGTCAAATCCAATTTGGGCAGCCTCAGCCTTAGTGTTGGCATAGTATACCTGATCTAACCTTGCCCAGTAAATTGCTCCCAAACACATCGGGCAAGGTTCGCAACTAGTATAAAGTTCACAACCAGTCAGTTGGAAAGTCTGTAAAACTTTGCAGGCTTGGCGAATCGCCACGATTTCGGCGTGTGCCGTTGGGTCATTAGTTGAAGTGACTTGATTGTGAGCTTTGGCAATAATTTCTCCATCCTTGACAATAACTGCCCCAAATGGACCACCACCAGAGTTAATACTCTTGAGGGATAGAGCAATTGCCTCTTGCATAAATTGGCTGTTTGGCTGTGGCATTTTTTTCAACTTAACGCTTTAAAGGTATTTAAAAACTGTTGAATACTAACCCAATGAACCATGAACCAAAATTCTAATGCTCTGCCAAAAATTGCTGAAACTCTTTCAAAGCCAAACTTGAACCAGCTTTCCAGGTTCGCTCTCTAGATCCATCCTTGATAAAGCTTTCAAGGGAGAACTATAGCCCTATATCAATATTGTCCGTCAAGGGGTTCGCAGAAATCATTAACCCCCTGTCTAACAACATACATTAACACTGGCGTTGCCAGAATTTCCGGCAATAGAGGCGTTTTGGCTAAGTATTTGATCGCCCCAGCATAGGAACCCTTAAGCAAATCTTCCCGGAATTCCTGTTGACAAATAGCAGCACGGCATTTTCGAGCCAAAACATCTAACCATTCGGTATTGTTGATTTGTGGCTGCTGTCCAGCACGAATTGCCAGCGCCATGGCCGCATCTTCTAAGTCACCCTCGCAATCTTCAATAACGTCGAGGGCTTGCATTGCTTCAGGATAATCTGATAATTCGGAGCGAAACTGAGCGATTTCTCGGGAAGTAACAATAGTCATGGATTATTTCTTGCCTTTGGCTCAGCAGCAAATGTAAGTGAGCCACCATAACTATTGTGCCAGAGTACAAAGGTTGTCGTCTTTATTGACACTCCCACGGCTTAAAGCACGTGGGATGCAGTTCGTTTTTCTGTAAAAATAGTTCAACTAAGCAACTAATTCTGATCTTTGCCGATTGACGGCAACTGCTGAGGTCTCGACTGGAAGTTTACTGTTTTGGGGAATTGATCCCTTCTCTAAGACTTTGACCTCAATATTGACAGCAATCAGATAAGAACCTGTTGCTTCTTCTACTGCTTGGGCGATTAAACCCTCTAAGTCTGGGCGTTGATCTGTAATTGGATCTCTTAAGATACAATGATCCCACTCGTACTGGGCATTGGGATTGAGGGTGAGGATGTAATGCTTAGTCATGGGGAAAAACCTTGAATTTTCCAGGGCTTCGGAAATTAACTGGTTCAAACAGACCACCTGTTTTTATAGTACATTAGTACCATCAAAGTTGCCACTCCCCCTAGACAACAGCGGTGGGACTTGCAAACTAAAATAGTGAGCATGATGCCCTTAAACCATCCTACAGCCAGCTCCATGCCCCCATGAGTGAAACTTCTATTCGTCCTGCACTGATTACCAAAGTTCTGCCCGACTCAATTGCGGCTGAAGTAGGTTTTGAAGCAGGGGATGCAATTATTACCATTAACAGTATGCGTCCCCGCGATTTAATAGATTATCAATTCCTTTGTGCTGATGAAATTCTAGAAATAGAAGTTCTCGATGCTGCTGGTAAGACTCACTTGCTAGAAATTGAAAAAGAGTGTGATCATGACCTCGGGCTGGAATTCGAGACGGCACTGTTTGATGGCTTGATTCAGTGTAATAACAACTGCCCCTTTTGCTTTATTGATCAACAGCCACCAGGTAAGCGCCAGAGCCTTTACCTCAAAGATGACGACTATCGCCTCAGTTTCCTTTATGGTTCTTACTTAACTCTGACTAATCTTACCCAGAAAGAGTGGAGTAGAATCGAACAGATGCGATTATCCCCCCTCTATGTTTCTGTCCATGCCACTGAACCAGAAATACGCCAACGCCTACTGAAAAATCATCGTGCTGGGCAAATTTTAGAGCAGTTGCAATGGTTTCAGGGGCGAAGACTGCAAATTCATGCTCAGGTTGTGGTTTGCCCTGGTATTAATGATGGGATTCATTTGCAACGTACTTTGCTAGATTTGGCAAAATTCCACCAAGATGAGGTGCCAGCTGTTGCTTCAGTGGCAGTAGTACCAGTGGGATTGACGCGTTTTCGTCCAGCAGAAGATGAGTTAAGTGCTGTAAGCTGCCAGAAGGCAGCGGAAGTGATTGGGCAAGTTCAAATACTTCAGGAGAAATTTCGACAGCAATTAGGTTCTAACTTCACATGGTTAGCTGATGAGTGGTTTTTGATTGCTAGGCAACAATTGCCTAGGGAGTCTCATTACGAGGATTACCCTCAAATTGACAATGGTGTCGGTTCAATTCGCCAATTCATCAAACAATTTCAAGAGGTAGCCACTCACCTGTTACCAGGTCATCTGGAGACGCCCCGCCGTCTCACTTGGGTAGTGGGTAATGCCGTAGAAAAGGTTTTTGTACCCCTTGTAGAACAGTTAAATGCAGTTGCAGGGCTAGAAGTGAAGTTGGCGGCGCTGCAGAGCAATTATTGGGGGCAAGAGATAACTGTAACTGGCTTGTTAACTGGTGAGGATTTACTCCAAGGTTTGCAAGGACAAGATCTAGGGGATGGGATTGTGTTACCATCTCTAATGCTTAAACATGGTGACACCCTATTTTTAGATGATCTGAGAGTTGATGAGGTAGCTCGTCAGTTGGAGACTAAGATTTTAACTGTTAATGGGATTGAGGAATTAATTGAAGCTTGTATCCAAAATGATTTCGGTAACACAGTTGGGATATGATTTAAATTACTAATCTCTGGTCTTCATTTAATCCTGCTTGAATGGTGGGTTTTGTGGTTTTAGAAAGCTTCTTCGGTGTAGATATGAGTGTGCAGAGGATGTCACTTAGAGTGTTCTTGGTAGTCTTCAGAAGACTCAGGGTCTAGTTCCCAACGTTGGCGATCGCGACGCTCTAACTTATCTCTAGTTTGCACTAGTTCACCATCAGTTGAAGAAAGTCCCATTGCCTGAAGCAGTTCCTCTGTCACACTTTGATCAGGAGTGGGAGTTTGCCCGCCAACAGCTTCTTCTCCCACCACCTCGGCTTGATATAAATTATCGTCGAGATCGCCACCAGTGACATCTGCACAGGAATTGGATGAAGTTCTTAACTTCTCTAGTGTTCTTCCCATGCCAGTATCACGGTCAATCAAGCCCTCAAAAATCAGTTCAGCATGTTCTCTTCCCGTGAGGTCTTCTAGCAATACCTCTTCAACTTCAGCTCCTTCTGGCAGTAGTTGAGCTTCAACTTCTTCAAATGCTTCATAGTTGTTGACGTCTGCCATGATGTTTACTCCTTGCTGCCATTGCCCTTAGTTGTATTTTTTGCCTCTTTATTTAAATTTTATTTTAAAATAAAAGTGGAAAGAAAAATATCTCTTAAATACAGACACAAACTCCTTAATTATTCTTAACAACAACTTTCTAATCAAAGAGGTGAAGCTATGGCCGGTTTCAAATGGTTACAGCAGCTCTTGCAATACATTGGAGATGGAGTAAGAAGAATTTTCGGTCCTAGAGACGACGAATATCCAGAAACAGGTGTTCAACCTTTTGAAGGTGAACCCCAGAAGGAAGGTGAAGAAATTAATTGACACTCCCCCAACTGAAGCAGGGCTACATTGATCACAATGAATTAGCCCTGCTTTTGGCAAGGTACTGCTTTGGTCATTAAAGTAGAACTGAGTAGGGGAAAGATAAGAAATAATTTTGATTCACGGGAGGATAGTAAGATATTTTCTGCGCTATGTTCAGCTTATTTACACCCACCTAATTAAATAGATACAAAATTTATAATTAAGTTATCTTTCGTTAAAACACGAACTATGGCTTACACCCCATCCCAACTGCTTAGCTTTGAGAAGTTCATTACCCAATACGGGGATGATACACGCTATGAATTAATTGACGGAGAACTTAGTTAATGGCGTCTAACAGCAGCAACAGTATCACTTGGGAGACATTATTGTTTCTTACCTGTTTCCAAATTTACAACTGCAACTCGACAACGTTATGCTAACCTGAAACTATGGCAAATCTGTTTTATGTGAACTAAGAAACTATTCCTCAGTTACTACATATACTGAAGAATAGTTCATTTAATATTGTCTGATCAAAAGCTATATGAGTAGACGCATATTTTTTCTAAATACCCTAACCTTTATTAATATAGCTATAACCTGCAACTTGGGTGACTTTCAATGCAAGTAAATCAAGACACAGCAAACTATCTGATTTAAGTTCCTGAAAGCATCACAACTATGAACCGATTGCAATGAAGGTAAAATTGCGATCGGTATGATCACCTGGAGAATCACCAGTGATCAATTTGAATTTATTTCGATTGCTCGCCACCAAAACACAATTATCCCTGGTATCACCACCCTCATATCCAAAATCATTCCAATCGCGATAGTTCTGGGTTAAGGTAACAGCAGGTGTATCGTTGAAACTTGTATTGTACTCTACTTCATAGGTTCCTGTAGCTACCTTAGTAACAGTAAAACCCGTCCGCTCCAAAAATGCTAACAATTGCTAACACTTTCTTCCTGCTTCACCCTGGTAGTGTCGGCACTATCCAGTCCGCAGGCTGCCACGGGCAAGCTGCCCGCCATCGCCACGCCACTTGCTAAAATTGGGGAGACCCCAAGACCGCAGTGGCTCAAATTAATGGCAGCATTTAGATCTCTGTCTAATGTCATTCCACAGTTAGAACACTCAAATGTGCGCTCTGACAAAGACAGAATCTCTTTTTTGTCTCCGCAATGGGAACAAGTCTTAGATGATGGCATCCATCGACTAACTACTACCAACTTGGAGCCGTACAACTTGCACTTGTACTCTAACTGCCGACGAAACTCGTAGAAGCCCATATCGCTTATCGCTTTCGCCAGTTTGCCATTTTTGAGCATTCCCGAGACATTCAAATCCTCAATCACTATCTGGCTGTGGTTCTTAGCTAGATAAGTGGTGAGTTTATGTAATGTGTCTTTACGGATGTTGGCAATGCGGCGATGCAGACGAGCTATCTTGATTTGAGCTTTTCGCCAGTTGTTAGAGCCTTTGTCTTTTCGACGATGCAACCATTGAAGACGAGCCAACTTTTTCTCGTACTGGCGGTAGCTTTTTGATCCAGGGAAAGTTTCACCAGTAGAAAGTGTCGCCAGAGTTTTTACTCCCAAGTCAACTCCCACTGTGCCATTAACAAACTCTGTTGAGACTGGCTCAATTTCAGAGCGGAAACTGATAAACCATCGATCAGCACTTCGAGAGATAGTTACTGATTTGGGTTTAAACCCGCAGGGCAAGCGCTCATAGGTTTTAAGTTTCCCCAGTTTCGGCACTTTGAGCCAGAAATGCCCACATTCAATTGCCCCATCAATAGTAAAACTGTCTTTGCCACCTTTTTTCTTGAATCGCGGCGGCTTTCTGATTTTATTAAACGCTTGCTTCCAAGCTTGAGCTAGCTGCCTAAGAGCATACTGGGGCGCGCATTTGCTAACTTTGTAGTACCACTGGTGTTGAGGTTTAACCATCTTGACTAGTAAGACGTGTAAATCAATGGCAGTGGGAAACTTGAGCTTGTCATCAGGATGTGCCTGATTGTGAGCAAGCAAATTTTTGGTTAACGCTAGCCCCCAATTCCAGGCATGGCGCGCAGTACCGGCGTGTTTAGCTAGAGCGATTTTCAGGTTTGGAGATCTGATTCTTAACTCGGTCTTAAATCCTAGTAACATTTGTTAGCAAATGTGATTATTTGTGAGCAAACTGTTCACTGTTGATTAACCTTTCAACTCACTCCTCAAGCTTAAATTCCTGTGTGTCCCACAGTATTGATGTATCGAGGTTTGTCGAATTCTCGCCTAACGATTCCCACATTTGTACAAGATTTAGGATTTATACTACCAGGGCTCCGGATCAGGAATAGTCCGCTTGACCTACTCCGTCTTAATATGTGCGCCTTACCGCTAATGCTATTCTACTATCAATCCCATTGTTTATCAATATTGATCCCACAACAAGCCGTCCTAGAAGGACGGGGCTTGAATCCCGTATTTTTGGTCAAAGCTCAAGACAATCTAAGAGAAGCCCAACAGTTGGCGAGAGAGTGGGGCTTAATCCTCGAACAATAGTGATTAAAGCTGATTAAAGCCTGAAAAGTAAAAGATATTTTATTATCACTTATTACTTATTACTTAAAATCAACCCCAGTGAGAAGATAGCTAAATCTAATCTCACGATCATATGTCTTACTCGTCGAGTCCTTACAAGTCAAAGACTCTAATTCCATGTCGTTCAGCTCATCTACTACTACTCCTAGTCTGGCTATTCCTTGGCACCAGCTTGCGTTTGAGCAACTTGGCATCCCTACCCCCTTGGACTGACGAGTTCGCCACCATGGTATTTAGCCTCGGCAATAGTTTTCGCACCGTACCCCTCAATCAGTTAATTGATTCAGACATACTTCTACAGCCGCTTCAACCTCTACCAGAAGCAGGGATTAGCGCTGTGGTGCATCACCTATTTACAGAAAGTACCCATCCCCCCGTCTATTTCGCCTTAGCGCACCTGTGGATGAAACTATTCCCATCAGAAACAGGACTAGTCTCAATCTCAGCAGCGCGATCGCTCTCTACTTTATTCGGAATAGTTTCAATTCCAGCAGTTTTTGGTCTTAGCTATCTAGCTTTTGGTTCCCTCTTAGTATCTCAGCTTGCGGCAGCGATGATGGCAGTTTCGCCCTTCGGGGTGTTCCTGGCACAAGAGGCGCGTCACTATACCCTGGCAGTTTTGCTGGTTATCGCTTCCCTCTGCTGCCTAGTAACAGCTGTTAAAAATATCCACCTTCAAAAAACTCTACCGATATCCGTAGCTTTAATTTGGGTAGCTGTAAATTGTTTAGGTATTGCCACCCATTACTTTTTTGTGCTTACCCTCGGAGCCCAAGGCTCAGTTTTGCTAGGACAAGCTTGGAGACAAACTTCCCAAGACATAAAGGCACTACTGCAACCTCATTGGCAGCGAATTTATACCGTGGTTGTGGGTACAAGTATTGGCTGTTTAGTATGGTTGCCTGCCTTACAAGCTATCCATGGCAGTGCCCCAACGAAGTGGATTTACGACGGTAATCCCAGAATTGATTGGTTGGCACCAATAGGGCGATTTCTGTTATGGGCAATTAGTAGCTGGCTAATGCTGCCATCAGCAGTAACAACTATTCCGCTAGCGGTTGTAATTATTTCTGGTATCGTTACCTTATTGTTTTTATTCTGGACTTTGCCAAGTCTTAGCTCTGGTCTCAAATATCAGCAGCAACATCCAGATACCCGTTTAGCTACCCAAATTTTGGTTGAGTATTTACTCGGCGCAATTGCCTTATTTTTTGTCTTTACCTATGGTCTAGGTATGGATTTAACCTTGGCACCGCGCTTTCAGTTCGTCTATTTTCCAGCATTGATTGTCTTATTAGGCGCGGCGCTGGCTGGCTGTTGGCAGGCTATACCAATTGCAAGAGAGGAGGGGAATAGTGGGGATAGAAATTCGGATCTCAAACCAACAGCCAAACCCTATAAACAGTCAGGTTTTAAACCCAAAATTAGTCTAAGAGTGAGGAAGTATCGGAGTATTCTTCAACTTCATCCCCCCCTCTCCCCCTCCCCCCCTCTCCACCTCCAACCGAAGAAGATCATAGTTATCTTCATTCTGCTAATGGGACTTGCCGGAGGGCTGACGATAAATTTTAATCTCGGCTATCTGCAAAACCACCGCCCCGACTTACTTGCCCCAATTATTCAAAAAGCTTCTATTGCTCCAACTGTGATTGCCACAACTCATGATCACCATGGGCAGACAGGAAGAATGATGGGCTTGGCTTGGGAATTTAAACGTCTGTCGGCATCTAATGAGGAGGTAAAGGAAAGGAAAATTGCTCCTCAGTTTTTCCTAGCTCATCGAGATCCAGAAACCAGAAACCATAACCATGCCCTTAAAGTGTTGCAAGCCCAACTAAATAAATTGCCACGACCTTTAGATCTATGGTTAGTAGACTTTCGTACTAAAGTTGACCTAAAGTCGCAGCAATGTGTGGCTGATTCTAAATATCGCTCGTCAGTTGGCGGGTATAAATACAAACTATACCGCTGCTCTTAATTACTCAACTGTGGTATAACCTCAAAATCTCCATACCCTTTTGTATTAATCACTTGCAGATTATTCATCATGCCCCTATCTTCGTGGAATAATATATGGCAGTGATAGACAAATATACCGGAAATGAATGGGTTTACGAAGGGAATACGGATTGTCGTTGTGCTGTGTGGGGGTAAGTTGATGACATCACGATACCCCTGGGGTTTTAATTTATACAAATATCCTTCGTTCCCAGATTGAGGGCATGGGTCTGTTTCCACTTCGTAGTTATTGTAGGTGCATACTGTTTTTCCCTGTTCTTTCTTAATACATGGATCTTTATCTAGTTCAACCTCTGTCACTACGAAATCAAGCTGGTGTATGTGAAATACGTGGGGACTACCAGTTTTATTGACCAAATGCCATTCTTCTAAGTCTCCTATCCGGGAAATTTTATCAATTCGGGTTGCATCATATAGTTCTTTGTATTCTATTTCTTCCTCCTTGTTTTCCGATCCCGTTAAGAAAAACTTTTGACGATCTTGTTCGAAATAGAAGTAACGTTTCTTTGTAAGCGGATCGCTATACAATGTCGAGGGAGTTAGGCAACCTTCTTGACCATTTGAATCCTTGTATAAATCAGCAAAATTTTCTCTCCTATCCTTGCATTGAGGTATCGTGTATTGAGGAGTTGCGTCTTTATAGAAACCATCAAATAGTGCTTCAGGCTTCGGCAGTATCTTGTCTACATTATTAGTACTGTCTGGTACTCGAGTTTGACTTTGTGCCTCTTGCTCTTTGATGTAATCATATAATAAGTTTTCTCCTGGACAGTCTACAGTTGGACTGCTACTTGGATATTGCAGAGACAAACTATTATTTTGGCTATCTTGGTAGCATACCTGATCACCTGCTACCTCCACAGTTGCCAACAAGTAGCTTCTATTAGATCGTCCCTCAAACCACTTTTCCCCTTCAGTCAAGCCAGTGGTAAGGTCGGAAACTAGATAATATGTGCTGTTGTTTTGATCTGTTGCGCTTTCCTTACCTCCTACTACAACCCACATTCCGCACCCTCAACTGTCACATGGACTGAGGGAGTTCAAGGCGAGCGCTAAATCGAGGCAGTTGCTGAGTAAAAATACTTAGGTAAATTTAAAGTTTTTCTCTGCCCATTCCTCGACTTT
>JAAHHJ010000003.1 GCA_010692425.1 Symploca sp. SIO3C6 | reverse complement strand
CTTCAGCATAATCGTTGGACTCTTACTGATGGTAGTTACACTTTCACTCATCAAGCTAAGTTTTTGAATTGGACTGGTTCTAAGAACGGTACTTACATTAATGCCCGCCCCATTAATTATCGTCGCCCCTCTTTTCGTCCTTTGCGTCATGGTGATCAACTCTGCTTAGCTGCAAGCTGTCGTTTCCATTTTCAAGAGATTTTGGCGGCAACTGAGATGGCAGATGCACCCTCTGAAGCCGACCAAACCACTATGTGGTAACGTACACTCCCTCCCACCGCCATTCCACAAATGTCAATTAAGGTGGAATAACCTCTGGAGCAGTCAATTCTACCTAGGAGACTCTCTTGCCCCTAACCCTGTAGAATTGTCCCAAAGGGAGCAAATCAGATCATACTGATGTTAAAGTCCAAAATGTTTGAGGAGCAATATCCTAACATCCACCGTTTTGTTGAAGAAATCGGTTGGATCGAAATTGGGCAAAATGACGTCATTTCCTCTTTTGTTCGAGCCTACGACCAAGGTGGAACTGTTTACGAAGGTAAAAGCAGCTACCAAGGCTTGGAGCAAGCCCTCGAGGACCTCGACACCAGGATTAAAGCCTACCTCGATGATCTCGGCATTTAGTAGCATCAATCACCCCTGAGGTTTGAGTTCCAGCTCAGGGAGAATTTCGGCTATTTTGATACCTATATTTCTCAACATTTTGATACACGTTATCACAAACCAAAAAGTATACTAGGCATAACTCTTTCCCTTTGGCGGCTCTTGTTGTCACAAACACAAAAACACCATACACCTGAGCCTGTATCTTTTCCGGCGTAAATTGTTACAAAATTAAAAAAATAATACTATTACTTTTATCACAAGTACATATATTTCTAGTTTGTATTTTTATATTTTTACTAACCGGGGCGATCTCCATCAAGATGGCGGCAGTTTAACTGCTCAAAGTATTATACAGTATAGCGTTGAGGGTAATTTTCAGATATTCATCGACGCATCTAACCAAATCGCCGAAACCCTATGTTTTTCGTGGAGATGCGTCGATGCCTTACAGGGCAAGGGTTTGAACTGTGAGTTGGGCTCAATTTGGAGGAGGATATGTTAGACTTTGTGGAGATGCGTCGATTTGGCGGCTGTAACCCTTACAGGGCAAGAGCTCCTCGACGAACTCCCTACCGATTGGGTTAAATCGGATTAGTTGGAAACTTCGTAGTGAGAAGCCCCGTTGACTTAAGCCAATCAATGAAGCCCTACCGATTGGGTTAAATCGGATTAGTTGGAAACCTTTTACAAAAGTCCCATAGCAAATATCCATCTCCATACCCTACCGATTGGGTTAAATCGGATTAGTTGGAAACTATCTTAGATTAAGATACTACGAAAAGATAGAATCCCCTACCGATTGGGTTAAATCGGATTAGTTGGAAACAAGGATAGTAACATCAAAATGAGGCCAAGCCCCAGTCCCTACCGATTGGGTTAAATCGGATTAGTTGGAAACTCCTGGTTCCAGCTGTAAACCTGGCTTTCTAGCCCCTACCGATTGGGTTAAATCGGATTAGTTGGAAACCATCTAAAAGGATTTTTTGTGGCAACTCTGAGGTCTTAGAACCCTACCGATTGGGTTAAATCGGATTAGTTGGAAACTTAAGCATATTCCCAGTTTTCCCTCCCAATTACTTCATCCCTACCGATTGGGTTAAATCGGATTAGTTGGAAACACAAGGAGGGCGAGCCAGAACTCTTTTTCCTGCATCCCCTACCGATTGGGTTAAATTGGATTAGTTGGAAACTATCTACCATCTTGGAAATAAACTAAAACCCCACCTAGATGATGTCTGGGGTTGAACACTGGTGGCACAAAGTCAAAACAGCGATTAGAAAAGAGTTGCCTAAGTATAATTTTGATGTCCACAAAGCGGCGGATGCAGCCTTTCAGTATTTGTAAACACACCAGCGCGCAGCGCTATAAGTTTTTGAATTGGACTGGCTCTAAAAACGGTACTTTTGTTAATGGCAGCCCTATTAATTATCGACGCCCGTCTTTTCGTCCTTTGCGTCATGGTGATCAACTCTGCTTAGCTGCAAGCTGTCGTTTCCATTTCCAAGAGATTTTGGCGGCAACTGAGATGGCAGATGCACCCTCTGAAGCCGACCAAACCACTATGTGGTAACGTACACTCCCTCCCACCGCCATTCCACAAATGTCCGATAACGTGGAATCCCACTATTGCGCTGTACTCAAGTCGAATGCCGGCTGTAGCCTCAAAGTTATTCCAGCCAGCGAAAAGCTCGGCGCAACTCAGCAGTACCATTATTCTCGTACCAGCGACCGTGGGCGAGGATAACTTTTTGAGGTTTCCACTCCAGCATTCGCTTTAAGCAGCTACGGGCGTGCTCCTTTTGTCCCCAAAATGTCATTCGCAAATCCCATGGGGTTTTTCCGTCAGGGTCAACAACACCCACTAGCTGAAGTAGCCAACCAAACCTCTTACTCACTTTGTCGGCTTCAAAGTTTTCGATGAGATCCGTCACGATTAAGGTCCGACTCTGGCGGTGGAAAAATACCACTTCATCCATGAATCGACTGCCACGAAAGATTAATTGGTCTAGATCTTCGACCCATTGAGCTGGTGGCTCATCTTCCAAATCGCCATCAAAACTAACTTCAATTTTCTGCTGTGCTGCACGAGCGCGCACACCTGGTGATGCCCATGTTGTGGCTTCTGGATAAGCCACAGCCCAGCTGTTAATGTGAACGTAGTGAATTTTGTTGGGTGAAATCAGATGGGCCACTGAGCCGACAGAGTTTATTTGCCCAATGAGTTCGAGGGTCAGTTGTGTTGGTGAATGACACCATAGCTCACCGTTGCTCAATCGCACAATCGTCATCCGTGTGGGGAAGGGAATAGTGACTCCATACATTGTCATCTGTACGATTGGACCATCAACGATCCAAATATTTTCATCCACCTGTTTGAGGATGTTGATAGGTTCATATAGCTTGAGCACATCCTGGTTCATCGCGAAATTGGTGTTGGGTTTCTCTGTGCCTTGCTCGCCTGCTTGCTCGATGCCTAGAATTATTTTAATTTACTCAAGCCGCAATAGAGTCAATCTTGCCAACAAGTTGCCCTTCTTCGATCAACTACTGAAACACCCTACACCGGAGCCTGTCAATTTTCCGATACAGGTTATCATAAGCAACAAAAACACACTAGGCCCTACTCTGTTGCTTTTTCCTATCTAGGTTGTTACAAGTTTTTTTATGATCACAAGCCCTAAAGTGTATTAGCCTGTATTTTGAAAAAAAACGGTCTCTAACTCGAAAAATTCAGAATTTGCTCTGTCGAATCGTCTTCAAAGCGTACAGACTCAAGACAGAAGGTCACACTTTGCCCAAAGTCCAAGACGAATAGTAAATCAAGGGTTTGGAGCAATAATTACACTTAAATTGGAATTTCCAAGGAGCCCCAATGTGTACAAATTTCTTAGTAAAGACAAGCCAGGAGTGCCAAGCTGGCAAGCTCGGCTTCGTCAATGGTCGCAGCATGGAATTTGCTGAGGATCTTCGCTCCTCTCCAATCATACGCGGTTCCAACTACAAATACGAACAAAATTTATCCGGTCGTGAATTTGGTTACACCTGGATTGGCAAATACGGCTTCGTTGGGATGAATGCCCTTGAGCTTCCGATTGCAATTGATGGCATCAACAGCGTTGGGCTAGCAACGGGCGCGTTGTGGCTCCCTGGAACCAAGTACCAACAGATCACTGATCGAGCCAAGGGCTTGTCTGTTGATTATTTCACAGAGTGGGTATTGAGCAGTTTTGGAACCTGTGACGAGGTGGTCGATGCACTCAAAAGTGATACAGTTCAGGTTGGTTTTCCCAATTTACTTAGCACTCTATTACCACTGCATTTCCCAGTGCATGACGCCAATGGCAAAAGTATCGTCATCGAGTTCATCGACGGTAAAATCAAGATTCACGACAACCCTGTTGGTGTGCTTACCAATGACCCGCCCTTCGACTGGCATTTGCAAAATTTACGCAATTATGTCGGGATTACACCTTGGGACGCAGGACCGGTCAAGCTCGGTGATCTAGCTGTCGAACAAACCGGACATGGTTCCGGCTTTACCTTGTTGCCCGGAAGCTCCACGCCTCCCAGCCGATTTGTGCGCGTAACCATGATGAGCAATTACTCTTTTGCGGTTCCTTCTTTGGAAGATGCTACCACCCTCGCCTTTCACATCCTCAATACTGTTGATATCCCAAAAGGAACAGCGCGCTTTCACTCAAAAGTAGGCAAGATCCTCAGCGACTACACCCAATGGATCGTGGTTAAAGACCTGAGTGAGCGAATCTATTCGTTCAAATTCTATGAGTCGCAGCAGCTCTATACGATTAAGCTCGACGAGATAGATTTTAGGGGGGTTGATTGGAAGCTTTTGGAAATTCCCCATCAACCGGCATCGATCAATCTGATCGCAGATGGGCTCACCCAGTAGTTGCTAGCTAGGATTGAGGAGTGACTATACTTTCGCACAAATTCACCCAGAAATCATTGCTAACAACTCAAAAATGCCTATTGACATTAGGTTTATTGAGTTGAGCTTCATCAGAATGATTTGTAACTCAAGTGTAAGGATTCACTCACGGCAAAGTAATGGCAATCAACCGAAAGCAGTTTTTGGAGTGGGCTGGCCTCGGAGGTGGAAGCTTCGTGATCGCAGTAGTAGCCTCTAAGATGAACTTAGAACCTCCACACATTGTTGTTGCTCAACCTAAATACATTCCTCCTACCGAAGGAGGACAACTTGCATTGGGATTACCCCTGTGGACCATTGAGTTTGAAACGGTGACGGTGGATGCCACAGGAAAGTTAGTTCAAGGCAATTGTCAGCAACAAGCTAAGTTTTTTAAGGAGGACTTGGGTAATAATGTGAGCCTGGAAATGGTGGAAATTCCTGCTGGTTCTTTTCCAATGGGTTCTCCAGCAGGGGAGGAAGCTCGAGTTTTAACAGAAAGCCCACAGCACCATGTCACAGTGCCAACTTTTTTTATGGGTATGAAACCACTCACCCAGGAGCAGTATCAACAACTGATGGGTCAAAATCCATCTCGCTTCCAAGGACCTCAACACCCTGTGCAAGGGGTTGACTCGAATCAAGCGGTGGAATTTTGTCAGCAGCTCACTCAATTGACGACAGGACGTAGCTATAGTTTACCCAGTGAGGCTCAATGGGAATATGCCTGTCGTGCAGGAACGACAACCCCATTCTACTTTGGTGAAACAATTACTACTGATTTAGTAAATTACAACGGAAATTGGAGATACGCTCGTGCACCCAAAGGGGTTTATCGGCAAACAACCACAGAGGTGGGAATTTTCCCACCTAATGCCTTTGGCTTATATGATCTCCATGGAAATGTCTGGGAGTGGTGTGCAGATGATTGGCATGATAACTATGATGGGGCACCCACCGATGGCAGTGCTTGGATAGGAGGCACTTATCGCGATCGCAAGGTGCTACGGGGTGGTTCCTGGGGCGTCCCTCCTCATTTGTGTCGTTGTGCCTCTCGCGATGACGATTTTAGAAGCGAGTTGTTCTACGACAGTATCGGTTTTCGTGTCGTCTGCGTTGGTCAGGATGATTTAGCTCTTTGCCCTGACGGGATGGCAAAGGCATCATGTGGGCAATGACACTCAGCTTCTTTTTCACATAATTGCTATAGCTTAATTTTTTCCCTTCAAGAATTTTCCTGATTTCTAGACTTGGGATAGAAAAAGTTATCAGGAAAAGCTTCAGCAGCGATACTTTGCAATCCCAGATAGTCAGGGCTGGATTCTAAACAGTTAGAGCAAGAAGCGAAACCCTGAAAAAATCACCAAAATTTTGGCTTATTCTCATTCTAGTAAATGAGCATATTTGCTTGTCGTTTTCCAGTTTTATTACCCCTCCTTTTGGGTTTATCATTCAGTATAATTAGCTGCCAAAAACCCTATGTATTTCCACAAGAAATCAATCGACAACTGGATATTGGCATGGGCTATTTAGTAGGTGAAGTTAACACCACTAGTGCTATTCTTCAATCTCGCCTGACTCATGGAAGTACCCTCACAGGAATTGAGGGCAAGACAGAGCGGTTATACGGTAAACTACCTGGTCATCAAGGAGTTGCTCGTTTTGAAATTTCTAAGCAAGAAGATTTTGATCAGTCTTATTTTACTGATTGGTTAAGAGCAGATGCTGAAAATGATTTTATTGTAAAAGTTAAGGTTGATAACCTCGAACCTAATACTAGTTATTACTATCGCCTTGTCTATGGAGTTAATCAAAGTACAACTCACCAAGGCTCTGTGGGTACATTTAAAACTTTAGCCGACAAGGAAAGCTACAATAGTAGGACAATTGCCATTATATCCTGCATGAATTATGACTGGTTTCATAACCCTCAATGGAGAATCTATGACCCTAAAGCACAACATCATTTAGGCTATGAAACTTTTGAAACACTAGAGCGAATTGCTCCAGATTACTTGATTGCTACAGGAGATAATGTTTACTATGACAAAATGCCCAGTAATATCGCTAAATCCAGAGATGAACTAAGGACAAAATATCATGAACAATTTAGTCAACCTCGTCTGGTCAAGTTCTTTTCTAAAGTAGGAAGTTATTGGCAAAAAGATGATCATGACTATCGAGTTAATGATTCAGATCCATTTGGTGATTACGCTCCTTCTCATCAGCTTGGGGTTGAAATGTTTCGAGAACAATTACCTGTCGTTGCTCCAGAAGATAAGAATGCTAAAACCTATCGTACCTATCGCCTCAATAAAACCATACAAATTTGGTTAGTGGAAGGACGTGACTACCGTAGTCCTAATGAGATGGAAGATAGTCCGACTAAGAGTATTTGGGGACAACAACAAAAACAATGGTTGAAAAATTCTTTATTAAAAAGTGATGCGACTTTTAAAGTTTTGATCACTCCCACACCCATAATTGGTCCCGATAGTAAAGGCAAGGGAGACAATCATGCCAATTTAAAAGGATTCCGTCATGAAAGAGATGAATTTTTGGATTGGCTAATTGAGAATCAATTAGAGCAAAATTTTTATATCGTAACAGGGGATAGACATTGGCGATATCATGCCCTTGATTTAGCTACTGGCATTGAAGAGTTTAGTGTCGGCACAGTAGACGCTTCTTCTACTCACTCTGGTAATGGAAAAAAACCATTACCAGAGGATAAAATTGAACACCCTTATCATCAGTCAAAACAGACTGGTGGTTTTCTTCTGTTAAAGACTTTACCACCTCAAGGCAATGCCGGAGAAGCTCTTGAATATACTTTCTACCATCAAAATGGAAAAAAAGTCTATCAAGTCATTAAAACTTTGGAAAAATCTGAGTAAATCTCTGCGCTCAATTGAAAAAGATCAAGCAGCATCGTTTTCCACAAAGTCTTTCTGAATAATCAACACTCAGCATTTCGCTCAAACATTATTTGGGCAATGTTAATTTAATCACCTATAGCACTGCGCACTGGTGTGTTTACAAATCACAAATCGAGCCTTGATGAGCAATTGCTTAGAACATTTGTACTGTAAATAGACGAGAACGCACTGCTATAAGTGATAACAAAATTATACAGCCACCTAGGAGATCTTCTGATAATAAGATAACGTAAGTAGCTACATACTCTATGTCGCTACACTAAGCTCCCATTTCGAGGTTGAATGTTGCTGTTGATTGACTAACGCTCAGGAAGCCTTTAGCATCTAATTAGAGTCCTAATAAGGTTTCTAATTTGGCTAGAGTTGATGATTAAACTTCAAGATATCCACTCACTCACTGAGTTCAAACGCAACGCCAGTAACTACGTTGAGCGTATCCGAGAGACTAAGGCACCAATGGTACTGACGATTAACGGAGAAGCGGCTGTAATTGTCCAAGATGCTCTGAGTTTTCAGCATCTGCTTGACCGTTTCCACCAACTGGAAAAGGAGTTAAAGGAACTCAAGAAGGAAGCCTTACGCACAGAAATTTGTAAAGGGGTTGACAGCGGACCAGCCACACCACTCGACATCGAAGATGTGATCACTCGAGGTCAACTACGCAGTAGTCAACGTCGAAGTACACAACATGGTGCATGAGCGAAATTTTCAAGCGTCCCCTTGCCGAGAGGGATTTAGATGAAATTTGGGATTATCTCGAAGAACATAGTAACCAACAGCAGGCAGCAGAGTTTCTACGAAAGCTTTATGCCAAAATGGAATCCCTGGCAAGAAACCCCTATATGGGAAGACTTCGTGATGAATTATTACCACAACTGCGAAGTTTTCCATTTCAGGAGTATCTGATTTTTTACTTTCCACTGAGTAATGGGATTGAGGTGGTGCGTGTGCTTTATGGAAGACGGGATCTAGAGCTGATTTTTCAACAGGAGGGGGAACAAGATTTCGAGCAAATCTAAAAAGAGCCTGCATTAGCAAAAACTAGCATTTCATTCAATATTCTCTCTAACCCTTGCCTGAAGTGACTTTGCGCATGTGCCATTAGCCCTTCGGGCTAGCGCGAAGCGATTACCCAAGGGGTAGCGCCAAAGGCGATCGCATGCAGGCACTAGCTCTGGTCAATCGCATTTCTCCGGTAATACATACATTATTCGTACCCCATCGAGAGGTTGACAGCTTAACTCGTCAAAAACATTATGGTATATTGGTTAGAGGTCAATTTTCAGGTCTTCATCTACACACCTCGGCGATTCGCCGAAACCCCATATTTTTCGTTGAAGTGTGTCGATGCTTTACAGGACAAGGGTTTGAGGGATGTGTTTGCCTCAATTTTGGAGAGGATATGTTAGAGTTTTTACAGGTGTGTCGATTTGGTGGCTGTAACCCTTACAGGGCAAGGTCTCCTCGACGAACTCCCTACCGATTGGGTTAAATCGGATTAGTTGGAAACTTGCAATGATTATTATCGGTGGGGCAACAAAGAAACCCCTACCGATTGGGTTAAATCGGATTAGTTGGAAACCATACTTACAGAGGACTTTGGATCGAAATCAACCCAAGCCCTACCGATTGGGTTAAATCGGATTAGTTGGAAACCACTGTTGCTTAGTGATGAGTGGGCGGAGCTTCCCTACCGATTGGGTTAAATCGGATTAGTTGGAAACTTTTGGATCTTGCCAGTCACCAGAGCATGCGTGTGCAGGCCCTACCGATTGGGTTAAATCGGATTAGTTGGAAACTGAAGCATGAGATTTTTAGTCCTCAATAGAATTAGGTGAACACCCTACCGATTGGGTTAAATCGGATTAGTTGGAAACACAAGAGAGCTTGCTTCACCATAACAGTTAGCGGAAGAACCCCTACCGATTGGGTTAAATCGGATTAGTTGGAAACTGGAGATTGGAAAAAGACGCGAGTCTTAAACCTATCTTTTTCCCTACCGATTGGGTTAAATCGGATTAGTTGGAAACCATTAATTAACTCGTCAGGCTCAGAAGACTGAGCCCTACCGATTGGGTTAAATCGGATTAGTTGGAAACTTCATATGTTAACAGGAAGTCATAAGCCCCCTTACCCTACCGATTGGGTTAAATCGGATTAGTTGGAAACAAAATAATCCTATAGTTTTCCATAGGATTTGATGAAACAGTCCCTACCGATTGGGTTAAATCGGATTAGTTGGAAACCCCATAGAAGAGCATTTGCCTGTGCTGGAGTAAGACCCTACCGATTGGGTTAAATCGGATTAGTTGGAAACTTGCAGTGTGCTTTTTTTGTGCATAGTTCCTGTCTCCCTACCGATTGGGTTAAATCGGATTAGTTGGAAACGCGTGCGCAGGCTCGGAGATAGCAACAACAGCACCCTACCGATTGGGTTAAATCGGATTAGTTGGAAACTATCAGAAAGGACAACCTGCAAGGAGATGTCAAAAAAAACCCTACCGATTGGGTTAAATCGGATTAGTTGGAAACCTCAAAGTAGTCAAAGGCTGGGCGCTTTTTCTCTGCATTCCCTACCGATTGGGTTAAATCGGATTAGTTGGAAACTCTGTGGTTAGCGCGTATGCGTAATATTCTCTCGTCAACGCCCTACCGATTGGGTTAAATCGGATTAGTTGGAAACACTATTTGATGATAGAACCTTTACTATCATGAATCTGGCGGCTGTGCCCTACCGATTGGGTTAAATCGGATTAGTTGGAAACTACAATGTTTCGCTATCAACCTGATATTGTGCATCGAGTCCCTACCGATTGGGTTAAATCGGATTAGTTGGAAACTTCTGTGCTACTCGCATCAGAAGCCTGGAAAAACTTTACCCTACCGATTGGGTTAAATCGGATTAGTTGGAAACGTTGTTTGCTGCAGTCTCACCAGAATTAATGCCAGCGACCCTACCGATTGGGTTAAATCGGATTAATTGAACGAAAAACCCCATCCAGACATCATCCGGGTGGGGTTCTTAGTTCAAAAAATCAAAGAAAAAAATAGGTTTTGGGCGATGGAAGCCAGTGGTATCGGTTCACCAGCGAGGAATTACATTAAGCTAACCAAAGCCGTTGAAAAGGGTTGTGCGAAGAGGTAATTTCAGCTTTCTGGGCAAGAAAATCTAAAAAATCCTGACATTCGGGAAAACTGTCCGGAAAAATAGTTAATAATTCCAGATATCGAGGTGTTTTACGTACACGTTTTTTCCCTTTTGGGTCTTGAGGATTAGGGACAACCATAACCAGGGGATACATCCGATGCCAAATCCGACCGACTTGAGAGATAGAACCAGTCAGGGATGAGCGTTTAATGCTAAGCTCAGGCTGTTCAAGGATACGCTCACGCAATTGATAAGGTTGATGAAACCATTGAATCCCTAAACAATCATGCTGATCTTCTGCAATCCGTCCCCAAACCTGGACGTTATCGGGATGCCAGATTTCCCGCCAAGTGGCATGAAGCTCGGGATTATACTCAACTCCTTGCAAATTCATCCACACTTGAGCCGTCTGGCGCAGGCTTTCAATAAACTGCCCAACCTGCTTTAAACTTCTAACTCGACTAGCTTCAACCAACGACCTTCCGTGCCATTGCCAATGACAACCAATTAACGGTTTTTGTTGTCTTTGTTGGTAATATTGCTCATAAAAATCTCGATGATCTGCCCGTCGCCAGGATTTACCAAACCCTCCAAATAACATCGCAAAAAGCATCAACTCACGAACAAGCTTTTTTAAACATTGCTGCTGTGCTTCAGCTAGAGGTTGAGTTAACAACCAACGCAGTTCACCCGTAACCTCATAAGTAGGCTCATCATAGCCTTGAGAAAATTCATCAATGTCTAAATGGGAAGGTTTAAAAGCGATCGCTAACAACCCCTGTTTACCCTCCCCTCGAACACCACCAAACAAAGTATCAACTAAATCTTCGGCAGTTTCATCCTCAGCTAAACCGCCAAAAATGCGTAAGGCATGACCCCGCAAAGCACCTCTAAAAATATTGGGACGAAATTCTCCCTCTTGATTATCGAGTAGCTGAGGAGCTTGTCCCTGTCCACTCAGATAGCATTTATAAAGCAATTCTCCTTGAACAGGAATTTCTTGCTCTTCCCCTCCCTGCAAACGAGCTTTCGGCAAACCATAACCACTACTAACGCGGCAGCCAATCCCAAAACCTAAAGCTTTTTCCCAAATTGTCCAGACTTCATCCCAGTTAATATCAGCTAGTAAGCTAGAAATCCCAAATTCAAAGGTAGGTTGATAAAGGGAAACCAGAGCATAACCACTTTCTCCAGAAGGTTTAGAGCCAGTATCGGTAGTTTTCACCTGCCATCCTTGCTGCGGATGGACAATATCAAGTAGATTTTGAGTCCAATCGTTGACGGGATAGCCCCCATGAAAACGCAGTAAACTGGGTTGCTCTCCACTTTTTGTCAATCGATAACGTTCTCGTTGTTGACGAGTGCAAACTTGACAAAAAGCACCCTTCATCGAGCTGCCAGGATAGAAGGGCAAACCGTAAGCTCCCATCACTGGGCGAATAATTCCTTCATCCTGTCCCCCATTAGTAACAAATCGCCAAGAAAAAGTATAAGTCTGGGTTTGAACATCCTCGCCAAAGGATGGCGGTTGAGTTTCTACCCGTTCAATCCATTCGGCAACCCAACGTTCACTATCTGTTTGTTGAGCTTGCTTAGAAATAAATTGAAGTTGCGATCGCCCTTTTATTTGGGCGCGAAACATACGAGGTATTTTCTGCTCTGGGGCGGGAATATTAGACATGAGGATTGTTCAAAACTCTCGATTACTAACCTAAGTCGATGAAGAGGTTCCTTTATAGCGTTGCGTCCACCAAACTATAGCATCACACAACTGACTCAACACAGCTAAAATCAGACGTTGGTCTTCTCGGCTAATTTGCCATAATTGATGCGCCATTTCTTCAACTGCTGGAGTATCGTTAACATCAACAGTATTGTTGGGAACTGGAATCCCAGCATTACTCATAATCTCGACTAAAGCATCCCAAGTTTCTTTCCAATAGAGAGATTTTTCCGTTTCTCTAATTTGCAGCCGTAAATGCTCGCCCCAAAAGCGTTCTAAGCCATAGGCAACGTTTTCTCGCATTTTAAACCCTTGATTAAGGGAGTCTCGATTACGTTTTTTGGCATTTAAAACCAACTTTTGTGCCGTTTGGTCGATATTAGCTGTACCTGTTGTGGAATAGGATTTCCAAGCCATTAACTGTTGACCTCCTGTTTCTGAGTTTCAGCTTCGGATGTGTTCAAAGCTTCTCCAGCTAGAGTCACTTGAGAGCGACCAAACCCAATAGATTCCAAACCACCAAAATAGAGTTCTTGGCGATAAGCTTGAGAATCTTTAAAAGGTTTCCACCCCTTTTGTTTTAGAGCTAGGGGAAAAACTAAAATGCTACCCACAGGCAAAGCTTCTACATTGAAAAATGCTCCCTTATCTGTATCGACTTTTTTCATCTCATCTAAAAGTTTGACTCGACTTTGCCGATAGAGAGCCATATCGTGTAATTGAGCAATGTCGTTGTCATCAACAACTACCAATTGATTGGGGTTTAACTCTGTCCCTACGGGAATCCAAGGACTTATAGCGCTGCGCGCTGGTGTGTTTACAAATACTGAAAGGCTGCATCCGCCGCTTTGTGGACATCAAAATTATACTTAGGCAACTCTTTTCTAATCGCTGTTTTGACTTTGTGCCACCAGTGTTCAATTGAACACTGGTGGCACAAAGTCAAAACAGCGATTAGAAAAGAGTTGCCTAAGTATAATTTTGATGTCCACAAAGCGGCGGATGCAGCCTTTCAGTATTTGTAAACACACCAGCGCGCAGCGCTATAGGTAAAGTTCTCCCTCCAAGTCAGTAAAAGCTAAAAGCATTGCTCTGTAAGGCATTGAGATTAATTTGGCACTTCATGTCAGCATCGTTACTTTTCCCCCATTTGAGGGAGCCAGTAACAAAAAGTTACCTTTTGAAGCTTGAGAACATGTAAGACTTATTGATTCAATGCAACAGATGACATTCGAGTGTCGGCAGAAATAGGCGCTAAACTAAGCCAGGTTGGCACAAGTATTAGATGCGATCGCATGCAGGCGCTGGCGCTACCGCGCCAATCGCTTCTTTTGGGCTTTCTTAAAGTTAGAGCTTCCAAGTATTGCTATGCCCAAGATTCCAGAATGCGATCGCTGTCTCCTCTACTCCTATCTCTGAATTCGGTAATGGAGGTAGTGCCTCCGGAGAAATTTGATGAAAGAATATAGTAATTCTAACTAATGAATTGCTCAATGAAGAGTAAACTATTAACACTTACCATTGCTATTTGTCTGTTGTTTTCTTTTTGGATTGCCCCACCAGCTATTGCTCAAGCAAATGGCTGCGGTCCTCAGAACTTCGACTTTCTGATACCAGACGGTCCTTTTACTGAGGCCTGTAATCGCCACGATCTTTGCTACTCAGATGTAAACATCGATCAGGCTGGGTGTGACCGACGTTTCCAGCAGGATATGTACGCAATTTGCGAACGGGACTATTCAGGCAGCAACGTTAGTTATTGTAAAGCGATCGCGGACTATTACTATCGAGCAGTTGCTAACTTTGGGGAGGTGTTCATTACCCTTGATGGACGTAAAGTTTCGGGTGAGATTGTAACAGTTAACGCTAGACGGATTGATGATTGGTTGGGAGATGACGAATTTGAAGCCTGTGTCACTTTCAAAAATAATGGTACTGTAAATACCGAATACGATCTTGAGCTTTACTCTCAAAGTGGCTCTCTTATTGATCGGGAACCAGATACCTATGAGGTGAACGTGCAAGTTGGATATAGTGCGCAAACTTGTGTGGGTACAGATGGAATTTACCCTTCAATTAGCGACCTTGGCAATCAATACAAGATTATCCTGCGGGTTGATGCACCTTCTGAGAGCCTGCTAGCTAACCTAGTCAATGATTTTGTTGCGGTTGATTGGTATGAGGGCAATACCCCCTAAGCCTATGAACACAGAAAGCAAACCCCACCGTATAGAAGGTGAGGTGTTCCAATGCTAGATGCACCCCTTATTGACTAATTGGGTTATCGGTATGGTTTTTGGTTTAGTAGCTTCTCAAGATTACTGATCCTGTCGTCATGGCTTGACCTTCTGTTTATAATTTGAAGGCCCGAAACTGACTCAAGGGAGAGCAGACATTGCCAAAGATGTATTGGAAATACGGAAGTGATAAACTGGCATTGAGTATAAAAATTCGTCAGCTCGATTTCCCTATAGTCTGGATTCGGGCTATAATTTCGGGCTGTTATTTATGTCCGACTACTTATCAAATAAATATATGATTTAAATGCGCAACAGCTTAGATCGTCAAAAGCAAATAAAAATTAACAATGTTAAGCTGACTGCGGTTAATGTCAAAGCCGAATTTTCAAGCCAAAAGCCTCAGGCGTTGATGTGGCATATAGCCAGGAAATACCTTGGCAAGATTAGAGTCTCCAATCTGCAGATGTTCCTCCAAAATAGGGGCAAGAACTTCGCGGAAATCGGTGGTAATCTCAAGATCACGCCCCTGAAACAACTGAGAATCAGCTAAGCCAGGCCATTCCCCATAAACTTCCCCACCGCGAATTGAACCACCTAAGAGCCAAATCGCATTACCATGTCCGTGATCGGTACCAGCATTGCCATTTTCTCGGAAAGTGCGACCAAATTCTGAGATCACAACAATCGCAGTATCCGAGTAAACAGAACCTAACTCTTTAACAAGATTAGCCAAGCCTTGTCCCAACTGCTTGAGTTTACCAGCTAATTGACCTTTACTACTTCCCTGGTTGACGTGGGTATCCCAACCTCCCAAAGCCAGAAAAGCCAATTGTGTCTTAGCATCACCTACCATTAGCCGGGCAAGTTTGCGACTATCTCTGACAAATTTAGCAGGGGGTGGTGCTCCTCTGTCAGCTTTTTTCATTTCTGATGCTAATTCAGCTAACAATATCTCCCGTGCTTGACGACCTTCTCGATAAGCAAGACTAAGCTGATCACTTCCACTATAAAGGCTATCAAAAGCAGCATTAATTAAAGGACGGTCAACAGGCAAGGAACGGTTAGAAATTCTGCCCATAGGTAGGTTTGCCACTGGCATTTTACCTAATAAAATACGCGGCGTTGTTCCTCCCATATTGACTGCTTGGGTTGGTCTTCCTTTGGGAATAGTTGCTAATAACCGATTCATCCAACCCTCTTGAGTTGTTTTAACACCAGGAGTGCCATTTTCGATATAGTCTTGGGCGTCGAAATGTGAGCGAGTAGGATCCGGTGAGCCGCTAGCATGGATAAAGGCTAAAGTTCCCTGCTGCCATAAAGGCATGAGGTCAGCTAAAGCTGGATGCAAACCAAAATGACCATCCAAATCTAGAGCTCCCCCTTGCTCTGTTGGTGCAGGAATAGCAATTCTTGGTCTAGCTTCATAATAAGCAGCTTCTCGGTAAGGGACAACTACATTTAGTCCGTCTATCCCACCGCGTAGGAAGATAACAATTAACCTTTTACGATTCTTAGTTTGGGCAAATCCTTTAGCTGCCCAACCATGAGTACCAATGGAAACAATACCTGAGGTAGCTATCAGGCTAGCTAGTTGTATAAATTTTCTTCTATTCATTTTGAATGGTGATAGTAGTTTACTAAGTTGGGGTTCATGGTTAATTGGGTTTGTATTCGACATTGGTGGTATACAAACCCAATGAATAATCAACAATGAACTATGAACCATGAACAGTGAATTCTATCCTTCTTCCTCTTCCCACACCTCTTTATTTGTGCATCATCTCTGGACTGCCTAGAATTAAGGCTGCATGTAATTTATTGGAATTAGTGTTGATTACCTTTTGAGTGTGAGCAGAAAAATTGTTTCCTAGGGTTTGACTTAGTTGAACAGGGTTAACAGGTTCACTTTTATTTAAACGACCACTTGCTAAGGAAGTTGCAAAGCTAACTCGGCGCAGCATAGCATCAGGATTGAGCCAAGTTTGTTGGGTATTTTGATAGCCATTAGGAGTTCGACAGCCGTAGATAGGCATTCCTAATTGATTTAAAATACCAGAAATGGCTTTTAAATTGGGTTCTTCTGTGCCAGTGGCTCGCACGGCAGAAATAACATACTCATAGGGAGTCTTAAATTTGCTACCATAATATTTACTGTCCCAAAATTCAGGACTTTGGAAGAGAGTTTCTAAAACTGCACTAATTTCACCATCTGTTGCCAAGAAACGCTGAGTTAAATTATCTACTAAGCTAACTGGCGGTTGATCAGCAACAAAGTATTGAGCCAATTTATAACTGATGTGACGGGCGGTAGATTTATGGCTAGCTAAAATATCTAAGGCTTGCTCTACTTCGGTAATGCCACTGCCTTTAATTGGAGTACCAAGGAAAACTTTATCGCTGTAATCATGGCGCTTACTATCAAAATAAAAACCGCTACCATCACCACGCTCACCGTTGCGGTCTAGTCCCCAACCAGTTAAGATCTGAGCCAAGGTCATAACATCTTTTTGAGTATAGCCACCATCTACTCCTAAAGTATGAAGTTCCATTAATTCTCGGGCATAATTCTCATTTAAACCCCGGAATCTGCCCCGTGCGCCAGGACTATCTGGTGCTGTATTCTGCCAGTTATCGAGATAAAATAACATCGCCGGATGACGAGCAGTAGCTCCTAATAAATCTCGAAAGTTACCTAGAGCTAATGGTCGAATTGTTTGCTGTTCATATGCTCCTACCCAAAGTCGAGTTAGTCCCTTCTGAGCAAAAACGTTGAAGTGGTTAAACCAGAAGTTTACCATCAATTCTTGAAGTTGTCGGGGGCTAGTAACTGCTCTGAGTAAACGTGCTTCTACTGCCTGTTGTTTCGGCAGTTGCGCTTGCTTACCTGCCATCTTGCGCTCTTCCTCGGTGGGCTTTTTTCCTTTAAACTGTTGCTTGGGGTCATATTCTCTAAATAGCTCAACTGGATCTAGTTGCAGAGTTGACAACTGATTGAGCTGTCGCTGGAGCTGTGGTGGTTGGGCAATGGATTCTGGTGATAACTGAGATTGGATGTAGGCTTCAATGCCCATAGATTTGAGTTGTTGGATATCCCCAGGAGCTTGACCAAAACTGAGACGATTTAGGAGGTGTATTACTTTCGCGTCGCTAGGTAAACTGGCGGCTTGTCTGGGACTTGATAATCCCCACCAGAGACTTACTCCCAATATAATCGCTAAAATCAAATATCTTAGCTTTAATTTCATGCTCTAGAAGACGTGGTAATTTGCGAGGAGTAGATGCAAGGTTCCTTTGAGGGTGATTAATTGCTAAATTTTTGAGGCAGAAAGTTTCAAGCCAGCTTTAAACTTAAGGAATAAACTCAACACTAATACTATCTTAGCTCAATAGCTGGAACTTCTGTATTGTCTAAATCTTATTTAGAAATCATCTGCTTAATGACAGAGATTAACGCCACAATTATAAAACTTACGCAGGTAGTGCTAAACAAGTAATGATGCATGGTAGTGATGGACAAAATATCAAATAGTACCAACGTAATTTTCTACTTACTGGAAACGCGATTCCCCTACAACCATAGCCCGAAGGTTTTGCTCGTAGGGGAATTGCGGAACCCAAGATGGAGTAATAGTTACCTCTTGAACTGGTTTTTGAGTTCTTCTAACGTGTCTTTGGCATCCAATACCGTCTGACAAGTCATGTGTGCTAAAAGATTTACCTCTTCAGGACTCAAGTCTAAAAAGGGTATAACTTTATGTTGCTTATCCGAAGCTGAGTCCTGAGCGGCATTACTGTAATTAGGGAAGTCATCAGGAAGCTTTTGCTGTATGTTTTTTGGAAGCTTATCTTCCCATTCTTCATTCTGTTCGAGGTAAAACCACACCACTGTCACTTCATAGGATGGAATACCAAACGGATTGTCTGGCTTAATTGTATAGGTATCCTTAAAGTAAATCGGTTCCTTGTTTGCTTTTTTCTGTTTTAAGCCTTCGGCTAGGGCTTGAAATTTCTCCTTGGGAAAAATTTGAATATCTAAATCCAATTCCGCTTTACCGAGCCAATTTCCCAAGTCGCAGAAGGTAGGCAAATCACCTTTGTGACCAAATAAGCGAGCAATGTCCTCACTAATTCCATCAACAGCATTAACTGTATCGGGTTTACCATTTTTATCTTGATGGTCAATTTTAATAGAGGTATTGGAGAAAACTAAAATCACTGGGTATTGACGAAAGAGTAGAGGGATAATACCAGTATTTTCCAAACCTGCCCCATCAAGAAAGCGGTAAGGTTTCGCTTGTTCTTTGCCAATATTGAAGATTGGCCAATAATTGAACTTCGGAAAAACTTCTAGAGAGGATGGTAAATCACTCGGATCAATATTGAGCCAGGATTTCACCGAAGATGGCAGCAATGGGTAAATATAAGGCAGCAATGGATAAATCCATGGATAAGCATCGAGTATGGGATTCCAATATCCTGGAGCAGCACCGCTACTAGCCATGGCATCAGACAACGTAAATGGATACTTAGGAGTTGGTACTGTCACAGTATTCTCCTCAGCATTGTTAGAGGTGTTAGGTTCGAGTGAACCAAAGGCAAAAGTTTCCAAGAAGCCACCACCAACCTGGCAGTCATGAAGTTTATCTCCTTGATAATTTTGTGGCATGCCCACATAAAGGGGATTGTATTCAAAACGCTTTAGTACTAGAGGATTACCCAAATGGCGGTTCAAGTATTGCAAAAAATCATCTTCTTGGTATACAAGACATGTACCAACGTACAAGTAAGGTCGATTAGAGCGCATGGTGTAAAAGTCATCACTGCTGAGCCCTGGATTGCGATCAGTGATCTGCTTAACAGAGTTCTCATCTAAAGAAAAGAACTTGGGCTTGTCGAGGTTAAATTTCTTCAGCAGTAGAGAATTGAGGAGTTGAGAATAGACATAGTGAATTGATCTCCCCTCTGACTTATCTAACTTTTCATCGTCCTCGAGCAGAGGTAATGCTTTCTTACCAGTCATTTTAGTAACTGGCAACCCCATAAAAAACTCGTCCATAGCCTTGGTATTCTCTGGCGTGAGCTGATTTGGTGGTATTACTGGTCCGAGTAGAGTGCTATCGTCGATATCTTCAGGAGCATAACTAGCCATGACACTGAACCATGAGCCACCAGATACACCGGAAATTGCCCCTACTGCATTATCTAGTAAACCTAACTCCTTCAAGGCACGCATTTGACCAATGGAAGCAGATAACGAGCGGGTTCCGCCACCGGAGAAGCAAACGCCAAAAGGGTAAGATTGGGGATTATAGCGGGGGATTTTTAACTCTGGAAATTGCTCTTCCTTCGGTTGGCTCGGTTCATAAGAGTAGTATTTAGCCTGCAATTGAGATGGTAATTCTTTGAGCTGGGTTTGCAGAGGTTCCTTTGGCAGCTTTTTCAAGCTCGGAATTTCCAGCTTTTCGTGATATCGTTCGGCAAACTTCCGATTGCCAGCAGTTACTCCTCCTGTAGACAAGGCAAATACTTTAGCGTTACCTTGGTGGTTCCACTGTTGCTGTAGCTCAACTAGCGCTAAGGCGAGACTAGCTGATAATACCCCTCCGTGTTCATGACCTGTGACAATAATCTCCATCTCTTTTTGAGGAGACTTCTCGGTATAGCTTTGCAGCCAAGATAGGAGTGTTTGTCCCTCATAAGTCATCTGATTCATCAAGATATTGAGTCCGATACTAGCCCCTTTATAGATATAAATGTCATCTATATCTTTGGGTATACTCCCTTGATTCATGGATAAACTCTTGAGGCAGGTAGCCCAATCTTCAAAGTTTTCACTGAACCAGCGATAATCTGAACTCTTGCCAGCAATAGTAATGATACATTGGGTTGTATTGGGTTTTTGAACCACATACATGAGGTGGTCACATTTGTGCTGCTGTGATATTTGACTCTGATAAATAATAGGTCCCCAGAGCATGTCCCATTGTCCCACTAATTCTTTGAGTTGAGAATTAGCAAAAACTTGATTTAACTTTGTCTGAATTTTTTGTTGCAGTTGCTCTGAAATACCTGCATCAGTTTCTATGTCTTGACTCAATAAACTATCACAAACTCCACTGAGCCACAGCACTTGTCGTCGTAAATTGAACGGAGTTTCTACTGTAAATCCCTCAAAACCTACAACCTCCCATCTCCATTTAAATAGTGCCAGTGAGTAGGTTTCCCCAATGGTTAAATTTCCCACATCTACGGTTTTAGTTCCACTAGATTTACACCCTTTTTTCTCTGGACAAATCCAGCCCCATGTGAGGTATTTTTCCAAGTCTTTATATTCTGGAACTGAACCTTTATATAATGCCCACCATTCCCATTGTTCGGCGGGGTTATCTGGGCAAGTGTATTGAAAAGTGACGGTGTTAGCAGTGTGAGAAAAATAGGTTATCGAGTATGGCTTGTTCATGTTACACCTTGGTGATTTTACTGTTTATCTACATTAGAGAGAGATTCGCCTTACCTTAAGGCTTAATGCGCCTTATACTTCGGAAATATGCAATGGGAAAGGCAGAAGGTAGAAGGAACTTTCTGCCCTCTCGTCGGAAAGCCTTCTGGCGACTTAAAGGAGCAAGGGTTTGAATCCCCTAAATCAAAGAAATCTAATCTTCTTCTACAATGCCATGTTCTTTGAGCTGATCCATGTAATCTGAAATGTTGTAGTACTGTACGTAGGCTGGTACATGCTGATACCCGGCTTGGAACAAGAAGGTCAATAATACAGGTAATCCAAGTAAGACTTTTTCTAGAGCCAATTCTTCAATACCCGTAAATATTCCTGATTTGAGAGATGGATGCTTGTGAAGCAGTTCTTTAACTGAATTATCAACTGTTTTCTCCCAATTACTGTCATCACCAGACTTAATTACTTCCAGAGCTGGATAAAGAAACAGATTTTCAAGGTCTGACTTCAATTTATCCTTGTCCATTTGTTCTGGCTTGCCGTGAACTTTTAGCAAAATATTGGTGAGTATTTTGGTCTCGGATAAAATTTCCGTTGTTGTTGGGATATCTTTTCGGTTGTTGAGGATCTTGGTAGCTTGCTTTTTGGCTTCGTCTTTTTGAAATTCTCCCAAGAAAGATAGAGCTGTGTTTTTACAAATTTGCTCATATGGGCTGTTTTCGTGAAAAATCCGAGTAAATAATTCTTGGAAATTCAAAACTTTTGAAAGAGAAGATAAAATGTGGTGCCAATCGATTTTCGATTCCCTCAAAAAATCAATGCTGTCATCATAGGCTATCCCTACAGCCAGATGGAGTAGAAAATTGCTATCTAGATCATATTTTTGGTAAAGGTTAGGAACTTTTTCCAGCATATCTGTTTCCCAAGCATGGGGTACCATATCGATTTGATTCCAGATGCGATTGGCACCTAGTTTGTCTAGACTTGATTTTTCCAGCTTTGAGTTGTAATGCAGAGCAAACTCTCGATTGCCAGCAGTTGCTCCTGCTGTCGGCAAAGCAAATACTTTGGCATTATATGTGGGGTTCCATTGTTGTTGTAAATCAATTAGAGCCAAAGCTAGACTAGGCGATAGTGCTCCACCTAGGCTGTGGCCAGTGACGATTATTTCTACCTCCTCTTGAGGATACTTTTTCATCTCGTTGTGGATCCACCCGATTAGGGTTCGCCCATCATATTTCATTTGGTTCATCAAGATACCCAGTCCTATGCTGGTACCATGAGAAATTTTAGTACCCCTTAGATCCTCGTAATTATCCAACGGTTTATTTTCAAGAGATGCACTTTCGAGAAATGTAGCCCAATCTTCTAACTGATTGACTGTAAAATCTTCTTCCAACCATCCATATGCTGAACTAGTGCCAGCGATCGCAATTGCATACTGGCTAGTGTTGTGTTTCTGGACAACATACATCAGGTTGTCTCGTTTTGCTTTTGAATCTGGATACTTATGATAAATAACCGGACCCCAAACTAATGTCCATTGTCCGATTAATTGTTGGACTTTAGGGTCAGCAAAGAAATCGGTTAATTTCTTAATAGCACGATTATTCAAATTTCTCTCAGTATCTTTGTTTGCCTCTACATTATTTGCACTGAAAAGACTATCACAAAGCCGATTGAGACAGAGGACTTGCCGTTTTAATTCGTACTGGAGTTCTACCGTAAATTCCTGAGAATCTACCACATCCCATTTCCATTTGAACAGCACCAGAGAATAAGTGTCTCCATTTGATAACTCTCTGAGATTGACGGTTTTAGTTCCACTTGACTCACACCCTTTTTGCTCTGGGCAAATCCAGCCCCAGGTGAGGTATTGTTCTAGATCTTTATATTCGGGAACTGAACCTTTGTATAATGCCCACCACTCCCATTGTTCAAAAGGGTTATCAGGGCAAGTGTATTGGAATGTGACGGTGTCGAAAGTATTAGATAAAAAGGTTATCGAGTATGGCTTATTCATGTTATACCTTTGCTGTTGAGTATAAATGCGCTAGAAACAGTTACTTTTTTACCTCTGAACTTGAATTTCAGCCTTAACTAAGTCTCATTTCCCACTATAAACTCTTGAGAATTTACAACATCCTATTTCCAGAAGAATAGCTTTAATGTCGTGATTATTCAATCTATAAAACTAATAAAAAACTCATGAATAAAAATTGTGGTATTGCACAAAAAAAATAAATTAAAAAAATACATCAAGGCAGAATTGATTTTGATATTATTTTTATGAAATTTATATTAGTAGTTCACCACAATGATTTTGGCAGGAAAATTATCCATGTAACTCTTGTATCATAAGTAGTTTACAGAAACAGTAGTTGTCAAAAATCATGTGTTCAAGTATTAGTTTTATAGGTTGTTATTGAGCAAAATATAATTAACAATATTAATAGACAAAAATGAGGAATAGTGCTACACAATCGAACACATCAAGATAGTTTTAAAGTCTTAGGAGTTAAGCACTTTACAAATTAGCCATATTGTGTATTAAGTAATTCAGTTGTTTCATGCGCTTCCCCTAACCCTAATTCGCTCACTGCCTCTGCTGTGTTAGGAGCGATAAATCGCTGAAATAACCAAATCTCCTATAGTACTTATGTACGATATGTAAGTCCTAAGTCTCTGGTCTCAAATCATGGTATAGCGCTACGCGTTGGGAACAGGGAACAGGGAATAGCAGTCTGTCAAAGGGTTTGCTGGATTTAGAAATGTCCTAACCTACCTAAATGCGTAGTGCTATAAGAAGTAAAAAGCGAAGTCACAAATGAGTCCTCAACAACTGTTTCCATCACCAAGATTTCTGGGAACTATAAGGGAATGCTTGGAAAGTATCAGAGGCACTTGTCGGTTGTCCCTCTGAATAGTCAAGACCAACGGCGGTTCACTGCTACTGTCGTTCTCCTGACTTGCAAAAGTTAAAAAAACAGTTATATTGGTTAGTTTCCAAAGCTACTGATCCCAATTCACTCCCATTGACTCAATAACTTTGTAGGCAAGATCGCAGGTGATTGGTGACTAGCTTGTAAATCAATAATGAGACCAGTGAGTTAGCTTTGAACAAGGTAAAAATTACAAATCAGCATTTTTTGCCCTTCATTTTGCTCAAGGGCATACTCATTCCTGTTTATTTTTTGCTGTTGACAACTAGTGCCAAAGCCCTACCAGGCGAGAATACAGACCAAGTTGCTGCTTGGGTTAATGCACATCCTACCCTAAGACCAGACATTGGCGATGGGTTATCAGTTAATAAAAGTGACACTCCGGCACGGCGGTTTAGCTTTCAAGCTACGGTGCTGCCGCCAGGTAGGGTTAAGACTCCCAGCGATAGAAGGACTGTTAGAAGCGAGCGCGTTGCCGTATATGACCAAATTAATGGTGTTACTTTTGAGCAGCTCCGGGAAGCTTTGCGTACTATATATGGTTTGGCAATCTATCAAGATTATCAGCAGGCGCAACTGATTTACGCCTACCCTTCCTCAGAAATTGCCGATTTAGGGCGGCGGCTGCGTCGCCCTCTTTTAGAGTTACAGCAAGGTGAACTCCTCTTAGGTAAGCGTTTTGCCTATTGGCTAGAAATAACCCAAACTGATGATGAGCAAGTGATAAGTGGACAATTCACTATTTTGTTGCCAGAGGATTTAGAGAAATTGGAAATAGAACTACGTGATCACTAGGAAATTTTCAAAATGCCTGTTGCTTAATCTCGAAAGTGATGATAACAACTTCTAAAGCTGTGCTATAAAAGGAATATTTGAGACTTATCAGGTGGAGTAAATCTGACATAATGAAACAAGTGGGAACTCATCTGGTCGTTGACGCATGGGAAGCACCGCAAGACCTTCTCAATGACCCTGAGGGGATTCGCCGTGCTCTAATTGATGCGATTTTAGCAGGAGAAGCAACCCTTATAGATCTTTGTGTACACCAGTTTAGTCCCCACGGAGTTACGGCAACGGCAACTTTGGCAGAGTCTCATATTGCCATACACACCTGGCCAGAGCATGGGTACTTTGCTGCTGATTTATTCTTTTGTGGTAGTGGCAAACCTCAGCAGGCTATGGAACTTTTACAAACGGCACTTCAAGCTAAACAGATTAGGTTTAGAGAAATCTCACGAGGTTTTGATCAAACCCCCGATATAAATACCATCACTGGGGAGTCATTCTACCAAATAGTTGCCTAAGTTGTGCGATGATCAGCCTTTGGCGCTGCCCTTACAGTCCTAGCTAGCCTTTGGCAAGCTCCGCTAACGGGCATCATAAAAGCAGGGCAATCGCCAAAGGTGCTACCCCTCTAGGGTAATCTACATCAAAGTTATTGCGATCATTACAAAAATCAAAAGAATAAAGGGTAAGGTTGATAAAGCCTTGCCCTTTGTTATCAAAAACCCATAAATTGGTTACTGTAGCATTTCCGGTATTATAGTTTCTGTTCAACCTAGAGGGGAGGGAAGGAGAACTAGCAGATTGGTTTTAGGTTAAATTTGAAGCACTATAACCCTTTCCTTGTTTGTTTTGTTCTCTTCTTCAAAAATGCTAATACTATCGAGTTAGATACTCAGAAGCATAAAGGGTGTGTCATGGTGTGCGTGTTGTAGCGATCACAGGAGCTTTGCCTAAATTATTAAAGCTCACTGAGTGAGAGCATAAGTCGATTCACTCCAGAGGAAAAGAATATGTTTTTGTTAAAGGCAATCCTACTTGTTGTCTTAGTTTTGGCACTACCACTGCTTTCTATATGGATCATACACAAAGCTAAGAAACGATTACAGGCAAGGCTGGCAAGAACTATCAACATGTCAGGAAGTGGCACCTTACCAAGACATCAATTGCTTCCAGAGCAGCATTACCTGGAAGGGGTTGGTTATTTAATCGGAGACATTACCTGCAAATTCAATGCTCGTTCTGCCTACATCCGCTGCGCCGTTAACCCATCTGGCCCTTGTCAGGATTGTATTCACTATCAAACTAGGGATTCAAATCCAAACCTCAAAAATTGAAAATCTTGTGAAGATAATGATACCTTTTTGGCTCCTAGAAATTTGTAATTTATTGGACAAGTCCAAGCCCTAACCTCTAGCGGCAACTCTAAGATTTGGTCATGGCAACTAGGGCAGCTTTTAGAGTTGGGGAACCATCGGTTTATTTCCAGTAAAATCTTTTAACTAACGTTAAAATTATGCGTATTCACCTGGAAACTTTCACAGTACACAAGCGGTTTCCCTTAACCATTAGTCGTGGTACCACATCTCAAACAACCAATATCTGGTTACGAATTGAGCAACAGGGTATTGAGGGATGGGGAGAAGCATCCCCCTTTTCGACAGGGAATCAACCAGGACAAAATACTGAACTTCTCTTGGAGGCTATAGAGTTAGTTGTTCCCATACTGGAGAAATTTAATCCTTGGCAGCGGCAGGAAATCGAGCAACTGTTAGCATCTAAGGAGTTGCCATCAGCGGCTTGGGCTGCCATTGATATGGCTTTACACGATTGGCTGGCAAAGCAGGCTCAAATGCCGCTATGGCGTCTGTGGGGTTTGAACTGTAGCCAGATTGTTTTAACTTCTGCAACAATTGGGATTAACTCGCCAGAGGGAGCCAGACAACGAGTGCGCGACTGGTTGCCGCTGACTGGTATAGGCATGCTAAAAGTAAAACTAGGTTCAGCAGAAGGTATTGCCGCAGATCAACAAATGCTTTTGGCAGTTAGAGAACAAGCACCAGAAGCACTGCTGAGTGTAGATGCCAATGGTGGTTGGAGTCTGCAAGAAGCTCTACAGATGTGCCACTGGCTGGCTAGTCTAGGAGTTAAGTATGTGGAACAGCCTTTAGCACCAGGGCAAGAGCAGGATTTGCCGATACTTCATCAGCGATCGCCTCTACCAATTTTTGTGGATGAAAGCTGTTATACTAGCCGCGATATTCCCTCACTTATAGGCAGTGTAGATGGTATTAACATCAAACTCATGAAATCAGGGGGTTTAACTGAGGCGATGCGCATGGTGCATACTGCTAAAGCTTGTGGCTTACAGGTAATGTTCGGTTGCTATTCTGACAGCACACTGGCAAATACAGCAGCATCCCACCTTTCCCCCTTGGCTGATTATCTAGATTTAGACAGCCACCTAAATTTAGTAGATGACCCCTTCACTGGTGCTAATCTACAAAGTGGGCGTTTAATGCCTAATAATCTACCAGGACTGGGAGTGCAACACCGTGGGTCTCACTACTGACTGTCGCCTTGCTATCTTGCTGCATGGAGGGATTTTTGGTCCCCATGGTAAAACTGGGTTGACACTTTTACGCTACTCTCAAGCAAAAGTTGTGGTAGTAATTGATCAGCAATGTGCTGGTAAGTCCCTCTCTAAACTGACAGGGATTCCCTGCAAGGCACCGATTGTGGATTCGGTGCATTCAGCACTAGCTTATCAGCCAGAGGTACTGGCAATTGGCATTGCGCCCTCTGGAGGAGCTTTACCAGAGGCTTGGTGGCAGGAGGTGAAGCAGGGAGTTGCTGCTGGTTTATCAGTCATTAACGGCTTGCATACTCCTATGGCTTCTGATCCCCAGTTGCAAGTATTACTCAAAGATGGTCAGAGGATTTGGGATATTCGTCAAGAGCCTAAGAATTTAAGTGTGGGTAGTGCTAAGGCTAGCTTACTTCCTTGTCACCGCGTTTTAACTGTCGGCACTGATATGGCTGTTGGTAAAATGTCTGCAAGTCTGGAGTTGCATCGGGTTGCCCAGCAACAGGGAATACGTTCCAAGTTCCTTGCAACTGGTCAAGCTGGTGTAATGATTGCTGGAGACGGTATTCCCTTGGATGCTGTGCGTGTAGACTTTGCGGCTGGGGCAGTAGAGCAAATGATAGTGCGCTTTGGTAATGATCACGACTTGTTGATTGTTGAGGGGCAAGGTTCGCTGCTGCATCCTGGTTCGACAGCAACTTTACCATTGTTGCGGGGAACTCAGCCCACTGCATTGATATTAGTACATCGCGCCGGGCAAACTCACATTCGCAATCATGAGCAGGTGCCGATTCCGCCTTTAACAGAGGTGATTAAACTTTATGAGACAATTGCTAGAGCTGGTGGTGCCTTTGCTAGCACACGGGTGGCAGCAATTGCTCTTAATACTGGTCATTTGGATGAGAAAGAAGCTATGGAAATGATTGAAAAGACAAGTGCAGAGACTGGTTTGCCCTGCACTGATGCTATTCGTTTTGGGGCGAGTTTATTATTGGAAGCAGTAATAGCTGAGTGAAGAGTCGTTAAAGGATGGAGAAGTTTGCCGATCAACTACAAGAACTCAATATTATGGCAATTTATAGTAATTGAAATTGCAGTAAGTTGTTCTCACTTACTTTTTATTAACTCCTCAGGAATAATATAAGATTGATAGCTGATACTCGACAATATAAATAACCCCCTAAATTTCTGCCCTGCTGGGATTGTAAGGGAACTCCAAGAAATAAATTATCCAATTGACGAGAGAAACACCAAGTAAAAATTCTTCTCCCCATCTCCCCATCTCCCCACCAAAGGCAGGAGGCAGGAGGCAGAAGGCAGGAGGCAGAAAATTCATCTCCCCATCTCCCCATCTCCCCCTGCTCGATTGCATATTTTTTTATTTGGAAGTCCCTAATAGCAGGGTTATTTTCTTGGAAGATAAATTTTGCATGAACTCCGGGAACAGAGGAATAAAATCCCGGATTTTATAAGTAACCCTAGAATTAGGGGTAATCGAGCGCAGTTGGATAACTGAGTTACTTTTTTAAAAACTACCTATGTAATTCTCAACGTTACTTAATAATTCCTGGATATCAACCTATGAAACTACTCTGGAATTCACTACTAATCTCTGTAGGGCTCTTACTATCAGGCGAACCTTCAGTTACTTTAGCCCAGTCTCCCAAAACCTCTGAGTCGGCAAACCTGAACTCTAACACTTCCGAACTCCTGCCCACACCTAGTTTACAGGTTGAAGCGACCGCTCTTGTGTCGAAGGATGCCCGAAGGGCTGTAGGGGCATCGCCAAAGGCAATTGCGCCGATAACTCCTGGAAAAGTAGATAATATTTACCTTGTGGAAACATCATCAGTATTGTATCCGCAAGCGATCGCTTTACCAGAAATTGCCCAAGAGTCTCACTCATCTGGAAATGCAGACACTATTGTGATTCCAGATGTGACACCAGTTGAGAATCCCTCACCTCTAAATACTCAACAACCGCCAACCACTGAAAACGAGGAAACAACTACAGCACCAATTCCAGCAGAGGAGGCGGAGACAGATGCTCAAACTGATGTTATTAACCAGGAAGAAAAGACTATAACACCCAATGGGGAAGAGATAGAAGAAGGAGCACAGCCGAATGCTGAAATTGATCTTCCCCAACCCGAAGATATAACTGAGGAAGCTGAAGCAGAAGAATCGGAGCTTAGCCCTGAAGAAATAGCACGTCAGCAGAAACTGATTGAAGCTGACAGACTTTATCAGAGTGGAGACATTACAGCTGCAGCGCAACTTTATCGCGAGGCTAAAGAAGCTTTTGAAGCTGAGGCAGCAGTAGAGGAGCAACTAGAACCATTTTACGACCCAGCAAAACTGACACCAGCTGGTGGGGTATACTGGCGTTTGTCTGGGGAAGGCTTGGAACAGCAATTGGAAACCAAAACTCTAGTGCCACTAAAGTTTTTGGTAGAAAATGAGCCGCAATTTATTCCTGGTTATGTGCGCTATGCCCAAGCACTTAGAGATTATGAGCAGCTTGACGAAGCTATACAGGTGCTAGAGCGAGCCTCAACTCTATATCCTAATCAGCCCCAATTGCTAAAAGCAACCATTGAGGCAATGGGGGAATCAGAACAATGGTTGGAAGCTTCACTCAAGGCGCGTCAGTTTGCTTTGTTTAATAGGGAGCATCCCCAAGCTGAGGAGTTTGAGGCTCTAGCGGATGAGTATATGGAGTCACATAAATCTCATCTGCGTCGCAAACTCAGAGGTAATGCCATCGCTAATGTGATTACTGGCACTATCGGCTATGTAGTTACAGGTAATCTTTTTGGTCCAATCTCTGCTATTCAGACGACAGCTTTAATGTTGCGGGGAGAATCAGCTGTGGGCAGCCGCTACGCCAAGCAGGTACAGCGGCAAATACCGATGCTGGAAGATGAAGAAGTACTTGAGTATGTGCGGGGGATAGGAAATAAATTAGCAGCTGTGGCAGGGCGTGATGAGTTTGAGTATGAGTTTTATGTAATCATGGATGATCGCCTCAATGCTTTTGCCCTGCCAGGAGGCAAGGTATTTGTCAACGCTGGTTCGATTATGGAAACTAAATCGGAGGCAGAGCTAGCGGGATTACTCGCCCATGAATTAGCTCACGCTGTTTTATCCCATGGCTTCCAGTTAGTGACAGAGGGGAACTTGATTGCCAATATCACCCAATATATACCTTATGGCGGCACTGCTGCCAATCTCATTGTTCTCGACTACAGTCGGGATATGGAACGTCAGGCAGATGATCTTGGCACTAGAATTCTAGCTTCAGGAGGTTATGCCGCCGATGGACTTTATAATTTGATGCTTACCCTGAATGAGCAAGAGAAAAATCGCCCTATCTTTGCTTGGCTCTCAACACACCCAGCAACGAAGGAGCGAATTAATAATTTGAAAACTATGATTGAGCGTAATGGCTACAATCGTTATGCCTATGAGGGGGTAGAGCAACATCTGGTTATTCAGGCAAAAGTAGGTAAACTCCTAGAAAAACATAAGCAGTGGGAGGAGTGCCAGCAAGACAAAGAGTGTCGGGAAAAGTTGGAGGAGGAAGATAGCAAAGAGGAGGATAGGGAAGATCTTGGAAATCCTGAGTAATAAGTTAATCAGGGACTTCCAAATAAAAAAATATCCAATCGAGTAGGGGAAAATGGGGAGATGGGGAGATGGGGAGATGCCAATAATGACTCTCAGAAGCGATACTGAGTTTTAGAGCAACCCAAAGACGAGTGAAGAGAAACTTCTATGACTACTCAACAACCGAATTCAGAAACAGTTTCTATACAAGATTTGTCATCGGAAGAGAGAGTCTCCACTGAACTAATTGAGAATGTCGCTGACATCGACTATGTGGAAAAAATTGAAACTGTGATCTCCAGTCTTGAACAAGACGACAGCGCCATGGTAAGCCACTCCGAAGAGGGATATCTTTGGAAGTTTAAGTATGGTAGTGTTAAAGTCTTTGTGGAACTTACAGGTACTACCGATGATGATACTTTCACAGTTTGGTCATCAGTGCTGCAATTACCCTGTAGAAATGAACCTCAGTTAATGCGCAAGCTTCTAGAAATGAATGGGTTCGAGACCTATGAATCTCGTTTTGCCATTATCAATGACCAAGTCGTGGTAGTATCGACGCGAACTGTAGCAGAACTTTCGCCTGGAGAAATTGCCCGTGCTATTACTATTGTGGCAACAATTGCTGATGATAATGATGATGCCTTAATTTCTGAGTTTGGTGCCCCTTGAGCAGTTAACAGATAGCGGAAAATCTCTCTAAACCTCTAGTACACTCTAGAAACCTGTGGCAGAGACCAAAAGATTTTCCAAGTTAACTCCGAAGCATCTTAGTTGCTAGTTGAGATTAATTAGGGGATGAGGATATTAGTAAACGATGGAAAAGTTTTGTTGAATTGTTTTTTATTTAAAAAATATGCAATTTAAATATATAAAAATTTACCATCTGATTTGAGATTTTGGAAATTGAGAGTGAGTCAAAACAGCTCGAGCCAAAATTTTTCCTCATCTTGGCGTTTAATTCCGCTGTTGCAGGTGTCAGGGTCACTACAAATGGCAATTGATCAGTGGCTCTTAGAGCAGCAGCAAGCGGGAAAACAGCCATCAGTCTTACGATTTTACACCTGGGAATCACCAACAATCTCCTTGGGTTATCACCAGCGCCGTTGGCCAGCTTCTTGGCAAAAGCTAACTTGGCAAGAAATGCCTCTGCAGATAATACGGCGTCCCACTGGTGGACGAGCTGTGTTGCACCAGGGAGATCTAACTTATATGGTAGTTACATCGGGTCTAACTAGCAAGCGCTGGCAGGCTTATCAGGAAATTTGCCAGTTTTTGATTCAAGGTTGGCGATCGCTAGGTGTAGAGTTGCACTATGGTTGTGCTGGGCGAGACTATATTCACAATCCCAACTGTTTTGGAACTGCCACTGGTGCCGATTTAGTATTGTCTAATGGTTCTAAATTTATCGGTAGTGCCCAGTTACGGCGTGGTAGAACAATTTTACAGCATGGCTCCATCCGCTTAGAACCGGATGCTGAGTTATATACTCTGGTGTTTGGGGAAGTGCCGCCACCGATTAATTTACCACTGACTCAGCAGGGAAATATTTTAATTCAAACAGTTGTTGAGGCTTTGACTAAAGCTGCAAGAGATTATTTTGGTGTGGAGTTAGTTAATCAGCCTTTATCGGAGCAAGAGTGGCAAGAAATTCAGGCGCAACCGAATTTATCTCAATTTGTCTAAGTTATAGGGGTTCTCAATTAGGTTAGGTACGAATTTTTTGGTTTTAGAGAACAGGTAACAGGGAAGAAAACTAGGTATATATACCTCATGAGTATGAGCAACGTTATATACAAATTACAGTTTCATCTATGGTGTGTTTATAAAATAAAAGATGTACAGTTTTAAGCTCATAATTATTACTCAGCATTAGACCCTCGATTTTATGCAAAAGAGTGAATTCGATTTATGCGAAAGGTCTGAAACTACTGGAATACCTGATACACAGCATTACTAATTTGTAAAGTATCTAACTACTAATATTTTATTTTTACTGTGCCTAAAAAATAACCTAATTAACTCCTAACTCTCATTAGGTGATTTCTTTCTTCGGCAATCGCTAATCTATAAACGTGTTCGCAAACTTGATGTTGTTTCAGAAATTAGGTGAACTTGCATGTTAGATTGCATCGTGATTGGAGCCGGTCCCGGAGGTCTAGTTTGCACCAAAGAATTACTTGAGCAAGGTGTGGGCGAAGTTGTTTGTTTAGAACAAGCCTCTGATGTAGGAGGGGTTTTTGCCAATACTTACGACAGTTTAGTGTTGACTTCCTCTGCCACAATTAGTATGTTTTCAGATTTCTGGCTTGGGGATGGAAATCAGCACAGGTTCTGGACTAAGCAAGAAGCAGTTGATTATTGGAGGAGGTACGCGCAACATTTTGGCGTCCTTGAGCGCATCCGTTTCAACTCGAAAGTGGTGGGGGTAGTTCCACAAGAGGATGAAGGCTGGCAAGTTGAGTTAGCATCTGGAGAGACTTTGTCCTCAAGACGGATTGCACTGGCAATTGGCAACAACAGTATCCCTAAGTATCCTGCTTGGAAAGAGTTATTAACTGAGATTGAGTATTCTCATTCCCAGGAGTACCGTAACGCTGACAGATTTGCAGGCAAAAATGTGTTAGTAGTTGGGGGAGGCGAGTCTGGTTCAGATGTAGCCCTAGAAGTATCCCGCGTAGCTAACAAGTGCTGGGTTAGCCTTCGTGACACGACTGGTTGGGTGGCACCCCGTAAGAGGGGCATCTATGCTGCCGATATTTCTACCCATCGGGGTGTTTGGGGTCTTCCTCGCGATTATGGAGCAGCTTTGAGTGAGGCTATCTATCAAGCCGAGTTAAGCCAGAAAGACCCAGTTCATGATACGGTAGTCGAACTCAACAAGAAGATTAAAGCTAAAAAGGGCGTTTGGGGAACCTACGGAACTAAAACCTTTTCCTTGCCCAAAGCGATCGTACACCACGGCTGTAAAGTTGTAGGCGAAATCGTGAAGGTGGAAGATGGCGGCAGGACATTACATACGGCAGACGGAGAGATTATACAAAATATCGATGCCGTTGTCTTTTCTACTGGCTATAAAAACTATGTGTCTTTCCTTCCAGAGGAACTAAAGCAAACCGATCCCCGCAATCTTTACAAACATATGTTCCATCCCAAGTATCGGGACAAAATGGTTTGGATTGGTTGGGCACGCCCTAGCTTCGGAAGCCAATTTCCAATTATGGAAATGCAGGCGCGGTTGTTTGCACTAATCTGCACGGGAGAAAAAACTATTCCTAATCCCGCAGAAATGGAGAAAATTACCTGTATGGATCGAGCTTCCTACTTGGAGCAGTTTGAGCATAATGCCCATCGAGTCAGAAGCTTAGTTGACTATCATCGCTACATGGATGGCATTGCTGCTTTAATTGGATGCGAGCCTCCACTATGGGAGTACTTTTTCTTACATTTCCGTATCTGGCTGCGCATCATGTACGGTGCTACTCAGGCTACCCAATTCCGACTGCGAGGTCCTGGCAGTAAAGAATCCTTGGCTCAAGAGCTGTTGAGTAAACTACCTGTAAGTAAACCTACTCATATTGTTAAAGCAGGTTTGAAGGGGCGTGTGATTTATGCATTCAAGGCTCTAATTCCTAAATTTGGCTTTGTTGGTTTTAAAGGTTCCCAAAATTCCTCGTCTCCTGTGGCAGCTTCTAGAGTCTAGTCTGTCTGAATTTACTGAGGTTATCTCTTCTTTTTGTTTAGCAAACCTGTCCCCAATTTAGTTCTGGAAAGTAGTTATGGTTTTACAACAAGCAGCCCCTATACAGTTAAACAACTTAAATAAGGTTGCTCCTCCTGGACCTCCTGCACTCCCTTTTGTTGGGATGAGACCTTTCTTAGCAAAGTTCTTACATCTAGAATTGGAGCAACTCGCCAAAACGCACGGCAATATTTTTCAAATACGTGTGGGTAAAAGAAGATTAGTTGTACTTCATGGACTTGAGACGATCAAGCAGGCTTTAGTAAAGCAAGAAGATAGTTTTAACGCTAGGGCAGATTTTAAAATTTTTGAGAAACCACCTCAATGTTTTTTCATGGAAATGAAGAATGGTAAGTTGTGGAAAAAACACCGTACCATTGTAAGTCATGTCATGCGTACATTTTGGGTAGATAAGTCAGATGTCCTGGAAAATTGTGCACAAGAGGAAGTTGAAGATTTGGCAAATGTTTTCTTAAAATTTGACGGTAAACCTTTTACTCCTGATTCATATTTGCCTCTTGCTACCTTAAATTTTATGCAAAGGTTGATGTTTGGGAAAAAAGACAGTATTGACAATCCTGAGGATGCTGATACCGTTGCAGCTGCCCATTCTATGATACATATCAATCAAGGTACGCAACATATTACATACTTGGAACTAATACCTGCAATTTGGCGACCATTTTTTATACTTTATCGTCAAAAAGAATTACGCAATTTTATCAAGGCGGTAGGTGCATTGGAACGCTACCTTTCAAAAAACTTAAAGCAGCATCAAGAGTCCTTCGATCCAGAAAATATACAGTACTTTGCTGATGCACTGTTGCAAGCTAACAACGAACAAGCTGAGTCAGACCAAAAGAACACTGGTTTGAGCGTAGATGACATTGTCCTAGGAACATTGGCTCAGTTCACGGGAGCTGGTATAGAGTTTCCGAAGATGATCTTACACTGGGCTCTACTTTATATGATTACCTACCCAGATGTTCAAGCTAAAATCCAGCAAGAGTTGGATGAAGTAGTAGGTCGAGGACAAAAAATATCTTACAAGCATCGTGTTGAATTACCCTTTACAGAAGCTTGCATTAACGAAATATTCCGCCACTCTTCTTCTACTACTCTGCCTCCTGTTCCTTACACTAACATTAGAGATACCAATTTGGAAGGTTACTTTATTCCCAAAAACACTCCCATAATTGTAAGTTACTATAGTCTGACTCGTGATCAACGCTATTGGGAAGAACCAGAGCAATTTAACCCATATCGGTTTTTGGATAAAAACGGCAAACTTAGAAAGAAGCTTCTTGATAAGTTCTATCCCTTCGGAATGGGAGCACGTAGGTGTATAGGAGAATCTCTCGGACGTTTTCAAATTTTTCTATTTTTCACTAACCTGATGCATCAATGCAAATTTGAAAGGGTGCCTGGAGAAAGATTGAGTCTTCAATCTCAAACGGGGGTCTTCATGAATCCAAAAAAATATAGAGTTGTAGTCAAACCACGCTTTTAGAATTATCCCATTACGACTAATTTTTGGAATTTAGATAGTTCATTTGAGTGAAATAGCCATGATTGCGCAACAATCAGCATCCATAGAATTAAACAAGATAAACAAGATCACTCCTCCTGGGCCACCCGGATTACCTTTTGTTGGAATGTTACCTTTTCTAGGTGAACACATACATCTAGAACTACATCAACTCGCCAAAAAGTACGGTAATATTTTCCAGCTTCGAGTAGGAGGCAGAAACTTAATTGTACTCAATGGGCTAGAGACTATCAAAGAAGCTTTAGTGAAGCAAGGAGCTAGCTTTAACTCTAGGGCAGATTTTAAAGTTTTTCAACAAGCACCTCAAAGTGAGTTCCTAGAGTTAAAAAGTGGCGAACCCTGGAAAAAACACCGTAAAATTGCCGGTCAAGTAATGCATACCTTCTTGTCTGGCAAGTCAGACCTGCATTCAAGCTGGATCATAGATGAAACAGCAGACTTGGTAAATAGTTTTTTAAGCTATGATGGTCAACCTTTGAAACCTGATTTATATCTGCCTTTAGCCGCCTTGAGTTTTATGCAAAGGCTGTTGTTTGACAAAAGAGGTTATCTTGAGAAGGACGAAGATTTTGTAGCCACAGCTTACGCTCTCAAGAAGATCCTCAACGGTCTCCTAACTATTGTCAAGCTAGAGGTAATGCCGGAAATTTGGCAGCCACTATTTACGCTCTCTCGCCGGAAAACATTACAGGATTTTCCCAAGGCTATGAATATCCTGGATAATTATATTTCCAAAAATGTAGAGCAGCATCGAGAGTCCTTTGATCCAAAAAATCTGAAGAACATTGCAGATGCAGTTCTGAAAGCTAACAGCGAGATAACTGACTCAGATCGAAACAACTTTCAGTTGAGCGAATATGCCATAGTTAATGGAATATTGATTCAGTTTGCAGCAGCAGGTACAGCACTTACCAGTCTGATGTTGCGCTGGGCTTTACTTTACATGATTAGCTACCCAGAAATCCAGGCTCAAGTCCAGAAAGAACTCGATGAAGTAGTTGGCAGAGAACAAAAACCATCCTTTGCAGATCGTAGCAAATTACCTTTCACGGAAGCTTGCATCAACGAAATCTTCCGTCACTCTTCTGCTACTATTATGCCCGCCATCACTTACGCTACTTCCACTGATACTATCTTGGAGGGTTACTCTATTCCCCAAAACACGCCCTTATTTATCAATTACTATGGTCTGACCCGTGATCAGCGCTATTGGGAAGAGCCCGAGCAATTTAACCCCTATCGATTTTTGGATGAAAACGGCAAATTTAGAAACGATCTTCTCGATAAATTCTATCCGTTTGGAGTCGGGGCTCGTAGGTGCTTAGGTGAGTATTTGGGACGTCTTAAAATCTTTACATTTTTCACGAACCTTATGCATCAATGTAAATTTGAAAAGGTACCTGGAGAGAAATTAAGCCTTAGACCTCAACCAGGAACTTTTTTAAGTCCAGAGGACTATAAAGTTATAGTAAAACCCCGCTTCTAGCCTCGAAACATTCAAGAGAGTGCAGCATAAGCTGTTAGCTGCACCAGCAAAATACCAAGTTATCAGAGGAGATTTACAAATGTCTACCAATTATACTCAAGTATCTGTACTCCCGACAAAAGACCAGCTCATTAAAGGTAATTTACCAATATCCACCAGCTATGCTACAGCACCTAGCATAAACGCTTTTCAGAGAGTTTTAATGAAAGCCAATGGCACGGTTACAGCTATGCTAGAAGCTTACTTAGCTGAACCAATTCAAGTAGTTAAACTTTCAGAAAATCTCACCACGATGAAGCTTGATTTTCCAAACATTAACTTGACTAATGAAGAGCAAGTTATCGCGAGAAAAATCCTCCTTCAAGGCAATATTAGCCGCCGTAATTTTATATATGCTGATTCGTTGATCCTGATTAATAACCTAGAGGAACGATTTAGTAGTCAATTGCTGAACACCAAGATACCAATTGGCAAGCTCTGGTGTGAGCAAAAGGTTGAAACTTTCAAAGAAATCATTGCTTCTGGTATGGAGAAAGCCAATGAATTGTCAGATTATTTCTGTATTAAACCAGAGGCAAATATACTTTTCCGCACCTATTCTGTATCCTCTCAAGGCAAAATCACCATGATTATTACGGAAAAGTTTCCTGAGAGTCATTTTTAGCCACAAGTCTCATTCGTGTCCTCAGGCCTAACTTCTCGAAGTTAACTATCCCATTTCTATATCAGCGATCGCTACAGCGAGATCAGAAACCATGCAGACTTTGAGTAGTTACGGTAGCTCCAAGATATCCAGGTTAAGTCAAACTAAAACAATCGCAGCGCATGATGTACGCCACTAAGGCGTTTGCTCTCAAGAAATTCTCTGTCACCGATATACATTTCCAAGCCTTGTTGCTTGAGCTACTTCAAGTCGCTTCGAGTCACACTTATCTGTCAGATTTAGCGACTCTTGACTAATAAACTACAATGATCACCGTTATTACTGATTGTCTTAAAGCCCAAATCTTGGAGATTTCATCCCTTAATTTAGCAAAGCCAAGTTGATTGTGACTCTCAATGGTCTTTGCTAATCAAAAACCTCAACCAATGCAAGGAATAAGTATGCTCAAGCAAAAAAAATCTCGGAGAACAGAGAAAAGTCTTGGTATCAGCATACTAGTTGCTGGCACTGTCTGGATTGTATGGTTAACTCTGGCTGGTCCTAGTCATGCCCTTTCTAATCTGATTGCCAACTGGGAAGCTGCCGTAACTATGATTTTTGGTTCCATGGTAGCAGGGGCTACCAGTATGGGTGGAGGAGCAATTGCTTTTCCTGTTTTCACCAAAGTGATCCATGTTCCTCCCAACGAGGCAAAGGTATTTTCTCTAGCTATTCAAAGTGTCGGTATGAGCGCGGCTTCATTAACTATTGTGGCAATGAAAACCAAGGTAGAGTGGCGGTTCATCCGTTGGGCAAGTCTTGGAGGTGTTCCTGGCATCATCTTAGGCTCAGTCTTGTTAGCCCCAATTCTGCCCTCAAATGTTATCAAGTTTTCTTTCACGATGATGATCTGTAGCTTTGGTATAGTTTTATGCGCTTTAAATCGCACCAGAAGGACTCGGAATTTAGCTATACCTTCTTGGGGAAAAAGGGAACAATTTTTCTCGCTAGTAGCAGGACTTTGGGGAGGAATTGTTAGTGGTTTAGTCGGCAGTGGTATGGATATTGTTGGTTTTTCCATCATGGTGTTACTCTTCGGCTTGTGCGAAAAGATCAGCACTCCAACCTCTGTGATTTTGATGGCTATCAATGCTATGGTTGGTTTCATCCTTCATCAATACTTTGTTGGGGACTTTGTTGAGCCTGTAACTAATTATTGGCTAGCAGCAGTACCAGTAGTTGTAGTTGGTGCCCCCACAGGTGCTATCTTGTGCAACTTGATGAAACGAAAAACCATTGTCAGAATCCTGATTAGTCTGGTCTTAATCGAGTTGGTTAGTTCTTTGCTACTTATTCCGTTAAGTGCCAAGCTCATCAGCTGTTCTATCTTCGTTTTCGTTATGTTTTCATCAATTTACTACTGGATGTACAAAAGCAAAATCTATATTGCCCCCAGTTTTGTCCGTTCGAGAACCTGACTGCTTTCATCCCAACTAACTGTTTTATTTTTTCTGAAAATTTAAGGAGATTTAATCTAATGATCGTAGTAATGAAAATTGACACCCCTGACTTAGAAATTCAAAAAGTTATCGAGGAAGTACAAAGTGATAATATTACACCTGAAAAAATTATAGGCGAACACAAAGTCATAATTGGTTTAGTAGGAGATACTGCCACTCTCAATCCTGAACAAATTCAACAACTAAGTCCTTTTATTGAGAAGGTAATGAAGGTTGACAAGCCTTTTAAAAGAGCTAGTTTAGAATTCCGTCATGGAGAACCAACAGAGGTATTAGTCTCCACACCTAATGGAGTTGTAATTTTCGGTCAAAATCACCCCATTGTTTCTATAGCTGGCCCCTGTTCGGTAGAAAATGAAGAAATGATTGTCGAGACTGCTCGACAAGTGAAGGCAGCAGGAGGTCAGCTGTTGCGAGGTGGAGCCTACAAGCCCCGAACCTCACCCTATGCTTTCCAAGGACATGGTGAGAGTGCCTTAGCTTTGTTAGCAAAAGCTCGCGAGGTTACAGGTTTGGGTATCGTCACTGAATTAATGGACCCAGCTGATTTGGCTAAAGTTGCTGAGGTAGCCGATATTATTCAAATTGGTGCCCGCAACATGCAGAATTTCTCTCTTTTGAAGCAATTAGGGGCAATTAATAAGCCAGTGTTACTTAAACGCGGTATGGCAGCGACTATTGAAGATTGGTTGATGGCTGCTGAGTACATTTTGGCATCTGGTAATCCCAATGTGATTTTGTGCGAGAGGGGGATTCGTACCTTTGACCGCAAGTATACTCGTAATACTCTTGATCTTGCCGCCGTTCCCGTTCTACGAACTCTGACTCACTTGCCGATTGTAGTCGATCCTAGCCATGGTACAGGAAAAGCAGAGTATGTACCAACAATGGCAAAAGCTGCGGTTGCGGCTGGGACAGATTCTCTGATGATTGAGGTTCACCCCAATCCAGCTAAGGCTCTTTCGGATGGTCCTCAGTCTCTAACACCGGAACAATATAAGGCTTTAATGCAGGAGATAGCCTTCATTAGTCCAGTTTTTGGTCGTCAGTCTCAAAAATTACCTCTACCGACAGGGGTTGTTGATTTAAAGATACATAAAACTGCTAGTACTGTATAGAGAAAAGCAAGGGGGAAAAATTAAAGCTTTGGATCTTTTTCTCCCTTGTTCTTGTTGTCTTTTTTGTCCAAATTATGAGAGTTATGGGCAAAGGCTGATTTTTAAAACAGGCGTTCTATTCAGAAGGTCAAAACAAATGCAGGAAAAAAGGGGTAAATTATTGGCAAAAGCACTAGTTTGGTTAGTTGCTGAGATTTTACTCAACTTCTTGGGAATAGACAACTTAGCAGACTACAGTGAGTTTGTTTTCGAAAAAAATGTAGTGATACTTAGAGGCTAATCACTGATCTCGAAATCCATTTTTTATGACTTAAACGTTTGTTGTCCACTTTTTATCCACTTTATCAACGTAACTACAGATGAGTAAAGCATTAGATTTAGAACAAAAATCTAATTTTTCCACAACTGCCAGTAATTTTCAGACAGAACCAGAAACATCTAATTCTTCTGATTCAATCATGCAATCAGTTGTAGATATTAAAATTGAAAAATTAGAGGGGCGGCAATGGCGTGTATTTGCCAAGATTCAGATTCCCTATTCAGTAGAACAAGTTTGGCAAGTTATCACTGACTATGAAACTTTCACCGAGTTCATGCCCGGTTTAATACAAAGCAAACGGTTAGATAATTCAACTAGAAGCGTTCGTATAGAACAAGTTCGTAACAAGATTTTTATGGGAATGAAAGTTTCAGCCCGTTCAGTCTTTGACATAGAAGAAAAGTTTCCTCACGAAATTCATTATCAGTTAATTGAGGGAGACATGAAAGCTTTATCTGGCTATTGGGGGTTAGAACCTTGGAGTTCATCAGAATCAAAAACTGGAATTGATCTCATTTATAACTTTCTAGTCTCTCCAAAGCGTATCTTGCCTGTGGCTTTAGTAGAACATGTGTTGAATCACGATATACCAGCAAACATGCTAGCAATTCGTCAACGAGTAGAAGAGATATTTAGTACACAATAATTGATTTTTCTTCCCTGAAACTCGATTGCCAAATAATTCTTTCATGCTCTATAGCGTTTGTATTTGAGTTGTGAAATTGTTGATTGAGGAAAGGAGCCAGTAGTCTCCTAGTCAGAAGCCAGAATAGTCAGGGATATCAGTCAATTACAGATATTAGATGATCGGGTTATACTTTTTCACATTTCATTTAGAAACGCTATATAGGCAGTGAGAGAGAATTTTCAAGGATTTTCTAAATTATGAAGCACATTATCCACGATAGGGATGCCAAGTACAGTGTAACTATCTTCAAAAACTGCAACCAGGGGATAACAGGAAATAGCAAGCTCTTAGAAACCCTGATTCCATACGACAATCAGCCACAACAGTGGCTCGATCTGGCAGTGTTTTTAATGACTAGTGATTGTCAACACACAGAAACAGGATACGAGAGTTTTTATCTACGGTGAGTTTTAAGCTAACAAAGGTTATCTAATCCAGTCTATAAGTAAGGGTTATCCATACTAATTTATGGTTAAAATACCAGGTCTTACTGACAAAAACCACACAACTTCTAATCCATCCTATTAGTCTATTGCAGCAGTTTCTAGACAATCAATCATACCTTATTAACGCCAGAAAATTACGACTTATGTATACCAAAAACACTAATCTATACACCCGTTCTTTGACAAGTATCAATCTTCAGGATTTACCCCTTGTTGGAGGAAAAAATGCTTCTTTAGGGGAAATGATGCAGGCTCTTGATCAAGAAGGAATTCAAATCCCTAAAGGCTTTGCAATCACTGTAGATGCCTATCGCGATCACCTCAAAGTCAATAACTTGACTGAGAAAATTGAATTTTACCTCACAGCACTTGAAAATAGTAATATTTCCCTGGAAAAAGCAGGAAAATTGATCCGTAAACTCTTCCTACAGTCTCCCCTCCCAGAGGCAATTCAAACTGAAATTACCGATGCCTATGCTGAATTATGTCGCTTTTATCATACCGATAAAGTAGACGTTGCGGTTAGAAGTAGTGCCACTGCTGAAGATTTACCCGATGCTAGTTTTGCTGGTCAACAGGAATCCTATCTTAATGTTAGCGGCATTACAGACGTTCTAGAGGCTTGTCGTAAATGCTATGCTTCTTTATTTACCGACCGCGCTATTAGTTATCGTAATACCCAAGGTTTTGACCATCTAGAAGTAGCCCTCTCCATCGGGATTCAGAAGATGGTTCGCTCTGATTTAGCTAGTTCAGGGGTGATGTTTTCTATTGATCCAGAAACTGGATTTAATAACATTATTTTGATTACAGGTGCGTGGGGATTAGGGGAAAACGTGGTTCAGGGAACTGTTAATCCAGATGAATTCCGCGTTTTCAAACCTTTATTAAATCAACCATCACTACAACCTATTGTCGAGAAAACCCTTGGTTCCAAGGAAAAAAAGCTGATTTATGCCCAAGAAACTAATCAACAGACTCGTCAGGTGGAAACCTCTCCTGCTGAGCGTCAATCCTTAATTCTTAGAGATTCGGAAATCCTGCAATTAGCACAGTGGGCAAATCTTATTGAATTCCATTACGGTAGACCAATGGATATTGAATGGGCAAAAGATGGTCTTACAGGAGAATTATTTATTCTCCAGGCTAGACCAGAAACAGTACAATCTCGCCAAGGGCAAGGGATTCTCAAAACCTATGAACTCAAGCAGTCCCATCAACCAATACTAACTGGATTGAGTGTCGGAGCAGCAATCGCCACAGGTAAAGTTTGTTTAATTGAAAGTGCAGCACAGATTGACCAATTTGAAGATGGGGCAATCTTAGTAACAAAAATGACTGATCCTGACTGGGTTCCCGTGATGAAACGCGCTGCAGGTATTGTCACCGATTCTGGAGGACGTACCTGTCATGCTGCTATTATCAGCCGCGAATTGGGCATTCCTGCAGTTGTTGGGACACAACAAGCAACCCAATTATTGCAGCAGCATCAGGAGATTACCATTTCCTGTGCCGAAGGAGATCAAGGACACATTTATAATGGCATTTTGGATTACGAGCAATCAGAAGTCAGTTTAGAGGGTATCCCAGAAACAAAAACCCGTATTATGCTCAATATCGCCAGTCCTGCAGCAGCTTTCAATTGGTGGAAGTTACCAGTCAACGGTATTGGTTTAGCGCGAATGGAATTTATCATTAATAGCATTATTAAGATTCACCCCCTCGCTTTAGTTCATTTTGAGCAGCTAAGTGATCAAAAAGCCAAGCAGCAAATTCAGCAGATAACTCAGGGATATGAAGATAAAAAAGAATATTTTGTCGATAAGTTAGCCCAGGGAATTGCCAAAATTGCCGCTTCTCAGTATCCTGAACCGGTAATTGTGCGGATGAGTGATTTTAAAACGAATGAATATGCTGATTTGATCGGGGGGCGACAATTCGAGCCATCGGAAGCTAACCCCATGCTAGGTTTTCGCGGCGCTTCTCGTTATTACAGTCCTCGCTACCGAGAGGGATTTGCTTTAGAGTGCCAAGCAATTAAGCGGGTACGGGAGGAAATTGGTCTTGATAATGTGATTATTATGATTCCTTTCTGTCGCCGTCTGCAGGAAGCTGACCGAGTTTTGGAAGTTTTGGCAGAAAATAGACTCCAGAGAGGAGAAAATGGCTTGCAAGTCTATGTCATGTGCGAAGTTCCTTCAAATGTGGAGTTAGCAGCTGAATTTTCTCAACGGTTTGATGGCTTTTCAATTGGTACTAATGATTTGACACAGTTAGTGTTAGGAATAGACCGAGATTCTGAGAACTTGGCCCAATTATTTGACGAGCGAGATTTAGCAATAAAGCGGATGATTCGTCGCCTGATTAAAACGGCTCATGAACAAGGTCGTAAGGTGGGAATTTGTGGTCAAGCCCCTTCCGATCATCCTGATTTTGCTACTTTTTTGGTGGAAGCAGGAATTGACTCGATTTCTCTGAATCCTGACAGTGCAATCAGAGTAAAGCAGCAAATAGCACAAACGGAAGCGAGGTTAGAGAAAAGGCTCGTTTCGATCAAGGCTGCGTGAGGATACTCCTAGGGACTTGGATTGGAAAGACCCAATCCTATATCAACGACGGGGCGCATTCGGTGTTTGTTGATGTAAATTCATCTCTTTAGTTGTCGTCTAATCATTTGTCTTGGGTTTTTCAGAATAATTGTTAATCTTTTAGGACTTACGCAGTTGAGCTGATTTTGTCCCGCTACTCTATCCATCCCCAGAGAGAACCCCATGTACACCCAACTCGGGAGATTTAGGAGGCAAATACGTAACTCTTATTTTTAGAATGCATAACTCCTATCCTTAATAAAGTTAAAGGAGAAGACAAAACAATATAATGTTAAATGAGAGAGTAAAAAATATAGGGAATAAAGCAATGAAATTATTTTATTTTGGTCAAAATAACTCTGATTTAATTGAAACTGTCGAGTCTGAATACAAGTCTCTTTTCTTGAGAAGAGATTATATTATTAATTATCGCTTTATAAAAGTCATATTAGCTCACGCTTTCGCTTTTTGCAGACTTATAATTCGGGTATTACTGAATGGATGTCGACCTAAAATTAGTCAAGGTCATGGTCATGATAGCAACATCTATTGGTACGCTTACTATCCTCTCTCTGGCATATCTAAAATTATTGCTTCTGAAGACGAAATTAAACAGTGGCTGGAATCTATTCAGGAAATGTAGTGAGCATTTTCTAAAAGTATTGCTTTTTACTACTCGACTGTCTCTTCGGTTTTTGATGTAGAGCGAGCGAAGCTGACACACTGGGCTTTTCTCGCTCGAATTAATTAATACTGGTTATTCTCAAATCGGTTAAAGGTTTTCTGGAACAATGAGGTGGATTAAGGTCTCAATGAGACGCTCGCGCTCCATTGGCAATATCTTCTTACCATGCAGTAGTTCCTGAAAAATTACACAATACACTAATGTTCCGATAAATACTCTGACAGCAGCTTCTGGATCGGGAAGTTTGAGTTCAGAATGAGACGCTAGATATTGACCAAGAATTTCAATGACTGGCTTAGCAAGATTTTGAACGTAGATTCGCGCTAACTGAGGGAAGCGTCCTGACTCGCCAACAATTATTCGCATGAAATCATGAAACTGCTGATCTTCTATGGAATTATCCAAAATTTCTGTTGCTAAACGTCGTAGAACTATTCTTGGTTCTCCTTGAAGAGATTGAGGATGTTGGGGATCGAAGATTGTCCGATACCTTTCCTGTGCCAATCGCTGGATGAGCGTGGTGAATAATCCTTCTTTGTCTTGAAAGTGGCTGTAGACTGTTGCCTTAGAGACCCCTGCTGCTGCTGCAATTCGATCCATACTAGTCGCCGCATAGCCATGAGCCAAAAACTCTTGCATTGCTCCTTCTAGAATTACTTCAGCTTTCTTAACTAGTTTCTGACGTCCCGCTCTACTAGTTTCTGTCTGTACCATTCCTTCTTCACCTTTAATGAGGGTTTATAGACTATTTCATAATTGACTTGACATTATTGAACTAGTCAGTCTAGTATAATTTTATAGTAGATAAACTAAACTGTCTAGTTTCAAAAAAGAGGAATCTACTGATGCAAGATGCAACAGCCGCTAAATCTTCCAAGCCTTTTATCCTTCCTGTAAGTGCGCTTTTGACAATCGCAATACTTATAGTGGGGGGAATTACTGCTTACAGTCTCCGGCAATCCTCTCAAACTAGAGTGGCATCAAATTCAGCCCCAAGCGTACCTGAAATAAAGACAGTAACAGCTTTAGGAAGACTAGAACCTAGTGGTGAGGTGATACAAGTTTCTGCCCCCTCCTCTATTCAAGGTGATCGCCTCAAGGAATTGTTGGTAACAGAAGGAGATAATGTTGTCAAAGGTCAAATTATGGCTATTTTGGATACTCATGATCGCGCTTGGGCCGCTCTCAAACAAGCCGAAGAGCAAGTAAGAGTTGCCCAAGCTAATCTTGCTCAAGTCAAAGCAGGAGCAAAAACAGGGGAAATTGAAGCCCAGAAAGCGGCAATTGCTCGCATCAAAGCTGAGCGCAGCAACGACATAGCAGCCCAAAGTGCTACAGTAGCTAGATTGGAAGCTGAACTCAAAAATGCCCACATAGAGTACCAACGCTATGAAAAACTGCACACAGAGGGAGCAATTTCCGCTTCACAAAGAGATAGCAGGCAACTTACCTTTGAAACAGCTCAAAGGCAACTAGAACAGGCACAAGCTAATCTACAACGTATTGAAATTGCACAACAAGAGCAAATTCGAGAAGCACAAGCCACCTTAGAACGTATTGCTGAAGTCCGCCCAGTGGATGTCGAAGTAGCCGCAGCCGAAGTTAGAAACGCTCAGGCAGCAGTAGCAACAACACGGGCAGAACTTGATCTCACTTATATTAAAGCACCCCAAGCTGGTCAGATTTTGGATGTTTTAACTCGTCCAGGGGAAGTAATTTCTAGTGATGGAATTGCCAGAATTGGGCAAACTAGTCAGATGTATGTAGTTGCGGAAGTTTATGAGAGTGATATTGGCAAAATTAAGGTGGGACAGCAGGTTAAAGTAACTAGCAATGCTGTTTCTGGCGAATTACACGGTACCGTAGAGCAAATTGGTTTGGAGGTGCAGCGACAAGAAGTCATCAATACTGATCCCGCAGCTAATATTGATGCCAAGATTATTGAAGTGAGAGTTAAGTTGGATCAACAGTCAACTCAGAAAGTAGCAGGGTTAACTAATCTCTTGGTCAAGGTAGCGATTACCCTTTAATTAAGGATATAGAGAAGCAATTAACTATAAACAATTATAGAGGATATGGCAAACTTAATCAAAATAATACAAAACAGAACTCCTTTAGGCTTGCTTCAGCTTAAGCATGATAAAGTACGGCTAATAACTGCCCTTTCAGGGATTGCTTTTGCTGATATTCTCGTTTTCATGCAATTGGGTTTTCTGAGCTCACTCAACGATAGTAGTGTTTTGCTTCATCGTGCTTTGAAGACTGACCTGGTGATGATGAATCCTCAGGCTTTACATTGGTCAGAGTTATCCACTTTTCCGCGACGGCGACTGTATCAAGCCATGGATGTTCCAGGGGTAGCTTCAACCGAAGCACTTTATATCAATTCTGTGCGGTGGAAAAATCCTCAGACGCGCCAAAAGACCTCGGTGATGATTCTTGGGATGAATGTAGATAGTCCTGCTTTTAACTTCCCAGAGGTTAACCATAATCTAGATAAAATTAAACAACCAGATACCTTTTTATTTGATCGTGCTTCTAGAGGAGAATACGCCGAAGCCATCGCAGCATACGAACAGGGACAAACCGTAACCACCGAAATAGAAAGGCGTACCATTACTGTTGGTGGCTTGTTTACCCTCGGTTCTTCTTTTGGGAGTGATGCAACTCTCATTAGTAGTGACCATAATTTTCTGCGCTTGTTCCCTAAAAGACAGGCTGGAACAGTCAGTCTAGGTTTAATCAAATTAAAGCCCGATGCGGATGCAACTCAAGTGAAAAATGCTCTAAATGACTATTTATCTGAGTTGGAAGACATTCGTGTCATGACCATAGAAGAATTTATTAAATTTGAACAAACTTATTGGGGAAGAAATCGACCTGTAGGTGTTGTCTTCGCCTTTGGTACGATTATTGGATTTATCGTTGGTGTGGTTATAGTCTATCAAATTCTGTCTACTGATGTGAACGACCACCTGGCAGAATATGCCACTTTTAAAGCGATGGGTTATCGCAATTCTTATTTACTGGGCATAGTCTTTGAAGAAGCAATCATCTTGGCAGTATGTGGATTTATACCTAGTTTAGGAATTAGTTTAGGACTATACTCTCTGGTGCGTAAAGCTACAGCATTACCTGTTTATCTAACCCTATTACGGACAATAGGAGTATTTTTATTAACTTTGGTGATGTGTACTATTTCGGGTGCGATCGCTACCCGCAAACTTCAATCAGCTGATCCAGCAGATATTTTCTAGACCAGGAATAGAAAAAATGCCAAATCATCAAAGCACAGAACCAGTTATCTCAATTCACCATCTCAACCATTATTTTGGTCAAGGACAACTACGTAAACAAGTATTATTCGATATTAATTTAGAAATTAATGCTGGCGAAATTGTAATTATGACCGGTCCTTCTGGTTCGGGTAAAACTACTCTACTAACTTTAGTAAGCGGTTTGCGTTCAGCTCAGTCGGGTAGTGCGAGAATACTCGGACAGGAGCTTTGTGGCGCAACGACTGAACAGTTAGTACAAGCCAGACGAAGTAACGGTTACATTTTCCAAGCACATAATTTGCACAGAAGCTTAACCGCCTTACAAAACGTGCAGATGGGTTTAGAAGTACACGGCAAACTTTCTAAGCGAGAAAGGAAAGAGTGTGCTACTGCTATGTTAGAACAAGTAGGATTAGGTGACCGCCTTAATTACTATCCCGACAATCTTTCTGGTGGACAAAAACAAAGAGTTGCGATCGCTCGTGCTTTAGTCTCCCATCCTGCTATAGTCTTAGCTGATGAACCTACTGCTGCCTTGGACAGTAAATCTGGTCGAGATGTGGTTAATTTAATGCAAAAACTAGCTAAAGAACAGAAAAGTACAATTCTCTTAGTTACTCATGATAATCGTATTTTAGATATTGCCGACCGCATTGTACATATGGAAGATGGAAAACTCGTAAATAACTCATTGATGAATACAGCGGCATGATTAACTGTCGTGCGCTGGGTAAAAAATGTAAATCCAAACCTTAAGATAAAAGGTAAAAAGTAACAGCCATGATCAACACAACTATCAATCCCATCAACCTTAATAACCAAACTGATTTAACTATTCAACCTCCTGCTTCCGGACTTTCTTTACGAGGTTCACTTTCAATTCCAGGAGATAAATCCATCTCTCATCGGGCTTTAATGTTAGGTGCATTGGCTCAAGGAGAGACAAGGATTCAGGGACTATTACTAGGGGAAGATGTAATTAGCACAGCTGAATGTTTGCGAGCCCTAGGAGCAGAAATTTCTGAACTTACTGCCTCAGAAATTTTAGTCAAAGGGCGGGGTTTAGGGCAATTTCAAGAACCAATAGATGTCTTAAATACTGGTAATTCAGGGACTACTATGCGGTTAATACTAGGAATTTTAGCTGCCCAAAATAACTGTTTCTTTACCCTCACTGGTGATCGTTCTTTGCGTTCTCGTCCGATGTCTCGCGTGATCAAACCCTTAACTCAAATGGGGGCAAAAATTTGGGCTAGACAAAATAATAATTTAGCTCCCTTAGCGATTAAAGGAACTCAATTAAACCCAATTCACTATCATTCTCCTGTAGCCTCAGCTCAAGTCAAATCCTGTATTCTCTTAGCTGGATTGATGACAGCAGGAAACACTACTGTCACCGAACCTGCTTTATCACGAGACCATAGTGAAAGAATGCTGAAAGCCTTTGGCGCAGAACTCAAAACTGATCCAGAAACTAACAGTGTTACAATTACTGGCGGTAATAGTTTACAAGGACAATCGGTTATCGTACCTGGAGATATTAGTTCAGCATCTTTTTGGCTAGTAGCGGCTTCTGTCGTGCCAGATTCGGAACTAACACTAAAAAATGTAGGAATTAACTCTACCCGTACAGGAATTTTAGATGTCCTCTTCAAAATGGGGGCACAGATTAAGATTGAAAATGAAAGAATTGTTGCTGGAGAGCCGATTGCGGATTTACTAGTTAGCTCTAGTGGTTTGCAAGGATGCGAAATTGCCGGGGAATTAACCCTGCGTGCTATTGATGAAATTCCAATTATTGTCGTCGCCGCAGCCTTTGCTCAAGGAACAACTCTCATCAAAGATGCCGCCGAATTAAGAGTTAAAGAATGTGACCGCTTGTCAGTAATGGCTACTCAATTAAGTGGTATGGGGGCAAAAATTACTGAATATCCCGATGGTTTAGAAATTCAAGGTGGATATCCTTTATCAGGTGCAGAAGTAGAAAGTCATGATGATCATCGTATTGCTATGAGTTTAGCAGTAGCCGCTTTACAAGCTTCAGGAACAACCATTATTAAAGAAGCTACCGCCGCGAATATTTCTTACCCCAACTTTTTTGAGAGTCTTCAACAGGTTTGTGACTCGTAAGAACGATTGGAACATCACAAATAATTAATTCACAGGAGAATAATCATGGGAAGTACATTCGGACATTTATTTCGCATCACTACTTTTGGCGAATCACATGGTGGTGGTGTTGGTGTGGTTATTGATGGTTGTCCACCACAACTAGAAATATCAGAAGCAGAAATTCAACTAGAATTAGACCGCAGACGACCAGGACAAAGTAAAATTACTACACCAAGGAAAGAAAGCGATACTTGCGAAATTATCTCTGGTCTATTTGAAGGCAAAACTTTGGGAACTCCCATCACCATTTTAGTCAGGAATAAAGATGCTCGTTCTCAAGATTACAATGAGATGGCTCTCAAATATCGTCCTTCCCATGCCGATGCTACTTATGATGCTAAATATGGCATTCGTAACTGGCAAGGTGGAGGACGTTCTTCAGCTAGAGAGACAATTGGTAGAGTAGCAGCAGGCGCAATTGCCAAGAAAATTCTTCAACAAGTAGCTGGTGTCGAAATAGTTGCTTACGTTAAACGCATTAAGGATTTAGAGGCAGTAGTAGATTCAGACACTGTTACCTTAGAACAAGTTGAAAGTAATATAGTTCGTTGTCCCGATAGTGAATGTGTAGAACGAATGATTGATCTAATTGATCGCGCCAGAAGAGATAAAGATTCTCTTGGCGGCGTGGTTGAATGTGTAGCCCGTAATCTTCCCAAAGGTTTAGGCGAACCAGTATTCGATAAATTAGAGGCAGATTTAGCTAAAGCTGTAATGTCTTTACCAGCTACTAAAGGGTTTGAAATTGGTTCTGGTTTTGCTGGAACAACGATGACAGGAAGTGAACACAATGATGAATTTTATATTGATGAAAAAGGCGAAACTCGAACGATAACCAATCGTTCTGGTGGCATACAAGGAGGTATTTCCAACGGCGAAAATATTATTATTAGAACCGCTTTCAAACCCACAGCTACGATTGGCAAAGAACAACATACAGTTACTAAAACAGGAGAAGAAACAGTTTTGGCAGCTAAAGGAAGACATGACCCTTGCGTATTACCTAGAGCCGTTCCTATGGTAGAAGCAATGGTAGCTTTAGTGTTATGTGATCATCTTCTGCGCCATCACGCTCAATGCAAACTAATATAGTTCTTTGCCTAAGGCTTAATTATTTGGCTGGATTATGAATTTTTGTAAAGTAACGCATAATTTACCCTAACTTATCTTGACAACTCTATAGAATCTAAATAAGCCTTCTCCTGAGGAGTAAAAGCCTATGCCGCCGACAAATGTTAGTGTTAGCTTTCAAGAAGAATTCTCAGAAGCAGCAGAGTTATGGAATTTGAATGGTCTCTATTTAAAACTTGCCAAGCAAAAACTAACAGTCAATGGTAGGGAAACAGAGCTTACACCAGTGGAAAAGGCTTGTTTAAGAGGATTGCTTTGTGGCTACTCTCCTAAAGAAATAGCTGCTTTTGTTCATTGGACATACGGGGCAATATCAGTTGAACTAACCAAGGGGTTGTATCGGTATGTCGAAGCATTGACGGGCAGGGAATCAAACACTCTCAAAACCTGGAGAAACATTCCGAAATGGCTAGAGGCAGCAGGATACAAAACTCCCGCGCCGAGACAAGATTGTGAAGAAGCACTCGATGTCTCAGCTTTCTATGGGCGTACTGAGGAACTTAATACCCTCAAGCAATATATTGGCAACAAAGGGTGTCGATTAGTGGCACTCCTGGGTATGGGGGGAATTGGCAAAACCTCTTTAGCCGCAAAGCTGGTGCAAGACATGCAAGGTGAGTTTGACTTTATTGTCTGGCGTTCACTGCGTCATGCTCCACCCCTCAAGCAACTGCTTGCCAACCTAATTCCATTGTTATCTCAGCAACCGTACTCTTTATTAGAAGACACCAACCTGCTTATTTCCCAGTTTATAGAGTGTTTGCGGGTGCGCCGCTGCCTAGTGGTTTTTGATGACATCGAGATGCTAATGCGCAGTGGCAATCGCGCTGGGTATTATCGAGAGGGATGCGAGAGTTATAGCGAGTTTATGAGGCAGTTATCTCAACAACCGCATCAAAGTTGTGTAATCTTTAATAGTTGGGAAAAACCTCTAGAAATGGAGTTACTTGAAAAGAAAACCTGCTACGCTTGCTCCTTAAAACTAGATGGTTTACCGTTCAAAGTAGCTAGGCAAATTTTAGAAGCCCATAATTTGTCTGGGATTGAAACAGAATGGGATCAACTCATTAGGATCTATGGAGGTAATCCCTTAGCATTAAATATAGCTGCGACAATGATTAAAGAGTTCTTTAATAGTAGTATATCCGAATTTTTTAGTTTGAATACGCTAATTATTAGCGAGCCTTTGAAGGCAATCTTATTTGAGCATTTAAGTAGGTTAGATAGCTCGGAGAGGCAGGTTATGTGCTACCTGGCAGCCCATCATCAACCAGCCTCACTGAACCAATTGCGAAATCATTTTAATTTTAAAGAATTCGCTCCCTTAGATTCTGCTTGCCAACTAATCAACGTCTTACAATCCCTCGAGAGGCGTTCGATTATTGAGAAAATCGCTAATAAAAGTGGAATAGTTTTCACCCTCCAGCCTTCAGTTATGAAGGTTACTCAGGAGTATTGCAATGTTTAGAAAGTATACTGATTTAATCGTTCAACCCGCCTTGGCACTTGCTGATTAAGCGCAAAGACGGGCATTTTTTAGTGACTAAAGTGTTAGTGAGTGTGCCTCAGTTTCAATCAGCTTCGCCAAGTCCTGTAGGAAGGCTGCTGCTTCAGCACCATAGATAATACGGTGATCACAGGTAATATTGACCTTCATCTGACGCCGCAGCGCCATTACACCGTCAGCTGTTGCTACTAATTGCGACTGCGAGGCTCCAATCGCGAGAATACTTCCCTGTCCCGGTGGTAAAATTGCATCGAAGCTATCAACACCAAACATCCCCAAATTCGACAGGGTGAAGGTACCAGTGCTATACTCTTCTGGTTGCAACTGCTTGCTTCTGGAACGTGCCACTAAATCTTGCCAACGGCGAGACAAAGAGTAGATATCTATTTGGTCAGCATTTTGCAATACTGGCGTAATTAGTCCACCACCCTCCATTGCCACAGCTACAGCAACATTAATGCCGCTACGATAGTTAATGCCTTGTTCTGTATAACAAGCATTCAACAAAGGATGCTTTTGCAAACTTACTGCTACTGCTTTAGCCAGTAGCGCCGTCATAGTCACGCCCTTAGGCTTGATTTTTTTGTATAACTTATCGAGTTCGTCAGTAATGATCGTATAACTAACCCGAAAGACAGGTGCCTGCAGGCTAGCAACCATATTCTGGATTACCGCTTTTTGCAGCGTATTAAAGGGTACGACTTCACCTAGAGGCACTGTCGCAGCTGCTACTGGTTGCGGCGCAGGGGCAGCGGGGGTAGCAGCAACTAGTCTTGGAGGGGGTGAAACTACTGAGGTTGCGGGAGAAGCAACTTTCCCGACGGCGGCTTCAATATCTTGGGCAACAATTCGCCCATGAGGCCCACTGCCTTTTAATATACTCAGATCAACCTTCAGTTCCTTAGCTAACTTGCGAGCACGGGGAGAGACAATCATTCTGCCATTGCGTCGACTAGAACTGTCTTGAGGTGCTTGTGAGGCAGTTTCTAACGCTGCTGGTGACGGTGTGGCTGTCGCCGATGCTGCTCCCACAGCAACTGGTTGAGGCTGTTGAGCAGCTTGCTGTTTGGCTGTTTCGATTTCTGCTTCCGTTTCTGCCACTAGAGCAATCACGGCACCGACGGCAGCAGTTTCACCAGCTGGCACTGTGATTGTAGCCAAATAGCCTTCATAGAAGGACTCGACGTCCATATCCGCCTTATCCGACTCAACCACCACTACGGTTTCACCTTTTTCAACTTTGTCGCCTGGGGATTTTTCCCAGGAAACAATCTTCCCTTCGGTCATTGTGGAACTGAGGGCGGGCATGAAGACATCGTGGATCATGGGGGGGTATTCTGAATCAATTGTTGATTAACTTGACTTACTCCCCGCTCTCAAGAGATGGGGATTCTCAAAGGATATGACGAGGCGGTTTGAAAGCGCACCTCTCCACCCTATGTTTAATCTCGTATTTTACTTGCCAAACTAGATCTTGTTTCTCAATCGACGGTGCAGCAATTTCAGCTAGCAAGTGTCAATTGCCTAAAATTTTAGTTTGACCGTCTTTTATTATAGCACATTTATTAAACAACCCACAACAGGTAACTGTTAAATTAATAGGCAATTTTATTATCTTCACGGCGAGCGCTGTTGTCAACAGTTTTTAAAAGTGCCAGTGACCTCAAACGAGGTTACAAATTTTTCGCTAATCTCAAGACCAATTTTGAAAAATTGATGGAACTATACTGCAACAAATATTATAAGGGGATTCAACCCCAACCAAATACAAGCCACTTAAAGAAGTGGGGGATTTAAACCCTTGCTCCCTTTGGTCGCGAGTAGGCAAGAAGGCAGATTCCTCCTGCCTCCTGCCTCCTGCCTCCTGCCTTCGTTAAAGAAATGGAGTTTTTATCAAATTTATCTAAAGAAACATTGGAAAAGGATTTAATTGATTTTCTTTCAAGGGCTCTGGCAACCAACCTAATTTTACGGGAACATCATAAAGTCTTCCTGGTGCCAATCTTTTCCAAAAATGTCGCATTCCAGGGACTATTACTTTGACAACATTTAGTCCAATATCAGGACGCGTTTGATCGAGTACCAGTGTTTCCATGCCATGTTCCTTGGCAATGTTGACGCAGGTTAAGACATCTTCGAGGAAGTCATCACTCCACAACTGCCGATAATCAGAGTAGACTTTTGCTTTAACACTGGCATCAGGAACTAAATAAGGCTGATTCTTGATAGTTGCTGTCTGCCACCATTCTAAAGCTACCTCATCAGTAAAGCTGTATTCGGTAGTGCCATCAGCTGCAACGCGTAAGACACCTGGTAAGATTTGGCTTGCCTCAGTTATAGCTCGAAGTATTCCAATTTTTGGGTCAAAGTGCGCTCCAAAACCGAAGATGATATCTTCTGCTTTTTGGTCTGTTCTTCGAGATATAGCAACAAAAGCCGGAATACTTAAATCGGCAGTGAGATCCAAAACCCAAATTTCTCGATTAATTTTTTGGTAATAATCTTTTATATCTTGAAAGTAAGGTTCATCGAAACTATCTAAATTGACAGCTGGTCTTTTCAGACGATTATACCACCACAAGGCTACACTATCTCGTTCTACCAACTCCATGAAACCTTGTAAAATCGCTTCTTCTTTTGAGTTGCCAGCTGCTGCACCATTGGAGTTAGAACAGCAAAACATATTTGTTTTTTTCGGATAGCCGTAGTAGCAATAAGCTGTGGGAATATACTTAAACTTTTGATAAGTTAAAGACCAAACAGGTGTCCACTCAATTTCGCTGTTTTCATCAAAAGGTTCTGGAACACTTTGATAGTTGGAAGCTTGAGAGCTACTTTGATTGCGATTTTTATATTGCTCTTCACTAAAATGTAGAAGAGTGTTAGGGTTAATTGCTGCATCACCAAGATTTATATATGTATCTTTATGCCTAATCTCGTCACCCTGAAAGACACCAGAATATCTTTCGATTGCTTCGCAGATTGCACTAGTTTTGGCTTGAATTTCGGTCTTGCCTTTGCCTCCACTTTTGCTACGTACAGTTTCACGCAATAAGTATACGTTTTCAGGTTTCAGTGCTAAATTTTGACCAGCAGTATAACTATGAAGTACTCCATTTTCATTGTCATAAAAAGATTTCAAAGCTTGGATTATTCCAGCAATTGTACTGATATGATGTTGATATTTTTTGAAGGTTTCTTCAGGGTAAAGACAACGGTGTCCACCATCAGCAGTAAAAGTTTTAGTAACACTTTTTAAAATCAGAGGTAATGGCTCTCTGTTAAATTGCTCAGGTTGACCGCAACTAGGGCATTGAGGGCGCTTAACCACAAGATGGTTTTCTATCTTGAGAGATATGGTATCAATACTAACTAAAAGACCTTCGAGCTGTTTATTCTCTCCCTGAATGAGCCATTTTACAAGTTCAGTTGCCGCTAAATTCAGCCCAAGTTTCCATGTCGAAGGAATGGCAGCAAGAGAAGTGGGCAAAGATACTGACATCCCTTTATGTTTCTGAATATAAGTTTCGACAGGGTGGTTGTTGCGCAGGCGTTGAGCTAAACATTCCCAACAACCAGTTTTCCCAGGATAAAATATTGGTCCGAGCCAAATTGTACTTCCCACAGGCTTGACTAGCATCCAGGGTCGTTTTAATTTTAGGGCTTCTTGATTAAAAGAAGTAAGACCCTCTTGCAGATAGTCATCGGTTAATACTACTGTTAAGTCTCCCTGCTTGTCTACTTGAACATCTAGAGATTCAAGAGTTGAGACAAATTCTTGTGTGGAAACTGTACCGAAGCTGGCCACTGAAACTTTAGTGGATTTTAGTAGCTTGCTGGCTTCGGATGGCTCAACATCTAAAATATTCCAGAAAGCCTCGACGCTAGGTAGCAGTTGTTGATCATTTTCAACTATATAGCCTTTTTGCTCCATGAGCATTAAGGCATAGTAAACTTCAGCTGCAGAAGCTTGTCCTTGCAGAAGCCTAATGAGTTGATCAACTGTATACTGACCGTCAAGTAGTGGTGCTAACAGCACATAAAGATGACCGCTGAGCAAAAAGTTGTCTTTCTCAGAAAGTAAAAATACATCAGGACTTATAACTTCAACTTGAAAATAACTTTTAAATTTGGGCTTATTCAGCATGATATGATTTTATTTGAATTAAATTGTAATTTTAAAATTTTAATAAGTAAAAAAGGATATGACAATTATTTTCTTTAATGATTTCAGTCTGTTTTTAAAACGTCAGTAAGTAGATCAGTATTCTATCTTAAGATAGATTTTATTTTACCACTATAGTGTAATAAAAATACATTAAACAATTACAATAATTTTGTGTAATCAAACTTACTTTTTTTTAGTGACAATGAATACAAACAATTGACTATAAGAATCGGATTCAATTATAGGCATTTTGGGTTTGGGCTGAAGAATACAGAAGTTAACTTCTAAGTTGTGACTTCTTTATTGTCACAACCTATAATCAGGTTTCCCTGGAAGAAAATTTAATTGTGAATTCTGTGCCCTGACTTTGGTCTAGATCTAGTTCTCCTTCTAGTTGTTGGGTTAAAATCTGCACTAACTGTAGTCCTAGTGTGGTAGGAACTTGCAAATTTAAATTTTTGGGCAAACCCACACCATTGTCCTTAATACTTAAAAACAACTGCTCACCCTCACAATTGAGTCTAATTTCCACTAAACCTCCTGTTTTGTGAGGAAAGGCGTATTTCAGGGCATTGGAAATCAGTTCATTAATGATCAAACCACAAGTAATTGCCTTATCCAGATTGAGAAACACTTCTTGGCAATTAAGTTTGATCTCGATTGGTTCTGTAGCCAGCCCGTAGGACTGGATCAGATGGCTAGTTAGATTTTCAATATACTCAGCGAAGTTAATCTCTTCGAGAGATGTAGAGCTATAAAGCCTCTCATGAACTAATGCCATCGATCTGACACGATTGTAACTGTCCCTAAACAGTTCGATGGTATTGGCGTCTTTGAGGTTGGAGGATTGAAGGTCTAGTAAACTCGAAATTACCTGCAAGTTGTTTTTGACTCGATGATGAACTTCCTTTAGCAAAATTTCCTTTTCCTTGAGGGACTTGCGCAGAGCTTCTTCTGCCGACTTTTGCTCTGTAATATCAATTCCTACTGCCACAGCCGCACTATTTTGTTGATATTTCTGAGCTGCGATCAAGTAATTGCGTATCGACTCTTTGATTGGTATGTTAACCACTCGGGAGTTAGTGGTCTTCGGGCTTGCCAGAAACTCTAGTATAAATTGAGATAATTGAGATGTGTGATCAAAAAAGCCGATTTCTTGACCGACAAAAGCTTCAGGAGATAAGTTAAGGGCTTTGGCTAAATAACCATTAGTACCAAGGTAGCGCCCATCTGCACTCATCCAGGCAACGGAGCCAGGCACAGTATTCAACACTGCTTGCAACTGATCCTTTGCCTGCTTTAGCTCTTGAGTATATTGCTGGCTCTCTGCTTCTGCTTGTTTGCGAGCTGTGATATCTTGAAAAGCACAAACGGCATAAATAATCGCACCCTGATCATTATAAATGGGAGTTCCTCTTGCCTCTAAGGAGATAACCTGGTCTTGATGGTGGATCTCGATATCGTCAATGGTGGTGTTGTTTCCTTTGAGAGCCTGCGATATTGTTAGATTCTCTGAGGGATATAACTGCTTTGTCCCAGCAATATAGAATTGAAAAGTATCGGATATTTTACCGATAAACCCATCGGGCGCAGTTTCTAAACTTAGTAACTCAATGGCGGTGTGATTAACATAGACCGATTGACCAGAGGTATTAATCACAACAATGCCTATGGGTATTGCTTCTAAAATTTGCTTGAGCTTGGTTTCACTTTCCCTTAGTAAGGCATTTTCGCGCTCCTGGGCTTGGATTTTCCAGCGGACATATCCTGTGACTATAGCTGCCAGTAACAGGACATAACTAACGTAAGCCCACCATGTTTTCCAAGGGGGAGGAGTAATAATGATGGTGATGGCAGTGCCTTGTTGATTCCAGACGCCGTCGTTGTTGGAACCTTTAACTTTGAAGATATAGGTGCCGGCATCTAAATTAGTGTAACTGGCATAGCGTCTAGTTCTTGAGTTAATCCAATTTTTGTCAAATCCTTCTAGTTTGTAGGCGTACTGATTTTTTTGAGGATTGGTATAGTCGAGGGCAGAAAATTCAAAGCTGAAGAAGTTTTCTTTGTAAGAGAGTTTGATTTGTTGGGTTGCAGCAATTGTTTTATCTAGTTTTACGCTCTCGTTAAAAATTTTAAAATCGGTAATCACAATCGGGGGAATGTAAGGATTGTCTTTTACCTGTTCAGGGAAAAAGCTGTTAAAGCCATTTAGACCACCAAAAAACATTTCTCCTGCTTTACTTTGAAGATGGGCTTTGACACCATCGAATTCATTACCCTGAAGACCATCACTGACATCATAATTTCTAAAGGTTTCAGTTTGAGGATTGAATTTTGATAATCCTTTGCCAGTGCTTAACCACAAATTTCCTTGGTCATCTTCTAAAATGCCAATCACAGAATTGTTGGAAAGACCTTCTTTCTCTGTATAAATCGTCCATTTGTCCGTTGATTTATCAAATTTGTTAAGTCCTCCCCCATAGGTACCAATCCACAGAATACCTGACCTGTCTTCATGGATAGCATCAATGCGGTCATAGCTTAGACTATTAGAGTTGTTAGGATCATGTTTGTAGCGTGTGAATTGCTCAGTTTCACGATTAAATTTATTAAGCCCTCCTTGACCATAGCCACCGAGCCAAATAGCTCCTTCTTGATCCTCATAAATTACCCAGATATTGTTATCACTTAAGCTGTTAGGATCGTCTGGATTGTAAGTGTAGTGAGTAAAATGCCCAGTTTCGGGATCAAACTTATTGACTCCACCACTGAAAGTGCCAAACCAGAGAATACCTAAATGATCTTCATAGATTGAGACTACAGTGTCATCGCTTAAGCTGTTGGAGTTATTTGGTTGATGTAAGTAATGAGTGAATTCCCCAGTTTTAAGGTTGAGTTTATTAAGTCCAGCATTAAAAGTACCAATCCATAAATTACCTAAATGGTCTTCATAAACTGACCAAATATCGTTACTACTCAAGCTATTGGGATTATTAAGTTCGTGTCGGTAATGTATAAATTCCCCAGTTTCACGGTTTAGTTTATCTAGTCCTTTATTAAAAGTGCCAATCCAGAGACTGCCGTCTCTGCCTTCATAGATTGAACTAATGTGATTATCACTCAAATTATTTGGATTTTCTGGATTATTTTGGTAATTAACAAATTTATTATCCTTTAAGTCTAACTTGTTGATACCGCTGAATCCGGTTCCAATCCATAAGATTTCCGAATTACTTTTCCAGAGAGAAGGAATTACATTTTCGCTCAAGCTCTTAGGATTATATGGGTCGTGCTGGTAATGGGTAAATTCTTCCGATTCTGGAGAAAATTTTTCGAGAGCTGTACCATAGTTATTCCCATACCAGCTACTGGTGGCTAGCCAGAGATTACCAGAGCTATCTTCAACTATTGAATTAATAGTATTATCACTCACACTCTGGGGATTATCTGGGTCATGCTGATAGTGAATAAATTGTCCAGTTTGACGATTAAACAGATTAAGCCCTCCCTTCTCGGTGCCAAGCCAAAATCTACCGGACTTGTCTTCATAGATTGATAAAATAGTATTACTACTCAAACTCCGTGGATTATCTGGATCATGTTGATAGTGAATAAATTGCTCCGTTTGGCGATTAAATAGATTGAGTCCTCCCCCTGCTGTGCCAAGCCAAAATCTACCGGACTTGTCTTCATAGATTGATAAAATAGTATTACTACTCAAACTCTGGGGATTATCTGGATCATGTCGATAGTGAATAAATTGCTCCGTTTGGCGATTAAATAGATTGATTCCCCCCCCTGCTGTGCCAATCCAAAGTCTACCAGACTTGTCTTCGTGGATTGACAAGACACGATTACCATCTAAACTATTAGGGTTATTGGGTTCATCAGTATAACGTGTGAACTGTTCAGTTTCATAATTGAATTTATTGAGTCCAAGTCCATCAGTACCTACCCAGATGAACCCTTCGTGATCTTCATAGATTGAATTCACCCAATTATCAGACAATGAGTGGAGATCATCCTGGTCATATTTATAGGTTATAAATCTATATCCGTCGTATCTATTTAACCCATCCTGTGTCCCAAACCACATGAATCCTCGGCTATCTTGAAGTATTGCAAAGATACAGCTTTGAGATAGTCCCTGATTAACTGTGAGCTGTTTAAATTCAAGTTGAGATTCTTGAGCATTTACCCTTGATGGTATGATAATCACTGCCAAGACCACTATGATTGCCCTCAGAATAATAGTCTTGGACAATCTTATGATTCCAGATAGTCTTAACAGACAAGGATTGATACGACAGAAAAGCATTAGGCAAACATAACAAAATGCCCAAGTATGGCATTGTAGCCTAATACTAATCGATCAACAAGCATACTGACAGGGTTATCAGCTGCTAGCCCTGCCAGAGATATATCTCAAAATCGATCAATACTCAGGATTCGCGCCATCGGCACGATGCCTGAAGTCGCTCACATTGAACCTCTACAATGTACGTCAATAGACATTTCAGAATTATCCTCGCTAGCCCAAGACTGTAGCACTTGCTCTGTCAAGCCAGTGGGTTTAGTAGGCAGAGGAATTTCGTAGACAACCTCACCGGTGGAACTATCAGATGCACTTTTGGAAGTTCCGACTAAGATATTTCCCTTAACTTGAAATTCTACGCCTCCGGGGAGGGGTAGTCCATTTTCTTCAAGTACAACATTGGTATTGGCAAGAAACCGTGAGTTCAAATCCTCATCTAGCCAAGTTTTGGCAATTATTTGTGACAAAATTATTTGAAATTCTTGAGATTCTTCAGAAAAAATTTGCACCCTTAACTTCCTCGTTAATACAACAGTGTTTTATTGAATATGGCAGTACATCCAGCATCAATTTAGAGGCGTTTCAGACTAATGATGATTAGCGACAAATTGCTTTTTTTACAACCATATAATATTGATATTAGCATAAAAAAATATTAAAAAATATGCCTAGAACATGAATGTTTTTAAATTTCTGTATTACTGCCTAAGATAAATTCTCCTACTGAAGTTTCTTCATAGTAATCTGCTCCTACCGCAGTCGCAAATAAATCTGAATTTCCACAGCCAATGGCACAAGGGGCGAGATTCATCGCTGTTGCCACTAGATACATTGTCTGCTGTAAGCAACCCACATCCTTGAGGATCAGAGAATAAGCAATAGATTCATAAACCCAGGCAATTCTTGAGAAACGAGCAGCATAAATAAACAAAACCTGAGGCATAGAAGCTTTACCTGTAGCAAAATAGGCATCTTCTAAGAGTGCTTCTACATAACTATTTCTCCCACTCAGTCGGCAAAGCTGATGCTCTTGAGGACAATAGTGGTAAATCCCTGAAGTAATATTATTGCAGGTATTGATGATAGTATATAACTCTAATTCGTAACGACCTCCTCCATTAGCATAAGGTCTATGAGTACATTCCCCATAATCCTTATAAATTATTCTTTTATTTCTTGCTGAACGGTAAAGGAACTCCCCCAGCTGCCTATCGGTTATAGGCTCATCTTTATAACTCCTGATTGACTGCCTGGCTTCCAGAACCCAGGTAAAAGAATAATCCTCATCTTTGAGTTTTTTAAGATCTGGTCTATATAACTCAATGATGTCATTTGACATCTTGGTTTTAGCTAGAGGTGGCTGTTCCAATTTGTCTAAAAAACGAAAAGTTTTACCGGTAGGGTAACTATGCTTTCCTTTACGATGTCGGCAATGGAAAAGCAGATCATGAAACTCCCATGAAACCAAGTTTTTGTTAGTTTCTTCTTCAGTCTTGCCATCCATTTTGACTTCACACAGCATCTTGGTACTCAACAGCAAGCTTAAGAATAACTGCATTAGCTGTTGAGAAATATCTGGTATTCTAGTACACAACTCCTGGCAAGTTTGAGGTTGAGTAAGCTCAGCTATAACTGCGGCACCTTTCCAATTAGCTAAGATAATCTGTGCAGAGACTAAAGGAGATGACAGTACTAGCTGCTCTTGCTCTTTGTAGCTATAAGCAAAACGCGATAGCACGTATTTTTGGTCTATTTTTATATCTGTGAACTGGAATTTTTGGGTAGGGTAAATTGGCAACCTGGTAGCTAGGGGATATCCTTCGCAAACAATGGTATGACAAATCATACCAAGATCAATAAACTTCTGGAGGTAGTAGTACAACTTCGGTAGTTCGGAAAAACCATCAGCATCTAGTACCAAATTACTAAGATCTTTTTCAGTAGCACCATCATTTCCAAGAGTTCTAAAAACAGTTAGTAATCCTGGTGATACCTGCTTAATATCGAGCTTATACTGAGGGACATTTCCGTTAGCTATATGCGATTGTACAATAACATGATCTGTTGATTCTTCAATCCTAGAAATACTTGGCTTGAAATGAAGTACAAACGGCTGTGTCATCTAAAACATTACTCCTAATTCATTTCAAATGTATGCTGACTATCAAGTAGTGGTGTTATTAGTACATAAATATGACCCCTGAGCAGCCAATTATCTTTCTCAGAAAGCAAGAACACGTCAGTTTTTATATCTTCAAAGGGAAAATAGTTTCTAAATTTGGTCTGTTAATCATGCCATGAACTGATTTAAATCAAATCTTAATTCAAAAAAGTCAATCGTGAAAAAAAATGATATAGCATTTCTCAAAAAACTTAACCGAAAGCTGGACTATATAAGCTTTTGCTTCGGTTTTATTGTGTAAATAGTTTTGTTCAACTACTGACCAATACAAAAGAATCCTCCTTATGTATTGACTTTAACCTTTGTAGGCAGAAGATTCTCCATGGAAACCCAACAGAGAAGCCTTAAAGCCATAGAAGGCAGATTAAGCTTATATCTTTATATAGTTTACATCTTTAGATAGATTTTATTCTAGTATTGTCTGCTACCAATAGTCAATTAAATTATCGAAGCAATGTTTGTGTAATAACACTAACAATATTTGTGTAATTCTGAACACACAGCATTGATTATTTAAACTAAAATATCAACTGAATGTAACTTGAGCTACTTAATGTTGTAACAATAAAACTTGCTTTGATTTAGTATTAAAATTTTATAATTAACAATTTACAAAAACTTATATATATCTGCCAATCCCAAAAAGTACTCGCTCCGTGCGAGTACCTACAGTCCTCCTAGTATCCTTCAGCAAGAGAATCGCCACCAATGCTAATAAGTAGTCGGACTTAAAGACGCGGGGACAAATTGGATGGGGATTTAACCCCAACCAATTTTATACACCGCAAGTGACGGTGGGATATTTGACCCATATTAATTTCGATAAATAAAAGTGACTGTGTAAAGAATTATGAAATTGCCTAAAGTCAGCCTACACCCTACACCCTGCCTCAACCAGCAACCTTTATCAAGGTCGCAGGTACTTACCCATATTCCCAACTGTCGTGGAATATGCCTAGACGACAGTTTAAGCTGTAGAATATGGGTATAGTGCTGCTATCGAGTTCTATGTTCCTTCCCCTTCACCAGCAATAGGAGTATCAGGATACAATCCTAGGGCTTTAGATAACTCGCGAGCAACATGAATCAAAAACCCAGATGTTTCTTGATTTCCCTGATGGGCTAGAGTCGTTGCCACTTTTACCAGCATCAGTACCAAACCAGAATCCATCAATTCTGGCTTCGCTTCCAAAACCTCCGGTTCCTGTCCATTGGGACAGTTGATGAGTTCATCAATCAAATTCAGATAATCATCTTGGCGCTTTTGATCCATAGAACTAGACCCCTATTAACAATTAGGCTCATTATTCCTGAGCTACCAAGAAGTAAGGGTTAGCTCTGATACTAATTTTCCTTGGGTTAGAAAAATAAAATAATTAAATAATCAAATAAAAGGGGAAATATCTTATGCCTTTCCCCTTTCTTCAATAACAGAGATAGGACAGCATGAGAAGAGTAAGAAGGATAGGGAAGGGCGGGGAGATTTTTGTATACACTATTTCCTCCCTATCTTCCCATGCCTCCTACACCTCCGACACTCTCTTATTTACTCCAAGTTTCTCCACATCTCCCCCTCCCCCCGTCTCCCACTCTCCCCATCTCTATCTCAACAAGCCCTAACCAAACCACTGTGTTTGAGCAACGCTTCTGTAATCGGTTCACGCCCACGGAAAGCCTTAAATACCTCCATTGGATGTAAGCCTCCGCCTAAAGCTAGCACTGTATCACGATAGCGCTTGCCCGTAGCTGAAATTGCCTCCTCATCTTCTAAGCCCGCCTCCTCAAAAGCTGCAAAGGCATCAGCACTGAGAACCTCAGCCCATTTGTAACTGTAATAACCAGCCGCATAGCCACCAGCAAAAATATGTCCAAAAGCACACAAAAACTTGTCTTCGGGCAGTGGGGGTAAAATCGTCGTGGTTTTGGCAATGCGGTTACGCACCTCAGCAGCACTTTCATTGCCACCAGGCTGATAGCGGTGATGCAACTCTATATCTACAAAACTAAAGTGCAGTTGACGCAACATTGCTGAGCCACTCATGTAGTTACGTGCTGCCAGCAGCTTTTGATAAAAATGCTCAGGCAGAGGCTCACCCGTCTCGTAGTGCTTTGCCATGCCCATTAAAGTAGCTCGGTCATAGCACCAATTTTCCATAAACTGGCTGGGTAATTCCACTGCATCCCACTCGATATTATTGATACCTGCCGCCCCTGGGTAATCCACCTGAGTTAGCATGTGTTGCAAGCCATGACCAAACTCATGAAACAAAGTTTCAACCTCATTAAAGGTCATCAGACTTGGCTTACCATCCACTGGCGGAGTTTGGTTGCAGATCAAATATGCCACTGGTAAACGCGTAGTCGTCGAACTACCTTCAGTAATTTTGGCACGATTAATGCACTCATTCATCCAGGCACCACCGCGCTTCTCGGCAGGGCGACTGTAAGGGTCTAAATAAAAATAGGCAATAGCTGCACCAGTGTGATCAGCAATTTGAAAATAACGTACATCTTCGTGCCACACGGGAACAGTACCATCAGCAGCCGTTACACTTACCCCAAATAGCCGCTTCACCAAAGCAAATAAGCCATCAAGTACCTGTGGCAGGGGAAAATAAGGGCGCAATTGTTCAGCACTGAAGGCAAACTTTTCTTCCCGTTGACGCTCTGACCAAAAACTAACATCCCACGGCTGCAAATCATTAGCTTCAGGTACTCCCTTAGCTGCAGCAAAAGCCTTGAGCTCATCTAAATCTTTAGCAGCCGCCTCGTAACTTTTACAACGCAGCTCCTCTAACAGTGCCTCTACCGCTGCGACATCAGGAGCCATCTTACTGGCAAGGCTCAATTGAGCATAACTATCAAAGCCTAATAGCATAGCTTTTTCCTGGCGTAGCTCTAAAATCCGCTCAATTACAGAAGTATTATCCCAATCCCCCTCAGAAGCACGACTTACAAAGGCTTTATAAAGCTTCTGGCGCAAGTCACGACGGCTGCTATGCTTTAGGAAGGGAATATAGCTGGGATAGTCGAGAGTAATTCGCCAGGGACCATTCTCAGGTGTAGCCTTCTCCTCGCCAGCAGCACGAGCTGCCTGAGCTGCTAGACTAGTTAAACTAGGCGGCAGACCATTGACTTCATCTTTACTCGTCAGCGTCATGCTAAACGCTTTCGTAGCATCAAGTACGTTATTCGAGAACTTTGTAGCCAGCTCTGCCAACTCCAGTTGAATTTCGTTAAAGCGAGCCCGTTTTTGAGCTTCTAAGCCCACCCCGGAAAGCTCTGCATCTCTAATCGCCGCTTCGACAATCCTCTGCTGAGCTAGCTCAAGACTACTCCAGTCTTTGCCTGCACTCAGTGCTTTAAAAGCTTTGTATAGGGGCTGGCTTTGGTTAAGCTTATTTATAAATTGAACCACTTGGGGCTGTACGCTTTCGTAAGCCTGACGCAATTCGGGGCTATTCTTAACACTCATTAAATGACCCACTACTCCCCAACTCCAAGTCAGGCGCTCTGTCAAATGGTCTAGTGGTTCAACTAAGCCGCTCCAAGTGGGGGTTACTTGCGTTTCCAGGCAAGTTAGCTCCTGGTCTAATTCTGCCAGCAATTGTGTAATTCCAGGCACTACCTGCTCTGGTTTTATTGCTTCAAATGGGGGTATTCCCTTGCCAATTAGTAGAGGGTTGTTTTCCATGCAATCCTTGCTAGTAGTTTGATTAGGCAGTTTGCTCTCCTCAACACAGTAGCAAGGTTTCCAAGGAGTAAGGCAGATGCCAACGAGTTAGGCAAAAATGGCTTGGGGCTCAATATTATCCCGACAATAGCGCGGGACTTATAGCCCCCCAAACCCCCCGTTAATTAAATTAACTGGGTCAAAATTTAGCTGACAAGCAAAATGGTTACTTACCAGCGCAAGGCTTAGCTGCACAAGGATCAGCTTTGTCAGCACCAGCGCAAGGCTTAGCTGCGCAAGGATCGGCTTGAGTTTCCCCAGCAGGCTCTGTTTCTTTTCCCGCGCAAGGAGCGCCGCAGGCAGTAGCTAGTCCTAGACCGAGAATTGAAGCAATAGCAAAGGTGGTAACGTATTTGAGTTTCATGGTCTTCTCTTATGTGAATTTGCTAAGGTTTGCGATTAATCACACCAGAACACTATCTGTGCATACATGACATTAAACCTTACAAAAATAGATTTTGGCTGAGAAAAACTTAACTGTTAATGAGAAGTGTAAACTTTTGTTTCAAATCATCTCTGACTGAGAGCTTAGAAATAATGTGATATTGATGCTGTAATGTACAAAGAGCAGTAGATCTGCACAACAGGGAAAGACTCCCACTCTCAAGGGAACTGGTCACTAATGAAATGTTCTCAGTCAGAACTACTAATTTACTCAGGAAAAACTCATCGTTATCAAGAAATTTATTAATAGAATTACAATGTATAGTGAGATTAGGTAAAAATTTAGACAGATGAAAAGAATTGTCTTGGGAAGCAGCCTCTTTCTGTTGGCAATCTTGTTTGGTTGCAATAACAATCAAAGTATTTCTGAGCAGCAGGGAGAGCCACAAGTTATTGACTTGACTCAGACAGGATGTCAATTTTTGGAGACAGAAAGTAAGGATTATCAATTTAATACAAACAGCAAACAAGATTGTGAACGCATTAATTCCCAAACTCTTGCTGAACGACAGGGTGAATTTAAACCTCTTAATCTCCAACCAGGAAAGTATATATTTCGCGTGACTAATAGCAATGTTCCCTACGAACTAGGATTCTACTTGCGAGGAGAGGGTTTGAATCAAGCGAGGTTGCCGAAAGTTAGTGGCGGTGGACTCACAACAGGCGTGACCCAAGATTATAAAATCACCCTTGTCTCTGGTAAATACGTTTTTAGCTGTCCACTTAATCCCACACCTGATTATCCTGTAATTGTGCAATAGGAATTAGGAATATGGATAGTAGAGATTTGCTAATCACTGAAGATGGGAAATGTCACCTGTGTGACCTTGCTAGTGAAACCGAAGATAGTACACGTCAGTATCGACTCTATCGGTTTTTGACTGATTTAGAAGATATTCTTGAAGCTGAAACTGACGAGGGCAAACGCCTCAACAGGATTCGTCCTTTAGTACGCAGATTACTCACCAGTTCCTACTGGCTACAGGGTGAATATGTAGAGCCAGATCCCGTTAAAGGTTGGTCAGTACTAATGCTTTATGATGAACCTGATTTTCCTCTAACAGTACAGACAGTAGTCTGGTTGCCAGGGAGAAGTTCTTCTATTCACAATCATGCCACTTGGGGAGTCGTGGCGCTCATCAGTGGGCAGGAGAAAAATATATTTTGGCAGAGGGCTGGTGATCGAGAATTTCCAGAGCGCCTTGAAAAGACAGGAGAATGCACTCTAGTTCCAGGGGATATTATTAGCTTTATGCCAGAGGCTATCCACAGCGTGGAAATTCTAGGTGATGAACCATCAATTACCTTTAACATTTATGGAAAAACTGAATATCAGAAACGATTCGAGTTTGATCTAACTACTCACACAGCTACAAACTTTTAAATGGGGAATTGGGGAATTGAGAAGAAGAAACAGTAGAGAAAAATTGATGCTAATATAGCGCTACGCTCAAGGCTCTAGGGCAGAAGGCTCAAAGGCAGAATTTGACAAAGTTTTAGCGATTTAGCTTGTCCTAACCTTAATACGTACTGCTATAACACCGACAAAATGCTTTTGTCAGAGGTTTAATCATGTTACTATAATCAATTAGTACATGAAATACTTAAATGTTTGCTACAAATAAGAAAATTACTGTTCACTGTTCCCTGTTATCTTCTATCATAATTCATTGGTAGCATAATTTCTCGTATTTCAGATTATTATGATATCCTTCTAATTTCCCCTAATATAAAACTTCACCGTGTTTGGGCGTTTGATGTGTCTGTGCTTCCTTCCTAACTATCAATATTCAAGTGGACATGATATTCCAGTTTGCTCAATAGGAATTTCAATTCTAAACTCACTACCTTGACCAGGCACAGAAGTACAATTCAGAGTACCGTGATGATTCTCTGTAATAATCTGGTAGCTAATTGCCAGTCCAAATCCAGTTCCTTGTCCGGAGGGTTTGGTAGTGAAGAAAGGGTCAAAGATCTGTGCTTTAACTGACTCAGTCATACCAGGGCCGTTATCAGTAATTTGGATTACGACCCTTTGGCTGTTTAGTTTAGGCAAAACTCTCCTATTAGCCTCTGGCTCCAATTGATGTTTTTTTAACTCTGAACCAGAGTTTTGAATTGAGTTAGGAGTCCCAACAATACTAGTGCGGATGGAGATCACAGGTGAGGTAATCTCCTTACCTTCTAGGGCGGAGCGCTCGAAAGCTTCAACGGCATTGTTGAGGATGTTAAAAAAGACTTGATTGAGTTGTCCTGGATAGCACTCTACCTTAGTCAGATCACCGTACTCTTTGAGAATCTTAATTTCTCGATGGGAACTTTTGGGCTTTAATCGATGTTCTAAAATTAGCAGGGTGCTGTCGATACCCTCATGTAGGTCAACTCGCTTCATTTCAGCTTCATCTAACCGCGAAAACTTGCGCAAACTCAGCACAATAGAACGTATGCGCTCAGTCCCCACATGCATGGAAGAGACTAGTTTTGGCATGTCTTCGGAGATAAAATCAATATCAATAAGTTCAGCTTGCTCTGAAATCACTGCAGGGGGATTAGGGTAGTGTTCTTGATAGAGATTCAGCAAGCCCATAATCTCAAAGATGTAGGCACTGGCATAAGTGAGGTTGCCATGGATGAAGCTAACGGGGTTATTAATTGCATGGGCAATACCAGCAATCAACTGTCCCAAACTGGACATTTTGGCACTCTGCACCAATTTAGCTTGGGCTGTTTTGAGCTGATTGAGTGCTAACTCTAGTTCTTGGGCTTGCTTTTGGGCAACAAGAGCTGATTGACGCGCCTGAGTATAGAGCTCTGCTTGATCGATGGCAATCGCTAGTTGCGCCACTACCACTCGCAGTAAATCCACCTCGCTATCATCCCAAGAGCGCACTCCCTTACTTTGGGAGCAACTAATCACTCCAATCTCTCCACTGTGAGTATCAATTGGTATTGATAGAACCGAAGTATAACCCATTTCCACTAAGAACTGGCGCAATTGAGTGTCGTTTAACTTCTCAACTTCATCAACTCTAATTATTTGCCGATTGAGGAGTCTCTCGGTAATTGGTCTCACCTGCTCCGTGGTGTATTTACCGAGCTGGCTGGGCAAGGCAGAATTTTTGACTTCTTTAACTACTTCCCAAGAAATTATGCCGTCTCGCTTTTTACACCATAGGAATTGACATCTATCCGTCAGCAACAGGCTGTAAATTGATTCGACAGCAGTTTCAAGAATGGTATCGAGTTCCAGAGAGTTACGGATTTGATTGGCTAATCCTAACAGCAGCGATTCTCGGCGACTGAGAATTTCTGAGTCCGCCCAATAGCGGTCAACAGCCACAGCTATGGCGTTAGCGATCCAGCTGAGAGTGCCACTGGATGGCAAATTCAGACCTCTATTGCCCAACAAAGCCCTCACACTCATCAGCTGGTCTTCCACTACTGCCGCCAGCGAAGATAGGCGCGATCGCTTCCAGAGGGGAGCCTCTATCTGCTTGAGATCAGTAATTTCTTCGAGAACTCCGATACCGTGAGTAGCTGCCTCGGAGCGTGGGTTTTGAGTACTCTCGATAAACATTCCATGCCAGAGCAGATCACCATTGGCTTGTAACTCTGGTCTAGAATTTGCTTGCAGCCACTTTAGTTTCCCCGAGACTGTAATAATTCGCCCCTCCCATCTCCAAACCTCTAGATTTCTGGCACAAATAGCCATAGATTCCTCAAAACTTGCACGGTCATCAGGATGGATTTGGTCTATAATTAGTGCTGCATTCTGCTCAATTAAACTGGGCTCCAATTCATAGATTTCCCGGGCACCATCACTTACAAAAGTGAATGAAAGTGAACCATCTGTTCGACGCAGAAGTTGGTAAATCATGCCAGGTACATTGGCGGTTAACTTCTGCAATTGATGCTGGCTTTCCTCCAGCGCCTGTTGGGTTTGGCGATGTTCCGTAATATCGCGGGAAATAGTGAAAATTTCTCTTAAAATGCCAGTCTCGGGGTCACGGATTGGTGTAATCGTAGTTTCCAACCAGATGTAATTACCATTCTGATGGCGGAAGCGATAGGTTAAGGAATTAATTTCCGGGTCTTTGAAGATTTTTGAGTAGCACTGACCAAAGTTTGCCAAATCTTGAGGATGGAAAAACTCGTAAACTGAATTTCCTACTAACTCTTGGGGAGTGTATCCAACTATAGTGGAGCAGGCAGGTGAGGCATATAAGTAAATTCCCTCGGGAGTATGTTTAGCAATTAGTTCAGTGGAGTTTTGTGACCAAAATTCCCAACAAGCTTCACTTGTCACCAGAGTTTTAGAACTATATTTGCACTGGTAGGATTCTTGTGTATTTGTAACTAAATCGGTAGAGTTGCAGGTGGAATTTTGCTGATCTTGCCTAGGGAGTGATACTAATGCTGTAGGTTGAGTTGAGGCAATTACACTCACCATTTGCGGAGCAACACTCAAAGACTTCTGGGCATTCCCTGGTGAAGGGTACTTGATGAACTCTCCTTGAATTGGTAGTTCCAACTCTTGTGAGCTTTCCTGGTATCTGAACCTTCTTAAAGAAGGTTGAGAATAATCAAAACGCTCTAACTGGGAATGCTTGCGATCATATAACCAGACGCTGACTTGTCCTTCCTCAAGAGCTTCAGCAGCAGATGTTACCTGCTTAGATACTATCTTGCCATGGCTCTTAAAAGTCTGCGGTTCGATCACAGCCATTAGCGCCAGATACAGTTTTGACCAAGAGCTGGTAGATCCTTTGTCGGTATCCTCCACCAGTGTGCCTGTGTTAATTTTCTGTTTTCTGAAAGCGACTACTATTACTAGCATTAGCATCAGCATCGCTGTTATTGAGTTAGTCAATAGGTAGGTGTCACCTTGGCAGGAGAGCCATTGCTTGAGCCAGATTGTGATCCCAATAATAGAGCCGCCTCCTAACAACCACAAAACACCAGTAATTTGTCTTGGGAGACCACTGATTTTCTCCATCAGTTGTACAGGGACATACAATGCAATTAGTGCAATCGTGATCCCGAAGCTAAGGTCGTACAAAAGTTGTAGCGTTCCCAGGGGCAGTTCATTGGTACCAATATTCATCATTGTCGCTCTTCCTCCCAGTTTTCTGGGACATCTGAACCTTAATCAGTAGTAATCAGCCACCGTATGACGCACCCTTACTTAGACCTTTGTTGTAATTGCCTGAGGTTGCTTTCTCCATTTGAGATCCTAGAGGATCATGCACCTACAGTTTAGGTCACACAAGTTAAGGTAAAGGTTTGTCTTGGAGGCAAAGCACCGTATATTTACTGAACTTTATATTACGTTGTATTACTTTGACATACGTAAACAGGGAGAGTTTTTAAAATATCAACCTGGTGTAATACAGACAAATTCTTTCCCCTAGCTCCTTTTCTAGGACTTGTGTGCTTTAACACTATCTTTCACCGTCGTCACTTATCTTTCACTGTCGTCAAAGTCCTAGCCGCAATACAAGACCTAAGATTAATCAATTTGGCTAGTGCAGATAACAATCAATAGAGTGATGCTATTTACTTATATTTTCTGTTAAAATTACCTAATTTACATTCATTTCATAATTCACTCAAAGTATAATAAAAAGCTGGCAAAATTATTGCTATAGCTATAGCATCGAACAGGAGTCTACGCCAGTGGTTGTAAAAGTCCTCGAAAATAGCTACGAAGCTAAAACCTTAGAAATTGCTAAACAGCTACTGGAAGCAACGCGTCAGAAGCGTTCCTTCTTGTCCCAGATGCGAGATCAAATGCGCTGGGATGATAAGATCTTGGCTTGGGCAATGAGTAACCCTAACTTGCGGGTGCAGCTGTTTCGCTTCATCGACACTTTACCAGCTTTGCGCTCTAAACAGGAGATAGCTCGCCATTTACAGGAATACCTGGGGGATGAGTCAGTGGAATTACCAACTGCACTCAAGGGAGTTCTGAATTTCACTAACCCTGACTCAATGCCAGGTCAATTAGCGGCACAAACTGTTTCTACAGCTGTGGAAACTCTGGCTCACAAGTACATTGCAGGCGAGAATATCAAACAGGTAATCAAGACAATTGAGCGACTGCGTAAAGAAAAAATGGCTTTCACTATTGATTTATTGGGTGAAGCCGTAATTACTGAAGCTGAGGCGCAGTCTTACCTGGAAGGCTATCTGGAGTTGATGGAACAGCTTAGACCTATTGCCGAGCGCTGGTCTACAGTAGAGGAAATTGATCATGCTGAGGGTAAGTCCCTGCCGCGAGTGCAAGTATCTGTCAAGTTAACAGCTTTTTACTCTCAATTTGACCCTCTCGACTCAGAGGGAAGCAAGGAAAAAGTATGTGAGCGCCTCCGCAAATTGCTGCGCCGTGCCCAAGAACTAGGGGCAGCAGTTCACTTTGATATGGAGCAATATGTCTACAAAGACATGACGCTATCAATCCTCAAAGAGCTATTAATGACAGAGGAGTTCCGCACTCGCACTGACATCGGAATTACCATACAGGCATATCTAAAAGATTCTGAGCAAGATTTACGGGGGGTAATTGATTGGGCAAAAGAGCGTGGCAATCCAGTAACAGTAAGACTGATTAAGGGCGCATATTGGGATCAAGAGACAATCAATTCAATGCAGAAGGATTGGCCAGTGCCAGTCTATAGTGAGAAAGCTGCCACTGATGCCAATTTTGAAAAATTGACCCAACTGATGCTGGAAAATCATCAGTATCTATACTCGGCAATTGGTTCTCATAATGTGCGCTCACAAGCCCATGCGATCGCTATTGCTGAAAGTCTCAATGTACCTCGCCGTTGCTTTGAGATGCAAGTCCTCTATGGCATGGGGGACCAATTGGCAAAAGCCCTAGTTCAGCGTGGTCATCGGGTACGTGTCTATGCACCCTATGGGGAACTGTTGCCAGGAATGGCTTACCTGATTCGGCGCTTACTGGAAAATACAGCCAATAGCTCCTTCCTAAGGCAAAATCTAGAAGAACGACCCCTTGAGGAATTATTAGCGCCACCACTGGTAGGAGAAGAGGAAGGGTTAACAGGAACAAAGGTAGAAAATATTGTAGCTTTCCCTAATACAGCGGATACTGACTATGCTTTGGTAAAAGCTAGAGAGGAAGCTAAACAAGCTATAAAGATTGTTCGCCAACAGTTGGGTAAAACTTATCTACCTCTAATTGACGGTGAATATACAGAAACATCCCAAACATTGGATTCCGTCAATCCTTCCAATCCTAGCGAGGTAATTGGGAAAATTGGGTTGATATCTATAGAACAGGCTAATCAAGCTTTGCAAGCAGCAAAAGCAGCATTCCCTGGCTGGCGTAAGACACCAGTAAGACAAAGAGCTGGTATCTTACGAAAGACTGCCGACTTAATGGAAGAGCGTCGTGCTCAACTGTCTGTTTGGATATGCCTAGAAGTTGGTAAGGCTTTACGGCAAGCTGATGCCGAAGTCTCAGAAGCTATTGACTTTTGCCGTTATTATGCTGATGAGATGGAACGGCTAGATCAAGGTCATAACTATGATCTTGCTGGTGAAAATAATCGCTATGTCTACCAACCAAGAGGCATTGCCGTAGTTATTTCTCCCTGGAATTTCCCCATTGCCATTGCTACAGGGATGACGGTGGCGGCACTGGTGACAGGAAATTGCACTTTGCTCAAGCCAGCAGAGACATCATCGGTGATTGCGGCGAAATTAGCAGAAATTCTAGTAGAGGCAGGCATCCCTAAAGGGGTATTCCAATATATCCCAGCTATAGGTTCAACTGTCGGTGCTCATATGGTTAAGCACCCAAATGTTCACCTGATTGCTTTTACTGGTTCACAGAAGGTGGGTTGCCAGATTTATGCAGAGGCGGCAATTGTGCAACCCCATCAAAAACACCTGAAGCGGGTGATTGCTGAGATGGGGGGCAAGAATGGGGTAATTGTAGATGAAAGTGCTGACCTTGACCAAGCAGTTGCTGGTATCGTACAGTCTGCTTTTGGTTACAGCGGTCAAAAATGTTCTGCCTGTTCGCGGGTAATCGCAGTTGAATCTATTTATGATAGCCTGATTGAGCGCATGGTGGAAGCGACGCGATCGCTTAATATTGGTTCTGCAGAAGCTCCTAGCACTCAAGTTGGACCAGTAATTGATGCTACCGCACGCGATCGCATCCGGGATTATATTGAAAAGGGGCGTACTGAGGCAGAGGTTGCTTTGGAGATGAGTGCACCGGAAACTGGCTATTTCATTGGTCCAGTTATCTTTTCCAAGGTTGCGCCTGATGCCAAAATTGCCCAAGAAGAGATTTTTGGTCCAGTAGTTGCTGTAATACTGGTGAAGGATTTTCAAGAGGCGCTGCAGGTAGCTAATGGTACCAACTATGCCCTCACTGGTGGCTTGTATTCGAGAACACCTTCCCACATTCAACAGGCATTAGAGGAGTTTGAGGTAGGCAACCTTTATATTAACCGCAACACTACTGGGGCAATCGTTTCCCGTCAACCCTTTGGTGGCTTTAAGATGTCTGGAGTTGGCTCTAAAGCGGGTGGCCCAGATTATTTACTGCAATTTTTGGAGCCCAAGACGATTACCGAAAATATTCAGCGTCAGGGCTTTGCACCAATAGCAGGAGTTGATTCATAGTTAGTAGGAAATCCCTCGATATTTCCTGCGTTGTTTTTTTGCAGGTATGTCTGAAACAGGAGGTGATTGGGATGGGTAGTACCTCTCAAGATCACCTCTATGCTTTCTATCTTGATTTTGGACAACTAAAGTAGTTTCAGAAGAATAGCTTTGAGAATCAGGCGCTTTTGTAACTGGAGGTAAAGCTTGAGTCTGTTCAGTTGCCGAAGGAGTAGAGTAATTATTATGGGTATTATACTTACTAATATTTGAATTTGGGAAAATTTCCTCCTTTTGTTCAACCCAAACCGTTAGGCAATTGTGGTTTTCCGCAATGAAACAAAAAACACCATCATCAAGATACTTATGACCAAATTTGACGGCAGCCTCTCGTTCATTTTTTGGAAAATTTCTACCTCTAGTAAAAACTTTATTAGAGGTTCTGATTTGAAATGCTTCATTGGCGTCTTGGATCGACACCCCTTGATGTTCTAATTGTTTGGTTGTGAGTACCAGCATGAGTTTTATAGAGTTCCAAGGTTTTTATAATTTAGCAAAGCACAAACTCTTAGTTGTCCATGCTCAGTATGATAAACCTCTTTCAAGAATTAAATTTAAACCTTTGTAATACAGTTGTTAAATTTTAATTTCTGAGAAGCCTCATGTTTAGATCATAATTAAGTTTTGAGGCGATCAGCAACATCGTCAGCATAAATAATGCAGATAGGATCCATAACCTCAAAACAACTAACTTCTACTACATACAAGGTTCCCAACCAATAATCCTGATACTTAGAGTTATTATCTGCTCTATCATTTGAGTTCAAGGTAAATTAGTAGACTAAAGATAATTATCAACTATATAGTTAATAATTCATAAGTTAATTTGCCTTTAAATTTTAGATTTTCTAGTTTAATTAGAAATTTTAAAACCCTCTCTCCCCTTCTTTTTGAATATACACTCTTAAGGCATGACTACTCAGTTAATTGCTCATCACCATTAATAATGAGTAGTTAACCATGAATGAATTATCGTAGAAAAAGTAGTGTTGCTCACCCCTCAATACCTCTACGAGGGGACTGGGATACCCGTAGGGTTAGGAGAGGAGAACATCACGCTTTTGACCCTGTATCACCTATCACTTTGTGACGGGGCAGAGTTTGATCTAAGCACACCCTTATCAATAGACGACCATATACTGATTTTGACGACAGGCTTTAATTGTACTTTATTATGAACAATTTTTAGCCCACTTTGCAACATACTACAGTCAATTGCTAATATTTGTCATTGCCTGCACAATTACAGCTGATGTGAACTTTACAAAAGGACACTGCACTCTAACCAGCCCAAGGCTGGGTAGAGTTTGGGAATACCTAACTTATCCCAGGCCCAATTCCCTTTTGAGCAGATTAATTGACTTACTGCCAATATAGTTATTACTGAGAATTATCTTGGGGGGGCGGATTAAATCTTCCCTAGAAGCTTTAATCGCCTCTTGAACAACTGGGTAACTTGCCTGGTCTCCACAGATAATTGTATGAGCAGAACGAGCCATGGCATTAATTTTGTAGGTATCTTTTATCTGAGCTGTCATCAGCAGTAAATCATCCCCGCGTAGGCTGTGGAGGATAATTTCTACTACTTGTAGAATACCAGAACTGAGACTGACTACCCCCAGACAGCTATTTTTGGGGAGGCTTTTCACCAGTTGGATTTCCTCTGCATAGTCATAAATATCAAGGGGGATGACGCGGACAGATTTAGGTGCGGCAATTTCCTCAGCTTTGCCAATAAAATAGCGGCTGGTTACTACTGTGGCAGAGTTAGTTTGATCCAGTGCTTCTGAAAGTTCCTCAATCGGCACTAACTGCACAGGAATCTTCAGAGACTGTTCCAACTCATTAACCATTAACTTACCAGCACCTAAATCTCTGGCTTCCACTGTCACTAGTACCCTGGCACTACAGCGCAAGCGCCAATCAATTTCTGCCAAAAACAACTGCCTAGCTTCGCTGAGGGAACAACCCTGGATCAGTAATTGATCAAGACTCTCTTGTACAACTTTGTAGGCTTCGGGATACTCATTGAGGATAGGAGATTGACGTTGAGTACCGCCTTCATGCCCCTGTGCCTTGACATAAATACCTGAGCCAGCTAAAGATTCTACTAGTCCCGTTTCTTCCAGTTGTCGATATACCTTGCTAATTGTATTACGGTGTAAACCTGTCTCCATCGCCAGCTGTCTGGTACTAGGCAATTTTTCTCCTGGTGGATATTGCCGAGAAGCGATCGCAAACTGAATTTGGTCAAATAGCTGCTTTGAGGCAGGAATTTCACTGTCTTGCTGAATATGATATTTAACCATTAAAGAGTCTCCAAAGGTCTCCGGTAAACCAATAAGAGGGTCAGGGGTTACTAGCAGTTCCTGGTAAGAGCAAAATTATCAACTCTTGGCAAAAGATTTCAATTAGGTAAAAATAAGTTTTTCCACTCATGTAAATTTCTGAAATTTATTGATAATGAGATTTAGAATCTATCTCAGGAAGGAAAATTGAAGTTGTTAACAGGCAAGGATTAATAGGGAAAGTAACTAATAAACTCATAACCTAAGTTAATTTTGAAAGTTTTGCAGGCACAGGAGTGAGTTGGAGTTAAAATTAGGCTGAAGTTTTCCACTAGTCAAAAGGTCGATAATCATCGATCCTAGAAAGCTTTGGCTTCAACAGAGCAAACAAGCTCCGTCTCATTGCTAATTATGACAGATAAAGAAATCTATACTGATTCAGTTAAGGTAGCCAACAGTTCTCTTGAAATTGACGCTTACTTGGCAAGACCAAGGGAGAATGGTTCTTTTCCTGCAATTGTGGTACTACAGGAAATTTTTGGCGTCAATGACCATATTAGGGAGATTACCAGGCGCTGGGCTCAAGAAGGCTATATCGCCATTGCCCCAGCACTATATCAACGCCAAGCCCCAGGTTTTGAAACTGGTTACACCGAACAAGACTTTAAAGTTGGCAAGGAATACAAGCAACAAACCAAGGCTGACGAACTAGTTGCCGACATTCAGGCTACAATTGATTATCTCAAAAGTCAGATGCCTGTTCAAGACCAGGGGATTGGCTGCATCGGCTTTTGTTTTGGTGGTCATGTTGCCTATCTCGCTGCAACTTTGCCTGAGGTTAAAGCCACAGCTTCTTTCTACGGCGCTGGCATTACTACGATGACACCAGGGGGGGGTGAACCCACTATCACTCGCACACCAGAGATCAGCGGTACAATCTACGCCTTCTTTGGTATGGAAGATGCCAGTATCCCCATAACCCAGGTAGATGAAATTGAGGCAACCCTCAACAAACACCAAATTCAGCATCGAATATTTCGTTACGAAGGAGCAGACCACGGCTTCTTCTGTGATCGTCGTGCCAGCTATAATCAAGCAGCGGCAGCTGATGCCTGGAAGCAAGTTAAGCAACTATTTGAGCAGGAACTATAGCAAGCATGCTGAATCTTCAGCACACCACCAGTATGCCCAAGTAGGTAATTTATGAGTTTTCTCTAGTAACAATACAGTCATGAATTCAGAATCAACTAGTTCTCAAACCAGCAAAACGTCCTTTTCTATGGACGATTTTGCCAAGGCTTTAGAAGAACACGACTACGAGTTTAAAAAGGGACAGGTGGTGCGCGGTACAGTGTACAGCTACGAAACTGATGGTGCCTATGTTGATATCGGCGGTAAGTCCATGGCCTATCTTCCCATTAACGAGGTTTCTTTGCAATCGTCTGTTGATTTATCTGAGGTGCTGCCTTTAAATGAAGAGATAGATTTCCTGATTATTCGGGAGCAAGATGCTGATGGTCAAGTGACGCTGTCGAGGCGTCAGTTGGAAGTAAAGAAGGTTTGGGACAATTTAACTCAACAACAGGAGGATAGCAAATCAGTGCAAGTGCGCGTTTCAGGAGTGAACAAAGGAGGCGTCACTGTCGATTTGCAAGGTTTGCGGGGTTTTATTCCACGATCACATCTCAATGAGCGCAATAATTTAGAATCATTAATTGGTCAAAGTCTCACTGTTACCTTTCTAGAATTAGATCGCGAGCGTAACAAACTGGTACTTTCCCAACGGGAAGCCTCTCGCGCCGAAAGCTTTAGTCAGCTAGAAATGGGACAACTGGTAGAAGGTAAAGTGGTTTCCATTAAGTCCTTCGGTGTCTTCATTGATTTTGAGGGTACGACTGGTTTGTTGCACATTAAGCAAATCAGCCAAAGCTTTATTGAAGACCTCTCTAAGGTTTTCGAGGTGGGGCAGCCAATCAAGGCAATGATTGTTAACTTGGATGAAGGGCAGGGTCGTATCTCTCTTTCTACCAGAATGTTAGAAAATTATCCAGGAGAAATACTTGAGAAGATGGCTGAGGTAATGGCTAGTGCCGAAGCACGTTCAGAACGTGCTAGACAAAAGTTATTGCAGCAATAATCACTGCGCTGCTGCCATCTTCACTGCTAGAACTCTAAATAGTCAAGCCTTGAAGAGGAGAAAAAGGTATCCTAATGACTCAAGAAAATGACTCGATCCGTACTCTGACAGTGGATATTGGCGGCAGCGGTATCAAGGTGATAGTTTTAGATGAAACGGGCAAACCTATAACTGAGCGCCTCCGCAAGGATACACCGCAACCTCCCAAGCCAGATGGCGTGATGGAAGTAATTGTTCAGTTAGCCACCTTGCAAGGTGAATTTGAGCGCGTCTCAGTAGGATTCCCCGGCGTGGTGCAGGCTGGTGTTACCAAAACAGCAGTTAATTTAGATCTAGATTGGGGTGGATTCGATCTAGCGACAGCCTTGGCTAATCGTTTGGGAAAGCCAGTGCGCGTTGCCAATGATGCTGATGTACAGGGGTTGGGAACAATTTCTGGTAAGGGTGTGGAAATGGTAATTACCCTAGGTACAGGTTTTGGAAGTTCTCTGTTTGTAGAAGGAAAGCTAGTACCTAATCTAGAGATGGGACACCATCGGTTTCGCAAAGGAGAAACCTATGAGCAACAGTTAGGGCGTGCAGCTTTGGAAAAAGAGGGTAAGAAAAAATGGAATAGTCGCTTAAAAAAAGCGATCGCTTCTTTGGAAAAGCTCTTTAATTACGACTACCTTTACCTTGGCGGCGGTGAAGCGAAAAGAATTTCTTTGGAGTTACCCTCTAATGTGAAAATTGTGCCAAATATCAATGGTTTATTGGGCGGCATTGCTTTGTGGCGAGATTAATTTGGTTCATGGTTCATGGTTCATAGTTCATTGCTCATAGTTCATGGTACGTACACCGTGCATGCTGCGCCAACATAGTTCATGGGGTTGGTATAAGGGCAGTTGTGGTATACATTCTCTTCGGAACAATGAACAATGAACAATGAACAAGTAATAAGCAATAAATGTTCTGGTCTTCACTTATTACTTATTACTCATTACTTATTACTTATTACTTTCTAAGCTGAAGTCAGATACACCTAGTCACTCTCACCGATATCTCGTTTTAATGGTCGCTTGTAGGTAAAAGTAAAAGTATCCCCACTTTCAATTACTCGCTGCATTTCTTCATACATGGGATAGCTACCAACCCCACTTAAACTTGCCCAGCCTCTCGATCTAGTTAAGGCTACAAATAGCTGGTTACGTAAACTTACATCACTTTCATTTCTAGCAATATTATCAAAGCCGACGACATAAACCATATCTGCTTCATTGCCCTTGGCACGAGGTACGCGAGATATTGTTACTCCCCCTTCCATCCAGAAACGATTCTGATTAATATGTGGCCATTGGGGCTTGAGTTCATTCAACTCCAAAGCAGTGGGAATATAGATATTAATGTCTTGCTCGATTAAAAAATTGGCAAGATGATTTTCTAATTCCATTGCTTCAGAAGTAGAACCTAAAATAATTACTATAATTTCACGACTAGGTTTAAGGTCATCATTAACCAGGTTATGCATGATTTTATCTGCTAAGACACTCATTTCTTCCTGGCGAGAATCATAAGTTTCAAATTCCAATACAGGTCCCCTCCAAAGTTCTGGAACTGGATTGGGCGAGTTTTCAGAAGGGCGATGGAGGGTAATTTTTTGACCAGGAATAAATTTGCCCTTAACTTCATAGCCAATTGTTTCCCAATATTCCTTTCTCGTAATTCCTGTTAGCATTCCCTCTGGGCGTAACAAACCCATACCAATGGCATGGGCAGCTGTGAGAATTGGACCAGGGGTGCGATAGCAACGGCGCATCACTTCTGATTTTTTAATGCCGCCTGTATATTGAGTTCCTTGAGATAATAGTCCACTTAAATTCTCTCCCAACAATTCTTTAGCTGTTGGTATCTTTAAGCTGTCGAGACTTTGGGCTTCATCATAAGCCCAAACCAAACGCTTAACTTGAGGTTGTTCCCAATCAACCGGTCTTAATGCCTGATATGCCATCCAGTAAATAGCTTGTTTGTCTTGATACTTGAGGTCATCATCAACAACTAAGTCTTGTCCTTCATCAATTAAAATTGCATCAAAACAAGGTTCAATTTTAATCTCTTCTGATAGTCGTTTACAAAGTTCTGCTAATCCCCGGTTGGGCTGTCTTTGCTTTGTATGCCCAGCTGACTTTGGTCTAGTCCCATTCAACTCACAAATTGTCCTATACAAACCTGGCTGCTCTTTAGCTCCCCAAGCATGAAGTACTCGCAATTTTTTGTTAGTCTTATGGTCATACTCGAGATCACCATGACTAAAGCGGCGTAGCCACCTATCCACTAGCCCAATGATCATTTCGTAGAGTGTTCGAGAGAAAAATACCAAAGCAATATCCCAGTCTGGGTGCTTCAAATGCATGTGAGCTGCTTTCTGACATAGCAGTACAGTTTTGCCTGAACCAGCAATGCCTCGTAGACGCTGAAAACCAGGGGGAATCTCTTTACCAATGTGTTCCTGCTGTAAATCTAATTCGTGGAGATGTTCACTGCAAGCAGCCACAATCCGAGCACGGCTTTTATCTTCGGTAGAAATAAAGGTGCGAGGGGGCTTGCGTAAAACTGGTGCGCCGCTAATTACTATTTTGAATAACTTCCACTGCTGATCATCTAAATTTTCTCCGGGAACAACAGGTGCTGATTGCTGAATTCGCTCAAGACAAGCAACCTTGGAAAGTTGCTCTTGAAAAATAATTGGAGGACAACTGGGTAATTGCTCAAAGCCTCTTTGTTGCCATTGTTCTTGGGTAATTAGAGGTAGTGCAACTATTGCCCTACCAGTTACTTTACGCCAAATTGGTGGTTCGCGATCGCAGTATGCTATTAATGCTCTTAACTGACGTTCAGCTTGCTGATAAGGGCTAGCTTCAGTGGTGTAAAAATTTTGGAATTGCCAGAGATGACCGTCAATTGCGACAATCTGGTCGATAGTGATAGATTTTACCTCAATGACGATGATCGAGAGTTCTCGGTCTATGATCAAAATATCAGGCTCTTTGCGTATATCCCCCAGTTTCGAGAAAATCGGATAGCGCCAGTAACCAATACAGTCGCGCTCTGAAAAGGCATTTTTGGCAGCATCCCAGACTTTTTGCTCACCTGCTGCGCCACTTTCGGCAATTGGTTCAGTGGTAATAAACTTGCGACCCTGATCTAAGTCAGTAACAGACATTTGGGTTTAGTTCCTTCTGTAGTCTTGACCATGTAAGTGCTCAAGGGGTGCACTAAATACAGAATTCCCAAATAGTCAGCTCAGATCACAGGATGGGGAAAATTATTGAGAAGTGTTTAATCTTAATTTGATCTTAGTGGGTTACGGCAGACAGCTATCTTATAGCAGTACGTATTAAGGTTAGGACAAGCTAAATCGCTAAAACTTTGTCAAATCCTGCCCTGGAGCCTTCTGCCCTGGAGCCTTGCGCGTAGGGCTATAAAAGGTGAGCTTTTACAGAAATCAGAATCTAACCCACCCTACCCAAGGATTTAAGCTTTGTTTAACAAACAGTTTCTAGGAGCATTATCAATTAACTCAAAATCTCCTCGATCATCCGGTTAGCTTGCGATTCATAACCGCCACCAAAAAGATTAAAATGATTGAGGATATGATAAAGATTATAGAGTGTTTTCCGCCGCTTGTAACCCCCATCTAAAGGCCAAATTTGGTTATAACCACCATAGAAAGCAGCAGTAAAACCACCGAACAATTCTGTCATTGCCATATCTACTTCACGATCACCTATATAGGTTGCTGGATCTAAAATCACTGGTTCTCCTGACGTTGTAACTGCCGCATTTCCTCCCCATAAATCACCATGGACTAGAGAAGGTTTAGGCTGATGATTTAATAACTTAGGAACTGCTGCCAGTAACTGATTTTGCTGAGGAAAAGAACCGCCCCGACGCCTTGCTAATTTGAATTGATACCCTAAGCGATACTCGACAAAGAATTCTACCCAGTCGGATGTCCAGGTATTAATTTGTGGTGTAGAGCCAATTGTATTATTTTGCTCCCAACCAAATGTAGTTGCTACTGATGCTTGGTGCATTGCCGCCAGCTTGCGTCCCATTTCTGCCCAAGAATCTTTACTGTTGCTGCCACCAAGTTCTAACCATTCCAAAACAATGTAGGCACAATCGTCAACCGTGCCCACACAAATTGGTTTGGGCACTCGAATGGTTTGGGTTGCTACCATTTGTTTTAACCCTAGTGCCTCTGCCGCAAACATCTCTACGCTAGAGGTATAGTTGAGCTTAATAAAGTAAGTTTCGGTATTACCAATGAGGACATAACCTTGATTGATACACCCCCCACCAATAGACCGACGATCCTTAATTTCAAATTTTGAGCCGGTTAGCTGACTAATCTGGTTAGCAACTTCTGTCCACATCTTTGAATAATACTTTCTAATTTCACCGCAAAATTGGGGTTGGTAAGGGGAAAGATAGAAGCCCCTGTCATTGATGCATGGGGAGGAAATCTTTCCCCTTACATAAACAACTGCCCTAACGTCTGCTAGAACTGCTCTAGCCTTGTGGTCAGCTTCTTTTCAACTCTCAAGCCCCTGGCTTATAGCCATGGGGTCGATTGTTACTTAGGTTCCTGACTGTCTCTAGTAGTTGCTTACCGTCTCAAATTTAAGCAGGCTTGATGATCACAATACCATAGGCATCGGGAGAAAGATATTGCACTGCAGCCCTTTGCAAATCAATTGCATCTAATGATTGAATACGAGCAGGATAGTTCAGTGCTGGTGTTAAATCTCCTAATTGTGAGTGATAGTAGCCATACAAACTAGTGCGATCGCTAGGTTTTTCATTACCAAAGATAAACCGATTTGCAACTTTTGTGCGCATGCGAGCAATCTCTACTTGGCTCACTAATTCTGTATGAACCTGGCGGATATGTTGGGTAATTGCTTCTTCTACCTGTGCCAAATTTTCTACACTTAACTGAGCACAAATGTAGAACAAACCCTGAAACTGCTGTGTGATATTGCTTGCCCCAATACTGTTAACTAATTGCCGTTCTTCCCGCAAATCTCTCACTAGTCGTGAAGTACGACCTCTACCTAAAATTCCAGCTATAATATCTAGTGCGTAGGTCTGCTCCAAATCCCTCATTCCTGGTACTCGCCAAACCATGATCAGTCGTGCTTGCTGCAAAGCTTTATCGACATATTCTTGGCGAACAATCTCCCTAAAAGCAGGTTCAGGCTCAAGGAGTTGTTGATTTTTGCTGTTTGATGGAGGATTGTCTAAAATATTGGGCTTTACCTTTGTCAGTCCCTCTGCCACAACTTCAATCAAGTTATCTACTGGCAAATTACCGACAGCGACAGCTGTCATTGAATTGGGCTGATACCAATGGGCATGAAAATCGCGCATTTGTTGCGGCTGTAGTTGCTCAATAACTTGAGCTGAACCTAATACCTGTCGTCGATAAGGTAGTCGTTCAAATGCCATTTCAATTGCCCGTCGAAACATGCGACGGCTGGGATTGTCTTCGGAGCGGCGAATTTCTTCTAAAACTACTAAACGCTCACGTTCAAAAGCATCATCAGCAATACTGGGGTTTAATACTACATCTAACTGCAAAGGAGCCAGTTGGGCAAAATCTTGGGGGGCAGTGGTAACGTAGTAGTGTGTGTAATCTTGACTGGTAGCTGCGTTAGTAACTGCACCCCGCTCTTCAATTAGCCGCTCAAACTCACCACTTTTGAGTCTTGGTGTTCCTTTAAAGACCATATGCTCTAGAAAGTGAGCCATGCCGTTAATCTCGTCTGATTCCACTGTAGAACCAACGTTAATCCAAAGGTTGAGGTTTACAGCTTCTACAGGCATTTGCTCTACCACAATGGTTAGACCACTGGGTAGTTTCTCAATAGTAGGGGCGTTGAGCGGAGGAGTTGAAAGCAGGGTTGAGGTCATCAGCTGTCATTTTAGAAGGTATCCACCTTCTTTATCTTAACCAGATGGTATGAACATAATTGCTCAGTTACTTATTTTCTTTAATAAAGCTGTCTGTAGAGTTAGTGGATTAGAGTATTAATTAATTTCCTCAACTGGATACATTACAGATCACTTTTAGATTTACCTCTCAATCAATAATCTTTAGAATGTGGGTTAAAAAGTAGTATTTCTCTGACTACAGACTAGATAAGCAAGCAAAAATCACTGTAGCCAAGGACGAGTTACTTGCTCTAATTGAGCAATATCTTCTGCACTTAGGCTCCAACCCAAAGCCCCAGCATTTTGTGTTGCTTGCTGTGCTGTTTTAGCGCCTGGAATGGGAATAATTCCACCTTGAGTAATTAGCCAGTTGAGAGCAACCTGAGCCGATGTGCGCCCATATTTTTCTCCTAACAGACGCAGTAGATTCAAGACAGGATTAAGCTTTTCTAAGCCGCTTTTGCTAAAGCGTGGATCTAGACGGCGAGCTCCACTCGGTTCTATGTATTGCTCGGCTGTATACTTGCCTGTAAGTAATCCTTGAGCTAAGGGGCTATAGGCAAGAATGGTAATACCTAAGTGACGGGCTCTTTCCAAGACACCGTTACTTTCTATTTGGCGATGCAGTAGTGAATAGTTTACCTGATTTACTGCTAAGGGTATCCCCCGTGCCGCTAGATAATCGTGAGCTTCCTGCATCTGAGTAGCTGAGTAATTGCTCACGCCAATAGCAGCGATTCTGCCCCGTTGAACTTCATCTGCTAAGGTATTCATCAACGTCTTTTGGCTCAGGAGGAAACTAAAGGGCCAATGCACTTGATAAAGCTCGACTCGCTCAACCTGCAAACGTTTTAAGCTATGTGTTAAAGCCTTTGAAACTGACTGGGCACTAAATCGCCACGGTAGGGGAAAATATTTAGTGGCAATCTGCGTTGGACGCCCTAGTTGTTTCATAAAATTTCCCAGCAGCGACTCAGATTCTCCAAATCCGTAAATCTCCGCCGTGTCAAAAAAACTGATACCGCTCTCTACAGTTGCTTTAAAGGCTGCTTGTACATGTGAGGCACCATAATCCTTGCCGTAGCTCCAAAACAAATTATCACCCCATGACCAAGTGCCAATGCCCAAAGCTGTTACTGTCGGACCATTTTGACCTAAGGTGATGGTCTGTAGTGCCTGCATTGTCAAACCTACCGCTTTTTACATTTATTCATATTGATTAGTTTATCGTCATAAACGGTTAATGACCGCAATGGCGTATATCTTTAGAAAATACATAACAATGGGGAGATAGGGAGATGGAGAGATACGGAGACACGGAGACACGGAGACACGGAGATACGGAGATAGGGATAGCAACTTGGTAAACTCAATCACATCTAATCTGTATAATCTTGCATTACTTTATCCTTTGTGGATTGGACATCCCTGTCCACTCAAATATGCAAGTTAAATGTGGAACAGCTTGTAAATACTAAAAAATACTAACTTTGGCAAGCGATTACCTTTAACAAAACATGGAAACCAGTGATTTAAACAATTCCCAGCTTTCCCAATCGATAAAGGATAAGCCTTTGCCCAAAATCAACTTACTGACGATGTTTCGGCTTGGTTTATTCCAGATGGGATTAGGTATCCTAGCAGTTTTAACCCTGGGAGTGCTTAACCGGGTGATGATTGCTGAATTGGCGATTCCAGCAACAATTACTGCTGCAACCTTAGCAGTTGCTCAGTTTGTTGCTCCAGCTAGAATCTGGTTTGGTCAAAGATCTGATGCTAAACCTCTGTTTAATCATCATCGTACTGGTTATGTCTGGATCGGAGCTGCTTGCTTTACACTCATACTATCTTTGGCAGTACAAGTAATCTGGCAGTTGGGCAGCGTTGTGCAAGCTGCAGGAGGCTGGGTATGGACGACTCAAACCTATGGTTGGACTGCTGTTTTGGCTCTAGTTATGGCGCTCTACGGTATTGCAGTTTGTTCGAGTTCCACTCCTTTTTTTACTTTATTGGTAGATATCTCTGATGAGGATAACCGTGGCAAACTGATTGGTATTGTTTGGTCAATGATGACTGTGGGAATTGCTTTAGGGGGAATTAGTAGCAAAATTCTACTGAGACGATTGGAAAATATCGATGCCTCAATTGAAGTGTTGCGCTCCTCAATTAGTTGGTTATTTATTGTTGTACCGGCGATTGTATTTGGACTAGCACTAGTGGCAACTTTTGGGGTTGAAAAGAAGTATTCTCGTTATACCTCTCGTTCAATTATTGTAGACAGAGAAGACCAGATTACCTTAGGCAGAGCTCTGAAAATCTTAACTGCCAGTAGACAAACTGGGCTCTTTTTTACCTTTTTAGTGGTGATGAGTATTAGTCTATTTATGCAAGAGGCTGTACTTGAACCCTATGGAGGCGAGGTATTTGGTATGTCGGTGCCTCAAACCTCTTTGCTAAATACCTATTGGGGAATAGGGATGTTAATGAGTTTGAGCGCAACTGGCTTTTTTATTGTTCCCCGTTTGGGCAAGCGTAAAACCACTGAATTAGGCTGTGTGACGGTAGCTATCTGCTTTGTGTTGATTATTCTGTCAGGATTTACTGGTAATGTGGGGTTGTTTCAAGGTTCATTAGTCTTCTTTGGTTTAGCAACTGGGGTGACTACTACCGGAGCCCTCAGTTTGATGTTAGATCTAACGGCAGCAGAAACGGCAGGAACTTTTGTTGGTGCTTGGGGATTAGCTCAAGCTTTAGCTCGGGGATTGGCTGTCGTTAGTGGCGGTGTGGTACTTGATGTGGGACGTTCCTTATTTAATAATCTAGTCTTGGCATATGGAAGTGTGTTTGGCTTGCAAGCTGTAGGTATGATTCTAGCCATTTGGTTCCTTAGTCGAGTAAATGTTCGAGAATTCCGCGACAATGCTAAACAAGCGATCGCTGTTGTTATGGAAAATGATTTAGACTGATGCAAGACTTTTGGGCTGGTGTACTTAACTTTGCACGAGATACTACTAATTTTGTCGGTACCCAGTTAATGACTGATTTTGGGCAAGTGCAGGCGTCGCAAAAGGCAGATGGCTCTCTAGTTACCAAAGCCGATAAGTGGGCAGATGCCCAAATCACATCAGCAATCAGATCCCATTTTCCTAGCCACGGTATTTTAAGTGAAGAAGCTGAACACAAGTTTCCTAATACTGATTGGTGCTGGATTATTGACCCCTTGGATGGTACTACAAATTTCACTCGGGGCATCCCAATTTGGGGAATTTCACTAGGTTTACTCTACCAGGGAACTCCAGTATTTGGTTACGTTCATTTTCCTCCAATTGGGCAATCATTCCATGGCTTTTGGGCACAGGAATCAGGAGTCACTGGTTCAGAGCAAGGTGCATTTCTGAATGGACGCCCAATCCATAGTAGCAAGGAAGCTCCCAGTAACAACCACTTTTTTAATCTTTGCTCCCGTAGTACTTCAGTAATGCACAAACCCTTTCCCTGCAAAATAAGAATGCTTGGTGTTGCTAGTTATAATTTCCTGAGTGTAGCTATAGGTGCTGTCTTAGGAGGTGTGGAAGCAACACCGAAGATTTGGGATATAGCTGGGGCTTGGGTAATTGTGCAAGCGGCTGGTGGGGTTTGGGTCCCTTTGGTGTCTGAGTCAATTTTTCCTCTTCAAGTGGGACAAGATTATGGTGCCAAGCCTTTTCCTACTCTTGTTGCTAGTAATTCTGAATTAGTCAGTGTGTTTAAACCATTAGTGGAATTCTTAGGGGAGAAAGTAACAAGGGAATAGGCAACAGGGAACTTCTTAACGAGACTTAGACAAAAAATAAGTCCAAAGTCTTTAGCACAAAGGAGTAGATGCTGTGACTAAATTGAATAATCAAAATATTGAATTACCTGATGATGAGATTTTAGATGAAGAAGAAAATGGAGATGAAGAATATGAGCTTCGTAGTTTTCAGTATGACCCTGAGCAAATAAATATTGCCACCAGAGAGCCAACTATTGACCTAGTGCTGAGACGAATTGATGAAGAAGCACTTAACTTAGCACCTGATTTTCAGCGTCAGGCTAATATATGGAAAGATGATGTAAAAAGTAGATTGATTGAATCTATTCTGCTCAGAATTCCGTTACCAGCTTTTTACATAGACGCAACTGATGAAGAGCACTGGTTGGTTGTGGATGGTTTACAAAGGCTATCTGCTCTCAAGCAATTTGTTATCGATAAAAGCGATAAGAGGCTGAAGCTAATTGGACTAGAATACCTTAAAGAGCTTGAGGGGAAAACTTACGATCAGTTAGAACGTAGATACCAGCGCCGCATTGAGGAAACTCAGGTTACAGTTTATTTGATTGATAAAGGTACACCTCTAGAAGTTAAATATAATATTTTCAAGCGTATTAATACAGGAGGAACACCTCTTTCCAATCAAGAAATACGACATGCTCTCAACCCCGGTAAGGGCAAACAATCGAGGAAATAATAAAGGGGGTGCTATCATGATAATTTCACTGTATCTGATTAACTTCAAACCCTTTGAAAACCAAGTTTTTGATTTAAAGCCTCTTACTCTTCTCTCTGGTCTCAACAGCACTGGCAAATCTTCGGTACTACAGTCTTTACTACTTTTGCGCCAATCTTACCAACAAGGTTTGTTGCCAAAAATAGGTTTAGCTTTAAACGGTGACTTAGTTAACATTGGTACAGCTCAAGATGCCCTTTTTGAAGGAGCAAAAGAAGACTCAATCAGCTTTAAAATTAGCTGGAAAAATAGTCCTGAGGGAATATGGAGTTTTAACTATGACCGAGAAGTAGATGTATTGACTCTGGCTTCACAGCCAGTCGCACCAGAAATATATAAATCTAGTCTTTTCGAGAATAATTTCCAATATCTACAGGCAGAAAGAATCGGACCAAGACCATCCTTTAATATGTCAGATTTCCAGGTGCGACAGCTTAAACAAATTAATCTAGATAATTTTTTGCAGTTTAAACAGGATTTACTCCAGCTTTCACCAGGGAATCTTGTTCCGTTTATACATCGTTTTTACCGTGTTAATAACTTTCCCTTTTAAATTACTTTGGTTGTTGGGGGTACTTTTCTACAGTACCCCCAACAATAACTAAACGACTTGCTCTAGGGTCAAAGGTTGTTGCTCAACCAGGGCTTTTACTTTTTCAACTAATACCTGTTTAGGTACAACGCCAACTAATTGCTCAACTACCTTGCCCTCTTCAAACAAGAGTAAGGCAGGAATCGCCTCAATACGATACTCTGTTGCCAGATCCTCGTAATCATCAATATTTACCTTGCCAACTTTGATAATTCCTTCAAAGTTGGTTGCTAATTCGGTAACAACCGGATTCATTACTCGGCACGGACCACACCAAGGAGCCCAAAAATCTACTACTACAGGAATAGTACTATTTTTGACTTCAGTTTCAAAGTTGTCGTTAGTTAGGGTTATGTATTTAGTAGTATCTGACATGTTTTTATTCCTCATTGTGGAAAACAATCTAGTTTTGTAGAGAGCAGATTGTAACTAAGCTACTACTTGAAGTTTCCTTAGTGCTGCTAAAATTTCTGCTGGATCTAACCTTTTGGTGTAATCAGCATCTACAAAAGCATGAGCAATTTTTTGATCTGAGGCGATGACGTAGGTTGCTGGTATGGGCAACTCAAAGCTTTCATCGCCGTTATTTGCTGGTAAATCAATGCCAAATCCTTCATAAGTCGAGCGTAGCTCTTCTGGAATAGTGAATACTAGACCAAATTTTCTAGCAACGCGATTCCCCATATCACTGAGTACCTCAAAAGTTAGCTCATTTTTCTCTACCGTAGAGAGAGAATTATCAGGAGTTTGAGGAGAAATAGTAACTAGTGTTGCACCTAAAGCTTTAATCTCTGGTAACGACTGCTGCAAAGCACGTAATTCTAGGTTACAGTAGGGACACCACTGCCCACGGTAGAAGGAAATTACCACTGGCCCAGCTTTAAGTAAGGATTGCAATTCAACAGGATAGCCCACAGCATTAGATAGAACAAAATTGGGGGCAACATCGCCAACTTTTAAACTTTTGTTTACAATTGCTGAGTTTGCTAACTCTTGTGTCGCTTTGTCCATGACAACTTTGGTGTTTTCAGGAAAGTTAGCTTGTAGTTTGCTGCGCAGGTTGTTTAGATCTTGTGTTAAACTCATCAGGATTCTCCTAAATTATTTGACTGGTTAGTATTTACTTGAACAATTGTTCCAAATTCAAGAAAAAAAAGAATCTAACTACTTTAGAACGGATAGCGCTACTTCAGCAATCTTTTGCAAAACTTCCGGATCAGGGTTGACCTTGGAAATAACCTGTAATCCTTGTAAAGTACAAGTGAGAAAACTTGCTAAAGCATTTATGTCGTGCTGCGAGCTAATTTCTTCTTTCTCTTGTGCTCTAACTAAGGCTTTTTTGAAGGCATTTTCAACCCTTTGAAGATTAGCAGAGATGCGAGTTGCTGCATCAAGATCGTGGGAACACAGTTCTACAGCAGAGTTTGTTAATAAGCAGCCTTTACGCTGGGAATCAGCTACGGCATGGTTGACTAGGTTGTAGAAGTGATTCACAATTGCGGCTTTGGCAGCTCCTGGTGCTTCTAAGTGAGCAATCGCTTTGGTGACGACTGTCTCATTATAGTGAGCTAGCGCTGCCTGAAACAGAGAGTTTTTGTCCCCGAAGGTGTCGTAGAGACTACCCCGGTTAATGCCCATACTTTCGACCAACTCCTGTACTGAAGTAGCTTGGTAGCCGTAGCACCAAAAGACTTCCATTGCCTTGTTCAGTACATCTTCTCGGTCGAACTCTTTGTGTCGAGCCATGACTACTCTGTGTTGTTTCTAAAGTTAGTCTAGCATTTTCTGGAACGATTGGTCAACTTTAAGACCGTTAAGAGTGCATCGCTCCGCCAGGAGTTGCGCTAACAGGAGTTTAGAAGCCTAGGGCATAAGTACCTGCGACATTGATAAAGTTTACTGGTTGAGGCAGGGTGTGGGGTGTGGGGTGTAGGGTGTAGGGTGTAGGGTAACTTTGACGGATTTCATAATTCTTTACATAGATCCATTTATTGATGTCCGACTGCATAGCTTAGCTTAGAACCCTTAGTTAAGCTTAACGAATCAAGATCATGACAATTCCGATTCTGAATCCACTTTAAATACCTCCACAGATGCTTGTAATTGCAGCGCCATCTCCACAGCCTGCTGTAAAGAGCAAGCAATTTGCTCAGAAGATTCAGAGGTTGTTCTAGAAACCTTAGCCATATCCTTCATTAAATCCCGAACTGCCCCTGAAGTTTCGACCTGAGAAACTATTGCTTGAGAAATTGATGTTAATAACTGGTCAATCTGGCGAGATACTTTCAGAGTATTACCCAAATTGTGTTTAGTTTCTTCAAACAGAAGGGTACTTTCACTCACTTCCGTCGTACCCTGTGTCATCACCTTGACCAGTTGAGCAGTTTCTTGTTGAATACCTTTAACTATTGCCTCAATATCTTTGGTAGCTTCTGTTGAACGCTCTGCTAGTTCGCCAACTTGTGTGGCAAACACGGCAAAATTCTTACCTTGCTCACCAGCACCGGTAGCTTCCACTCCAGCATTAACAGCTAAAACATTAGTTTGCAAAGCGATTTGATTAATCAAGGAAGCCGCCTGGGAAATTTTTTGGGCAGATTTACCTAAATGCTCTACCTTTTTAGCTGTTGTTGCTACAGTTTCCTGCAATTTAAAGGTCTTCTGTGCTGTACGCTCCATTGCTGAACCGCTAGTTTTAGCAGTGGTAGTAGCACTGCGAGCTACTGCTGCTGCTTGGTTAGCGCGCTCGGCTACTTTTTGCATCGAATTGCTCATTTGCTCAACCGAACCCAAGACCTTAGTTGCCTTCTGGGATTGTTGGTTGGCAATACTGGCAAATTGACTAACTGCTCCTGAGTTTTCTGCTAAGGAACTATTAACCTGAGTTGTTGATTGTTTGACCTGTAGAGCAATTCCTTGTAAGCTTTCAATAATCATATTGAAAAAAATCGCAACAGTGGAAAAGTCACCACTGTTAATGTGGGCACGAACCGTAAGGTCGCCTTCAGCGATGCCTTCAACATCCCTGATTAAGCTAGCAAGTTCTTCCTCCAAAGGATTGATGGATTGATTTAGTAGGGGCTGATTTGGTAGAGGCTGATGTTGCTGACTAGAAACAATCTGCACTTGCTCAATCAACTTAGCTTGGTCTAGAGCAAACCCGATTTGAGCTGCTAACTGTTCGATTAAACGCAATTCTGACTCTTGCCAGTCGCGGCTACTACGGCAGTGATGGGCGCATAACAAGCCTGCTATCATGTCCTCATGTATAATAGGCGCAATTATACTTGCTTTAGTTTGGGGTTTTTCTAAAGCCTTAGAGTGATAAGAAATCAGAGCTGATCGATAAGAGTTATGGGCATTTTCTAAGCAATCATCCCTAGACGATTTGCTCATATCTTCGCTAAACAGCTCACTGAGAGAAAGTTCCTGTAATTTGGGAAAATTCGGTGTCACTGCTTGTGAAGTAATTTCTCCACTCTTGCCATCTTTATTAAAGTAATAGATCAGTACACGGTCTGTTTGTAAGGTTTTACGAATATCTGCAAGCTCAATGCTCCAAATGTCTTGTGATTTAAGAGACTGACGAACACGGGTGGTAAAATCTGCCAGTAATTTGGTTCGCTGACGCTCTGTCTCTACAGTCTGGAGAAGAGTTGCTTGTTCAAGAGCTAAACCCAGTTGAGAGCCTAAATCCCTTAATAAATTGATTGTCGGTTCTTCCCAAGTGCGCATTTCTGAACACTGGTGAGCAATAATTAAACCTGCGAGTTCGTTGCCTTTGGGAATTGGTGCGACTAAGCTTGCCTTAATTTTGTATTTTATTAAGAGGTTAATTTCGACACTGGTCAAGGTTCGTTCTTTAAGCACATTATTAATCGCTCTGACATAACCATGTTTATACCCAGTCAGGTGTTTCTTTTCTACACAAGGGATCTGATCTATTGGCAGTCCTAACAATGATTGATAATCCTTAACCACTGACTCGGCAACAACGCTGCCTTCTTTATAGCCTGGGCTGAGGCTACAGATTAACAATCGATCTGCATTGAGTACTTGTCGGATTTCCCTAGCAGCAGTTTTTAAGACTTCCTCTGGATCGAGAGATTTGCGCAGGCGCAGGGAAACGTTAGAAAAAGCTCGTATCTGCCCAGCTTTTGCTACTTGCTCTAGGAAATTTTGGTGACCAGAGCGTAGTGAAATCAGGGCTGATAACTGTATAAAGAAATCAATGTGGTGGGGCTGCCAAACTCGCGGTTGGTCACATTGATGAGCAATGATTAAGCCAAATAGCAGGTCATTTTTGAGAAGTGGTGCCACTATACTGGCTTTAACCTGATACTTTTCTAATACCTTCAGGTGGCAAGCTGATAAACCAGCCTGATAGATATCTTTGATGACGCGGATGCTACCGTTATTGTAAGTTCCTCCTTGGTTTTCTTTGAGGCAGGTGTCAATAAATTTGTGTCCGAAGGATTTAACCAATCCGGGAGCTACTGATTCAGCAGCAATAGTTCCATTCCAGTCACTGTCAAAAACATAGACTACTACTCTGTCTGCTTGTAGGATTGCTCGCGCTCCTTCAACGGCTCTTTGATAGAGATGCTCTTGAGGATTGGTTTGACTGAAAAGGGCAATTTCTCCTAATAACAGTGCTGCCCCTGAGTTAGACTGAGAGAGATTTACACGGTTCACTAGTGATGAAATTGCTTTGGAGGCGGGAAAAGTTTGATTAATTTGGATAGTCATGAGTGGGTCACTACTGAAAGTCAGAGGAGTTAGTGATATTGATGGGGGATAGGGAAACTAACACTCTTGAATCAAAGGATTATGAGATTGGAGACTGAGAGTAACTGTTGCTGAAATACCCTGGTTGAGAATTTGTTAGTATGGCTAAGAGTGCTACAGGTATGGACGTGTAGTTCAAGTCTGGTTAGTGGGCAACCTTCCTTAATCCAGATAATCGACCAATATGCTGATGTTAAAGGCAATATTTACAGTATTTGGTAGATCGCCCGTTTGAATAAAAATTTCTTGGTCTGGGCAGTAGCAGACGAGCAATTTATATCTTGTTTAGATTAAATAAGACTCTATATTGTAGTATAACAACAAAATCTATCTAAATTGGAGATTAGTCTGTTTGGAGTCACCTTGATGACCTAAAATCCCCTTGCCGTAGGATAGATTGGTATTGTCCCTTAGGATTTATAAAATTACCAGCTTTTATGAGTTCAACACCCAGCATCTAAAGTATTTAGTAAATCACCCTTCAAAAAAAAAAGGTTTCTTGGTCGAGGCAGAAATTATTTTAATCATTTAGATCTTATTCGTAATTTTACGATTACTGCCTCCGTAAAGATACGGAATTTACTGGTGTGCACTTCTCCAGCATAGGTGAACTCTCTATCAACAAGGGCTAATAAAAGCTAATAGGTAAAATTTATAATTATTAAGATTATTAAAAACTATTTAATTTTGATTAAGAACAATGTCATATTTGAGCATTAATTAACATGTAGTCATCTTGTATGTTAACACACAACGGCAATTATTCTAGAATAAGCTTAACTTTTGTAAGTTAACTAGTAAAGATTCTTTTCAAGATAGTCATCATCTTGAGGGACAGTTTCCGTTGCTACCGACTCATCATCAGTACAGTAATTTTTGGCACTTAGCTATAAATTTAGTTTCATATTGTTTTATTTCGCTGTTTTAGCTTGAAGCACCTTTGATTTGATCTTGATTATCAGCCGAAAAATTCATTTTACCTAGAGCTGTTTACTGTTGTCGCCTCAACACTTTAACTATTCTTGCCTCAATATTTTAAGCTTATAAATTGCTATATCAAGACAAAAAAATAATAACAAATTCAAGATTTATTCCGACAAAATAATGATATATCAAATGCAAAAATAAAACCAATAAAATGCTAAATCAATGGCTATAAAACTTTGATTTCAAATTAAAAATTGACTCCTAAAAGTATAGATTTTTATTTTGAATTGCCATAGTATGGTAGCAAGAACAAAAAAGACCCTACAGTCAGAGCCTTGATAAGTAATTCGCTAATACCTGTCTGCTCTTGATAGTTTCACGAGAGTAAATCATCAATATTGGTGTTTAACTCATTTCAATTACAAGATAGGTATTAATTACTAGACATTAGTTAATTGGAAGCATGAACAAATTATCGGAATTAATTAATTCAGAGCAATCTAGGCTTTCTCTGAATCCATTGAACCTCCTTTTGATGAACACAACTGTGCCTTTTGAGAAAAAGATATCGTGTATTTATCGCATGACTTTCTTTATCTTGGGATTTAAAGACATTATGCTGTTGATGCGTTATCAATCTCCAGCTTCAGATTTAGAGTTGATGATCAATCAGCATAGTGAAGAAGATAGTCAACACTGGCACTGGTTTTTAAAAGATTTAAGACGCCTTAACATCAATGATAAATTTGGCAAAGATGTCACACAAGCATTTGCTCAGATGTGGAGTCAGGATCATTTCCCTATTCGCAATATGGTTTATAAAATAATGTACTACCTACAGCAATATAATCATCCTGCATTTCGTCTGCTAATAGTGATTGTATTAGAGTCTGGATTTAATACCTTGATCGAAGTCATGCATCCTGTACTGAAGAAAGCTGGCATGTACGAAAAGTTAGAATTTTTTGGGCAAGTACACAAGGATGCTGAGTCTAACCATCAGGCTGGCAGCTACTTTGATGCAGAAGAGCATTATTGTGAGCTTTTAAGTCTATGTGTAAATCACCTTTCAGAAGCAGAATATCTGGAAGCAAAAGCAATGGTAAAAGTTCTCTTTAGTGATTTATATGCAATGCATGAATGTTTTGCTAAACCAATGTTGGAATCGAGCCTTATTTCTGTTAATTAGTCGCCTTAATACAGACTGGTTAGCTTTAAAAACAGAGCATCTTAGTGGGTGCAAATATCCTAATAAATTCACATGCTCTCCTTTTAAAGACTGAGTCTATATATTCGAGGTTTTTGTAACTAATCAAGTTTTAGTTAGTAAATTTCTGGTTCATACCTGTCGAATTAATTAAGTCAATCATGGAACACGCAATTATTGTTGGAGCTGGACTTGTTGGTTCTTTACTATCCGTATACCTGGCGCAGGCTAACTTCAAAGTTAGTATATTTGAGCGAAATTCAGACCCAAATCAGATTAATTTGCAAGTGGGTAAATCTATAAATATCACTCTGTGTGAGCGAGGTTTTCAAGCACTTGATGCTGTGGGTGTAGGCAATGTTGTACGCAAGTTATGCATTCCTCTCTACGGAAGAATTGTACATTCTCAAGATGGACAATGCACTTACCAACCCTACGGCAATAATCAAGAAGCTATCTATGCTATTAAACGTGAAGATTTAAGTCAGGTACTTTTGGATTTTTCACAAAAGCAGGAAAACATTGATTTTTATTTTCAGCAAAAGTGCATTGATATTGATTTACAAACAACTACGCTTAAGTTTCAACAGCTAAACACAGGTGCAATCACAAAGGTTCAGGCACAGCGAATTTTTGCAGCCGATGGTGCCTATTCAGCTATCCGACAAAAGATGCAGCGCTTGAAACGTTTTAACTACTCCCAGGAATATCTTGAACAAGGGTATAGAGAAATCATCATTCCCTCTAATAGGGAGCGAAGTTGGTTACTGGAAAAAAACGCTATACATATTTGGCCAAGAGATAATTTCATGCTCATCGGTTTTCCTAACCTAGATGGAAGTTTTTCCTTGTCACTGCATCTGCCCTATGTAGGAAGAATATCCCATGAATCTATTAAAACTCACGAGGATATCCAAAAGCTCTTTGAGACTTATTTCTCAGATATCTTGCCTTTGGTTAAGTCATCTCTGCAGGATTATTGTATGAAACCGATTGGAGATATGATTACTATCAAATGTTTTCCCTGGACTTATCAAGATAAAGCAGCATTAATTGGCGATGCCTGCCACGCCATTTTTCCCTACTATGGTCAAGGTGCCAATGCTGGTTTTGAAGATTGTCAGATTCTGATCCAATGCATGGAAAAATATCCAGGAGACTGGCAGACTATTTTGCAAGAGTATGAAAAATCGCGCAAGCCCAATACGGATGCGATTGCTCATTTATGTAGTGAACACTTCAGGATACTCAGAAAACTAGTTGGCGATCCAAACTTCCTACTGCGGAAGAAAATTGAAAGAAAGATACAAAAAATGTATCCTGAATACAGTTCTCTATACCATAATATTACCTTCACCTGCATGCCCTATGCAGAAGCTTTAAGAGTTGAACAAAAAAATAGAGCTGTAATTGACAAGATTGTAGCAATCGATGATGTTGAAGAAAAACTAGACACTCCGGAAATAGGGCTTTTAATTAGTAAATTAGTAAGAAATGTCAAGGCTCCAGTTTTAGCGAGAGTATAAATGTTTGTTATTTGTTGCCGCTCGTTGTTGTCTAATATCTAATTCATAAACTAGAGAGGATTTTTATTGACAAAAAAACGCAGTGTCTACGGCAGCTTCAACCTGAAGACAAGAGGCATTTCGAGACATATCTGCATAGTGAATCCCCTGCTGAGATAGCTTCTGAATAAGAAGTATCTGAATAAGAACTAATTAATCCTCAAGGGAAATTTGGTGTAGGTTTAGCTCAACTACTAACGCCAGCTTAGCGTAATGTTACCTAACTCCCTAACATCTCAGCAATTGAACGCAAAGGCTTTGCGCAACAGATTGCTGGGGATAAACTCATCAATCGTGGTAGGGGGTTGTTGATGCAGCAGTGTCAAAGCTGGCGCAAAAGCAGCTTCTGTCTTGCCCAAAGCCGTGCCGGCAGCAATTAGTAGATGAGCATCTATCTCAACAATAACCTTGCAGGCCTCTACTTGGACTTGTCTGAGTTAAGTCCAGCCTTGGCTATATATATTTATATTCTTGGATAAAGGGAGCAAGCCTGTCAGAGGCTTCTATTATCATAAGTTAATATATGTTAACACTTATGTAAATAGTTCGCAATCAGCATTTATGATTGTATATAATCAAGTTTCCAAATACCGTTAGGATGCACTATTTTACTACGAACCCAAGGTAATTATTTAAGACCTTGAGTACTCATACCAAGTTGCACTCAATCATAAAAACATATATATAAAGGGTCAAAATTAGCAATAGCCAAGGGGCAAGGAAGCAGTTTAACTCTTAGAGCAGAGTAAATTTTAACTGTTGGCCTATTGCCGCCAAGAGAGTTATGGCTGCGGTTGAAGCTGCCGAAGCATTACTGGTTAGACTCTTTGACTAATCATACCGTAAGCGTGGTGAAGCGTCTCTAAAAGAACGCGTAACCACATCCGCTTAGAATCGGCATCTTTTTAAAACGCGGAGACTTCAAATGGAGCATCTGATTTCTACTCTTAAAGCGTCCTTTACTAAATAGAGTACTTAATCAGTGTGCTACTGCTTGCTTTTTTGGATCTTCCCTCGAACATTGCATATAGCCTGAACTATGTCTAAATCTAAATCTAGCAAGTATGTTACCTTAGATCTCCAAACTTACGAGTTACTAACTCAAGAGTTATCTAACCTACGAGGGCGAGTTGCCCAACTAGAGTCAGCAGGCAGCACTAGACCTACTCAAGTTGCCAAACAACAGGCTTTATTAACTGTTGTCACCAAAATTCGAGAATCACTAGATTTAGAGAGTATTTTCAAATCTACCGCCACCGAAGTTCGTCAACTGCTCCAGGCAGACAGAGTGGGGATGTATCGTTTTTACCCTGACTCGGGCTTTAATGAGGGAGAATTTGTCTCAGAGGATGTGTTGTCCCCTTTTAAGTCAGCTTTAGCGGCAAAAATTAACGACCATTGTTTTGGTAATAAGTATGCCAATTATTATCAACAAGGTCATATTTGGGCAACTAGTGATATTTACGCCTTAGATTTGTCTGATTGCCATATTGCGATTCTGTCTCGCTTCCAAGTTAGAGCCAATCTTGTTGTCCCTCTATTACAAGGAGATCATCTTTGGGGATTACTCTGCATCCACCAATGTTCAGCCCCGCGCCAATGGCAAGATTCTGAAATTGAGTTTGTTAGTCAGATTGCTCTTCATTTGGGGGTAGCTTTGCAGCAGGCGGAGTTTGTTGCCCAACTCCAAAATCAATCAGCTCACCTAACCACAGCAGTTGCTCAAGCAGTAGGGCGAGAGAAAGCAATAGCTGCAATCATTGACAAAATTAGGCAATCGCTCGATATTAGAACTATTTTTCAGACTACAACTCAAGAAGTGCAGCAATTACTCAAAGCCGACAGAGTCGTGATTTATCGCTTCCATCAAGACTGGAGCGGTGAATTTGTGGTCGAGTCAGCATCTCAAGGTTGGAATTCTCTGATGGAGAAGCAGTTGGAAAATCCAGAGCTATGTGAAAATATCAGTGAGTGCAGCGTTAAATATTTAGCTGGTAGCCAACTGGCAGATACCTACTTACAAGCAACCGAGGGAGGTGAGTTTGCCAGAGGAGAGGTATTTCGGGTTTGCAATGATATTTATAAGGCCCAATTTTCCCAATGCTACCTTGAAGCACTTGAGAGTTATCAGGCCAAAGCCTATGCCATTATCGCTATTTACCAAGGCCAAAGCCTCTGGGGATTGCTCGCAGCTTTTCAAAATTCCGGACCTCGCGATTGGGATGAAAGTGAGGTAAACTTCCTAATTCAGATTAGTAGGCAGTTAGGAATAGCAATCCAACAAGCTCAATTACTGGGGCAAGCTCAGAAACGCTCCGTTGAACTCCAGACTACTCTAACAGCTCAATTGCAGCAAAGAGCCCAAGAATTAGCCAAGGAAGCCGAGCGTGAGCGAGCCCTTGCCCAAGTAATCGACAAGATTCGCCGTACCTTAGACTTAGACACGATTTTCCAGACAGCTACCTGCGAAGTGCGCCAACTGCTAAATGCAGATCGAGTGGTGGTATTTCAGTTTGATCCTAATTCTGATTGCTATGGGGAGGAATTGTTTGAGGAAGGGACTTTGTTACCTTCCCAATCAGCACTTGAGACCAAAAATAGCGATCGCTATTTTTGGGAAGGATGTACACTCGATTATCAAGTTGGTCAAATTATGGCGCTTGACGACATCTGTGAGTCTGACTCCAGTAAAGAGGCTGTTGCTAACATCTCTGTGTGCCAAGTAAAGTCCAACCTAGTTTTACCTCTATTTAAAGGAGAGCGAGTTTGGGGATTACTCTGCATTTGCCAATACTCATCCCCGCGCCAATGGCAAGATGAGGAAAAGGGGTTTGTCAGCAAAATTGCCCTTCATCTGGGAGTAGCCCTGCAACAATCAGAATTGTTAGCACAGGCTCAAATGCGCTCCCTAGAACTTCAGAAAGCTCTGGCACAAGTTCAAGCCCAAAAAGAACAACAAGTCAAAGCCGCACAGCAAGAACGAGCCTTAGCCCGAGTCATTGAAAGGATTCGCCAAACCCTTGATATTGATACCATTTTTAGTGCCACTACCCAAGAAGTGCGACAAATCCTCAAGTGTGATCGAGTGGCAGTCTATCGATTCCTTCCCGACTGGAGTGGGGAGTTTGTGTTTGAGTCGCTCGTCTCAGGCTGGATAGAATTAGCCCAAGGCAACTTCAAAACTATCTGGAGCGACAGCCATTTACAACAAACCCAGGGAGGCAGGTATCGCCACCATGAAAGCCTTGCCATTGATGATATCTACAAAGCTGACCACTCTGATTGCTACATTGAAGTCTTAGAGCAATTTCAAGTCAAAGCCTACATGATTGTGCCAGTTTTCGTTGGCGAAAATCTGTGGGGATTACTTGGTGCCTACCAGCACTCAAGCTCTCGTAATTGGAAACCTAGAGAATTGAACCTGCTAACCCAAGTAGGTAATCAGTTGGGAGTAGCTCTGCAACAGGCTCAACTGCTAGGGCAACTCAAGGAAGCAAAAGAAAATGCTGATGCTGCCAACAGAGCCAAAAGCGAATTTCTAGCCAATATGAGCCATGAACTTCGTACTCCTCTCAACGCTATCCTGGGCTTCACCCAAGTGATGAGCCGTGATTCATTGCTTAGTTCCAGACAAAGGGAGCATTTAGGAATTATCGGTCGTAGTGGCGAACATTTGTTAAGTCTACTCAACGATGTGCTGGAAATGTCTAAAATCGAGGCTGGTCAAGTTGCGCTCCATCACAAAAGCTTTGACTTATACCATTTGCTCACAAGTCTCGAGGAAATGCTAAAGCTCAAAGTAGCATCTAAAGGCTTAGAGTTGAGATTTGAAATTGAACCAGGTGTTCCTCAATACGTGAGAACCGACGAGAGCAAACTGCGCCAGGTTTTGATTAACCTCCTGGGAAATGCGATCAAATTCACTCAAGCAGGCTGGGTGATGCTGCGAGTAGGAATTGATCTGTGGTACCCAGAAGCTGGGGAGTTAGGGGAGCAGGGGGGGGATAAATTATCAACAGCTTCCGTAGCTGGGAATCTTCCTTTCTCCTCACCTCCTCAATCGCAACTGAGGAGGTTATTATTTGAGGTGGAAGACACTGGTTCTGGTATTGCCTCAGCAGAATTAGACATCTTATTTGAAGCTTTTGTCCAAACTGAAACGGGTAGAAAATCTCAGGAAGGAACTGGTTTAGGTTTATCCATTAGTAAAAAATTCGTGCAAATGATGGGAGGGGATATCAGTGTCAGCAGCATCGTCAATCAGGGAACAATTTTTAAATTTGAGATTGAGATCGAGCCGGTTGAAGCTGCCCAAGTTGATAGTAAGCCCTCACCTCGGCGTTTGATCAGTTTGGCACCTAACCAACCTGTGTATCGCATTCTGGTAGCTGATGATAAATGGGAGAGTCGCCTCATCTTAGTCAATTTGATCTCTCCGTTGGGGTTTGAGGTGCGTGAAGCCAAAAATGGGCAGGAAGCCTTCGACATTTGGGAGCGTTGGGAACCGCACTTGATCTGGATGGATATGCGCATGCCTGTACTAGATGGTTATGAGGCAACAAAAAAGATTAGATCTCATTTGAAGGGTCAGGCAACAGCAATTATTGCCCTAACCGCTAGTGTTTTTGATAAACAGCGCTCTGTAATCCTATCATCTGGGTTCAATGATTTTGTCAGCAAGCCTTTCCGAGAGGAAATCATTTTTGAGAAAATTACTCAATACCTAGGAGTTCGTTATATCTATGAAGAATCTACTCAGTTTATACTTGCTAAGTCAGATCCTCCCCACGAACTTACTAGAGAGGAATTGGCATTGCTACCTGCTAATTGCTTGGTAAAGCTCCACCAAGCCGCTACCCAACTTGATGAAGAGCAAATGTTCGGCGTAATCAAACTCCTGAGTAAGGAAAATGCTGCCATTGCCAAGGCTCTCCAGGACTTGGTAAATAGGTTTCAATTTGAGCATATTGCCAATTTAACTCAACCAGCAAGTGAGTCAAAGGCTTCAGACAACCAATTATCTTCGGGTTAGGGTCGTGTTATAACTCCATGCTTCTTACCTGAAATTATTTTAGTTTACCTTTCTAAGTTTTCTAAGTTTCCTGCTATTTCGATCTCACCATTAGCCAAAATTCAACAGCACCGGCACCAAGGAACTCTACTGCCACCAAAGATGCTACAAGCTAACCATAGTAACAAATATAGTCTCACACCATTAGACCAACAAAAGCTTGGATGCTCTAGTGTGAAATTGGCAAACCACAAGCTTTACGGCTTTCCTCTGCCCTGGGAAGACTCGAGACAGGGAGTATCTAGTAAGTTGGTATTTTCCTGGAAGTACCAGGGCAATGGTAATTTACACTCAACAAAAATGACTGCTGACTTCTGGCGATTTGAAACTTCCTTAGATGCTTTTACCCTTGGTGATACTCCTGAGCTTGGTTCTGGTTCATCCAAAGTCTCTCCTGTAAATACCCTGTAGCTTAAGTATTATACCACAAATGCCATCACAAACCGCCTAAACAAGGACGGGGCTTATATCCCATCATTTTGGGTAAATCTCATGAATAGCAATCAAGAGCTAGAAGCTAAAAGTAAAATTCTCATCGTTGATGATAAGCCAGATAATCTGCACCTGTTATCAAAGATGCTGACTACACATGGATATGAGGTGAGGAGGGCAATTAACGCTTCAACAGCTTTGATGGGTGTGCAAGCGGCTCCACCGGATCTAATTTTACTTGACATCAGAATGCCAGATATGGATGGCTATCAACTGTGTCAAAAGTTGAAAGCAATAAAGCAAACGAAGGAGATTCCGGTAATTTTCTTGAGTGCTCTCAACGAGGTTTTAGATAAGGTAAAGGCTTTTGAGGTTGGTTGTGCAGACTATATCACCAAACCATTTCAGATACAGGAGGTTTTAGCTCGAGTTGAAAATCAACTGACAATTGGCAGACAAAAAGCACTACTTCAAAAGGAGATTTGCGAGCGGAAGCAAGTTGAGGAGGCATTGCGCCAGAGTGAGACTCTCCTCAATGAAACCCTGCGGATTACTAAAGTTGGTGGCTGGTTAATTGATTTGGTATCTAAAAAGTGTTTTTGGACCCAAGAAGTTCATCAAATTCTCGAGCTTCCTGAAAACCTTAAGCTCAATGATGATATGAAGAGTATAGACTTATATCTGAGTTTTTACTCTCCAATAGCCCAAACAATCATCCGAGAAGCCTTTGGCAATGCTATCGAAGATGGTAAACCTTATGATCTGGAATTACCATTGATCACTGCCAATAACAATCATCGCTGGGTGCGAACAACAGCCAAGACAGTGTGTGAACAGGGCAAGAGTTTGCGGGTTTTTGGTAACATTATGGACATCACAGAGCGCAAACAGACAGAGGAAGCCATAAGACTCTCGGAAGCGCGAGAACGAGATAGGGCAACTCAGTTAGAGTTAACCCTCAGCGAATTAAAACGCACCCAAGCTAGACTCATTCAAACTGAAAAAATGTCTAGCCTTGGGCAAATGGTTGCCGGTGTTGCCCATGAAATTAACAATCCAGTCAGCTTTATCTATGGCAATCTTATTCCTGCTAGTGAATACGCTTCTGACCTAATTCGCCTGATTGAAATTTACCAGCAGACTTATCCTAATCCTACACCAGAAATCCAAGAATTAATTGAGGAGATCGACTTAGAGTTTCTGATGGAAGATTGGCAAAAGTTGATTAATTCCATGCAGTTAGGAGCTGAACGTATTCATGAGATTGTGCTTTCCCTAAGAAATTTTTCGAGAACAAATCAATTAGAAAAAGAATATATTGATATTCATGATGGTCTTGATAAAACTCTACTGATTTTGAATCATCGCTTGCGTGCCGTAGGCAATCGCCCTGAGATTGAAGTGATTAAAAATTATGGTGAACTGCCACCAGTTAATTGTTATAATTCTCAGTTAAATCAAGTATTTATGAATCTAATCAATAACGCGATTGACGCTTTAGCAGATACCAATCATAATGACCATAACTCAAACTCAACAAATCAAATACAACCGATAAAGTCAAAGATTTGGATTTATACAGAAAAAATTAGTGAAAACTCATCAACAGCAACAGCCAAGACAGAAGAAAAAGTAGTCATACGCATTGTTGACAACGGTCCAGGAATGAATGAGCAAGTGCAAAAGCAGATATTCGATCCGTTTTTTACTACCAAACCTGCCGGACGTGGTACTGGTTTAGGTTTGGCTATCAGTTATCAGATTATAGTGGAAAAGCACGGTGGTAAGCTCAGTTGTGTTTCTGCTCCAGGAGAAGGGACAGAGTTTATCGTGGAAATTCCGATAGGAAATGTCTAAAAATTAAATTAATAGAGCGTAGCAAAATTTATTGTTCCTTTCAAGCTCCGCATACACCAGTTTTTGATTAGTAAAGGTTGTTTATCCTGTCGGTGCACCTCACTTACCTGAAAAGTTTTGTCATGAACCTCAATACTATGTAAACTGGATTTGGTATAAATTCTCTGTACTTTAGCAGGCTGATCAAACTCAAAAAAAGCCCCCCACTTGAAGTGAGGAGCATTCATTATATAACTTTCGACTGCTTGAAGAAATTTAAGAGTCTCCAAGTCAAGAGTTTACGAGGCGAATGTTTAATCATCTCCCCATCTTTCTCTCTCTCCCTCTCCTAATATATCTACTAATGGGTGAGAAATTAATCTTCTTATGCCCGAGTGCGCCAGTCGTAGTAACACCAACCAAGCACTGAAGTTGCTGCTATTAGTTTTATGGCTTCGAGTAACCAGTAGCCTTCATGCATTTCAATCATGCCAGCAGGCATTCCACTTGCTACTTCCCAAGGGTCGAGCTGTAGTGCTAAAGCGCTCATCTGTGGCGTCATGATATAAGTATAAATAATAGCAATTGCCAGCAAGAGCACAGATAGAAAAATTGACCAGCGTCTGACACGACGATAAAGATTAGAAGTGCCACGCAGGGATAATAAACCTGCTAAGGTCAAAGCCGCACAGAGCAACTCGATGCGATTAAAAATCCAGAAAATTGAATAGCCAGCTGTTGCAAAGCCACTTTGACTCATCATGCCAGCAGCAGATAAACCGGGCATGATCACAAAGTCTAGAATTAGGCTGCCACTGAGCCAAAATCCCAGGGCAAACATTACTATCGTTCTCCATGGGAGTTGTCTTGAGCCAACCCCAGAAACAGCGTTCATCAAATTGCCTCTACTTTATACTTGGCGTCTCTATTCCAGCTTAGCTAATAGTTGGCACGAAAACTGTGAAGTATTTTATCAATTAGCTAGGTCGTCAGTCTGCCAAAATTTAATCTTTTCTAAGTAATTTTACTAGGGAAAAGCTGGTAAAATTTAGCAGCATCATAACCAAAACCTAGTATTCTCAATGCTATCAATATTGGTTTAGTAGCTAAGACTTAGCAGGGTCAGTAGTAGAGCAGGTCAATTGTTTAGAACCCTTAGACAGACGCTGATTTCCAACGGCAGGTTAAATTCCGACACCCCCGGAACAAGCAGACAGTAAGTAGCAATTTCCGGTAATGTCGGTTGTTTTCTCAAGTCTTATTTACTAGGTAATAGTGCTGGTTATACTCTCAGCATTTTAGGTTTTCAAAGACTTGGCTGGTTGGCTTGGGACTACTTGGCTTGCCAGCAACTTTACATAGTGTTTCTGGAAATAGTGTTTCTGGTGTTGGGTATAATACATTTGACTCTTGAGTTAAAATTGAATAGCTTTGTTCATAACTTGGGCAGATGTTTTGATCTGTTTCCCGTAAACTTTGCCAAACAGTAAAGCCTAACAGCAGCATAATGCTACCTAGTGTGATGTAAATTGTTGTAGAATCCATACCTAGTAACTTCATCCCTAGGCAGTTAGAGAGCAAAGTAACACTCCAAAGGATTATCGCAACGGGGCGCTGACCAAAACCGGAGGCCAACAAATGATGGTGTAAGTGATCTTTGCCGGGGGTAGTTAAAGGATTTTTACCAGCAATTAACCGCCGTATAAATACCTGGGTAGTATCAAGCACTGGCAAAAGCAAAAGCAGAATTAGGGGGATCAGGGCAAAACCAGTGCTTAATTTAAGTTTGCCAATAATGCTAGTTGCTGATAGCACGTAGCCGAAAAAGTAGGCTCCAGCATCTCCTAGAATAATTTTTGAGGGATGGAAGTTATGCCGCAAGAAGCCAAGTGCTGCTCCTCCCAACGCTGCTAAGAGCAAAGTTGCCACTGCACTACTGGGGGATGCAACTGCCACAGCCAGTAGGCTCATCGTGGCAATAAAGCTAACTCCACCTGCTAAGCCATCCATTCCATCTATTAAGTTAATGGCATTGGTAATTCCCACTACCCACACTAAGGTGAGTAAAATTGACAGCAGTGGGTCGATAGGAGTACCGAAACCAACTTCAATAACAATACCGCTAGCAATGAGCAACAGCGCGGATATAATCTGAACCCAAAAACGAAAGGTCGCTGGTAGACCAAATTGGTCGTCAATAAAACCCAATAGTACTAGAATCGAGGCTCCTAAGAGAATCATCAGCCCCTTAGATGAGACAGCCTCGAAATCAATTAGCCCTAATAGGCTTGCCACGACTACTGTAGCAATTACAGCAGTATAGATAGTTAAGCCTCCTGCGTTAGCTAAGGGCTTTTGGTTGAGTCGCCGTGAGTTGGGTTTATCTGCCCAACCTATGCTTTCCTTTAAAGCAAAAGAGCGCACTGCTGGCATCAAATACCAGGTAACTACCCAGGTTAATCCAAAAGCGAATATTACACCTAGCCAGTTAATGTAACCGGAGTGAGCAATATCAATCGACTGAAGGAGGTTATACACATTAGTTTCTGCCGCCTTCATGGCTAGAATGTTTATTTTGAGCATTATTATAGCCGCTCATCTGGTAAGATACTTCTAAGCTTGCATTCCCTTCTCAGGGTCACGCTAACCTTTACCAAGGAAGCAGCACATTTCCGGATTTCTGTCTAGTTTTTATCTATAAAAAATTCTTATTAGTTATACCCAGGAGACCCATTACCCTAGCGGAGGTCAAGATGACTCCTCCATTGGGTCAGTCTTTTCAGATGTAATTGTTACAGCTTCTAGATATTGGCTATCTAGAAGAAAGGCTCCTTTGGCAAAGCGAACTCCCCAATATCCTCCTGGACGTCGATCCAGAATCACGCCTTCTTCCCCGATGTGAATTACCTCAGGCGGTCGCAACATTGGCATAGGTTCAGCTGTTTTGACATAGGGTGGTAGTTTGATTACCCGAACGCGATCGCCAACCTTAAATTCTGTAGACATAGATTATCTGTTATTTATTATTCTTTTACCTTTTTCCCATCTCTTGCCAAATATTCTTTGGCAAGAGTAATAATAGCTAGGGCAATTGCCAAATGCGCTGGTGGTATTGTTCTACATCTGCATAAGGGTCTGGAGCATTGTGGGAGTGAGAATGGTCATGATCATGCCCTTGATGGTGATGATGGTTGTGGGAATGTCCGTGACTAACTGCTGAGAGTCGAAACTTACACATCTGACAATTCATCTGCACCTGCCCCAGTTGAGTTTCAATTTCTCGTTCCCTAAGAATAGATAGTAACTGAGGTTGGATACCCATTTCCGGCAGACAGTTGATCGTAATTTCTGGATATTGCTCCTGTTGCTGGGCTGTGATTGCAAAAATCTTTTTGACTAGAACACCTGTAAATAGGAAGTATGGCACCACAATAATCCGCCTGGGTTGATAGAGTCTGGCACGACGGAAGCCTTCTTCTAGACGAGGATGAGTAATGCCGATAAAACACGTTTCAACAGTTTTATAACCGCTCCCTTCCCAGAGAATACGAGCCATTTTGTAGACATCGCCATTGGCATCGGGATCAGAGGAGCCACGCCCCACAAATAGCAAAACAGTATCTTGGCGATTATGGATGTTGGTTGGTTGGTTGGTGGAAGCCTGAGAAGGCAAACTTGGAATATTAGAGATTGGTAAGGAAGGACTAAGTAGTTCAGATATTTCCTGCTTCCCTAAAGGTTGATCAAGCTCGGCAAGTCGCTGGCGCCATAAGTCCACAATCGAATTTGTAATCCCAAAATGACGCCCATAGTAAAACTTTAGTTGGGGATATCTTGCTCTGGCTTGGTCTAACTCATTAGTAACGTCAAATTTGTTGTGTCGGGCTGCAAATAGCAGAATTGGTAAAGCTGAAATTTCGGTATAACCTTGTTCCACACATTGGTCTACTCCCTTTTGAATTGTCGGGTCTGTAAGTTCCAAAAAACAGGGCACGACTGGTCGAGATGGGTCGAGAGCGTGATAAGTTTTGGCAAAATCGAGGAAAGTCTGACACCCTTTTTGATCTCTGGTGCCGTGACCAATCATTAATAAGGGACGTTGTAGCGGTAGGGGTGGCAAAGAAAGTGATTTAGTATTGATCACATTTTTATTGTTCGCTCTCATCACATCCAAGGTATTTTAAGGAAGACAATCCCCAGCTTACAGCCTCAGCTTGAGTGGGTAGAGTTATGATCTTAGCGGAGTTCAAGTATTTAAGGATTCTCCTCCTCTGCCCATCTCCCCACTAAAGGCAGGAGGCTCCAAGGCAGAAGGTTTATCAAAATCATCTCCCCATCTCCCCATCTCCCCATCTCCCCCTCTTCCTTTCTATATGAATGAGATAGCAAATTAAATATTGACTGACTACCTCAAGCTGCGACGACGCTTGAGATTAGAATTTTTTCCCAAATACCAGCGATACCACTGTTGAGAACTGCGAATTGCTAGCCATAAGAGGATTAAAGCAATTAATCCCCCTTGATGTGGGGCATCAAAGGCAAAGATTACTAGAGCAATACACAAAAAATCTTGAATCCAAACAGCCCATAGTGGCAAACCCCGCAGACGATAGAACCAGCCAACCTGAACTAATTGGAGTACCAGTGCTAATAAACTGCTAACAATACCAACTATCCAGACGAAGGCAGTTGGTGCTTGGGCTGCTTGGGCGATGGCAATGCCCATAATGGCTCCGACAATAGGACTCAATAGCAGCTGAGAAAGTTGTAAGAAGCGTTGTCCCAAAAGCTTTTTGGAGGCACATAGTTCAAACAATGAACAACTGGTGAGGATACCTAATAAGACCGATGGATTAATCAGAGACAGCAGTGGCACACTAGACCAAAGTTGATCACTATGCCACAGACCAATTACTAACAGGGGCAGGGCAATTCTCATTCCTGCTGCCGCCGAAACTGACAGTGCTGCTAAAAGTTCAATCATCTAAAAAAACCGCTGGATACCTCGTTACTTTGCTCCTAAACACAGAAATTTATATTTTGATTATTGATACTTATTTTTTCTGGAGAGAAACAGCCGTTGTGGTAATTACGCAGCCAGCTTCCTAGGCACGCTCACTACCGAGATAGACCACTTCCTCAATTGCTGCCGACTGTCCTCTTGTGTGTCAGCACAAAATGAAGGTGCAATCATCAGCAACAGCAGTTATTGTCTAAAATTGTTAAACAATCCCGATTATAACTTAACACAATATAAGTAACATATAGTTACGCTTAAGTGTTATTTAATTGAGTCAGATGAAATAATTAATGAAGTACTCTTGTTAAGTGCCAGTTCCCTAGTTCTTAGTGAGGAGCGAGCAGTGGTTAGGCTTAAACACAAGCACAATTACTCGTCTACTAGGAAACTGGCGGTTATCAACAACGACAAAATAATACTTGACTGGCACTGTGATTTGGTAGTTCGACAAATTCTCTTCCTAGAGATTTAGATTTGGTAAGTCATCTGGCAAAGCTGGCAGTTTCGATTTAATGACTCTCGTTTTCATCTTCCCTAGGAATAGAACCTTCATCTCAGTTTAGTCAAGTTAAAGGAGAAGCTGTAAAATGTCTGATTCATTATTTGCAGATGCCAGTAAAAGACTGGAAACAGCAATGAAATATGTCTCAGTTTCTGAGGATGCGATTGAACGCTTGAAGTACCCAAAAGCCAGTTTGAGTGTTTCAATTCCAGTCCGTATGGATGATGGTTCCTTAAGAATCTTTCAGGGCTATCGGGTACGCTATGACAACACTAGAGGTCCAGCTAAAGGCGGTGTGCGCTATCACCCTAATGTTACCCTCGATGAAGTCCAATCATTGGCGTTTTGGATGACTTTTAAATGTGCCGTTCTCAATTTACCATTTGGTGGTGGCAAAGGTGGAATTACACTCAATCCTAAAGAATTATCAAAACTAGAATTAGAACGTTTAAGTCGTGGTTACATAGATGCGGTCGCTGACTTTATTGGACCTGATGTAGATATTCTCGCTCCAGATGTTTACACTAACTCAATGATCATGGGCTGGATGATGGATCAATATTGCATCATCCGCCGTCGCATTGACCTAGCAGTTGTTACGGGCAAACCGCTTTCGATTGGGGGAAGTATTGGTCGTAATGAGGCTACCGCTACTGGTGCTTTTTTCGCAATTCAATCACTAATGCCCAAATTTGACCAACACCCAAGCCAATGTACAGTTGCCGTACAGGGTTTCGGCAAGGTTGGTGCAGTACTGGCACAATTGCTTTCTCAAGCTGGTTATAAAGTAGTCGCCGTCAGTGATTCTCAAGGAGCAATTTATTCAAAAAAAGGACTAGATATTCCTAGCATTCGGCAATATAAAACAGCCGCTAAAGGAATAAAAGCTGTCTACTGTAAAGGCAGCGTCTGCAACATTGTTGAACATGAAGTCTTGACCAATCAAGAGCTGTTAGCTTTAGATGTTGATATCTTAATTCCAGCTGCTTTAGAAAATCAAATCACTGAAGAAAACGTCAATAATATCAAAGCAAAATATATCTTTGAAGTAGCTAATGGTCCGACAAATTCTGCCGCTGACAAAGTTTTAGAAGCCAAGGGAATTTACGTTTTTCCTGATATTTTAATCAATGCTGGTGGTGTCACTGTTAGTTATTTTGAATGGCTACAAAACAGGAGTGGACATTATTGGAAGTTAGGGGAAGTCAATCAGCTTCTGAAAGAAAAAATGGTGGAAGAGACTGAAAAAATTTGGTCACTCACTCAGGAACTGGATGTTTCAATGCGGACAGCAGCCTATATCCATGCTCTAAATCGGCTTGGAGAATCCCTAGATGCTGGTGGTACCAGAGATTACTACATTAATAGTTAACTCTTGCCACAGAAGTTAACTTCTTTATGAGATTTATAAGAGAAGGGGGAAGAAAGGATAGGAAGTGTTGGGAAAAAATAGTAAAATATACATAAAAATCCTATCTCCCTCTCCCCCCATCTCCCCATCTCCCCATCTCCCCATCTCCCCCTCCTCCATGGCATAGCAGCAAAAGACGGCAAACACAACTAAATCTTTACGGTTCGCCCCAATACCGAAAGTCATTGATTTTCTTACATTAGACACAGTAAAAGCAATCAGCAGTATGCAGTACACAAATGCCAGCAGCACTGCAGGGGAGAAAGAAGGTGGTAATCGCTCTAATGACCCAACCGTCCAGTCTCAGGTTCGGGAACCCCCCCTTCATGAGACAGACTAACCGTGATCAGTATAGAGATCGGTATCAAAATCAATGGTGTTAAAGCTGGAAAAAGCTGTTGCTAAAACCCTCCGATGGTTTCATGAAGCTCCCCAAACCCACCAATATTCGTAGTTAAAAGAACCTGGAAGACTCCTATGGCAAAAGTTGTTGGAATTGATTTAGGTACAACTAACTCCTGTGTAGCAGTAATGGAAGGCGGTAAACCAACCGTTATTGCTAATGCAGAAGGTTTCCGGACTACACCTTCAGTTGTAGCCTATGCCAAAAATGGCGATCGCTTAGTTGGTCAAATTGCTAAGCGTCAAGCGGTGATGAACCCCGAAAACACTTTTTACTCCGTCAAACGCTTCATAGGACGCAGACATAGCGAAGTTACTACTGAAACCACCGAAGTTTCCTACAAAGTCCTCAAGGTTGGCGAAAACGTTAAAATCGACTGCCCAGCTCAAGGTAAGCAGTTTGCACCAGAGGAAATTTCTGCCCAGGTACTGCGCAAACTCGTAGACGACGCCAGCAAATACCTAGGTGAAACTGTTACGCAAGCAGTGATTACTGTTCCCGCTTACTTCAACGACTCTCAGCGCCAAGCTACCAAAGATGCTGGTAGGATCGCTGGGGTTGAAGTGTTACGGATCATCAACGAACCAACCGCTGCTTCTCTTGCCTACGGCTTAGACAAAAAGAGCAATGAAACCATTCTAGTGTTTGACTTAGGTGGTGGTACCTTCGACGTTTCCATTCTTGAAGTTGGCGACGGTGTTTTTGAGGTGTTGGCAACCTCTGGTGATACTCACCTTGGTGGTGACGACTTCGACAAGAAAATTGTTGATTACTTAGCTGCAGAATTTCAGAAGACAGAAGGCATCGACTTGCGCAAAGACAAGCAAGCCCTCCAACGCCTAACCGAGGCGGCGGAAAAAGCTAAGATTGAACTCTCCAGCGTGACTCAAGCCGACATTAACTTGCCCTTTATCACCGCTACTCAAGAAGGTCCAAAGCACCTGGATATGAACTTGACGCGGGCTAAGTTTGAAGAACTCTGCTCTGATTTAATCGACCGTAGCCGTATCCCTGTAGAAAACGCACTGCGCGACGCTAAAATCGAAAAAGGAGCTATTGACGAAATCGTCTTAGTTGGCGGTTCCACCAGGATTCCCGCAGTACAAAAGTTGGTTGAGCGAGTACTAGGTAAGGAACCCAACCAAAGCGTTAACCCAGATGAAGTGGTAGCTGTAGGGGCAGCGATTCAAGGCGGTGTCCTTGCTGGTGAAGTTAAAGATATCTTACTGCTCGATGTCACCCCCTTGTCTCTGGGTGTGGAAACCTTGGGTGGTGTCATGACCAAGATTATTCCTCGCAACACCACTATCCCTACCAAGAAGTCGGAAACCTTCTCTACTGCAGTTGATGGTCAAACTAATGTAGAAATTCACGTCCTTCAGGGTGAACGTGAGATGTCCAACGACAACAAGAGTCTGGGGACCTTCCGTCTAGATGGTATTCCTCCTGCTCCTCGTGGCGTTCCACAAATTGAAGTTACCTTCGACATTGACGCTAACGGTATCCTCAATGTCACTGCTAAGGACAAAGGTACCGGTAAAGAGCAATCAATCAGCATTACTGGTGCTTCCACTCTACCTGACGACGAAGTGGAGCGCATGGTTAAGGAAGCTGAATCCAATGCCGCTAACGACAAAGAGCGTCGCGAAAAAATTGACCGCAAGAATCAAGCCGATTCTCTTGCCTACCAGGCAGAGAAGCAACTCGGTGAATTGGGCGACAAAGTTCCAGCTGCTGATAAAACCAAGATCGAAGGGTTGATTAAAGACCTAAAGGAAGCAGTTGAGAAAGAAGACGACGAGAAGATTAAAACTCTGACCACTGAGTTGCAACAAGCACTTTATAGCATTAGCGCTAATCTCTATCAACAACAAGGCGGTGATGCTGGTGCTGGTGCCGATGCTGGTGCTGGTGCTGGTGCTGATGCTGGCTCTAGCAGCTCAGGTGGCGGTGACGATGTGATTGATGCTGAGTTCTCAGAAACTAAATAGTTTAGTACTCTAATTTCTCTTTCCTTAGTAACTGCTCAAATTAACAACCCCATCCTCCATCAAGTAGGGTGGGGTTGTTCACGTTCTTTTTTCCCGCCTCAGGTGAAGATTGAAGCCTTCAATTCCCTGGCTTTCTACTCAAGACAGATATTATGCAATGGTACATTTAGAGTAATATTGGCGGGCGATCGCTTCTGTGTAAAGAAATAGGGTGTTTAAGACCCAGGAGGATTGGATGACTATAGAAGTAGTCTTAGCTTTAATTGCTTTTGGCGTTCTGTTTGTATTGATGATGCGTGGAATTAGTAAAGAATAATATAGAGGGTGAGAATAGTTTGAAGACCTGCCGCAGTTAACTATGCTACCAGTCATTTACTCGGATGAGTTTCTCCAACACGACACTGGTCATTTTCACCCAGAACGACCAGAGCGTCTCAGTGCCATTGTCGATGCGATCAAAGCAGCACCTTGGGCTAACAAAATTGAGTGGCGGCTGCCAACACCTGTGGGAACTCGTCAAGTAATGCCTCTGGTGCAAAAAATTCATGCCCAAGACTACATCGAGACGGTTGAGCAAATTGCTACTGGTGGCGGCGGTATGCTAGATAGTGATACGCTGATTTCTCCACGCAGTTACGACCTGGCGATGCTAGCAGTTAGTGCTTGGTTAGATGGTGTTGACCACGCTCTTGCTGCTAACAATCCAGCCTTTGTTCTAGCACGTCCCCCTGGTCATCATGCTGAACGCCATACGGGGATGGGGTTTTGCCTTTTTTCCAATGCGGCGATTGCTGCTGAGTACGCCCTCACACAACCTGGTGTGCAAAGGGTTGCCATTTTGGACTGGGATGTTCATCATGGCAATGGTACGCAGCACCTTGTGGAGAGTGATGTTCGTATCGCCTACTGTTCGCTGCATCAATTTCCCTGCTATCCCGGCACTGGTAGGGCTGATGAACGAGGAATCTACAATAATGTACTCAATTTGCCAATGCCGCCAGGGAGCACTTTGGCTGATTACCAGCCAAAGTTTGAAGAGAAAGTAATGCCATTTTTAGATAATTTTCAACCAGATTTATTGATTGTCAGTGCTGGATATGATGCTAATGCAGCTGATCCTTTGGCAGGAATTAAGCTACAACCAGAAGATTATGGGCTGTTTACCACTTACTGTTTACAGTTGACTCGTCACATTATCTTTGGTCTTGAAGGTGGTTATGAACTCAATACCCTTGCTCAGTCAGTGGTGGCGACGATTGAAAGTTGTTTAATTTAAAGGGAAACGGAAATAACGACATCAAAAATTTATACAGGAGGCTAGTTATAGTAAATGGTTGTCTTTGATAAAAATTTGATTTATTAAAACTTTATAAAATGGTGGATTAGTTTGTATTTGAAACAGCTAAATATCGACTTTGTGATGTTTAATTGAAGTAGAGCAGATAGAAGTTATTAAGATATTAATTATACAATAAATAACAGCTCTGAAATCAAATAATATTCTTGGCAGATAGATAAATAATAATATTATTAATAACAATAATGATTTGCCAGCTTAGGTCATTATAAAATGACGAATAACGCCCTTGTTCTCAAACCAACAACCCAACCGACAGAAATTGTAAGTAGGTTACAGAGTGGACAAAGGCTTAGAGTTAACGGTAGTCGTGGCAACGCGCTCATTATTTGCCATCGCCACCATTCAGAATTGGCAGGCCCCGGTGCTGCAGTAGGAGGGGCTTTTGATCTTGACTGCGATCGAGTTATCCCTGTCGGGAAAATATCTATCGTCTATCCCCAATCCCGTTTAGAGCGCCAAAATTCCTATGTCCTCAGGCAAAAATGGATTCTCTTTACTCAAAAGGCAATGGAGAGTTACATTCCTCTACAACGTGCCAAAAACTTGCTAATTCTACTGGAAAAATATTTCGAACCGCAGTTGATTGACCCCTTATCTGACGAAATCCTCGCTCAATTAGTGGGAGTTTTACCAAAAACAATTGGTGCAGTGCGTCAATCTCTGAAATCTCGGCAGGGTGAGAAGTTACCAAATTGGCATTCAGTAGCATCTCAATATTCAAAATCAGGGACTTCCAAAAAATAAATTATCCATTAGGGTGTGTTAGCGACAGCGTAACGCACCGCAACAGATTAAGATTGTGCCCTAGGTGTTATAGATACTTGCTTGGAGATCAATCGCCGATTAAAATAGCGGGGCGTGTTGTGCGTAGCCCATTTCAACCACTCTTGCAGTTCATGTCTAAGGTTCTCGTCTCTGACACAATCGCTCAATCCGGCATCGATATCCTCTTGCAAGTTGCTCAAGTTGACGTCAAAACCAATCTCTCGCCTGAAGAGCTAGTAGCAGCTATCCCAGAATATGATGCCATGATGATCCGCTCTGGTACGCGCGTTACCCAGGAAATCATTGAGGCAGGATCGCAACTGAAGATTATTGGGCGTGCCGGTGTGGGTGTTGACAACATCGATGTGCCAGCAGCTACTCGCAAGGGTATTTTGGTGGTTAACTCCCCAGAAGGCAATACAATTGCAGCAGCAGAACATGCCCTGGCAATGATGCTTTCCCTTTCTCGCCACATCCCTGATGCCAATGAGTCGGTCAAAGGAAATCACTGGGATCGCAAGAGCTTTATCGGAACAGAAGTTTATAAAAAAACTTTGGGAGTCGTCGGCTTGGGTAAAATCGGCTCCCACGTTGCCAAAGTCGCACGGGCAATGGGAATGAAGTTGCTAGCCTACGATCCCTTTATCTCCTTAGATAGGTCTGAACAGCTTGGCTGCCGCCTGGTAGACTTGGATTTACTATTGCAGGAAGCTGATTACATCACCCTGCATATGCCGAAGACGCCGGAAACAACTCATCTAATTGATGCTACGGCGCTCTCGAAGATGAAGAAAACGGCTCGTCTGATCAACTGTGCTCGCGGCGGTATAATTGATGAACAAGCTCTAGCCGAGGCTCTAGAAGCTGGTAAAATTGCTGGTGCTGCCTTGGATGTATTTGAATCAGAACCACTGGGAGAATCGGTTCTGCGATCGCTAGGTAAAGAGGTAATCCTTACCCCCCACTTGGGAGCATCCACAGAGGAAGCGCAAATTAATGTTGCCATTGATGTCGCTGAGCAAATACGTGATGTTCTCTTGGGTTTATCGGCACGATCAGCGGTAAATATTCCTGGACTTTCACCCAATGTCCTCGAAAGGCTCAGGCCCTATATGCAGTTAGCAGAAACTCTAGGCAATCTGGTAAGTCAATTGGCAGGAGGAAGGATTGAGTCTTTGCATGTGCGCTTACAGGGTGAGTTAGCAACCAATGAGAGCCAGCCCTTAGTTGTTGCCTCTCTCAAAGGTTTACTTTCTCAAGCCTTGCGAGAGCGCGTCAATTATGTCAATGCTAGTATTGAAGCACAAGAGAGAGGTATTCACGTCGTTGAAACCCGAGATGCCTCAATTCGAGATTACTCTGGTTCTCTACATCTATCAGCCAAGGGTTCCTTGGGTGAACATTCTGTGACAGGCGCTTTGTTCGGCGATAGTGAAATTCGTGTTACCAGTGTTGATGAATTTCCGATTAACGTTCCTCCCAATCGCTATATGCTATTTACTTTGCACCGCGATATGCCCGGAATTATCGGGAAAATAGGTTCTCTGTTAGGCAGTTTTAATGTCAACATTGCCAGCATGCAGGTTGGTCGCAAAATAGTGCGCGGCGATGCGGTAATGGTACTTAGCATTGATGACCCCCTACCAGAGGGTATTTTAGAGGAGGTTAAGAAGGTTCCTGGAATTCGGGATGCCTACACAGTAGCTCTCTAGCCAACTTTGGATTTTGGATTGTAGATTGTAGAGCATTGGTTGAGCAATTAGAAAGCTTGATAGTTGAATTATCTCTCAAGGTTAAGCGCACAATCAGCTCTCAAGAAAATTCCCTCAAATTCGGCAATTTTGGGTTACTTATAACTTATAAGTAGACCCAATCTAAAATCTAAAATTATGGCAAATAGCTGGTGGGAAATTTCAATTCTCTGTGATCCAGCCTTAGAGGATTTGATCTTCTGGCGACTGGAAAAATTTGGCTGTCGCGGCACATCCTGCCAACTCAAGGGCAACCAGAAACTGGTTTGTGCCCATATACCCCAAACTCAGGTGCAAATGTTGGATTTGGCAGCCCTATCTCTATGGCTACGTCAAGATGCTCTCACTGTAGGGCTGCCAATCCCTGTGACCAAGTGGCAATTAATTGATGAGGAAGACTGGGCCAGCAGCTGGAAGCAACACTGGCAACCTCAGGAAATTGGTGATCGTTTGTTGATTTACCCCGCCTGGTTGCCAGTACCAGAAACCTCACCAAGATTAATTTTACGCCTTGACCCTGGAGTCGCTTTTGGAACAGGAACCCATCAGACTACTCAATTATGTCTTGAAGCTTTGGAAATGCGTCTTAGTGACAGCACTAAACCTGTAATTGCTGATATTGGTTGTGGTTCTGGGATCCTCTCCATTGGCGCTCTCTTGTTAGGAGCTAGCAAGATTTATGCAGTGGACATTGACTCCTTAGCTGTACAAGCTAGTCGCAATAATCGTGAACTAAATCAAATTAGTGCCCAGGACTTAGTAGTAGAAAAAGGTAGTATAGAACTCTTGCCAAAACTAACTCGTGGTAAGACTGTAGATGGCATTGTTTGTAATATTTTAGCAGAAGTAATTATTGACTTAGTTCCAGCGATGAGCAAGATTGCTGGAACTAAAACCTGGGGAATTATTAGTGGTGTTTTGTTAGAGCAAGTGAAACCAGTAGCAGACATTTTAGAAGAAAATAATTGGGTTGTAGCTGCACTCTGGAAGCGTCAAGAGTGGTGTTGTTTCAATATCAGAAGATCCTGAATATATTATTTTCAAACTATTAATAAGTAATTAAGTAAAAATATTACTTATTACTTATTACTTATTACTTATTACTTATATTCTTATGTCTCCCCAAACCTACGATTTACTAATCCGCAGCAGCAAGTTACCAGGAACAACTCAACCAACAGAACAACTGGTTGATATCGGTATCAAAGATGGTTTAATTGTCGCTATTGCTCCCACTCTGAAAGAACCAGCAACAACAGAATTAGATGCTCAAGGAAAATTAGTATCTCCCTCCTTTGTCGAATCTCACATTCATTTAGACTCTGCCCTCACTGCTGGAGAGCCACGCTGGAATGAAAGCGGCACTTTATTTGAGGGCATTCAGATTTGGGGAGAGCGCAAACAAAACCTAACTTTAGCTGATGTTAAAGCTCGTGCTCTTGCTACTCTAAAGCAACAAGCTACTCAAGGTGTTTTGTTTGTACGTTCCCATGTAGATGTAAGTGAGCCACAGCTAATTGCCTTGCAAGCCCTGCTGGAAGTCAAAGAGGAAGTTAAAGACTGGATGAATTTGCAGGTGGTAGCTTTTCCTCAAGATGGTATCTACTCCAAATTAGAAAACGAAGCACTATTGGAAAAAGCCCTAGAGTTAGGTGCCGATGTTGTGGGTGGTATTCCTCACTATGAATTTACTCGTGAAGATGGAGTACGTTCTGTCCATCGCGTATTTGAGTTGGCACAGCAGTACAATAAGTTGATTGACATTCACTGCGATGAAATTGATGATGAGCAATCGCGATTCCTCGAAGTTATTGCTGCCTGTGCAATTCGCACTGGCTTAGGCTCACGAGTCACTGCCAGTCACACGACAGCTTTTGGTTCTTACAACGATGCCTATGCCTATAAACTGATGGGTTTTCTGCAACAGGCTCAAATTAATTTCATTGCTAATCCCCTAATTAATATTACTCTCCAAGGTCGAACTGATACTTATCCTAAACGCCGTGGTGTGACTAGGGTTAAAGAACTGTGGCAACAGGAACTCAATGTTAGTTTTGGGCATGATTGCATTCAAGACCCATGGTATAGCTTAGGTACAGGCAATATGCTGGATGTGGCTTTCATGGGAGTGCATGTCTGTCAGATGACAGGGAGAGCAGAAATTGACGGCTGTTATGAGATGGTGACTAGTAATGGGGCAAAAACCTTAAATCTACAAGCTGATTATGGAGTGGAAGTCTCAAAAACAGCTAATCTAATTATTTTAGATGCTAGCGATCGCTACGACGCTATCCGCCGTAGAGCTATTGTTCGCGATGTGATTTCTCAAGGTAAACTACTAACTAGCACTAGGTCTGTAGTAGCTGATTGGCTGGATTCTGCTGACTGCGGCTTCCCCAGTTGCTGATAATAAAGTTTTTGATAATAATTAAGGTCTTCTAGCTTAGTTTTTTCCTTTAGTTCACTATAGTGGCTGTAAAAAAGCCTTGATCGTAACAAGTCCAAGAGGTACTAGAAAACTTAATTCACTTAAGATAATTCTTTAAGATATCCTTAAGGTTTTTGCCTGTTTCCAGATCGCGCACTTTCTATATTAATGAACTACATCAGTTTGATTAGCACAACAGTTTTGAAAAAAAGGTTATAAATACTCCAAATATGCTGTAGGGCTATCAGAGACAAGCTGCTCAGTGGCTACCGAAGGTGCGTTTTCAACTAATTCTGAATTAAACTATAACTGTTGTATAGCGCTACGCGCTAGGGAACAGGGAACAGCAGTTTATCAAAGGGTTTCAAGATTTCAAAATGTCCTAACCTTAATACGTACTGCTATATCTCTGAAAGAGTTACCCGCCTTTGGTGTTCCTCCAAGGATTTATAGGCGAATGCACCGGAAATTTATAGTCATTTGCAAGGATAGTTGAGCGATGGCAATAAGTAACGATAGTATCCAACAATTATTGTCTCTACTCAGACCATATTTAGGGAATGAGGGTGAGCGTAGAGCGTATTTGATTAGAGCTTTAGGCATGGATACACCTGTGTTGAATCGCCTGGTGTTGAATACGCCTGTGGATGTCTTTGTCACTAGCATGGTGAAAGAATTAGTAGACTTCGGCAAGATAGCCTCTGGAAAGCAGGCAATTTGTGCCTTGTTGGAAGTGATTCGTGAAGATGTGGGTGTAGATGTAGAAGCACGTATCAATAAGTTACTGCAACAAATTAGAGAAGAATTGAACCCAGGAGAAAATCAAGTTTTTAAATCTTCACTAGAGATTAAACCTCAGTCACAATCTCCTGAAACAGAACAATTTCCATCCAATTTTGAGCGTAACCAAGTTTTTATTAGCTATAGTCATCAGGATAAAGTCTGGCTGGAAAAACTCCAGACTATGCTTAAGCCTTTAATGGAGAATAAGAAAATCTCAGTTTGGGATGATACCACAATCAAAGCAGGGGCCAAATGGAGAGAGGAAATCGACAAAGCTCTAGCAGCAGCAAAGGTAGCTGTATTGATGGTAAGCTCTAATTTCCTAGCATCTGACTTTATTGCAAAGGAAGAACTGCCACCTCTACTAACAGCAGCAAAACAAGAAGGATTGACAGTTATTTGGGTATATCTAAGTGCTTGCTTGTACGACGAGTCAGAGATTGGAGATTATCAGGCAGCTCATGATCTTTCTAAGCCACTGGATACTCTTTCGAGTGGGGAGCAAAATCAGGTATTGCGTAATATTTGCCAAGAAATCAAAGCAGCAGCCCAGATAAATGTTACTTTGACTATTCCCACTGTTATTCATACAAAAAAAGAAGATTGTAATAGTAATAAATATAGTTTGCTAAAGGATTTATTGGCATCTAAAAAATGGAAAAAAGCTGATTAAGAAACTAAAAATATTTTACTTAATTTTTCTTACAAACAACAAGGTTATGGTTTAGGAGTTGAAGAAATAAGAAGCTTACCTAGCGAAGTTTTATATACTATTGATGAACTATGGACAAACTATAGCAATGGGCGTTTTGGTTTAAGAATACAGCAACATATATGGCAGAAAGTCAAATTAAAATCACGAAAATCTAACAAGAAATCTATAATATTTTCATTCAGATATATAATATCTAAATTCATACATATTTTATCGAAAGTGGATGATGAGGAGAGCCAGCTAGATAATCAAAATCAAAGTAAAAAAGATTGGTATTGTTTTGCAAAACAAGTTGGCTGGTATAAAGAAAATAAGTGGATTGCATATGAAAAATTAACTTTTGAATTAAGTGCTGCCAAAGGAAATTTACCCTACTGCCGAGGTTGGTGGAAAAATATGCGATATCAATATGAACCAAAACGATTTTCTGAATTAATGTCAAAACTAGAAAGATCTCTTAATGAATATCAATAAACAATATTATTGGTTACTTTGAAAGCGTAAAAAAAAGGGTTGCCATGGTTCCAGAAAGATAATCGTTCAGTTGAATATAAAACAAGTGGATGGAAATTACATTTAACCAGGCGACGTATAACTATTACCGATAAAAAAGCTATTGGCGAACTGAAGCTACTTGGCAAGTCGGACATTCATACTTACCAAGTTAAAACTATTAAAAGAGTTCGCTTAGTGCGTCGTGCTGATGGATACTACTGTCAGTTTTCTATTGATGTGGATAGCTCTAAACAACTGAAACCAGCAGGGAATCAAATTGGTTTGGATGTTGGATTGGAGTATTTTTACTCAGATAGTAACGGTAATCATCTAGAAAATCCAAGGTTTTTACAGAAAAGTAAGCTGCATCCCACGTCTTTTAAGCGTGGGATGTAGCGTTAAGGCTTTTAAGCCGCCTTAGCTGTTCGGTTGATCTTCGATTGTAGAGATACTATCATAAACGGTATGAAAGCTTTAAAGTTCAAGCTATACGCTCACAAGCGCAATCGATATCTCAAGCGCTCTATCAATGCCGCTGGAGTGATCTACAATCACGCGATTGCCCTCCACAAGCGGTACTACCGAATCTGGGGTCAACACTTGAGCTGTGGCAAGCTTCAAAAGCATCTTGCCAAACTCCGCAAGCGTAATCAGTTTTAGCAACTAGTAGGCTCTCAAGCTGTGCAAGACATTTGCCAGCGCATCGAGAAAGGGTATCAGCGATTTTTCAAACATCACAAAAAGGGGGCAAGACCACCAAATTTCAAGAAAGTAAAAAAGTACAAATCCCTCACTCTTAAGCAAGCAGGCTATAAATTCTTGGGAGGAAATCGCCTCAAGATTGGAAAGCGTGTGTATCAATTCTGGAAATCTAGACCAATTGAGGGAATTGTTAAAACCTTGACTATTAAAAGAACTCCTTTAGGGGAGCTATTTGTGAGCGTCGTGGTGGAAAACATTGAAGAACCTACAATTAAAGCCGAGACGAGTAGAATCGCTGGTTTTGATTTTGGTCTTAAAACCTTCCTCACTTGTTCGGAAGGGTTGAGGATTGAATCACCTCAATTTTTGAAGCAATCACTCAATAAAGTTCGTAGTGCCAGTAAACAGCTGTCTAAAAAGATTAAAGGTTCTAAAGGTAGAGAAAAAGCTAGAAAACATCTGGTTAGACAATACGAAAAAGTTTTTAATCGTCGCCGTGATTGGTTCTGGAAGCTAGCACACCAACTCACTAACAAATTTGAGGCTCTGTGTTTTGAGACCTTAAACCTGAAAGGAATGCAGCGTCTTTGGGGGCGAAAAGTGTCTGAGTATGCTTTTGGAGAATTTTTGCAGATTTTAGAGTGGGTTGCTCACAAAAAAGGTAAATTGGTCATCTACATTGACCGATGGTATCCTTCGAGCAAAACCTGCCATCACTGTGGGCATGTTTTAGAGTCCCTGGATTTAGAGGTTCGTCGTTGGCGTTGTCCATCTTGTCAAGCTGAAAATGATCGAGATCGGAACGCTGCATTAAATATTAAGAGGGTTGGGAGTTCAACCCTGGGCGTAGGAGATGTTAGACAGGCTGTGCCTGCAATCTCTGCTTGATGCCTGAATCCCACGAATTCAATTCGTGGGAGTGGCTCAATCGAACCTGTACTCATGCCTCCGCGTTGCAATCAGACTAATTTGGTGCTGATGATTGATCAAGAAGGCTCAATGGTGCCGTTTCACCAGCTATCGCGGCAGTTGATAGAGACCGCACAGCGAGGTGGAAGGCTAAGACAAACCCGTGTATTTTACTTTCATGATTATCCTGATGAGTACTTGTATCGTCATCCCGCTTTCCTGAATGCCCAGCCAATTGCTGAGGTGTTGGAAGAGATTGGAGAATGGGCAATGGTATTAATTGTTAGCGATGCAGGGGCAGCCCGAGGGAATTTTGACCAAGAGAGGATTGAAAGTACTAAGGTATGGATTAAGCAATTGCAGCCGTCAGTGCGTCATTGTGCTTGGTTGAACCCGATGCCAAAGGAATGCTGGCAACATACCACGGCTATAGAAATTGCCCGTTTGCTGCCTATGTTTGAGATGAGTCGTCAGGGAATGAATGGGGCAATCAGTGTTTTACGTGGTCGATATTTCGCAGAAAAAATGGATGAATAATTATGCTATTGGAATTAAGGCAATTAAAAATTCAACCGGGGCATCAATTACTGCTGGAGGATGTTAGCTGGCAGCAATTGGAAAATATCTTAACCGAATTGGGAGAAAGTCGCGCGGCGAGGCTTTCCTATAGTAATGGTCGATTAGAAATTATGGTTCCTCTGCCCGAACATGAAAAAGTCAAAGAAATTATTGGCGACATGGTAAAAATTTTACTGGAAGCACAACAAATTTCCTTTGAGCCATTAGGTTCAACAACCTTGAAGAATGAGCGCATGACTCAGGCAGTTGAACCAGACACCTGCTTTTACATTCAAAATCAAGTAGCTGTCATCGGCAAACATAGACTGGATTTGAATATAGATCCTCCTCCAGACTTAGCCATAGAAATTGATATTACCTATCGCACTCAATTAGATAACTATCAGATTCTAGGAGTACCTGAACTCTGGCGATATACACGCCGAGGACTACAAATTAATATCTTGCAATCTGGAAAATATGTAGAATCTGATTCTAGTATCGCATTTCCAAATATCCCGATTATAGAACTAGTAAATCACTACGTTCAACAGAGTCAAATTTCTGGCAGAACCCAAGCCATACAAGCATTTAGAAATTGGATAAGGGAAAATCTCTAATTTCAGAAGAGAGCAAGTTGAGGTGGTGTGATGAATAGCACAACCAAAGAACGTGAAAAAAGAGTTGCGGAGAGACGGATTAAAGGTTTTGCCAAACGATTTGGCGAGCCGCATCAAAACTTAGCTCTTCATGCGGCATTTCCCCTCGCACTCACCCCTGACTTGCTCTATCAAATTTGGGCAAACTTTGTCCCAGAAGCTCCTTGGACAGCTGTGGCTCATGTATTGCTGTCGCGCCTTTGTCGGCAGGTGGGCTATGAAATGTATGAGATGGATATTGCAGATCGTAATCTGTTATTGAGGGAACTCAAGGAGCAGTTTGGACAGGAAAGATTGGATGAACTAGGTGAGTTTTTACTGGATTATGTGGCACAGCGACTTATTGATGATGATCCCGATACTCAGGATTTGCGAGAGGCGCAGGAGTGGACAGCTTTAGCGTATACAAAGCCGACTGAGGTGGCGCGTGAGTTTGCTCAGGCTCTGCAAAAAAGGGTAGAGCAGGAAGAACTATCAGAAGTGCTTCGCCTAGCCTCATTGGTAGAAACCCTGGCGGAACCACTTGTAGAGGATGGATTCGAGCCACTGTTAATTTACTGCCAAGGATTAAAAAATTTTGTTCGTGGCAACCTTAAGGAGGCAGCTACTCAAATTAATAAAGTTCTTGATGAAGAGAATTACGTACAGATTGCTGGAGTAAGATTGCCTGTTCCTGAACAGATACTCAGCGAAACTTCGAGAAGTAAAACTAATACTCTCTCCGCAAGTATGATGGGACTAGAAATAGTTGATGCAGCTAGAGCAAAAAAAGTTGGACAAAATTAGATCCTTTGTGGCTTAAGGCAGCCAATACCTCAGCAGACATTTTGCAGATGTTTTGGGAACACGAGCCTATTCCTCAGAAGGCTTTTATATTAATTTGCCAAGCTGTTGGTATTGATAAGTACGAAAATATTTTAGAAGACTATTTTAGTACAATACGGACTAAGATGACGGATGCTGAAATTCTCAAAGCTTCTCTCCGTGACTTAGGGATTACTGTTAAAACAGATGCTGATGTTCGGGGTTTTAATGGTCTGACAATCAACTGCGATATTGTTGCTGTTCTTGAAGGGGAATATGACATAGGTTGGTCTCGCAGTTCTGACGGTTATTTTAATATGATCGCAAACTTCTGGGGAGTTTATAAAAAACATAATCAAACGCAATTAATTAATTCAATTATTCAGAAATACAATGTCAATAAGACAATTAAAAAAGTCAAGCAGCGACGCTCTGGAAATCTTAGCGAAAGTATTAATACAAAAAATAAATGCCCTAGATGCGATTCTAAGCAGACAATTAAATATGGATATTTTCAAGGGAAACAAAACTATAAATGTCAGAACTGTGGTACTCAATTTTGTGAATCCTAAAACTCAATTGCTTTGTGGCAGAAGGATGTAAGTACTATCACCTACAACAAAAAAAATCACCTGTTAGAATAGGACAGTTTGACTCCAAAGAGCGATCGCTCTATCTGTTATCTGATTTTGATCAAAGCAAGCGCGGTTAAATGACAGGCAATTGCATCACTAAAACTATCCCACCCATCCGTCTCAACAGCTCAAGTCAAAAGTGGTATCGCTATTCCTAGCTAAAATAAACACAACTCTGAGACTCTAACCTACCAACCATGTCCCTTGCCAAAAAAGTATCACCTGCCAAAGACATCTCAGAAGATGTTATCTTTCCCCCTAGCGATTTATACAGCAACGAACCACCCTTGGAAACTGAACTGCATCTACGACAAATAATTCTACTATTGAAATGTCTGGAATGGCTGTGGCGAGATAGAAATGACTTCTATGTAGCTGGCAACCTCACCATCTACTACAGCCCTCACCAACGTAAATCCGAAGATTTCAGAGGGCCAGATTTTTTTGTTGTCTTAGGAACCCAAAGAAAAATCCGTAAAAGTTGGGTAGTTTGGGAAGAAGATGGCAAATATCCCAATCTAATTATAGAAATTATTTCTACCAATACAGCAGATACTGATAAAGGACTTAAAAAACAAATTTACCAAGACACCTTTCGCACCCCCGATTACTTTTGGTTCGATCCCTACACCCTAGAATTTGCTGGCTTCCATTTAGTAGACGGCAAGTACCAACCGCTACAACCAAACCCCCAAGGACATTTATGGAGTCAGCAATTAGGTTTATATCTAGGAATTGATCAGAAGCAACTGCGTTTTTTCACAACTGAAGGTAAATTAATTCCCACACCAGAAGAAACAGCAGAAAAATTAGCAGCCAAACTGCGGGAATTAAACATCAATCCCGACACAATCTAGTCCGCTCACTTATTACTTATTACTTATTACTTATTACTTATTACTTATTACTTAAAAATCCAACACCTGCACCAAAAAAGCCCAGCGATCGCTAATTTCTTCTATAATCTTAGTAGTAGGCTTGCCCGCACCATGTCCTGCCTTAGTCTCAATTCTAATTAAAACTGGCTGCTCACCGGTATGGGCTGCTTGCAACCTAGCGGCAAACTTAAAACTGTGGGCAGGTACAACTCGATCATCATGATCCGCTGTTGTAATCATCGTCGCTGGATAAGCTGTATCTGTCTTAAGATTATGCAGTGGTGAATAAGCATAAAGCGCTTTAAACTCTTCCGGATTATCAGGGGAACCATAATCGGAACACCAAGCCCAACCAATGGTAAACTTGTGGAACCGCAACATATCAATTACCCCCACTGCTGGTAGTACCGCACCGAATAAATCTGGGCGCTGAGACATACAGGCAGCCACTAACAAACCGCCATTACTACCGCCACCAATCGCTAATTTTTCAGACTTTGTGTAACCAGAAGCAATCAGCCATTCAGCGGCAGCGATAAAATCATCAAAAACATTCTGCTTATTAAGCTTTGTTCCCGCCTGGTGCCATTTTTCTCCATACTCACCGCCGCCGCGCAGATTCGGCACTGCCAAAACGCCACCCATCTCCATCCAGACTAAACTACTAATCGAGAAATTGGGGGTTAATGAGATATTAAAGCCACCGTATCCATAGAGATAAGTTGGGTTATTCCCATCTAGTTTAAGTCCCTGTTTGTGAGTAATAAACATTGGCACTTGAGTGCCGTCTTTACTGCTATAGAAAATTTGCTTTGTCTGGTAGTCATCAGGATTAAAATCAACCTGTGGCTGGCGGAAAATCTGACTTTCTCCACTAACCATGTTATAGCGATAGATTGTTGTGGGTGTAGTAAAGCTAGTAAAGCTATAAAAAGTTTCTGTATCGTAGCGCTTACCATTAAAGCCGCCAACTGAACCAATTCCTGGCAACTCTACCTCGCGCACCCAAGAACCATCCAGGTTGAAAATTTTGAGCGAAGATTGGGCATCTTTAAGGTAATTAATAATAAACTGGTTATTAAGTACACCTACAGCTCTTAGAGTTTCCGCAGCTTGGGGAATCACCTCTTGCCAATTGTCTCGTTCTGGTTGATTAATATCGATGGCAATAAGGCGACTACGAGGAGCATTCAAATCAGTTCTGAACCAGAAAACGGAGCCATCATTATCAATAAAACTATAGTTAGCCTCAAATTCACTAACTAACTCAATAACTGTAGCATCTGGGTCTTGTAAATCTTTATAGAAAATCAAATTTTTGGGGTCAGTACCAAGCCTGACGTTAATAATTAAATAACGACCATCTTCAGTCACTCCACCATTAAAACCCCATTCTTTTTGGTCTGGGCGCTCATAGATAAGTATGTCTTCTGACTGCGGTTTACCCAGTTGATGATAATAAAGTTTTTGATAGTAATTAAGGTCTTCTAACTTGGTTTCTTCCTTAGGTTCACTATAGCGGCTGTAGAAAAAGCCCTGATTGTCATGAGTCCAAGAAGCACCAGAAAATTTAACCCATTTAAGATGATCACTAAGGTCTTCACCTGTTTCTACATCGCGTACTTTCCACTCAATCCAATCAGAACCAGAAGTAGAGAGACCATAAGCCATTAAATTACCATCTTCGCTGATTGACAAGCCTGATAAAGCTATAGTTCCATCTTCTGAGAGAGTATTCGGATCAAGCAATACCCTAGGTTCAGCATCAAGGGAGTTCAGAGTATAGAAAACACTTTGATTTTGAAGACCATCATTCTTAAAATAGAAATAGCGATTTCCCGACCTAAAAGGAATCCCAAATTTCTCATAATTCCACAACTGAGTAACCCGTTGCTTAATTTGCTCCCGCGCCGGGATCTCGCTGAGATAACTAAAAGTAACTTGATTTTGAGCCTCTACCCAAGCTTTTGTTTCCTCTGAGTCGGGATCTTCCAGCCATCGGTAAGGATCTGCAACTTTGGTGCCGTGGTAATCGTCAACTTGGTCAACTTGGCAACTGAATGGATAGACAATGGCTTTGCTGGAAGATGGCATAGTCCCGAGTCTTGGGTAACACTGCAGTATATTACTTTATTCTATCGAGAGATATTAAGTTCAATGTAACGCTATATAGTCGTGTTTCATTATCCTTGGGAATCTACTCTTTTAGAACTTACGCACAAGTATAGCAACTGCCAGGGCGGTTAGGAAGTAAAATCAAGGTATACTCGTAATCTTCGCTAATAGTTGCATCGTCCACAGCAATGATACCGCTGACATCTTGATAGTTACTGGCGGTGAAAACTTACCCCAACAGCCTGATAGCCAAGAGGTTAAGTACCTGCAACATTGATAAAGTTTACTGGTTGAGGCAGGGTGTAGGGTGTAGGGTAACTTTGACGGATTTCATAATTGTTTAACATAGAGCCATTTATTTATGTCAGACTACTTATCTATAGTCTTAGCACTGTTCAAACTATAATTATCCTTTGACAAAGAAACAGAAGAGGTGTCAAAAAAGTAGCATATCTTCAATTTAAATCACTCTAAAGCGTTCTAAATAATTCAACCGCTACGAACTTTCCAAAAGCCTATCAAGGTACTGCAAAATCAGAATACCAACAACAACACTAGCAGCAACAGTTAACCAAAAACCATGAATAAAATAAGGCGACTGATCTAACGCCCAACCTCCCAGAGACGGCCCAACAAAATAACCAATTGCCCAACATTGAGAATTAATCGCCAGGTAAACTCCACGCATTGATTCAGGTGCTAAATCTACGACCAAAGCTGCAGCAAAAGAAGTATAAGAAACTGTAGCGATCGCTAATATTCCTAAGGCTAAAATTGCCCAGGTCAAATGACCCATTGAGGCAACTCCCGTCACCCAAACCAGAATAAATCCCACTGCCCAAATTAATAGCGAAAAGCTCAAGGCACGGGAACGACTCCAACGCGAGAGAAAACGAGCAACCGGCAACTGAAATAGTACAGCTAAAGCAATATGCCAGGTAATAAGACTGCTAATGATGGTTGGTGACAAGCCAGTTGTTGAATCTTTGATTGAGACAAAATTACTCAAATACAGAGGCATCGTACTATGAATCTGAGCCATATAAGTAGTAAAGAGAATATTCACCAGCACAAATAGTATCAATCGCTGATCACAAAATGCAGTTACCCAACCTTGATGAACTGATTGTTCCTGTTCTTGGAAATGATAAGTTTCAGCGATCGCCCAATAGATAATAGCAAAGAAAACGACAAAAGAAATGCCATCAATCACAAATAAAACACGATAATTACCAGAGGTTGCAATTAAAGCACCACCCAAGATTACGCCAATACCCAAACCCAAACTATCTGCCAATCTAGTGATAGCAAAAGCCTCATTACGCTCTTGAAAAGTCGTTACATCTGCAACTGCCGCTTCAGTAGCAGGCCAATACAAACCTATTCCCAAACCCATTAACAGATTACCGAGAACTAGGGTAGGAAAGTTATAGGTTAAAGCTAATACCAAATCAGCTAAAGCAGAAACTGCTGCTGAGAGTAATAGTGTACCTCTGCGCCCCCAAAATTTAGAATCAGTAAATGCCCCTCCCAGAAAACGACCAACTACTCCAGAAATTGAACTACTGCCTAAGGCAATTCCTACCGCTGTCGCTGAAAAACCTACTTGGTTGACAAAAAAGATTGGGGCATAAAATAGAGTAAAACCAGAGCCAATTTGCGATAACAATCGACCAGCAGCAAGAATCCAAACCTCACGCCTGAAATGTGGGAAAAAAGATTGTAACTTTTGTTTAAACATACAGCTACTTCTGAAGGATAAATGGCACCTATTTACAGCGTATTTCACTCGCACGAGATACAGAATAAACTGTTACGCATTTAAATCATATAGCGTTTCTCAAATGGATGAGGTACACTCCTTGGGCTTTAGGGAACTCTTAACAAGGAACAAAGAACAGGTAAGAAAATGAAGTTTATCTCACGCTAGAAAGAGAATTACTATATATAGCGAGACTAAATGAAATGTGAAACTTGGGTGGGACCAAGGAGTCAGTAGTCAGTAGTCTACGAGTCAGAAGGGAACAGCCTTGGAGTTCATTTTAAGTATTAGAGAACACAATAATCCTTTTTCACGAATCAAATCCCTTCGCTATATTTATTTGCTATTAGTTAATAGCTAAAACTCTTGTTCCTTCTGCCTTCTGCCTTCTGCCTTCTGCCTCCTGCCTTCTGCCTTAGGAAGTACCAAAATTCAGTATTCAAACGGAGATGATATCAATCAGGTGCAACTTTATAGGACAATAGTGCAGTAGCCAGACTGCAAGCACTTTAAGAGGTTGCTGTGACCGCGTTTTTATTCGTAACCGACTTAGACAATACCCTCGTAGGCGATGACACTGCTCTGGTTGAGCTTAATCAGAAACTTAGTCAACATCGCCAGGATCATGGGACAAAAATAGTTTATGCCACCGGGCGATCGCTCTTCCTCTACCGACAACTGACAACCGAAAAGCAATTGCTGTCACCGGATGCCCTAGTCACCGCTGTGGGCACGGAAATTTATTTTAATCCCAACGAAGATAACTTCTCCCCAGAATGGGCGCAAGTACTATCCCAGAAATGGAACCGTGAACAAGTAGTAGCCACTGCTGCCCATTATTCTGATTTAGTTTCCCAACCAGACTCAGAACAGCGCCCCTTCAAAGTCAGTTATTATCTTACTCCACAAGCAGCTACAGAAGTTTTGCCTAAACTAGAATCAGCACTACAAGCTAAAGATCTTAACTTCAAGCTAGTCTACAGTGGCGATAAAGACCTTGACATCTTGCCCTTGAAGGGAGATAAAGGACTAGCAGTACAATTTCTGCGACAAAAGTGGGGAGTTGACGCCCAACAAACAGTAGTCTGTGGTGATTCAGGTAATGATATTGCCCTTTTTAGCGTAGGAGAAGAGCGAGGCATCATTGTCGGTAACGCACGCCCAGAGCTTCGCCAGTGGTACGAAGCAAACAAAACTGATTACCGTTATCTAGCTCAAGCCCAGTGTGCAGGTGGTATAATAGAGGGTTTAAATCACTTTGGTTTTCTTAGCAATTAACCGTCGTGCATCTAGCATTGCACTTTCGAGCAGATAAAATCTTATCCCCCTCTCCCCGTCTCCCCGTCTCCCCATCTCCCCCTCCCCCCATCTCCCCCTCTATAAATGATCAGCTATCTTAAGGGAACAGTAGCAACTATTGAAAAAAGCACTAGTAATCGCGTCACACTGATTTTGGAAGTTAATCAAATTGGATATGAGCTACAAATTCCCAAGCGTCTTTCACAGCAACTCGCAATAAATTCATCAGAGCAAGTACAAGTTTTTACTCACTTACAAATTCGAGAAGAACAACAGATTCTCTATGGCTTTGCCTCGGCAGCAGAGCGAGATTTATTTCGTCAGTTAGTGAGCGTAAGTGGAATTGGAACTCAACTGGGAATCGCTTTGATTGATACCCTAGGATTACCCAATTTAGTACAGGCGATTGTTACAGGTAACATCCGTGCCTTATCAAAAACTCCCGGTGTTGGCAGCAAAACCGCTGAGCGTATTGCCTTAGAACTAAAAAGCAAACTGGCTCAATGGCGACAGCTAGCTGGAGTAGAGACAGCAGCTTCTTCAACAGGACCAGTATCAGCAATTGTAGAAGATGTAGAGATGACTCTGTTGGCTTTGGGTTATGAAAATCAAGAGATTACCCAAGCACTAGAAGCTCTCAGCCAAGATACTCAACTAGCGAAGAGTAAAAATGCTGAAGATTGGATTCGACAAGCAATTACCTGGTTAAGTGCCTGACATCCTTGCGCCGCGAGTATAGGGAGGTGTGGAAGGAGGAAGAAGAATGGGGAAGTGTGGGAAAAGTGGGAGGAATCTGTATACAAAAATTCTCCCCATCTCCCCATCCCCCCATCTCCCCATCCCCCCCTCTAGAAGATAGAAGGCTCCAAAACTTTCTCCTGAGACAATGCCATCTCCCGGTGTTTGAGCAATGTTGACTGAGTAAGTGGTCCTTGCAAGTGACTCCAGGGCAATACCTGTTGAGTTGGCCAATCGGCATAGACGTAAAAATCTAGTTCCGGCAGTTTTCCCTTTAACTCTTTGAAGGCACGGCGAAAACAGCCTAAAGAATCTCCGTAATGTCTCGCCAGTTCCAGCAAATGAGATAAACGACGATCACCTCGGGAAATTAACGCCTGAATCACTGACCAATTATAGCTTTCTGCCCTTAAATTTATACCTTGCGATCGCAAATGCTTATGCAAAAACTTCAGCCGCTTCTCAGCTTGGCGATTCACCCCAAACCACTGAAACGGGGTATGAGCTTTCGGGACAAAAGTACTACATCCCAGAGTCAAGCGCAAACCAGGAACAGCTTTTTTGATTTCTTGCATCATCATTACCGTCTGCTCCACGTCTAACATTTGTTCCCCCGGCACTCCCACCATCCCGTAGAGCTTCATACTTTTCAAGCCACCTGCTTTGGCATTAATTGCTGCCTGGATAATTTCTTCGTTGTTGAGCTTCTTATTAATAATCTGACGCAACCGTTGTGAGCCACTTTCCACCGCGATTGTGATTGAACGAGTTTCTCTTTTTGCCAGAGTCGCCGCCAGTTTCTCAGTGAGCGTGTTTGTCCGTATCGAGGAAATTGAAAGCCTGAGCCCATCATATTGGGGCTGGGCCAGATAATCTAGTAATTCTTCAAACTCTGGATGCTGAGTTACAGATGCCCCCAGTAAGCCAATGCGATCCGTTACTTCCAAACCCCTTGTAATTGCTGGAATTAAAAAATCTTCTCGGCTGGCGGTGCGAAACGGCAGAGTTAGATAACTTGCCAAACAGAAGCGGCACATCTCTGGGCAACTGCGCACCACTTCCACCATATAGATATTTTCCCAAGCAGCTTTTTGAGTAACTACAGTCGAGGCAGATAGGGTATTGCCTCGGTAAGTCTGTTTTTCTACCTCAGCAGGAATCTGGGCATCTATTGGTTGAATTGAAGCGATCGCCCCAGTTGCATCCTGGTAAGTGACCTCGTAAAGTTGTGGTACATACACCCCACTCACCTGCGCTAAACGCCGCAGTTTAGTCTGGCGATCAGCACTACGAACTTCTTTGTAGGCGTCAATAAAACTATGTAGTAAGTTTTCCCCGTCTCCGAGCAAAATCACGTCAAAGAAATCAGCCAAGGGTTCTGGATTAGCTGTTAGTACAGGGCCACCACCAAAGATCAGAGGGTGGTTATCATTGCGAGCAGCTGCTCTGAGAGGTATCTCCAGAAACTCCAGCAGTTGCAGAATGTTGACATAATCAAGTTCCCATGACATAGAGAATCCCAACAATTCCGACTGTCTTGGCAACGGCTCGTGGCAATCAGTGAACAAACGACTAACTTGCAGATCCTTCCTTGATGCCAAATTTGCCCAAACAACCTGATAGCCAAGGCTGGTAATACCGATGCTGTATTCATTGGGGAAAGCAAAAATTACAGGGATAGCACCAGCTTCTGGAGTAGCTGGTATAAATAGTAAGCGTTCGGAGGCAAATACAGCAGGATTCACAGAAGTTTTTAGGTATTTAGAGTAATCTATAGCAATCCTATGGGATTGGCGAATCAATTATAGTTTCAACTAATTAATTTTAGGAATTGGATTGAGTAAAGTTCAAGTTAACTTAGGTGAGTTAAGTCAGTGGCTAAGTATCGGTGATAATGTTAATTTGGAGTAGCAAGCTTTAGCTGCTGGAGAGAGAAAAATAATCAACACAGCAGTTATAGGAGTTCACAAGTCCACACCCACATTAGTGCGATACAATGTCGCCTTCTCCCGCTAACCCTTCAGGTAATAGTCCTACGGGAATGTGCCCAAGGCGTAAAACGAGAGCTGGGAAAGAATCAGATTTCCTGTAACTGGTGTCTACCACATGAGCCTATGTCTGTTAAACACTTCCAGGTATTTCCCTAACTTGAAATATCTGTAAGACTTCTGATTAGGTCACTGTAAGACAGGAGATGCTGACATCGGTGGTGGTAAGGAACAGTAACTTTTCTCAAGGATTATCTCCACAAGTTTTGATTCCTATGCGTACAGGTCAAAAATATGAGTCTGTAACTGTCCAGACGAAAGGCAAATACAAAGTGTCGAACCTCACAAGTAGATCCAAGGCGGCAGGGCTTAACCTTGTTTTAACTAGCAAGATCCCGGAATTAGTTGAGGATAACTTCTAGCTAGAGAGAGAGTTGACACTGGCAAATTATCCGGATTGAGACTGACACTATAAGAGAACTGACACTAAAAGGGAAATTATTTAGTGAACACAGATTCTGATTACAGGCCTTAAGATTAACAAAAAGTCCGGCGCGATTTTGGTGTAAGCGAGGAGTCACAGTGTCAAAGTTCATCCCCAATAAAAACAGTAGTATATCAAGCCAGCTTAATTCAGGAACTTCAAAAGCACTAGAACCAGAATCAATCTCTAGGAGTAACCCACATAAGAGTAACGCACAACATAAGAGTAACGCACAACAAAATCAAAACAGGCAACCGCACTTGTTACTATTGAAGCGTTGCCGGAAGGGAACAGAGCAAACTTTTGGGAGGCTCAAAAGTTTTTCTAGCAAACTATTCGAGCGCTTGGGTGGCTCAAAGCAGCTATATCATCACTACTGGTTTTGGCTGGGATTGGGCGTTACTGGTGGTGCCATTGCTCTCGGTTGGGGCGCTTATGCTTTAGAGAAAAGCCTTCCCGATTCAACAACCGATGTCTTAACCTATATCCGGGATGATACCATCACTATCAAAGCCTCAGACGGCAAAATTATTCAGCAAACGGGCTCGGCAACCAGAGAAACACTCAAGATATGGGAAATACCAGAACCCTTAATTCAAGCTTTTATTGCCATAGAAGATAGACGCTTTGAGAAGCATCATGGCGTCGATTTCCAAGGTGTCATCCGTGCCGCGATTGCTAACCTCATGGCAAGGGATATAGTCGAAGGCGGTAGCACCATCACTCAGCAGCTAGCGAGAATAGTTTACTTTGACCAAGAGCGCAGCTTTGTGCGCAAGCTCAAAGAAATGCGCATGGCTCAAAAAATTGAGCATGATTTAGATAAAGAACAGGTAATCGAGCGTTACTTGAACCTGGTTTATCTCGGTTCAGGGGCTTACGGAATTGCTGATGCTGCTTGGGTTTATTTTAGTAAACCTATATCTGAACTGACTTTGCCAGAAATGGCAATGCTTGCAGGATTGCCGCCGGCTCCTAGTGTTTACTCACCCTTTGTCAACGAGAAAGCAGCCAAAAACCGCCGTGATTTGGTACTGGAGCGGATGCAACAAAACGGGCAAATCACCGAGGCGCAAATGGAGGAAGCAATTGCCACACCTCTAAATACCAAGCGCAGCAATCCCAAGCGACTGGAGAGGGAAGCCTATTACTTCACTGAATACGTTCAACAGGAATTGCCCAAGTATGTCCCCCAAGAAACTTTGGGCAAGAAGGGATTAATTGTCGAAACCACCTTGAATTTAGATTGGCAACACGCCGCTGAAGCTGCCATTGACAAAACTGTTAAAAATAATGGTCGCTACCAGCGTTTTGGACAAGCGGCTTTGGTGGCAATCGATCCGCGTAATGGTCAAATTAAGGCAATGGTTGGTGGTAAGGATTTCCAAGACCTTGAATCCAACAATTATTTAAACCGCGTCACCCAGACTAAGCGTCAGCCCGGTTCTACTTTTAAGACATTTGTTTACACAGCAGCAATCTCTGCAGGTATTTCTCCGAATCGAGGTTATCTCGATGCACCATACATTGTCGATGGCTATGAACCCAAAAACTATTCTGATAATTTTCGGGGCTGGACTTCAATACGTCAAGCACTGATCAAATCCATCAATGTGGTTGCTCTAAAATCATTAATTGACATTGGCTGGGAGCCAACCATCGAAATTGCCAAAAAAATGGGCATTGAATCGAAACTCTACTCAACTTACTCCCTAGCTTTGGGAGCATCTGAGGTGAATCTGCTAGAGTTGACTAGCGCCTATGGTACTTTAGCAGCCCAAGGAGTTCACACCAAACCCCACGGCATTGAACGTATTTTGGATCATCAAGGCAATGTTATTTACCAAGAGCAAATTCAGCATCGGCGAGCTCTTGACGAAGAGACGGCAGCTATCACCACTTGGATGCTCAGAGGCGTTGTTAGTTCTGGTACAGGGCGTGCTGCTCGCATCGGAAGACCTGTAGCTGGCAAGACTGGTACAACTGACGAGGCTCGTGACCTTTGGTTTATTGGCTATATTCCTCAGTTGGTGGCTGGTGTCTGGCTAGGTAATGATGATAACAAGCCGACACGTGGTTCCAGTGGTACTGCTGCCTCTACCTGGCGTCGCTTCATGGTTGAGGCAATTGAAGATTTAGAAACTGAGCCTTTTCCTCAGCGCCCCAATAAAATAGAAGGTAGGGAAGCAGTAATTAAAGCCAAACCGATTAGACCTAAAAGGGTTATACACAAAAAGTACCCCAAGTCTAAATCTGCAACTAAGTCCAGAAGTAATTATCGGAGAACAGCTTCAACTAGTACCAGACGACGTCGGCGTCGAGTTAGTACTCCAAGAAAGACAACAAAACCTGTTAGTCGCCAAGTTAGGCAAAATAGGGCTCCTAGACAGTCAGCACCTGTCAGAAGAAGAACAGCTCCCAGAAATACGGCTCCTAGACAGTCAGCACCTGTCAGAAGGACAGCTCCTAAACCAGCTCCTGTGGCACCAAAACCGGCAGTAGTTCCAGCTCCCAGGGTGACATCGCCGTCGAAACCTTCACCTGTAGTAGCTCCTCCAGCTCCTCCAGCCGCAAGGAAAGCACCTGCACCAACTACTAAAGTGCCGGCTACTCCTCCAGAAGCACCCGCATCAAGAGCTGGGGAATAAAACCCATAGCATTTGTGGGAGATGGAGAGATGGGGAGATGGGGAGATGGAGAGATGGGGAGACAAGTGGATAGTAATTTTGATACCGACAACGATAAGTTCCCGAGTTTTGGTAGGATAGCCAAAATGCAACTAGGAGTTAACAAGCTGTGTATTTATTAATGGAAGTGGGTAGTTTTCCTATCGCTTTTACTGTCGTCTATATCGTGGGTTTTATTGCTGCTGTCGGTATTGGCTCGATTGCTTGGTATAACTCTAAGCGTCCCGCTGGTTGGGAAGGTAAGGAGCGTCCCGACTATCTGCCGAAGGTCAACAACGAAGATAAATCAAGCTCATAAATGTTCAATAACAGGGCACATCTAGCAGTGGGGAGAGGGAGTCGATGGATGAGGAAATTATCTAAAAGTGGGGGCAAAGGGAGAACACTAAGACCCCAACCCCACACTACCTGAAGGGTCAGTGTGTGGGGGGATGTCACTCTGGAAAGGTTAAGGGTTCACTGGGTAACATGGCATGATCACGGTTTTTCAATCGCCTCAGCAGCCAATCAAATCTAGCTTGTGCTAATGGTACATTATTGATGGTTTCGGGAGATAGATCCTCTGATTCGAGGTCTTCCTCGAGAAGCTGAGTTTTGGCATAGCCCAGATATCTGACTGTACCTCGAAGTCTGGTAGAGAGGAAAATAGCGATCGCTCGATAGAAACGGGAGGCGAAGCCTTCATCTTTGTGTAGTTTTTCGAGTAATTTGGCTCTTGGAACTGATAAAACCAAGGATGTTTCGACAGCCTGAACAGTGGCAGAGGGCAGGCGGGCATCCGCAAAAGACATTTCTCCTACCACTGCCCCACTTTTGAGGCGAGCGATCGTTTTACCTTCTAAGGCAGAGACAGAAACTGATAAAGTTCCTTCCAATAAGATATGCAGTGTATCAATGGGCTTGCCTTCTTCAATGAGGACAGTACCAGCAGCAACTTCCTCTCGGCTGCCTGTAGCGATCATCCAATCGATGTCATCATCGTCTAGTTCGCCTAGTAAAAAAAAGATTTTTTTCATAACCGACCTTTTTCTCTGTAGATTGTACTCACAGGGCTACCATCGTTGCTTGCTGACACATCCTCAGCACCAGATTTCACTAAATTAAATTTAAATTAACGTGAGTTTGATAGATTTGCTTTTAGTGTTCTGCCAACTTCTAGCCAACATAGCCTTATGCTTAAAATTTCTATTTTTTCGTTGCTTCTCCATCTGATTGTAGAAGAGGGAGGTTGGGTAGGAGAGATTTGTTGAGATCACTTTGAATTAGATTAGTAATCATATGTTTGAACACCATAAATCATAAATTGGTTTGCCTGTAAATAGAATAATTTTTTAACCTCATATAAGCTTCATGATTTAACTTTTACACTAAATACAGCAATAAGCTTTAATTTTTGAGATATGTTTAGTTAGTTAATGGTTAATTTCTTTAGGAAAATAAGCAAGAGTCTCTCACTTAGAATTTAACATGGCACAATCTAGCAAATACATAGACCGAGACCTTTTAAGGCAATTACTCAATCTGAGTGCAATAATTGCCGCTTTCGCTATCAATGTTTTAGCAAATGTAGCACCCATCAACGGACTGACAATAGGAGAAATCTCTAATACAATCTTCAGAGAAGTTCAGATCACCCCAGCCAATTATGCCTTTGCCATTTGGGGACTAATTTATCTCGGTTTAATTAGCTTCGGGTTTTATCAGGCACAGCCTGCCCTGCGGACAAAACCGATATTGCGTCAAATTGGCTATCCGTTAATATTGAGTAGTTTAGCTCAGATTTGCTGGGTGTTCCTCTTCCAATATGGACTTTTCCCTCTTTCATTGCTGGCAATGCTGGTGATTTTGCTGCCCTTGATTGGGATTTATCTGCATTTGGGAATTGGTTTAACAAGAGTGTCTGTGCAACAGAAGTGGTTTGTCCATATGCCGATAAGTATCTATCTTGGCTGGATTAGCGTCGCCACCATTGTCAATGTGGCACTCGTCCTCTACTACCTAAAATGGGATGGTTGGGGCATAAGTCCCCAAGGATGGACAGTAATAATGCTAATAGGGGCTGCTGTCATGGCTGCGATTGTGATTATTCAGAGAGCTGACATTGCCTACCCCCTAGTGATTGTCTGGGCATTGGTAGCAATTGCCGTGCGCCATAGCACTACACTGATGATTGCTGCCACAGCTGGAGCATTAGTGATCGCTATTATTATTTTACTGTTGTCTAGTTGGCTGCGCCGCCGAAAATCAGGCTGAAGTACTTAATTGTATCTAGTTCATTTGAATATTGATGATTGCCAGTTAATTTATGATTAATTATTCATAATAATTACCATCAACAATGAACAATGAACAATGAACAAACAGCACAGTAATTAACCTAACAACCTATGACTAGTGACATTTATAGTAACAAGCAAAAGTTGTTTGATCGCTGGGCACCTCATTACGACTGCTTATTAACCACAGTGTTTTACCAGGCGGTTCATAAAAGGTTGTTAGAATATGTTGAGTTGAGCCCACAGCCTAAAGTACTAGACATTGGTTGCGGCACTGGACGACTTCTGCATCGTCTAACAATTAAGTTTCCAACTCTTGAAGGTATTGGGTTAGATCTTTCTACAGAAATGATTTTCCAAGCTCAGCAAAGCAATCAGCATGCAGATAGTATCACCTACAGACAAGGAAATGCTGAGACTTTGCCCTTTATAGATGAACAATTTGATGCAGTTTTCAACACCATCAGTTTTCTACATTACCCTAATCCCCAAAAGGTGTTGTCAGAAGTTTCTCGGGTATTACGCCCCAACGGACGTTTTTATTTGGCGGATCACACTGTTCCAGAAGCAATAAATACTGGCTACTTGCCATTTTTTGCTGGAGGTTTAAGATTATATAGCTTCAAGCAACGAGAGCAGTTGGGCATGGCAGCAGGCTTGGAATGTTTAGGTCATTACTATCTTTTGTGTCCAGTGATGCTGACAGTGTTCACTAAGCTGGTACTTTAATGATCTAATACTCTAAGTTACCATATCAGGGTTGTACTCATGAAAACTGTTCTGGTTGTAGAAGATGATCTGATTAATTGGCGGATTTTTAAGAAGATTTTAACTAAGTTAGGTGGTTTAGCAACTATGCATACGGAAGATGCGCACAAAGTGATGCAAATTGCGGAGTCGAAGGAAGCCGATTTAATTCTGATGGACGTTTCCCTCAACAATAGTTACTACCAAGGTAAAGCAGTTGACGGCATTAGGATCACTCAAATGCTCAAGTCAAACCCCCAAACTGCTAATCTACCAGTAATCTTAGTAACTGCTCACAGTATGCCTGGTGATCGTGAAAGATTTCTACAAAGCAGTGGTGCGGATGGCTATATCCCTAAACCAGTACTTGATCAACAAGGGTTTGTAAATCAGATCTTAGCTAAGATACCTAATAATTAAATTCAGTTATAACTGAATTTGAATATGGTCACAGTTTCCCGTATGGTCTCCATCGCTCGTAAGAACCTGCTTGAAGACTTTCCTCGCTTTCTCGTAGCTCAAGCAGGAATTATGTTTGCTGTTACCCTGGTAACGATGCAAACAGGTATATTTAATGGCTTTACTCGCTCTAGCTCTCAGTTAATTTATAATTCCAATGCCGATATTTGGGTTACTTCTGACCGCATGGTACAGTTGGAACTAACGCTGCCAATGCCGCTGTCTCATTTGCTTCTAGCTCGTCAGTTGCCAGGGGTGGAGAGAGCAGAAGCATTAGTTTTCAGCGGTTCTTTGTGGCGTCCACCTTCTGGTGAGATTTCTCGTGTGAGAGTGGTGGGATTTGAACCTAACGGACAATTATTTAGACCTGTAAATATTGTGCAAGGCTCTTTAAGTGCTCTGAAGAAACCTTACACAGTCATGGTAGATACTACTAACCTTAACTCGCTCAATGTTAGAGGAGTTGGTGATGTTGTTGAAGTTGGTTCCTTGCCAGCACAATTGATTGGCTTAACCCAAGGCAACCGCTCGATAGTGTCTAATGCGTTCATGTTTACTTCTTTAGAAAATGCTAACGCCTACATAACCTCTGGTCAAACCACTACTATTTCCTGCAAATTGCCATCAGGATCTGAGGAATTAACTTGTACAAATACTTACTTTACTAACCCTGTAGAAGATTCCCAGGAAGAAGTTTCTACTACTACCGAACCTCCTGCTATCCCTAAGAAATTAGTTGCCTCAGATCTAATTACTTACATTTTGATTAAAGCTGAACCTGACCAAGATTTACAGGAACTCAAGGGAGAAATAGAAGCTGCCTTACCAAATACAAAAACATACACTAGTGAGGAATTTACTGCTAAAAATCGCATCTTTTGGCAAAGGCGAACTGGAATCGGATTTGTTCTAGGTCTGGGTGCTGTTGTCGGTGTTATTGTGGGAGTAATTATTGTTGCTCAAATTCTTTACTCTTCTGTGTCTGACCATCTCAAGGAATTTGGCACCCTCAAAGCTATGGGGGCTTCTGATGCGCAGATTTATGGCGTGATTGTCGAGCAAGCCCTTTGGATGGCTGTTCTTGGTTATATTCCTAGCACGGCACTGTGCTATGGTATTGCCACTTGGACTTTTGCTACTCAGGGAATCTTAATTTTAATTACACCAACATCAATGCTTTGGGTTTTTGGTTTAACAGTGTTTATGTGTGTTGGTTCAGCAGCCTTTGCGATTCAGAAGGTTACTCGTCTCGATCCAGCAATGGTATTCAAGGCATGAGCTAAGCTACTACATAGCTAAGAAAGTGTAAGATTTTAGAGTTATTCAGTAAGCTCCAGGTATGTAGAAACCCAAGATGATTATCATTCTCAAAAAAAAGGTTAGCAGTAAGAAGTTCTGAATGTGGGTTATAATTTCTCTTTTTCAACAGGGACAAAATTAAATAACAAACCATGTTTAGGAGCAAAGATCATCGCTGCGATAAATAACAGAGTCTGAAAGACTACTATGCAACCACCGGTAGAAGCATCAATGTGATAGCTGATTAAAGTACCTATGACGCTAGAGAAGACTCCAGAAATTACAGCAATTAATGTCATTTGGTCGAAGCGATCGCTTAACATATAAGCAGTTGCCCCTGGAGTAACTAGCATCGCAATCACCAGAATAATACCTACAGTTTGTTGCGCTGCTACAATTGTCAAAGCCAACAACCCTAGAAGGGTATAGTAAATGGCAGTAGTATTCAAGCCAATTGAACGGGCATGGGTGGGATCAAAACAAAAAAGTAGTAAGTCTTTGCGTAACAGAGCCAGCACTACCATAGTAATTACGCTAATAATCGCTGTCTGGATAATATCGCTATTTGAGATTCCCAGCACATTACCAAACAGGATATGCATTAGATCTATATCACTTGGTGTCTTTGAGATTAGTATCAATCCTAAAGCAAAGAAACCGGTGAAAACTAATCCAATTACAGTATCTTCTTTGATCCTAGTTTTTTCCTTAATAAAACCAATAGAGATAACTGAACCTAGGCCAAATACAAAAGCGCCAATGGCAAAGGGAATATTGAGAATATAGGCGATTACCACTCCCGGCAGCACTGCATGAGAAACTGCATCCCCCATCAATGCCCAACCCTTGAGAGTCATGTAGCAAGATAAAACAGAACAAACTATTCCTACTAAGGCACTAACAAAAACTGCCTTAATCATAAACCCATGTTGTAAGGGAGTCGTCAACCACTCCCAAATTGCACTAATGTCCATAGATTCTTGGTTAAGATAAAATTTTGGGCATCGTACCACCAAAGGTACGATTAAGATTTTCTTGGGTAAATACTTCAGCCGTGGGACCGTAGGCTAAAACAGTACGATTGACTAGTATAACTTGGTCACAAAATGTAGAAACAGAGTCAAGATCATGGGTAGAAATCAGGATTGTATGACCCAATTCTCGCAACTCGACTAAAAGATCAATAATGGTTCTTTCGGTTTTAATATCTACCCCTGTAAAAGGTTCATCTAGCAGAATTACTTGTCCTTGTTGAGCTAAAGCACGAGCTAGAAAAGTCCGTTTTTTTTGTCCGCCTGAAAGTTCACCAATCTGTCGATTTTGAAATTCTGTCATTTGAACGCGCCTCAGGCTTTCTGCTACGATGGCACGGTCTATTTTATTAGGAATTCTGAGAATATTCATATAGCCGTAGCGACCCATCATTACTACATCCCAGACATTCACAGGAAAATTCCAATCCACTTCCTCTGTTTGGGGAACATAAGCTACAAGATTATGTTTTTGTACCCTTTTGATTGGCATGCCATTGATCAGTACTCGCCCCGTTTTAGGTTTAACAAAACCCATAATTGCCTTAAATAGAGTCGATTTGCCACTACCATTCATCCCCACTAGCCCACCGATTGAACCTGGACAAAGCTTTAAGTTAGCAGCATATAATGCAATTTTTTTGTTGTAGGCAACTGTGAGATTTTCTACTTGAATACTGATGGGTTGCATAGTAATTATCCTCTAAGTAAGGTCAAATATAGCGGTTCTCATACTCATAATGTACAGGTTAATTTTCCTTATTAGTCAACAGTGATGAATTTTGAAATTAAGGGGTATATCACAACTGTGAGAAATGCTATATTCAGTATTATCAATTGCAATAGGAATAAATACTTTTGCTTATAACGTTTCTCAAATTTATGAAGTACACTCCTTGGGCTTTAGGGAACAGGTAACAGGAAACAGGTAAGAACATGAATGTATCTCACGCTAGAAAGAGAATTGCTATATATAGCCAAGGGATTTGATTCGTGAACAAGGATTATCGTATTCTCTAATACTTAAAATAAATTCTAAGGCTTTTCCATTCTGACTCCTTTCCTCCACACAAGTTTAACATTTAATTTAGCCTCACTATATAGCCTCAGTTTCGGATATCGTTGTTAATAACTAGATAAATAGTTTTGTTGATTTTTAGACTAAAATGCCATAACTTTTTTCATTTAAACCCCTTAATCAAGGTCTTGGTGTTGTATTCCATTAAGTCTAGATAACTGGGTACAGGACCATCAGGTTGAGAGAGAGAATCGACATAGAAAACCCCTCCAAACTTTGCTCCAGAAGCCTTGGCTACTTCTTTTTGAGCTTTATCGCCGACCGTACTTTCACAAAAAATTACAGGGACTTGATTAGTTTTAACTGTATTAATTACTTTTTCAACTTGTTTAGGAGTAGCTTGTCGCTCCGAGTTAACAGCCCAGATATATACTTCCTTAAGATCGTAATCTTGAGTTAAGTAAGAAAATGCTCCTTCACAGGTAACCATATAGCGTTGATTGAGAGGAAGTGCTGAGATTTCCTGACGCAACTTTTGGTCTAAATTTTGGATCTTTGAGCTGTAGACTTTGGCATTGGCATTATAGGTTGGAGCATGCTTGGGGTCAAGTTCAACTAGAGCTTGGCGGATATTTTCTACATAGACTAAAGCATTCTGAGGTGACATCCAAGCGTGGGGATTAGGTTTGCCAGCATAGGCATCCTCAGAGATCAAAATGGGATCAATACCCTTGCTGAGAGTGACATGGGGAACATCCTTGAGGTTATTGTAGAATTTCTCTGCCCAGCGTTCTAGTCCAAAGCCATTATCCATAATTAGATCAGCTTGTTGCGCCCTGACCAAATCACTAGGGGTTGGTTCATAACCATGTATCTCTGCCCCAATTTTAGTTAGAGATTCAACCTTTACTTTGTCCCCAGCAACGTTGCGCACCATGTCTGCAAGAACTGTGAAGGTTGTCAAAACAACTTTTTTGTCTTCTGTGTTTGGGTTTTGTACTCTCTGGTTAGATGAGTGTTGTGAAGATGAATTATTAACCACTGGTTGAGAGCAACCACTGAGCCATAGTGCCAATAATACCCCAACTGCAATCTGCCATTTGCCTGCCTTACTTTCCTGCTGAGCGATTGCTTTCATCTTGATTAAAACAGTTCTCATATTATTTTCATATTTTATTATGGCAGCAAAATTGAGTTATGGAAAAAAAGTTTTAAGGTAGCTCGATTAACTAACTGTCTCACCTAACTTATAGCCAGAGTAGTATCAAAAAAAAGAAATACCACAAGCCTCGTTACCAAACCTAGGCCAGTAACGAGGCTTAGAGACTAAGACTACTCAAGGTTGGATACTCGACGGCAGATAACCTTTGCAATCGGCCAAAAACTCCTACCTCTGTGCTTAATCGACTTGTTATGCTGGGATCACCTCAGATTAAATCTGCTGTTTGCCAACCCAACTTACTCGCTTGTGAACACCAAAACCGTCTTGAATAGTATGATGGGGAAAAGAACCTGCTCTTGATTGAATCACAATCCAACACAAATCCTGATTATCTGAAGTGTTTCGCATACAACGTTCTCCCGCAGGATCTACTCGCACAACACTACCTTCACTGACAGGAAACAGGTAATCATCAACTTGAAACTCTCCCTTTCCTCGAACAAAGACATAAATTTCCTCATTCAATTGATGTTTGTGATAAAAAGGAAATGATTTATTAGGGGGAAGATTGTTGACAGAAATCTCAGCACTGGTCAAATTAAGAACCTGTTTAAGAAATACTTTGCCCTCTAACTTTATGGGAGCTTGTGGACTCTCAAAGGTAAACTGTCCTAGTTGAGAAAATAGTCCCAAATCAATTACAGCAAAATTTTGCCCAGTCCTAGCATTGGGTTCAGTTTGAGCCATTATGACCTCATTTAAGTTTTAAGTTGCAAACTGCAAGTTAATATAATAGAAGTTACTTGTATTTTGCAAGTAACCGGTTAAACCTATTCTATAAAATGACCCAATCTCGCCGCTCACCCTGTCCAATCGCCTGTTCCCTAGATTTAATCGGTGATCGTTGGACACTTCTGGTTATTCGAGACATGATGTTTTTTGGGAAACAACGTTATGAAGAGTTCTTAGAATCACCTGAAGGAATTTCATCTAATATTCTTGCCAATCGTCTTAAATCTCTCGAAGAGATGGGCTTGTTGGAGAAACAACCATATAGCAATCATCCTCGTCGAATGAACTATCAATTAACGGCGCGAGGAAAAAGCCTTCGCCCTGTTCTAAAAGTGATGATTGCTTGGGGACTAAAGCATATTCCTAACACAAAAATTCCCGAAGATGAACAGCCTAAAACTTGAATTGTACAAACTTACTTTGCGATCGCTCCGCGCTAGCCCTTTGGGCTAATCGCCTCTGGCGCTGAGCTTTGCTAAATCGCTCCGTCCTAGCTCCGAAAAGCTAATCACCTAGCAATTGTAAATTCAAAATTCAACAGTTTTGGAGTTCATCCGCGAGAAACTAAAAAAGTTTGGAATCAACTAGCGAGAAACACCCTAATTTGATTGAACTGAGCCGATGGGTAGATAAATCAGAAAACGCGTGTTGCCAGGTGCCGAAAAACAGCGAATGTTCCCATGATGCTCAGACACTATAATCCGATAGGAAAGATCCAGACCGATACCGGTTCCTTTACCAACCTCCTTAGTTGTGAAAAAAGGATCAAAGATCCGGGACTGAATTTCTGGGGGAATACCTGGTCCATTATCAGCAATCTCTACTGTTAAGTAATCTTTCTCCACTAAAGTACGGATCCAAATCGTACCCTGTTCCTCCAAAGCATCGATAGCGTTATCAATCAAATTCGTCCATACCTGGTTAAGCGCACCTCCATCAGCCTGAATACATGGTAAATTTTCAGCGTACTCGCGGATCACCGAAATGCGATGTCTTCTGAGTTTGTAGCCCAAAATAGTTAAGGTGTTGTCAATACCTTGATGTACATCTGTATTTTTCTTTTTGAGGTAAGCTTGATCCACGTATGAGTAAGATTTGACAGCACCCACTAGTTCAGAAATACGATTGATGCCCTGATCAAGTACATTTACCAAACTGGCTTCAGTCAGCATTGCCTCTAGCCAAATCAGTACATCTCTAAGTGTATCGGTTGTTAGCCGCTCACTAATCACTTCTAAGTGTTCAGTGTTAAGTCCTCCCGCTACTAGATTAGGAGCAAGCTTCCATCCATCAGTAATGCCATGTTCCTCTAGCCAACTAGTTAGTTGGTCTTCCAAATCCATCTTGGTTAACAAATCTAAAGAGTTGGATGCAGTAGTATTCTCAATAGCATTGCGCTTTAACTCTAAAAGATACTCCAGTTTAACCGGTTCGAGACGTTGCTCAAGACACTTGAGCGCGAGGGCATGCCTCTTCGGCATTGTATCATGCAACTGTCTGGCAGCCCCCCGTGCTGCAGATGCTGGATTATTAAGCTCATGGGCAAGGCCAGCAGCCAACGTCCCTAAGGCAACCAATTTCTGGCGATGTTGAGATAAAGTCTGCAACTCCTGCATTCTGCTTGCCATGTTACCAAGAACTGCTTTTCTCACAGAGGGGAAAAGCATCAGTACCTGCCAAAAATCTTCCTCCTTGAGAGTCAACAACTGACTGCTGCTAACTGCTTTTCCACTGGCCAAATGAGCCACGCCTGCAAGTAAAGGGACTTCACCAAAGAACTTGCCACTTTCGTAGGTAGCTAAAACTAGTTCTCGGTTATCAATCCTGCGTGAAATCTGGATTGCTCCTGTAATCACCATATAAAAGTGTGTTGCAGGTTCTTCTTGCTTGAATAGCATGTCTCCTGGGCTCAGTGAAATCTCAGTACCCACTTGCAGGATCTTCAACTGCTCCTGTGTGGTTAAGTCTTTGAAAAGTGATATTTTAGGCAGTACTTCAAGCATGGCAAGCATAATTAGATAATTAACCCTTTAAAAAGATGAAAGATATTGATGGACGAATTGAATGGCAACTGAACCTTCGCCAACTGCCGAGGCAACTCTTTTTACTGACTGAGAACGCACATCACCAATGGCAAAAACACCTGGTACGTTGGTCTCGAAAAGAAAAGGATCACGCTTGAGTGTCCAGAGCTTTGTTTGTTTCCTCTGCTGTATCAACTCTGGACCGGTCAAAATAAATCCACCTTGATCCCGCTCGACAACACCGTTTAACCAGTTAGTATTTGGTTTGGCACCGATAAAGATAAAGAGAGCATTAGCTCGAACAGTTTCGAGCTTACCAGTTTCTGAATTGAAAAGAGTTATTGTCTCCAGTTTGTCTTGACCAGAAACATCAACAACCTGAGTGAATAACTTGACCACAATATTATTGGTTGCTTCAATTTGATCAATCAAATACTGAGACATTTTTGTTGTCAGCGAGTTTCCTCTAACCAGAAGAGTAACGGAATGGGCGTACTTAGCAAGATACATGGCAGCCTGTCCAGCTGAGTTTGCCCCACCGACAATATAAACATCATCACCACTACATGAAATTGCTTCCGTGATGGCAGCACCGTAGTACACACCAGAGCCTGTGAGCTCTTTAATACCGGGTATTTGCAGCTTGAGATAGGAGACACCAGTGGCAATAATCAGGGCGTGACAGCTAAGTTCAGTACCATCAACCAAAGTTACAATGCGGTATTGTCCCTCTACACAAACATTAGTTACTGACTGTGGAGCCAGGATTTCTGTGCCGAACTTGTGAGCCTGGGCAACAGCACGTCTAGCTAAATCTCCTCCAGTCAGTCCCACAGGAAAACCAAGGTAATTTTCAATCCGGGAACTGGTTCCGGCTTGCCCTCCCGGAGCCTCTCGTTCAATGAGTACAGCTTTGAGTCCCTCGGAAGAGGCATAGACAGCAGCTGCCAAGCCAGCAGGACCACCACCGACGATGATCACATCGTAAAATGGCATTTCAGCGCGCGTCTTAAGCCCAATTTTGTTGGCAATTTCTAGGTTTGAAGGCGACCTTAGTTCGGAACCATCAGGGAATAATAGCAGTGGTAGTTTTGAAGAATTGGCTGTGGCACTTTCCATAAGCAGGTAACGTGCCTGTTGATCTTTCTCAAGATCCCGCCACAGATAAGGAACATGATGGCGAGCTAAAAAGTCTTTAATTTGATGGGTTTGGGCTGACCAGCGATTACCAATAACTTGAATGCCTTCAAACATCTGGGTGGAGGTTTTGTGCCACACCTCCAGCAAATCGTTGAGTATGGGGTACAAGTTTGTATCCGGTGGCAGCCAGGGCTTTAACAAGTAATAATCAATCTTGGCTTTGTTGATGGCACCAATAGCTGCGCTGGTGTCAGCATAGGCTGTTAGCAAGGCTCGCTTGGCGTCTGGGAAAACGTCCTTAGCCTGCTCAAGAAACTCCACACCTGTCATCTGGGGCATGCGCTGATCCACAAGAAACAGTGCTACTGGCTCCTCGCGCTGCTTCAGTTTTTGCAGAGTTTCGAGTACTTTGTGACATGAATCTGAGGGCATCACTCGAAAGGAACTGCCATATTTACTGCGTAAATCGCGGGCAATTGTGCGCAGAACTTCGAGGTCATCATCGATGGCAATTATTAAAGGTTTACCCATTTTTTGATTTTTCCAGTTATTTCAAATGAATGTTGTAAATGAATGTTGTAAATGTTGTGAATGTTAAATTGCTGTGGTGTTTTCGAGTTTCCCCAATTACACCTTTCAGGTTTGAGTTAAATGCGCAGAATTTTCTTTTCCAAGACTGCGACTTTCTGCAAACACTCAAATTTGAGTTGAATGGGAGTTTATAAAAAGCGAAAAATCTGAAGGCAAAAAATTTGAACCTCAAAGAAAGGAGGCTGAATTTGAGTTTGGTTGTCTTTAATTTTCAGCCCCCTAGAGAGGGTAGCTAATACCGTTTGAGCAATAGCGGTCACGACTAGTTACTGATTAACAAGGATTTGGTTGTCTATGCATTAACTAACTCGGGCTCTTCATACTTATCTAAAACTGTGACACCTTCGCAGAATGAACTCATCTCAATAAAATGCTTCACAGAATCAGTAGCACCAACTACGTAAATATCAACATTACTTCCCAGTTTTTGCTTGGTGAAAATTAGAGCTCTCATGCCAGCACTAGAGATGCATTGCAAGTTTTGTAGTTGCAAAACCAGACGTTTGATCTGTCCTACTGTGGCTTTTTCTAGTACTTCTTGAAACATGCCCACAGCACTAGCATCTAGCAACCCGCTTAAAGCAAGTTTAGCAGTATCTTCGGTGATTTCGAGGATATTTGCGTCAAAAAATACTTGAGTGGGAACAATTCGAACTCTTACTTTCAATTCTTCTTGAAGAGATGGTAGTTTGATTGTGAGATTTTCAGCATCAAAATCAACGTAGTCTTGACCATTAATCCACACTTCGCTGATACGCACACTGCCTGGTGGCAGAAGATCTGGTGCAACCCGCAAGATGTTATCCTTAAACCCTCCTGGCTTGGGTTTGAAGTGTAAATCCATCGGTTGTTTAGTAATTAGCAGGTTGGTGTAGACTGTAGCTAAGTAGGCCAACTCGAAGGAGTGATAACCGCTCATCGAGTGGGAACCTTTACCCCTTTCGTTGCCTCCTGCCAGATAGGGTATCCCATTAGCTAATACATTGAAGTAGATTCCTCCATCTTCATTGTCTAGGAACCAAGCGTTATAAAAAGATGCTGATTCGCGAGCTAGCTTTTGATACTCAGTTTTGCCCATGGAGCCAGCCAGGATCAGATAGGCTAAGATCCCCTGTTCCTGCTGCCACCAGGCCTTGCGGTCATGCCATACCACGCGATGTACTTCTTGACCTGATTCTAGCGCTCGTTCGACAACATCAAACCAACCACCACGCTGTAAGTCGCTGCCAACTCCAGGCATAATTTCTGCAATCTTTTCAGCTAGAGCTGCATACTTTTCTTTTGGTTGGAGATGATGCATGCGCATCAAATTCCAAGCAATTTTGAGGTTGTGGCCAATTACGGCTCTATTTTGCTGCCAGCCCCAAGCTTTGTCGTGGCTCCAATCTTGATGAAAACGTTCTTGGACAAAGGGACTGTGTTCGTAATCTGGGAAATGTTTCTCAATGAGGTCAAAGGTATACTCGAGCAAATTGGCGTATTGCTCAGATTCAGTAGCCAACCAGAGATTGATCAAATAGGCCGGGGCATGATCACCCACTGAGTTCCAGTTTTTTCTGGCACGATTGCTACCTAAAGTTTCGCACAGGGGACTGAGGGTAATTGGGTCAATGTGTGAGAAAAATCCCCCTTGTTCAGTTGTATCGAGGAAATAGCGGTTAAACAGATTGACGGTCAACTCAATATCATTCATGATGCGAGGATCGCCTGTTACCCTGTAGGTTTGAGTTGGCCCAGCTAGGGCATAAATCTGTTCATAGGCTGGAATCGCATCATAATCATCCCCAAATTCGGAGGCAAATATTTTTTGCTCACTGCCATCTGGCTTGAGATCAATGGCATGATACCAATAGGCAATTCCTTCGCCTTGATCCAAAAAGCGCATATGGTGGCGCAAATACTCGGTTCCTTTTTCAGCAGCCTCCAGATACCTATCTTCACCAGTCATCAGATAGGCTGTGGCAAAACCGTAAACTAGGCGTGAAATGGTGTCAGTTTCCTGGCGACAAAACCCTGTTTTAGCACCATTTAAGCTGAGGTCTGTACGATATTTGCGATAATCAATTTCGCCATCTTCAAACTGAGATTTGAGGTAGAAATCAGCTAACTGCCGCACCTGATTAACCCACCAATCTGGTCTTTCAAACAGATACTCATTCTCTGTACGACCTAGGAAAACAATGTGTTTGGCTTCAAATTGGTGCTGGTTTGCCTCAGGGTAGAAAATTCCATAGACGAAAAGATAGCGCTTGGGGACAAGCATTAATTTGAGCTTGGCAGTACAGTCGTAGTAGGGCTCTCCCAGATTGCGCACCAGTTGAGCATAAGTCATTGAAGTTAATGCGACTTCAAAGTCTCTGCCATCGGAGGTTTTGAGACCAAAAGTACCCAAAGCTCCCTTCTGGGGGTCAAAATTAGTGACGTATCCTGCGATTAGATCTGAAAGCGAAAAATCGATGGTACTCATTGAATTATCTATAACTCAGTAGAAGTTGATCAGGTGGAATTACTGGGCAATTAAAACGACGATGCTACGCTCTTTAATAAGATAGTTATTGTTTATAATCACTACCTCTTGCTGAGCCTAATAATTGACCTCTTGGAGCTGCTAACTAACCAACTGGCTGCAATTGTGGCTGGTTGATTACTTCTAAGAAAACGCCCAGAAACTCATCTAATGTATCGGGATGTTTGCCAGTGATGAAGTTGCCATCGGCATGTACTATCTTAGTCCCATCACCGTCAAACATGACAATGCCACCAGCATTTTGAACGTCACAAATCAGGTTATGAGCGCAAGTTACCTCGCGATTTTTGAGCAATTCTGGTGCTGCGCAAAACAACCAAATACTATGGCAGATAGTACCAATTGTTAATTGTTTAGCATCCATAGCCTTAACAGCCTGACGGAGAAACTCAACTGCAGGAGATCGGTTTGGTTGACCTGGTTTAGGATTGGCTTCATATCTCAGGCGATCCATCGCGTAGGCACCAATTAAGATAATGCCTTTATAGTCCGTAGGTTTGACGTTGTTAACTTCTACAGTAACCGTGACTTCTTCAGTTAAGTCATTGCCCTGGAATGTCAACTGCTCCTGATTCCAGAGATGGGATATGTACTCTACCTCATATCCATGCTCCGGAAAAAACTCGTTGAATCTGCGAAACTCAGTTTCATCAAAGTGAGCTTCAATTAGTACACCGATTTTACCTTTATTGTTAGAATCTATAGATACCATAGTTAACTTCACCCCTATTTGATAACCTGTCGCACTTTTACTGCTTTTCGTCAACTATCTTTACAATATCTTTAGGTTATCACCAGTTAAATTTGATAACTTAAGAAAAGAGTTAAATTTCCCTTACTAAGGGCATATAAACTCTTAATAGTTAAGATTATTTTTGTGTTACGACTGACCTTTTTTAAGAGTATGCTTGTTATTAGAGTTATGTCTGAAAGCTAGTTTTTTAAGTTTTGTTACAAAAAACGCCTAACTGCATAAAGGCAAAAACTGTACTCCGAGAAATAGTTAGTAGTTTAAAACCAATGTGGTTTGCCGTTGGCAAACATGGTCTAGTCTTTGGTCAGTAGCAAAGAAACAGTGGCACATAAGTTGTGATTATACATAATTTCTCTCCCTGGTAGGATGACCTTCAGGTCATTTTCGCTATGTTTCTTTACTAGACAGTAATTAATTACTCTCTGCCTATGAATTGCTCAAATGTATTTGACAAAATGTAGAACACATGTTATAAAAGGTACTAAAAGACTAAAGTACCTGAAGTAAGTTAGCAAAAATAACTCGCCACTGGCGAACTCACTGAGTCCTGAAGCATGGTAGAGAGGTAAAGCAAAAAGATAGTAACTGTCCAAGCACCAGAGTAACTTATATATATTGAACCCTTCTGCACCTGGAGCATCTGGAGGCTCTTATAACTGGCGAGAAAGTTGTAAGCACTGTAGTAAGGCGAATTCCAGATCGAGTCAGGTCAATAGTTAACTGACTCGCAGGAGTATCGCTTTTTTGGCAAATGCTTTAGGTCGAAATCGGCAATTAAATAGGAACTTGATTCGGAGTCTGAGAACTATCAAAGATCAACTAATCCTCAACTAAGCAACAAGAAATATGCCGAAAAAGAGACGCAAGCGAGGTGTTGTCCTGACCCCTGAAGGACTACAACAAATTGAGCAGACAAGGAAAGAATTAGAATTTAAGGACAATTATGGAGAAAGATTCACCCTTGAACAATTAAGTGAAGTTACAGGATTAGATTTTCACACGATTAAGAGGGTACTGGCTTGCCAACAAGGGGTTGACAAACGAACCCTGGAACGGTTTTTTATATCTTTTAATTTAGAACTTACTGATAGTTGCTATTCCAGCCCAAATCCTCATAAGCGCCAAGATTGGGGAGAATCGATTTGTGTTGCCGATTTTTATGGTCGCGCCAAACAATTGAGTGCGCTAGAGGAATTACTCCTCAGAGATCGCTGTCGATTAGTGACGATCTTAGGAATGGGGGGCATGGGGAAAACTGCTCTGTCTGTTAAACTGGCACAGCAGGTTCATGATAAATTTGATTGCGTTATTTGGCGATCGCTACGAGACGCACCACCAGTTGAAGCAATTTTAGCTAATCTGATTCAATTTTTGTGTGATGAGCAAGAAAGTGAAGTTGACTTACCAGAAAACTTAGGTGATATTATATCTAAACTGATAGATATTCTGCGTCAACAACGCTGTCTGATAGTACTTGATAATTGGGAGTCGCTGCTGCGCAGTGGCTCTCGCGCTGGGCAACATCGTAAGGGATATGAGGGCTATGGTGAACTTCTCAGGCGAGTAGGGGAAGCAAACCACCAAAGCTGTTTGTTGCTGACGACGCGGGAAAAACCTAAGGAAGTAGCTTCACTAGAAGGAGAATCACTGCCAGTGCGCTCCTTCCGACTGTTTGGTTTCCATGAAGGGGAAGAGCAGGAAATCTTTAAAATCAAAGGACTTACCGCTTCTGAGGGGGAATTTAGGGCTCTGGCAGAACACTATGCTGGTAATCCCCTAGCCTTGAAGGTAGTAGCGACAACCATTCAAGATGTCTTTGATGGTCAAGTTAGTAAATTTCTGCAACAAGAGACAGTTGTCTTTGGTGATATTCGTGATCTCCTAGACCAGCAGTATGAGCGTTTGTTAGGCTTAGAAAGTGAGATCATGTACTGGCTGGCGATTAATCGTGAGCAGGTCTCACTCTCTGAGTTGCGAGAGGACATGGTTGCACCAGTACCGGAACTCAAGTTGCTGGAAGCGATGGAATCTCTGTTGCGGCGATCTCTCGTCGAAAAAAATGGAGCATCATTCACTCTCCAGCCTGTAGTTATGGAGTATGTGACTGGTCACTTAATAGATCAAGTTTGCGAAGAGATTACCGAGCAGGAAGTTGATCTTTTCCGCTGCCATGCTTTGATTAAGGCCACGGCAAAGGACTATGTCAGAGAAACTCAAATTCGCCTGATTCTCCAACCAGTAATTGATGGCTTGCTCAGAATTTTAAATAGTAAGAAAAAAATTGACAAGCATCTAGTAAAAATTCTGGAAAAGCAGCGAGAGGAATCACCGCTAGAACCAGGGTACACAGCTGGTAATATTCTCAATCTGCTATGTCATTTAGGGATTGACTTAAGTGGCTATGATTTTTCTAATCTTTGTGTTTGGCAAGCTGACACAAGATGTTTAGAGTTATACGATGTCAATTTCCAAAACGCTAATCTAGCTAAGTCTGTTTTTGCTGAAACTTTCGGCGGTATTTTGTCAGTTGCTTTCAGCCCCGATGGCAAACTTTTGGCTACGGGGGATATGAATAGTGAGGTTCGTTTGTATCAAGTTGGTGATTGGCAGCAAATTTACACTTTTAGAGGTCACACAGATTGGGTAACATCAGTTTCTTTTAACCCTGATAGTAGTGTTCTCGCAACCGGCAGTGAGGATCAAACAATAAAGCTTTGGAATGTCATTACTGGTCAATGTGTAGGAAGCTTGAAGGGACATGACAAGGGGATTTGGTCTGTTGCCTTCAGTCTGGATGGGGAAATGTTAGCAAGTGCCAGTGATGACTACAACTTAAAGATATGGGATGTCAGTACTGGTCAATGTCTGAAAACTCTGCAAGGACATGATAATTTGGTGCGAGCAGTCGTATTTTGTCCTGACGCTCAAACTTTGGCTAGTGGCAGTGCAGACAAAACCCTAAAGCTTTGGGATTTGAGTACCGGCCAATGCCTAAGAACTTTTCAGGGACACGATGATGCAATCTGGTCAGCTGCATTCAGCTTAGATGGTCGTATGCTTGCAAGTAGTAGTAGTGATCAAACAATAAAATTATGGGATGTCAAAACTGCTCAATGTATTATGAACTTACAAGGACACTCTGGCTGGGTTAATTCAGTAGCTTTCAATCCAGATGGGCAAACGCTTGCAAGTGGTAGTTGGGATCAAACAGTAAAACTGTGGAATGTCAGCACTGGTAAGTGCCTGAAAACCCTACAAGGACATAATGGTTTAGTGCGAGTAGTTGCCTTTAGCCCTAACGGTCAAACTCTAGCGAGTGGTTGTGAGGATCAACTTTTGAGACTTTGGGACGTCACTACCAGCAAGTGTCTTAGAAGTCTACAGGGGTATAGCGATAAGGTATGGTCAGTTGCTTTGAGTCCTGACGGTTTGACTCTGGCTAGCAGCAGTGATAACAAAATATTGAGGCTTTGGGACATTAAAACTCGTCAATGTCTCAGAACTTTGCAAGGGCATAGCAATGGGATCAGGTCAGTGATATTCAGTCCTGATGGTCTTACTCTAGTCAGTGGAAGTAATGACAAAACGGTGAAGATATGGGATGTTAAAACTGGTAAGTGCCTCCAAACTCTGGAGGGACATTCTGGTTGGATATGGTCAATTGCTTTCAGTCTTGATGGGCAAATACTTGCTAGCGGCAGTCATGATCAGACAATAAGGCTATGGGAGCTCAACACTGGTCAATGTCTCAAAATTTTGCATGAAGATAATCATGGAGTTTTATCAGTCACCTTCAACCCTGATGGAAAAACCTTGAGTAGTGGTAGTACAGATCAGACAATCAGGTTATGGGATATCAATACTGGTCAATGCCTCCAAACTTTTCGCGGACATTCTGGCTGGATCTGGTCAGTTGTTTTCAGTCCAGACGGGCAGACTTTATGCAGTGGTAGTCATGACCAAACGATAAAGCTATGGGATGTCAATACTGGTCAATGCCTCCAAACACTGCAAGGGCATACTGGTTGGGTTTGGTCAGTTGCTTTCAGTCCAGATGGGCAAACCTTGAGTAGTGCTAGTATGGATCAGACGATAAAGCTATGGGATGTCAATACTGGTCAATGTCTCAAAACTTTACATGAACATAGTTTAGGAGTTTTATCAGTCGCCTTCAGCCCCGAGAAGCAGACTTTGATTAGTAGCGGTGAAGATGAGACTATTAGAATTTGGAATATTTCGACAGGTCAGTGTATCGGAAGCCTAAAAAGCAAAAGACCTTGTGAGGGCATGAAAGTCAGTGGCATTAGCGGTTTAACTGAGGCGACAATTACTACTCTGAAGACTCTAGGGGCAGTTGAATAGTTGAATGTTGAATAGATATACCCAGAAATGAGCATAAAAACTTTATGGTATTGTAATTAAAAATAATTTCGTAAAAATTAACCTAAATAACAAAAGAAGGAGCATTCCTCCCTTGTTGCTCTTGTTAGAGAGCATTTAAAACACTGGTATAGCAGTACGCATTTTGGTTAGGACACTACCATTAGGTGTAAAGACAGAATAAATCATAAATCGACTCCCAAAAAAGATGTCCTAACCGTAGCGCGTAGTGCTATATTTCGTGGCAGTGCTCCTGAATTGGGGTACGAAAACGGCATGAAAACGGATTTGATTTTTAATTTCTCGGGGGAGAAATTAAAGATATTTTGTACGTATGTGAAGTAGGATTAAAGCGGTACTATACCTTCAACTGCAGTGAAGCATATATTCTGCAACTTGGCTTGGTAGATAACCCATTCCCGATAGTCTCTCTCAGCTTTTAAACTTTGCTCTTTACTAAGTACACCATCATGAACCATCTGAAATCCTTTAATAGCTATAACATCTGCCCAAATTCCGACGCGAGTTTCAAAGTTAAGGTCAGTGTGGTTAGTTATCTCATTCTGTGAAGTCTCCCTAATCTCCACTAGTCCAGCTTTTTCAAACATTTTGGATAGGTGATCAGTTATAACATTATCCATTCCCGCCTCGGCTCGCCATTCTAAAAAGGCGGTATAGAAAGTTTTCACACTATCTGGCAAAGCTGGTTGCCACACGATTTTTTCAAAATTACTATCGTGAACTACAATGCGACCACCTGGTTTGGCACATTTAATCATCATCTCCAATGCGTCAAAAGGACGGGTGAGCCAATGAAAAATACGTGCAGCAACAACGATGTCGAATTCTTTACTATATGGAAGGTTATAGATATCTCCAACCTCAAATGAGAGGTTAGGACAGTCACTGTAGTTATGGCGTGCCTCTTCAATGAAGCATTGGTTAATATCTATCCCTACCACCTGTCCAGTGGGTAGAACGGCTTCTGCTATGCCACGGGTAATGCTCCCTGGACCACAGCCAATATCCAGAACAGCCATACCCGTTTGTAGAAGTTCTGCCAAGCGTTGATGTCCGCTCCTAAGTGAACGAGTGTTAAAAATGCGACTAGCGCTTTGTGGTTGGTAAGCCCTTTGCTGAGCAAGCTTATCAATTAACTGCATATAACTTTCAGGTAGCTGTACAACTAATTCTTTCCGAACGAGATAGTTAAGTAACCTCTAAAACTTCATTCAGCAAAGATTTTGCCTTATAGAGCCTCAACAAGATAGAACTGGCATTTGGTTAAAATAGCAGTACGCATTTTGGTTAGGACACTACCATTAGGTGTAAAGACAGAATAAATCATAAATCGACTCCCAAAAAAGATGTCCTAACCGTAGCGCGTAGTGCTATAAAATGGATGGATGACACAGAAATTAGACTTTCGGTTAGAGCGAGTTTAAAGAGTTCACTGCCAGCGAAGGAATACCTACTGGCTGATGTACCATGATTAAATTCTCTCCTAACTTTGTAACCCTTGCGCAATTAGACTTTGAATACGATTCCCAATTGGCGCAGGCTGATCTGGATCAATTAGGACATCAACAACGAATGGATTAGTTGCTGCCATTGCCTTCTCCAAGGCTGCTTGGATGTCGGATTCCTTGTCAACACAGATACCATCAGCTCCCATACCACGGACAATCTTGACAAAATCCGTTTGCGGAATCTTTGCATCTGTATCTGTAAAACCTTGCATTGCTTGTCCCTTTTCACACATGTTATAACGTCCATCGTTGAGGACAATCCAAACAGCAGGAATTTGGTATCTGACAGCTGTACTGACTTCATTGTTCATCAGCATGGCACCATCCCCAACGATGGCAACAGCCTTGCGATTGTGTGCCAACGCTGCACCGACAACGCCCGTGACAAAATGACCCATGCTCCCAAAGCCAGTACTAACCCGGTAACGCTCCGTTTTAGCAAATCGCAGCCGATTAATTACCCAAGCAAAGGAATTTCCTCCCTCCGCCATCACTATCGCATTGCTTCCTTCAACAATCACTCTTTGAATCATATTCATCAGCACTTCTGGTCGTACTGGACCCTCTGTACTAGGATTAATAGCATGGCGCTTCGGTCGAGGTAGTCTCAGTCCCTGTAAATTACTAGGACGCTCTGGAAAGTACTTCATTAGAGCTTTGACGAACTCTCCGACATCGGACTGGATCGCCAATGTTGCGGCTTCTGGATAGGCTGTTCCTGGCACTTCTGGATCAATATCAACATGGAGAAACCCGCCTGAAGGAACCATCTCGGGATTCCAGAACGAGGTAAACTCACCCAGGCGTGTTCCCAGCACCAGTGTGCGTAAAGGAGGTTGCTCCTGCATGTACTTTAAAACTGATGCATGTCCAGCAAAGCCAGTGACACCGACAAACTGAGGATGATCTTCAGGAAAAATGCCCTTGCCGCGTGGTGAACACATCACCGCAGCACCTGTTCTTTCGGCAAGCTGACGAATCTCTGCTGCTGCCTTCCGCGCCCCAAAACCAACCCAAATGGCGAACGATCCTTGAGATAATAAGCTGGCACATTGTGCGATCGCATCCTCACTAATAGTTACCGGAGCATAAGATAAACTTACTCCTGGCAATGATGTCTTGACAGAACTAGTCTGGATAGCTGTGGGGATACTTAGATGAGCTACAAAGCCATCCGGGCGGGCTAGACCAAGGGCAAGTCTTATCGAAACCTCTGCAAGTTGACTACTGCATTCAAAAGTAGTGGCATAATTAAACAGCGCTCCCGAGGTAAACAGACCGGCATGGGGCATTGTGTAAGTGCTAGTTTCTTGGCAAGCCCAGCGTCCTCGCTGTGGTGCTGAGGTTGCACCGGATAGGAAAATTAACTTCGCACCCTCCCAGCGGGCAGCTAACAACCCAGTCAAAGCATTAGTGATCCCTGGTCCTGTGGTTGTAAACACTACAACTGGGTTGCCACTAGCAAAGTAAGCCTCAACTGCAGCAAAAGCCGCTCCTGCTTCATGGCGGAAGTGAAGCACCTCAATTGAGCTATGTTGTAGCGTAGCCCATAAAGGTGCGATCGCACCTCCGGAAACCCCAAAGGCATATTTAACTCCCATTTGTTCCAAAGTCTTGACTAATGCTTCGGAAACTGAAAGTGGGGCAACTTGCGGTTTACTTAGTCCAGGCAAGACATCCGACCAAGTATTTGCCTTTTCTATGGCAAGAGGAAAATGAGTTGCAGGTGACTTGGATGGTAAGAGTGTAGCTTGTGTATTCATAGTAAGGTATAACCCTAATCTCAGATACTAAGTAATTCCTGATGCAGCTTAGTTATTGCTGTAATTTCCTGGGAATCATCCCAAGTTTGAGGTTTTAGCAAAGTCTTCACAGCTATAGAATCTCCATAATTCCCCTTTATTGCAAAATTAAGTCCTTGATTGAATTTATTGAGCAACTTGTCAAAACAAGGAATCTTATCACTAGCTTTGCTAAACAGCTATTTAAATGGAAAAAATATTTATTATCAAAGAGTGAAAGCTATGGAATATAGGAAACGCAGCTAATTCCTAATTGTTTAGAAACAACTACGCTGCTGGTTTTTGTATTAACTTAGTTAATACAAATAATAGGAAAAAACTATTTAAAAGAGTACAAGCGCTCCATTCCTCAAGCTCTTAGTCAAGAAAACCACCACTCTGTACCCATTCATTAATAATTTGGTACAGAACATGACGCATTTTGACTCGTTGCTGAGTACAAATGACTTTAAACTGAAGTTTTAAAGATTTGGGAACATATCCCTTCACATCTTCAGGGTCTTCTTCAGGTAGAAGATTAGAGGAAATAGGTCCGCCTGCTTGTATCCATCTCTTGAGCAGTTGCTCTAGAACCGAACTCATCTTCAAGCCTCGCTGGGCACATAGCACCTTGAACTGAAGCTTCAGATAACTCGGCACTGCTCCTTTGACAACAACCAACTCCTCATCTTCTTGATTACTCACTAGACAGCAGTCATTACAATTACTACTTAACTTCATTGGCAAAATCTTGACCAGCAAAAATAATGATTTTAAACAAAAACTTTAGTTGTTTTACTCCCGTCACGCCCAGTACTAAAGAAACACCATCAGGTGAAGCAAGTTGTTCTCATCGATACAGTTGACTAAGCAAGGAGTTGCGACAGCGAGGATAACAGTTCAATTGGGTGGGAGTAAAAATAATAAGATTACAGGAAGCTATGCTTTGAAGGCAAATTCGATTTTCCCTGATTCATCCTTCCACCTGAAAAGGGGATACCTCTTAAGTGTTTCGATCTGAATCTTAATTATATATTTACACTCAAAACCCGAATGTTAAGTTAGCTGTTTTCCCTTACTTCAATCATATCTTAAAAACCCAAAATATAATTATTTTTTAAGAAAGTTGGTGTGAGACTATGAGCTTACGATGCTAAAGCATGGCGGCGGTGTGTTTTTTTTCGATACAAAACTTAATTTTGCTCTTAAATACCAAATCTTCACTGGTGAAAACTTAACGAAGTTGAGAGACTGAAATAGTAACAGACTAATGCTGAGTAACTTAAGGTCCTAGACCACTGAAAATTTCTATTTTGCTTATAGCTACAGTCTATGCTATTCAAATTAGCTCCGAGCTACGACATTATAACCTAAGTATGTGAATAAGCGTTTTCTTAGAAACTGTTGGTTATTTTATTGCAACTGTTCATATTTACAGGAGGAGGAAAATGGCTTACAAAAATGCAGTTCTAGAAGACAAAGAGCTTCAACAGGCTTTAAGTAGTATCAACCCCAAATTTGGTGATTTTTGTACTCGTGTCGCTGGCGAAGCTTGGGGTTTACCATTAATTGACCAAAAGACCAAGGCTTTAATCACAGTCGCCGTTGATGTGGCTAACCAAGATCATACCGGTCCTGGCAATCCCTTTGGCGCACACGTTAACATGGCGCTTCAACAGGGAGCTACAAGGGAAGAAATTGAAGAGCTACTCGTGTTCATGTGTGTTTATGCAGGCTTCAATAAAGCCGCAGGTTGCTTTGGCGCACTTAATGAAGTGTTTGAGCAAATTGATTCGGAACTAGTAGCAGTTAACTAGCAAAAGCAAGAGTTTTTTATCGATTATACAGGAGCAAAAACTAATGGTTTCTACAGCTAATGGTTCTAATACATCTGTCCTTAATACCGAAAATAAACTCAACAAGCGGACTAACTATTACAAAGATTTAGTAGCAGATTATTCCCGCCCCAATCTCGTCAGTCCTAATTTAGCCAAACAACTCATCGAACAGGCTGAAAACATTGTGGCGATGAAAGAAGGAACCTTACCAGCGATCGATTCTAATTACACACTCGAACAAATTGAACGGGAGAATAAAGAGTGGTGGCCCACTCATTGTGAAGCCTTAAGACAAGGACGAGGTGACATTTTAACCGGTGAATATCGCGACGATTTGGTTTATCTGTGCCAAGATGGTCCTTATTCCGGCTTGGAACAACAAAAAGAGCGTGAGCAACATTGGTGGGCACTAATTGCTCAACCAGGGGTGACAATGGCTTGGCCAATTGTCATGTTTCATGGTGAATTCACTTACTTTGAATGGAAGTGTGAGGACGACGAGACCAACGAAACCATCGCTAAAGGAAATGTAACCTGGGTGCGCCGAGGTCATCGAGGTGGCTGCTACCTCAAAACTGAACAGTTAACTTTCTATCGTGATGTCTTTGCTCCCAGCGCATTACTGAATTTGATTACCACAGCCTAATTCCAAGTTGCATTAGTAAAGTAAACTTCTTGGTAGGAGCTTGAAGAATGATTTCAGAACTAACTAAACTTGATTATGCAGCGCGTGACCAGAAAGGAAAAGTAGCGTTTTACGTTCTTCTTTGGAAGCGAAAGGGCATTAGTTTAAATGTTTTTGACGACTACTGGCGAAATGTCCACGGTCCAGTCTGTGCGAGGCTTCCTGGTCAGTATCAATATTGGCAGTTCCATCTGGAACATAACCAGGGTGGACTTTGGCCAGCTATTGAAGGTGTAGAATACAATACACTAGCTGAAGACCAGTTCGATGGCATTGCAGAATTGACTTTTACTAGTGAAAGTGAGCGTCAAAGTTGGTTCAATGCGTCTGTCATTTTGATGGATGATGAACACAACCTGTTTAGCAAAGCCATTGGCTACAATAGTAGTTTTGGAAATTCCAAAACTTATGTTGATCGCTTGGAAACAGGTATTCCCAACGGAGAATTAAATGTTCTCAAGTTCCACGTCATGGTCAAGAAAGCCAGTGGCGTCAGTGTTGAGGCTTTTCGTCAATACATGACAGACACTTTTGCTGCATCTGTTGTCAAGAGTGATTTAGTTCTCAAACTCCGACTGCATTTGTTTGAAGAAGTGGACAATTCACGTCCAGATGCTGCCGGAGTAAGCCATTTTGAACCGCTGGAGAAGCAGTATCAAGCTGCCTTTGAAATTGCTTTCTCAAATGCTCTAGAGATGGAAGCATTCTTTGCTTCTCAAGAGTATGCAGCAGCTGTGGCGAATCAGGCAAATTATATTCAACAAATTAGTCCATTTCCTGAGCGAACTGCTTATACCTTTGTCTATGATGGCAAAATGACTATTGCTGGTCAACGGAGTTCCAGTGTAGCAGAGCTGATTGCAGAAGTGGGAGCAATTAATCAACTCAAAGATGATATTGTTTCCTTAATGAACGGTAAATCTGAGCTTGCAAGTTATGCAACTCTCTGAGTCAATAAATTAAGCTGGCTATGATTCTGAGCGTGGGCGTCTTACTGGTGCAAGCGAGATGTCCACGCTACTTCTTTTTATATTAAAAATTCAGGAATTTCAACTCAAATTGGGTAATTGATATGGTACAAACAAATAGAAGCTTTTTAAGACTAGTGCCGCCGTGCAACCAGAGTTCAACTTTTTTCAGCACTGGTATCCTCTCTCTCCTCTAGAAGACCTTGACCCAAAACGACCAACCCCAGTTACCCTTTTGGGATTGCGCTTGGTAATTTGGAAGCCTAGTTCATCTGATAGCTACCGCGTGTTTTTAGATCAATGTCCCCACCGACTTGCTCCCTTGAGTGAAGGTCGTGTGGATGAGAATACAGGTAATCTGATGTGTAGCTATCATGGCTGGCAGTTTGACTCCCAAGGGCTATGCACTCATGTTCCTCAAGCAGAGAATCCACAACTAATTGCCAAGAATCGAAAAAACCTATGTGCGCTCTCACTGCCTTGTCACCAGGAAAATGATTTGCTTTGGGTTTGGCCTGATGCTTCCTCAGCAGAAACGGCAGCTGTTACTCCCCTACCTCTATCACCCCAAGTAGATGCTACTAAGGGTTTTGTTTGGTCTTCTTTTGTCCGTGATCTTGAATATGATTGGCAAACCTTGGTAGAAAATGTAGCTGATCCTAGTCATGTTCCTTTTGCTCATCACGGTGTGCAAGGGAATCGAGAACAGGCAAGTCCTCTCCAAATGGAAATTGTGGAATCAACACTCAATTTAATTGAAGTTCATATATCAGGACGTTTTATAACTTCCATTACCTTTGAACCTCCTTGCCGCCTAGAGTATGCTATCAGTTTCGGAGGCGACAAGCAAGTTGGACTTGTTACCTACTGCCTGCCAGTCACTCCCGGCAAATCTAGGATAGTGGCTCAATTTCCCCGCAACTTTGCTAAAATACTCCATCACCTGACACCTCGTTGGTGGAATCACCTCAAGACTCGCAACTTAGTTCTAGATGGAGATATGATTTTGCTGCATCAGCAGGAATATGTTCTCCAACAGCGCCAACAGCTGGAGAGCTGGAAAAATTATTATAAAATGCCTACAGGTGCTGACCGCTTAGTGATTGAGTTTCGTAATTGGTTTGATAAGTATTCTCAGGGAAAACTACCTTGGCACACAGTCGGACTTAGTACTCAAACTATAACCCCAATTAATAATAACCGTCAGGTCTTACTTGATCGCTATAGACAACACACTCAGCATTGTCGCAGCTGTCGAGAGGCACTTTCAAGAATCAAGCAATTACAGAGAGCGCTGTTAGGCTATTTTGCTCTAACAATTGCAGTGGTAAGCTTGATTCGAGATCAACAGCGAGTAAGTTTGGGTCTCCCTTTGATTCTAATTGCACTGCTAGGTTTAGTAGTTTACACTTGGCTTAAACTATGGCTTGAGCCCAGATTTTACTTTATTGACTACGTACACGCCCACAAGTAGCAATTGTTATCTAGACCATCAAGCAATCAAGAATTAGACTCTAAACGTCGCTGCCATTCAGCATCAATTTGGTCTTTGCGCTCTAATTCTTGGTCGAGTAAATCAGTTTCGCTAGTATATACTAAATCCTCTTGGTTAATAATTTTTTGAGCAGCAAACTGTTGAGCATATGCGATTTTTTGCTTTAAATTTGTATCTGCCCGATTGAGTACGGTTGCTCTTTCTTGGCGTTGTTGATTTCGCACTTCAAGGCGGCGATTTTTCCATTGAACCCAGAAATAGCGCATTAGCGGTATTGTCAAAAAACCGATACCATAAACTAGTAATACCGGGTAAATTAATTGTACAAAGGCAACAAATCCACCCAACTCGGCAGCAATTCCCCCTTGTAATAACTCCCCTAGAACTAGAGCCAGAATCAAGTTTAGCGCTCCTAATCCAATGGCTAGCATGATTTGCCCACTACTTGCCTGACTAAACCGCCAAAGTTTTTCTTTTAGATAGGCTTGTACAGATTGCTGATGTTGTTCTTTAGCTGTTGTCTGCAATTGTGGGAAGTGATAGACAATTTCTCCTGCTGGAGAAACTTCAGGATGCCCATTAAACTTTGTTAGTACCGGCAGCATATAATCTTCATACTCGCGCTGGTATCCCTCTCCAAGCTCATCGAGATAGGGCGCAATTTGTTCAGCAGCAACAGCACCTCGCGAGTTACGAATGGCTCCACCAATGTCTTGCCAACGACGCTCTTCTAAATCGGCATTGGGATTGCCATCGCCAAACAAAAAAGAGAAGATTGCTTCTAGAAAATTCATCTGACTCCTTTCGGAGGAAACGGAAGATAATCTTTGTCTTTGAGGGTTACTTTCGTAGTAATCTGGGCTGAAAAACCAAAACAGATCAGGTCCCCAGAAACGAGGCAGGAAGAAGATACCACCGCCACCAGTATTACGGCTTGAGCCCCCTCTGGAATCATTGTCACTGCTAGAGTTAATGCTGACAATTATAATCGTGATTGCGATCATCATCAGAACAATTGACAGCAGCAGGACAATTCCAAAAGAAATCCGAATCAAGTAGAATAAAACGCGCCAAACCTTAGCCCACCATTCTTGTAAGCGTAGCTGTAGGAACTTGTTGCGGAGAATTGAGCGAAAGTTTTTGGGAAAGAGGTAGGCAATTTCCCCAGATTCTGAGACTTGCAAATGTCCGCCAGCATCAGAGGCTAAAACCAGTAATCCTTGCTCTGCCAGGTTAATATTTAATCCAGCCTTGGTGGCAACGTCTCCAACGGTGACGCGGTAGCCCAGCTGTTCAACGGCTTTCATGATGTTGGGATCAGGAGCCATGGCTAATATTTATAGTAATTTCTTGTCTATCTTAAGTATAGAATTCTTGAGTTTTGAGGCTTATGCAGATAACCGCACCCTAATTACTGAGGGCGCAATCGATATTGAGATTACCAGCAGCAAGTCTGACCGCTACAATCTTAATCTTTAATTTGTTGTAAGACTATGTCAAGTAGCAACTGTAATTGCCCATAACACCATCGGCAAAGTTAAAAAGGCTAACAGTGTCGATAAAACTACCACTCTAGCTGTGCGTGCAGCATCTCCCCCAAACTCGTTAACTAATAAGAAGGCAGTGATTGCAGTGGGCATGGAACTCTGCAAGACTAGCACTTGTAGGTCTAGTCCTGTAAGACCAAGGGTTTTGCCCACCAGATAAGCTGTGAGCGCTCCTCCTACTAGACGCATTAAGCTAGCAGCAACTTCATAGGGTTTAAGTTGAAAGCGATTGCTGGCAATTTGCATTCCCAGGATTAATAAAGCGACTGGAATAGGAGCTTGGGCTAGCAAGTGCAAACCTTCGCCTATTTTAAAAGGCAGCTGTACATTAGACCAGTGTAAGCCTAAGCCGAGTAAAATTGCCCAGATTAATGGTAGCTTGAGAGTAAGACGCACTACAGACCAGAAACTGCCGACCATGAGGAAGACTGGTGCTGTTGTCAGGATGACGATGCTAGAGGCAATCATATACACTATTGCGCGCTCTAATCCTGACTCTCCCAGGGCAAATAAAGTTATAGGTAAACCCAGATTGCCATTGTTTGGGAAAGCAGTGGTAGCGACAAGGCTTTTTTGCACTGGTACCGATAAATTTAATATTTGCCCCAGTAACCAGGCTGCCAGACAAAGTAGAAAGTAAGTAACAATAAATCCTAAGAAGATACCAATAGCATTCTCGGCACCGAGAGTAGTGCGATAAAGGCTATCAATAACTAGCACAGGAAAAAGTACGTAGAGAGAAAGGCTCGAAAGTGTAGAAATCTCCAGTTGCAAGGTTTTGCCTGCCACAAAGCCAACGAAAACAATTAACCCGACTGGAAAAACCGTAGAGAGGATGGCAATCATGCTGGTGCAGTGTTTTTTGGGGAGTGATCATTGAAGAAAAAGCAATTATCTCAAAAATCTGTATTATCTTAGAGTTTGGTACGAACTTGGATAAGTTATGGATAACCCTCTTGTGTCACTCTCCGAGAATTAAAATCAAGAAAATTCAATTACAGTAGTAATAGATGAAACAGGAGACCAAAAAAAAGGTAAGAAGACTGATTATGTAGCTAGACAATATTTAGTAAGCATTGGCGAAATTCAGCAAGGGATAGTTTCAGTCAATGCCTAGGGAATTTATCACAATATAACTTTTCCATTACCTCAATAATGGAACCATGAACATGGATAGAAAAATATGTTAAACAATCTTCGTTTAATTATCCAACCCACGATAATATTGTGGTTAACTTCTCCCTGGTTATAAATTTTTCCTAATCAAGATTTGTTCCTTGGGTTTCACGATTTAATTGACTTCATGAATCAATTCCGACATTATTTTCCTAATCAATAGTCTGGCTTTTTTGTTACTTGGTTACTTCGGAGAGTGGCAGAAGAGGGTTAGGTCTACAATCTCTTTTCGCAATTCCTGCAAAAATGCAGCTTCTCCTGTTGGCGATCGCATTTGTTTTAAGCGATTGAGAACAATCTCTAATTTTGCTTGACTGAGTGGATCATTGGTTGAGCACTTTTTAAGTTCTTGATGAATAATTTCAAAGGCACGATAGTTTAAACGCTGCATATCTAAAGATACCAAGTCACTAACTTTAGAATGCCCACCTTAACACACCATCCAGCATCGATATATCTCAATATTTGCCACCAATACTTTTTAATTAATAAGCCTTAGAATTCACCATCACCTCTCTACTTACTTATTACTTATTACTTATTACTTATTACTTATTACTTATTACTTATTACTTATTACTTATTACTTATTACTTAAAGCTCGTCAACTGTACACGGTATCGTTCCTTTTTAGTAATTGCCACTTCCCCTACTTCTAATCTTCCCTTGCCACGAATAGAAATTAAGTCTCCTGACTTGAGAATATAACTAGCTTGTTTAACTTCTTTCCAGTTAACTCGCACATCACCAGCACTAATCAAATCAACCATTTTGCTGCGGGAAACACCAAAACCAGCGGAGGCAATTGCATCTAAGCGCATAGAAGCCTCTACAGTTGTTCTTTCTTTTTTCTTGGGTTCTCGAATTTTCAGTTCACTGAAGTCAAGGCGGCGAGTAGTCACAGGTACGGAGCGTACCTGAGTTAAGTGAATTTCCAGAAACTCCACTATATCTGGCATTACAATTGCCTGAGCACCTCTTTCTGGTAAGACAATAATATCGCCTATTCTCTCTCGCATTAAGCCAGTTCCTAGAATTGAACCGAGAAAATCTCGGTGGGTAGCGGTGTCAAACAAAAAGTTACCAGCAATATCTATAACCGCTAATTCTACCTGAGATTGGTCTAGGGGTATTTCTTCACGAGCAATTGCCAAACGTAGCCTTTCTGCTTGGGGATAACCCCCCCAAGCTAGCAACTGAACCTCGGTCAAACGACTAAATTGTTGCTTAATTTCTATTAGTACTGGCGGTGAAAGAAAATCAGTCAAGACAACTTCCCAAGTCTTAATTGCCTGTTCAGCGAGATCAATAACACGGGCGACAGACTCTCGATTTTCAACCCCTTTTAAAAGTTCTTCCCTTGGCAACATTTTCAAGTCATGCAGCGTTTTTTCTGTAGAATCTCCCGACTACTAATCGGGAGATTCTAAATAAATACTAATCTGGTTGGGCGTAGCCTTGAAGATTCTCAGGATTGAATTGTTTGAGAATGGGTGTAGCTTGCTTAGTCAAACCCTCAGAACCTTTGACAACAATCAGATATTTGCCTTGATTGAGGCGATTGCGGTAAGGCAAGGCATCACCACTGCTACTTAGCAAGCCAACGCCGCCTCCTACCACAAAGCTGCCCATTACCGCCGCAATCGTAGCAAAAACGCCGCCAATGATGTGGTTTCCCAGACTACCTGCCCAGGGAAAAATTTCAATGGCAGTGATCACATTAAAGGTGTAACCAGCTGCGAATCCAAAAGGAATTAGCCAGTATGCCATTTGCTTGACTTGCTTTTTCGCCTGTAAATTAGGGTCAATTAGACCAAATTCATCGGCAGATTGATAACCTTTACCCAAAATTGAGATTTGCTTCATGGGCAAACCTTGTTTTTCTAAGCTAGTGTAGGCTGCTTCTGCCTCCATACGGTTGTTGAGGACAGCAATCAGGTAGTTCATATCAATTTAACTGCCTTGAGACCGAAAAATAGTCCTAGGGCAACTACTGTAGCAGCACTAAGGATTAAAAAGTAGGCAATGACTCCAGACAACATTTTACGCTTCTCTCCAATAACTCGCATAAGTATATTGAAGCATCTTGTGGGATACAATAAGCCTTGAGACCCCCCTACTTTTAATGAAGGGGATAGGGAGAGATGGGGAGATGATGGATGATTAACCATTTGCCTCCTATAACTCCTGACTCTTGCCTTCTTACTTTTTGCCTTTCTAGAAACGGTCGAAAGTGCTATTTAGAGGCACAATAGCTTACAGCCCACAGCAACTCGGGAAAAGATGAAGTCTGTTATTAGCGTTGATTTACCGCAGCATACCTACGAAATTGCAATTGCAGCTGATAGCTTGGACGATTTGGGCGTTTGGATTAGCCGCTTAAATCTAGGCAAAAAAGTTTTAGTGGTATCTAATCCTGCGATTTTTCGCAGATATGGGGAACGAACAATCGCAGCTCTTAAATTAGCAGGGTATGAAGTATTTAGCTGCACCCTCCCTGCTGGTGAGCGCTATAAAACTCCCAAATCCATACAAAAAATCTACGATGTTGCTCTACAAAACCGCTTAGAGCGTTCCTCCACTATGATTGCTTTGGGAGGTGGAGTCATTGGTGATATGACTGGTTTTGCCGCTGCCACTTGGCTGCGCGGGATTAATTTTGTACAAGTGCCGACATCTCTGTTGGCGATGGTTGATGCCTCCATTGGTGGCAAGACTGGTGTTAATCATCCACAAGGGAAAAATTTGATTGGGGCTTTTCATCAGCCAAGATTGGTTTTAATTGATCCTTCAGTGTTAACAACACTGCCACCCAGAGAATTTCGTGCGGGAATGGCGGAGGTAATTAAGTATGGCATTATCTGGGATGTTGAGTTATTCACTAAGTTAGAGGAATCTAGGCGTCTTGACCAAAGACGCTATCTGGATGAGGATTTATTGTCAATCATCCTATCCCATTCTTGCCAAGCTAAAGCTGATGTTGTCGGTAAGGATGAGAAAGAAGCTGGGTTAAGAGCGATTCTTAATTATGGTCACACTATTGGTCATGCCGTGGAAAGCTTGACAGGATACAAGTTAGTTAATCATGGAGAAGCTGTAGGCATTGGGATGGTGGCAGCTGGTAAAATCGCGGTTGAACTTCAGATGTGGCAGGCAGCCCAAGCCCAGCGTCAAGATGCTCTGATTGAGAAAGCTCAATTACCAACTAAGTTACCTACTGGACTAGAGATTGAAGCAATTATTGATACCCTGCAAACGGATAAGAAGGTTCAAGATGGGAAAGTAAGATTTGTTCTTCCTACCCAGATTGGTGAGGTAACTGTAACAGATCAAGTGCCAGAAGATGTGATTCGGCAGGTGCTAAGCCAAATGCAAGCGTCTTGAACATTAGGAATTTCTCCGGATTATTTTGCTCGTAAATTCAGTTTTTTTGGTAGTTCCTCAAAAGGAACGCCAATTTCTTTACAAAAAATAACCCACTGTTCATGGGTCATTGCAGGTTCAACATTCCCATTTTCCCAACGTCTAAATGTTGATGTCGAAACATCTAATCTTACAGATAACTGCTCCTGAGTCAGGTTTGCTTGTTCACGCAGTTTTCTCAGGGGAGATAAATTTTCCTGTGGCTGTTGACTTGATTGTTTTTTTTGCATGTTACTTTGAAAACTTATTGTAAGGATACTTTGCCTTACTCCAGATATAGGATTTGCTGTTCATAGTTCATTGCTCATTACTCATTACTCATTACTCATTGCTCATTGTCATCATTCAGAAGCTATTAATAATTGACTTCTACAGAAATTCTAACTCAGTCACAACATCATCAGTTTTTAAGGTTTATTTGGGTAAATATTTAGTAGTTAAATGGTTTAAATTTCTTGGTTTTCTGGTCATACTGCCAAGCTATTCCTTCTGGATCTTTTTGGCGACTCCACTCAGAAAAAGTGTCTCTAACTCTGTGTTTCGCTATAGTTGATGAACTCATATTCAACCGACGCGCTAACGCCGCTTGACTAAGACCTTCCAACAGCTCTATACCACTTTGGTTTACGGTTTTTTCCTTTACTTCTCTGGCAACTGTTTTCTCCTCTATTAGAATCGGCCCCATTGCTAGTGGTTGTTCAACATTGGGGACAGGATTTGCTGTAATAATATTCCAGTCCCACCCTTGACGTCTTACAGTGAAACGCCAAAACTGACCAAGAGCTCTACCAGGTATTCTTCCTTGAATTGTAAGTGTAAACGAGTTTTCTTCTCCTTCTACTAGTTCTAGATTTCGCTTGAGAAGTACCGTTACAGATTGCTCTTTAATCCTTGCTACTTGTCCAACTATGCGGAACTTATTTACACCTTTGCGTCTCAAGTCTAAGGAATTACTATTTTTGAGTTTCAATTTAACTAACATGAACAAAGGTGGATGAGTGCGCGGGTAGCACTTCCAAACTACGGGAATTTCAAGGATTTGGGGATTAGCTTTGAGAATCGTACCTAAATCGTCAGATATTTGAGCTGGTACCTCGAGCTCATCGTCTGTTATTAAGGTACCTTGTAAGAAGTTTTTTGAGCTAGGTCTATAGATTCCACAAACTTTTCCTCTGGCACTGTAAATTATAGGGTCATTATGGGCTTTGTTATTTAATTGCGCTTTACTCTCAGTCATGTCCTGACTCGGAAACGATTTGTTCGGAGTCTCCTCCCTGCCTAAATTTTAGAACTTTCTGTCCAAGTCAGTTTCATCGAGTGCTTGCACCCTTGTTCTTCACTGTAGGCTAGGTAATGTTTTCCAAGGCATTAATAAAGAGATTGGGGAAGGGGAAGCAAGGGAGATGGGGAGACAAGTTGAATAGTAATTTCAACCCGATGGTGTTTGAGAAGTTAGGGAGTTGCATCAAATATCTTTAAACTTTTCCTCTTCTCTCACTCTCTAACTCTTATGTTGAGAATAAACATTTGATTGAGAGTGTATAGCAGTACGTATTAAGGTTAGGACAAGCTAAATCGCTAAAACTTTGTCAAATTCACCCCTTCTGCCTTGGAGCCCTCTGCCCTGGAGCCTTGCCCGTAGCGCTATATCTATAAATAAACCCTTAAACTCTTGCAAGCTCTGGCTTTCAGAGCATCTTAGAGCCTTTGATAAGATTTATGCTATAGATGAGTTAAAAATTTAGTCAGTGGGAACTGTAGGGTTATTTATTTTCTTTATTATGATACTCTCTGAGCAATATACTTAGTGCTTCAAACAATTATCACAGTTACCGCATCGAAACCCAGATGCCTCCTGAGTAAAGCCAAAAGCCCTTAACAAAAATTTCCAGCGACACTCGCCAGTAGTTAAATATTTATTCATCTGGTTGAATTGCTGCTGCTGTTTGGCAATCAACTGCCCAAGAGAAATGGACTGTTGTGAGCGCTGTTGGCGATAATAAAAAGGATCAAGCCACTCTAGTTGATTCGCACTGTGAAGAAGGGCAAGAGCAACTGCACCATCGCGAAATTCCCTTGCTACCGTTGCGATTTCTCCTTGTCGTGGCAATTGTTTAACTAAGCGCTGGGCGTCCTGATATTGCGATCGCATTTTAGCAGCAAAAAACTTGCATCGCTGCTTATCTTCTGGATTTAACCATCCCGTGGGTTCACTTACCAGCGTTAAAGCCTCCGCAGGCTTGCCATCCCTCCCTCCTCTTCCAACTTCCTGGATATACTCCGATAGCAGTTGAGGGGGGCTAAAATGCACAACCCAACGCACATCAGGCTTGTTGATACCCATGCCAAAAGCGCAAGTACAAACCGCAAATTGAATTTTGTCCTTTAGCCAACTAGCCTCAATGTTACGGCGCTGTTGAGGACTCAATCCTGCGTGGTAAGCTGCTGTGGCATAACCCAATTGCCCAAACCACTCAGCTAGCTCCTCAGAGTCTCGTCGAGAACGAACATAGACTAACCCTGTTTGCTGATTTTTGCCTCTAATAAACTTTAACATCTGCTGGCGGCGTCCCCTAGGAGTCCAGACAGTTTGCACCCTGAATTGGAGATTTTTACGGTAGGGACTAATTAAGAAAATCTCTGGCTTTTGCAGTTGCAAAACTTTACAGATGGTTTGCTGGGCGCTAGGATCAGCTGTGGCGGTAAAAGCCGCGATCGCTATTTTTGTACCTTGAGGCTTATACCGCAACAAAGTTGTTCTTACCGCACCCAAACGTCGATAAGCTGGACGAAAGGTATCGCCCCACTGTACTAGGCAATGAGCTTCATCTAGAATTATGCCATTAATCCTTAGCTGCGGCTGAGATAATCTTTCCCACACTGGTACACTGAGCAGAGTTTCTGGGGAGAGGTAAAGCAATCGCAGCTGCTGCCTTTCCAAAGCTTGGAGAGTGTGGCGTCGCTGATAAGTTGGTAATTCACTATGCAAGAGTGCAGCCGATAACTGGAGATGACGCAATTCTTGCACCTGATTTTCCATCAGTGCTACCAAAGGTGAAACTACCAGCGTTAGTCCAGTTTTTAGCAGTGCTGGAAGTTGAAAGCAAATTGATTTGCCCCCACCTGTAGGTAGGACAATTAGCGCATCTCGCTTTGACAGCAAGCTGCGAACAATTTCTCCTTGAGGTGGTCTAAAGTTATCATATCCCCAGATTTTTTTTAAAGCCGCACGAACTTCTGTCCAAGATGCTATTTCAGAATTGTTCATGATTGCTAAGAGTAAGTAATAAGTAATAAGTAATAAGTAATAAGTAATAAGGAATACCAATTTCATAAAAATGTTTTTTTATGGCATACACAGTGATGCTCCGTAAAATAAAAATATAGCAGTACGTATTAAGGTCAGGACAAACTAAATCGCTAAAACTTTGTCAAATTCTGCCTTGGAGCCTTCTGCCTTGGAGCCTTGCGCGTAGCGCTATACAGTAAACAAAACGGTTCCTGAAATCCTCACTATTCTCCTTTCCAGAAAGTATTAATAATAGGAAAAACTGGAGGGTAACAGAATAGGTATATACCTACCTACTTAGCACTAAACTGAGCGACGATCTCTTTCCAAGTCGTAGATAACTTTTTCCAGAACCCAAGAATCTGATTGCCCAGGATAGCGCCAATAAGCATGGTCAAACAGACGCTCGGCTGTACAAACATCCCCATTAAGCAAGCAGATTAATCGCCGTCCCAAACGATGGGAAGATACTGGTGATTTTCTCTTAAAAAAAGACTTGCGCTTTTGATATCTGTATCTTGAAGGCATTCTCTTAAATTTGCCCGTGCGCTGCTCTCGGATAACCAAAAACAGGTAAATAAGCAAACCAGCTGCTGCTAATAAAAAGCTAGCTGCCAAAGCATTGATGAAAATACTAAACATGTATATTAAAACCAAAAATAACGAAAAGGGGAGAGTTCGTGCTGTGAATAAAATTAGATATACCTCATGAGTATAGGAAACGCTATCTTTAGCACTTGGTGACATTTTCGTTACTTTTGCTCCAAGTTAAACGTTGATTTTGTAGTAACTTGTCAATTGCCATTTCAAAACACCATTCTAATGATTTACTAGAATTTTGAAATACTATTTCACTGAGAATTACTTCTGCTTTTGCTTGATCATAATTTACCAGTTCTAGTAATTCTTCTGCTAACTTCTTTGCAGTTATACTTGGAGAGGGAAAAGTATTTTTATTTTGTTGGGCTATACAATCTTGCAAAGGTGGAAGTGGTGTAATTTGCTCAGATGGTATCGGCAGTGTAGTAGAAGCAGCATTGCTCCTTAGTTCAATTATTTGAGACCAAACTGGGGAATTTACACCGAAATTACGCCCGTAAACTTTAACAGTTTTAATAGGTTCAGCTGACAAGCCCATCATTACTTTACGGATGAATGCTACCAAAACTTTTTGATTGGGAACTTGAGCTGACTCAAGTAATAAGTGCAAACACCCTCCTTTTAATTTAGTTTTTGTTGTAATACTTTTTGAGGCAAGATAGTGGTTTACTAGTGCTGCAATTGCTTTTGGATCGCCTTGTCTGGCTAGCTGTAAAATACTCTTTTGAGCCATATATAAATCTCCAAATGATATAGCAGTACTCTATTTGTAACCTGAACTAGTTGCTGTATAGACCTAATAGTATTTTGAATCAGTAGAGCAACTAAACAGAGCAACATATAGCTTGATTGGCAACTTTCCTTTACAACAAATTCAATTTAACCCAATTATATTTTCAAAACAAGTCCATTGTCTAGATTTAAAAAAGCAATGGTCACAATTCTAATAACAGATCTCTTAGCATAAATAAAAAACACTAATAATTTTATTGTGATTAATTAGTTAAAGCTCAATATTCCAGTCATTACTTATTACTTATTACTTATTACTTATTACTTAAATTCAGACTAATCTTAATATCTCTGTTTCGATTTCATATAAGATATAAACTACCAATCCTATCGGGTAAATGTGAGAGAATATCACAAGTGACTAATATCGTCAGCCTCAAATAGGATTTATAACATGACAGGAAAACAAATCTTGATGCTCGTCGGCGACTTTGTAGAAGACTACGAAGTCATGGTTCCTTTCCAGGCATTACAAATGGTTGGTCATAAAGTTGATGCCGTTTGTCCTGACAAGCAAGCAGGGGACAAAGTAAAAACAGCAGTCCACGACTTTGAGGGAGACCAAACCTACAGCGAAAAGCCAGGTCACAACTTCATACTCAATGCCAGTTTCGATGCTGTCAAAGCTGAAGATTACGATGCACTAGTTATTCCTGGTGGGAGAGCCCCAGAATATATCCGCCTCAATGAGAATGTGATCAAAATTGTGCAGCACTTTGCTCAGGCAAATAAGCCAATTGCAGCTATTTGCCATGGCGCTCAACTGCTAGCAGCAGCAGACGTACTCAAAGGCAAGAAATGTTCAGCCTATCCAGCTTGCAGCCCCGATGTAACCCTTGCTGGTGGGCAATATACCGACATCGCAGCTGATCAAGCTATCGTTGATGGTAATTTGGTAACAGCTCCAGCTTGGCCAGCTCATCCCCTTTGGCTAGCAGAGTTCCTGAAGGTATTGGGAACTAAAATCGAGCTATGAATTACCTTGCTATGCTTAGGCATCAACTCCGAATGGGACACTACCAGGTTTATTTAAAGCTTTAAAATAACCCTGGCAATATTGAAATAGATTAGAACACCTAAAACATCCACCGCCGTAGTAATAAAAGGTGCTGACATTAGGGCAGGGTCAAAACCAAGAGAACGAAACAGAAAAGGTAGTGCTGAACCGGCAACAGATGCCAAAATGGCGATCGCGATTAAACTTGCTCCTACTGAGAGGGCGATGAAAAAGCTGTCCATTGAGAAAGGAGTAAGCAAATTCCCATCTTGTACCAACAGATAAGCCCATAAAGTTGCTACTACCCCCAAAATTGTTCCTAGAAGTGCTCCTGCTCTAGCTTCTCTAAAAACTACTTGAGCTACACCCAAATCTTTAAGTTCATCAGTATTTAAGCCTCGAATCACCACTGTAGAAGACTGAGCACCAACATTACCACCAGTACCAGTCAGTAGAGGGATAAAGGCTGCTAGAGCAACCACCCGCTGTAAGAGCCCCTCTTGAGAGCTAATAATTGTAGCTGTGACACTATTAGTTAATAACAGCACGAATAGCCAGACAACCCGTTTGCGAGCAACAGTTAATAAATCCGTTTGAAAATAATTATCACCTCCAGACTGCACACCACCACCTAAGGCATAGATATCCTCTGTAGTTTCCTCCTCCAAGATGTCAATGACATCATCAACTGTGACAATACCAACTAAACGCTGTTCCCTATCAACTATCGGCACTGCCAAAAAATCGTAGCGTTGGATTAACCTTGCGACTTCCTCCTGATCCGTTCCTGTGTTTACATAAACGACATCGCGGGTCATAATTTCGCCCAGAGTTTTCTCAGGGGAAGAAATAACCAAATCACGTAAGGAAACAATCCCCGTCAGACGTCTAGCAGCATCAGTAACATAGAGGTAATAAATCATCTCCGTAACCTTGGCTAAAGAGCGAATTCTCTCTAGAGTTTCGCCAATAGTCAAAGTTTCTTTGAGGGAGATGTATTCGGGCGTCATGATCCGCCCTGCTGTGTCTGGTTCATAACCCAATAACTGGGCTGTAGCTTGGCGCTCCTTAGGACTGAGTTGTTCAAGCAAACGTCGGACTACTTTTGCTGGTAATTCATCGAAGAGACGTACTCTATCATCTGGCGACATTTTGTCTACGATATCAATAACTTCTTGGCGCTTGAACTCCTCAATCAGTGATTGTTGAACACTAGAGTCTAAATACTCATAAACTTCGATTGCCTCGGCTTTGGAAAGTAAGCGGAAAGCAATTACCTGCATGGCTTCTGGTAGCCCTTCAATTGCTTCGGCTATATCTACTGGTTGCACTGGCACCAGTAGCGCTTTCGCCCCTTCAAGGTTATTTTGCTCAAGCAACATCTGCAGCTGGGTACGAACCAACTGCCGCAGCTCACTGCGTGAGATTGTCTGGAGGGGAATTTGGTTTTCAGTCAAGGCAAGCCCTCCTTGTGAGTTTTAGGTTGAGTGCTGCATTCAGTCTAAAGGGATGACGTTCTCTTCAAAAAGAGTACATCATCCCAGCAGAGATCAAATTCCCCAGTTGAAAGTCCCTAAATCCTATTTTCCTAAGCGAGCAAGAATTACACCCAACTCAACACTGATAACTCCAAGGGTGGCACTGCCTGCCCAGTATATGATCGCGGCAGTAAAACTCCCTGCATGCCTGAGGATAAAAGTTTCTAAACCATAAGTTGAGAAAGTTGTGTAGGCTCCCAAAAAGCCAGTAGTCACAATCAAAGTCACTTCCCTAGGAATTGTTGCCACTCGTTCTAGAGTAAAAGTGACAACAAAGCCCATGGCAAAACAGCCACTGAGATTAATAATCAAGGTGCTATAAGGAAAAGTAGTGCCGAAGCGTTGAGTAAACCACAACGTTAAATAGTAGCGACACAAAGCACCTGCGATCGCACCTAAGCTTACTGCAATTGGATAGCGGAAATTCGGTTCTTGCAGCATTAATAACATCGCTGGCTATCTCTGGCTTGAAAAATTTTTTAGATATGGGATGTATCACCATCTATCTGTGCCATAATTGCTGAGGCTTTAGCACAAAGAGCCTGGTGACATTGACCATTACTTGCCATATAGCCGCCCCACTGATTAATATCATTCTGATTGTACAAGGTTGGTGTCCCATCGAAACGGGTGAACTGGCCACCAGCTTCAGTAAGAATAAGTTCTGGGGCAGCAAAATCCCAGTCTTTCGGGGCAGACTTACCAGAAAGGGAGATATAAACATCTGCTTGCTGCTCAATGATAGCGGCAATTTTAATGCCGACACTGCCGAGGTAGTGTTTTTCTTGGCAAGGTAATTGTTCCAACAACTGCTGAAAGCGTTCATCCCGATGGCTGCGGCTAACTACAAGGGGCAACTCTTCAATGACATCACGTTGGGATACACGCATTTTTTTAGTAACTCCCTGACGAGTTTCTAAAAATGTTCCTCTGCCAAGAATGGCGTAATAAAGTTTCTGAGCTTCTGGTAATGCTACCACCGCTAACACTGGCCTTCCTTGATTTACTAAGGCAATGTGAACAGCATATTCACCAGTGCGGTCAATAAAGTCTCTTGTACCATCGAGGGGGTCAATGATCCATACCCAGGGCTGATATCGTTGAGAGTCTGGTGATTGCTCCGAGAGAGATTTATAGGTTTCTTCACTCAAGTAGCCGAAGTCTTGGGTACCCAGAGAAGTCTGAAGTCTTTCTAGGATGTAGTGGTTAGCAGCACAATCAGCAGCAGTGACAGGACCATCTTTTTTTTCTTGAATTTCTAAATCACCGCCGTTTGATTGGCCGTGATAATAAGAATGCAAAATATCAGCAGCCCCCCAACCAACAGAACGGGCAAGGGTCATAATTCCCTCTAACTCATCGTATTGTTTAATGCTCAAAGACTTAGATAGACTCACCCAATGATTCCTCCGTATTTATGTAAGCTGATACCAAACTTTGTTCTAACAGGGGTGAACGAAATTTTTAGTGGGATTTCTGCTAAGTTTTTAAAAAATCCTCCCACACTCCCCATACCTCCCACCCCTTTTTTCGCTCACCCCTCTTTTCGCTCACCCCTCTATATAGCGCTACGCGCAAGGCTCCAGGGCAGAAGGGGTGAAGGCAGAAGGGGTGAATTTGACAAAGTTTTAGCGATTTAGCTTGTCCTAACCTTAATACGTACTGCTATACAGATAACTTTCTCTCCCCATCTCCCCATCTCCCCATCTCCCCATCTCCCCCTCTCCCCATCTCTTCCCTTCCTCTTCAAGGTTAGATTACGTCTATTTTTTTAAAAAAAATATAAGAAACATTTACAGATAAATTAAGTCAAAAAACTCTCAAAAGCTTGTGATAGATAGATTACAAGCAGTGTTAGACCAATTTATCTGGAGTACGTAGTTATTAAGTATTTTTTCCAAATCGAGACAGTTCCTGGAAATTCAGGCTTCAATGTACTTGGTAGGAAGCAGATGACTTACAGCTCAATAGCCAGTCTACTCAGTCAAACAAGGGGCTGCTGGCACCCATACCTCGCTCTGTGGACTCTTCCAATTTCTCGAATAACTAGTGTCTCGAATAACTAGGCTTTTGTTAAGGAGCAAAGGTCCAGTTGCCTACTCATTGCGAGAAGGGGTAAGCAAAGTTAAGGATTAAATTAAATGATAAATCGCAATTCTCAACTAGCTAGACTAATTTTGAGCTTCTACCGCGAGGATCCACAACGACTCCAGCAACTTAAACCATTACGTAGCTGCAAAGTTTTCCGACGTTGGGGAGTCTTGTATATCCGCTGCCAGAATCGGGAGATAGCTGCCGCCTTGGCAAATGCTTGCGAGGTGATTGCTGAGCCAGTCGCCAAGCTCAGACTAGCTAAAAAAATTACCGTTTCTAACAAAAATACTTCAGTTGCCGTATTTCCCATTGATTTCAGCAAGATGAAGGCTTGAACAATCAACAGCAAAAGCAGGAGGCACCAAGACATAAGGTTTTTCATGCCCAGTTGCGGGAGCTTCCTGGCGAGGTGAATCAGGAGTAAGAGAAAAGAATCCCCCGTTTCTGGAAGCTTTGCTAGGCTCTGAAAACCTGACCAGACTGTCTTCACAGGCGATTCATCCCGGCGCTAATCCAAGGGAATCTGGGGCTTGTTGCCAGATTAATTAAACAAAGCTTAACGTTCAGGCTACAATTACTAAGTGGTGCGAGTAAGTACAAATTACTATTGAGTAACTGATGCCAATTCCTTCATCTAGTCTGAGTTATTCACCAAGCGCGATTGGTGATTCCCAATCAGTGAAAAACTGCTCTAGAAGCCAAACGGACAAACCCCGCCGGATGGAATTGATCAAATTTCCCTATCAGGCTGATCAGCAAGTCAAATATCTGTATTTGCAGGCAGAAGTCGAATCTCTCTTGCAGCATCTAAAAATAATCAAACAGCAAAGACTGACCTGGGTACAACCAAATTCACCCCATCAGAGGCAATAGAAGGCTTGTCCTCGAAGGTCAATCATCAGCAATTAAAGCGCAAACTTAGTTAATGTGTAAACCTATTCAAAGCGCTGGTTTTCTGCTGACCAGCGCTTAAGGTTGTAGGTATTGGAGCCATCGACAACTAGAGCAATAGACTTACCATCTCCCAAGTCAGCGATCGCTGTCAAAGAAGCACTGGCATCTTGGGAAAATTCACTGTAGAGCAAGACCCCCTTCTGAGAAAAAATTACAGTTCGGGGCTTGTATAGGCGCTCTGGCGCTACGTCGATAATTTCCTTGGTCTGTGATTGAAACTCGGACCTATTGATAGTGACAGAAAGGTCTTCATAAACTCTGAGTACTGCTTCTGGCTCATTGTTACCTGTAATATCAATGGGTTGAAGCAACCAGTGTCCAATTTCATTGAGTATCTGCGCCTTGCTAGGAGCTTCAACAACAGGAAGCTTTTCGCTCGAGTGCAGCTCGCGCCAGAGTGTGGGTACAATTGCCGAAACCCATTGGGGCTGGCTTTTGTCAAGCTCTGACAAGCTAATGGAACTAGGCTCTAACCAGCGTAAAGCTGCTTGAGTGTGGGCTAGTGGGCGGCTGCGGGCAGTGGTGCTTGTGCTAGGAGTTGCTCCTGCAAGCGGTACTCCTGCTGCCAAGAGTTCGAGTCTATTTCCTTGGTAGGAAACAGCTTTAACCTTTGCCATGGTTGATTCCTGAGTGCCGTCTGCTCTCCAGACGGTAATCTGAATTCGGGGATCAGTGTCTAAGCCCAAATATTTCCACAATTGCCTTGCCGGGAGAATCTTAGACAATTGCAAATCAACAAAAGGTTTCTGCTGCCAGCGCTGACCATCATTAAATGCTGTTACCTGCACCTGATACCAAACTTGCTGTGGCTCTAGTTTTAGAGTGGGCGACTCTTGAGGAGATGAGGGTACTAGGAAGCGCACTAGTCCAGAGTTGCACAAGTGTATAGGCACAGAGTTGCACCCCTGCTCAGACATAGCTTCTTTGCCCTGCTGGAGAACTTCAGGCTGTAGCCAATCTTTGGGGTTAATTTCTGTTACTTGTTGTGCATCACCAATAATTTGGCTCAAATGACTGTTGCTTGGTTTCTCCTGAGCAAGGGCAACACTTAGAAGGTCAATTAATTCCTCAATCCAGGCATAATCTGCTGGTTCTGTTTGTGGTAGTTGCTGCAACCAACTGCTAGGATCGAGGTTTTTAGGAAGCTGTTCATTAGAGCTATTTTGCTGTGCAGCTAGGATTAATGCTCCCCAGGCTTTAACGTTACTGTCATTGGGATTAACTTTGAGGGCAGCTTCCACTCGCTCCCACAAGGGACCTGAATCTGTTTTGAGTAGCGTCGCCACTTCCTGTAAGGGCGCACCGATACCTGAGTTGCGAAACAGTTGTAAGGCATCTGCCCAACTTCCATCAATTAGACTAGTAAGGATTTGCTGACTGGGGCTTGCCCAAGTTTGTCTTGACTGAGACCTTGTAACTTGTGCGTGCAGTTGAATTACATCCATTTGTGCTTGCGCAACAGCAGACCAATCTGCTTTCTGCTGGTGCGATTGCAGTTTTTTCCAAGCCGGAGACCATAAACCATGCTCAGCTAGCATCAAAGCATTGCGATAGGCTTGAGTTTCAAGAGCCGGTTGTCCTAGAGCAATTTCTTCGAGATAGATGGGGTTAAGTACAAAGGAGCGTGGTTGAATCTGGTAAACCTTAAGCTGAGGTTCTAAACCAACGCTCTGATTAACTACTAACTCTGGCATTGAGTTGCCAGTCACTTGCTGCCAATAGGGGCTAAGCTGATTAGGAGTTGTCCACTCCAGCATCAGGCTCAGGTGCATTTGCTCAGGATTGTAGTGGATTACTTGTCCGTAAGTTGTAGGGGAATTTTCGCTTAAAAACTGACCTGAGAGGTTAAACCAGAAGCCTTCTGCTATGGAGTTGCCCTCAAGGCGACTCAATTTAGTTAAGGGTAATGAGCGGGAGGAACCTGTATGGGTCGATTCTTCACCTGCCGGGGTAGAAATAACAAAGTACTCTTCTGGTTCAGTAATTGTCAATCGACTAACCAGCTGATATGATGGCTGTTCACTAATTAACCCAATTGGTTGATAAACTCTCAGTTCAACAATGCGATCGCAATTGCTCTGACAATTAGGCGGTGATTTCAAAATTGGCAGCAGCAGCTGTGAGTTAAGGTAGATAGGTACTCCCGCCTTTAGTCCCAGGGAGCTAAGCTCTGTTTCGATAACGGCAATGGTAGGTGGTGGCGCATCAGTAGGTAATTTGGTGCGAACCCAATTCGGCAGAAATTTATCGGGCAATATAACCTTATGGGGTTCAATCATTAGGCGCATTCCCAGCCAGATACCAGCAGCAGCAAGAGTGCCACTGGCAACTATGGTGACAGCAGCGCCTAAGTTGACAAGACAACCACTCCAGTGCGATTGCTTTACTAGGGGTTGCTGTTCAAACTCTAGGGGCGAATTTGGCATTGATTGACATTGAGATAGAAGGGAGGGAGAGGGAGCAAGGGAGAGGGGGAGAGCAACGCCAGATGGTGAAGTGTGAGGGATGTGGGGAGTTGGGGAAGATGTTGGTTACAAGATTCTTCTTGATCCTCATTCTCTCCCTCTTCCCACCCTGCCTTTTTTTCTTGATTTCTTCGGCTGCTCCCCCTCTAACCAAAGGTTAATAAGGTCTTACTGATGAGCCTCTACCATTTTTCCAGGTTTTTGATGGCAATGCCTAATCCTTCGTTCCCAATAGTACCTTTTCATAAAGCTCGCCAGCCCTTTTCCAGGTGTATTTATCCTCAACCAGTTTTCGTCCATTCTCTGACAGTTGCTTTCTCAGTTGTCGGTCTTCAAATAACCTACTAACAGCGTACACATACTCTGCTGGTTCATTTGCCCGCAAAGCCCTAATTGGCACATCTGCACCATCGACTGTTAGTCCTTCCAAACCACAATCACTGCCCACCACTGGTGTTCCTGCAGCCATTGCCTCCAGAGTTTTATTTTTAATTCCATACCCTGTGCGCAATGGCACTACACAGACTGTGGCTTTATGCAGGTAATCTACTATCGAAGGTACCTTACCAGTGACTTTAATACCAGGTTGTTCTCCCAACTCCAAAACTTGATCAGTTGGTCTTGCACCTACTAGCTCTAAGGTTGCTCCTGGATAGCGCTGTTGAATTTCGGGAAATACCTCTAAGCCAAAGAAGCGCACAGCATCAATGTCTGATAAATTATCCATGGCTCCGATAAAAACTAATTTGTGCCCTCCAGGATCAGAGATGCGTCGAGGAAATAGGGAAAAATCAACCCCATTGGGAATCACAGTAATCGGAGCTGGCTCTTCAAAGGAAGTAATCAAACGTCGTTCTTCGGGTGTTGTCACCACGATGTTAGTGAATTTTGAGCAATATAACTCTTCATAACGGCGCAGTAGAGTTAAATTCAATTGGTCTTTAACTTTATTTTCTGATGCTCCTGTTTCCAACAGATTACGCTGAATTCCATAGAAAGAACGATGAATATTGACTATAGTTCGCAATTGTTGCTGCCATTCTGGTCGTACATAAATTTCATTTTCGCTGTGTTCGCAGGTAACTACCTCAAACTGCCCAGAAATTACAGCTTCATCCACCCATTGTTGAATTTCATCTGAGAACAGTTGCAGTACATAAGGAGGTGTTCCCTCTTGCACAAACTTATTGAAGCGCTGTACTCTCTTGAGTATCCCTTTTTCCGGTTCGGTTTTGGCTGGTTTAGGAAAAACCACTAGTTGTGCCACCAATTCACGCAGTACTTCCACTTCTTCGTCAGTGATGTTCTCAGAAGATTGAGTCATCATCGTGATATCATGATGCTCACTCAGGTACTTCAGTAAGTTAAAAGTCCTCACCTGAGTTCCTCCCCGCGTGGGCGGATAGGGAAAAGTGGAAGAGAGCATGAGAATCTTCATACAGTTTCAGGTTCAGTGAGAAATTGCAGTAAGTTTGCCAAGAGGGTATCTATAAATCAAATCTTAAGCTGATGTGACCTCTGGCTTTTAGAGAATCTTAGACCATTTGGTCTGATTTGAGCTGCAAATTAATAAAAGGTCGTGCATTGAGTACTGTAGGTTTATTGATTTGTTTTTTGTAGATCCCCTCTAGCTAAGGATTCTACTTCAATTGACTGCGGTAAGTGATTAATTTAGTAGAAATACTCAGAAATCTTTATCAAAGCTTTATTTAAAGCTGATATAATTACTGCTATAGCAAGTCTAAATTCAAGTGAGTAATTGACTTGTTCCCTATTCCCTTCCTTTGCTAGTATTTTACCCAATCAAACAAACTGTATGTATGTGATTAATTCCTTTTTGTCAGTTTATAGCTGGACATAAATATTGGCTTAGCATTTAATTTACTAGGCAGGGTTTGATGCCAATGACTAACTGTCTGTTGGTGATTAGCATTAACTTGATGATTGTAATTAGTATTGCTTAGGATTAATTGTTAAGGAGTGTTGAGTGGCAAGATAGTTGGGGAGACTTGAGGTTCATTATCTGCTACAGTTGACCTCATAATCGCTCTCCCCTTGCTCTGTCAAGCTGGAAGCAAGATTACCTAATAGAATTGGATACGAGTACTTGTTCGTAGCATTGACCAGCTCTCTGCCAAGTATACTCATTTTCCACTAAGGTTCTGCCCTGCCGAGACAATTGTTCTCGCAGTTGTGGAGCATCGAACAACCGAGCAATAGCCTCAACATACTCCCCCACTTGATTTGCCCGCAATGCCCGCAGTGGTGTATGATTACCATCAACTGCTAGTCCTTCTAGACCGCGATCGCTTCCCACTACAGGTACTCCAGCTGCCATCGCTTCGAGAGTTTTGTTTTTAATCCCAAATCCTGTGCGCAGTGGTACTACGCAAACTGCATTTTTATGGAGATACTCAGCCATTGAAGGCACTCGACCTGTTACGATAACACCTTGTTGTTCGCCCAGTTTCAAAACTTCTGCTGTTGGTCGCGCCCCAGCAATGCTAAAAGTGGCATTAGGATAACGCTGCTGTAGTACAGGCAATACTTCTAGGGCAAAGAAGCGAGCAGCTTCAATATTGTGTTCAGCATCCATAGCTCCGACAAAAATTAAGCCATGCCCTCCTGGATCTTGACAACGATAGGGAAATAATTCGAGATCAACGCCATTGGGAATAACCTCGATTTGAGCACCTGGACGGAATCTATGAAATTGCTGTTGATCATCTTCAGTAGTTACAACAATTTTAGAGAATTTAGAGCAGTAGCGTTTCTCGTAGCGAGCTAATAACAGAGAAAGATAGAGACGATCCCGCAGGGGATTAGGAGATGCTCCCATTTCCAAATGGTTATTAATCCAGCCATAGAGGGAACTGTGGACATCAACGACAGTTAGCACTGAGGTACTAAATTCAGGCCTGACATAGATTTCATTGACGCTATGTTCAGCAGTAATAGCATCAAACTTCCCTGCCTGGACATGTTCATCTACCCAAGCCTGAATTTCCGGCGAATAACGATACAGTACATTGGGTGGCGTGGCTTTGAGCATTGCCTCACTAAAACGTCCCACTTTCCCCAGTAAATTGCCAATACCGGCTTTATTATTTAGTTCTGGCGGCAGAGGAAAAACCACCAGCTTGCTAGTATAATCACGAAGTTCTTCAATTTCAGAGTCTGAAACTCCCCCATGGCGCTGAGTAACCAGTGTCACCTCATGGCGTTGTTGTAAGTATTTTAGCAAGTTAAAGGTTCGGATCTCAGTTCCTCCGCGACTGGGTGGATAGGGAAAGGTTGAGGAGAGCATCAAAATATTCATCAGAACTTCTGCAATTATTTATAGATAAGATAATTAGGAGTCCGCTTGCACAAATATAACCTATTCTTCATCTAGAGTTGACACCAAGGACTTTTTGATTTAGGGCATCTGTCCAATATACTTCTGAGATCAGCTTTTCAAAGAAACCAGAGTTTTGACCAGCTATCGATAATGGTTAACATTTTTTCGGCGCTTATAGCTTTAATTTGCCTTTTGCCACTGGTAATTTTAATACGTTCGACTAGATCACTCAAGGATTCAAATTTCTTATTATTGCGCTCACGCACCACACTTTTAGCAATTTGAGTAGCTGCTTTATCAGTTAAGCCAGCACTTTTTAATCTAAAAATAAGTTCAGCCATATTTAGACAATTAAAAGCATCTAATGGTTCCAGTTGCTGAGGTAAGTGATTTTTAATCTCTTTAAGTTCATCCTCTAATTTAATCAGGCGCTTTTCAAGCCAAGATTTTGTATTTGTTAAATGGGATTCAGGCTTGTTTTTAACGATAGTTTCGTCCTTTTGGGAAGCAGAAGATGTTGTTGAAGCCACAAACTCCCTAGACTTTCTAAGTAATTCAACTTGTTCTTTAAGTACCTTTTCATTCTCATTGCCAATAATAAATGCCCCGATCATCTCACCTTTACGAGGATTTATCTCTCTGGCTTTAGCTGCAGCATAGTACTCAAAGTCTCCAGCAATAACTTCATAGGAATTCATGCTCTTACGGCAAACAACTATAGGATTAATAATTCCTTCTGCTTCTAGAATCAAATTGGCAGCTAACTCCAACTCACTGTCTAGAAAATTGGAGCGAGGCACCTTAGAAGTAATTTTTTTGACTGCTACAAGCGAAGGGGATAGTTTCATTACTTCATTCCTGTTTTTTGTAATACTTCCATCGCTAGTAACTCAAATTCTTGTGCTGAGGATGAATCAGGCTTGAAGTCAAGCACGGAAATGGGAACAGCTATCTCTTTGTTGTCTAAAATTTGAATTTTCTCAGCACACTTTGCTAAATCATCTCTGTCATAAATAATTGTTTCCATGATTTTAAAGTTATAGCGTTGTTTAATCACTTCCATACGATGTTTTAAAGTGGACTGTACAAATCTAACATTAGTGGATATCTTACACGCTAGAACTCCCAAAACCTCAAGAGGACATCTTTTAATCTGTCTTCTAAAACCATCAATTTTTTTCACAAAATCCTTGACATTGACTAAACCTTGATTAGCAAAAGGTTTTAAATCTGAGGGAATAATTAGATAGTCAGCTGTAATCAGAGCAATTCTGGCATATAGATTCAAAGACGGAGGGGTATCAATCAGGACAAAATCATATTGATCTTTAACTTCTTCTAGTTTCTCAATCAGGATCAGCCGACTGTAATCCAGTTGATTCAATTCAGTTTCATATTGCATCAAGTCGATATGTGAAGGTAGTACATCAATTTCTGGGGTATTAAACTGAGACTTTCTAGCAATTTCTTGAATAGGGTAAAAATCCTCTGACTGTAATACTTGAAGAATGTTGTAATCTCTGATATCGTCAAATTCTTCATCATCAAACTTAATTAAACCCGTGGCAAATGTAGTGTTAGCTTGGCTATCTAGATCAATAACCAGTATCCTCTTACCCTGTTTCCTGAGAGCAGCTGCCAGATTAACTACAGTTGTTGTCTTTCCCACGCCACCTTTGTTATGGTAAACAGCAATAATTTTCACAGAATATGACCTCTTTTTTTAAAAATAGATGGGATGTATGTTGATAAATAATTGGATTATACGGTAGTTTGTGGAATTATTGTCAGACTGTATGGTTATTTTGACCTAAGATAAACCACTTGAGTGCAAACAACAAATGAAACAAGTGTATTAACTATAGCGCTGCGTGAGCAGTGTGTTTACAAATCACAAATCGAGCCTTGATGAGCAAATGTTTAGAACATTTGTACTGTAAGTAGACCAGAGCGCACTGCTATCTATCGAAAAGCTGGATAGGTCTATTAATAGAGAATTAATCTGGTTATAACTAGACCTCTTGCCAAAGATAATCGGGCAAGAGATAGTGAAGAGTTTAAAATTTAAAGGTCAATCTGCCAATAGAACTAAACAAGTTAAAATGTTTTTAATTTACAGAAAGCATTTAGAGCTTGCTTGGAGCCTATACAAAATCTTCAAGTTAAAGCACAGCTAGGGTTCGGTTACTTGGAATCTCCACTCCTGAGTGCAAATCCTGATGATATCTTCAGAAGATAGACGGAAAGGCTGATGGGCTGCAAGTAGCTGCTCCCCAACAAAGGTGCCATTAGAACTGCCTACATCAATTAGTTGATATCGGAGATTACCTTCAGCATCAGTATCTTGAATAATCTTAGCGTGGTTGCGCGAACACAAAGGATCTTCGAGGACAAGGTTGTTATTGGCTTCCCGTCCAATGGTAAAAGGCGTAATTGAAATCACAATGCTCGCCCCTGAGAGGCGGTTTACCAGACGTGCAATTACTCCTTCTGGATTCGGAAGTAAGAGTGTAGGAGCTAACCCCATTGGAGATTGAGTAGGTAGAGCTTTAGCTGAGGTTAATTCCTGTTTCAGAGCAAAACTACCATCTTGTAGGGTATCATCCAAGTCAGAGTCATTACCAGAAATAATGTTAACTTGCTGTACTGGTGGTTGTATGTCCGGACGACCAGCTTGAGCAATCTGCATTTGTAACCCTGCCTCGTATTCTGCCTCCTGCCTAGCGCTCATCCCCTCCACCTGGCGAATGACTCCGCGAGTCTGGGGGAAACTGATATCGCTTACCCGCACGTCTATATTGAAGCCCAAGGCATAGTACGCATCGGTATGTTCAAGTAGATAATTTCTAATTCGCACTCGTCCTTGATTAAGCAACTGCTCGACGCTCAGCTGACCAATTGCTACTCCCAGATTATCTTTGATCTCACTAGTGAGAGCAGTGATGGGATCAGATATTTCCAGCACTACTCTGGCTGGATCAACTACCTGATACATTACATTGAGAGAGACATTAACTAGATATTGGTCTCGGGATAAAAAGTCCCCTTGAGAGATAATCTGTAAATTCCGGAGCTTGCCATCTACCAGAATCAATTCGCATTTTTCCAGCCAGGGGAGAGCAAAGCTAAGATGACGCCCTGGATACCAAATACGCACACACCTACCATTTTTGACCAATAAGCCAATATAGCCTGCCCCAATGAAGTCCATACTCCATCCCAACCAGCGCTCTGGGGTCAGCGTTTGGATGAAAGGGGGAGATTGATCAGACATCAGATTGTATGTAGAGGATTGTAAAACTAGGATTTGTTTAACTTTAACTTTAACTGATGCAGGGGGTTTGGGGGGGTGAGCGAAATTTTGGTTGGAATTTTAATTCTCCGCGTCTGGAGCGTCTGCTTACTTGTTCCCCCACTCTTTTTTTCGCTCACCCGTTTGGGGGAGGCTATAAGTCCCACATCCCTGAAGGTGGAGAGAATTTCAACTAAAACCGGAAGGAGTCTGGCGTTATATGCATGCAGGCGCATGCCCGTAGGGCTATTAGCCGGAGGGTTAACGGGAGAAGGTGACAAACTCTGTATAAATGGGGACGAGCTTTTCTGCTCAGCTACAGTAAAATTTGTTCAATACTTGTCACAAGCAAGTGGATACTGAGGCTAATTGTAAGCTAATTTGCTTCTGTTGCAGTTGAGAGTAGGGTGGTGATTTTATGCTTTCAGAGATTGTGCGCCCATTGGTACGCACCCAAATTCGATTACTGGCAAACACTAAAGCAACGCGCTCGACACTGGTTTCAACCATAGCCCAATGGCTTAGTTACTTGGGTGTGCGAGCCGTCGTTACCAATGTCAACACTAACTCTGACCAAATTCACGTTTCTCTAAGCGTATGTAAGCCACATTCCTGCGATATCGTCGATTGGCAGAAGATTATCAACAATCTTAATCAGAGTCCCCAGAAGAGCAGTGCTTCTAAATTAACCTATTTGGATATGAACCCGAAGCAGCAGAGCAAGCTACAGCGGTTATTAGCTTATGTTATTCAAGTGGGTACTCCAGATAAAAATGTTGACTGGGAAACTCTCTACCCACAGCTGCAGGATATAAGTTTGGATGAAAATATGCTTTTAGGGATTAAATCAGCGCTAAAAGTTCCCCAGTCCCTCGATCAATTAATGGAAGGCATTGAACCAGAATTAGCTGCGATCGCTCTACCCTTTGCTGTTAGTATTTCTTTTCTTGATCGACATGTCAATCCCCATGAAGACCGTACAATCACAGCTTTATTCAATGCTATGAAGTAGTCAAATCAGCATAAAGAGTAGATTTTTAAAGGATTTCTCGCCGCGCCCCCGTCTTTCAAGCGGGGGACGAGTGCAAAAGGACTTTTATCTGAGTTTAAGTAAAAGTCAATAAGTGAAAAAATTATTACTTATTACTTATTACTTATTACTTATTACTTAAAAAGTATTGGTAGCAAACATTTAGGTAATCAATATTAGATTGTAGTAAGCTATTTACCAATACAGAAGCGACTGAAAATTCTCTCCAGCACCGATTCCGTTACCTCTTCTCCAGTAATTTCTCCCAAAGCTTGAATAGCTCCCCGCAAATCTATTGTCCAAAAATCCCAAGGCAACTGCTCAGCAATAGTTGCTTGCACTTGCTCAAGAGATGTTTTCGCCCTAATTAACGCCGCCGCTTGCCGCCGATTAATCGCTAAATCTAAATCAGCTGCTTTCAAATTTCCACTATGTACCTTTTCTAGAATTGCCTTTTCTAGGGCATCAATGCCTTGATTGTTAGTGGCAGCAGTTGCCACTATATTCTTAATACTGTCAGGATAGGAAACCTTCTCAGCTGGAGCCAAATCAGTTTTATTAATTACTAAAATTAGGGAGCGATGTTGCACCTGCTCATAAATTTCTTGGTCAGCTGCACTCCAACTAGTTGCTGCCTCAATCACAAGCAAAACTAAGTCAGCGTTTTGGGCAGCAGTTAGTGAACGTTCTACTCCAATCTTCTCAACTTGGTCAAGTGTATTCCGAATTCCAGCAGTATCAAGTACCTGCACTGGTACCCCTCCCACTACCAACTGAGACTCAACTATATCCCTAGTCGTGCCGGGAAGATCAGTTACGATGGCGCGATCGCTCTGACTCCAAGCATTCAACAAACTGGATTTTCCCACATTTGGACGCCCGACAATTGCTACTTTTAAGCCAGTACGAAGCAATTCACCCTGCTCAGCAGTTTTCAGTATCTTGGAGATTTGAACTAATATCTGATTAATTTGGGCAATAATTTCGGCTTCATCAAGAGGTGGTAAATCCTCCTCAAAATCAATCCGGGCTTCAATTTCTGCCAGAATATCTAAACAGCTGGCACGCAGCTGACGAATTGGTGCAGCTAACTTGCCTTGCAAACCAGCAAGGGCAGTTTGGGCAGCGGCTATGGAACGAGAGCCAACTAAATCGGCAATACTTTCTGCCTGAGTCAAATCTAGGCGTCCATTCAAAAAAGCTCGCAGGGTAAATTCTCCCGGCTGCGCTAACCTTGCTCCCTGCTCAAGACATAACTGCAATACTTGTTGTACAGCGATGATTCCGCCGTGGCAATGGAACTCGACTACATCTTCACGAGTGTAGGAGCGCGGAGCTTTCATAATTAGCAGCAGTGCCTCATCCACTAGCTGTTTCGTTTCAGGATGGCGAATGTATCCGTAGAGAATACGGTGACTCTCCCAAACCTGACGCCCTGGCGCATGGAATAGAGTTTGGGCAATCACTAGTGACTCTGAACCTGAGAGCCGTACAATGCCCACACTTCCCTGTTGTAGTATAACTGCTGTGGCGATCGCAGCAATTGTTTCCCCTAGCACTGATATCTGGGACATTTTGAGTACTATACCTGGTTATCCCAGCCTATCAAGTTAATTAATACCGATTTCATTTATGGAAATAGTAGGATTTTCTACCTGAAGTCAATTCTTCGTTTCAATTTTTTACACAACTTTACGTAAATACATGCGTCTAAGCCGTGAATAATTCTAGAGCAAAAGGAAAATTTTATTAATAAAGGCACGGAGTAGCAAGTGTTTGAGGAGATCAAGATTTTTTTAGGTTAAATGAGGCCTCCGATTCTCAATCTTACTATGGAACTTCAAACCTCGCAATCTCGTATAATTTTCTGACCAAATTGGCGTTGTAAAGTTAAGTAAAAAGGGCAGAAATGATTTGAAATACTAAACTAATTACAAAATAATTATTAGTTAATCTTATATAACGGTTTTTCTAAAAGGAATAGATAATTTTGACTTCGTAGGTTGGGTTGATAAACGAAACCTGCTTATATCGATTTCATTTATGTTTGCTACAAATACTTTGTAAGTAATAAGTAATAAGTAATAAGTAATAAGTATAGCAGTACGTATTAAGCTTAGGACAAGCTAAATCGCTAGAACTTTGTCAAATTCACCCCTTCTGCCTTCTGCCCTGGAGCCTTGCGCGTAGCGCTCTAATAAGTAAGAAATGTTTTTATTGTCATTATTGCTGAAAATCAGACTACTTGTAGCATTTTTTTCTCTTTGAGCTTAGTTTTGCGATCGCAAGCAGAGTACAACTGTTTTAAGACTAGTTTTAAGACCAAGAGAGGTTCAAGATGATTTTAGAAGTGGCAATACTCGAGGTTATCCCAGGACAAGAGGCAGATTTTGAGTGTTCGTTCGCTGAAGCAAAAAAAATAATCTCTTCGATGCCTGGTTACTTAAGCCATGAACTAAAGCGCTGTATAGAAAAGCCGTCGAGATATATTTTGCTAGTAAATTGGGACAAGATTGAAGACCACACAGTAGGATTTCGTGGTTCGTCGCAGTATCAAGAATGGAAGAAACTACTACATCACTACTATGATCCTTTTCCTAATGTTGAGCATTACGAGGATATTGGTGTATAACAAAGTGCTATAGCTTTGCTAACAAGCTAATCGCTTTTCGATGATCTTTGCCACCAACAGAAGATTATGCCTACAGGAATGGTGATCATAACTCCTAATAGTATATGAAATACCATATCTAGGGCACTGTAACCGAAATAACTGGGGAGATTAGCGTCTTTGGAAAGTGATGGGATTTGCTCGGTAGGATTGGGGGCGACCTGGGAAGAAATACCGCTGACGGCTAAGCCTGTACCAACTACGCTAATCACTAGTTCTAGTTCTTTTTCCCGTTTTTGGGCCTTAACTTCATTAGCTTTTATAGTTTTCTCCAATTGGCGATCGCTTTCTGTTTGTTTAACTTCGATGATGCCGCGAATCGTGGATGTCATCTGCTCAAATAAGTTTTGACCAGGTTTGAGGTAGTTGAGGTCTACTTGAATCTGATTGTGAAATTGCTTGCAGTTGTAGTCAAGGAAGTTTTGTAGAAATGCCAGGTCATCGTTTGGCAAAGTTAGTTGTTTAATTTTCTCTAACTTAGAAGTGTAGTTTTGGGTGTTGGTAGTAATTGCAGTTGTATGGTCTTGGATATCCCGGAGGTATTTGGCATAGTGAAATGCTTTCTGGGGTATTAGCTTGAGCCACTGCTTGAGTTCTTCTAGAGTTTCTTCAGGGGGTTGAGTTAACTCCTCAACTTTTTGCTCTAATTGGCTATAGAGTTCCCAGTTTTGATGATTACAGTGGCGAGATTGAGCATAAGCGTAGAGTATTTTACTGCGACAACTGAGCAAATTAAGCAGGGAGTGATAAGCCTCACTGCTTTTATTCAAGGTTTCAGGATGGGAATCTAACCACACTAGAATGTGACGCCGTTGGCTGGGCTTCTCTTTGTCGTTATCGTATTCAAAAATAGGACTACCGAAGAGTTGACCTGTTGCTGATAGTTGGAGATGGTCTGCTGTTTCTTTAACTAAAGCTGCAACACAGTGATTAGCAAAGTCTTGATAAGCGGATTCTTCGACATTAACTGGTTTGGTAAATAGCAGCAGGGTTTGTCCGATGGAGGCTTGGATTTTGTCAGTAGGATTTAGTTTACTTAGCTGGGTTAAATCTACGGTTTCACGGTAACGCAAAGTCAGGTCAAGGGCATAGGTATCGTGAATGCGCAGGGGATAAATTTCTCCCATCAGGCGCAGACCATTTTGATCTGAGTCGGTGTGAAAACGCAGCTGACGGGCTTGATTTGATTGGGGAGCTTTCCTCACCAGTTCCAGCCAATGATCTAGATAGGGTTTCTCCTCTTCTGTTGCTTCTTGGTCTTCATTGCTGGGATTGTAGTGGTACTGAGAATTTTTTGGATCGTAAGTGTAGCAGCGGAGTTCTGTTTTTAGAGATTTGAGGAGTTGGATGTTACGTTGTTCGCCAAGGGCAACACATTGTTCCCACAGTTGGTTAGCATTGTCCATCACCTGTTGGTTGCTTTTGCTAATATCTTGGCGAAGCTGAAAGGCGTAGAGTGTCAGGCTAGGATTTTGTGCTCTCCATGCTGTGGGTGTCTGGTTCATTTGTTAGATTTTGGGGGTTTTTGCTCCTTAGTGGTTTCGCGGAAACTTTCCCGTATTTGGTTTTTTATGTCTGTTCTAAAGTCTTCAGGTTGAGGTTTGGGAATGGATTCTTTTTGACCCCTGTCATTTCCAGATGCTGAGCCAAATAAGCTTTTTCGCTTTTGGCTCAAAGCCTTGCGTATGTCTGGGTATTTTCTGCACCAAGCGGAGATGGCATCTGAGAGAGATTCAACATCTTCTGGAAATTTATCTATTTGTTGCTCTAAATCAACTCTATTTTCATCTAAGAAAACGGATGGTTGGTGTTTGATTAGAGCAATAAAAGCTTCGATGTTCTGTTGAGGTGTCAGTGACATGATAAAAATTAGGGGATATATCTGGAGTGAGCTTTATTTACCGATCGCACAAAATGCAGCCCAGTAATAAGGTGATTGGAAAGGCTGTTCTTTTGTTTCCTGATCCTCAAACCAATCAAACAAGGCATCTTCCTGAGTGGGAGTCAGGGACAAATGATTTGTCCACTGTTCTAATTCTTCTTTAGTAACATCCCGCAGCCAGATTTGAGCTTGGTTGAGGGCAATGGCAACTGCACCCGTTTCTCTAGTTGGAAACTTGCTTAGGTTTTCATAAAATTTAATCATTAAGAAGGCAGAGGCAAAGTCATCCACTGTCCAGAGGCTGCTGACAACGCTGGGACTACCTGCGTAGAGGAAACCACTGGGAAGACTAATATATTCATCGCTGTTGTATTTATAAGTACTACCGAAAACTGGAGTAATTCCTGTTTCACAAGCAGAGAGTGTGACAAGGCGGCATTGATTGAGACTTAGTCCAAAGATTTCGGCTAAGGTAAGGCGTCCATCTTCTGAACCTTCATCTTTGGCTAAAATCAGTGCTGATTCTAGGGGTGATTCTAGATTAAACTCACCATGACAAGAAAAATGATTACAGTGAGATACTGGCATCTCTTGATTAGTCTTAACAGCAGCTTCGGTTGCATCTTGCTTGGCTAAAACTTTGGAAGAGTCGAATAAGGAGAGAATACTCTTAACCTCTAAGTCGGCGTAGTATAGGTTTTTATATGGTTTGTGAGTCGGATTTTGGATAGCAAAGAGCTTACTGAAATCGTGGCGCTGTTGGTTTTGACTCAGTTGCAGTAATTGGCAACTGGGAGCATATCGAACTCCTTTGAGGAATAAGTCAAGTAAGTAAGTATTGTTAGTTTGGGTATTTTGTTCACTGTTGTTTGCCTCTCGTTCCTTATCTTCTAAACGCCTGCGAGATGCTTGCAGCACAGTATTTCCAATGGGCAACGCATGAAGCGGGAACAAATGTAAGAAGCGATGGGGAATCAGGATTAACTGTTCACATTCTTGAGGGAGTTCAGCGATAATTTCCTCAAGATGCAGAATTTGGGCTAATCGTTTGAGTCGCTTATCTAGGTTAGTTTTCCACTGGTCTTTTTTCTCGTAGTAAGTAGTCAGATACTCATTAATCAAATCAATTAAGGCTTCCCGGTCTTCAGAAGAAGATTGCCTAACCTGCGGGTGCCGATTTTGACTGGTAATAATAAAAGCGAGAATCTGATTATCTGTGATATACCACTCGATAATAGCGGTTTGCTCATCAATGAGGGCTTGGGTATCACTAAAGGGGATATTTTCAACTTTTTGAGTGAATCTAAAGCTATCATCTAGTTTGTTGATTTCCTGAAGAAGATAATCCTGTTGCTGTTTTAAGCGGTTTAACTTGTGCTGCTTTGTCTTGATATTTTCGCGGTATTTCTCCTCTGACTCTCGATTTATAGTTAATATCTCTAACTCTCGCTGTATTACTGGGATTTCCCCTCGCAGTTGGTCGAGTTGCTGGCAATGAGTTTGGTGAACTTCTGGGTTGGGGTAGTAATCTAGTTTAGGATAGAGGTTTTTATTAGCTAGAAGTTCTACCAGATTTCTGCCTTTGCTACGTTCAGCATATTCAATTGCTTCAGTGGGTTTGTTGAGTTCCAGGCATACTTTAACCATGTAGCGGTAGAGTTCATTCGATTCTTCAGCGAGTTTTTGCTTGTCTGTTTCTATTCCCGAACCAGATATTATTTCGCCACGCAGGGATTCTACAGTTTCAATCGCATCAGCAAAAGCATTGTAGGCCTTGATTAACTGTCGAGCATCTTGGTAGGCAAGTCCAAGATTAAATTTACAGTTGGCATGGTTTTGTGGAAAAGCCTGGCGGCTGCAAACTTCTAAAGCAGCTTGGCAAGCAGTGATCGCCATTTGAAGATTCTTAGCCTTTTCTCCCCTGATTCTGTCTCTGTAGGCAAATCCCAGATTATTTTGAGTCCTTGCCCATTCCTCAGGAAAAGCTTGGCGAGTGTAAACTTGCAAAGCAGCTTGGAAAGCCTTGATCGCCATTTCAAGATTATCAGCATTAGTCTTTTCCCCCCTAATGCTCTGAGAGTAAACAGTCCCCAAACCATATTGAATCATTGCCCAATACTGGGGAAAAGCCTTGTGGGTGTGAACTTGCAAAGCAGCTTGGAAAGCTTTGATTGCCATCTCCATGTTGTCAGCCTTCTGCACCCTGATTCTTTCAAAGTAGGCAGTCGCAAGATTATGTTGCATCTTTGCCCATTCATTAGGAAAAGCCTGGGGCGTGTAAACTTCTAAAGCAGCTTTGTAAGCAGCAATTGCCATTTCGAGATTCTCAGCCTTCTTCCGTCTGATTCTGTTTCTGTAAGCTTCTCCCAGATTATTTTGAGTCCTTGCCCAATCAGCGGGAAAAGCTTCACGAGTGTGAACTTCTAATGCAGCTTTGTAAGCAGCAATTGCCATTTCGAGATTCTCAGCCTTCTCTCCCCTGATTCTGTTTATGTAGGTAGTCCCCAGATTATTTTGAGTATTTGCCCAATACTGAGGGAAAGCTTGACGGGTGTAGACTTCTAAGACAGCTTGGAAAGCTTTGATTGCCATCTCCTGGTTATCAGTTTTCTCCTCCCTGATTCTGTTTACGTAAGCAGAAGCCAGATTATTTTGAGTCGTTGCCCATTCATAAGGAAAAGCCTCGCGGGTGAGGACTTGCAAAGCAGCTTGGAAAGCCTTGATTGCCAACTCCAGGTTATCAGCCTTCTCTCCCCTGATTCTTTCATAGTAGGCAAGCCCCAAATTATTTTGAGTTATTGCCCAGTTTTGGGGAAAAGCTTGGCGGGTGTATATTTCTAAAGCAGCTTGGCAAGCTTTGATTGCCAACTCCAGGTTATCAGCCTTCTCCTCCCTGATTCTGTTTCTGTAAGCTTCTCCCAGATTATTTTGAGTCGATGCCCATTCAACGGGAAAAGCCTCGCGGGTGCGAACTTCTAAAGCAGCTTTGTAAGCAGCGATCGCTAATTCAAGATTATCAGCCTTCTCTCCCCTGATTCTGCTGCTGTAAGCATTAGCCAGACTATTTTGAGTACTTGCCCAATCAACGAGAAAAGCCTTGCGGGTGCGAACTTCTAAAGCAGCTTTGTAAGCAGCGATCGCTAATTCGAGGTTATCAGCCTTCTCACCCTTGATTCTGTCAGAGTAAGCGGAAGCCAGATTATATTGAGTCCTTGCCCATTCATAAGGTAAAGCTTGGCGGGTGTACACTTGTAAGGCAGCTTGGCAAGAAGTGATCGCCATTTCAAGATTATCAGCCTTCTCACCCTTGATTCTGTCACGGTAGGCAGTCCCCAGATTATGTTGAGTCATTGCCCATTCATCAGGAAAAGCTTGGCGGGTGTACACTTGTAAGGCAGCTTTGTAAGCAGCGATTCCATATTCAAGGTTGTCAGCCTTTTCTCCCCTGATTCTGTCAGAGTAGGCATTCCCCAGATTATTGTGAGTCATTGCCCATTCATAAGGAAAAGCTTGGCGGGTGAGGACTTGCAAAGAAGCTTTGAAAACCTTGATTGCCATCTCCAGGTTGTCAGCTTTCTCCCCCCTGATTCTGTCAGAGTAGGCATTAGCCAGATTATTATGAGTAATTGCCCATTGCTGTGGAAAAGCCTGACGGGTGAACACTTGCAAAGAAGCTTGGAAAGCCTCGATTGCCAACTCCAGGTTGTCAGCCTTCTCTCCTCTGATTCTTTTTCTGTAAGCTTCTCCTAAATTATTTTGAGTCATTGCCCATTGCTGTGGAAAAGCCTGACGGGTGAGGACTTGCAAAGCATCTTGGAAAACCTTGATTGCCATCTCCAGGTTGTCAGCTTTCTCCCCCATAATTCTGTCAGAGTAAGCAGAAGCCAGATTAAGTTGAGTTATTGCCCAATCCGCGGGAAAAGCCTCACGGGTGCGCACTTCTAGAGCAGCTTGGCAAGCAGCGATTGCCATTTCCAGGTTTTCAGCTTTCTCCCCTCTGATTCTATGTTTATAGGCGTTAGCCAAATTATTTTGAGTCCTTGCCCATTCATAAGGAAAAACTTGACGGGTGTATACTTCTAGTGCTGCTTGCGAAGCAGAAATTGCTATCTCCAGGTTATCTGACTTCTCACCCTTGATTCTTTCAAGGTAGGCATTAGCCAGATTGTGTTGAATCCTTGCCCAGTCTTGGGGAAAAGCCTGACGGGTGTCTACTTCTAGTGCAGATTGGTAAGAAGCGATCGCCATTTCGACGTTATCAGCTTTCTCCCCTCTGATTCTATCAACGTAGGCATTAGCCAAATTATTTTGAGTCTTTGCCCAATCGGTGGGAAAAGCCTCACGGGTAAAAACAGTGCTAACCACCTTGTAGCCAGTAATGGCAATCTCCAAGTTAGTTGCTCTACTGCCTAGGGGAAACTGCTGAATTAGATTGCTGAAATTGCCAATCAACTCTGCGATACGTTGAGCTTTTTTTTGTTCCGTTGCTGCTAGAGTCGCTGTTGCCCAGTCTCGCAACAGCAGTGCCAAGTTATCATCTAGTTTGTCTAGATTACCTTGCAGCAGGGGGTATACCACTTGTGGGTTTCCTTGGCTTTCTGCAGTTGCCTTCAATAGTTCCATTAGGAAGATTAGTTGGGAATTGGAATTTGGAAGTCGAGAAGAGGCAGGAGATGATGATGACAATCCCAGTGCTTGAGACAATTGGTCAGTAATATTGATTAACCTCTTAGCCTCATTGTCATCCAATGCCTCCGCCATCTGCCTCATCATCTGCACCAACCCAGCATCTAGCAACTCTCGATTATCTTCTAAAATTGCCTGTTCTGAACCAGGGGAAGACCTCAGCAATTCTTGGATTAGGTAAAGATAGGCTTGGGGGCGATTTTGAGCCATGGAGCAAAGCAGAGGTTAACAAATAAATGCATTATGGCTCAACCCATGTAGAAACGGCAATAAGTAATAAATCATAAGTAATAAATCATAAGTAATAAGTAATAAGTAATAAGTAATAAGTTAATAGCGCGAGTTCACTATGGCTTTGTCTCGTGCCTCAAACTAACCTCCCCATAGAGAAAATAGCCACAAGAAAATAGAGAAAATGCGATCGCACTGAACAAAATTTGACAGTTCTAGATTTAGCCGTTTTGGTGTTGCAAACACCTTCAAATCGATTAGCAGATCTTCAAGTGTTGGTACCTAAAGTTTTGGCAATTGTTGAGACAGTACCCAAGGGAATAGCCACACTAGTCAGTGAATAAGCCCCAATTATATTGTCTGCGATCGCTCTATTTCAGATTACCTCTTGGGAAGAAATCAAATAAAACTCGTACCGTCTTAACTGAGATGATGTACTGATGAACCATAACTGATTACTTCTACCAATTTAATATCAAGCACATTAGTAACAATTAGACCTCTTGCAAAAGTCGAATTGATCCCCCTCAATCCCTGCAATGCAGGGGGAAGAAATCTTGCTCCCTCTCCTGGCAGGGGAGGGCTGGGGAGGGGTTGCTCGGGATTTATGCAACAGGTCTATTCAAAGCCTCTTTCCTGCTCCGAGAGAGGCTTTCCAGGTTGTACCTAGAAATCAAAATCACCACTGTTAATTTTCTTTTCCAAAAGCTTGTATCAAAAAACCTAATGTAGTAAATTAATATTGTTGCCATCGCAACCCAGAAAAAAGCCAGCCTGTGAGTATGAAAGGCCCCAGGCTGGCTCTGGCCCCTATATAGCAAGGAGACAATTAAATTATGGCGTATCGAGACAAACTCAAGCCTTGGGCGATAGCACATCTATTGCCCAACAATCTGCAATGGTCAATCATTGGTCGTTACCGCACCAAATCAGACGCCGAGGGACACCTCAACTGGTTGCGTCAGAATGTCCCAGGCAACACTTTTGAACTTATCTGGGATTTGCCCAAGGAGGAATAAGTAATAAGTAATAAGTAATAAGTAATAAGTAACAACAAGAACATTTATTGCTTATTACTTGTTCATAGTACGCGCTTCGCGCATGCTGCGCAAACATTGTTGATTATTCATTGGCCTATGAACTATGAGCAATGAACCATGAGCAATGAACCATGAACCATGAGCAATGAACCATGAGCAAATTATTTAACCGCCTCCAACCCAAGGAAAAATTCCGCATTAGCGTTAGTGATATTGCCAAATTTCTCCGAATTCCGCAGCAGTTAATTGTGCGCATCGAGTGCTGGAAATATGTACTATTTGTTCATCGCCGCGATGTCGGTGGACAATTTATCAGTTATCGAAAATTACAACAATGGCTCATTGCCACAGCCTGCCACATTCAGAAATGTTCCGCCTTGTCACAATTACTGAAATTGTTAATAGAAATTCGAGAAGACTCTCAAAAATATGAAAAGCAATACAGCACCCAACATCATTTATTTCTGAGTCAAGTTTGGTTCCAACGCTGGAATACCCTTGTGTCCCAAGAAAGGCAACAGCTTAAGATAAGTAATAAGTAATAAGTAATAAGTAATAAGTAATAAGTAATAAGTAACAACAAAAACATTTATTGTTTATTACTTGTTCATAGTACGCGCTTCGCGCATGCTGCGCAAACATTGTTGATTGTTCATTGGCCTATGAGCCATGAACCATGAACCATGAGCCATGAACTATGAGCCATGAACCATGAGCAAGGTCAATCTAGGTCAAGTTTTCTCATGGCAATTTGTAGGTCATCGGTTAGCTGTTGGGCACCTTTTTTCGTTGAGTTGGCAGTATATTTTGCTACCTCTAAAGGTTCTCCAATCACGATTTTGGCATCACAGCCCCAGTGGGGTACAAAATGGCTATAACGGATGCTAATGGGCAAAACCTGGACTCCTATCCCAGATTGACTTGATTCTACTTGTAGGGCAATGCGAGCCATACCAGGCTTAAGGGAGTGAATCTGACCATCCTGGAAGATGCCGCCTTCGGGAAAGATGACTAGAGCTTCACCATTGCCAAGAATTTCGACGCTATGACGAATACTGCTTCTAGGATTGTTAGCATCAACTGGAAATCCCCCCATACACTGGATCAACCAACCTTGTAGCCCTTGACACTCATCAACTGTAACCATAAACCGCAAGTCACGCCCGCTAACTGGTTTGCCGGCAGCATAACCTACAAGTAATCCATCCCAACGAGAGCGATGAGTAGGAGCCAAGAGCACTGGACCAGTTTTAGGGATATTTTCTTGACCTGTTATCTGCAATCGACGGAAGTAAAATGGCACAATAGTACGACGCCCCAAGAAGTACAGCATGGGTTTTAGCCATCGGCTAACACCGGAAGTAAAGGGAGTAGCTTTTACTAAAGTTGAGTTCTTCAGAAGCGGCTGGGCTGGTTTGATCATTGCTTGGGCGTATTCAAGGGGATCGATCTGAATCATTAGGGATTAGAGCTAGAGCGTTTTTATGGTGTTGAGGTTTCTGGTATCTACCTTATGTTTTCTCAATACCCCGATTTAGCATCCAAGGGACACTTTAACCAGTGTCATCGGTGGATTTTTATCTGTTTATCTAAAAAGAATTGAGTCAGACAAACCAAAAATCTCCTCTCTCAAGAGACGGAGATTGTCAATGGGGGGCAATAATATCAATGTTTGAGTGCTTGCGCCGTCTTCTAAACCACGATTGTAGTTGCCTTCGGCAGGCAGACTCCATAATTCCAGCCATAACTGGTAATCGGTGATTAGAACAAGCGCTCTCAGGAATATTAGCCACAGTGCGAATTGCACCAGCTTTTGGATCGTCTGCCCCATATACAAGAAGACCAAGCCGTGCCAGCACAATTGCACCAGCACACATGGGACAAGGTTCTAAGGTGACATAGAGTGTACAGTGGTTGAGATGCCAGTTTTGCAAAGTCTGACCAGCAGCCCGGAGAGCAACAATTTCAGCATGGGCTGTAGGGTCTTGGTCCCGCTCTCGGCGATTCTCAGCTGCTGCGACTAAATTACCATTGGCATCAACTATAATAGCTCCTACTGGCACTTCACCAGCATCCCCAGCTATCTGGGCAAGTTCCAAGGCTCGTATCATCCATTGCCGATGCCTGAGATAAACGGGGTCATCCAGCACTTGGCTGCACCAGCAGGGGGTCTAACTTTCCCTGCGCGTCTAGTCTATACAACTCATCACATCCACCCACGTGCTGGTTGTTGATAAAAATTTGTGGCACGGTTCGGCTGTCGTTGGCACGTTGAGCCATTATGCTCCTTGCTGCTTCGTCGCCGTCGATTTTGTAATCTGTGTATTTGGCACCTTTCCACCAGAGCAGCATTTTCGCTCGTATGCAGAAAGGGCAGGTTTGCCAGGTGTAGATTTCTACCCTGGCTTTGATTCGTTCTGGATGACGTCCTAGGAGGGAATTAAGAAGGTTAAGCATTAGTTAAAAGCCGGAATAGTTGGTTCAGTTTTTCTAGCTTTAATTATCCTTGGTGAGGGGATATCAAGTTACATTAAAATCCGCTCTATGCAGTTTCTTTTGATCAGGTAATTTTCTATCCTTCTTTTTTGCCTTTGCTTTCCTCATTAAATCTTGCAAGAGTCCGGTATTTTTCACTAAATCTTGGTGCTATGTATCGAATCTATACTTAGTAATGACGATGCTACGTAACTTGATATAGAAATTTATATAAAGCCTAAAATACTGAAAGGCGATGCAATTACTCTGAAAAGAAAACTAAACACTCATGAAACCATGTAAGGAATTTGTTTTTCAAGGTAGACAAGTCTTTCTCTGGGAAGATTTGGGAGCCTTTTGGGGCAAGATCAAGATCGGAGAGAACTCTATAATCGAAGGCGGCCCTTACGGCAGCCTGATTTGGGCAATCATCTGTAGCCAAACAAAGATTCTAGAGCAGTTGTCAGAACTTGAGTCCAACCCCTGTCAAATTATTTATAATCAGGGCATTATTTATCAAAACCTTGCTTCTATTGACAAATTTGGCTCGTTAATATACGAGCCAATCGAACCATTGCTACCCCCAAACAACCAGGAATTCTGGCAAGAAGGTATTGCTAGTGAGCACCCCAGTTTTAGCAACTGTTTTGAGATGAAACTACATCAAAAGTGCTTAAGAACTGTTTACAAGGCTGAGGTATTCAAGTTGCCTAACTCAGAAAGCCTTATCTATTTACAAATCTATGAGGAATTTCTTCCAGTTCCAGCAACTCAATCAAGTCCTCAACTGTGCCTTGATACTTCTCCATTTCATCAACAATAGGATTCTCATCTCTCCATCCTAAAACCTGGGGCAGATAAGCAATAAATGGCAACAGAGAATCACGAGTAAATTTAACTTCCTGGTTGACTCTCAGTAAGCTGGCATATAAAAGGGTGCATTCTTTATTTCCCCGACAGCAAAGCTCACCAAATTGAGTGTTGGTTTTACCATAGTTTCTGCTAGCCGCTTTGAGCCAATTAGACAACCTGACCCTTGCCGTGTAAGACAAATCTAGCAAGGAATCATTGCTATAACTTTCATGGGAATTGATAGTCGGCAAACTTTCGTGAGGGCTCATCCAGCTTCCCGGGCCAAGGGCATCTAATTCTGGGTGCATTCCCATAGCTTTGTGTGCTTTTGCCGAAGCTAGAGTATTTGAAAGAGTGCGACTGTGCTTAATTGCTGCTTCTAGCAGTTCCCTCGCTTTAATTGCAGCTAACTCATCAAGATGGGTAAGCAACGAAGCTTGGGAAGTCTTAGCAGGGGGTACATTTGAAAATGAAATTGGGTACTCTTCCCGGAACTCCCTCGGCATTGAAGAGAGAAGCCTTCTGAACTCCCCAGCCTTTAAGTCCCTTTGTTTGTTCAAGAAGCGGCTAATCTTACTAGGATCCAAACCACTCCACTCACTCATTTGCTTGCCTGTATAGGAGAATTTAGGCAGCTTGAGCAGCTCAATGAAAACGTCTCTGTGTTCTGTATCCCTCAGTACCATAGTTTCTTAATTTTTATTAAAAAAACGCCAGATACAACGCCTTATATGGGTTGCTATTATACAATAATAGTGCTTAAAACGGTATTAGTCTAGCTCCATTGTTAAATTCTCTTTAAGATCGGTTCTTCATAAGCTTCCCAGTTAAACTCGGCTTTACCGAGGTGCTAGGGTACTCACCAGTGAAAGCAAACCTTATAAACAGCCAGCAATAATAGTTATTGCCAATTTTTTTTCTGAATAGACTCCATGAATAAACATATAGATCATGAATAATAGCGAACTTCTGGCTGTTTTGAAAACCTGTGCTTTTGGCTAATTGCCAAGAAAACAATAATTAGTCCAAGTGAAGTGAAGTAAACCAATATAGAATATTGAACTTAATTGACGCACCCATTATAGCCCTATGTTCTCCATAGCAGCCAATACGACCTAATTATTCAGGGACGTTTTTTGCTTTTGCAAGTAAATTAAGACAACAATTCAATCAAATTTTTAGGTTCGTGAGTAAAAATGTTAATTTTTGCCAACAACCAGCTCTATTGAGTGTCCATAGCTCCACATCCACGGCTGATAAGTATAGCGCTACGCGCAAGGCTCCAGGGCTCCAGGGCAGAAGGCAGAAGGGGTGAATTTGACAAAGTTCTAGCGATTCAGCTTGTCCTAACCTTAATACGTACTGCTATACCTGCGACATTGATCAAGGTTACTGGTTGAGGCAGGGTGTGGGGTGTGGGGTGTAGGGTGTAAGGGAACTCCGGGCGATTTCATAATTGTTTACACAGTTGCTTTTATTTATGTCCGACTACTTTCCGTGTCACATTGAGGTTGATAAATTTAGGGGAGTAGGGGAAATACTACTCGAATCAGGAAGTGTGGGAGGAGGAAGAAGGATAGGGTAGGAAGAATCTGTATACAAAAATCTCCCCATCTCCCCATCTCCCCATCTCCCCATCTCCCCATCTCCTGTCTCCCCATCTCCCCCTCTTAACCGAGCAGCATCGAGGCAGCGGAAGAATTTGTATCACCGATTTTCGCGAAATGGTATCACTTCAAAAGACTTTGACAGGAACTGGGCTCCTCAAAACTTAACAAAACATCAAGCTCACTTCTTATTCGAGGTGATCCCCCCATCTGGTAGACTTTTACACTGGAGTCGGCACAAACACCAGGCACCAGAAAGCAGTTGGGAGGATAAAGTTTCGTGATTGAAACTACTATAGGTCTAGAGATTATTGAAGTAGTAGAGCAAGCAGCAATTGCTTCAGCCAAATGGATGGGTAAGGGCGAGAAAAACACTGCAGACCAAGTGGCAGTGGAAGCGATGCGGGAACGGATGAACAAAATTTACATGCGTGGACGCATCGTTATTGGCGAGGGGGAGCGAGATGATGCTCCTATGCTCTACATCGGTGAAGAGGTTGGTATCTGTACCCGTGAGGATGCCAAAACTTTCTGTAACCCAGATGAATTAATTGAAATTGATATTGCTGTTGATCCTTGTGAAGGCACTAACTTAGTAGCATACGGGCAGCCAGGTTCCATGGCAGTGCTAGCAATTTCTGAAAAAGGCGGTCTCTTTGCAGCTCCTGACTTTTACATGAAGAAGTTGGCAGCACCACCGCAAGCTAAGGGCAAGGTTGATATTAACAAGTCTGCCACGGAAAACCTGAAAATTATTTCCGAGTGCCTAGACCGATCTATAGAGGAATTGGTAGTAATTGTGATGAAGCGTGAGCGTCACAATGATCTGATTAAGGAAATTCGCGAAGCTGGTGCCAGAGTCAGACTCATCAGTGATGGGGATGTCTCAGCTGCCATCTCCTGCGGTTTTACTGGTACTAATGTTCATGCTCTAATGGGTATTGGTGCTGCACCAGAAGGAGTAATCTCAGCAGCGGCAATGCGTTGCTTAGGTGGGCATTTCCAAGGTCAATTAATCTATGACCCTGCCATTGTTAAAACTGGTTTGATTGGCGAAAGCAAAGAGAGCAATATTGAACGGCTCCAATCGATGGGTATTACTGATCCTGACAGAGTCTACAACGATGAGGAACTAGCCTCTGGCGAGACAGTACTATTTGCTGCTTGCGGTATTACTCCAGGAACTCTGATGGAAGGTGTCCGCTTTTTCCAAGGTGGGGCAAGAACTCAAAGTCTAGTAATTTCCAGTCAGTCGAGTACAGCTCGGTTTGTCGATACAATCCATATGTTTGAAAAGCCGAAGTACTTGGAACTGAAGTAGAAACAAGGAAATTTGTGGATTTCAACTAATGAAGAGAACTCTTTTGAATTAGTTGCTAGCTAAAGTATGGCGATGGTAATGCTACTACTGTTACTGTCACGCCATACTTTTTCCAACATGATGTCCGTAGGAGGCACCCGTTTTAGGCATCCAGGCCTATGCCCTTAGGGCTATTACCCTAGGGTTAGCAGGCTCTTAATGCCAGCTTTTACCGGACTTGAGTCAGGTAAAAATAGCAATAGATGTAAGTTTATTTACGCTTTCTTTTTGCCTTAGCAGAGGGGCGAAACCAAATTGGAAACAGGTCTTCCGTAGTGTCAGCGCCAGGTAAATTTCACGAAGTCGATTGGAGAGGTTGCAGCTATCCCTACATTACTTTTGAGAAACTATCGTTAAATTTGACCGCAGAATACTAAAAATACTGGGAGAGAATATGAATATCGCCGTGGTAGGACTGAGCCACAAGACAGCAACTGTTGAAGTTCGGGAAAAACTGAGCATTCCCGAAACAAAATTGGAAGGTGTGATCACTCAGCTGTGTAGCTATCCCAATATTGAAGAGGTAGGAATACTTAGCACTTGCAATAGACTCGAAATTCACATCGTTGCTCAAGAAACTGAGCAGGGAATTCGAGAATTGCTCCAGTTTCTATCGGAGAATAGTCAAATTCCCCTACCTCATCTGCGCCCACACCTATTCGTTTTGCTTCATCAAGATGCAGTTATGCACCTCATGCGGGTTGCTGCAGGCCTCGACAGTCTGGTGCTGGGAGAAGGTCAAATTTTGGCACAAGTCAAAAATGCCCACAAACTTGGTCAGCAATACAAGGGCATTGGACGCTTGCTCAATCGGCTCTTTAAACAGGCTATTACTGCTGGCAAAAGAGTTCGCACTGAAACTAGCATCGGTACGGGGGCTGTTTCGATTAGTTCTGCTGCTGTAGAATTGGCTCAGCAGAAGGTAGAAACTTTGTATGGAACCTCTCTTGAACCTTACAGTTTTACTATTGTCGGTGCTGGTAAAATGTCCCGTTTGCTAGTACAACACTTGTTGTCGAAAGGGGCTCAAAGGATATCGATTGTGAATCGCTCCGTCCGCAGAGCCGAGGAACTAGCCCGTAAGTTTCCTGATGCCCAACTGAAATTGCATCCACTATCAGAGCTCATGAATGTAATTGCAGAATCTGATATTGCCTTTACAAGTACTGCTGCCACCGAGCCACTGCTAGATTGTTCTCAACTAGAAGCTGTTGTGGAGACAAATCGACAATTGATGCTATTTGATATTTCTGTGCCTCGCAATATAGCAGCGGATGTCAATGAGTTAGATAATGTGCAGGCATTTAATGTTGATGACTTAGAGGCAGTTGTTGCCCAAAATCAGGAAAGCCGCCGCCAGATGGCGATGGAAGCTGAGGGACTTTTGGAAGAAGAAGTAGAGGCTTTTGAAGTGTGGTGGCGTTCACTCGAAACTGTGAGTACAATTAGTTCCCTGCGAGACAAGGTAGAAGGTATCCGCGAGCAAGAATTAGAAAAGGCTTTATCGCGTCTTGGTTCAGAGTTTGCTGAAAAACACCAAGAAGTTATTGAAGCTTTAACACGGGGCATCGTTAATAAAATCCTCCACGATCCGATGGTACAGTTACGGGCGCAGCAGGATATTGAAACCAGACGTCGAGCTATGCAATCGCTGCAAATGCTTTTTAATTTGGATACGGGGGAGCAATTTGGCTAGTCTGGGAAGTAGTCTTTCAGGGATGAAAGAACAGGGCAAGTAAGTAATAAGTAATAAGTAATAAGTAATAAGTAATAAGTAATAAGTAATAAGTGTAATGCTTCTATTATTTATTTTTGACTTGTTACTTATTATTTATCGAAATTAATATGGGTCAAATACCCCACCGTCACTGGCGGTGCCTAAAATTGGTTGGGGTTAAATCCCCATCTAATTTATCTGGATCGTCCCCGCGTCTTTAATATTATTTGGACAATTTTCTAGAAGACAGTTTGCCAGTGCGGGCTAGAGTTTTGGGAATTAATTGATCAGCAAGACGGAAGTTTAGCATTATATATAACAAGGATACCTATCCCGGTAAATGGGTTATACCGGGAGTCTCCACTGCTGGGATAAATCTCATTCTTGACCTGAGAGCCTTTAAAATCGCCTTGCTCTCCCTCGCAGTTTTTTTTGTTTAAGACGCCTTCATAGGGAATTTCTCTCGTGAGGTATTGTTTTTAACAGTAAGGTTTGTCTCCTCTCCTTGAACTTGGCGGAGTGCTGCTTGCACAAACCCCTCAAATAAAGGGTGAGGATTACTGGGACGGGAGCTAAACTCTGGATGGAATTGAGTAGCAAGGAAGAAGGGGTGTTCTGCTAGTTCAATAATTTCTACTAGACGACCATCAGGAGAAGTGCCACTGATAGCATAGCCCGTTTCTAAAAACAGGCTGCGATAAGAATTATTGAACTCGTATCGATGTCGATGGCGTTCATAAATTACCCCCTCTTGATAGAGTGAAGAAGCTAGGGTGTTGGGCAATATGCGACAGGGGTAAAGACCTAAGCGCATGGTACCACCTAAATCTACGATATCCTGCTGCTCTGGCAATAGGTTAATTACCGGATTAGTGGCATTGGGATCAATTTCTGCACTATTAGCATCTTCGAGCATAGCAACGTTCTTTGCCCATTCAACCACAGAACATTGCATCCCTAAACATAATCCTAGAAAAGGAATATTATTTTGACGGGCGTACTCAATTGCCGAAATTTTACCATCGATACCCCGGACACCGAAGCCACCAGGGACAATGATACCACTAACACCAGTGAGGAAATGTTCGGCACCATAAACTTCTAACTCTTCAGAGTTTACCCAGCGAATTGTGAGGTCGATCCCCATGGCAATAGCTGCATGTCGCAAAGCTTCTACCACTGACAAATAGGCGTCGCTGAGTCTTATATACTTCCCGACAAGGGCAATTTCAACTTGTTGGGTGAGGTTATAGAGACGTTTAATTAGAGTCTGCCATTGTCTTAAATCTGGTTGCCTTTGGGGCAGGTTCAATAAATCTAGCGCTTGCTCTGCTAGCCCTTCTCGCTCTAAAATTATCGGTACTTCATAGATACTTCTAGCATCGACAGCAGTAATCACTGACTCTACAGGAACATCACAGAATTCCGAAAGTTTTTCTTTAATACCAGGCTGTAGGGCGCGATCGCAGCGACAGACTAAAATATCTGGTTGAATGCCAATGGAGCGCAATTCCTTGACCGAATGTTGAGTGGGCTTGGTTTTCATCTCACCAGCAGAGGCAATCCAAGGCAATAGGGTTACGTGCATATAAAGCACATTATTGCGCCCAACATCTTTACGTAACTGGCGAATTGCCTCTAAGAATGGCAGGGATTCGATATCGCCCACTGTACCGCCGACTTCTGTAATCACGACATCGGGATTGGTGTTACTAGCAACTCGGTAGATACGCTCTTTAATTTCATTAGTGATATGAGGAATTACCTGCACCGTTCCTCCCATATAGTCGCCGCGACGCTCCTGATTGATCACCGCTTGATAGATTGAGCCTGTGGTGACGCTATTGAGGCGGGACATCAGAGTATCGGTAAAGCGTTCATAGTGTCCCAAGTCTAAATCTGTCTCCGCCCCATCTGCTGTCACAAACACCTCTCCATGCTGAAAAGGGCTCATAGTTCCAGGATCAACGTTAATATATGGATCTAACTTGAGAATCGAGACAGAATAGTCACGGGATTTTAATAGACGCCCTAGACTGGCAGCGACTATTCCCTTGCCTATACTAGAGACCACGCCACCGGTTACAAAAACAAACTTACTCATAAAATTTTTTCAGCACACGGACTGTGTTTACATGCATGATTTGTGTCCCGTTAATTGTGCCACAGTCTGCAAAAATCGCTTGTGGGGGCGAGACCATCACAACTGGGCAAAACCTCTCTATAAAATAAACAGGCTTGCTCTTAACTGTAAAATCTGGAAATTACTTTATTAAGGGAAAGATTAGGAAAATCAACAAAACTTTAGCAAAGATTGAGACATTTTCATCTTTCACCATAAGTTTAGGTTGTTTGGTTTGAGAAATGCATAATTTTTTTCTTAGTAGTAAATAGGTAAAAGAGCTTACAATGATGATAGGGACTTAACCTATTGTTAACCTTATCCCTAAATAATATCTTGGATTAAAGCCAATGGTTAGTATGGCAGCACCTCGTTTAGAGAGCGGAGTGAAAGTTGTGCATTCTCTTGCTGGTCGTTTGAGGATCCGCGCTGTCAACAATAGTTATGGAGGAATGCTAGAGGTTATAGCACAACGACTGCGGCAGCAAGATGGAATTTATGCAGTCTGTGCAAATGAGGTAACTGGTAGTTTGTTGATTACTTTTGATACCAGTAAACTATCGCAGTCGCAGTTGCTGAGACTACTGCAGCACGCTAAAAAACTGACCTATATCACTAACAAGACGAAGAGAGTCAAAAACTCTCCTCAAGTGGTCTATCGCTCTGTACAAGCAATTCCTGGAAGAGTACGCTTTCGCGTCCCTCGGATTGCCCATGACCGAGAATATGCTCACCGGCTACAAATGTTGCTAGCAGCCGATAGCCAAATTACGGAAGTCCGCCTCAAAAGTGCAGCCAGCTCCGTTGTTATTGGCTACATTCCTACTAAATATTCCGATACCCAAATGTCCTTGCATCTGGCTAAGTTGATTGAACTAGCCAGTAAGGAGTTTCCCTCAACCCCTTCTAAACCAGTATCAACTCAGCAACTGACGGGGGAAGAGGGTAATTCTTGGTCAGGACTGAGGCTGCCAGTTTTAGTCAGTGTACTTTCTCTTCTAGCTGGTCCGGTGGGATTATCTATTTCCCCAGTAATTATCGGAGGAAGTATCGCCATTGCTGCCTTACCTGTGGCGCGACGAGCCCTCGAATGCATTAGGGAGGAAAACCGACTCAATTCTGATTTTCTCGACCTAGCAGCAATTGCGATTATCACTGCCCAGCGCCATTTCTTAACCTCTAGCAGTATGATCGCTCTGATTGAACTAGGAGAGGCGATTCGAGATAATACTGCTCGTTCTTCTAAGAGTCAGACTCTGGATCTACTCAGCTCCCTCGGACAGTTGGTTTGGGTCGAAAGGGAAGGTCAAAAGCAGCAAATTCCCATTGAACAGGTGCAGCCAGAGGAGACAGTTATTGTCTATCCAGGAGAGCAAATCCCAGTAGATGGTCACATTATCAAAGGAACGGCACTCATTGACGAGCAAAAACTGACAGGCGAGTCGATGCCAGTGGTGCGGACTAAAAAAGAGGTCGTCTATGCCTCAACCTTGGTAAGGGAGGGAGAACTTTATATTCTGGCAGAACGTTTAGGGGCTGATACCCTTGCTGGACGTACCATTCAACTTATTAAAGCTGCGCCCATCCATGATACCCGTATTGAAAATTATGCAGCTAAAATTGCAGACCGTGCCGTACTGCCAACTCTGCTCCTGGGAGGGGCTGTATTTGCTGCTACCCGCTCTCCAGCTCGGGCTGCCTCAGTGTTAACCATCGATTTCGCCACAGGCATTCGCGTTTCCGTGCCAACCACAGTGATGGCAGCGATGATTCAGGCGGCGCGTTGCGGCATTTTGATTCGCAGTGGACGGGCTTTAGAACAACTGTGTCAGGTTGATGCGATTGTATTTGATAAAACGGGGACTTTGACTCAAGGAAATGTCTCAATTGTCGATATTAAAACTGTAGGACCTGAAATCACTCCACAACAGGTGCTAGAAATAGCTGCGGCGCTCGAGCAACGCATCACTCATCCAGTGGCCGAAGCTGTGATGCGCTATGCAAAATTGCAAGGAGTGAGAGTACTACCACGTGGAGAGTGGGAGTATCAAGTGGGTTTCGGAATCCGTGGTCAAATAGAAGGACACAATGTTTTAGTGGGTAGCGATCGCTTTCTTCAGCAAGCAGGGGTTAGCCTGGAGCAGCTCTATCGGACTCATCCAGAGCTTAAGAGAAAGAGTTACCCAACAATCTATGTTGCCAGCAATGGTCAGTTGCAAGGGGCACTACAATACACAGATCCACTGCGCCCAGAGAGTCGGCAAGTAATTGCACAACTGCGAACAGCACTGGGGGCTCAAATCCACATGCTCACTGGTGATAATCGACAACGAGCGACAATTGTCGCTAGGGAATTGGCAATTGAGCCGGAATATATTCATGCAGAGGCTTTCCCCGAACATAAAGCAGAGGTTGTCCAGAGGTTACATGATCAAGGTAAAACAGTGGCCTTTGTTGGAGATGGGCTTAATGACTCTGCTGGTTTAGCCTATGCAGACGTTTCGGTTTCATTTCAGGATGGTTCAGATGTTGCCCGCGAGACGGCAGACGTGGTGCTGATGAAAAATGACCTGCGCGGTTTGACAGAAGCAATTGCGATCGCGCGATATGCCAAACAGATTATTGATCAGAATACAGGTATTGTGGCTGTGCCTAACCTCTCGGGGTTAGCCCTGGCAGCAACAGTTGGCCTCCACCCCATGGCAGCAACCCTGTTTAATAATGGTTCCAGTGTGATTGCTGGTATGAACGGTTTGCGACCAATTTTTAGTAGTCGTCGCAGTTTGGTCAATGGAGATGAGGAGATGAGGAGATGGGGAGATGAGGAGATGGGGAGATGAGGAGATGGGGAGAAGTAGGGGAGTGGCAAATCAAAAAATATCCAATTGCAGGAGGGATTTAGTTTAAATTTAAGAGTATTGTGTGTTAGTATTACTATTTACCTAAAACACTTTGTAGTAGGAGGTGCACTATGGCAATCAAACCTGAAGATCTATTTGAGAACGTAGTTGAAGATATGGGAGTTCCTGGTGTAGCGGCAGGCATTGGTGCCTTAGCACTTATACCTTTGCTAATTCCTGCTGTTGCAAAAGTGGGTAAACCTATTGCCAAGGCTGCAATCAAAAGCGGAATTGTTTTCTATGAAAAGAGCAAGGGGATTATCGAAGAAACCGGTGAGCTTTTTGAAGATCTAGTAGCAGAGTCCAAGGCTGAACTTGCAGAACAGCAAACCAAATCCGAAATTGAGGTAGTTTCCACCCATCCTGAGGCTAGCTAGAGGTACTGCCAAGGGTTGGTTTAGGGGCTTTCAAATCAAAAAATATCCAATTTTATGGAAGTAGTGTAAGCTTCTAGCTCACTTTATTTCTCGAACAAGGTCTCGTTTGCAATACCATCTTGGGTAAATTATTTATTGGTATTCCCTAAGTACATGTAAAGCTTGCCCTGGGCAGTACAAACCAACAAGTTTCTTGGGATGGGGTTTTTCTTGACCCATCCTTTTTTAAGCAGTGGCCAGGAGAGTTTGCTAAATTAATGATTATCGGAAATAACTTTAAGAAACTACCAGTTAAGGAAGAAGCACTAAACAATGGTTCCTTGCCAATCCATGCCTACACAGTAAGTAAGACACCAGGAAGACTTAGGTTTCGTCTCACCCATAAGCATCGCCAACCAGATAAGATTGAAGGCATTATCAGGGCGCTGAAAGAGCGTCTTGAGATTTATCGGGCGCGAGCTAATGGAGATACTGGTAGTATTACTCTCTTCTACGCCCAAGAACACCTCAATTTTGGTGATATCTGCGCTATTTTGCGAGATTTGGGTGTGATGCTTCTTGATGTTAGTGACAGAGAATTAGTTGACACTAGGGGAAAATCAGAAGCAGCAGCTGGCATTATGAGTATAGTTACTGATTGGAATCAGCGAGTTGCACGAGCAACCGATAGTACGGTTGATTTGCGGTTTCTAATACCTGTTGCTTTTGGTATGCTATCAGTGCGGCAGTTCATTGCCAAAGGTCTGATGTTGGAGGCAATTCCTTGGTATGTCTTGGCATGGTACGCCTTTGATAGCTTTATTAAGCTACATTACACTAGCGATCCACACTCAAAGAAAACTCTAAAAGACATTCACTGAGCCTGAGTTCACACCACAGCTGGTTTATTGTTCATTGTTGATTGTTCATTAACTCATGAACTATATTGGCTAAAGCATCCACTAGTTGCTGTAAATGAGCTAACTCATGAGTGGCCATCACTGAGAGCCGAATCCGACTACTAGGAACGGTAGGGGGGCGAATGGCAGGAGCAAAAATACCAGCAGCTTGCAGTTTTTTGCCAACAGCAAGGGCGTCGGCAGCACTATCCAATTGCCAACAGAGAATGGGTGACTCAGAAGGCAATAGTTTTAGTTGAGGTAATTGTTTTATAATTAGCTGCTTGAGAGTATCCGCATTTTTACTAAGTTGAGTGCGACGATTTGGTTCTTGTTGGATTATCTCTATGGCTGCTAATGCCGCCGCTGTGTCAGCAGGGGATAAGCCAGTGGCATAAATCCAGGTGGGTGCACGATTTCGCAGGAAGTCAGTGAGGGTAGTTGAACCAGCGACATATCCGCCTAAACTGCCTAGAGCTTTACTGAGGGTGCCAACTTGAATTAAGGTTTGTCCAGTACAGCCAAAATGTTCTACACAGCCAGCACCTGTAGCCCCTAAGACTCCAGTCGCGTGTGCTTCATCAATCAGCACCATGCAGTTAAATTGTTCTGAAATTGCTAATATTTCTGGTAGAGGACAAAGATCCCCATCCATGCTGAAAACGCTGTCGGTGGCAATTAGACAACGGCGGTAATTTTTCCTGTGTTGAGCTAACTGCTTGTGCAAATCTTCGAGATGTAAGTGAGCATAATTAACTACTGTCGCACCACTTAAAATTGCCCCATTTTTGAGGCTGGAGTGATTGTATTGATCTGCTAAAATTAAATCTCGCTTCCCAACTACAGCAGTGATAGCTCCTAAGTTTGCTAGATAACCAGAACTAAATACTAAAGCATCTTCAGTTTGTTTTAAGGAAGCGATCGCTTGTTCTAATTTTCGATGTATTTCTCGATTACCTGAGAGTAGTCGAGAACCAGTACTACCAGTACCATATTCCTTTGTAGCTGCAACTGCTGCTTCGATTAAGCGGCAATCGCCACTGAGTCCCAGATAGTCATTACTAGCAAAGTTGATTACATCCCGCCCTTCTAGTTGTACCACTGCTCCAGGCAGACTTTTGATCGTTTGCACTGAGCGGAACCAATTGGCACGGCTAATGGTGGCAAGGGATTGTTCTAGCCAAGCATAAGGCTCTATTGCCATTTTGACCTAACTACTTGTTTTCGGATTGGCGGCAAAGTCAGGATTGAGCCTCACAGCTTGGATATAATCCTCTGTTGCGCCCCATTTGTCGCCTAATTCAATGCGAAGACTACCACGGCTTACGTAAGCCTCGATCAAGTTAGGGTTATTCAACAGGGCTCGAGTATAGTTTTTCAGAGCTCTGTCGTAATCGCCTAACTTATAGTAAGCAACTGCCCGATTGTAGTAAGCACAAGCATCATTGGGGTTGAGTTGCAAGATGTGGCTGAAATCAGTAATAGCTTGTTGATACTCGCCGATAGCAGAGAAAACAATGCCTCTGTTAGTATAAGCTTTAGTCAGCAGAGGATTTATCCGTAAAGCTTGGTTATAATCCTCAATTGCTCCTTGGTAATCTCCTAAATCCTCACGGAGTTTGCCGCGTCTTCTATAAACTTCAGCAAGGTTGGGATTGATCTGCAGCAGTTGATCGTAGTATTTTATTACTTGGTGTTGATCATTGAGTCCGAGATTGACCAAACCCTTGTTTTTGTGAGCGTGAGCATATTGAGGATAATTGCTTAGGATTTGGCTTAAATTGCTTTCATTATTGGATATGTCATCTTTTCTCCTGATTAACTCAGAAGTTTCTTTCGCCAATACTTGCTCACCACGTGAGAGGTAGTTTTTGTGTTCGTGAGCTTTGTCGATGGTTATACACCTAAGCATGATTTTAACTTTAATTGCTGTAGCTGTTTTCGGTACTGACAACCTACCGATTAGGTTAGGATGCCTTTTACTCCTAGCAATTTTTGTTTAGCTGTCTGCACCATAATCATTAAGGCTCAATGACTCTGAATATGGTCAGAAATTTCCAAGTATTTACCCATTTAGCATCTGAAGTATAATATTGAGAGTCAAGTGCTTGATTTAAAGGGTCTGCCCTCCGCGTAGTGAAAATATCTTTTCGATTTCCATTATATCATAAAAGTTGCACATTTCAAGCAAAATTGACACTCTACTAGAACTCGAACTCATCTTCTTTGGCATCTCAATTATCACTTTGGCACATCTTCAGCAAGTTCAACACCCGACTGGAGATAGATACCCACTTCGTATGCAATAGATCAAGTTATGTAAGGTAGACTACACCCTTGTCAACTGAGCATTGGTTACTCACTAAGAGGATTGAGTCCTTAGGCTCAATCCATGGGCATACAGCTAACTCACTAATTGCGAGGGGTCTATTTGTATAATTCCCATTATTTATTAAAAAGTAACAACGTTAACTGAGAATTGGCTGAGAAGATTTTCGCGTGGTTAGTAAATACTTTCTAACCCCAACCAGCAAGCCTTATTTTTGTTCAGGTACTTAGTTCATGGTTCATCCATGAATGATGAGCCATTAACCGGCAGCGTAGCATAGCATAATTAGGATTTCTGGGCAACTTCCTCTTGCATATGGCTCAACAGCCAACTTGCTGCTGTAGCTCTGCGAGCCTGTCGGGGGGTAAATTCGCCTATTTTATAACCTTGAAAACCCAGTTGCTTTTTCAACAGCTGTTTATTAGGTTTAGGAATAGAACGGGTCAATTTGACAGTTGCAGGGCGACTTTCAATAAAGTTTGGCGGCTCTGGGTATGCCTCTTGCCATTCATTAGGAACCTCTGTGGTGTCCCACTGGTTTAAATCTTGGTCATAGCGATAGCCTAAATGGTGCCAGAGTAGCTGATTGACTGTGTCGTCATCAATTTCCTCATTGATAATTGCCCAAATGGCGTCGGTATTTAGCACAGGAAGTTCAGACATAATTACTTTCTTACTTTCTTTCTTTAGTTAATATTTTTTTTGTTAGTTTAACTCCAAAGTAAATAATAATTTCTACTCATGCTTACATTGCTGAATTTATATATATTTCTGCCCTTATACACTTCTTGAAGCTCTCAATTGCCCGCAGGCTGCGTCCTTTTCTAAACCACGTGAACGACGTACACTAACGGCAATGTGTTGCTTTTCTAAAGCTTCGACAAAGGCTTGAATCCTCCGGCGACTGGGGCGCTTATAATCAACCTCACTGATGGGGTTGTAGGGAATCAAATTGACGTGACTCTGGAATCGGCGTAGATAACCTGCTAACTCGCAAGCGTGTTCCGGTAGATCATTGAGTCCAGCCAAAAGGATATATTCAAAGGTAACTCGGCGACCAGTCAATTTGACGTATTCTCGACAATCATTTAATAAACTCTGTAGCTGATAGTGCTTGGCACTGGGAATTAGTTGTTCTCTTAGTTGTTGATTCGAGGCATGCAGACTTATCGCCAAGGTAGCTTGCAGTTGGTACTCGGCTAGTTGACGAATTTTGCCGGGAATGCCCACACTAGAGATAGTTAGCGATCGCATACCAATGCCCACATCTTGATTAAGGGAGCCTAAAGCACCGACAACTGCATCTAGATTCAGCAAAGGCTCTCCCATACCCATGAACACCACATTGCTGACGCGCTGTCGGAAGTCTTCTTGTACTGTTAGTACTTGATCTACTATTTCGTGCCGTGCTAGGTTGCGGGTAAATCCTCCTTTGCCAGTGGCACAGAAGTCACAAGCCATGGGACAACCTACTTGTGAAGATACACAAACTGTAAGGCGTTCAAGGGATGTTTGATTTTTAACAGATTCTCTTCCCTCAGTGCGTGCTTTTAAGTTTTGATTTGAGAAAGTAGGAATACCTACAGTTTCGATAATTTGACCGTCGGAGAGTTTTAGCAGGTACTTAACTGTACCATCCGGAGCTTCGAGGCGATATTGTAAGCTAGAGCGACCTATGCTACGATCTGCCATGGCTTCGCGCCACTGTTTGGGGAATACTGAAATTTCCCCTAGTGTTCGCGCCCCTTGTCGATAAATCCAGCTGTGAAGTTGACGCCCCCGATAAGCTGGCTGTTGCTGCTGCTGTACCCATTGAGTTAACTCTGATAAGGAAGCGCCCAACAGTGGTTCAATTGCTAGGGCTGGATTTGATTTACTCACGTGACATACTCCCGACGCTAACCTCACTCCGAAGTATAGCGCGGGCTTCCTTGCGGCTCTCGGTACTCCATCAGACAGGAACCAAGCCTTATTGACGATACGGGATACCCCACCGTTTTTTAGCTATATCTAAAGAAGACAAAGCAACTTAAAATTAAACTGGAACTGCAATTGCTCCTTCTGCAACAAATAAATGCTACAAGCAATATCTCCTCTAACCTTGGCGTTTCAATTTGCTTCTCCAGGACCAATTATATTTCAACTAGGACCGCTGCCCATCCGCTGGTATGGTTTATTAATTGCCTCAGCAGTTTTGATTGGAGTCAGTCTCTGTCAATATTTAGCAAAGCGCCGTCATGTCAATCCAGAGTTGTTGGGAGATTTGGTAATCTGGCTGGTGCTGGCAGCAATTCCCTGTGCTAGGCTCTACTATGTTCTATTTAAGTGGCAAGATTATGCCCAGCGCCCCGATCAAATTATCGCGATTTGGAGGGGTGGCATTGCGATTCATGGTGCGATCTTAGGAGGTATTTTAGCAGCGATTATTTTTGCCCGCATCCAGAAAATATCGGTCTGGCTCTTGGCAGATTTGGTGGTTCCTTCCCTAATTTTGGGTCAAGCAATTGGGCGTTGGGGTAACTTTTTCAACTCGGAAGCCTTTGGACGTCCCACAGATGTGCCTTGGAAGCTTTACATTCCTCCTCAACAGCGTCCTCTAGAGTATATTACTTTTGAATACTTTCACCCTACCTTTCTCTACGAATCTCTATGGAATTTGTTAGTTTTTGGGTTGCTGATGAGTTTGTTTTTTAAAGATTTACGTAGGCAGCCACATTTAAAAGTAGGTACTTTAGCTTTAATTTACATGGTAGGCTATAGCCTTGGTCGCATTTGGATTGAAGGTTTTCGTACTGATAGCCTGATGCTGGGTCCATTACGCATTGCTCAAGTGGTAAGTTTAGGAGCGATCGCTCTGGGAATAATTGGTTTAGTTTGGTTGTATTTAGTTGGTCGTTCTTTGCCAGATGTTGTTTCTGTAGAGAAACAGCAGTGGGATAGAGCCAATTGATGGCAAACTTCAACGGCAAGATTTGAAAGAAAGAGAGTGTAATAGAGGGAGACAAGGTAAATTTATTAAGTGGTCAGACATAAATTTAAAATCAGAAATTATGTTTACTGGACTTATCAAAGAAACGGGGATAGTCAGCAAACTTGAACAGATACCATCTGGCATAGAACTGATTATTAATACTTCCGAAAAACTATATTCTGAAATTGACATCAAATCAACTATTGCTGTTAATGGACGAGCACTCACAATTCTAGAAAAAGAAAACTTGGGAGGTAAAAATAGATTAAAATTTTATTTGTCTTCTTGGGAAAAAGCTAAACAATATCAACAGGTAAGGCAAGTAAACTTAGAAAGGGCTATACGTTTTGGTGAAGAAATATCAGGTTGTTTGTTTTATGGCATCCCCTGCGGTCAGTGTAAGTTAATTTCTAGGGAAGAATCTCCAGAAGGTATAGTTAAAATTAAAGCCGAGTGGAATAATTCTTTATTAACTTATTTAGATATCAAAGATCAAGTTTATTTAGATGGAGTGCTTTTGCAAATTAAAGATATTAACCAAAGTTTAATCTGTGTTGAACTTTATCCAGAGACCCTTCAAAAAACTAACTTAGGTGACAACATTATAGGGTCAATGTTTAATATTGAAATTGACCCCATAATTACCAAGTTATCCCAAATCTTAGAAAAAAAATTAGGGAATATAATTTTGGAAAAGGCGTAAAGTTAGTACACAGGGAAATAAGAGTGTGTGTGTGAGGAAAGAGGAAAGAGGGAGAAAAGAGGGAGATTTTTGTTTACAGATTTCTTCCACCCTTCCCAAACCTCCTACACCGCTCTTGATTTCAATGATGAACCACAACAGTAGTACCTACAGATGCCCAGTTATATAACAAACGAGCATGACGTACCCGCAAGTTAATGCAGCCATGACTGACAGGTGTGCCAAAATTATTGTGCCAGTTAGCACCATGTAAGGCATAGCCACCGTAATAATACATAGCATAGGGAACATTAGGTATATCGTAACCTCGACCGCGCATTCGAGTTGAGCGATACTTTGATTGAATAGAATAAGATCCAGTGGGAGTTGGAGTAGAGGACTTCCCCGTTGAAATCGTGAATACATAGTAAGCAGTTTTGCCATCCCAAGCCACTAATCGCTGCTGCGACAAATCAATTTCAATCCAGCGTTTGGTGTGTTTTGCTTGCGATAGGGGCTTTTTAGCCTCAACCTTAAGCTGCGTTTGTAAGTAATTACTCTCTGCTGAGCTTGGTATAGACAAAACCCCCAATGCTGCCAAAGTAAGCCCCACTCCCAGACAAAACATTTTCAAGGGCAATCTTCCCAATCTAGATCGATGGCATCTCAATTTTGCATTTCCCATAAAACTAGAAAAATTGATTAGAGGTCATTGATCAAATCAAGATCAAGCATACTGTAGTGGTGTGGCAGCTCTAAAAATGTACATTGTTTGTAGTAATGGCTTTAGCAATAAGTACCTGTGACATTGATGAAGGTTGCTGGTTGAGATAGGGCTGACACGGAGACGCCCCGACATAAGTAAAAACCAATCCCTAAACACAATATTGATATATGGGGCGCAATGATCCAAAGGAGCCTGTAACCGAATTTCGGCTAATTCTCAGTAGTTTGACTTGAGTAATAAAACCCAGCATTCCTAGAGGTTTGCTGGGCTTGATTACGGGATTGAGGCTCGATCAATTAGTAATTAATTCATCTTAGGGGGAAATAGAGGAAGGTTTGATTTTCTGACTGCTACATCAAAAAATAATGCGTTATTGTTCATTATTCTTTTGTGTTGAGAAAATCTAAGATGAGTGCCATGAGAATCAAATTCAGCCGTGCAGAAGAAAAGACGCCTATCATTTGTATTGTAGACGAAGAAAAGCTTATTATTAAATTCCATCAGCGTAGTGAAGAAAGCGGGATCTTCTGTAGGTGTGCTTCCACCCCCTAACCACTTGTCATCCTTGTATACAGAGTATCTAAGCATGTAACGACCATCTTTGTTAGTGTTTGTTACACCTACGACCAACTTATCCTCGAATAGTGCAATTCCTAACTGGCGTAGTTCACCGTCATGACCAGCATTATACACATGTTCCCAATTTTCTGACTTGTCCATAGCAATCAAACTATAGTAAGCTTCATTAAGATTATCCTCATGTCGACAAGCCAAATAAAGTTTGTTGTTATATGCGGCAATTGCTGGACTGCTTTTAGGTACGTAATTGCCGATTTGTTTAGGAGAAGTCCAAGCGTTGTTGTTGCGATCAAAGCTTGTATAACAGAATCTCGGAGTTTCGGGAGTAGCGACGAAGACGCAGTAAAGTTTATCATTAAACTCTGCAAGTGCCATCTCCGAGTAATAAATAGAAGTGTCATTATTAGATAGTAATTTTGTCGCCCATCCAAACTGATATACTTCTGAGTAACCTAATCCTCTCATCGGATACATGGGAAAGAATACTGAGTAAAGGGTTTCCTTATTTTCATACCAAGCAACTGCATGATATTGTCCTGCACTTGGCGCTACTTGAATGCCCTTATTCCATTCCAGGTTATTGTTCTCTTCTGGTGGCCATTCTAGAGCAGTATAATCACACTGATATAACTGATCATTATAGTCATACACTACTGTTAATACTGGTCTGGTTTCGCCAGGGATACCATTTTCCTTGAGATAGTCTTGGTATGCATCTTCCATTAATTGCCGTTTGAGATTAATCTCGGGTTCATCTTCAAACAATTCTGGAATTAGAAGCTCATAAACCAGGGCAATTTTAATTTTGACTGGTACAGGATTATCTGGAATAGTTTGTACCCAATCTTCAAGATCAGCTATTCCTACACTACCTCCTTCTGTGACTATTTTATGGTAGTAATCGGCTGCTTCTTCCTGAAAACGCCTCATATTTTCTTCTTCAAAATCAGCCCCTACCTGTCCAGTTATTTTTTTAAATGACCACTCAGCTCCCAGATTAACATTTGTGCCTTCCCCTTCCAAACGCTCATAGGAATCTTTGCTAATGTAGGAATAGTTATTTTTCCTTCCTCCAAAACCGACTTGCCAGGTATAGTGAGTGCCTACATCTTCGATGAAGTTTTTATATTTTTCCCGGTCTTCTTCATCATCTCGGGAATTGGGAAGTTCCTTAACTCGGTTCTGAAATTCTTGCCCTAACTTAAAGTATCTTTTGATTTGATCAACTACCGCATTCTCAGACTCACTTAAAGCTAGTCTGTGGTTCTGCACATACTGATGAGAGTAAACAGCTAGTCGTGTCTTATCAGTGCTTTCTTGAACAAACCTATTATAACTACGACTGAAAGTAAAACCAAAGATACCACCAAACAGACCTAGACCAAGTGACAAAGCAGAGGTATGTTGTTCGTAATATTCGGAAACATTCCGTTGATATTTGGCAAATACTTCGTCTGTCATTGAAGGAGTAGACAGGTAAATTGTATTCTTTGGCTTTAAATAGGGCTGATCTCCAGCAGGTTCAAATCCCTGGGCATTGAGATCCACTACATTTCTCGGGTTGGTTGCAGGTGGTGGATCGTCCTTCAAATTTTTGTCGCTTTCTATCTCCATTAGATCAGTAGGATCTAATTTGAGGATGTTATAGGAATAGCCAAGGTATGAGTAATTAGGCAGTACAGGGTCATCAAAAGTATTCATTTATTTCTCCTTAAGGTTTTTGTTCAATTTGTTTGTCTTGGCAGTGAGCAAGAAATGATTTTTTATACTTGAAAAAATACTGCACAAATAGCGCTTGCAATTGTTTTTTTTACAAAGTGAAATATTAAAATAAGTTATCAGAAGTTATGTACTTTACAAATCAACCATAATGTGTATCATGAAATTAGGTCGTTTCATGCACTTCCATAACCCGAATGCGATTGCCTTTGGCACCAGCAAAGCTGATCGCTACCTTTGCTGTGTAAAGGGCTATAAAAAAACCCCAGCGGGGAGCTGAGGTTACTCATCAGGGTGTATCTTTTTGTAAATTCGGTCTAGTTTTTACTAAATCCGGATAACAGGAAGATGCATCCTAGGCTTGCGGTAGAACAATCAAGCTTTAAACCTTCACTAAGGGCTGCAAATTAGCTTTATTTTCCAAATACTGGGCCAACTGCCCTTCAATATCATCCCGCACAATTTGACGGTACTCTAAGAAATGCTCAAGGTGGGCGCAATTAACTAGATACCTTTCAAACACACTGGGATTTTTGAGCACGATTGAGAAGAGCTGACGCCAGAATTGCCACCTGGTTTTGCGCTTGAATCCCTGCCGCCAAAAAATGATCATTAATGCTCGGATATAAACTAATTGCGGCATCTTGAACTTCTTCTTGTTTTGTGCCGCAGGATCCATCTGTAGGAAGTGCCGATAGACTCGCGCCAAATAGCGTTCTGGCTCATAGAGCTCCCAGAAGCAACGAACATACTCCCGAGCTATATCTTCTATCGGACGAGTAGGGATAAAATTGATCAATGTTCCCTGATGAATATTTGCCTCTTCACTTCCTTCTAGCAGACGCCCCTCTTTCTCGAGTCGATGCCATAGAGCTGTTGTCGGCAAAGCTTGAAGCATACTAAACATTGCTTGAGGAATGCCAGTTGCTTCGACAAAATTAATGATACGATCGCCTGCCCCTGGTTTTTCCCCATCAAAACCGATAATAAAACCAGCCATGACTCGCAAACCTGAGCGGTTAATTTTTTGGACAGATTCGATTAGTGAATTCCTCGTATTTTGGAATTTTTGAGTTAAAGCTAAGCTATCTGTATCTGGTGTTTCAATGCCCACAAACACAGCAGCGAAGTTGGCAGCAATCATCAGCTCCAGCAGCTCGGCATCCTGTGCTAAGTCTACCGAAGCTTCAGTTACAAAACGGAAGGGATAGCCGCGCTCTTTCATCCAAGGGGCAAGCTCCCGCAGCAAGAGCTTGACATTGCGCTTGTTACCAATGAAATTGTCATCGACCATAAAGATACTGCGCCGCCAGCCCAAGTCGTAGAGAGTCTGCAACTCAGCCATAACCTGTGCAGGGTTTTTGGTGCGTGGCTTGCGTCCATAGAGTACAATGATGTCGCAAAACTCACACTGGAAGGGACAACCCCGCGAAAACTGGATCGACATATCGCTGTAGGATTTTAGGTCCAGGAGGTCATATCTGGGAATTGGAGTTTTAGTGACATCAGGCTTGTTGCCGTTGGCACGGAATACCCCCGAAGTTTCTCCCCTTTCTAGAGCCTCAACAAATAGCGGCAAAGTAATCTCGCCCTCATCCAAGATTAGAAAGTCTGCTCCTGCTCGCTGTGCTTCCTCAGGAGTAGAAGTAACATAGGGTCCACCGACAGCAACCAGTTTGCCCCGCTGCTTTGCCTTACTAATCACCTCCAGCAAATCTGGTTTCTGAACAATCATGCCGGAAACAATTACCAAATCTGCCCATTTCCAATCAGCTTCAGTCTCAAAGCTGATATTTCGGTCTACTAAGCGGAACTCCCAATTCTGTGGCAAGATTGCGGCAACTGTAATTAAGCCTAAAGGTGGAAGCGTAACTTTGCACCCAATTAGGTCTAGCACTCGGTCAAAAGACCAGAAGGATTTGGGGAAGAGGGGATATAGGAGTAAAATTCGCATTAAACTTGAGGTCTCATACTAACAAGGGTTTTGAATTCAGAAGGCTATAGGGCTTACTCTGCAAGAGAATCCCAAGATTAGCCCTTCCTGCACTCTCAAGCAGAACCCCTTTGTAAAGCGTTCTCTTTACCGCTGACTTGGAACTCCGCAGGATTAGGAGCAGGGTAAGTTGGAAGACTCGAAGGTTAAATATTTCAAGTTACTCTACTAACATTACAGGCTTTTAACCTCCAAAATTTAATAGGGAGCATCCCCACATCAGCCAATTGCTCACAAACGAGAAATCTGGAGATAAAGAAACTAAGTCCACCTCAGTAGACTTAGTTTAGTCAAGGTTTTAGCGTAGCCTTAAGTGCTAGTTTCCTATTCAAATCTCCATTTATTTTTGCTGGTGTTGGGATATACCCAATAAAACCTTCCAAGTCGTTAGTCAACCAAGATAGTTGAGACTAAAGGCTCTTCACCATATTTTTAGCAGGTATTGATTGACGCAAGCGATCGCCATAGAAGGTCAAGGCATTGCCTCCTAGCAGTAGTCCTAGATGTTGGTGATCATAATCGGCAACTGCTGCGGCATCCTTTACACAGTCTCTGAGGACACCATCCCAGTGACCATAATCACCGGAGAAGCAAGCTAGGCGTTTGCCCGTTTCTCCCATGGCAATGTGCAGATAGGCTGGGCCGGGATCATCTGATTCAAAGGAGGTGAAGATTTGACCCCTCTCAAAATATTCCAGGGGATCGCGGTGGCGGAGATCGTAGTGTTCGTAGAGACTTTGGTCATCGATCTGAGTGGGGTCATGTTTAGCATTCCACAATAGATCGAAGAGGTTTTTTGCCTTGCTGATGATATTGATATTGTCGCCGCCGCCCTTTTCTTGAATCATCAGCTTGGTGAATTCCATCAACGAAGGGCGATAGGGATGCTTGGGATCAAAGTCGCGGATGCGCTTTTCCCAATGCTCGTGAAAGGCATGGGCAAGATCTGGCACCCAACCACAACCGCCTTCTAAAAAGCCTACTCGCAGATTAGGAAATTGCTCAAAGGCACCGTCAAAAACCATCCGTGCCATGGCTAGCTGTTGCTGGTTGCGCTGCACAAAAATGTGTGTCAGGACAAAGGTTTCTGTGTGATCAGCAATGCCGCTAACCATATAGGAACCTGGACCACCGTGAATGCCTAAACCGATATCTAAGTCTACTGCTGCTTGGAGAATAGGACGGAAGTCAGGGTGACTAATGGACTTACAGGTGCGAATTTCTGGGAAGGCTTGCGGCGCTTTGGGATGGGGAATTGGGAGGTTGGGGGCAACAGCGACACCAACCATGCCCAGTTCATTAACGCAGCGATACATTTCTGCTACGGCAGCTTCAACATCCTGAAGTGGTAGGACACCAATGGGTTTGAGGCGTTGATCATATCCCCGGCAATCATCGGCAATATAGTTGTTGTATGCCCGGCACAGGGCGACTGCCAAATCTTTATCGAGAATGCTAGAAAAAATTAAGTTGAGAGTGCCGTAGATCACTTGGACATCGACGCCTTCTTGATCCATGTGTTCTAGTCGCACTTTATTGAACATCGCACCCAAAGTTGTATCTGGATGCAGGTTCCTAAAGCCGCCTTTACCTAAACCTTGGGGTTGCGGAAACATACGCACCAAGTCGTTTTGACCAGTGGCAGGATTAAAGTCTACGATTCTTGCTCGTTGATCTCCTAGACTATCAATCACTAAGCCGACGCGATCGCAATACTCTGGTTCTATATAATCCCGCATGATCAAGGGATTTTCTAGCTTGTGAGCGTCGGCGTCGATTACCAGTAAACCTTGATACATTAAAGCTCCTTGATTCGTTTGTGCCTCGGCAGCATACCGAGCAATTTAATGATTGTACGAGTGTTTTATGAAAAGTAGGTTAGTGATTAGTGATTTTAGAGGCTTTGTTGATGATTCAGTGAGGTTCTATTGAATCCCTTGTTGGCGATTGAGGTAAGTCCAAGCTTGGCGCAGACCAAACCAGTTTTCCAAAGACCACAACATTGAAACGACGATAGTTAGAGCTGGGTACTTGATAAAAGCTGGTTTATTCTTCTCTATAAAGGCATGTCCACCTAGGGCAAACACTTGGGTTAATACTAAGCATACTAACGTCAGCCGCCAGTCATAAAATAGTAAGATTGCCGCTGCGATCGCTAGAATGTTAGTTAGGTGGTGCAGAATTTTGTTAATTGGATGCTGATGACTGGCGATAAAGTGGGCTTTTGCCTCTTGAAAATAGTTCAAAGGAATTCTCCTTATGTGAAAATCAACTATGGAAAAAGCAAAGTATTTTACCACCAACGGAGTTGTAAATAGCCTCGTTCAGGTTGTTGGAGTTCTTCTTCTGTGAGCCATTCTACGGGTTTGTAAGTCCCAAAAACCCTATCCCACCAGTCTACTGCTAAACCAAAGTTATGTTCCCACATGCCATACTTGTGATGTACATAATGGACTGGCATTTCCATCCAGAAGCACTTGGTTGGATTTTCGTGCTGTAATTGATGGGCATAGGCTGAAAAAGCTGCGTAGCATAGAGAACCCATGAACCAGCCCAATCCTGCATCCCATGAACACAAGAACACCAGACACATTGCTACAAAAGAGCCTCTGACATAGTCGCGGAATTCCCATACTACGCCTTGTCCCTCATTACGGCGATGATGGTCGCGATGACGCTCACCAATTCTAGCGTTGACATGCATCAGACGATGTAGCCAGTATTCCGCTAGACTAGCAAACACAAATGCCAGGGTAAAGCAACCAATACCCACAAAAGCGCTGATTAACGCTCTCACCTACTCTCTCCTCAGACTTGCACTTTCCCAGAAATCACCATTTTTCTTCTAATTGCAGGTTAAATTTTGCCAGAAGCAGTGATGGTGGACGGTACTTAACCATTTCTACGGTCTAAACTACATTTAAACCAGTTCAACTTCCCTGGATATAATACCATGGTAATGAGCAAAACTAAAGCTCCTATAAGATAAAGCCTAGCTTGCTAGTTTACTTGGGAGTGTACTTTCAATTGAGTCAAATTTCTATCTAGTTTGCTTAAGAACAAAGGTTAAATTCTATACAAAATATCACTGATCTTTTGCTTTTTGTTGCTACCAAACAGAGCACCTATTAAACTCAAAGTTGTATATGGCATGGCGCAAAAAAAGCCAATTACTGATCTATACCTGCTCCAAGAAAGCAATGCTCTTGTACTTGGATATACCCTCCAAAAACGACTTACTGAACACACCATTTCATCGCCTAAGGCTATAACATCATGCCACCATCCTGAAGGAATGTAAAGTGTTTCGTGGCTATGGACTATTACTTCTTGCTTATGCTCAAGTGCTTGCTCTAATTTCGGGAACGTTTCTAAATCTGGCTTTTGTGTAGAAACTCTACTAAAGCAAGAACGTAGCTTCATCCCATGGAAAAAATGATGATAAAGTTCAATTGGATAGAGATTATATATTTGAGAAGGGGGAAACAAAACAACTTTTTTTGCACCGTGCAGCTGCATTAGTGTGTTGTCCATTAAGTCGTAATGCAAACCTGATTTATGGATTCCTGCTCCCATATACATATTGAAGCCGGTAACAGGCTTGGTTAAACCTAGCTGCTTTCCAATGGTTTGGAAAGATGGCGTCTGGGCTAGGGTTGTATTTTTGAGTGGGCCTTTACCTAAGTAGATATCACTTTCATAAGCCTTACCGTTGCGCAAGAGTTCAGCATACTCAGAGAACTTCATTCTCTCTAAAGCTACTCCACTTCCTACGACTGTGGCTTCTTGTTGTTGGGAATCATTTTTTTCTAGATGGTAGTTCCTGAAAATAAACTCTTGATCCCCGATTTTTTCACAGATATAATCCAGATTCCAGTCAGGTTCATTTTCCAGCATGCCAGTGATAACAACAGGTATTCCAGGTTTTTGGTATCTTTGGGCAAAAATTTTTGGTGTTAGGGATGAGATGTTTACACGAGGTACTGAATCACTGATTTTGTCGATCACTGAGTCATAGTTGTTGATAGTTGGCTTGTTCATGGTAATGTGTTTAGCTCTAATTTAGGATCTTCAGTATCCTGGATAAACCCAATAAAACTAAGGGATAAACTGGGCAAACAACTAGAGTTGAGAGCAATTTTGTTGTCTCTGGATTTTGATTTTGTCTGAATAACAATTAACAAATACCCAGAGTCGAATCTAATAGAAATCTCCACAATCATGCTAGGGCTGTTATTTTACCATTCCCAAATGAGTTTTTGGGAGATATCTAATTTGTAAAAAGTTCATAAATCTGTTTAAATTAAACGAAGTTTATTTGAGATCTTGATAATTAGTGTGAGGATATAATGGCAAACTTTTTGCTACCACTCTTGACTACCACTGCTGAACTAGCCAAGGAAAATTTTATCAAGAAAACTCGCCAAACTCTGGCAGTACAAGAACGTTTTTTGTACAAAATATTACAAGCTTATCAAGACACTGAATTAGGACGAGAGTATGGCTTAAAGTATATCAAAAACATTGAACAATTTCGAGAACAGGTTCCGGTTCTGCCTTATAGTAGCTATGAACCCTATGTTGAGCGCATTGCTAAGGGTCAGAAGAATATTTTGACTGCAGATCCCGTTGTTTACCTGAATACAACTAGTGGTTCAACAGGAAAACAGAAAATGATCCCAGTCACTAGGCGTTTTCAGAATTCCCTGGGATGGGCAAACTTGACTTGCATCGGCTTTTTATCCGAGGCGCTGCGTTACCGCAAAAGCAAATTTGGCAAACTGATGGTAACCTACTCCAGTAAACTCTCAGGAGTTACTAGTGGTGGCATCAAATATGGTCCAGGAGGTGCAGGGGTTCTGCGCATGGGTAAGCTAATGTATGAGCAACTATTTGCTCATCCTTACCAAACCTTAAAGCCAACTGATAGCCTGAGTCGCCATTACCTCTGCTTGCTATTTGCTCTACGCCAAGAGTCAATGCGAGGTATAGCCGCCAATTTCCCCATGCTCATCTTGCGCATTTGCAACTATTTGCAGCTTTACGCTAAAGATTTGATTGAGGACTTGGAAACTGGAGAAATTGCTAATTGGTTAAAACTAGAACCGGAGATTCGGCTCCAATTAGAGAAGATTATCATTCCTGCACCAGCCCGTGCCGCTAAGCTGCGTGAAATTTGGAAATCACACGGAAGACTTACTCCCAAATTAGCTTGGCCAGACCTATCTTACATTGGTACTGCCAGAGGAGGAACCTCAGATTTCTACTTTCAGCGTTTTCCTGATTACCTAGATGAAACGCCTGTATTTGGTTCTGTTTATGCTTCTGCTGAAGGCACTTTCAGTATTTACCATGATCTAGATATTGATGGCAGCATTCTAGCAATTGAGACGGGCTTTTTTGAATTTATTCCCGAACAAGAATGGGAAGCACAGCATCCTAAAACTTTACTCGCTAATGAAGTAAAACCAGGAAATCTCTACCGTATCTTAGTGACAAACTACAGTGGCTTCTATCGCTACGATATTGGTGATGTTGTAGAGGTACTGGGTTTTTATGAGAGTACTCCCATAATTGTCTTTCGCTATCGTCGAGGTGGTTTATTATCTTCTACTACGGAAAAGACTACTGAATTTCATGTAACTCAGGTAATGCAAACTTTACAACAAGAATTTAGCTTATCCCTAGAGGATTTCTGTATTACTTTATCTGCCAATGAATTCCCAGCTCATTATCTGGTAAACATTGAACTCACGCCCAATCATTCACTCCCAAATACCCAAGCTTTTCTACTTCGCTTTGACCAAAAACTCAAGGAAATTAATCTGCGCTATAAACTTAAACGCCATGATGAGGTGCCTCCTCCCCGACTACGTATTCTGGCTCCTGGTAGTTTTGCAATCTTACGTCAGCGCCAGGTGCAAAAAGGAATTCCAGATTCCCAGTTGAAGTTTCCTCACATTAGCGAAGACCGAAATTTTCTGGCGGGACTGGCAGTGGAGCAGGAGATTACACTTATGGAAGACTATAGTTAAGTGAAAAATAGTTCATCACCACTAAACACAAAGTTTTTTGTAGGATCTAAATATCTCCAGTATAAATTTCAGCCTTCGGCATCGTACAGCAACTAGTCGTTAATACCTTAACTGAGATAACTCTACATGTTTGACGCCACACAAATACTCATTGACCATTTTGTCCAACAGATTCAAGAAGGCTACCACCGTACCTACGGAGGCTTGAAGTCTGACTACGCAGAAATCATCGGCTGGGCTGGTGGCATGGCATTAGAAAACATCGCCAACAGCGATGCCCTTTATCACAATGTCGAACATACAATCCTCGTTACTCTAGTCGGGCAAGAAATTCTGCGAGGCAAACATATTCGCGAGGGTGGTATTTCCTGTGAAGACTGGATGCACGGCATTATCTCTTTGCTTTGCCATGATATCGGCTATGTTAAAGGAGTCTGCCGACAAGACCAAATTAGTGAAGGACTTTACGCTACTGGTATAGATGATCAAATGGTATCTTTACCTCCAGGAGCAAGTGATGCCAGCCTAACACCTTTTCATGTAGACCGAGGCAAACTGTTCATTAAGGAGCGCTTTGGTGGTAATTTACTCATTGATGCTGCAGAAATCAAGCATAATGTAGAATTAACTCGTTTCCCTGTACCATCGGATGAAGATCATCAGGATACACTAAACCTCCCTGGCTTAGTTAGAGCTGCTGATTTAATTGGACAGCTTAGCGATCCTCGATATCTGAAGAAGGTTAGCGCTCTATTCTATGAATTTGAGGAAACTGGTGTTAATAAACACTTAGGCTACCGCAACCCAGGAGACTTGCGCCAGAATTATGCTCAATTCTACTGGCAAGGGGTATATCCTTACATACAAGATTCATTACACTACTTAGAGTTAACCCTTAACGGCAAACAAATTGTTGCTAATCTTTATGCCAATGTATTTGTAGTCGAACATGATCAACTTTCTGTAGGTGCAGCTTAATTCAATATGAGTGAGGTACACCTGTTTGAAAGGAGAGGGGGAGATGGGGAGAAATTATTTTTTTTGGTTGACTTTATGTAGTTCCTTTATCCAGGCAAAAACATAAGAGGCGTTATACTTTGCTAAGCGTAAAAACTGCTATATTTGGTGCAATTCTTTGTCCTCAACGTAGTGGTGTAAGCACGGCAGTGCACCTTGGCACCACCGTGCGCCCCTATGGGTGGGTAAAGAAATGTAGATTACAACAATTCACCAGTTTCTTGCAGCGAATGCAGGCGCTGGTAAATTCCTTGGCGGCGTAATAATTCCCAATGGTTGCCGACTTCTACAATCCTACCTTGGTCGATAACTACTATTTTATCTGCTTCCCGAACTGTACTGAGTCGGTGAGCAATGATAATCGTAGTACAAGTTCCTTGGATACTCTTCATCGCTAATTGAATTGAGCGCTCAGACTCATAATCTAGGCTGGAAGTTGCTTCATCAAAGATTAAAACATCTGGCTCAACTAAAAGAGCGCGAGCAATTCCCAACCGTTGACGTTGTCCACCAGAAAGGCGCACACCACGCTCTCCAACCACTGTATAGTAGCCTTGGGGCAGTTGTGCAACTACCTCATCTACTCTGGCAATGTGACAAGCTTCTTGAACTTTTTTGAAGCTAACTTGGCGATTACCATAGGTGAGATTATCCAAAAGAGTGCCGTTAAAGACATCTACTTCCTGGTGAACGATCGCTAAACGCCTACGGAAAGCAGTAACATCCAGATGGCGGATATCTGTGCCATCTAGTAGAATACGACCTTGATGTAGTTCAAAATAGCGGAATAGTAGCTTAACTAGCGTAGACTTACCGGAACCAGAACGACCCACTAAGGCTACAGTTTGATAGGGTTCAATCAACAGATTGATATCCCTTAATACTGGGCGCGATGAGTCATAACTAAAACTGACATGGGAGAATTCAACCTTGCCCGTAAATTGGTAGGACTTCTCTGCTTCAGCCGTATCTAGCATAACACCAGGGGCATCACTACCAAGTGGACGCAGCATGAACTCATGAAATCGAATCATTGAGGCATAGCGACGAGCAAAAGTCTCAGCCATATCATTGATTGGTTCGAGTTCTGAGTAAGCCATACTAGAAACTGTCAGAGTTGTGACAAAGTGTCCTAAAGAAATTTGTCCTTTAAGAGTGGCAAATAGAGTCAAAGCCAATACAGAAAACACACAAGTTTGGATTACTGCTCTTTGCCAGCTAGAAAGTTTAATGTAACCCAAGTGGAGGCGATACAAAATGTATTTTAGTTCACGATTTAAGCGTTGCCTCTGCCGTTTCAATTCCTCTGCTTCTGTGGCAAAAGCTTTGACTGTTTTGACGTTAGTAACAATTTCTGAAGTATGACTTTCAGTTTTTTCTTGATGTCTATCTAATAACCTTTCCTCTGCAATTAATTGTCTAAGATCCCTGAGACTAAAGCCCAAAATAAATACAAAGGAAACCAAAAATAACAGTGCAATACGCCATTCGATTAACAAGATAACCACAAAAATACCGAATACCCTTGCCAGTTTAGGAATTAGTTGCCCAGCAATTTCCGGGTAACTCCAAGTTTGGTTATCAATGCCTCTGGTAACTCGCCCAGCAATACGTCCGGGGTTATTTTGATCATAGAATTCCAATGGTAGAGTCAGGATTTTAGTAATAGCTCTTTGATATTGGTCACGACGAGTGCGCATGGCAATATCCCAGTGCCACCAAAGCCCTAGCCATGGTTGAATTGGTGCTCTCACCACAGTAACGATGAAAATAATACCCAGCAGCACGCCTAGGGACAAGAATTGATTAACCGGAGTATGGGTAAAAGCTGCTAAACTTTCCACTAGGAACTGTATTGGTTGATCCAATGTTTGACCAGATAGGACATTGAGAATCTGCCCAATCCCATAGGGGACAACTAAATCAATGATTTCAAAAGCACTAGATGCAGCAATACTAAAGACCGATATCGCCCAATAAGGGCGGTAGGATTTAAGAAGATCCTGGAATGTTGCCATAATGCTACCCAGAAAGCAAAACTGGCTCAACTTACAGATGAGTTTCTACCAGAACGCTAATGTATTATCTAGTGCTACATTATAATACACAATCTTCTCGCCAACCAAAATTTTTGATCAACCTGAGGTTGTAGAAAAAAGATACAGGGGTTTTTGTATACAAAAATCCCCCCACACTTAACCACACCTGGCACACTTCCCTCTCTCTCTTATTTGAGACAGACAGCTGCAATGGTTGAATTAGTGTTCAATTTGCAGATGTAAGATATAGTGACCTAGTCTGAATTTCTCTGACCATAATTCATATTCCAGCCGCAAATTGTGAGGTACAGGACAACCATCTAGCTCTACACTGCGGGTATAATTACGAAGTTGCAGTGATCGATATCCCTCAAGTGAGTCTTTCTGTAAGCAATAGCGACTGACTCCGTAAACACCTTGCTGCCAGAGATGGCGATAACTGAGTTTACCTTGCTCCTGCATAGTCATACTTACCCGATAAGGGGAAATTTCGAGCCACAGGAAGCGTGAAGATTCAGACTTAGGTTGATGGCAATTACCATCTTTAGCTATTTCTGGCTTCCACTCAGGAGGGGCTGGCTCGTTTAAAAGCAGGTGGAACCTCTGTTGATCTTTTTGTTCTAGTGTCGCATCAGTTTTGAAGGTATGCCAGAGCGGCAAGTCAATGGAGATCAAGGAAACAGAAACAGGTATTTGGTGGTATGTAAGCATATAAAGGGAGTAAAAACAAGAATCTAGCTGATCTTCGTCTCATCACTCACTATATATACAGTTGGTGAGGTACCAACCTTAATTTTGAATAAAATTGGCGATAGCACTTGCCAACTTCTGATTGTTTTCGCTATGATAGGTAGGCGTCATAAACGTAAGCTACGTAATCCTCAGTAGCTCAGTGGTAGAGCGGTCGGCTGTTAACCGATTGGTCGCTGGTTCGAATCCGGCCTGGGGAGTTAATTGTAAAGGCAGTCCCGATGAAAAGTTTTTTCATCATCAAGCATTAAAGGGTGTTATTTCTCCTACACCCTCTTTCAAGTCAGGAGGCTCCAGGGCAGAGGGCAGAAGGTTTATTTTTATACCAAGTTGTCGTTGATACTCCTATATCCTTCTTCAATAGCGAGTTACCATTGCTACTCAGATAATAGTTATAGGACTTACGAAAAATCATCTTGACACACTGATTTTCCGTAGTAGTAATTTATAAATTACTACCACCTCCGGCATTTTTTGCCTAAGTCCTCAAGTAATAAGTAGATATAAAACTAAACTTATTACTTATTACTTATTACTTATTACTTATTACTTATTACTTATTACTTATTACTTGCTATCGGATTAAGCCAACGAACAATTTCCGATTTAAGCTGATTTAAGTCGTGATAGATTCCTTGCTTAATCCACTGACCAACTGCATCTAAAGGAGTAAAAACATCTCCTACCTTCCACCTGATATCTTGGCTTAAAGGTGTTAAATGATTTCCTGGTAATTTTTGTAGGACAACCATCTCTGGAAAGCGATCCTGTAAAATTCTAGTCAAGTTTATAGTTTGGTCAATTTCATCATTATTAAACTTAATCAGTAGATTACGGCGGACTTCGTAGCGTTTAGCAATCAGTTCGTTAGTTTGTCTAGGTGAGGGTGTAAACTCAAGATCGAGTACCTCAGAAATGTTTAACTCCTTGACAAAGGGAATAGCTCGCTTAACAGGATAGTTATTATAGGAAATTAAAATATTACCTGCCCGCTCGACACTAAACAGGCTGCCAATGAGTAAATGCAGTTTACAACCCATACTGTGTCCTATGCCGTAGATGGGAAGATAGCTTTTTCCTAAAATACTTTTTGCTTTTAAACGATCTAAGGCTGTCTCGAAACGGTTCAAAACCTCTCGTGCGATCGCATTATGATCTAGAGCACTAACAAATGGTGTGGCAATTACGGCGTAACCCTGACGCACTAATTGCTCAAGTAACCATCCGTATGTTACTTGGGGTGCTGCCCCAACGAAAGCTCCGCCCAGAAAATGCACGATGCCGATAGGGCGCGAGGGGATTAAAACTGAGTTACCGGAGATTTCTTGCCAGTTCATGCCACAGTTAACTTAAATTAGTACCATCGGTGATTGTAGCTAATTGCTAAAAGTCTTGGTATTTGTTATGATTAAAGGGTATTATGGGGTGCTTTTGCCTTGGAGCTTCACTCGGCTCAAAACTTGATTATGGCCACCACCTACTGACGTCGTGAATTGCTTGCACTGTTGAAGCTAGGGCTTCCTTGCCTCCCATAGAGATAATTGTGGGACTGAGATTAACTAAATATTCTAAGAAGTCTTTGCGATCGCGACAAGCTAAGGTGTGAAGAAATTCTTTCCAAAGGGAAAAGTCTTCTTGGAGTGAAAAGTTCGGATTTTTGATCAGTCCACTGAAAGCTTCGGCTCGGTGATACTCATCCCTTATTTTCCTCCGTAACATTTCTAGGGTTTCTGGGAGTAGGGTTTCAGGTAAATGTGGTGCTATACCTTTTAGAGCATTGGCTTGGTATCTCTCATGGTTAATAGCCCTTGCTGCTTCTAGAGCTTCTGGTAAAACTTCTGGCACATATGGCACTAGTTTACTTAGGACATTAGCTCGGCTCGACTTACCATTAATTGCCTGTGCTAATTCTAGAGCTTCTGGTAAGATTTCCGGCAAATGTGGTAATAGTCCAATCAGTACATTGACTCGATTTACATTATAGGTAAAAGCCCATACTGCTTCTAGGACTTGTGGGAGAAGGCTTGTTAGTAAATGTGGTGCTAGTCCTTCCAGTGCATCAGCTTGGTTAGACTCATCGGAAATAGCCAGTGCCGCTTCTAGGGCTTGTGGTAAAATTCCTGGTAAATGCGGTGTTAGTCTTCCCAGCGCCCTAGCTCGGTTAAACTCATTGGTATTAGCCAGTGCCGCTTCTAGAGCTTCTGGTGAAATTTCCGGTAGATGTGGTACTAGTCCTACTAGTGCTAAGGTCAGAGCATATTCATCAGTAATAGCTCGTGCCACTTCTAGTGCTTCTGGGAGTAATATTTCCGGTAAATTTTGTGCTAGCTCTCCCAGTGCTTCTGCTCGACGAAGAGGATTTTGTATTTGTTTAACATAAGCCAAAGCCTGAATTGGAGTCCACAACTGCTTCTCTACCAGTGCTGCCATCAAAGTACCCGGAATATTCCCTACCAAACTATTGAGGGAAGACACCATCAAAGCATAGCGACACTGCAAACCAATTGAACGAGTTTGTGAAGAAGAAAAATCCTCTTCTGCTAACCTCCAAGCCTTCGCCACATCTTTGACAAAGCCAGCTAGTTGACCTAAACTCTCACAAGTTTCGTACCAGCCATTACGCCCTGCTGATGTTTCCTCCTGCAACAGCTTGTGTACTTCCTTCACCCAACCAGCCTTTTCTAAATGCCAAGTAAGATAAGTGTGAATATACCCATCTTCCGGTATGGTGTGCCATAAACCCTTTTCTGTTTTTTGGCGATAGCGCTCCAGTAGTTGAGCATGAGCCTGTGGCAAGGTTAATCCCAAACCCGGTAAATTTCCCTCTGCCCCTGTAGCTGCATGAGCAGTTAGCAAGCGACAGGCTAAATCATGTACCAAATCATGAAGCTGATAAACTGGATTCCCATTATTAGATTTACCAGAAAGAAGTAGAGCTTTAGACTTGAAATACTGTAAAGTCCTTTTCGCCTCCCTTGGACTTAAATCCCACAAAGTTGTCACTAAAGCCCGAGTAATCGAGACATCTTCCGGCAAGACACCAAACCATGCAAACTGCTGAAGTTTTCCTAGTGGCAGTCGCCGTAAACTCAGATTGAAAGATGCCACCAAGCTATAGTGCTTTCTTTGCCTCTCATCAACCTCTTGAGTACCTGGTAAATCTAATGTTTCCAACAGGGCAATTTCCCCTTGCAAATCCGTCAGTAACTCACTCCAAGAAATACCATCAACTCTCTGTGCTGCAGCTAACTCCAGCGCCAGGGGTAAGTAGCCCACAGTTTTTGCCAACGCTTGTGCCTGCTGAGCTTCTGCCCCCTTCAGTTGATAACCACCATACTCTGCCAATAAAGTTAAAGCTTGTTGGGGACTCATCACATTTAAATCATATCGAGTCACTCCCAGAAGTTGAGCTTCACGAGTGGTAACTAAAACCCGGCACTTAGAACCACCAATCCGAAAAGGCTCTACATCTTCTGGATTCCAAACATCATCTACTACCAGCAGCGTGGCTTTTTCATAGAGCAAAGTTTGTAAATGTCTAGAAGCAGCATTAATATTAGTGGGTTTGTAGTCGTAATCTCCCAGAGCCTGTATCCAACTGCTGAGGAAAGAAAGCACATCTGGATGCTGACCTAAAGTTGCCCACAGCGTACCATGGGGAAAATTATTCTGTACCTCTGGATCATGGGCGATGGCGGCAGCCAGAGTAGATTTACCAATACCCCCCAAACCGTAAATAGCGCTAACTACCAGAGTACCTGTCTTAGCCGTCTCCTCTGAGAGTAAGCATTGCTTAAGCTTTTGGCTCACTTCTGGGCGCTTGACAAAGTGAGGTGGTAGTGGCGGCGCTTGGAAGGGAATACCTGGCTTGGGGCGAATGGCTGGAGACTTTTTGTTAGTAGTAGTACTTATTAATTCTCGCTCTTTAGATTTCCCTGAGCGTTTATCTTCCCATTCTTGGTTAAATTTTTCTAGGTTTGTAGCTAAATCCTGTGAATAGAGCTTGAGAGTAAAATGCCTCTCTTCGCTTCCTTTCTTCTTGAGGCGATGGTCATCCAAAATTCCTAAAAAATCTGCCATTCGCTGTAAAGCTTCGACCACTTGAGCCTTACTCAGAGTACCTTCATATTGATCCTTTTTAGTAAGTTCGATTAAAAATCTCGTCTGAGTTTTGATGATCAAATCTGGATGAGTAGAGTTTTTCCCTTGCCAACTGAATTCAATATCAGAATTATCCTCATTAACGATATCTTGAGCAAAAGCAACTAACGCCTCAAATAGACGCATTGCTCTGTTTTTAACTTGACTACCGTAAGTAGCTCTTGGCATTCTCTTGGATAATGAGCAAGGGAAAGTTAAGGGTAAGGGTAGTACTTCCCGCAATTGAAGCAGCTACCCTCAACTACTATAACCTCGATAAAAACTCACAGGTTGAGGTTCCCTGAACTAACCCTAGCTTATGTTTACTACCCCCAAGTCAAACTGTTTTCAGTTACGAAATGGAACTGAAACCATGAATGAAATCAAAGAGCAAGTAGTTGAGTACATAGAATTAGTCGAACCGCCACAGCCCCTAATAGAAAATCCTGCCCACTGGCTCAAAGATGGGGAATCTCCAGCAGAAATTATTTTAGCAACAGCAGTTTTAATTGGAGCATTAACTAGATTTCTCCAAGTATTACTGCCCTGGTTGAGAAAACCCTCAAAACCTAAAAGTGATTAACAAGGGAAAAGGGAATAGGAAACAGGGAATGATCGAGATTACTAAAGCCCCTACTAAAAAAGAGAAAGCTAATAGTTAATCAAAATCATTTTCCCTCTCCCCATCTCCGTGTCTCCGTGTCTCCGTGTCTCTTCAATAATCGCGTTTTACCAAATCCGAAGGAGGACGATCCGTATTCCATGCCCACCAAACCGTACTACAATGACATTGATAAAACTCCTGCCATTTCCGGCGATAGTCCTGGGTAGTCACCGGTGCTTGCCGATTAATCCAAACCCGCTTTGCTTCCATAGAAGAAGCTTTACAACTAGGGCAGCAAAATTCTAGGGCATGAATTGCTGATTCTGTCCATTGAGGGGGGAATGGGGTAAAAGCTTCCATCAAGAACACAAATTGATTCTAAATTATGATTATGTTTTAAGGCTAAATCAAAACTGTGATTTCGACTTTTGCCTCACCTTCTCAGGAACCCCCACTGGTGAAATTCCAGCGATCGCACGCAAGTTTTGGCTACGAATTAATTCTGTAAAATTAAGCTCATAACGCCCTTCAAGTTGGGCAACAGCTTCAATAGAAGACAATAAATACTCAGCAGCTTCAGTTTCCGTGTAACCACGGCGCAAAGCGCATTTAATTGCTGCTGCGTCAGCATTAAGTTCAGATTCAGAACTGCGGGTAGCACGCCAAATTTGTGAACCAGCAATTGAACTCAATCCCATGGCTACCACGACGCCTACAGCATCTCCCTGCGCCAGTTCCACTATTGAGCCTAACATACCTACCAGAACCACTCCCTGATACAAGTCTGGTTTAAACCACCGGATGCCCACTAGCCAGCTGACTGCCCGTAAGATTAACAAATCCCTCTGTGCTCTTGGCAAACGACGCCATAAATCAAAGTTAATATAAATTGGTCGCTCTCTTGACCAAGGCAGGGGAAAGGGAGTTTCAACTACCGTAGTTTGTTGAGGTTTGCTGACGACTTTCGTGAGCATTCGCCCGGAAGCGGGCATAACATCAAGTAAGCGGCGAATTTCAGGGTCTTGATTCATTGGATTGGGGAATTGAGCGGCAATAGTTTACACAATAGTAAGCAAAGCTCACGTCTTTCAAGGGTGGGACGAGTGCGCATAAACTTCAAACCGCCTGAGTCTTGATCTATTGCCTCAATCTCTTCATTAAGAAGACACAAATAAGTGCCTGAAAGCTTATGTAGGTCCAGACTCTGGCCAATATTTCTCGAACCGACGCACAAATTCTCGGTCAAACAGTACAACTTTTTGTTCTTTGGGGAACTGTCCCGTCTGAATGTACATAGCAACTTGTGCTACAGTTTCACTGAAAAGCATTTGTTTGAACAAAGGTTTGTCCGTAAAAGACATAGCGTGAGCAGCAGTAAGAAACTCCCCCTCCCAGCCAAAACCAGCTTTGAGCTTGAGATGATGTATTTCATGAATGCATCGAAAAATAAGATCAACTTCTGGGTCTAACAAATTGAGATTGTAGTACAGATCTGAACTCTTGCCTTGGGTACTAATCATCAAATAGCCTTGGTTGACATCAGCGTACATATCTTCTATGCACAATTGTGATCCTCTAAAGTAAGGATCGAAGTCAACATAATGAAAATTGATTCCTTGCAATTCTACTTGAGCTATATCAATTACAAATTGACGAAAAGCCTTAGTGACTTCCCAAGGCGCTTCATATGCAGGAGCAGCTATGTAATATCTAGCGATGTCTTCGATTTTCATGATAGCCCTTGAGTAGAGACCGGTCTATAGATCTAGAGATACGGACATTGTTCACAAGGTGAAACTGTCAGTATTTTAATGATTTGAAATACTAGAGCGGAACTAGTGACACTATACAATTGTGATGTTTCACAGCGACAACGACTTCCAGGTAACTACGGAAATCGCATCTGAGATGGAAATGGTATATTCACCTAAGTGAATATACTGAGAGCTACACAATTTTTAAATACTTGAGAGTCTTTTCCGTAAAAATAACGTAAAGTTAAGTAACAGAAAATGGGCTTACCCTCACCATTCCCAGCAGAGTGGATAAGGAAAGCCCAAACCTATTCTTCCATTGTTAGCAACCGATAAATCAGACGTGACCTAACAAAAGAGACACTTTCTCCTTGTTATGCGAGATTGTTAATAGCAATGAGCAATGAACAATGAGCAATGAACAATGAGCAATGAACAATGAGCAATGAACAATGAACTAAGAATCACCACCTATGTTCGGTATTACCTATTAAGTAGGTGGGTCTAATTAAGCGTAAAATAGAAAAATAGTTAAAAAGGTGCGATCGCCTAATGCCAGCCCGTTTACAAATCCATCTAACCTCCTCAGAATCCCAAGAGCTTGTAAAGTTGAGTCAT
>JAAHHJ010000029.1 GCA_010692425.1 Symploca sp. SIO3C6 | reverse complement strand
GCTAGTGATTAAATAGAGGGCACGTAGGCGCAAATCCTGAGAGTAAGGGTGAGCCATAAATAAATCTAGTTTTAGGTGACTCTAGATATATCCTAACTTGTAAGTACCCCAGCGCGCAGCGCTATAGATATATCCTAACTTGTAAGTACCCCAGCGCGCAGCGCTATAGGTGGAGGTTTTGCCTTCCTACCGATATTTTGGATTAGTAGCCTCCACTAGTTCGTCGAGCGTACATCCGAGTACCTGAATCATTATCTTCACTTGAGCAAAATTCGGACGTGGTTCTTTCAAACCGCGTTCCCAACTGCTGATAGTGACATTAGTGACTCCCAGTGCGTCTGCTAGTTGTCTTTGCGTTAAACCTGCTCTTTCCCGTAATTTTGCAAGCGTTAGTTGATTATTTTCTAACTTTAGTTTAAACTCTGACTTTATAGCCATAGTTTTAAATTCCAGGAGATCACCTAAATAGAGACTGACAAAATCCTCAGCAGCAGAGGGCTTAATTTCCCTCAAGGCGACGAGTATATCAACAATAGTGTCACCTGTAGGATCTGTTAGTTCGTGAAACCAGCGGTAAACAACGGAGGCTCTGACTCCTAGAGCAACTGCTAGTTTGTTCTGACTAACCCCATGAACCTTTAACGCTTGCTTGAGAGCTTTACCTGCTTTTCCCATGCTCATAATCGAATCGGTCAACAGTCATGATTTCACTACGACGCCGCATCAACCCCCGAACTAATGAACCATGAACCATGAGCAATGAACCATGAACATCACCTAGTAATAGTAAGGATTCTTTGGTTCAGAAATTTTTTCTAGAGAATTCGCTGCAATTGCCAACTGACGTTTGCCATCTAAGGTTTCAGTAATCATTTGACCTTTAACTTCTAACCAGGTATCAGGGGGATAAGCCTGACGATCCTGATCAAGTTTTACTACTAACCCCACAGGATAGGCATCAGCTGCACAGCAAGTAATCACAAAGCGAGAAATTAACAGATATTGCGGCGGCAAATTTGGTGGATGAACTACAAAACCCTGCACTTTTACAGATTGACCAGTATAAGCGTCGGGTTCTGGATAAACATAGAGCGTCCTTACCCACTCTATTAGCGATCGCTCTTCGGGTTTGTTGAGGCTGCTAAAGGCTTGGGGTTGTACTCTCGAAGCAATCGTCAAATCGGTAATACCTCGCTTAATAGCTGTTTGACTAGCAAATACCTTGGGTGTCACTAATAATCCAGCAATAGCAGCAGTTAATAACAAAGCACTACTCCAGCCTGGGGGAAACAAGGTTGTATGTTGAGCCACTGTTATTGCTCCTTTACCTAATCTCCTTTGGCGCAACTCAATCCAAAGTCTTAAACCTCTCCAAACCGCGAACATCAATAAAGCCCAACCAGTGGCAATGACCAAAATCGAGTAATTGGGGTGAATCAGCAGATTTAACTTGCCATTGAGCCAGTATTTGAGCATCAAAATTCCCCAGGCAGCAAGGGCTAAGATATCCAACAGGGGAAAGAACAGATTTCCTGGGGAGGTGCGTCTCAGTTGAGGATGTCCTGTGTTGGGATTTGAATTCATCAATTACAATTTCGAGGGATCCATGAGATCAAAGAATGACTAGCCAAAACGCAGATTAACTATCAAACTTAACAATAAAGTCAACTGTGCTACCAGAGCAAATAGGTAAATTATCGCCCTAGTCTTAAATACCGATAGCATTAAGCCAATCGCTTTAATGTCAATTGTCGGACCGAAGACCAAAAAAGCCAATAAAGAGCCACTGGTAAAAGTTGAGGCAAAGGCAAGGGCAAAAAAGGAATCTACGGTTGAACAAATTGACACCACTGCTGCTAACAGCATCATCGCTAAAATCGAGGTTACTGGACCTTGACCAAGACTGATGATGATTTCACGGGGGATGCCCACTTGAATTGAGGCCGCGATCGCACTGCCAATAACTAAGATACCTCCCAACTCTCGCAATTCCTGTACCACATTCTCTAAAAATAAACTCATTCGGTTTGGTAACTGCTGAGTTAGTTTAGCAGTAGGTAGAGCTTGCGATTGCAGAAGGCGAGCATCCATCTGCAAAGGTTCTCCTGTTTGACCTAGCAAAAATGAACCAGATTGTAGGAGTGCTGGTTTTTGCCGTTTCTGGGTAGAAGAGGAACTAGTGCACCTGCCAGGATTGTTCTGCCAAAGCAGTATTGAACGAGCAAGAGTCGGTTGTAGCAGTGGACGCAAGTCAGTTTGACTACTGAAGATGCAGCTAATAAAGACGGCGATACCTAAAGAAAATAATACCCTCAACAGGACAATTTCTGGTTGGTCTCGAAAAGCTACCCAGGTTGCCCAAATTACGACGGGATTAACCGTAGGTGCCGCTAACAAAAACCCGATTGCTACTGCCGTCGGTGCCCCTTGGAGCAGCAGACGCCTCGCCACTGGTACATTGCCACACTCACATACGGGAAACAGAAAGCCCCCCAAACTGCCAAAAATTGCCCCAAGCAAGGGATTGCGAGGCATGGCAGCCATTAGCTTACGCTCATCGATAAAAAACAACAGCAAGCTAGAGAGCAAAACCCCCAGTAACAAGAAAGGAATTGCCTCGACAAGCAAACTTAAGAACAGCGTAAAGGCAGTGTTGAGCTGATTCATGGGTTTTGCTGTTGGGGATGTACTTCATCTTTATGAGGTTGCCAGCGCTATTTTATCGATAAAGAGCTCTCATTTGCAGTCGCTGGCTTGAGAGCCGTCTTGTTGGTTCCATCGAGATTCGGTGCGAGCGCAGGTGCGACCATAACCCCTAGGGTTACAGCCCTCCGGGCATCATAAGAGCAGGTCGTAGGGGAATCGCGGGCAGGATCTGGCGGTATACTAAAAATTATGATTCTCACCTACCAGTACAGGCTCCAACGTGCGACTCGTTCCTTCCAAAAGTTCAAGCCTAACAACTAGGACGTAGGAAGGGCAAGGCTACCAAGCCTTGATAACTCAATAACCGTGATGGTGAAAGTCCATCCCTCTCGATGTGGGAGTGACAGCATTACCCCTTCCTATGGCGAATGGTCATCAACATGGGAAAAGCGGGGTAAAACGGCGGTAAAACTGAATCTGACAGGTTATCCCGTCTAGCACCTAACTATGTGTATGAATAAGAACTTCCGTCTGAAGTATCGTGACGATAAACCAGCCTACGCAGATTATTGGCTGGCAACAAATGGAGATTATATCGAAACCGACCACATTATCCCTAAATACCTTGGGGGTAAGAATATCAAAAGTAACAAGCAGTTACTCCATCGACATTGCCATGACCTGAAAACTGCACAGGATTTGATAGGTACTCATGACAAGAGCCATGCTAACAGAGGAGCCCAATGAAGCGAAAGTTTCACGTTGGGTTTTGAAGCCGAGTCAGAAGGGCGACCCATCTGGCTTAGGGCAACCAACTGCCGACCAAGAGGCAATCATGCTTAATTGGTTGGAGTTATTGCCTCGGCATCACAATCATAAAAGCTTAAATAATAGATAACAGCAGAAATAATCAGATTTTAAATTATGACAGCAATCAGATTACAAGTTCCAAGTATAGGCTGTGACGCCTGTGCAGAAAAAATTACAGCTGGAATCCTCGCCCATGAGTCAAACGCCAAGGTAGAGGTTGATGTATCCGCCAAAACAGTCACTGTTGAAACTGAAGCTTCTGAAGAGTCAATTCGAGAGATGATTGTGGCTGTAGGTCACACTGTTAATTAATATCCAAACCTGCCACAGTCAAACGACCCTAGCAGGTAATTACCAAAATTTTACCACTCTTCAAACTTATAGCAGTTTTAACTTGGATGAGGTACCATCTTCTGAATTTAATGATTTCCTCTTATCTCCCCATCCCCCCATCTCCCCATCCCCCCCTCTTCCCCTGCTCGATTGGAAGTCCCTTAATTCAATGCCCCGGAGAGAGGTTGAGCATCTTCTATAGAAGCAAAATTTCTTCTTTCTACTTCGGCGAGAACTTCTCGTCTTGCCCATTGATCAGCAGCAAGTATATCCTCTAAACAAGGATGAGAACAGTTATCAGCTTGATGGCGATCGCAAACAGATTCAATATAGCTAGCAATATCCAAATATCCGATTTTTTCTTCCAAAAACAGCGCCACTGCCTGTTCATTAGCAGCATTTAAAACTGCTGGCATGGAACCACCAGCACGCCCAGCGGCATAAGCTAATTGCATACAGGGATACTTTTGATGATCTGGTTCCCTGAAGGTCAAATTTCCAGCTTTCACCAAATCTAACTGCTCCCAATCAGTATAAATGCGCTCAGGCCATGACAGGGCATATAGCAGTGGTAAGCGCATATCAGGCCAACCTAGTTGCGCTAGAACAGAAGTATCTTGCAACTCAATTAGGGAGTGAATAATACTTTGAGGATGGATAACAATATCAATCTTGTCGTAGTCCATACCAAAGAGGAAGTGTGCTTCGATTACCTCCAAACCCTTATTCATTAAAGTAGCAGAATCTACAGTAATTTTACGTCCCATCGACCAATTGGGATGCTTCAAGGCATCTGCAACTTTGACCTCTGGCAACTTTTCCACAGGCCAATCCCGGAAGGCACCCCCAGATGCTGTTAGCAGAATGCGCCGTAAACCGCCCTCAGGAACCCCTTGTAAACACTGAAAAATCGCAGAATGCTCTGAATCAGCAGGGAGCAACTTAATACCGTGTTTTTTAACTAGTGGCAGCACCACTGGGCCCCCGGCAATCATAGTTTCCTTATTTGCCAGAGCAATATCTTTGCCTGCTTCAATAGCTGCAATTGTCGGCAGCAAACCCGCACAACCAACAATGCCAGTAACTACAGCTTCAGCATCGCCATAGCGGGCAACTTCGACAACTCCAGCTTCACCAGCCAGGAGAATTGGTTGATAATCGAGATTAGCAGCAGCCTCTTTAAGTTCTGGTAATTTCCTTTCATCACGAATTGCTGCAATTTCTGGTCTAAATTCTCTAATTTGAGCAGCTAACATCTCGACATTGCGCCCAGCTGCCAATCCCACTAGACGGAATTGTTCAGGGTATTGAGTAACGATATCTAAAGTCTGAGTACCGATAGAGCCCGTAGAACCTAGAAGAGTAATCGCTTTCACAATATTTTTAGAATTACGCATTACTCAACTATCTTAAATGGGAGGGGTATTAGGAGCTACAGTAATCCTGGTTGATCTCAAAAAAGTTCATATCTTGGTTTTGAGGCAGGAGTAAACGAAATTTTAAGTGGGATTTCTAGCTAAGTATCTAAAAAAATACCTCCCACACTCCCCACACCTCCCAAACCTTTTTTCGCTCACCCTTGAGGCAGGAGGCTTCAATACAGGAGTTAGGCATATTAAACTCAAATAAAAGCTCTATAAGGATTGATTTATGGAGTTCAAACAGCTTTGGCAAGAATACAGTAATCAGCTTAGGCAATTTTTGCTTTCGAGAGTAAATAATCAAATCGATGTCGATGATCTGCTTCAGGAGATTTTAATCAAGACTTACCAGAACCTCAACAGTATCAAAGAGCAAGAAAAATTATTGTCATGGCTGTTTCAGATTGCCCGCAATACACTGATTGATTACTATCGCAAGTCGAGCCTAGACACTTGGCGCCAAAGGATTGCTGGGGAAGAGATGTTGATTGAAGGAGAACCTCAACAGTATGAACAAGTAAGACAAGAATTGACTAACTGCATTCGCCCTTTCCTCAATCAGCTCCCTCCTAAATATCGAGAGGCGATTGAGGCAGTTGATTTACAAGGTATATCCCAGAAGGAACTAGCAATTGAATTGGGGTTATCTTATTCGGCTCTCAAATCGCGGGTACAGCGCGGTAGAAACATGCTCAAAGCTATGTTCGATCAATGCTGCCACTATAAGTTGGATGCCCGAGGTAATCTCATTGATTTTGATGCCAAATCGAGCAGTTGCCGAAGCTGCTGATCCTAAAATGCGTCTTTTTACAAAGTCTTCCGTCTATAAGGTTGAAACTGATGTTTCACAGTTGTTTCGTAATAAAACCTAATCAGGAGGTACCATCATGTCACGCATTCAACTGGCGATTAATGTAAGTAACCTTGATGAGTCAATCGCTTTCTACAGCAAACTCTTAGGGGTTGAACCTGCTAAAATTCGTCCTGGCTATGCTAATTTTGCAGTTACACAACCACCCTTGAAGTTGGTATTGATTGAGAAAGCTGACAAAGCAGGAACTCTTAATCATTTGGGAGTTGAGGTGGAAATCTCTGCTGAAGTCGCTGCGGCAGAGCATCGCTTACAAGCTTTAGGACTAGAAATCCGAGAAGAAAACCAAGTTACCTGCTGCTATGCGCTACAGGATAAGATTTGGGTTAATGATCCCGATGATGCTCCTTGGGAAATTTATACGGTTTTAAGTGACGCTGCTACTTTTAGTCGCACTCAAGCTGATCCAAACACTTCGGCTTGCGCTACTTGCTGAGATAAAGTTTCTAAAATCTCCGCCCTTAAAGCCTTAAAGGAGCGGAGATTCTTCTTCCCCTCTCAGTAAGGGCAAAGGTTGGTGCGACCCAAAAAGTCAAGCAATGGGTAGCTTTGTCAAACAATTAAGTTACAGTTTCAAGCCCTAGGCAGAGGAGGGAAATTGGATCGGATAAGTTAAGCTAGTGTGCATTTAAAGCTAATATTTCCTAGTTGCATGAGAATTCTTTAAACCTTCTCCCTCTTATTGAAGATAAAAATTAAATGCATGAGAGCTTAATCATTTTCAAGATAATCAAGCAATGCGAGCCAAAATTAGAGATACAGAAATCTACTTTGATGTTGAGGGCTCCTCCCTAGTGGTGGAGGGAAACAGGATGTGTGAAAAGCCTGTGGCTTTCATCATTCATGGAGGTCCTGGTGCTGATCATACTTCCTATAAACCGACTTTCTGTGCCCTGAGCAGCAAAATGCAACTAGTCTATTTTGATCATCGGGGGCAGGGAAGATCGGCGCGTGGACCCAAAGAAACCTATACTTTAGACAATAATGTTGAGGATATGGAGGCGTTACGCCAATATTTGGGTTTAGACAAAATTGTTGTCATTGGCACTTCCTACGGCGGTATGGTTGCCCTTTCCTATGCAGTGCGCTATCCTCACAACGTCTCTCATCTAATTGCGATCGCCACAGCAGCTAGTTTCCGCTTTATCCAGCGAGGCAAAGAAATTCTGGCACAGAGGGGAACTGAGCAACAAAAAGCAATTGTTTCTCGACTTTGGGAAGGCAACTTTGAGAATGAACAACAGCTGCGTGAATATTTTCAGGTGATGGGTTCAATGTACTCTCTTACCTATGACCCAGAGTCAAACTCTAAAGCTTGGGAAAAACTTATTCTCTCAGCTGATGCGATCAATGTTGCTTTTCGTGGTTTCCTGCGCACTTACGACATCCTCAACCAATTACATAAAATCACAGCACCAACTCTTGTAATTGGAGCAAGGCATGACTGGATTTGCGCGCCCGAATTTTCAGAAGAGATTGCTCAAGCTATTCCTAATGCTGACTTGAGAATTTTTGAAAACAGTGGTCATTTGATTAGAGCTGATGAGCCGCAAGCACTCCTGGATGCGATCGCTGGCTTCTTGGTATATAAAAGTTAGCGTAATCTGAGGCTTTGTGTTCGCCAAATCTTCTCAACTAAGAAAAGACCTGCCTGGGATGGGTAAGGCAGGTACAGTAACTCTTGAGGTCTAGAGGTTATCCAGCTTGTCTTCTATTTACTTCTCGGGTGCCACAACAACAACTTACGCAGTGTGTTACAAAAGTTAACTCTTGACTCGGTGTTCTAGAAACTAAAGGTAGTTCGGATTGTACCAATCACCAAATCTTCGTTGTCATCATTGTTGTTGGGGGCGCTAATCCAAATTACTCCTGGTGTGATCGCGATATTATCTGTCAACTGATGTTGATAGAAGACTTCTACGTGAAAAGAAATATCGTCATCTTCACCGATGGGAAGATCATCTTGATCAACTCCAGCTACAGCTAGGGCAGCTACAGCCAAAGGATTTACACTGTCTATACTTGAGTTAACTACATAAGGCTCAACCCCAATGACAATGCCTCCTAAGTTACCTTCTTTGCCAAGATCAGGGAAGCCTAGGGTGAGGGCAAAGTTTAAGATTTCAATAGTGCCACGATCAATCAGTCCATTGCCAGTCGATAGGGTATCGGTAAAGGTATAGCCACCCCAACCCCCGAGTACAAAATGGTCTGAGATCTGCCAGGATAACTCAAGGCCATAAGAATTGCTAATCACGGGGATGTCAGTATTTAACCCAAACCCATCGAGAACATCGCTTACCGTTTGACCAGTAATATCTGTATCTGTATCGGCAAACTCCTCTAAAGAACTCTGAAAATTAGCAAGAGTTGTACCAGTACCAGTATCGTTTCGGTTAAAGGAATGAACGTAGGTTAAGCCAATTTTTAAGCGAGCGCTTGGTTTAAATACTAACTGACCTAAAGCACTGAAAGGACCGTTAAACAAACCATTACCATCTGCTGGATTATTCACAGTATTGTTATTGACTAAATATCCCCCACTTAACTCCAACCATTCACTCAGTTCTGTTGTAAATCCCAACCCTGCTCCATTAACGGGGGAATAGATCGGGTTGCGTGTTCCAAATGCCGAGATGGAAGCACGACCACCGTTTCCATCCAAAATATTAACACTATCAGCAAAGCTAAGAACAATAGCTCCAGTGGCAATTACTGAAACCTCTGTTCTATCTCCTAAAGGAAAGTGATAGGATAAAACTTCGAGGTCAAGATCGTTATCATCAGACTGGCTAAAACTAGATCTTCCTTCAAAGGTACCAGTTTCCTCAGAAAACTCAGGAAAGTTACCAGCTCCTAGTCGTGTAAACAGGAGATCTTCACCACTAAAGCTAGTATTGAGTACTAGGCGCGTTCGGCTACCAAAAACAGGTACCCGATCTATGTCTTGATCCCCATCCTGTTCTCCGGCAAAGACACTTGCCAGTCCAAAGATAACTTCTCCTTTGAGTTTGGTTGTAGCAGAAAACTGATTATCTTCTAGGAAGGCGACGCGTCCCTCTAAATTATCAACTCTTGTTCCTAAAGTTGCCAGTTCTGTTTCAAATTCCTGAACTAACCTTTGTAGTGTATTCAAATCACTATGGAAATCTTCAGTAGAGGTAATTAAAACCTCTATCTGGTTGAGACAGGCATTCAAACCAGCTGCAAATTCGTAACGGGTTAATGGTTGGTTGCCTCGGAAGCTACCATCGGGAAATCCAGCTATACAGCCATAGCGTTCCACCAGCGACCGCAAGGCTTCAAAAGCCCACTCTCCTGGAGAGACATCCCTTAATTGAGAAGTATTGGTAATTTGCTTGAGGGATCTACCACGACCTTCTCTGCTGTAGCGGTTGATTTGTTCTATAATAGAATTTCCTCTAGTAATAGATTTGTTGGGAGCAGTTATCGTATTGGCTGTTGCATTTTGAGCAATAATTGTACTCCCTGAAACCAAAAGTGTTACTATCAACAGCGCCCGATTGATTAGCCAAGATTTAGACATTTTTAGGTATTACTATTACCTCACACCCGTTCATGACTTTGTCGGTAATGACTAGTTACTGAACCTGTTGTGAATTATAAGGGGTGTAGGGATTCCTGTAGTTAAAACACTTAGCAGAATTTGAAAGAAGCTATTCATGGCAATCGAGTTGTATTCAGCAACAAAGCCTATGTGATAATTGTATTCTAAGTTTTTGTAGGCAGCATTGCCTACCTTGCCCTAGAGGAATGTTTGAAGGTTGCAAAATAATAAAGACAGTTTTACGTCATGAATTCACAATACATGGTGTTTCTCATACTCGTGAAGTACATTTAATCTTTCTTACCCCTACTTCCTACTCCCTACCTTCAATCAACAGCCTACCAAAATTACTAGACTCACTCAGAATCCTGTGCTAGGTACTTTTAGGTATCCCCGAATAGAGCTAACTATTTTTGCTACTTCCCTGCGATCGCTACTCAATTCATACTCACCACCAAGTTTTATAGTCATATTCTTATCCACTTTTGCTGCTGATACAACCATAAGCAAAACTGAATAAGAATAAGAATCTCTGCCTAAATTCTTATGTCTATCTTCCTGCAACCAGACTCCTAAGACATTGTGTAAATCATAGGCATGCACTTGTCTGATCAAACCGATGATTATCTTTTTGTAGATAAAAATATTTTCCTCTTGATCAAAGATAAAAATATGAACAGGAAAGAAAATAAAAAATGTACTTCCTAGTCCAAGTACTAAAAGAAATATTCTTAAGGCAGAAGCTATTTCAAAACCACCTCTAAAAATAAAAGTTATTATAGATAAAATTAAAAGCATTACAATTAATATAATGCCCGTTTTCCAAGCTCTGATTGGACGGTGATAGACTATTAGTCTAGTCTTAGTTTGTTCTAAAATTTCCATATGGATTTGGATTGAAATAGCAGGCAATTTCAATAAAATTTGCGATGTCTGCGACAAGCTTGATAAATTGAAAATTGAGAAACTTATCTACAAACTGCAACCCCAGCCTGATCTAAGGTCTCTGATGAGATAAAAGTGGTAATACTAATTACTAGAGGCTCAACCTCCATCGCAACCTAATAATTTTGGAATGTCAAGATTATTAAGAACTTAGCCTCTGCCGGATTCTCTTTAGTTCAGTAATCGCTACAGACTTCTATCTCATCTAGATGAGGCAAGCTTATATAACAATTAAGCCTCTAGGCTTAGGTAGATTTATAGACCAAGCATAGAATCATTATAAGCTGATGATAAGAATTACTCCATCGTCACTGCCTCTCATTAATTATTTATTCTTAGTAAAGAAAAATAATTAAGGGTAAATGATGCTCAGTTTGGGATAAGTCTAAACCTCACACCCGCATTAAACGCTTTGACTCCTCAATTTGGGACCAGCAGTATGTAAAATTTTGGTATTTGACTATGGCATCCACTGAAGCTGACGCATTTCGTGCAAGGAACTGACCAGAACAAATGACTAATCTACCAATTACTCTAGAAACCATCTTTTCTTTACCAGCTCTGCCCTTGGAGTATAGAGAATTGCTACCAGAGATACCAGGACTATACTTTGCCTATTCTTTGAGTGAGGAGAACCAACTTCTCTATATTGGCAAAGCTCAAAACATCAGGGAGCAATGGTTAAAGCACCATCGACTCAGAGACTTGCAGATTGTTGCTTGTGTAGTCTCTCAAGTTAACCTGGCTTGGCTAGAATTTTACGCCAGCGACGAAATTCTCACTCAGCAAGAGCAGGTCTTGATTAAACAGTTCAAGCCGCCAATTAACGAGTTGAACCCTCCCGATAATTATAGGATGCCTACCGAACAAAAGCTGATTGGAGCCAGTCAAGCTGCTAACGCCAATATCAATATAGATGATGAGGTAGTAGTTGATGTTTTTCCCCAGCCCATCAACCAGCCACAAAAAAAACTCAGTTTCTGGACTTGGCTGGTGATAGTCGTGTTGGTTTTAGTTTTTTGCTGGGGTTCATTTTCTTGAGCTCTTCCTATACTTACCAAAATTTGAGCAAAGCCCCCTACTTCAAAGAGGGGGAGTGTTAACCTTAGGGAATTGTGGGCTTGTTTAGGTAGAGCAATGAACAACCACAGCTCCTGTTGGTAGGTTTTTGGCTGCTAGCAATTATCTCAAACTCTAATCTTAGTCGCATACAAATTTCCATAATCCTTCCCCCACACTGCCAGAGGTGAAGAATTGCAGTGGTTGATTTTCGCCTAATTCTTCACGGCTCAACAGTTTTCCTTGGGCGTTGAAGTGAGCGTAAGCACGGCGTTGCCATGCCCGCAAGGGACAAATCATGTAAATGTAACTCTTTGTAGCTAAGATTCCCTTCTCATCAGGTTTAGGTAAAACAGACATACGCCATAGCAAGAAGGAACCATTGCTACTCCGCACTGATTCTGTGTCAATATAGTGTTGGATTTCACCTTGACCAATACCCACTAAAACCCAATTTTCCGCAGCTGCAGGTAGGGTGACAAGAATAGTGGTAAATCCAGTAAGAAAAAGTGTTTTGAGCATGATAAGCTAGCGTGCATTTAAAGCTTATATTTTCTGGTTAGATAAGAATTCTTCTAACCTTCCCCTCCTCAGATGATGACGGGAGACTTCTTGCCGGAACTAGTTAAATGTGTGAGAACTTATGGTGTATTTCTTTGACAAGATTTTTAATCTTACAACGAAGCCTTGATGCTGCTTTTTTTAGTCTCTTTTTCAGCTGACTTTTGGCAAAAGATATTCTTGAAACTAACTTATCAAGACGAAAGCATAACTTCTGAATATGTAAGTTAGAATCCTTCCCCAACCAGCCATAAGAGTTTTCTGAAAAAAAAGTCATGAACGTGCGCACACCTGGATCTAAGGCAACCATTCTTCCTTGGTTCTCGGTTACAGAAGGTTGCACTTTTTCAGAAATAATTAGGTAATACTCATCGTAAGCTAGCCTTAATCTGCCATCACTGAAAATTTCTGGTAGTGCTTCTTTGAATCGGCATTTACCTAGTTTGGTGTGGTAAATACCACTAGCTTTTATTGCCGTTTTTGGGACAAATATTGATTGAGTAGTATCTCTTCTGCTACGAAATCGACATCGACGAATTTGTCTATCCTGCTTACAGCCTTTCTTTGCCGCTTTTACTGCTAAACAAGCATCTTTGATAGCAATGGATTTAATCTGAAAAGGTACAGGTTTAGACCAATCTGGCAAACTCTTTAATATACCTGATTTGATTGCCATCCAATTTGCCTTCGTTCCCGGCTCCTGTAAGTACTTAATGGTGGTGTTATAGATATATCTACTTACACCAAACCACTGCTTTAGCAAGGCTTTTTGTTTAGGGTTTAGGAATAGACGGATCTTCCTTGATCTTCTTGCTGTAGCTCCTAAGTCCATGCATTCGGCAACTGAAGACATCAAGGATGGAGAGAAGATCTGTTGTGAGTTCGGTTTGAAGGCAGTAAATAGGGTTTGAGAGAACCACGATTTCTCCACCGTTTTGCTTTGCCATAAACTCGAATATTTCAAATCCGAATCGACACAATCGGTCTCGGCAGGCAACAACAATTGTGAGCTTATCACCTCGCATAAGTCTGACCAGTAGGGCTTGCAGTCCTTTGCGCTTGAAGTTAAGTCCTGATCCGATGTCTTTGATGACTTCAGATCCTGGATACTGCTGCTGCATAAACTCAACTTGTCTGGCAAGGTCGTCTCGTTGTTTGGTTGAAGAGACTCGACAGTAGCAAATAATGGCAGTTCTAGTTGCACCATGGATGTAGGATTCGACGTTATAGAGCCTTTGTCCTGCCTCGTTTTTGATGCTTTCGATCTTGCCTTCATCTGCATACCTTCGCAAGGTGTTTGGATGCAAGCCCAGAAATTCGACCGCTTTTCTGAGTGGTACATATGCCATGTCTGAATGTTAGCATATGTTAGCTTTAGTGAGCAAATCCTTCACTGTTAGCCAACCCTCAGCGTTTCCTCCTCGCTGGGGGTTTTCTTCTGGAGTATTGGCAAAGTCCATAGGTTCCATTATTCATTATTTTGCAATTGACGGCTTCCTAGCAAATCTAAAACAGTTACCCATAAAATTTTTGCCATGTTATTTATTTGATTCGATAATCTGATAGCATTGAGCCACTGAGGCTCGTGTCTTCATCGCTGCAACTAGTGCTTGATAAGATGACCAGTTTTCCTCAATTAGCGTTTTGGCTTGCAACTGAGCAAACTTTTCCTGCTGTTGGCACTGACTCAGAGGACGTCCCAATGTTATTAAAGCATTGGTGAGTTTATCTCGATCTTCTGCTCCTCCTTCTGCATTACCGTAGACTAATTTTTCTGCAGCAATTCCGGCCATCCAAACAGTACAGAATCGCTGTAGGGTTAATCGCATTTCCACGGCATCAAGGGCATCTGGCGAGAGTTGCTCATTATCGAAAGTGACGCCCCCTAAACCGGGTTGCCCTTGTTTGAGAGCTTCCCAGGCAGTTAGTGTGTAGCCAGTTATAGGAATATCTAGTAAGTAAGCCACTAGAAAGTGACCTGCTTCATGGCGGATAATGCGATCGCGATGTTGACTAGAGATACCTGCCACTGAGTCTAAGAGCAGATTAACACCTTTGCCTTGGAAACTAAAGCTATCTAGGGTAGCTAGGCTCAAGATGCCAAAGGTTGCCACAGCTGGGATTACTGGTGAGATATTAAATAGTGGTCCTAGCAGAGCCGAAAGCGTCATCCCAAAGACGCCAATAGCAATTAAATTTAGGGAGGTTTGCTGCATCCTTTGCGCCATAATAGCAGTTCTGCTGTTGAGTTTAGTACAATTGGCTTCTGTCTTAGAATTAGGAGACTTGAGTTAGAGTAGATGTTACTCAAGCGAGAATTGCTGAGTCTAGCAATCTCAAAGGTAAAATCTAGGTAAGAGTTCTCAATAATCGACACAACTAAGTCTGAACCTATCCACTGTTTTGAGACGTAATGACTGAGCAACGTGATTCTGACTTGCCTTTAGCTGATTCCCAACAGTTAAGTGAATCGACTGATAAGGTAACAACTAATTCGGTAGATTTTTCTTGGAGAAGCCGCATTACTGGTGTTTGGAACAAGGCAACAGGGCGCTTGTTGAAACTTTTACCTGTAGAGCAAGTGGCACAAACTACGGTGGGGTGGTTTAGTGTCAGTGAAACTCAGGTGGCAGAGATTTTGGAGACACTTAGGGCAAAACTGCCAACCACTGAAGCTCTTCTGATTGGCAAGCCTCAAGCGGGGAAAAGTTCAATTGTGCGGGGATTAACAGGGGTTTCTGCTGAGATTGTGGGGCAAGGTTTTCGTCCTCACACACAACATACTGAACGCTATGCTTATCCTTCGAGTGACTTACCTTTACTCATTTTTACAGATACTGTGGGGCTCGGAGACCTCAAGCAGGATACTGAGACTATTATTGAGGAATTAGTTAAAGAGCTGCAAGTTTCTAGTAGCCGTGCCAGAGTCCTAATTCTAACTGTCAAAATCAATGATTTTGCCACTGATACCTTACTACAAGTGGCTCAGCAGCTACGTAAACAGTATCCAGATATTCCCTGTCTACTGGCAGTTACCTGCTTACATGAGGTCTATCCTCCTGGTACGATTAATCATCCTGATTATCCACCAGACTATCAGGAAATTAACCGAGCCTTGGTCGAGATTGAGAAAGCTTTTGCTAATTTATGCGATCGCACAGTACTGATTGACTTTACTCTAGAAGAGGATGGCTATCAGCCAGTGCTTTATGGTTTAGAGGTGTTTAGAGATGCCCTCGCCCAACTATTGCCAGAAGCAGAAGCCCGTGCAATCTATCAGTTATTAGATCAAGAAGCACTCAAGCAAATTGGAGACCTCTACAGAGATGCTGGACGTCATTATATGCTAGCATTTGCCGTCATGGCAGCTACACTGGCAGCGGTGCCGCTACCCTTTGCCACTATGCCTGTGCTAACGGCATTGCAGGTGTCGATGGTAGGTTTACTGGGAAAATTCTATGGGCAGACGTTGAACCCATCACAGGCAGGGGGTGTAGTTAGTGCAATTGCTGGTGGTTTTTTTGCCCAGGCAGTGGGAAGAGAATTAATCAAATTTGTACCTGGCTTCGGTAGTGTAATTGCCGCGTCTTGGGCAGCTGCTTATACCTGGGCATTGGGGGAAGGAGCTTGTGTTTATTTTGGCGATTTAATGGGGGGTAAGAAACCTGATCCTAAACAAATTCAATCTGTGATGCAAGAAGCATTTAAAGCGGCACAAGAAAGGTTTAAGGAAATTAAGCGGTAAGGGTTTATTGTTCATTGTGAATTGTTCATGGTTCATTGTTCGATTAAAAATGAAAGGTGGGTGTTTTCTAAGTTAGTAAAATTTGGGGAAGAGAAGTTTTTATCTGTATGCTCTGTCGGAGGATTTATCACGGCAAAGTCGTAGGAATTAATTGTATGATGTTCTGGTTATTTTGAAGCAGTTGAAGGGTTTGCTGCAGCGATAAAATTATGAAATAATTAGACATAAAACTACTTTGGGGACGTTCTGGATTTCGATGTGCTGTCTGCAAAATTGAACTGACGGCTAATGGACCAGAGGATACAATTGGTGAAATGGCACATATTGTTGCTAAATCTACTAACGGACCTCGCGGCACAAATCACTTAACTTCTCAAGAAAGAGATCAATACTCAAATTTGATATTGTTGTGCCCTACCTGTCACCGCAAGATAGATAAAGAACCAATTATTGAATGGACTGTAGAGAAGCTACGGGAGATGAAAAGGGAGCATGAAACATGGATTTCTCAACAACTTAGTCTATCTTCAAATTCAAATCAAATTGATGGCTCAAGATTTATTGAATCTAGACAACAGGAATGGCGAGAATTTACTCAAAATCGTGCCTGGATTATTTTTAGCTTAACGCCACTGACAATATCTAACGATAGTATAGACCCTACAGCACCAGAAATTCGCAGATTGGTAAATAGCTTGCAGTATATGGATTGTGAAAAATATCAAGCGAGTATTCAAAAAAATTATACGAGATCAAATGAGCATGGTCTCATAAATGAATACCAGGTAGGCTCAAAAAGTAGACCTGATTACAGAATTCAAATCTCTTGGAATGGTCACTGTGAGTTTATGGTTGGGATTGAGAAATATATTAATAAACGAAATAAAAGCCTTTTATATAGAGATTTTGTAAAGTTCTTTGAAAGTCAGATTGGAGGTTTGAAATATGTATGGAACCAGGGACTTCCTTATAAAAGTATGCTGGCAACTATGACAATGACAGGAACAAAGAAGATAAGTCTGCTTTCAGGTAACCGAGACCCAATTTTTGGAGCAGAGCATGGTTACCCGGTTCAATCAGATATCCTAGAATACAGACAAGTCATCAACAAAAATGATGATAACGAGTCGTTATTAGAATTATTTACTAGAAGATTTGTAAATTATTTTGGTTTTGATAATAGCGAATCTTTCCGCGATGAAAATGGTAAATTTAATAGACCTATAAGATTTGTGAATTAAAAAATATCGAATAATTAGAAGAGTTTATCAAACTGGAAATAGCTAGGATGTAGTAGTAGATGACTACTACTGATATTTATTTATAAATTCAACATCTTCGATATTAAACCCATTCCAATTTACACTTGAGTTTATTACCATGATTACGTGGTAAAATTCCATCATACTGTAGTCTACCGACTACAATCCCCGGTGCAATGCTAATCTCCCTAGCAAATTTTTTAATCCCCGGTATACTACGATACTGATCTGATTCAATAAATCGCTTCAATTCTGCTGGTGGAATCAATAGGTTAGCAGCAAATAGATTCGCCTCCTGTTCCTTATCTGCTTTATCGGTAGTTTCAATACCGTTATCCTCTAGAAAGACATCCCGCTTGCCATGTAGCAAAATATGTCCAGCTTCATGGAAGAAAGAAAACCACAGATGATCATCAGTTTTGTAACGCAGACTTAGTTGAATTAAAGCCTTATTCGGATTCAACCAGCGTGTTGCCCCAGAAGCCCTAGTTTTAGGTAGTTTAGGTACGAACACAACAGCCACACCAGCAGCAGCACATAAATTCACTAGTTTTGTTTGAAATACCTCAGGGGATTCAACTGTTAAGGCTCGAATTTGTTGCAGTGCTGCTTTAAACTGACTAGCATTATAATTAGCACAATCAATCTTAGCTGCTTCAATTTCTCCTTGACGCAACCAAGCGGTAACGGCAGCAAAATTACTTTCAAAAGCATTAGACTTACGGAAGTTTACCTGAATGCCACCCCAAAACTGCTCCCATTGTTCAGGGGAGGCAACGCCGAAAAAATTTAGCACTTCCCGCAACTGTTCAACTTTATCTTTATAGGACTCAATCCATCTCAGCTTAATCATCTCCTTAACAGGTATTTGCTTAAGCCATACTACTTGTTTAACTAAGCGTTCTTTCTGAGTCAAACGTGCCAGAGCCTCCTGATAGTTTCTTTCCAGATTATTCCAAAAACTAGCAGGAATTCCTAAGACTAGTTCTAGTTGTAATGCTGTGTCAGGAGTTAGCGCTGCCTTACCATTAATAATCTCACTAATTGTCTTTTTGGGTCTACCCATCCTTTCTGCTAATTCAGCCTGCGTCATTCCCCTTTCTTCTAGAGCCTCTTCGAGAGTTTCTCCAGGAAGGGAAACATAATCTGGCACAAATTGATTCTGAATATTATTACTCATGGGTATCCTCCACACCAAGAATTCTAACAGCAGTTACTTTAGTCCAATCGATGCCACCATCTAGTTTTTTCGGAATTGGTTCATTTGCTGGTTCAAATATAAGCCGATAGGGATGATCTAAATCCAGTGATAACTGTCCTTTGCGGTTATGACGTAACTCATGGCATCTTCCTGGATAATTACGCATATCTTCGAGTACGTTGGCAGAAAGTAAACCGTAAAGTCGTTGTTGAATGCGTTTTGCTCTTTTTGAACCATACTTTTTCTCCAAAAGTTTCTGGTTATTGCACTCTTTTTCAAGTCTCTTCGTTTTATATACAATATCCATTTTAGCAGGTATCAAAAAAAGTTATTAACCCTAAGGGTTAACAACATTCTACAAAAAGGAACTTGACTCAAGGAGACAAAACACTGTATATAGTGGATTTTATGCCTTATTTAGTATATTGACTCTATATATAGATCTAATAACCTGAACCTTACTCAGCAATTCATCCAAAGGGCAATGCTATTCTCGCCGAAGGATGCCCGGAGGGCTATAGAGCAGACGCGCTAGCCTCCGGCACACTCCGCTAACGCGATTGGCGCGGTAGCGCCAACGCCTGCATGCGATCGCAAATTGCTAAACTAAAAGCAGCTAGTCAGCAGTAATAGATGGTCACAGGTGTAGGCATCATAGATACAAGTAAAAGCCTGAGAGATCTGCAAGTTTGCTGTAATTTGTGTCAAACCGAGGATGACCATTTCTTCGGCGAGTGGGTTGAAGCAGTGGGGACAGGTATTAACTGGTTGAGATCCTCGACAATATATAAACCAATTAATACTCTCATTAACAACTTGGTATCAGCTCATGTCCCAGCCCACCTTTTCTACACCAGGTAACGAAAATCTCAATAACCAGCCAACTAAAAAGAAGGGCAAATCACTTCCTTCCGGCTTAATTATCAAACTTGGTAAGTTTGTCTGGACAACCCTTTGGCAGATAATGATGTCGAGGCTTGCCCCGCGCAATCAATCAGGAGAGTACATTCGCCCCAGTAGCCAATTCAGAAATTTTATTAGTACAGAAGCAGGAAACCCCTACCAACCAGCAGCAGGGCGCTACACCCTATATGTTGGACTTGGTTGCCCTTGGGCACATCGTACTCTTGTAGTTAGGATGCTTAAAGGACTCGAAGATGTTATTTCAGTTGTCATTGCCTCCCCCTCACCGAATCAAGGTATCTGGGTACTTAACCAAGAGCAAGAAGGTTGCCGCAGTCTTCCTGAGCTTTACGAATTAGCAGAACCAGTCTACAGTGGTCGTTGTACAGTTCCTGTGTTGTGGGATAAGCAGACAAAGACAATCGTCAACAACGAGAGTGCAGAGATTATTATGATCTTGAACTCGGAGTTTAACGAGTTTGCCAAAAATCCCCTATTAAACCTCTACCCAAAGGAACTCAAAGAAAAAATCGATCTCTGGAATGAAAAGATCTACCATACTGTAAACAATGGTGTCTATCGCTGTGGCTTTGCCCAAACTCAGGAGGCATACGAAAAAGCCTGCGATGAGTTATTTGCCACCCTCGATGAGATTGATACTGCCCTAGAAATGAGTAGATATCTCTGTGGGAACAAGGTAACACTGGCAGATGTTCGTCTATTCACTACCTTATTCCGCTTTGATATCGTCTACTATGGACTTTTTAAGTGCAACCGTTATAGAATTAAAGACTATAGAAATTTAAGCTCCTATCTCCGTGACTTGTATCAACTTCCCGGAGTTGCTGATACCTGCGATTTGGAGAGTGTCAAGCGCGACTATTACGGTAATCTGTTTCCCCTCAATCCAGGAGGAATTATTCCCTCCGGCCCTGATTTGAAGAGCCTCCTCGAACCCCATGGGCGTGAAGACTTAGGCATAAACAAGGCATTACAAGACTAAGTTAATACTAACATAGGTGTTCCCCTAGCACTTAGCCCTCCAAATGGGCAACATCCAATAGCAACATCACAGCAATAAATAATAAAAGTACTCCTGCTGCTGTTTCCATAGTTTTAGGAGATACTCGTTTAGATAGCCAGTGACCAATTAGTACACCCAGTAAACTAGTGGTAATCAGTGCCATAGCCGCACCTGTAAAAACTATCCAGGGAGAATGAGATTGGGCGCTGATGAGTAAAGTAGCTAATTGGGTTTTGTCTCCTATCTCTGCCAGAAAAATGGTAAAAAAAGTGGAGCAAAAAATGCCCCACTTCCCCTGTAGAGGTTTCTCTAATGATTGAGACTCTTGTGGCTCAGTAATTGGCTCGTTGGTTACTAACTCAGTAGAATCTGGATTTTGAGTGCTGTTTGTCGAATCTGGCTGGCTCAAGGTAGAAAGTTCGCTCAGGATGGGTGTAGATATAGGTGGAGTATCAGGCTTCACTGGCAGCTTCAATCAAAGTGAAATAATTTTTCTATTTCTCTCATCTTCGCAGAACTTTACAGAAACTATCAACCCCAAACAGCGCCAACTGCTCTTGAAACAATTAGCTTGCGGGTAACTGATTAGCGAAAATCCCCTTCCTCAACTAACTAAAATAAGCCACTCCACTCCCGAAGAATGGGCAAGACAAAAGTAATCGGTGCTTGCTCTTCTACAGTTACGCGGGTAGTAGCAGTAGTTCCAGTAGATATTTTCAGGTTAGATGGTCCTTGGGAAGAGGACCACTCATAGCCACTAGGGGTAGAAGAATCAAGTTGCAATTGACCACGCACTTCAATCATTGCTTTTCCCTGGGGCATTAAACCTTCGACAACTTCGGCATTACCCACCAAACTAGTAGCTCCCTGTTTGGTAACTGGGAAAGTTGAAACAGAAGTAACAGTACCAACAATTCCACCGAACCTTTCACGATGTACCATGTCAGGGGTAATTTGGAGCTTCATACCGGGCTTAATCTTCTTGCCAACACCCACAGGAAAATAGGCAACCCCTACCATCTGACTAGAAGTATCACCAACTTGGATCGAACCCAAGCGAGTTCCTTGGTTAAGAACAGAACCTGAACTAGCAGTAAGTTCAAGGATACATCCAGCGTGGGGACTTTTAATCTGTCGGTTATCATCATATTGCTTTTCAAACTGAGCAATATTACGCTTGACTTCCTCAATTTGATTTTTCCGATTGCTGGAAGCTTGCAGATTTTCTTGTTCGAGTCTCTTGTCCTTTGTCTCTAATTCCTGCAACTGTGCTTCTAACTGGGAGATACCGCTGAGGTTCTCTAGATATCTTCGCTCAGTTTCACTTTCGGTAACATCAAGTTGCTTTAACTGGGCTTCAAGTACAGAAATGCTCTGTAGTCTCTGTCGATATTCTTGTTCTGCCTGAAGAACCATATCCTCTGACAGTGCTCCTTCCCTTAATAGAAAACGGCGCTTCTGGACTCTCTGTTCAAGGATACTAGTTAGATTTTTAGCATCTCGGAGTTGTTGTTGTAAACTGGTTCGCTGCTGCTGAATTGCTACTATGCCTTTATTTCTTAGGACTGGAGTCAGAGCTTGAGAATCGAGCAGGCGTTTCTGTAGACTGTCTCGCTGCTGCTGGATTGTTTTCCTTTCAAGGTTAGTGCGCTGAACCTGGAGTGAGTTCGCTTCACGTTCTTGCAACTGTAACTCTAGAAGTTTAGCACGCTCTAGATTGAGTTTTTGCTTGAGATCAGAGGGATCAATTGTTGCCAACACCTCGTTTTTCTTGATGCAATCTCCAATTTTTACCTTAAGTTCCTTTAACTGTGCTGAAATAGGGGAGTCTACATTGACAACTCGGTGGGGACGAATTAGCACTCCTTTGCTTGTAAAATTTACTGGAATTCGACCAAAGATACTCCAAATAATCGCTACTACTATCAATGCCCCTAAACTACCTAGAGGCAACCAGTCTCGGCGACTAACTACTTGTAGGAGCTGATCAAGTCGTTCTGGCGAAGATAACCGCTCTAGTGAGTTTTCTCTGAAAATGTTCTTTTTTTCGTTGACTTCCATGGTGCTAAACAATACCCCTAATATTTACACAATTAACTAAAAAATTAGTTATTATAGTTAATTGATTTACGTAATAAATAAGAAATAAACTAGAAACAAAGTATTATTGTAAATGTGTAGTGCGGGAATTTGGTGCACTTGCTATAATTTCAGTGAATAAGATGTTTTTTCTCCCAAAAATTTTGTCAATTTGAAATGCACTCAAGATTAAATCTATGGATATAGTTTTTATTGGCATTATAAGCTCACTTCAAGACTTGATTGGTAACAACTGGATTAACTTTCAGGTTTTGTTGCAAAGTACACCGAATGCAAGTAGCAATGTCAGTTATTCTGTAGGCTTATTAATAGTTTGTTTGCTGGTGCTAATCCTGTTATGGCTACCTGATTTACTTAGGAAAGACTGAGGTCTGGTTTTAAGTAATAAGTAATAAGTAATAAGTAATAAGTAATAAGTAATAAGTAATAAGTAATAAGTAATGAGTGAAACGATTATGTTTATTGATTATTGCTTTTTGCTTAAAACTTATTGCTTAAAAAAAACTCAGTTCGACTAAAAACCAGTGATTACTCCAACTGTCGAGCAGCAAGTCGAGCAAATAATCCTTCTTGTTTTACCAGTTTTTCAAAGGAGCCTACTTGCACTAAACGCCCACTTTCCATAACATAAATACGGTCGGCATTACGGATGGTACTAAGGCGATGAGCAATTACAATGCGGGTGGTATTCAACTTTTCTAAACTCTCAGTGACAATTGCTTGAGTGCGGTTGTCGAGAGCACTGGTTGCCTCATCCATCAAGATAATTTTCGGTTTATTAACAAGGGAACGGGCAATTAATAACCTCTGCCTTTGTCCTCCAGAAAGATTACTTCCTCCTCCACTAATTACGGTGTGCATTCCCATCGGCATTTGCTCGATGTCTTCAGCTAAACCTGCCATGCGCGCTGCTTCCCAAGCCTGATCAAGACCTACTAATGCACCACCAGTAATATTGTCAAAAATAGAGCTTTGTTGTACTCGACCATTTTGCAGCACTACTCCCAACTGTCGTCGTACGGAAGTAACATCTAAGCCAGCTAAATCTTGCCCATCATAATAGACTGTACCACTACTAGGAGTCTCAAAGCCCAGCAACAGGCGAAACAGAGTTGATTTACCACTGCCTGAAGGCCCGACAATTGCGACAAATTCTCCTGGTTTAGCATTAAGGCTAACATCATCAAGGATTAGTGGCCCATCCTCCCGATAGCGGAAGATAACGTGATCTAAAACAACATGACCACTTAAACGCCCAGAATCTGTCTGGTTGGGTTCCAATTCCTGCTTAGCTTGGAGAATGGATTTGACCCTCTCCCATAGAGGTACAATCCCAATAATGTCAGTTAGAGTATTACTTAGGTCAGTAACACCGCTGATAAAGGTGCCAAAGGCGGCATTAAAGGCGAGAAATGTACCTGCACTGAGGCCAGTGGGATTTCCCTTGGCTTGGGCTATTTGCATAAACAATACAGCAAACCAAAATAGCAGCACAGAACTAATTAAAGGTAGTGCCTCGTTAAAGGTAGACAGGCTGTCATTAATTCTTTGGATGCCAGCTTCGAGCCTCATGCGCTGGCTATATTTTTGAGCCCAGGCAGCAAATGCTCTTTCTTCAGCTGCGGCAACTCGCAGCTTGGCAACACCATTAATTAGTTGTACACTCAGACCAGATATTTCTCCATCTAGTTGTTCCTGCTGACGTTCTTTACGCACTAGGAGAACGCCAGAGGAAAATGTAACAATTGCTGTCAGTAGAGTTATACCCAGTCCCACTAGGGCTAGTTTGACGTTATAAACAAACATTAGTCCCAGATTAAGTAGGGAAAAGATAGCGCTGAGGAGAGTGCGTTGGGTGGCACCACTGAGTTGGCTGCGAATTTCGTTGATTGCCAAGAGGCGATTTACTAGATCACCAGAAGTATACTGACGAAAGAAGGCTGGAGTTAATTTTAGTAGTCTGTCCCAAACTGCCAGTTGCAATTTGCCATCAGCGACATTTTCTACCCGGAGAGTAATAATGCCTTGGGACAACTGAAAGGCTGATTGGCCAAAAGCAGCAGCCAATAGAGCTAGTCCCATTTGCCAGAGCAACAGGTGATCACTATCAGGAATTGCTTTATCGACGAGCATCCCGGTTGCTTGGGGCGTGAACATTCCCAAAAACGTGGCAATCATTCCAATCAGTACAATCAGGATGATATCCTTTTGGTATCCATTAATCCCAAATAGGAATAGTTCCAAAACGTTGTTTACCAACGGCGGCAATGGTCGATAAAATACGTAGGCTTCTGGGCAGATTGTTTTAGCTACTGCTTTATTGATTGGAGTACGGCTTCTGTTTACTGGGTCAAATAAAATATATTTACTGCCTTTGTCTGGATTTGGTAGCAAAGCCACTGGAGAGTTATCTTCTCGCATATAGGCTAGTAGAGGCCCTTGTTCCCTTCGCCACCAGTCATCTGAGAGTGCTACCCGACGGGTGCGGAATTGAGATGTCTGGGTAATTGCCTCTAAAGGATCTTTAAGGGGTTGCTGCTCAAAGTCTGGCGCTGGTGGCTTGATGGTAATTTTATTAACTCTTGCCACTGCCCCTGCTGCTATTAGCAGTGGTGTCCCTTCTTGAAAGAATCGAGCCTCTTGAGGTTGCAATACTGATGCTAATTTACCCAGGGCTGACTCTGCTAGTTGACGGTTTAACTTTTCCCTGGCTTGAAACCTACGAAATTGTGCTTCTTTCTCCTGTTGTACAACTAATTCCAAGTAGCAGCAGAAATATCTGTGCAATATTGCTAAACTAGCTGTTAGTTGTTCAGGATTATCCCACTCTTTGGTGGTGATGTTATAGAGTTCTGTTGAATTCTCTGCTTGTAACCACATGCCCTTAGCAAGGGGAAACAGAGGGGAAGACTTATCTAAACTTAGGTCTTTTACCCCTAGCCAACAAATATTACCATTGCGCACCTGCACCCAGGCAATTTGGGTAGGAGAAGGCTTGAGAATTTGATTCTTTTCTAAGGAAAAGTAGCTTAATTCTAAAGCTGTCGCTACAGTTGCCTGATTATTTAAAGATGTAGCAGGTAAGGCTTCACCCAAATGCTGCAACCAACCTTCTAACAGCATGATGGCGTTAGGTTGATTCTTAGCTACTTGGGCTGCTAACTCCTGTAGGGAAAATTGGCGTAGTTCTGTGTTTTCTAGGGCTACTGCTAAGATACCTAAATTAGAGGATAAAGATATACCAAATAGAGCTTCACCAGGTCTAACACTAAATAGATAACGGCGATTTCCTTCTGGCTGTTTCTGATTAATTTTTGTGGCAAATACAGATATAAATCCAGAGACGACTACCCAGATATTCTGGGGATTATCCAGCAGCAAGGGTTGATTTCCTTGGATGTGGTAAGGTTCTATAGTTAGTTCTGGCTTGAGCATTGGCTGATTGCTCTGTTAATTAACAATAAGATTTGAGGTTTTAGGTTTATTGGTTGCTGATCAAACGCATGTAGGTTCCTCCTTGTTTTCGTAATTCTTCATGAGTGCCACGCTGTACAACTTTGCCTCTTTCTAGGACAATAATTTCGTCACAATCTCTAATTGTGCTGAGGCGATGGGCAACGACTATACAAGAACAACCGCGCCGTCGCAGATTATGGTCGATGATTAGTTCAGTTTCGGCATCTAGGGCGCTGGTGGCTTCGTCCAAGACTAAGATGGCGGGATGTTTAACTAGGGCGCGGCTTATTTCTAGGCGTTGGCGTTGCCCACCACTGAGATTCATCCCTCCTTCACTAAGTTGGGCATCATATCCTCCTGGTAAAAAGAGAACCGCTTCATGAATTGCTGCATCTTGGCAAGCTCGCACTAAATCAGCTTCTGGTACAGTTGAATCCCAGAGGGTGAGATTTTGGCGAATGCTGCCAGCAAAGAGAAAGATATCTTGTTCCACCATAGCTAGAGAGTTAGCAAGGATAGCACGGGGTATCTGAGTACGCTTGATGCCATCAAACAGAATTTCTCCTTCCCAGGGTTGGTAGAGTCCGCAAATAAGTTTAGCGATGGTGGATTTACCAGAGCCACTACCACCAACTAAGGCTATTCGTTGCCCTGGTTTTACAGTTAGATTGAAATTTTCGATCAGAGGTTTTTCTAAACTACTGTAACCAAAAGTAAGATTACGTAACTCAATGTAGCCCTGTAATTGAAATGTCTCTGGAGTAATAAGATCAGAAGTTGGAACAGTAGAGTTAATTTTTCTATTTTGTTGCTGATTTTCGCGACACTGAGTAGAGTTTTCTCCCCCTCTCCCCTTCTCCTCTTCTCCCCTTCTCCCTCTACCCTGACAAGTAACTTCCTCATCAATAGGATTCTGTAGCACGTCATCAAGGCGGTTAAGATCAGCTTCTAGTTCTTGTAAAGTACTGCCAAAGTTAAGCAGACTGTTGACTGGTTCTAGAAAGCTAGTGGCGAGAGTTTGATATGCTACCAGCATACCAATACTAAGATGACCATTAATTACCCGGAAGCCGCCGACAACTAAGATAGAGCCTGTGGCTAGGGCCGTTAACAGGGTTGGTAATACTGTTAGAATTTGGGTTTGCAGGTTTAATTGTTGTTGAGCGTTGAGAGCTTTGGTATAGTAGCCAGCAAATTTGGCAAATAGATCAGACTCTAGTCCGGAAGCTTTGACAGTTTCAATTGATTGGATACCACCGATGGCGACACCAGACACCTTACCGTATTCTTGAGCTAGGCTCATATTGGCATCAACTCGACTGCGGGATAAGGAACGGAGGGCAACAAAATTTAAGGCAGCAAATGAGATCGTAAGGCTGGTTAGTAGCCAGTCATAAGTGAACATGAGTAGGGCATAAAATCCGATCATCACCGTGTCGATGATGGTAGTGGCAAGACGCCCTGAGAGTACTTCTGCTACTTTGTCATTAAGTTGGGTGCGCTCGCTAATTTCTCCGGAGAAGCGCTGAGCGTAAAACCCCAAGGGTAAGCGCAGGATGTGCCAGAGAAACTGCCCTGACATAGTGATTGAGAGTTTAATGAGCAGTTGTCGCAGGGATCTTAATTGCATTCGAGCAAGAAGTCCCTGAAGTAAGGCGGCAATAATCATTCCTAATAGTAAAGGACGTAGCCAATCTTGATAACCTTGAACGAGAATTTGATCAACAAAGACTTGGCTAAATGCTGGTATTGCTAGGCGAGGAATGGTAAGGATTAGCCCTGAAAGGAGGCAAAAAAGGACGGCGCGGCGGGAGTGTTGCAAACGGGAACCTAAGGCAGAAAAAATGTTCCTGGTTTTGCCGCCTTTCTTAAACTTTGGTCCTGGTTCCATAACCAGGACAACCCCAGTGTAACCGTCATCAAACTCTTTGAGAGAAACTGTTCTCGGACCGCTATCGGGATCGTTTAGATATACCCGGTTGTTAACAAATCCTTCTACAACTAGAAAGTGATTGAACTCCCAAAAGACGATGTAGGGTGGGTCAAGGGCTTTGAGGTTTTCGATGGATTTTTTGAATCCTTTGGCAGTTAAACCATAATTCCGAGCAGCTTTTACTATGTTAGAAGCTTTGCTACCATCCCGTGAGACACCGCATTCCTGTCGCAGTGTAGGAAGGGGTAAGAGGAGTCCGTAGTAGCCGAGGATAATTCCTAGGGCAGCAGCACCACATTCCACTGCCTCCATCTGTAGTAAAGTGGGGGTGCGAACGCGGCGATTTGCTTTAGAATTAACCTCTATAGTTGATGTCAACATAAGTATCTAGTTGTTGAGCCTGACCACATCTTCCTAAATTTCAGGAAAATATCCCATTCCATATCCCACCTCTGCAAAACTTTGTGGTGGAAATTGCGAAAAAGTTTTTATGTTACTTTCTGCTAGGTTCGTTTCATCGTCTATTGCCTGAAATTGAGTTGTCTTATTGACAAAAATTTCATGTTGGTTGATCGGATCGTCAAAATCGAACCCTGTTTGGAGATAATCATCGAATTCAGCTATAATCTCTTGATCTTCTAGTTTTTGAATTCCTTGCTGAAAATTAGATTTGGCAAATCGCCAAAACTCCGTATCAAAGGCAGAACCCATCGCATAATGCCAACCTACAAACAGAGATAACTTATAGATATTTTTTAACAAATATCTGTTTAAGACTTGAACATTAGATTCTTTTAGCTTTCCTCTTTGCTTCTGCTGAGATAGATATCCAAGAGGCCAGTGTGAGAAGGAGTACATTTGTTGTAGAGTCACGGCAATAGCAGTTGCTTCTAAAGGTTCTAGGAAAGAAGCAGCATTCCCTAGTTTAAAAATGGCTCCGTCAAACAATGTCTGCTGAGTAAAGTTAGGAAAGTTTAGTTTTTTCTGTTTGCCAGTAAACTCAACACCTTCCAAGCTAAGAAATTCATCAAAGTCAGTAGCAATTTCTTCTGCTGAGTTGATGGAACTATTGTAAATGTAACCATAAGAAGTTCGGTGGGTAAGTGGGATTACAAAAATCCAACCATGAGGTCTAGCAACAGCCCTAGTCGCCGATTCATATTGGAATAACTGTTCGCCCATCTTCACATTTACAAGTCTTTTATCATACCCTGGACACTGACGTATTAAGGCTGCATTTGTAGGAATCAAAGACAGCTTGAGATGGTTATCATTTAAGGATTTGGGAAAACCTCGGGCATCAATAGCAAGATCAGCTTGCAAAGAAGTGTTATCTTCAAAGGCAATATCTACTGTGATGCCATCACTTTTTAAGTCAATAACTTTCTTGTCAATATGGGTAGCTGAAATATAATCTTGAAGTATTTTAACTATTTGATCTGCGGAAATGTGATAGGCATAAGTATCACCAATCGGATAAAAATGATGCATAAATTGCTGGTGTTTATTACCCCAATTTTCAAAACAGTTACCGTACTTAATTGTAATCTGACATAGCTCTTTCAAATCAGGGTAATCTAGACCAGTAATCTCAGTCAGCCATACAGGAAAACCGGGTAGTGTTCCTTCTCCCACTCCAATCGAGGGTATTTTAGAATCATAAATGTGATATAGCTCAAATTGAGGAAAGTGTTTGGAGATATGGGCAGCAGCCATATGACCTGCTGTTCCACCACCAATTACTGCAATTTTCATGATATTTATACTCTTTAAGTTTGGTAATAATTTAGTTCGGGCTGTACTTGAATATCCTCTACACTTTCGAGGTTACAAGTCTAATTCGAGTTCAATCAAGAGTTTTATGTATGGTCTACAGTAATAGGGCGTGTAAGAATTTAACAGCCTTCGACTGGGGAGAGGGTAGGAGGTTTGGGAAGCTTGAGCTTGCTTGTCACCCCGTCAGACCTGCGACATTGATAAAGGTTGCTGGTTGAGGCAGGGTGTAGGGTGTGGGGTGTAGGGTGTAGGCTGACTTTAGGCAATTTCATAATTCTTTACACAGTCACTTTTATTTATGTCCGACTACTTATGAGAAGATGAACGGTATCTATACAAAGCAACAAGAAAAAAAGAAGTAGCGCTAAGATCAATCCCATCTCGTTCCACCGCCATTGGTTACAATCAATGGCTAACTATTACTAGTGGTTATTTTTTTGTTTCTCCCAATTTTTGTGTATCTACTTGATTAAAAGGGAGTGTAAGTACCTGCGACATTGATAAAGTTTACTGGTTGAGGCAGGGTGTGGGGTGTAGGGTGTAGGGTAACTTTGACGGATTGCATAATTCTTGACATAGAGCCATTTATTTATGTCCGACTACTTATCAAGCTACTTCTTTCCGAGGTCAAGAGCAGATTTGCTCGCGCACTTTTCCAGAACTAGCCCTTAGTATGGAACAAGTTCTGGAAGCTTAAGCCAAAGTTCCTTTGGCAAGAGGTCTAATACTTCTTACTCCCACATTAAGACGGAAGGAAGTGCCTCTGGATAGGCCAGCCTGATCAATTCATAGCCAATTCCGGCAGTACCTTGAAAGAAACCAGGGTTATAAATATCTCCATTAAACTCGGGAAATAGATAAAAAGCACCTGTTTGTTTAACTCTGCCCACAACCTGTGCAGCTTGTTTTCGACCAGTCTCCCATAAATGCGATCGCGATAGCTTGGAACCAGCCACCAGTAGCAACTCCATCCTACCAAAATTACCGCAACAGAGATGATCCAATTTCTGTAAACCAAATTGCTCAGTTGTATTTAAAGCAACTTCAATTTCTTGCCTGATTTCTGTGGTGTCGATAACCTCCAGAGTCCCTAAACGAGCTAAACCAATTCCGGGAGCACCATGACACCAACTGGTCATATCTGACCAATTTCCGGTGGTAGGGGAAAAGACGCTACGTTCATAAGCAATTGCTTCTTCTGCCGCCTCTAGAAAAACTTTCTCCTGCGTAGTTTTGTACAATCGTGCTAAAGCGTAGGCAATACCGGCTGCACCATGAGAAATGCCCGTTGCTAGCTGCTCTTCCAAAGTTTCCCAAGCCCTAAATCCAGATTTGCTGAGACTACGGTGATCTAGAAGATGATAGCCACACTCAAGAGCTTGTTCTAGAATAACTGGATTTTGATTAGCATCATACAAAGTTAGTAATCCTAGTATGGCTCCTGCTGAGCCAGACATCGTGTCAAACTGGTGATCATCTGCAATACTTTCCTTGGTGATCAGGGAGGCTGCAATAACTGCTGTATCTAGCAATTCTGGTTGATCTAAAAATTGGCTCACCTTTACTAAGGTATAGATGATTGACCCCACTCCAATGCCACCACCGATACCAATTTGTTTTGTAATTCTGAATCGAAAGTTTAAATCTTGATCGTGCAAGACTTTTGTAAGGTGTTGTAAAGCGCTCAGAGCTAAGTTCCTAAATTCTTGCTCACCAGTAATTTTGCTTAATGCTGCCAAGAATAAAGCAACTCCGCAAATACCGTCGTATAAGCTATGACCTAACGGCTGAAGCTGCAACCGCATCGCTTGAGGATGATACCCCATGCCAATCCAGGTAACACTACCATCGGTGGCGTGAATTGCTAGTTTTTGTAATTGTTGGGCAATCTCTACTGCCTCCTCTACCAGTTGTGCTGATGTTAAAGGAGCTTGTGTATCTAAATCTAAGTTATTAGTATTATCTTCAACAGGTGCAACACTGATCATTTGACGAGGATTGAGCGAGTACAGACAAGCCCTAATCATGGATATTTGTTTAGCAAGATCTGCATCATTAAGTTGCTGTAGATGAGAAATAACTAGATCATAGCTGGACTCATAGAAACACCCCTCAATCATGACATCTGGGTTAAGTCTAAGAGCCTCACTACTTGAGTCAGCCTTAAAATAAGGGATATCCATCTGTTCTAGGGCTTGTAGCTCCATTTTCAGCAGTGACCAGAGAGAAGGTTTGGTATCGGTACTCAAAAACGACCGACTCAGCACATCAAGTTCGATACTGTACTCTACACCATGTCGCAGGAATTTTGGTTGCATAATTTTGCTGAGAACCAGAGCATATACTTCGGTGGGGCGAAACAAAAACCTCACTTTCTGATTACTCAGATTTGCTATAGGGCTATCTGCTGCCAGCAGTACCTCTCGACGTTCTGACAAAAACTGATACATCTGCTGGCAACCATCTATAATTTCATTAGCGTAGTCATGGGGTGAAAGAGTGATGCCATTGAGCAAAAGTGCATTGGTTTGAGGTGGCATGCTCAGGGACTCAGCTCCTAGTACCATGTTGTCGGTGTTGATGTTCTTCCAGGTTAAGATTTCTACAGGGATTTGCTCATCAACTCCTCCCAAACCACTAATGTCCTCAGCGATTCCTCCATCTGCTCCAACTTCCCATTTTGGTAGCAATCCGGTGGCAATCACAGAGTCAAAAAATTGTTGATTCGCTAAGTACTGTACCCCTGCTTCTTTGTTAGGATCAATCTCGTGAGAATGGGGATGCAAGAGGGTTTCTAAGTCTACCAGCACTGGGTGTTCTCCACTGGCAATTATATTTTCCTGATGGCAGTCGGTTGCTTCTAAGATGTACAGTAGACATAGAAGCATTCCGGCACGCTGGTAGTATCGCTGAGCTGCTATTGTCTCTTGACAGGGTAAATGCTCTACATACTCCATCCAACCATGAGTTTTGCAGTCGATAACTTTGAGTAGCTTAAATGGCAGTAAAATTTCCTGCTGATTACACCAGGCTAGTAACTGAAAATATGCTACTTCCAAGCCCAAGCCTCTAGGTTTGTAGATTAGTTTCAAGCCAGAGGCAAAGGTCAGAGAGATTACAGAGCGTCCTCGATTGTGAAGATCAGAAAGTCCTAAACCGATGGCAACCACTTGAGTTATATCTTCCTGAAAAGTTTGCTCAATCATGGGCAAGTCTGATGCCAATCTCTGGAGAAATTCGGCTTTTTCCTCAGCCCAGAAATCAACTGCTGTTCCCACCAAACGTGCTAATACGCTGTACTTCTGGAAGAAAGACAACAACTTCCCTGCTTTGAGATCTTGGACAAAGCTTTGGTACTGTTGATCACCATCATTGGTTTGTAAGCGCTCTTGTAAAAAATTTAAAGGAGATTGCTTGAAATTCTTAAATAGTGAGAACTCAAATTGTAGAGACTCTGTGCACAGACCATCTAACTTTAGTAAGAGCTGGCGTTCGAGATTGATGTGAACTATTTCAGATAATAGTTGTCCACTAACACCAACCTGAGCAATAAATTTCTTTCGTCCTACCTCTACAAAAGGTAAATAGACTTCTTCAAAGGGAATTGGTTCTTCTGGATCCAGGCAACGATACACATCTGAATCTTCTCTGTTCAAATCTATTGACAAGGCTTCCCTCAAAATTTCTGTCCAAGTGGGAAGTTGCTGTTCATCAGCAAGACAAACATCACCGAGAACATTAATAACAGTGTTGGTATTGATACCATCCCAGACAAAGCGCTTATTAAATTGATCTGGATTCCCCTGCGCCACAACCTTAGACCATAATTCCATACGGGAGCTAATAAGTTTTTCGTTTTGTGCCTGATTAGGTATAAAGCGATCGCCTAATCTTTCAGAGATTGTACTTGCCTGCTCAACTATTTTGATTAAATCTTGCTGTGATACTTCCATATAGATAACTGACTAATTAATGTAATTTATGAATTTAACAAGCACCTGTATTATCTGTATTACTAGCGCTCGTAGTTTTATTTTAAATAACGCAAATCCAGAAGCACAATTACAAATATTTAGGTAAGGCTAACTTTTTTTTAGAAATACTGATTATAAATAAAGATGATATTTTTTAGATTATCTTCCGAAATAATTAGAATTGACCTTTCAGTATAAAGAGCAATAACATAGCAAATATAAATAAAAGAAATCTCGTTAAGGAGATATTCAAATGCTCGAAGAACTTAAGACACATGAAGGCGAATTAACTGATGAAGCTCTTGAAGCTGTAGCCGGTGGTAAATGTAGATGGTGGTCTGCTTCCAAGAAAAAAATTGTTCGCTATGAGAAAAAGCCCGATGGCTCCGTCCGTCGCTACGTTTGCTACAATGCCAACAACAAGGTAATGTAAGTCTGACTAAATCAATGAGTGTGTTGGTCTATTAATAGTCAGAATCCTGATTTGAGATTACTCAAAGAGTGTATAGATTAACATCTCTTATTATTACTGGAGTTGACACTAAATCCACAATCAATTTATGTATAGTGTTTTTTGGTAATGAATTTTGTCCACAACACTAGCTGTAATCTTAGTTTAAACTCCTGTAATTATTCAGGTAACTGAATTGGCACTCTCGTCATCAGGATTAAACCCAAACTCTGATCACCCAACCTAGAAAGCACTATGCTTTCCGGGTTGGGTTTGATTTTTTGGGCTGTGATTAAAATGATTGTCTCAACCCTTACTAAGAGTTGACTACAGAGAGTTAGACTCAAGTCCAAGGTGATAAAAATTAGAATTAGGCTATAGCCCACCGAGCTAAAAACCACTGTAGGCGAACTCTAACCAATGGAAACTAATGGTAAGAAGAGGATAATATTTTTTTTGATTATCTTCCGAAAGAATTAGAATTGACCCTTGAGGATGAGCAGCAATAGGATAGTAAATGTAAACCAAAGAAATCCCATTAAGGAAATATTCAAATGCTTGATGAACTGAAAACAAATGAAGGCGAATTAACTGATGAAGCTCTTGAAGCTGTAGCCGGTGGTAAATGCTCATGGTGGTCTGCCTCTCGGAAAAAAGTAACTAAAAGGATTAGAAGACGTGATGGTTCCTACTATTACTACACTTACTACAATGGCAACAAAAAGGTAATGTAAGCCTAAGTAAACTTTTTAGGGTGTCGCTATATTAATCGTCAGCATCCTGATTTGAGATTACTCAAAGAGTGTATAGATTAACATCTCTTATTATTACTGGAGTTGACACTAAATCCACAATCAATTTATGTATAGTGTTTTTTGGTAATGAATTTTGTCCACAACACTAGCTGTAATCTTAGTTTAAACTCCTGTAATTATTCAGGTAACTGAATTGGCACTCTCGTCATCAGGATTAAACCCAAACTCTGATCACCCAACCTAGAAAGCACTATGCTTTCCGGGTTGGGTTTGATTTTTTGGGCTGTGATTAAAATGATTGTCTCAACCCTTACTAAGAGTTGACTACAGAGAGTTAGACTCAAGTCCAAGGTGATAAAAATTAGAATTAGGCTATAGCCCACCGAGCTAAAAACCACTGTAGGCGAACTCTAACCAATGGAAACTAATGGTAAGAAGAGGATAATATTTTTTTTGATTATCTTCCGAAAGAATTAGAATTGACCCTTGAGGATGAGCAGCAATAGGATAGTAAATGTAAACCAAAGAAATCCCATTAAGGAAATATTCAAATGCTTGATGAACTGAAAACAAATGAAGGCGAATTAACTGATGAAGCTCTTGAAGCTGTAGCCGGTGGTAAATGCTCATGGTGGTCTGCCTCTCGGAAAAGAGTAACTAAAAGGATTAGAAGACGTGATGGTTCCTACTATTACTACACTTACTACAATGGCAACAAAAAGGTAATGTAAGCCTAAGTAAACTTTTTAGAGAGCCAATTTCTTATAATCATCAGCTTAATTTGGCGTTGATTAATCAGGGCAAGTCTATCTACTTTTCTTACTAAAATGACTTAATCAGCACTCTAGTAATCAAGATTAGACCCAGACTTATCCAACCCAGTGAATTTTGAGAAAGAATTATTCTTTTTTTCACTGGGTTTATTTTTTCTAGACTAACCACTGGTTGAATTACAAAAAATATTGTGCTCCTTCTCAAACTATCATTCAACCTTCGATTCAAGCCTCAGAGGTCATAAGTAGTCGGACAAAATAAAAGTTATCTGTGAGTACTAGTAAATAGGGAACAGGCAACAGTAAGGTTTTCAATCTAAGTAATGTTTCTTGATTAAGTAATGTTTCTTAAAAAAGTAACAAAAATTCATGTCCGACTACTTAGCCTATAGAATTTATCGCAGTTGTGAGATACACCTTAAAATATCAAACCTATGACTGTAGACTAAAAGTAAAAATTCTTGTACTTCTATGAGTATGAAACTCGCTATAATTTTATTAAAATTGACTACTACTAATGATTTGAGTGTTTGTGTCTATGAAACTTATCTATAAAACTATCACATCAGTAGCAATCGCCACCAGTACTGCCATTTTTGGCCTGGCAATGAAGGTAGAGGCAATGACTTTTACCAGTGGCGGATTAACTACTACACAAGGTGATGTTGCCATGAAAGCTAACATCGCTAGATCTCGCTTTAATGTCAATGGAAGCGGTGTGAAAGTGGGGATAATATCAGACAGCTTTAACAATCTTAATGGAGCTGTGTCGGATGTTGCCAGTGGCGATCTGCCTACAAATTTTAGCGTAATACAAGATATGCCAAGCGGTGGTAGTGACGAAGGTCGTGCCCTGGCACAAATTATCCATGATGTTGCTCCCGGTGCTGAATTAATATTTCACACCTCAGGATTTAGTCCAGTAGAATTTTCCAACGCTATTTTCACACTGGCAGACGCTGGAGTTGACTTAATTGTATTTGATGTAGCTTCTCCTTTCGACCCTATGTTTCAGGATGGTATAGTTGCTCAAGCTATTGATACTGTAGCGTCTAGACCTGGTGCCTCAGCCGTATCCTTTTTTGCTGCAGGTGGTAATCAAGGTAGTCTTTCTTATGAAAGTCCATTTAATCCCAGTGGTGTTTTTGAACCAATATTTGGGGGAGAATTACACGATTTTGACCCAGGACCAGAAGTAGATACTTTTCAGCAGATCAAATTACCTCAAGGTGAAGCAGCTACAATCTCTTTCCAATGGCTTGCACCATATTTACTTGCTGATGGTAGTGGAGGAGCCCCCAACGATCTCGACATTTGGCTTTATGATAGTTCCGCTACCAATGTGTTGGCCAGTAGTACTGAGGATAATATTGGTCTAAATCCTGTGGAGTTATTAGACTTCTTGAACGAAGAAGGATCGACAAGTGAATTATTTAACCTGGCAATTTCTAATAATAGTGGTCCTATTCCAGGTTTGATTAAGTACGTGGTAGATGCAGGTAGAGACTTCCAAATCAATGAGTTTAACACTGCTAGTGGAACTATAGTCGGTAATCCTAATGCTAATGGAGCTCTGACAGTTGGGGCAGCTAGGTATACTCAGACTCCAGCATTTGGTGTAGATCCAGCTCAGCCAGAGTTTTTCTCTTCAGCTGGAGGCTCCCCGATTTTGTTAGATCCAGACGGCAATCCCTTAGCAACTCCTGAGATTCGGAGAAAGCCTGAGGTTATAGCTCCTGATGGCGTCAATACTACTTTCTTTGGACTCGATATTCCTGAAGATACAGACAATTTTCCGAACTTCTTCGGAACCTCTGCATCTGTTGCACATGTTGCAGCAGTTGCAGCTCTGATGCTTGAGGCTAATCCCAACCTAGACCCTGAAACAATCTACTCAATTTTGCAAGAAACTGCTCTCGACATGGATGATCCAGATACTCCAGGATTTGATCGCGGATTTGACTTTGCCACTGGATACGGATTGATTGATGCTGTAGGAGCTCTCAATGCTGCCAGAACACTAAATACACCAACAGAATCTGTTCCTGAACCATCTTCAGCTTTAGGTCTGTTAGTATTTAGTGCTTTAGGTGCAGTTTTTATAATAAAAAACAATCCAAAAAAGTAAAATCAGACAGTTAACCTGAACAGTTATAGCGTTTCTATTGCTTGATGAGGTACACTCCTTAAACTTTAGGGAGTTCTTAATAGGGAACACCGCACAGGTAAAAAAAGAAGTGTATCTCACGCTAGAAATAGAATTGCTATATATCGATTACCTAAAGAGCTGCTATAAATACTCTTTAGGTGATAAATTCCAATTAAAAAGTAATAAGTAATAACAAGAGTATTTCTTACTTATTACTTATTACTTATTACTTTTAGTCAGATTATCCATAACATTCTTTTTTCTAAGTATCAATCTATCGCTTCTGACTCTCGCTGTGCATTGCGCCAAACTTGAGGAGTCATGCCGAAACTTTGGCGAAACTGACGAAAGAAACAAACTGCGTAGCGATAGCCAACTGATTTTGCAATCTGATCTATTGTCTGATCAGTTTCTTGAAGCAAAGAGCAAGCTGCGGTCATTCGGCGCTCAGCAATCCAGCGGTACACCGTTTGTCCAGTCAGGCGTCTGACTAAGTCAGTTAAGTAAGCTGGGGAATAACCAACTGCTTTAGCTACGTCACCTAAACCAATTGGTTGTTGATAATTACTTTCAATAAAATTGAAGACTTCACTTAGCTGAGGACAGTTAGGAAACAACGACTGGGAAGCAGATGGGCTCTCTGTTTCAGTCAAGAGTGGTTCTGACACTTGCTGTAACTCAACAACACACCTGTGACTGAGAGCTACTTGTTTTTTGAGTTCAACCTCTGCCCGCTGACGCTCAGCAATTTCGCGACATAATTGCTCATTGACTTCCTTTAATTGGGCTGTGCGCTCTTCAAATCTGCACTCTAGAAGTTGATGAGCCTTCTTAAGAGCTATTTCTAACTGTTTGCGAGCAGTAATATCACGACTCCAGATACAACCATATTCTTTACCGTCGTAATTGAGATAACTAATAATAATTTCTACTGACAAAATTCGACCTTGTTTAGTTTGATGTAGAGATTCCACCTGGAGCGAATCTTGCTTTGTAATCGTTGTCCAGTATTGTGACCAAACTTCAGGTGAAAAGTCTGGGTATATTTGATCGATAGTCATCAAAAGTAATTCCTCTCGGGAATACCCAAACAAACTACAAGCTTCATCATTAACGTAAACCAGTTGCTTGTCTGGCTGTACCCAGCAAACTGCATCTGGGACATGATTCATCAAAAACTCGGTAAGCCGCATTTTCTCTTGTTGCTGCCATGGAAATTGAGACTGGCGTTGGGCCAAAAGGCAATTACTAGAAATCATTATTCAACTCGCTATACTTACTAATTACTGGTAGTTACGCTCTGCTTATATAAATGTTTTAGCTATTAGACTAACTCCATGAAACCAACTAATTAATTTAAATGAGTTGATATTAGTATTAATCAATTTCCTCCAAATTATGGCTTTCTAAAAAATGCACCTGATTTATTGATAGTATCTGTCATACCCAGCCAGCAACCTCCTGATACTGCATCTAGTGATTCTTCAGATAGTTCTTGCTCTGTAATCTCTAAAGCCGGGTTTCTAGGTAAAACTATTTTGACATGATCCAAAGTTTCCTCAATTACATCAATTGCTAAACCTTCTGGAATCTCACATCCAAACTTGACTGCATATACTTCTCTGGGATTAGCGATTAATTTCTGCCTAAATTCTTCATTTTCCCAGGCTTTCATAATTAAACTATTTAAAATTTCTGATCTTTTCTTCAACCCCTGAGAAAGAGCTTGTTTGATTTTTGAGTTCAAGCTCCAATTGTTCTTTGAGTTGAGATGAGCTACTGACTTACGTAAGGGTATGACCTTACCCCGACTTTCTCTAACGTTGTCCGTATTGCCCACAGTACGTAATTTTGAAGCTAACTTATTTAGATATTCAAAATATTCAGTACTAACAATCTCTTCTACCTGTTGCTGAAGCTTTTCTTGATCAACCTCTAGCTTGAGCTTTTCTACTTCTTGGTGCTGATTTTCTTCAGGTTTTTGCATAGTCTGTATGATCTGCTTGAAGAATTTAGCTGCTGCTTCCCAAGCCCGATTTCCTTGAGAATCGACCTCTATCTCTTCAATAGTTCTGATAACTTGACTATATTGCCCATCAATAAGTAGTTGTGTCCACTCCGTGAGTTTCTCGATATATTCAATCAAGTGACGGATCCGTTGATTCAGAAGTTGGAGCATCAATTGGCTTAACTCAGGAGAATTATGTAGCCGCTGCCAGCATGTATTCCGCTTCAGGCGTAGGAGGCGAGATGAGCCAAGAGAAACGGCACTAACGACACGGAGTTGATCATCAACTAATGCCATTTCCCCAAAAAGTTCCCCTGCTGAGATAGTATTGAGAGTAATTTCCTGACCTGCTTGATTATAGGTATTGAGCTGGATTTGACCACTTTCAATCAGATAAAGGTCATTTCCTGTATCTCCCTGAGCAAAAAGAACTTGACCATCCACCAGATTAATCATTGCCATTTCTTGATCTAACAAATCTCTATCTGATAAGAGAAAGTCTCTGATTAAACCTGACAAGAGAAAGTCTCTGATTAAGCAAATTGAGTCTTTCATTTCAACTAATTACCTGAAACGCAGTTTTTTCCACTACTTTAGTTAAGGGATGCTTGGGATATTTTAGACAAAAAATTCCTCGGCTTCCTAGCTCTATCATTTCCGGTGATAAGGGCAGAATTCCTGTTATGGGCAAACTGTAATTTCTCTCGAATTGTTGTTCCACATACCTAAGATCTAAGGACTTAATTACCTTATTTAAAAGCAGCAACATCTTCGGTACTTTTAACTTGCGAGCCAAGTTCACCGTCACCGCCGTTCCTTGGAAATCCTGTTGGTCAGGCCGCATGACTAGTACCAGTACATCAGAGATGGTAATTGAGAGTAAGATTTCTTCACTAAGACCAGGGTGAGTATCAATAAACAGGTAATCTAATTTCAACTCATCAATTAAATCTTGGAAACCCTTCTCTAAAAGTCTCACATCGTAACCTTCCCGCAGCACTCGACCAATTTCTGCTGGCTTCATGCTGGCTGGAATCAGATAAATCAAGCTTCTTGGTGCTGGTTTTCTAAGTACTGAAGTCACATCATAATTAGCTTGGGCAAGCCGACAGCGATTCCAGAGGTAATCATTTAGAGAATAGCCAATATTAGTTTCATCAAACCCGAATAATACTGGAATCCCTGGACTTTGAAGATCAGTATCAACAATGCCAACTCGATTACCAAAGCTTGCTACAGTTGCTGCTAAACTTGCCGTTAAGTTAGTTTTCCCAGTACCACCCCGATAGGAGTGAATTGAAATAATTTTGGACATAGAACTACTCCTGATTGATTGCGACACTACAGATAAATTTTTGCCATGGCTATCCCAGTGGGATGATCATGTCCATGTTTTCAATAACTATTATTCTTAACCAACTGCTTGTAGTCGGTTAACCATCCATTTGAATCTGGAGCCTGCTAAATTCAACTTATCTAGGCTATCGAGGTTAAGTTCATCCTCATAAATGAGGTATGGCTCCAAGCTATGACCACTGCTATAAAAGCGTCTTCCATAACCCAGTCGATTGATAGTATTCCGAAATCTCTGAGCGGCCAGAGTAGCTACCACCCGTTCAAATCGCGCTGCCCAGCCCACATCCTGCTGTAGCTTAGCCCTAAGCAATTGCCCAGGAATTGACAATAGCAGGGAATCGCTTACTGCACGAACACTGGTGGAAGCAAGACTATTATCACCAAAAGGCATTTCACCAATAAACTCCCCTGCTCTTAGAGTAGTAATCTCTCGCTCTGGGATTGGAGTTTCGCTGTTATCGAGAGCGGCAAAAGCATAGTCAAGAGGGCTAGTTTCCCTCTCAGCAATAGTTACAATCATGGCTCCCTCAAGGAGGATATAGAGTGCTTCGGCAGGTAAACCTTCTTGAAGTAGGGGAATACCGGCTTTCACTCTCCGACAACTCCCGTTAGTAATCATCCAATCAATGTCGCTGTCGTTAAGTTCCCCAAAAGCAAACAGGACTTCTCGCGACTGATACTGATTTGGACTAAACCGCGCTGAGCGCAGTTGTTGCATCAGCTTCAGCAAGCGCTCTGAAATCAAAAGAGCGATTGCTCGGTAAAACCGTGCAGCAAAACCTACATCTTGATTGAGCTTGGCACTCAATTGCTCTTGGGGAATTGCTAGTATTCGGGAAGGCTGCTTTACTTTGACATTTGTCGAAGCAGCTCTGAGTTCAAGCAGTAGCTCATCCCCAGCAATATCGCCGCTCTGTAGGCTAGTTATCTCCCTTTCTAGAACAGATGTTTCCTCTAGAAGGGCAAAAGCGCGGTTGAGTGCGTTGTCACTAGCTTGCGGCACTGAAACTGTCAGGCTGCCGTCAATAATAAGGTAAAGGGTTTTGATCATTTGACCAGTTTGAATTAAGGTCTGACCAGACTTTACTTCTTGTTTTTGACCTACAGCCATGAGCCAGTTGATGTCGCTATTAGTGAGTTCCCGTAAAAGCGTATGGCTCATCGAGCTATTTCTCCATTTAGAAGTAATTTGAATAGTACAAACAAGCTTTCTAATAATTCAAGTTTTTTGTGTATTAGATACAGTATTTGTTTAACTTTATTCAAAGGTAGAACTTGAATTATTGCATGGAAAAGTTTTTTTGCAAGCAATAGTCATCAATTAGATAGATAGAGATTTATTTACTCCAAAATTTGAGAGTACAGAATCATACTTAACTAATTTCTAAACGATGCAATAGCCCCTCTAATAAACTTCCTTCTAATCCTGCTAAACTTGTGGTAATCATCCTCAGAGTATCAACATAACCAAGATACATTTCGTATTGCTGTCGTTTATCTGGGGGAATTTTGTCAAATTCAACTCCTTTCCCCCAACGGTGAATAGTATTAGGTTTAATCTTCAGAATCCTGGCAATTAAGTTGATGCATTTCTCCCGATAGCCATGCTCAGATTCAAGCATGACTATGTAAGATTCCTGATGAAGGGGTTGTCCGTATTCATTGATTGCTTCTAGTCCAAACCAACGGCGACAAAATCTCCTTGGAGGCATGCCTTGTCCATGAAAAACCATAGTTTTTAGCATCTTGGCCGCTATCTCGGCTGGTTGCTGCTTCCTGATTCTCCTTTGGAAATATCTCTTATTTTCCTGATCACGCTGACAACTATAACTGTGTTCAGCTGTAATAGTTTCTTGTGTTCCATAAGTACGGGGATGCATAGCCACTTGAACATTACTTTGGTATAGCATAGGAGTTTCCACTAAATACAAAGATTTAACAATTTACTATGAGCCCAAATCTTATTTTAAACTTCAACTACAAATTCTTATTTTCTTTATAGAATTTTATGTTTTTTACAAAAATATAAGACTTGTTTTTCAGATCAATGCTGGTACAAACTAAAATTAGATCAAACAGAAAGAAGAATCCTACAAATGTTATGAATACAAGTAATAAATGACCACAAAAAAATGATTACTTATACTCATTACTTCTTATATAGCGTTTTTCAACTTGATGAGGTACAGTCTCTAGACTTGAGATAACTCTTAACAGAGAATAGTTAATAAGATGGAGTGTATCTCATTAAGACAGAGCATTGCTATATGAGCTGCTAAATATTTACTACGGTTATATATGTCTTAATATGCAAAGTATCAGTTGTTTCGTAAATGTTTACACAATCAAATGGTTCAAAAGACTCTATACTATATCGTATCTGCATACTGCAAAGATGCAGTTTCCCATCAATACGCTACATATGGGGAAGCTTTCGCATACATAGTACTTCGCTACACTGATATATTATCTGCTTGATAAAATCTGACAAGATTGTGAACAAGGGGACACCAAACTCGGATTGGTGATCAGAGGTGCCCTGAGGTTGCAGTTTCATGGTTTCCCCCCCCTTGATTAGAAGTACTAGATTGTAAGGCTTAAGTTTCTTTTGCCGTTTACATCACTAATCTATTACTTAGGACAATCTTCTAACAGGTAGATGACTTAAGGATTGTTAGGGAAATAGTTAGGGAAAGTTAAGGAAAAGCCAAATGGTTAAGATAACTAATGTACACATTTTCCAATATTTTCGAGTAAATCGCCGATTAGAGGGGTACAGACCGCATTCTTTGTCAGACATGGGGTTATAACCCCGTTATTTATAGCCAAATTTTGCCCTTTGCAAAGACAGTGCTACCAAAACCTATTGTCATGCTTGACATTTTTGCCCTGTGTCCAACGTCGGATGTTGGAACGAAACTCAATAATTAAGAAAAAGTTACGACAGAGCGAATAGACTCACCTTTATGCATTAGCTTAAAAGCATCATTAATCTTATCTATGGGCATCACATGGGTGATTAGGTCATCAATATTGATCTTACCCCCCATGTACCAATCTACAATTTTGGGAACATTAGTACGTCCTCTAGCACCACCGAAAGCTGTATCCCTCTTCTGTCACTCTCCGGTTTTTCCTATTATTAATATTTTCTAGCAAAGAGGTATATTAGTCGATACAGCGTTTGTTCATCGAATTTTGGCGATTTCCCGGCTCTGTACAATTTCTATGAAGGAAAAAGCCTGCGATTGGCTTCGCCAGTGCCAAAGGCAATCGCTTCCTATACAAAGGCTCTAGGATTTAGAAATGGCAAGGGTTTTCGGAGAGTGACAGAAGAGGGGTATAGCAGTACGTATTAAGGTTAGGACAAGCTAAATCGCTAAAACTTTGTCAAATTCACCCCTTCTGCCTTGGAGCCTTCTGCCTTGGAGCCTTCTGCCCTGGAGCCTTGCGCGTAGCGCTATACCTTTCCATACTCGCCCAGTAACTAGTTGAAAAGGGCAAGTGCTAATTTCTTCTCCAGCACCAGCCACACCAACAATAACACTGACACCCCAACCTTTGTGGCAACACTCTAGGGCTTGGCGCATGACATTGACGTTACCGATGCACTCAAAACTGTAATTAGCACCGCCTTCCTTAGAGGTTTTCCTGCCTCAAGAGCTATTGCTGCTTTAACGTCCATAATTCTCTCCTGCCTAATTGCTTGAACTGATTTATTTGTAACATTCTCCCGAGGCTGAGTCTACGACTAATGTGTTGGACTTACCAGGCTTCTCTTGATTCCCCCATCAGGTTAATATCAAGTTGCAATCACAATCATAGGAAGTAATTTACTCATTCGGAGAGGGGTGAGCGAAAAAAAAAGGTGGGAGGTGTGGGAAGTGTGGGGAGTGTGGGGGGATTTTTTAAATACTTAACTAGAAATCCCACCAAAAATTTCTTCACCCTTCGGAGAGGGGGAGAGATGGACAGAGGCAGACAGAGTTATCTTTCATAATGCAACTTGGTATAAGATAATCAATTCTGGCGAAGTACAATTGATAACCATAGGATAAACCTTCCAACTTGTTGGGTAAATCAAGAGAAATCAAGACGAATGGCACCCGAAAATATTGTTCTATTATCTAGCCGAGAAATAGGAAAAATGCGTCAGGCTGGGCGCTTAGCAGCTGAGCTTCTAGATCATCTAGAATCAATGGTAAAACCAGGAGTAAGTACGCTGGAAATCAATGATGAAGCTGAGCGCTGGACACAGGAGCATGGAGCCAAAAGTGCTCCTTTAGGGTACCATGGCTTTCCCAAATCGATCTGCACTAGTATTAATGAAGTTGTCTGCCACGGTATCCCTAATGCCAAACAAGTTCTCAAGGATGGCGACATTATTAATATAGACGTGACGCCCATAGTTGATGGCTACCACGGCGATACTTCTAAAACCTTCTTCGTCGGTACCCCTTCCCCCAAAGCTGAAAAATTAGTGGATGTAACACGAGAATGTATGATGCGTGGTATCGCTGAGGTTAAGCCAGGGGCACGCATTGGAGACATTGGCGCTGCTATTCAGGAATATGCAGAGGAAAATGGTTTTTCTGTGGTGCGAGACTTTGTGGGACATGGCGTCAGTAAGATTTTCCATACTGCGCCCCAGATTCCTCACTATGGTAAGCGTGGTAGAGGCAAGCGTATCCGTCCCGGTATGGTTTTTACAATTGAGCCTATGATTAACGAAGGTACTTGGGAAGTCAAGGTACTTGCTGACAAGTGGACTGCAATTACCAAGGATCGCAAGCTTTCTGCCCAATTTGAACATACTGTGGCAGTCACTGAAGATGGTGTGGAAATCCTGACTTTGCGCGAAGAGGAAACTCTAGTAAAGTCGGCTTAATTAGCGGATATTCCTTGGTCGCCAAACCCTACAACTAGCTTAGTTCTAATGCTTAGATACTTCTCTAAGTATAATTTACCGCTCGTATAAATCTGGACACATCTACCAAGAAGTAGCCAGATTTAGACAAATACGTTCTTAGTCCACAGGCTGAGAACTAAAGGCATAAACGGCAACGCCTCTATCCCATTCATAAAGTTTGGGATTACTTTTCTGGCAATATTAATCGAACCATTGATGTCAGCATTGATTAAGCCACCTGTGCCATTCTTGTAAAGTCCTCTTTTAGTCCTTTTGCCACTGAATTGATATTTAGTATCTGGCTTGTGTTTTGGCAAGCTATCACCATCTAGCGCGCTGGCTTTGCTGGTGTACGACTCCTCAGTAATTACCACTCTTATCCCTGCTAATCTTCCTTTGTAAGTTAGCATTTCAATCAACTTGGTATGAGGTACGTTAGTAAACTGCTGATTATTTCTTTTGCCAATATTAATACCTTGCTTCCATCCTTGATTATTACCAATTACTAGAGTAGAAATCTCATTCCCAATGCACCAGTTGATCACTCTACGGCTAGCAGTATGTAAGTAGTTACTGACTCGGTTATCACGCTTTTGGTTAAGGTCTTTTATTTGTCTCGATGCCTCCTTACTATTTGTTTACTAACTACTGACTCCTGTTCATAACTAATCAAGAAATTTGTGATTTCTTCTAACCTCGAATGACAAGCTTGCAAAACTTGAGATGCAGTAAGAACCTCATAATCATCACTCATTGGTTTAGCCATAGTTTCTACATATTCCTGAGCAGTATTTTCAGACATAGTTGTCACCTAAATCACAGCTGTTGTTACTTGCTTAGCAGAATGTTTTTCAATGCTGCGATTAAATTGAAACATTTTGATGAACCATTGGCAAACCCAGATGAATTTACAAACATACCTCTCCTTTAGTAAGACAGCGACAAAGTCAATGCCACCGATTATCGGCATTTTCAGTTGGAGACAGCAGCAAACTGGTCACTTCTACTGCCCTTCTGGCTATGCTCAAGCAGTGGAATACTCAGGTGGCGTACCAATTTTGCTTCCCCTAGTCAAACAAGACCCAACTTTCATCCTCGAGATGGTAGATGGTCTAATTTTTCCAGGCGGTGGTGACATTGATCCAGTTCATTACAACGGTTCAAACCATCCCAAGATTTACGGTGTTGATCCACAACGAGACGCTACTGAATTAGCAGTGGCAAAGCTGGCATTGAAATCCCGTAAACCAATCTTAGGTATCTGTCGAGGCTTAGAAGTATTGATGGTAGCCAGTGGAGGTGACTTGGTGCCTCATGTACCTGAGGAATTTGGGGAGACAGTAGCGCACTATATAGAAGCACTAAAATCCTGTGAGCATCATGTGCAGCTTCAACCAGAAAGTAAACTGGCAGCGATCATGAAAAGACAACAAGTCAAAGTAGTTTCCTGGCACCATCAAGCAGTACGTACTGTTCCCCCTGGCTGGCAAATCGTAGCACAAGCAGCTGATGGCGTCATTGAAGCACTAGAGCATAAACTACACCCTTTTGCGATCGCTCTGCAGTGGCACCCTGAAATGTCGCTGTTTGAGCCAGGAAATCTGAGTATCTTCAAGGCATTTGTGAGTGCAGCAAGTATACAGAAAGCAAGAAAAGCCGTAGTGTAATATATTACAGTTCCCAGCACGAGTACTCATTCCGGCAAAGATCTCTCAATCAAGCCATGAACCCGAAAGCCCGCAAACAATTCGCTCAGCATTGGCTGCGGAGCGAGAAGGTACTCCAGAAGATAGTTACTGCTGCTAAGTTACAACAGAGCGATCGCCTTTTAGAAATTGGTCCGGGCACCGGTATTCTTACTCGCCGCTTATTACCTGCCGTCGAGTCAGTGCTGGCAGTGGAAATTGACCGCGATTTATGCGAGTTACTAGTTAAGAAACTAGGTAATAACGATAATTTTTTATTACTACAAGGAGATTTTCTCTCCCTCGACTTAACTAATCAGCTATCTGAGTTTCCCAACTTCCAGAAACTCAATAAAGTTGTTGCCAATATTCCCTACCATATCACTGGACCAATTATCCAAAAACTAATCGGTACAATTGCTCAACCGGCTTTACCAGGATTTGAACTGATTGTACTGCTAGTACAAAAAGAAGTTGCCCAGAGATTATACGCCAAACCTGGTTCTAAGGCATTTGGGGCACTTTCGGTAAGGGTGCAGTATTTGGCAGAATGCGAATTGATCTGTGATGTCCCCTCTGTTGCTTTCTACCCACCTCCAAAGGTAGACTCTGCCGTGGTGCGGTTGCATCCCCGAGTTGTGGAACCACCAGCAGATAACCCTAAGCATTTAGAGATGTTATTAAAACTGGGCTTTTCCAGCAAACGGAAAATGTTGCGCAATAATTTAAAATCAGTGGTCAAGGTTATTAACCAAGCATCTTCGGTAGAGTTAGATCTCACCAACTTACTAGAACAATTAGAAGTGAACCCCCAAGCTCGCGCAGAAGAGTTGAGCGTAGCCCAGTGGGTTGCCTTGAGTAACACCCTAGCCCCAAAATCCTAAGAAATGCGCTCTTATTCCCTGATTGCTCCAGCCAAAATTAATCTATATCTAGAAATACTTGGTGATCGACGTGATGGTTATCACGAACTGGCAATGATTTTACAAAGTATCGAATTAGCTGACCAAGTTGATTTGCATGAACTTGGCACTGATACTATCCGGGTTCACTGTAACCATCCCCTGGTACCCCTTGATCAAAGTAACCTGGCCTATCGGGCAGCACAATTGCTCACACAAGAATTTCCTGATGTCTTTGATCGTTTTGGTGGTGTAGATATTACCATTAACAAGCAGATTCCTGTCGCAGCTGGATTAGCTGGCGGCTCTGCAAATGCTGCTGCCGTCTTAGTGGGATTGGATCTGCTTTGGCAGTTAGGACTAACCCAGCCAGAGCTTCAGGAATTAGGAGCCAAGCTGGGCTCAGATGTGCCTTTTTGTCTTGCAGGTGGTACAGCCCTTGCCACTGGTAGAGGTGAACAACTTTCTCCCCTGCCAGACTTAGATTCTCTCTATGTAGTACTAGCAAAATATAGCAGCTTAATGATTTCTACTGCCTGGGCTTACAATACTTACCGCTCTAATTTTGGTGATTCCTATATCCGCGATCCTGAAGGCTTGGAATCGAGGGCGAGCAGAGTTCATTCTGGTCCGATGGTACATGCGATCGTCGAAAAGGATGGTGCCCAGATTGGTCAACTGCTGCACAATGATTTAGAGAAAGTGGCATTGCCCAGCAACCCCCAACTGTTGCAGTTAAGACAGGCGTTTGCCGATAGCGGTGCTTTAGGAGCAATGATGTCGGGCTCTGGACCAACTGTATTTGCTCTATGCGAATCTCAGGCTCAAGCTCAAGAGATTCAGCAGCAAGTAAGAGCAGCAATTGATGACCCAGATTTAGATTTCTGGGTGAGTAAGCTCTCGAATCGAGGTATTCAGCTAATTGAACTGTAACAAAACTTGAGTTCGTTAAATCATAGGGCATGGTAGTACAAATTTACCGGAGAACTTCAAGCATAAGCATTTGGCAAAAGCCCCGTGTCTTTAAACTGGGAATGAATAGGTCGTAATACTTCAGTCTGCATTAATCCCAGAAAGCATTAGTATGAATCCTCCCCACCCAAACCCTAACGGGTTGTGGATGGGGTATCCTCTCAGCGACCTCTATCCGTAGTGTTCTTCTAGCTACTGAAAAGATAACTCCCCTAACCCCTCGTCAGCTAGTCCAAGCTGGATGAGAGAGCAAAGAAGACATTACCCTAACCCCTCGCAGTTGATTAGAAAGGGGCAAGTGACCTGCTGGTGCACTAAGATCCCAGGTAAACTCATTGGGATATCTCGTCCAACTATTCCCACTCTTCCAGCCAATTTTAGGCCAAAGCTGTTCCCAGTTTTTACCAACAGAGAGCCAAATTTGGCGCTGAACGGAAAATCCAAATTTACCTTGAGAATAAATTAACCATAAGGCATTAATAGTTTGCAAATCACTGATGGGGAAGTTATCTACTTCCGAAAAGTAAGGCCATTTTCTCTTAATTGCTGAGGGTCCTGCTAATTCACAGAGTTTTTCTAAAGTAAGACGATCTGCTGCTAAAAAGTCTGGCTGCACTAATAGATTTTGTAATTGGGAGTAGTCAATCCCTCTTTCGGAAAGCAAGGGTACAAAACCCATAGGAAAATGGTCTTGAAGAAATTCTTTAATATTGGGTTTTTCGGTCTTATAAAGAATTTGATAGGCAAGACCAGTAGCAAGATTAGGAGTGTTTGCAAGTTGCTCCTTTAAAAATTCAATTAAGATTTCTAAACCAGCATCGCCATTACTGGCTAATTCTGAAATTACCTGAAGTTGTTTTTTTTCAGAACTGGATTTGAGCTGGTTTTTGAGTTCGGTAATTTGGTTAGAGGCATCTGGTACTGAGGCAGTCATTTGGTTTGTCATGAAGCGGCAGGTTTGAGGTTGTGACGTTCTCCCCCGGTAAATCTTGGAGGTGCGCTTTCGGTCGCTTGTTGGTCACGTCCCTTGAGGGTCGCACCTCGATTATACCGGGGGCTTCTACCCAAATAACGACAACTGCAAGCCATCGTAACCAGATAAAAGTAGCCTAGCCTTCGGCACGCTTCGCTAACGGCACGCTTTGAATCCGGGCTGCACAGGCTGGGCAACCCCTAAGCCTCCAGGCGCAGAAAAGATGAGTCCCACCTCTTGTAATGCCCGATTAAGTATATTAATTGCGGCATTTTCATCCCTGTCTAGAACAAATTCATATTTCGGGCATTTGTGAGTAGCATAATCTTCAGTATATCGCCAGTTCCTGCCCTAGCGGTAATCTTGATGACAACCACTTTACTAAAAACTCCACCAAAGCTACCACCGCAGTTGACCTGCAAAAAAGTTTAACAGAGCCGCCTATCCTAAGTGGATCTGATAAGCTGCGGAAGCATAGACATTTTTGACACTGCTCTTCGATTCAACTCAACTGCATCTATTAAGACTATGTACGAAAAAATTACACCCCCAAACACTGGCTCTCGCATTACTTTCAAAGATGGCAAACCCATAGTTCCCGATAACCCAATTATTCCTTTTATTCGTGGAGATGGTACCGGAGTTGACATTTGGCCTGCTGCCCAGAAGGTAATTGATGCTGCTGTTAGCACTGCCTATGGTGAAAAGCGCAGTATCAGTTGGTTTAAAGTTTATGCTGGTGACGAAGCTTGCGAAAAGTACGGTACCTATCAATATTTGCCAGAAGAAACCTTAGAAGTGATTAAAGAATATGGAATTGCAATTAAAGGACCATTGACAACGCCCGTGGGTGGAGGGATACGCTCACTCAATGTTGCCTTGCGACAAATAAATGACCTCTATACCTGTGTACGCCCCTGTAAGTACTATCCAGGAACACCCTCACCTCATAAATATCCTGAAAAACTCGATGTTATTATCTATCGAGAAAATACCGAAGACATTTATTTAGGAATTGAGTGGGCCCAAGGTAGTGAAATTGCTAATAAATTGATTAAACTACTCAATCAGGAACTGATCCCAGCCACGCCAGAACATGGCAACAAGCAGATTCCCCTGGATGCTGGAATTGGTATTAAACCGATTAGTAAAACTGGTTCTCAGCGCTTGGTACGCCGCGCTCTTGAGCATGCCTTACGGTTGCCGAAAGCCAAGCAGAAGGTAACTTTGGTGCATAAGGGCAACATTATGAAGTACACAGAAGGAGCCTTCCGTGACTGGGGCTATGAATTAGCTACCACAGAATTTCGGGATCAATGCGTCACAGAAAGGGAATCATGGATTCTCAGCAACAAAGAGGTAGATCCCGACATTACCTTAGCAGAGAATGCCAGTAAGATTGAACCAGGTTACGACGCCCTAACACCAGACAAACGTGGTGAAGTAATTAAGGAAGTTGAGGCAGTTCTTACTGCTATTTGGGATACTCACGGCAACCGTCAGTGGAAAGATAAAGTTATGGTTAATGACCGGATTGCTGATAGTATTTTCCAACAAATTCAGACTAGACCAGATGAGTACTCAATTCTCGCTACCATGAACCTAAATGGTGATTACCTTTCCGACGCTGCTGCTGCTCTTGTCGGCGGGCTAGGAATGGGTCCAGGAGCCAATATTGGCGACAATTGTGCCATTTTTGAAGCAACTCACGGCACAGCACCAAAGCATGCTGGTTTAGACAAAATTAACCCCGCTTCTGTCATTCTCTCAGGGGTAATGATGCTCGAATATATGGGTTGGCAGGAAGCTGCTGATCTAATTGGGCAGGGAATTGCAGGGGCAATCTCTAATCGGGAAGTTACTTATGACTTAGCCAGAATGATGGAGCCACCAGTGGAACCACCGTTGAAGTGTTCAGAGTTTGCTCAGGCAATTATTAAACACTTCCGTAATCACTAGACTTCTTGATTGATGCGCTTAGGGCAACTGCCGAAGTCAATCGAGTCGGGAACTTCTTAACGGGTAACTTCTGCCACAGTAGACAATAATTGACACCAACAGGATCAGAAAAATACTTTTGCCAGAATTCTACGGAGTATTTACACGCCCTAGATTTCCCAGTTTAGACCCAAATGCTGGGTTGCCTTGGCTAGATTGAAGGCCAAAATTCCCTAATTTGGGTTGGACTGTGGGGTTTACATTAGTGTTGCTTTGAGCAGACGGTTGGATAAATTGTCGCCCAAAGGTACTAACTCCTGTCTGTGCTGTGGGCGTTACGGGTAAAGTTCCTGAAGCAGCTACAGGCAACTGTGAGGGAGCTGAATTACTGAAGGAATTGCCCGATACTGTGGGCGTTTGTGGGGAAAGATTGTAGTCAACTGCTCCTCCTATATTCTTGGGAAGATAGTTAGTCTTGGGCTGTAGATTCCCTGGAGTGAGGGAAGTTTTTAAGGTCTGATTTCCTGAATTGTTAGTTGTTTGAGAAGTTCTAGGGAAATTAGTTTCCGGAGTAACTTTATTTGTGCCAGTATTAGTTTTGAGTGGATTATTATTACGTATTTGAACAGAGGAAGTATTGAGAGGAGAATTGGTGGCTCTAAATTGCCTGAAGCTGCTAGGTAATGGAGTTGCAGGTACTGTGCTTTGATTACTGTTGAGGGAATTCAACGAATTGAGGCCCAAAGCTGAGTTAGAGGTAGCTCCTAAAGTTAATGGAGAAGATGACTGGTTAGTTGTGTTCAGATTAGTTAAGGAGCTGTTTTCAGGTTGAGTACTTTGATTGAAAAGCTCTCGCACAGAGAGAATTGATTTCTCCGTTTCATCCTGCTGGCGCTTGTTAGCTTTTTTGCGGGAGGCTTTAGTTGATTTTTGAGTGTTTCCAGCCTTGAGTTGGTCAAGAGTGAATCTTGGGCTAGATAATTTTTCTAAATCTGAAGAATTTGTGGCGTTGGGTGAGTTTGGTAAGTTTGTTGTCTCAGATTCCTGGTTTGGTAAAGTTCCTGGGGGTAAGGCATTTTCGGCATCAAGTTCTTCTATTAACACTGAAGAATTATCGATATCAATCAACCTTGCTGCTAGTTCCTCAGAAGAGAGTTGCGGATCAGCTGTCGGATTTTTTAAGTAGCTAATTATGCTAGCCCTAGCGGCTTTGAATTCCTCTGGGTTTTCCCAAACCTTCCAGCCGAAAAGCATAAGTAGCGCTAACCCAGCGACTGATAACCAAAATGAAGGTTGTCCTAAAGGTTTTAATCTGGCTTTGAAATAGCGAAAGGAAGGAGGCGCAGAAAGTTTCTGGAGAGAGGGATTCAAGAATTTCTTGGAAACAGGAACTAAAGTTCCCTGTTGAGCAGGTTTAAGAAGTTTCTTAGGAGATGACATGGTGTGATCCTGATCTTTAAGATGTACAGGAGTTGAATGGTTTTGAGTGCATGGTATTGAAGAATACTAAAGGGATTTATTAAAAAATAAAACTTAGAAAAATTGCTATTATCTTACATCAATTATAGTCGATAATTAGCAAGTTTGTGGTCTGTTACTGTTGAAACCTCCTAAAAATGGTGCTATTTTCAGGGTAACTGTTGTAAGAGGCAATGTTCGCAAGCAGCGACTGAATCTGGAAACCTGGCAACGCCCAAGCTTTGATTAGCCTTATTTAGTGATAAAAATCAATTGCACTAATTAGGCTAATTCTGCTTTCAGTAACTTCGCTATTGAGATCTACGTGTCTCAGGTTAGCTTTTCCGGACATTTGCCCAGTTATGTTGATCAGATTTAAGGTTTCTACAATTGGTTGGGGTTTGAATCCCCCTTTAATTGTTCCTTATAACTCGCACTCCCCTATTTTCTTCTTCATCAATTACCGTGCAGCTCTCCATAGTAGCAATCCACCTGCACCTAGACCGATAAAGTTTGGCAACCAGGCAGCAATAAAAGGAGAGAGAACACCAACCTGACCTAAAGCTCCCGTGATAAACCCTAATAAGTAGTAGCCAAAAATGACGACCACACTGATACCGAAGCTAGTAGCTTTGCCTGTACGTCGGGGACTGGTTCCTAAAGTCGCTCCAACCAAGCCAAAAACTAAGCAAACAAAAGGAAAAGACATTTTCTGCTGAATGCGCACTTTCAGCTTCAGCAGTTTTTTATCATCAGCACCAGCTTGCAATACCCTCATATACTTGAGAGACTGGGCAATGTTCCTCTCATTATAGTCGCGCTTGTCCTTAGCAAAATCCAGAGGAGATCGAGGAAGTTGCAGCTGTTGATTTTCAAATCGCACTATGTTGCGGTAGGAGGCATCGGGAGAAACTAGGTAGATGGTGCCGTTGAAAAAATCCCAAGTATTCTCGGTGGGATTCCAAAGCGCTGACTCAGAGGTGACAATTTGCTCAAGACTCTGCTGAGACCAGTCTAGGATAGTCAAGCCTTTCATACGCTGACCGTCAAATTGCTCCGCATAGAACAAGCGCTTCAGCCGCTTGATTTTGTCACCATTGGGCAACTTGACTTTTTCGTATTCTGGATAGAAAATATTGTCTGTTCTAAAATTAGGCTTCTCCTTGCCTAGCGCTTTTCTGAGGGTTATTTTTGCCTGATAGTTGGCAGCAGGAGCAACCCACTCATTGACAAAGAAGGTCATGCCACTAACAAACAAGCTCAAGACCACAGCAGGCATCACTAACCTGTAGATACTTACACCACAACTGCGCAGGGCAATAAACTCACTGTCGCTGCTAAGGCGAGAGTAGCTCATTAGTGCTGCTAAGAGCGTTGACATCGGAAAAGCATAAGAAAGGAGCTGCGGCAATTTCAGTAGTAATACTTGTACAGCGACTCCTACCACTAGCCCTGACTCGACGACTCTACGCACCAACTCAAAGAGAGTATCAACCGCGATTAATACAGAAGAGAAGGCTCCAACACCAAAAAGAAATGGTGGGATGAGTTCAGTCGCGATGTATCGGTCCATTACCGACAAGCCGGGAATCCTTGAGAGCAGGGGTTTAAATTTACCGAAAATCATTGCTTATATGCTACGGCGTCGAAACAGTTGTCAGCAATAGGTCTGCTTGGGGTGAAAACTGTTATTGTATTCTGAGATTTTACCCAAATTTCGAGCAAAGCCCCTTCCTTCCAGGTAGGGTATGTAGCGAGAGCGCCTTTAGGCGCGCGTAACCTTGACCAAAAATATGGGATTCAAGCCCCGTTCTTCGCTTGACGGCTTGTTATGGGAATAACCTTGATTCAAGGCTTCACCTCAAGATGTTTATTTGCTCTCTAGGCTTACTTCTATCGCTGAAACTCATTCCCTAAGTAGTACTGTCGCACTAGAGGGTTATTGTAAAGTTCTTCAGCACTACCAGAAGCCAAAATCTGCCCTTCTCGCATAATATAGGCTCGATCAGTAATTGCGAGGGTTTCTCGAACGTTGTGATCGGTAATTAAAATTCCCAGGTTGCGCCCGCGCCATCTGGCAATAATTTTCTGAATTTCTGAAACGGCAATTGGGTCAACTCCAGCAAACGGCTCATCTAATAACAGAAATTTTGGCCCTTCTACACCGGCAGCAATTGCCCTTGCTAATTCCGTGCGACGTCTTTCTCCGCCAGATAACTGATTACCTTGAGTCTGTGCGACTTTTTCAAGGTTAAACTCTTGAAGCAATTGGCGTAGTCTTAATCGCCACTCACTTCTAGGCACACCAGTTTGCTCTAGTACCAGTAGGATATTGTTGCTCACACTCAAATGACGAAAGACACTGGCTTCCTGAGGAAGATAGCCAATTCCTAGGTTGGCCCTTTGGTTGATCGGCAAAGTTGTAATATCGAATTCATCTAGCCACACTTTGCCCTGGTTGGGTTTTTCTAAACCTGTAGCAATGTAAAAGGTTGTAGTTTTACCGGCACCATTGGGACCAAGCAACCCTACCACTTCTCCTTGCGCCACTGATAAGTTAACGCGATGGACAATTGAGCGCTTGCCATAAGACTTATGAATATTTTCTAATAAAATTTTCAATGGTGCCACCTCTTAGAGCTTTCAGTCATTAGTTTTATTTTTTCTTGACTCAAGCTCTCTGGAAATAGTACCTGCTTCTTGACGATTAACAAACATAACTCTACTTATGCTATGAGCCAGGTTCAGGTGAAAAATGCTATGGTTTCTTTTCTAGTGCTGACCTAACTGTATATAGCAATTCTCATATTTGTGAGGTACAGTTAGTTTTTTTCTCTTCTCCTGTATAAAATCAGATGGTAGAGTAGGGTGTACCTCATGAGTCCGAGAAACACTATCTATAGATATAGATGGATATATATATAGTCTTGGGCTAGGGCTGATTCGCTGGTTTTTCAACAGCAGGCTCAGGATTTAAGGAGGGTGCTGTTGGTTCTGTAGAAGTTACTGGATCAGATACAATATAAATTGACTCTACCTGCCGCTGAGCCTTAGGCAGGGCTACAAAGCGTCCTTCATTAATTAAGTAGGTGATGTTTTCGCCCCGCAGACTATTACCTTCCTGCAAAACGTATACATTTCCACTAAGAACAATGCGAGCTTCGCGACTGAAGTACTGGGCTTGAGCAGCAGTTGCCTTAATCTGTCGTGCAGGGTAGTCAATTTGCACATTACCGCGAGCTGTAACTACACCAGTCTGTGAATTAGCCTCTTGAACATCAGAGCGCAGGGTAAGGGCATTGCTATCGCCAGTCTGTACCTGAGCGTCTGCTCGGTGAGTCGGAGTATATATTCCTCCCACCAAGGCAATTGGAAGTACTAACGCTAAACCAAGGAATTGCCTCAAATAGGCTGCAAGTTGAAAGGATGGCTTCATTGGTGCTATGGGTTAGAGATTGAAAGAATTGTCATGCCGCTGTTTATAGTTTACTAACTCTAATAAGTGATAGCTTTATAGACACAATTGCTGGCAATTTGTTCCTAAACCTTGTGTGAGCTTGTACCCAGCACCAAACCCAAGAATTTGGTCTGGGCATCTTGTCACAATTATAGAAATTATGTCAATAGACATCTTCGATAATTAACTTGAAAGCTTTGTGCCATAGCTGTTGAATCTTAATTACTGGAGATATTTAATCAACTCTTTGGATTTTTGGCCAATCATTAACAGCTTGAGGGCTTACCGAATTTGTACAGTTAATCTCTAACGCCGCCAGCCTTTCAACAAAATCAGCAACTTGCCCTGAACCTATCTGTTGTAATGAGGTTAATAGTTTGGCACTATGTGTCAGTAGCTTAGTAACATCAATACCCTCATAAATCGGTTGATAGTCTCTGAGGCGTCTGATTCCTTCACCTAGTAAAACTACAGCACCACGCCAGTTGAGGTTACTTAAGTGGTAGCAAGCCACGGCAATTTGCAACACACCCTGGTAAAACCGCTTTTGCGGCTCCAAGGCTTCCATCCAAAGGGCTTCGAGGGTGTCGTGACAGGCATAAAAATCCTGCTGGTTGAATTGCTCTACACCCTTTAAAAATTCTTGATGTGGCACTATTGTCTTTAGGAGATGTTGTCTCGCACCGCTTTAATTTCCTCAAGAGCTATTTCCTGTTTGTCTCCGGCAAACTCATTATCTGGCGTCAAAAACAACATGCAGTGGCATTCCTTGCGCTCACGCATGGGGATGCAAGGACAGTTCCAGTAGGTTGCTTTCACCTCTGCTTCCTTGTCTTCATAGTGGCGGCAGGGGCACAAAGGAGCACCAAGTTCCTCTTTATGTCTAGCCAGTCCTTCAACTACTACAGCAGTAACTGAAGGGTCAATGCAGAAGTAAGTGTTTGTTCTTTTGGCATACTGTTCGGCAAAATTTTTCATTGCCTCTAGTTTTTTATCATCCGACTGAGTGCTAATTTCAGTTGTAGTATTAGCTATTTGTGGTGAGGTCATATAATAAACCTAGGTATTTGAAAATTTCTCTTATTGTATCTCAGTGTGAATATTATTTTGTGTTTGTAAAGTTATGCATTGTATCGAGTACTTATTCATGTGATTAGGAATATGATTAGGAGTTAGGTATCTTTAATCAGCTGTTGGAGTTGGTTTTGTAGAGATTGCTTGGCATTAATGGTAATACCTGCATAATTGCCTTTAGAGGGTCTTGCTAGTTTATTCTCAAGCTTGGTTGATGACCATAGCACCCAGCGACTGCCCATGGGCAAAGAATTGATACTGACTTGGTTTTGAGTAAGCCAAATTAAAGACTGGTAGCTGGGAGCAGCAGCACTAAACTCTTCACCAGCAGCAGTGGCGGCAAGAGCTTCTAACACTACCTGGTTTCCGTGCAATAAACCGGTTCTAGGTGTCCAGAGCTTGACGTTGAGTTTTCTCCGGCAAGCGTAGATGTAAATCGAAGCCGCAGTAATAACAGCTGCCTCAAAGTCTTGAGGTTCCCAGCCTACAGAGCTATCTAAACAGATGATCACTTCCTGTGAGCCTGTAAACACCTCTAACTCGCGCACCATCAATTCACCGTGACGAGCACTAGTGCGCCAATGGATTAGACGGGTGGGATCCCCCATACGATAGCTTCGCAGTGCCTTGGTAAGGTCTTCTGTTGCTGAGCCAGAGCGACGATTGCCAGAAATTTTGAGGCTGTCCTCTTGACCAATTTCATCCACCAGAGGGCAACTTGTAAGAGGCAAAACTGTGGGGTAGACTATTGCTTTAGCTGGTGCATGCCAACAGCGACGACGCCAAAACAATCCCAAAGGGGTTGCAGTTCTTAAGCGTACCTCGTGCCACTGGAAAATACCCCGTTGTTGAGTCGGGTAATAATACACCCACTGATAAATGCTTTGGGGTTCAATTATTTCCACTGCTGTCTGCATCGGCTTCCCCAGTTCCGATTGCAAAATGTCCTGAACTTGCAACAGAGTTTGGGGTTGTAGGGTCTGATTTTCAATCTCTACTTCGATTGTTAGTTGATCTCCTGCACTCACTGGAGAAATTTGTCTGCGACGAATCTGAATTTGTCTAAGGGAGCGTGTTGGGAGAAATGCTGCAATGCCTAACAGGGCAAAAATTATGCCGCTAATCACATAAAGCCATCCTGCCATCGTATTGGTGGCAGCACCAAAAAAACAGATGGCAATAGCCCCTAAAAGCCAGCCGGCATAGGCAGGATTAACCCAGTGAGTTTCTAACCAGTCAGTGATGCGATCGCTTAGCCTCATTTTATCCTATTGTTAAGTTTTGCTTCGGTTTTCGGTAATTACCTCAAGAAAAATAGTTGTTTTCAATAGCTGTTGCAATCATAGTGAAGTATATCAATTGCATCCGCTACTAAAATCAACCAAGGTAAATTTAGCATGGCAATCTTTCGTATTTCAGGTTGTGTGATTGACCGCAAAACCCGCCGTGGCATTTCTGGACTCCGGATTGAAGCATGGGATAAAGACCTAATCTTGGATGATTTAGTCGGCAGCACTATTTCTGACTCTGAAGGTACTTTTCAGATTGAGTTTGATGGTTCCTACTTCCAAGAAGCTGGTTTAAATAAACAACCAGACCTATTTTTCAAGGTTTTTCACAAAAATAAACTATTTACTGATACCAAAGACTCGGTACTCTGGAATGTAAAAGCCCAAAATACCCAAATCACCTTGGAATTAGATGCCCCCTCTCTCAAGGAAACAGAGGCATCTGAGGTCAGACATGGTATGGTGTCTTTACGCAGTGGCACTGTTCCCCATTCACCATTCCACGAATCAGGTCGATTTGGTCGAATTTTCCCATATTTACCTGTCTACGAAAACTCTGATCAGTTCCTGACTAAACTGGGCAAAAAAGGTGGTTTGATGGATGAAGGGTTTGAGGATGATACCGCAGCCGAAAGTACGACGATTCCTGCTGGTTTTACCTTCTTTGGTCAATTCATCGACCATGATATCACCTTCGATACAACTTCGAGTCTAGAACGACAAAATGACCCGACGGCAATCCGCAATTTCCGCACTCCCATCTTGGAACTCGATAGTGTCTATGGTATGGGACCAGAAGCTAGTCCCTATCTTTATGATAAGAACAATCTAGGTAAGTTACTTATTGGTAATGATAAAAATCCTCATGACTTGCCAAGAAATAGTCAGGAAATAGCCCTAATTGGTGATCCTCGCAATGATGAGAATTTAATTATTTCTCAGCTACATTTGGCTTTTATAAAGTTCCACAATCGCGTTGTAGATGAGGTTAAAGCTCGGGGTTTTTTGGGCGAAGCTGTTTTTCCAGAGGCACAACGCTTAGTCAGGTGGCACTATCAGTGGATTGTCCTCAATGAATATTTACCGCTGATTGTAGGACAGGCAGTAGTTGATGATATTCTCAACAACGGACGCAAATTCTTTTCTTGGCAGAAGCAACCGTTTATTCCTGTGGAGTTTTCTGTTGCAGCTTTTCGTTTAGGACACACTCAGGTAAGGAATCGCTTTCGGGTTAATGACAGACCAGAATCAGAGAAGCAGTTATTTGAATTAAGAGTCTCTGGTGCAGTACCGCCAGCTCAAGTAGTTGACTGGAAGAAATTTTTCCAGTTTGACTCCTGCCAACCACCCCAATTTAGTAAGAAACTAGATGCTAAAATTGCCAGTGTGCTGCTAGATTTGCCAGTACCAATTGTGGGTGAAGATGATCCACGTCGTTCTCTAGCGATCCGAAATTTATTTCGAGGTAAATCTTTTAGTCTACCATCTGGGCAGGCTGTTGCTAAGGCAATGGGTATTAAACCTTTGTCAGATGAGCAATTGGGTCTCAAAGAATTGGGTTATAAAGAAGAAGCACCACTGTGGTTTTATATCCTTAAAGAAGGAGAAGTACAAACAGGTGGTGAGACTTTAGGTGAAGTGGGAGGTCGCTTAGTTGCTGAAGTCTTAATTGGTTTACTGGAAGGAGATTTCATGTCCTATCTCAAGATTGATCCCTGTTGGGTGCCTTGTCTGCCCTCAACTAAACCTGGGGAATTTAAGATGGCAGATTTGCTTAATTTAGCAGCAGTTTGCTAAGAAATAAGTAATAAGTAATAAGTAATAAGTTAAAACAACAATATTTATTACTTATTACTTGGAATCTAGGATAACAAAAAGTCCACACTACAGGATTTTTTGTTATCCTAGATTCCTCCAACTTCAGCGCTTGGCTAACTTCTTCGACAATTTTCTTAAACGCACTGATTTAGGTGTCACTTCTACTAATTCATCAGAACCAATGTATTCTAAAGCACGTTCTAGACTCATCTCCACGGGTGCTTGCAACTGCACTAATTCATCCCCCGTCGCCGAGCGGTGGTTAGTCAATTGCTTGGTTTTGCAGACATTGAGTTCCAAATCTTGAGGGCGGTTGTTTTCTCCAATAATCATGCCTTTGTAAACCTTGGTGCCTGGAGTGATAAAGTATACGCCTCTGTCTTCACCATTTTTCAGGGCGTAGAAGGTAGCTACACCTTCTTCAAAGGCAACGATTACTCCATTGCGACGCATTTCCACTTCACCAGAAAGGGGGCGATAGTCAAGAAAACTGTGGTTCATGATCCCATCGCCGCGAGTGAGGCGCAGGAATTCTCCCCGGAAGCCCACTAAACCGCGAGCAGGAATGATAAACTCCAGTTGGGTGCGACCATTAGCACTCACTTGCATATCTTGCATCTCTCCCTTGCGCTGACCTAGACGTTCGATGCAACTGCCAACAGCTTCTTCAGGGACATCCAGTACCAAGCATTCATAAGGTTCGCAGGGTTCGCCATTGACTTCCCTGTAAATAACTTGTGGTGGGGAAACCTGGAATTCATATCCCTCGCGGCGCATTGTCTCAATTAGTATGCCTAGGTGTAATTCACCACGTCCGGAAATCAGGAATTTATCGGGAGAATCGGTTTCTTCTACTCGTAGGGCAACATTAGTTTCTAATTCTCGCACGAAGCGATCGCGCAGTTGCCTCGAAGTTACAAAGTCCCCTTCCTGCCCAGCAAAGGGCGAATCGTTCACCGAAAAGGTCATCTGTAATGTCGGCTCATCTACCTTAATTAGAGGCAGGGCTTGCGGTTCATTGGGGCAAGTAATTGTCTCACCAATGTTAGCACTGGCAAATCCAGCGACGGCGACGATATTGCCAGCGGAGGCTTCTGGCAGATCAACACGCTTGAGTCCTTCAAAACCCATCAGTTTCGAGATTTTTGCCTTGACAATCTCCCCTGTCTCTGTTACGAGAGCAGCTTGCTGACCTGCTTTGAGCGTGCCATTATGAATTCTGCCGATTACAATTCGACCAAGATAATCCGAATAGTCGAGGGTTGTTACTTGCAGTTGCAGTGGCTTGGCTGCATCTCCCACTGGTGGCGGTACATGTCGCAGAATCGCTTCAAACAGGGGCTGCATATCCACACCTTCTGCATCCAAATCATCCTTGGCATAGCCTTCTAAACCAGAGGCAAATAGGTAGGGAAATTCGCACTGGTCATCATCTGCCCCTAATTCCAGAAACAGATCCAGTACTTTATCTATAGCACCGTAGGGTTCGGCTTGGGGACGGTCAATTTTATTAACGACAACAATTGGGCGCAAGCCTTTTTCTAGGGCTTTTTTAAGTACGAACCTAGTCTGAGGCATTGGTCCTTCATTGGCATCCACAATTAGGATACAACCATCAACCATTCCCAAAACCCGCTCCACTTCACCGCCGAAGTCAGCGTGACCAGGAGTATCAACTATATTGATTAAAGTGTCTTGGTAGTGAACAGCAGTGTTCTTAGACAGAATTGTAATCCCTCGCTCCCGTTCCAAATCGTTGGAGTCCATGACGCAGTCTGGAACCTCTTCGCCTTGGCGGAAGATGCCGGATTGTTTGAGCAGAGCATCCACAAGGGTGGTTTTGCCGTGATCGACGTGGGCAATAATAGCAACGTTACGAATTGGGAGAGTCATAGAGGCATTAGAGATTCGGTGCAGAGAAATCAGTTTTTCTAAAGATTTCTTAATAATTCTAACTTGAAAATCGTTAGCAGGCAGTATAGAGGTTAACCCCTTTTGTATAGTCTACTAACTGGCTTTAGGGTTTAAATATTCATCTATTACTACTTTTACTGTCTCAAGGAAATTGATATTGTCTACTACTTAGATTCTAACAATCTCAAAAGATAGATCTTATTCGACCTATATTAAAATGTTGTTTAGCAATCAAACCCTGTCGGTTAATTTACCTTAAAAACTGAGTACACAAGTTGATATATTGATTGCTTAAAATAACTAATATGTACTAAAAACAATTAAAAACATTATTCTAGATAATCAAATAATATAATCTCCAAAACCTTAAAAAATGCTTGATATTTTTCCATAGAAAAACTCTATAGAGACTATTATTATTTTCTGATAACATAGTTAAAATATATATATATAATGATTTGAATGTTAAGGTTTGAATGTTAAGGGGAAAGTCAACTACTATTGACTGATTAATCAATTTCAATATAAAAAGTTGATACAATTTTACTAATAACTTCTGTAGTCTAGACTCTAGGTCACTTTCCCCTAACAGATATATAGAATATATTAAATACTAATCTTACTCATAGACAGTGAAGGGATGGTGAAAAAATGGTGAAAAAATGGTGAAAAGTTGAGCTCTGGCAATCCTCTTCCAGTCGCCAACAATCAACAGCTCCAAACCTAGATACAGACAGGAACACCAGTTGGTAAATTCTTGAGTACTACTCTAGTTACTTGGAGGCACAACTCTAACAAAGCTCACATAAATTTCGCCCCTTACCTTAATTTAGAGAACTACCAGATATAGACAGGTGTGTTTTATTCTTCAATTAATTCTCTCTATTGATTCTCTCTGAGAAAAACCTGGAACTGTCCGCCCTAACAAAAATTGAATTCAAAGATAGGTTATGGACAAACAACTGAAACATACAATGCTACCCCAAACCACTCACGACGAGTTGGCACGCCAAAATTTCGTACAAAGTCTAAAAATACACCTGCAAGCGCAAATGATTCCAGAGGTTAAGGAAGTTTACGAGCAACAAGCCAAACCCCGGTTTGAGCAGCAATATCAACGTCTTCCCCAAAACCGCTATGAGATTCGTCAAGTCATGGAGCAGGAGCCATACTACCAATGGGTAAGTGTTCTCAAGCGCACTACCCAAGAAATGTTGTGGGATTCGGTGAGTACCAGTGTAGAACGCCAACTCCAGGACTTGGTTGCAAAGGCACAAAAAAATGATCAATCACTGGGTTCTTTGAGCATAGACCCTAATTTTTCAGTGCCAGCTTACCAGAAAGTTGTCGATATTCACTGTATGCCAGGAGGATACCACACAGAATTTATCGAAGACGACGTCGCCCTCGGTGCTATTTATGATCGTGGGGTTTATATTTATGGACTTGGGTGGTTAGGACCACTTAATGATGACCTCGCTCAATCTGCAATCTTCAACTACTTGAAGCAGGATTACCCAGACTTTGAGCCAGCTAAAATTCTAGATCTTGGATGTTCAGTTGGTCACAGCACCCTGCCTTATGTAGATGCCTACCCTAATGCCCAAGTCTATGCCATCGATGTTGCCGCGCCGATGCTACGTTACGCCCACGCTAGGGCCCAGGCTTTGGGTAAGCGGGTACATTTCTCACAACAGAATGCGGAACACACCAACTTTGCTGATGAGTCTTTCGAGCTAATTGTAAGTCATATCTTATTACATGAAATTCCGGTGCCAGTGATTAGGAATGTAGTGCGTGAATGTTACCGCTTGCTGGCTCCTGGTGGGGTCATGGTTCATGTAGATGCTCCTCTGTATCGTCATATGGATCCATACACTGCTTTTCTTTCCGATTGGCAAACTACTAACAATAATGAACCCTTCTGGAGTGCGATGCGAGATTCAGATTTAAAGGCGTTAGCAATCTCAGTTGGTTTTGAAGTAGATCAAGTAATTGAAACCTTTGCCGCTAATGGTGTTTGGCTTAAAAAAAACTGTACAGACAACCACAAATCCAGAATTGTTAACAGCCGTGGCAATTGGTTTATTTTTGCAGCAAAAAAGTAGTCAGGAGTGGATTTTCTATGGCAGTAATTGATTTTTTGATAGTGTTTGAACTCCAATATTCCAGCTTTAGGGATTGGAGCATACTAACACTACCAGTAGATTAACTCAGCAGAGAATGCATTAGTAAGTAAGCAGGAAAAAAAATATATAATCATACCATTAGTTAGTGTTTTGAGATAGTTAGTGTTTTGAGAAATTCGTGATGTTCAAAAAAGCTAAAGGTAAGCGACCAATTTATTTAGATAACCCTTACAATGATAAATTATTGGCAATGGTAATGGCGCTTACCAGCGAAGTGTCTGTGTTGCATGAACGTCTCGACACAGTCGAGCGATTACTAACAGCAAAAGGTTTCCTCTCAATTGAAGGTATCGAGACCTATGAACCGGATGAGCAAGTTGCTCAAGAGCGGGAGCAGTGGCGTAGAAATTATATTGCGCGAGTTCTAAGAGTTTTACAAGAGGAGTGAGAAATACCGGCAGCTATGGGCAATCGTTAGTAACCCTAACATCAATAATTATGTGAGAATTTACAGGGGTTGGCGCTGCTAAGCAAAATTAGTATAAAAAGATGAACCCAATGGTATCTGCTAGCATCCTTCAACTTATGAATTTTATACGCCATCCCAATCCCATCTACACTGCACCTTTTGGCTTGAGAAATGGTTTAGCCATGACTATTTATGCTGCGACAACAGCCAGCCGTAATTGGGAGGCAACCACGACGGCTCCAGAACCACCTTACCAAGAAAAAATTTTTAGTGGTGCTGGCGGAGTGCCGATTTTTGGCATTGTTGCCATCCCCGAAAATCCCCGAGGCACAATTGTCGGCACTTATGGGATTACAGGTAATCTCGATAATCAATGGTTTCTGAGACTTTTAGGGCGTAAGGCTTTTGCCCAAAACTATGCTGTGGTTCTATTTGATTGGAGGGCTCATGGCAAAACAGCTGAGTTGTCAGCGACATTAACTTCTGATGGTTTGTATGAGGGAGAAGATTTTGTTCGTATTGCTGCTGGTGCCAAAATCATGGGTTGTCAGGCACCATTTTGGTTTACAGGGTTTTCTTTGGGAGGACAATTGGCGCTATGGGCACTAAAAGCAGCACAGACAATCAGTATTTGGGGACAAAATTTAGGATTACAAGAGTCAGAAATTGGTGGAGGGGCAGTAATTTGCCCCAGTTTAGATTCTAAGCGTTCACTTTCCTATCTAGTCAAAAATCCCTGGGGGAGACAATTAGAAGCAGCCATTTCACGGCAACTTAAAAAATTAGCTTGGCGAATTTATCAAGCTCACCCGGAAGCGATAGATCCAGCAGCAATTGAGAGGGCTAATAGTATTTGGAATTTTGATCGCGAGTTGGTGATTGGGCGATTGGGCTTTTCTTCTGTGGAAGAGTATTACGAGGCTAGCAATGCTCTTTACCTATTACCACAACTGAAAAAACCAACTCTGATTCTCTACGCTACTGATGATCCAATGTTCGACCCAGCAATTGTACCAGAGTTGCAAGATATTTGTGCTGACAATCGAGCTATTGATTTGGTGTTAACTGCTCAAGGTGGGCATGTGGGCTATATTAGCAGCAAAAATTGCCAACGTCAGGCACAAGATACTGATCAATGGTGGGCATGGAATCGAGTTTTAGAATGGTTTAATGTCCTTCAATAAACCCTAGGTACGTCACTGATAACTTTGACACCAAACAGAGTTTCAATCCAAACTCTTGCGCCACATGGCTTAGGGTTGTCACGCCGATAAACTACTCGGCAAGGTCCATGGATTTCTACCTCGTGACCGTAAGTATTGCTTTGCCCTCGCTTAACGCTAATTACTGGAGCTGGCTTTTCTTGTTTTTGATTTTGCCGAATAGTTTGCTGATTAACATGAATGATGGTTACAGGGGAAGGCTTTCTCTTGCGCCAACTGGCTTTTGGTCCTCTTGTTCCTTCACTAACTTGTGGCATTCCTTCTACTAGAGGAATTATCCAAGACCTACCAACTTTAAAGGCTCCCTGAATTCTGCCTCCTGATAGTAATTGGCGTATTCGCCTTACAGATACACCTATCAACTTTGCTGCTTGTGTGCTACCAACGAACATTTTTCCAAACTATTCCCATAGCAGTATTGTTGATTTTCTCATACTTATGAACTACTTCGTGTTGCTTCGCTGAAGACGAGGTTTCTGACGCTTCTTCGCTCCAATTTGCTTCATGCTTGGAGCAAGAAGTAGTGACTGGCAGCTCTGCGTCTGAAGAGGCTCGTTCCAAACCCCTTGCCCAAATTAAATTAACTTGGGCAGCATTGACCAAGGCTTTTGCCTTGAAAGGCTCCAGGGCTCCAGGGCAGAAGGGGTGAAGCATTTCCTTTTAACTTCACCCCTTGAGGATACAAGCCCCGTCCTCTCCGACGGAAGGGGAAAGGAGGAGTCCAAGCTTCTTCCAAACCATAAACATAAAGCCCTGGAGCCTTCTATCTTCTGCCTTCTTGTGACATCTCTATCCTCGACATGATTGCAGTTAGGATTAGAGCATTTGTGAACTCTATCAGCTAAAGTTTTTGGGGTTAGTTCCCAACATTTGGCACATCTCTGTGTAGGCTTAATTTTCCTAGTAGGAGACTCTACATAGAATCCGTTAGCCTCAGCCGCTTTGTAACTAAGCAAATCCCCTATAGTAGAAAAACCGACATCAAGGATTGAGCGCGATAAAGGTTCAGCGTTGGTGATGTATCAAGTTGCCATAAATAAGCAACCGGGGGATGGTATAGCCCTCGTAAACGTGGATGCTGTTAGCTCTACTTCTAAGAAGCGTAGCCGTAAGGATACGGGTTCAGTGAAGCAACTACACTTCTAGGAAGCGTTCAAAACTCAGTAAGTCCTCTCCGGAGCATAGAGTTGCAAGAAACCCCGTCCTACGCAGTGAGGCGGGGTAGTTCATTGTTCAACTACTGGAATCTCTCTCATCAATAAGACGGCGCAATTCCCTCTGCCGCTTACTATCGAGGGGAAAATTCCACATAATAATTGCAGCCAACAGCATCAGTGGCATGGGCATAAAAATAAACATGTATTTGAGTGCCTCAATTGTTTGAGCCGTGTTGGTGCCACTGGGCTCAAAACCAATCCAATCCAGCATTGGGTAGGTAAAACCGACTGCTAAGGCGTAGCTAATTTTATTAGTCATTGTTAGCAGCGCATAATATAACCCCGTGCGCTGCACTCCCGATTCAAGATTATCGTGATCCGTAACATCGGCCATCATCGAGCGCAGCAGAAATGCTCCAGCTCCAGAAGAAAAACCATTAAGCATAATGCTGAGTACAGATAACCACAATACCCCTGGTTTGAGTAACAGCATCAGCGCTAGGGTAATTGAGGCATAAATCATCGCCACGGCTAAGGTTCGGTGCTTCTCTAACCTATAACTCAGTCGCATCCAACCGGGAATGCTGATGAAGCCAGCGATAAAATAGAATAATAGAATCAGACTTTCCCATTGGGCAAGCTCCAAGACATGGGTGGCGAAGAAAAGGTAAAGCGAACCTGTTATCCCCGGAGCTGCTCCCACTAATAAATCGGCAATTAATAACCGCTGAAGTGGCTGGTTGTGCCACAGGAGTCTGATTGCTCTGCCAAAACCTAGCTTTGGTTGCTTAGGCACAGGATGTTCTGGTACCATCCTCACGGCGATCGCCACTGTAATTGGCAGTAAAATAATCGTAAACCAGCCCATCGCCGAGACTTTGAGTGTATCGCTTGCCTTAGCTATTTGCTCAACCAGTGCTGGTAAAAGCAAAACTGTTAACATGCCAAAGAACAAGGCAAACTCTCGCCAGCCCTGCACCCGTGAGCGCTCATCATAGTGGGGCGATAACTCGGCAGCCCAAGACATGTGAGATATACTCAGTAGGGTATAACCAACATAAAGTACCACCATCCACCACAGCAGGTAAGTTCCAGAAACTGGGGAGTGGGGCATGAAAACTTGGTAGACACTGAGCATTAAGATGGGAACAGAGAGAATAATCCAATGACGACGGCGTCCTAAGCGGGTTTTAACCTTATCGCTAATTATGCCAAGAACTGGATCTGTAAAAACATCCCAGAAGCGGGTAATCATAAAGATGGTACCCACTAAGCTAAGACCAAGTCCCATCTCTTCTGCGTAAAATGGTGGCAGGTAAACAAGTAGGGGAAGACCAAGGGCGGAAATGGGGATTGCTGGAGCCACAAAGACAGCAATAGTTTGCCACTTGAGATACATTTGCCTGATCTAACCTCGCAATAAGACTCAAATATAGCTAATCTAGACCCGTGATGATTTTGAGAGCTTATCCCTAGTACTATCACCAGCTACTCTTCAAGTCCAGCAGCTTTGAGTAATTTTACAACGTCAGAATGACCATTGAATTGGGCAATCATCAAAGCTGTATAGCCGCCACGGTTTTTTACATTTACATCTACAGCTGCATCTAATAATAATTGCACGGCATTAGTATAACCCCTATGGGCTGCCCACATCAAAGCTGTGGCACCAGCGTTATCAATACGGTTAACTTCAGCACCGGCTTGCAACAAGTGTTGCATCAGTTTAACATCACCTTGATCAGCAGCCTTCATCAGCATGGTTCTGCCGTCAGCAGTAGTAGTATTAACATCTACACCGGCATCGAGCAAGATTTTAATAGTTTCTGTCTGACCCTGAGCCATTGCTATAGTTAAAGCGGTTTCACCATGGTTACTAACATTCAACTGAGCCCCTTGTTGCAGAAGAATCTGGATAATTTCGTTGTAACCGTGTATGGAAGCCAGGAGCAAAGCTGTATCTCCAAGCTGGTTTCTGGCGTTAGGATCAGCTCCCCCATCCAGCAAAGCTTGGACAACTGTAGTATTACCTTCGACAGTCGCTAGATGTAAAGCCGTCTCTTTCTGATTATTTCTGGCGTTAATCTGTACACCAGCTGCAAGTATTGCCTTAACAATATCAAGATGACCTCCAGCAGCAGCTGCCATCAGCACAGTATCTCTTGCTAAGTTGTGCGCATTGACCTGAGCCCCAGCAGCTAGTAAGGCTTGCACCACCTCACTATAACCTTGGTCAGCTGCCAAAGCTAGGGCCGTCTCACCCTCTTGATCTTGGGCATTGACATCACTACCATGAGACAATAACAGCCTTACAATAGGCAAATAACCCAACTCAGCTGCTTGTATAAGAGCCGTTCTACCATCGGAATCAGCAGCATCGACGCTTACCCCTTGTGTTAACAGGATTTCTACAATTTCAGTTTGACCAAAACTAGCGGCTATGTTCAAAGCCACTGCCGCGACTGCAGCATCTAAACCAGTTTTTAGCAAAGCTTTGACGATTTCATGATGACCTTGTTGAATGGCTAGGTTCAAGGCGCTATCTTGATCTTTGTCTTCGACATTAACATCTGCCCCCGCCCCTAACAGGATTTGCACAATCTGGAAATAGCCCTTGTGGGCAGCAATCATCAGTGCTGTGCTACCATCATCGTTTTTGGCATTAACATCCCCACCGCTAGCGATTAATGTTTGCAGCGCCTCCACTTGATTAGCAGCAGCTGCCAACATCAAAGCTGTTAAACCATATAATCTTCTAGAGTGATTAGGATTAGCACCATAATCCAGCAGCGATCGCAAAATCTCAGTGCATCCTTGCTGGGCAGCAAACATCAAAGCTGTGGTGCCATCTCGATTAGCCGCATCGACATTAGCTCCCTGAGCCAATAGGGTTCTGAGCTTAGTTAATTCGCCACCTTGAGCTGCTTTTAGCAGTAACTTTTCTTTGCTTGAGGTCATTGATTAATCCAGCCGCCCGAGAATGGTACCGTTAATCGACGGCCAATTCAGCGATTTGAGAGATTTTTACTAGTCAGACTTTAGACTAAACAACGACTATGTTAAGTTAAGTTTTATGAAGATCCTTAAGTCAGGCTGAGAACACTATGAACATTGAAATACCCGAATCTGTTAAGGTTTGGTCCCAGTTTATTCACCCTCTATTTATGTGGATATTGCTGGCAATCACTGTTTATGCACTATATCTGGGTATCAAAGTCCGTAAAACCAGAAGTTCTACAGGTGAAGAGAAAAAAGAGCTGATTAAGGGGAAATATAACCTCAAACATCATCAAATTGGTTCGGTACTGTTGGCATTTATGGTAATCGGTTCCATATCTGGGATGGCAGTCACCTACATTAACAATGGCAAGCTGTTTTTTGGTCCTCACTTGCTGGTGGGTTTAGGTATGACGGGAATCATTGCAACTTCTGCCTCCCTTTCGCCATTCATGCAAAAAGGTCAGGACTGGGCACGCTATACTCACATTGCCCTCAATGTTAGTCTTTTAGGATTATTTGGCTGGCAGGCGGTAACGGGTATGCAGATTGTGCAGAAGATTATCGATAGGTTGTAGTCATGAGGATGGGGGGATGGAGGGATGGAGGGATGGGGAGATGGGGAGATGGGGAGAGAATTTTGATCAACTATTGGCTTCCTAAGCTCTTGAGTTCTAATTTCTGACCATGCCCTTTGCCCTCCACTTCAAGCTTTTCTAGTTTTTGCTCGTTTGGGTATAGGTATACCTAGGCTGTCATGGAAATCTGTTTGAACTTTTTCTGTTAAGCGCCGGGAAACTTGTCTGACAATTTGACGCAGGAGGCGATCGCCAGTACTTTGAATCAAAGAGTGAGGTAACTTCTTGATAAACTTGGGAAAGTTTAGGGCAACGCTTAGCTCTAGTGTCCACTCAATGCGGGTAATTGCTTCTGGGAGTTGGAGACTTTCAGCTTCTTTAAGCTGAAAATACTCCCTTGTCGGTACTTCCACAAACGACTGAGAGGCATCGAATTCGACATTGTAACCAACAGGGGCATAATCTGGTATGGGGATCGACCGAATTCGGTAGATACCTTGATTTTGAGGAAGTAGCTCTAAGCCAATTTTAGGTTCGATTTCGTAGCCTAGAGCCCCAAAACGACCAATTAATAGAGCATAACTGTTGCAGCCAATTAGTTCTGCTTTCATTGGATGGGCACACCGGCGAAACCAATCTTGGTGAGCATCTAGATAAGCACTAACCTGTCTAGTTCCAGCATACATCTCCATACAGTCTTGGAAATGAGAGTGGAACAGAGTACACTCACCAGCCGATGATGGTGTTTGCACAACTAAATCGTCAGTATTTGCCGAGCTTGGTTGGGCATTCAAAGGTGCTTGCTGTAATTCAATTCGTCGATTGTCAGCGAATTGTGAATGCATAAGTTATCCTCTACTGTAGTCCCAGTTAATATATCTTCGCGATTGCCACTAATTGTTCAGGTGCTTAGGGGTAAAAATTAGTACATATCGAGAAAGTTTATAAAATTGAGAAGTTGAATTTGACTGCATCAAGAGGGATGTTTGGCTTACTTAGCATAGCGTTTGAGTCTGAATTATCAAACTAGTTTGTTGAGGGAGATAGGTTATGAAAGCATTTGTCGCTGGTGCAACGGGTGAAACAGGACGCCGGATTGTGCAAGAGTTAGTTAAGCGGGAAATTCCTGTACGCGCTTTAGTAAGGGATTTAGACAGGGCAAGGGAAATTTTGCCATCTGAGGCAGAGTTAGTGGTGGCAGATGTGCTTAAACCAGAAACTCTTAGTGCTGCCATCGGCGATAGCACTGTGCTTCTGTGTGCCACTGGCGCTAAGCCCAGTCTTGATCCCACTGAACCTTACAGAGTAGACTACGAAGGTACCAAGAATTTAGTCGACGCTGCCAAAGTTAAAGGAATTGAGCATTTTGTCTTAGTTTCTTCTCTATGTGTATCCCAGTTTTTCCACCCACTCAATTTGTTTTGGTTGATCCTAGTGTGGAAGAAGCAAGCAGAGGAATATCTCCAGAAAAGCGGCTTAACCTATACGATTGTGCGACCAGGTGGCCTTAAGAACGAAGATAACCTAGATAAAGTGGTAATGTCATCAGCAGATACGATGTTTGACGGTAGTGTTCCTCGCACCAAAGTTGCACAAGCTTGTGTTGAGGGGCTATCAGAATCATCGGCTCGTAATAAAATCGTGGAAGTGGTTGCCAAATCAGATGCTACTGAGCAAAGCTGGGATCAGCTATTTGCCAGTTCGATTTGATCAACCCAAAATCGGCAACAGTGTCGAGATTGGTTCAGCTACTGACAACTTTAGCGCTCTGGAATTCTTATAAAAAAAGTGGGGTTGGGCGTTGCCTCACTCACCCGAATAGAATCGAGCTCATCAGGAGGAGAAGCCTACACTCCCAGGCTCGGGGAGTGTAGGAGTACATCAAGACTAGATTTCTGGGAAATTTGCCTTGAAAAATCTGATTACCATCACCAGTTGCTTGGTGTTAATGATCTTGATCGCAGAAATCGGTTCCAGAGATTTGCCTGAGCAATGGCAATATATTTACCGACGAGGTATCTATCGGACACAACCTCTGGTGATGAGAGGGGGCGATCCCTATATTCGCGCCCTGATGCGAACTATTGCTGCTAGTGAGGCTAATGTCGATCGACCCTATGCCGTACTCTATGGTGGTAAATATGTCTCCAATTTAAGCCGTCATCCTTCCCGTTGTGTCCCGATAGTTGCTGGGCCCAATCTTGGTAACTGTACCACAGCAGCAGGAAGGTATCAGTTTATTAATACCACTTGGTATGATAAAGCCCGTCGCTATCACCCTCGGCCTTCGGGTTTTCTGTTTTGGAAGCAATACAGTTTTGAACCACGATATCAAGATGCGGTGGTTTACGCTTGGTTAAGTGATAAGCAGGCTTGGGGTATGGATATTTCTCAACAATTACGGCAAGGTAAGTTAGATCGGGTGTTGCGCAGGCTTTCTGGAACTTGGACTAGTTTAGGTTATGGGATAGAAAGTAATGCGATGACGTCCTATTTGCCAGGAATTTATCGGCGGATGCTCAAGGAAGAATTAGGCAAAATATAGTAGTTTCAAAGGCTAACAACACGTCAAGGTGGTGAAGTCCTAGGGGAAGTGTCAATACCCCAATAATATCGATTACCTAAGTTCGTGCTACAAATACCTCTTACATTAAGACATTCAAAGTAAAAAGTTTTATATTTATTACTTATTACTTATTACTTATTACTTATTACTTATTACTTATTACTTATTACTTATTACCTATTACTTATTACTTAAAATTAGACTATTTGTAGCATTCTTTTTCTATTTAAGACCAGCTAGGGCAAGAAACGATCTAAAGCTGCCTTGAGTTCTTCAATTTCCTCCTCTATATTGCCTTCGGTGGCAGCACGAGCAATGCACTCAGTTAAATGTTCATCGAGAATAATCCGTGCTACTCGATCCAAAGCTCCCCGCACGGCGGCAATTTGCACCAACACGTCAGGGCAGGCACGACTCTCCTGTACCATCGTCTTAATTCCTCGAATATGCCCCTCAATTCGAGAAAGCCGATTAACGATGCGCCGCAGAGATTCTTGGCTGTGAATATGATGGTGTGTAGATAGTCCCTCGCCATGATTGTGTTTAGTGTGACTTTGATCGAGATTCTGTTGGGAATGTTCGTCTAAGCCAGATAAGGCAGAGGTGTCATTAGTCAATGGTTGAACTCCAATAGTAGTTTGGGAACATTTCTATTCCCGATTCTACTCTAGAGTAGAGAATCTAGACTGTTGCCTGTTGCTAGAAAACAAGCCAATAAAGTCACTCCAGAAGAATAATGTCTCCCCATCTCCCCACCAAAGGCAGGAGGCAGGAGGCAGGAGGCAGAAAATTCATCTCTCCCTCTCCCCATCTCTCCCTCTAGCCTCAAGGAACAGTTTACTGAAAGTAATAGGCTAGAAAAATATGAAATCCCAGCATAATCACAAAGATACTGACCAAAAAAATGTGAATTGAGAGCCAAATTAGTCGTAAACCTCTAACTAAAACTCCTTTAGAGTAAATGGGTAACATTTTGCCCATATCACTGGTAACTGCTGGCACTAAACTAAACTCTCTTCTAGGAGATTCTACAATTCCAGTTTCAGCTACTACTCCTACCAAGGCAGAGAGGGAAACGCCAAAAAATACCCACAGGAAAATAGCATTGTAATTTTCGCCAGTGGAACCACCCGTGTGGATTAGAACCATGCCCAGTAGAGCAATTCCTAAAAAGATGTGCAAACTACGCCACAGTTTCATTGAGCCTGGTATGGTCACTTTCCACTTGCGACTTCGTTTTCTAGCAGTTAAAACTACCTCAAACAAAACCAAACTAAGAAGAATAAATCCAGTGGTCTGCTTGTACCAGTCTCCCCTTAGTATCTCGTGAAATTTGAAGAAATGATCGCGTATTAGAGGCAAATAAAATTCACTGAAAGCAAAGGGGGCGAGGATGATTGTAGCAACCCAGATCAAGATAATCAGTGTAGAAAATTTTGGTTTCATTGTTATATAAAAATTATAATTTACAGCAGTACGTATTAAGGTTAGGACAAGCTGAATCGCTAGAGCTTTGTCAAATTCACCCCTTCTGCCTTCTGCCTTGGAGCCTTCTGCCCTGGAGCCTTGCGCGTAGCGCTATACCTCCTCAATCCCCCCGATGCAGAGTTAAGAAAGCTTACTTTCTCAACCTGCAAAGGAGGGGTTTTAGGGATTGTATGCAAAAGGTCTAATTAAGTTCCTTCCAGAGGTAGGTTAATAACCACACCACCCATAACATCATTCAACTTAAAAACTTTGTCAGGATAACGTTCCTTATGCACAGGGTGGGTATTGTGACAGCTAACACAGGCTGGGGCGACGGCCAAGTCTGGGTAAATGGCAGAGAAGTATTTTGTACCAGCAATTTCCCGATAATCTTTGTAGGGCTCCCCTGTCTCAACAACCTTCTGCATTCCAACCTTTTCAAATTCACCTTTAGGAGCCTGATTATCGTTAATATTCCAAGGTGAAATTAGACCATAGGTGAATGAACCATTTTCAGAAGCTAATTCTGCTCCCAAGCGAAACATCTGAGCTGGTAAAGGTACACCATTAGCTTCTTTCCAAGCCTCAGTTGCTTCAGCATCGACTACTCCATTTTCTTTTTTCTTACCTTCTAATACTGTTAGGCGGTTGACCACATGCTTAGTATAAGCAGTGCGGTCAGCTTCAGCCACGGCATGAACATAGTCCACTACCACTTCTGGAGACAAAGCTACTTGAGACTTATTTTGAGATGGACTACCGCAAGCTAAAACAGTGAAAAAGATTGCTGTTGCCAAGGCTAAAAGGGCTATGGTTCTTGATTTGATTTGATTGATGGCAGTGTTTTTGAATAACATTGTTCTCCTCTGGTTTAATTAATTTGTGGGATAAGGCTCTAGGTAATTGGGGATTAACTGGTCATAGAGATTAGTAAACTAAGTCTTTCCTTAAATTAGGAATTGTTTGACCTTTTCTTTTCCAAGACACGAATCATTTTCAGGGTTTCTAAATCTTGAGTCGGTGGTCTGTTGAAATTTGCTTTCACCAATTCGTCATCGAAGATACTGTTGTAAGAAAATTCCAGACCATGACAGTTCATACACACATCCTTAACCATGCGATCGCGAGGTTTCAAAGTAAAGGTGTTATTATGATTTACCCCTACCCAGGTGGTGCCGTCAGGCCGCTCAAATTTGTGACGTGGTAGGTGACAAGTGGCACAAGTCACCGATTTTGAGGATGGTCGTGGCAGAATTACTTCTGCTTGGAATAGTTGAGCATGTGGGGAATCTTTATAGTTGAGGGAATGAGCATCTTGGTGACAAGTCAGACAGGAATTTACTGCTGCCTGGTATGTATTTACTGAATGAACATTGTGACAAGCATTGCAGTTCATTAGTTTATTTTGGGCAGAAACTTGCATTGGTAAGTGAGCAAGGGCGATTGTCAAAGGGGGAAGGTCTTCTAACAAGCGGATACCATGTTTTCCTAATAGAAAGGTATCAACTGCTTGGGGATGGCAAGACTGGCAACTATCATGATTAGGTTTCGTAATTAGTGCCTTAGTTTTCGTATTCTGGTGACAACTGGAACAGTTGACTCCGTTTAAAGCGTGGGCACTCTCTTTCCAGAGTTGATTAATTTCTTCTAGAGTTGCTTTTTCTAGAGTTGGTTGATAAACTTGGCTTTTTGCTGGTCTTATAAACCAGAGTATAGCAACTAGTAAAACCAAGAACAAAACCATTAGTTGCTTCATGACTAACCTCCCAGAAACTCCTGCATTAAATCTGGAACTGGAGAGACTTCAAGCTTAGTCTTCACTGTCCGTTCTAAAACTTCCTGTATGGATAATAGTGCTGGTTGATCTAAATTCTGGCGCAGGAAACCAGTGGAAATTGAGCTATGGTCATGGAAATTATGACAGCCTGCAGCCCAACAACCATTAGGAGAAAAGCCATTATGACTTTGTAGCTCACCCTCAATGATGCCTTGATGACAGGTCATACAGAGATTTGACGGTAGGTGAACCCCTCGCTGGAAAATATGGACATGTTCGTTGTGGCAAGCTGTGCAGGTTAAGACATCAATCTTTACCATTAATTCTGCCCAACGGGGATCACGGAATTTTTTAATGCCGTGAGTATCTTCTGCCATCTCTGCTTGATGACAACGTAGACAGGTTTCATTGCTAACAGGCTTAAATCCTTCATGACAGGAACTACAGGATTCTTCAAAGAGTATGTGCTCCTGGGATGTTGCTCCCGGCAAGAAAAACATCCTGTGGTCTAGGAAAAAAGCAGTAATCAACCACATCAACAAAATACATCCAAGACTAATAGTTATAGTCTTGAGGTTGACGATATTTCCTAACTTAATTGGTCTATTCCAATTAGTTGTCATGATTAGTTCTTAATAAAACCCCTCCCCAGCTCTCCCCTGCCAGGAGAGGGAGAGGGGGACAGAGGGAGAAGGGGAGAAGAATCTTGACATCGTGTTTCTGCCGTCAATTAGATAATTTATTTCTTGGAGTTCCCTAAGCAAGACCCCCCCGTATCGGGGAGCTAATAAGCCTTTGCTCCCTCTAACATCAAACTAGTAATGGCGCTATAGGCATCTGTCCACGCCTGTTTCACTTCAGGTGTCCAGTCTGAATCTAGGTAATGCTCAAAAGTTTTCAGGAGCGCTTGACCTACATAGGGGTAATACTCTGGAATAACTTGATAATCAACATGCTTCGCTCCTAAGCTCTTAAGAGCATTTTCGAGGACATCAGGTTTGCGAAGATTTTCAACCACTAAAACAAGGCTAGTGAGCAACTTCTGTTTTTGGCTCTCCATGTCAGTATTGGCAAACAGTGGCTTAGTTTCAGGATAATCAGTTAATAGGTTTTCATAGAAACTAGTAGCAAACTCATTGGCTTGAGGTTTGACTTTTTCAAAACTTTGTTCTAAAACTTCCACTGCCAGAGACATTGTTGATTACACTCCCTTAAGTCACAACCGCACAAGGTAAAGTTCTAATCTCGCTTTCGGCATCAAATTAGCCAGATTGGCGAGAAGCCCCACGTCTGTAACCCGGAGGTTTAGTGTGCGGAACAGTCACTTTTTTCTGTTCACTATGGACTGAGTTGAACTATCCTCGCAGTGTAAATTATTCAAATTAGTGATTGTAATTCGTATAGTGTGTTACAAAATATTTATACCAATGATGGTTTGACATTCAAGTAATGCAATGTTTGCATTCAACTCTAGGCAATCCAGAAATAGGTGCTAGGCTTCAGCTTTTTAGCTAATACTTTGTCAGTACAGGCTTCGATTCTCCCTGTCTCCCCAGGAAAGGCAGAAGGCAGGAGGCAGGAGGCAGAAGGTTCATAAAAATCATCTCCCCCTCTCCCCATCTCCGCGTCTCCCCCTCTCCGCGTCTCCCCATCTCCGCGTCTCCGTGTCTCCCCAGGAAAGGCAGGAGGCAGGAGGCAGGAGGCAGAAGGTTCATAAAAATCATCTCCCTCTCTCCGCGTCTCCGTGTCTCCCCATCTCCGCGTCTCCCCATCTCCGCGTCTCCGTGTCTCCCCAGGAAAGGCAGAAGGCAGGAGGCAGGAGGCAGAAGGTTCATAAAAATCATCTCCCTCTCTCCGCGTCTCCGTGTCTCCCCATCTCCGCGTCTCCCCATCTCCGCGTCTCCGTGTCTCCCCAGGAAAGGCAGAAGGCAGG
>JAAHHJ010000289.1 GCA_010692425.1 Symploca sp. SIO3C6 | reverse complement strand
TGCAGTACCTGGGAAGGCAAAGATCAACTCCTTGCCCTACCTAACCAGCAGATTCAAAACTTAAATCAACAATTAGCCATTATTGCGGACGAAGAGGGGGTTGACTACCTCGATTTAGTCTCCATTTTTAGTGATGCAGAGGGAAACCTTCGGACTGATTTTACGACTGATGGCCTTCACCTGAACGACGATGGCTATCGTGTGTGGGCATCAGCACTGCAAATGCACCAACAACTGACATTGGATCGATAACATGAACCCCCTTAGAGGTCAACGCTCGATCCTTAGCCGTTAGCAAGCAAGATTTTTTGTGGGTGCAACTTTTATGCCATGGGCAATGAAAGCTATGCCATGGGCAATGAAAACTGGAAGGTACTCCCCTTATGGAGTTCGCTTTGCACCATAATGCTCCCCCCTTGTAGTTCGACGAGGCGGCGAGAAATCGCAAGGCCGATACCTGTTCCCCCAGAATGGCGATCGCGGGACCGATCCGCCCGCCAAAATCGCTCAAACACATGGGGTAAATCCTCTGCGGCGATGCCCATGCCAGTGTCAATCACAGCAACCCATACCCATGCTTGGTCGTCCCACACTCGTACCTTAATCGAACCTGATGGAGTGTAGCGGATGGCATTACTGATCAAATTCACTAAAATTTGCTCGACCCGTGCCGGATCAGCCTGGATTTTGGCAACACTCGGATCATAATCCATTTCTAACGTAGGGCTATTCGCATCCAACAACTGTTCCGAAAACTGTTGAATCAGATGGGTCAATAATGGCTTCAAGGACATGGATTGGACATGAATAGGCAAATACCCCGCTTCCATCTTGGACAATTCCTGTAAATCATCAACGAGTTGGCGAATCCGCTTGGTTTCTCGCGTCAGCAATTGATAAATTTGTTCGGAAGCAGGGACAGTGCCGTCACTTAATCCTTCTAGATATCCCTCCAAAATCGTTAAGGGTGTGCGTAACTCGTGGGTCAAATCACTGACTA
>JAAHHJ010000288.1 GCA_010692425.1 Symploca sp. SIO3C6 | reverse complement strand
TCTTTTCCCCGAGAAGATTTGAGGGTATTTGATAGGGAAAGGTACGAATTATCTAAGTATCTTCCAAAAATCATTGATGCATTGCCTCAACAGTTTTTTTACCATGGCGGTCATGGTCGATATTGCAGTTGCAACGTTGAGCAATCTGACGGCTCCGAGGTTCAATACCAAATTGTGTATCGTGTATGGAAAAAGCGAGGGAAAATGAGATTTCATATTGAAAGTGCGTACCCATTGAAAGAGAAACAAGGAAAAGTGAAGAAAGTAAGTTTTTGGGTTATTTGTCATAACCTTCTTCGAGGAAAAAATCTGCCAAAACCCGCGAGATAAGCTTCCATCTAATGCATATCATGGTTAAGCAGATTAAGGCTTCAGTGCGATCGCCCTCGTAGCCCTCGTAGCCCTCGTAGCCCTCGTAGGATGGGTTGACGAAAGAAAACCCATCATTAACTCTCAGTCCCAGCCAATATCTTTATCAAGAAGATCATAAAGCTGAGAGTAGGGGGGGGATGAGAACGCGATCGCCCTTGGGTACCGTCGGCAAAACAAATCAATGTGCCTTAATACCATCGATGAGGGCTACGAGAGCGCTTGCCAAAAACGCACTGCAAGCATCTCTGTAGGCAGCCAATGCTCAAAATGGGAACTTAGTGTTGCAGGTATACTAGAGCTAGATATCTTAGATTGCCGGAGAACCTTGAACCCATGACCAACCGTCAGCAATTGATTCAGGAACTCGAACAGGCTCCTGACGATTTAATACAGGTAGTGCTAGATTTCTTACATCGAGTTAAGGCTATACACAAACCCCATCCTCTTGCAAAATTTACAGGAATTTTAAGCAATTTAGAGGCAGAAGAGCTACAACAAACAATCACAACAGAGTGTCGGCAGGTGGACTTGAATGAGTGGTGACATTGCACTTGATACCTCTGCTGCAATTCGATTTTTGAATGGGGACACAGCAATTACGGCAAAAGTATTAGCGTTGCCAGAAATA
>JAAHHJ010000287.1 GCA_010692425.1 Symploca sp. SIO3C6 | reverse complement strand
CAGGTTGGGTTTCTCCAGCCGCTTTTCGCTGAAAGTAGCTTTGGAAGGCATCCTTGAGCACATCAGAAAGGTTCGTAGTGCCCATGGGATCATTCTCAAGGAAGATTTGACTGACTTTGTCAGAGGTGACATTGTCATATCGCTTAAACCGTCCAGCGAAGAGATAAACTGTCAATCAGTCTGGGTCCAGTTTCTCAATTTTTCGTGCCACCGCGAGGGTCGATTCTTGAACGGCTTCCCAACGGCTTTTGCCCTCAGCTTGGTCAGTGGCGGACATACTGCCACTTTTATCAATAATCAAGGTGTAATCACGGTTCATAAGCATTTTGGGTACATTCATGGTTGAAACGAGTTCATAACGGTAAAGGTTGGATTCGATCAATCAGTCAATCTCGTCAGACTCTAGAACAGGGTGCAAGCATCCATGAAAGCGCACTCTCTCATCATGCGTTTAGCGGGATAAGAGCAGCCTATCGATCGCAACGTCTAGTGTTCATCTAACTAAGTGAGACAACGTAGGTGAGGCAAGTGAGTGAGGCAAGACGTCTTTGTATACTCATCTGCCAATAATTGAGACGGTTATGCTTCCGATCGCGCTTGTATTTCAATGCCGATTCTAGCGGAGGGCGGTCCCGAGATTGGATTAACCCATTCCTTACCTAGACCTTCACCTATCTTATCGATTCTTACGGACGGGGTGGGGGTGGGTTTTCCCCACTGTCATAATTCCAAATATGAATGGAACTACTTCCTTGTCCCCCTGCGATCACCTGCCAGGTGGACCCGGTTGAGCGGATGGCGACGGCGTTCACGAGGGTATTTTTCCAGGGGATGGAGCCACGGTAGCTTAATGTGTTGAGATCCCAGACTGCGATGGATTGATCCGCACTGGTGCTCACTAAAAACTGGCCATCAAGGGTCATATCTAAGGCATTAACGAAACTGGTGTGATGCTCCAGCGTTGTCACTAACTCATAGGTTATGCGGTCCCATACGTTCACT
>JAAHHJ010000286.1 GCA_010692425.1 Symploca sp. SIO3C6 | reverse complement strand
TCAAAATATCCTTGTACGGACCTGATTTAATCACCTTAAAGGAAACACCGACCTTTTCCAGTAATCGCTCTAGGTTATTCCCCCGCAGAATCACCCCAATGCTCCCGGTAATCGTACCAGGGTTCGACATGATATGAGGTGCGCCCATTGCAATATAAACGCCCCCAGAGGCAGAAATGTTACCAAAGCTGACGACAATTTTTACTTTGTCTTGGAGTCGTTTAAGCGCTTCTTAAATTTCCTGAGAATCAGCAACCGTTCCCCCTGGACTGTCAATCCGCAACAACAGAGCAGGGAATTTCTTTTCTTCCACTTCATCCAGAACGTCTAAGACGCGCTTGCGGGTGCCACTGGCGATCGCCCCCGTAATTTCGAGCCGAGCAATTTTCTTTTTATACCGTGGCTTAAAGGGCCAAATCATAACTGCAACTATCGCTATGTAAGATTAAACTTCTCTTAGTGTGCCTCATTTGCGATGTTTCTGGTGATTGGATGGAATTTTTGGCTTAAAGTAGTACGAGGATCTTCATCGATCTGAAGGGTCATTTTCGACCGCTTGCCGCTAGATTGTGATGAAACAACGTAGATAAGGAATCTTATGCCACAGTACGACGTTTACGGTCTTGGAAATGCTCTAGTTGACATTGAGTGTGAAGTGACGCCAGAAATCCTTCAAGAATTAGGAATTGAGAAAGGGGTGATGACCCTCCTGGATGAAGATAGCCAAAATAAAATTGTGCAGAACCTGGATGGCAATACGTTCAAGCAAGCCTGTGGAGGCTCAGCAGCCAATACTGTGATTGCGGTCAAGCAGTTTGGGGGAAATGCATTTTACTCCTGTAAGGTCGCTGATGATGAGACTGGGCAGTTTTATGCTCAAGATCTAAAAGATTGTGGTGTGGATACTAATTTGGATAGCCATCCGCTGGAAGAAGGAATTAGCGGCAAGTGCTTGGTCTTTATCACGCCCGATGCGGATCGGACCATGAATACTTTTCTGGG
>JAAHHJ010000285.1 GCA_010692425.1 Symploca sp. SIO3C6 | reverse complement strand
CCCTTCCCATCTCGTCGCTTTTATCAAGCTCGACCGTTGGCCCACTGGCTCGTCCTACTCGAAGTCCTGATCTCCCACCTCGACACTCCTCATCCCAAAGCTGTCGCTGAAAACCTCCAGCTGCCGGCTGAAAGTATCCATCGCCTTGGCACCCTCAAAACCCATCAAGCCACCCTTCAACAAACCCTAATCCACCCTCTAACCTCCAACCTGTCTTCCAACCCGTCTTCCAACCCGTCTTCCAGAATGCCTAACAACATGGATCGGAGCCATGCTTTTGAGACTCTCAAGCCTAGCACCATCGTCTCCCACCTCAAATCCTACGACCTGCCCAGTCTGATCCTCATTGGCGTGAGAAGCGATCGCCCCCTACGCCGCTTAATTTGGCAATATTTAACCCATTGGTCCCGTGTCAGAGCACCCTTAAACGGGAACGACTTAAAAGCATTAGGCTACAAACCGGGTCGGCAGTTCAAGTTAATGTTGGATCAGCTCCTGGCCGCAACCCTCGATGGTCACATCCACACTCCAGAAGATGCCAAAATGTTCCTGAGCACTCAGATACTCACTGAGTAAAGGAAATATAAATATCCATAGGAATGGCCACTTATCTGATAAGTCATGCCTTTTCCCCAGAATGACCACTTTTTGCCAGAGGAAATGGTTCGAGATACGCTAAGATAGCGGTGGCAATCTTAAGGAAGTCAATAGTTTGTATTAATTTGTACGTTTTTGCAGGATTACGACATCAATTACCCTATCCCCCAATTTATGGCACTAGCGGTTGGAGCATTGTTACAAGATAGTCGATACCAGATTCAGGAAGTTCTGGGGTCAACGGATGTGGATATCACCTATCTGGCGAACCACACCTATCTGGATCGTACTGTTATTTTGAAGCAACTCCGCGATGATGTGAGTTGGAATAGTGTGAATTGGAATGGCACAGGTTTGACCAACACGGATTGGAGCGATGGGAATGAGTCGGTAAAATCCTCCCCCC
>JAAHHJ010000284.1 GCA_010692425.1 Symploca sp. SIO3C6 | reverse complement strand
TCCCTCAGCATTCACAGTTTGAATATCGTCAATGGAGAGGGTATGGGCAACGGAATCTGGGAGGGACGCCAGATCTAAGCGGTGCTCAGTTCCCAATTGCTCTTGGCTTAACGGGTATAGGCGGGCGTTGGCCATCAGCACCGATCCGATCTGGTCGATATCCGCTGATGGATCAAGTATCCGGATGTGGTGTAAGACGGCTGGGGTATCGGGCAGTGAAAAGAAGTCAGTGTCCATAAATAAGGGCGATCGCTCGTAGCGCTTATTTTGTGAACTTGAGATGGGCTTAGGGAGGAACTTACAAGGCACCAGCGGCGGTTTTATCTAATACCCCCGCACCGAAGAAGGTAGTAATATTCATGGATTGCAAGATGGGTTTGCCATCAATGCCATTGGGGTAATCAATCACACTGACGGCTCCATTTCCTTGCTTGAATTTCCAGAACTCCTCCGTTCCCCAGCCCACCAACTGACACAACAGAGCTTTATTAATGGCATCGTGGGCAACCACAAGCATCACAACAGGTTCCGTCGAACCATCTTCCTCGGCAGTTGCTGCGGTGAGTACTTCTTGCCAACCGTCTTTAGCCCGTCGCCATACATCATCAAGGTTTTCCCCCTCGGGCATTTGCACAGTGTGGGGATGGGTTTGCCACTGGGCTAATTCATCTGCATATTCTTCCTCAATTTCAGTTTGGAGTTTCCCTTCCCACAACCCGTGACTAATTTCCCACAATTGTTGGGTCGTTTGGAGCTTAACTCCAGGATGCTGCTGCAAAATAATTTCGGCAGTTTCCTTGGGGCGTAACATGGAACTCGTCATCGCTCGATCAATTGTGACAGAGGCGAGAAAATCAGAACACTGTTTCGCTTGGCGACGACCATTGTCATTCAACGGCACATCAATTTGTCCTTGGAAGCGTCCGTCCCGATTCCAATCCGTTTCTCCGTGACGAACCAACAATAACCGTGGCCCCTTATGCCCTGAGCGTTCCTTGGGGATGGGA
>JAAHHJ010000283.1 GCA_010692425.1 Symploca sp. SIO3C6 | reverse complement strand
TCTGTATCCAAGCTCTCAATTCAGAGTCTAGCAGGACCTTTGGGATTCAACCGATTATGCCATCAGGAGGGTATGGGCTTACATTGCAAGAACATCCCGTCATCTTTATTGATTTTGGCGAGGAGATCGTGCCCTCTGTTGAGTTAAGGGTTCGATCGGAAAACGGAGACTACAGTGAACGAGTACGGTTACCGATGATTCCCAATCAACCGATTCAAGGGTTTTCTCTGCCTAGCGATCGCCCCCCTCTAGACATCGGTCAAAATTATCAATGGACGCTGCTGGTCGCCTGTGACGATACCATCAGCCCGAACCATCCCATTTTCATAGGTTGGGTCCAGCGTGTTGCCTTGAGCCAAGAGGTAGCTGCTGAGCTAGACGCCCAATCCGTCTCCAATCAAGTCATTTGGTATGCCAGCCGTGGCTATTGGTATGACGTTATCCTAGCGGTCCAGGGAGGGTTACAAGGGGACCCAAACAATCGTGAATTGCAGACTTTATGGGATGAGATCTTGAGTGTTGCGGCTGAATCTGCCACTGCTCCGCTGAACTAACACCAACTGGCACCAACTGGCACCAACTGGCACCAACTGGCACAACGATGTCCCTTCATGTCTATCGTGATAAATTTTCAGAAGGGAAAGGCTTCAAGTATCTTTTCGAGACTATTCACAATTGTTTGAGGATATCGAGTAGCCAAGATACCTCCTATTAGAGGGAGGGCGATCGCAACCCCTAACGTTCCTAATCCGAGTTGAGATAATGATCCATGGGTCATGTACACAGAGGTAGCCACGAAAACGCCAATAGGAATGCCTGTCAGGATAAAACCTGTGCAAAAATGCTGAAATCTATTGCTTAAACTTGGATTAACCGTGGGATTGGAGCGGCTATCTGGATTGGATGGGGATTGGGGTTCTAAACTCATAGCAAACATCCTTGCATCAAGAAAAGTATCACTATCCTGATCTTCATCTTCGTTATACCGAGAAAGTGTTTTTGGCGATCA
>JAAHHJ010000282.1 GCA_010692425.1 Symploca sp. SIO3C6 | reverse complement strand
TAAAAAACCATTGGCATAGCCTTCCGAATGGAAAATCACCGCCACAAATTCTCAGACATCATATAGTACGCTAGAATTAACCTACACACCAACAACAACTTCAGCCATGATTGCCGTCCCCAATTTCGTTAGCGTTGACGAATACCTCGAAATCGAGCGCCATAGCCAAACTCGCCATGAATATCGACGCGGGTTAGTCTACGCCATGGCAGGAGGCTCTGATAACCATGAACGTATTGCCTTTAATTTACTCAAGCTCATCGATGATCATTTTGGAGATCCATCAGACTGTCGATTTCATTCAGGGAACGTTAAAGTCGCCTACGACGATGAGTTTTATTACTACCCTGATGCCTTTGTCACCTGTGATCCAAGGGATCGGAGCGATCGCTACATCAAGCGTTATCCCAAACTCATTGTAGAAGTCTTGTCACCTAGCACCCAAGCCTTTGACGTGGGCGACAAATTCCAGGACTACCAAAAACTCGATTCCTTAGAAGAATACATTCTCATTTCCCAAGACAGTGAACAAGTCGAGTGTCGCCGTCGAACACCTACAAATACGTGGACGACTACCGTGTATGGCAAAGGCGATCGCATTGCTCTTGACAGTATTGGTTTAGAATTTGCCATCAGTGCATTGTATCGCGGAGTAGATGGGTAATCGAGTTTTGCAGGATAAAGGTACTGACTTTTGAGGGTCATCCTCGCTAAAAAGCGGAAAGCAACTTGTCATAACAACAAAAGGGCTTGTCCTTGCCCATCGCCATCATTTCCCCCACCTGACGATAGCCCTTTCGGTCCAAAAATCCCTGCATTCGCTGATTAGTGCTGTGAGTATCCACCTTGAGATAGGCAATCCCTCGCTCTTGGGCCAACTCACAGGCGAACGCCTCCAAGGCCGATGCAACCCCTCGTTGACGATGAGCTGCCGATACTGCTAATCGATGGATAATGAGACAGGGGCGATCGCTCCGCCACGATATTGTTTCATACCCGTCTGGTTCTTCA
>JAAHHJ010000281.1 GCA_010692425.1 Symploca sp. SIO3C6 | reverse complement strand
CACCGCATGCGGTGAACTTCAGAGATGTCCCGATAAGGTCAACAATCCCCCAGCCCGTCCGCCGGAGGCCGGGATCTATACCAAGTATCCGAGTCGCGCCCTGCATAAATGCTGATTAAACGGAATGGCCCGCAAGGGGAAGGCGGGGACGCTGTTTGCACAGCAAAGGAGACAATTAGAGCGTTTCCAGTGAAAATCGAATCGTTTGAGCGCTGAGAGTTTTCGCGCTGGCTAGGCGCGTGCGGCGCTGCGGTGTGAACACCGCAAGTCCGTGCGCAACGCCGCCAGAGCGGAAAGAATCAAGCTCAAGCGATTGATTATGGTGGTGCAAAGTCAATATGTTAAGCTGCTCTGCTTGGGCGTCTTTTCCTGTCTGGCCGCGTTGAAATCCTCGCCCGATGCTTCGGCATCGCGCTCCGGTCTTCGCCTCGCCAGACCAGAAAATCCATCCCATCAAACTGATCCGGGTTTCACTGGAAACGCTCTAGAAAACGCATCTTCTTAAGCGCTTGCTTACCATAGATAATTTCTCCTTAGCGTATTAATGCCTGTTCAGCACACTTCTGCTTAAGATTGCCGGCAGTTTGAGTGCGGGCGCGGCATGACTCTTTGGGCAATCCGTGAAACAGCAGCAGAAGCGCGGCGCGCGCTTCGGCGCTCTATTTTGCTAGCGGCGCTGGTCGTTCTGGCAGGGATTGTGCTGTTTGCCGCCGAGCGCTGGCGGTTTCTCTCCGCGCTTCGCACCATCGATACGGTCTATTACGAAGCTTCGGCGACCGTCGACAAGCTCACCCATATCCGGAAGTCTCTGGTACGGATTCCCGAGGATGCGAATCCTTTATTCTCCTCGCGGCAGCTGCGCGAATATACGGCGCTTCAAAATGATTTTTTCCATACTTTGACCGTCTTACAATTCGCAGCGCCGGAAGAATTAAAGCGCGATGTCCGCGGCGGCATTCTGCCGGCAGCGAAAAAACTGACAAATATGGAGCGCGAGATCATCACCACCGCCG
>JAAHHJ010000280.1 GCA_010692425.1 Symploca sp. SIO3C6 | reverse complement strand
TGACTGGTGAAAAATCTGCCCCAGCCAGACACATCAGCCGAGATCTCTCAAACGATTACTCAGCAGATTGGAACCTATCTACAAACAGCCGAAACCTTTGTTGAGGCGGGTGATCATGAGCAAGCTCTGGACATTTACCAGAAGGTGTTGAGCTTAGACGATCAAAACGTTCCGGCTCTAACCCAACAATGTTTATTCCTCAATCAACGAAATGAGCCTGAATCAGCCCTCTTGGCCTGTCAAGATTTGTTGGTCGCGCATCCCGAAAATGTTGTTGCCCTGTGGGGGTTAGGCAAAGCAAATTACGACATGGGCTTCTATGACAATGCTCTAGACTACTACGATCAAGCCCTGGGACAATCTCCTGGATATGCTCCAGCGTGGGATGGTCGCAATGCTGCTCATCGAGCTTTACAGGATCGCTAGTGATTCCTTTGTGACACTGACGGATTCTCTCTAGAGCATATTCCCTTAGTTCTGAGACGCTATAAGCGCGGATACGTCGTCAAGGACGTCTTGGGCATGGGGTTCAGGCTTTACTTTGGGATAAACTTTTGCGATATTTCCCTCTGGATCGATGATAAAGGTTCTTCGGGTGATACCAATATACTCTTTCCCCATAAACTTCTTGGGACCATAGCTCTCATATTGAGTAGCTATCTCTCCATCTGCATCTGATAGCAGGGGAAACGGCAAATTATACTTGGTAGAAAATTTGGTGTGGGCTTTGGCATCGTCTGTGCTCACGCCAAGAACAACAATGTTTTTGGATCGGTAGGCTTCATAATTGTCTCGAAACCCACACGCTTCTTTGGTGCAACCGGGGGTATTATCGCGGGGGTAAAAGTAGAGAACGACGTATTTGCCACGAAAGTCAACTAAGCTCACAGTCGTACCATCACCATCCGGCAGACTAAAATCGGGGGCCGGATCACCTATATTCAGAACCATTATGTCCTCCTTCAGAGCTGATCTATGGGTCCATCCTTTCGAGAATAATTCTGAATGATTTG
>JAAHHJ010000028.1:22434-83001 GCA_010692425.1 Symploca sp. SIO3C6 | reverse complement strand
TTTTAGTCCTCTACAACTCACTCTATTTTAGACTAGTTGGCTTGACTTTTGTTACCATAATTTAGCCCTTCGAGTTTCTACATTTTGATCAGGTTTTAGCAGGTTTTGGGCTATTAGCAACTACCTCACACTTATATTTTTGTAGTTGATCTCAGCAATGAGAAATTTTAAATCTATAATTTTACCACACTTTGAATTGGCATTAAATATCTATTCTGCAAAATTCAGAAAAAAAACATGTAATATCATAATATAATCAATCCATTGAAAATTTAAGCTTGTCTTTATGTAAATTTTGATATACTCTGTTGATGGTAACGGGAGTTGAGATTAAGTTTTTTGATTATTCGTCTTGCTGCTAGTACTCATTGCAGCAAAACCAAACCAGTAAGCCAGACGAAGAAATCAACCAAACTCGATATCATCTTCAAAGCTTATCTGTGGCTTTAAGCATCAAAAAAGGCACTGAAATTTAATATTTGGCATCTATAGGCATTTCATTTCATGGATAAGTTAGAGCAAAAACTTCGTCAGTTAATTACCGAGATTTGTACTCATCCACTCAAAAGCTTGGAGCGCCAGCAAAAGCTGAGCCAAGTTTGTATATTGGTCATCAAATCTGGCAAACTCTGGAGGGAAAACACAACCTACTACAATGATGCTCTTCAACAGATGTGGGAATATTGCTGTCAGCACCCGGAAGAATACGAGCCTAGTATAAAAAATGTTACTACTTGGCTAAACGACAATCTCAAAAAGCAATTAAGAAATCTACGAGATGCTCAAAAAAGGAACAAAAATCGGCTGCTAACAATTATCCAGACACAGGAAGGACAAATTTTTGATCCTACAGACAATATACCAGCCCGCCCTGATATTGATCCAGTTCTAGAAGTATGGGAGGCAACCCTAAATTGGGTTAAATCAGATCCAGACGGGATTTTACGTAAAACTTGTTTCCGGAAACGCTCTGAAGTCAATGCCCAAGCCCTAATTCTACGGCGACTACCTCCGGAGACTCCCTGGCAAACAATTGCTACTGAATTTCAGCTTACTCCTTCCGAGAGCAAAGACTTGCCCAAGTTTTATAGTCGTAAATGTCTACCACATCTGCGAAGATTTGGAACATCTCTAGGATACATCAACGAACCACTAACTTATGCTAATAAGGATAAAATAAGTAACCACATGAAGCAAGTATCATGACTGCCAAGACCCAGGCTCTAGAAGATTGGTCAATTCCGATGCCCATCACTGAGTATGCTCAGCGGATTGCCAAGCAGTTTGCCTCTGAGCAACCAACCCAGGAAAAGGCTCAACAAGTTTATCTTAATACTCTAGCTGTCTGTGCTGTAAATAATTACTTGCGGATAATCGGCATTTCCACCAACTTAACAGTGGGGGATAGCTGGAATAAAGTAATGCGCTTAGCTGTTGATGTGGCTGATTTGTGGGTGAGTAATCTGGGTCGTTTAGAATGTCGTCCTGTCGAACCTGGTTCTTTGAACTGTCATATTCCTCAGGAAGTTAGGCTTGACAGGATTGCCTACATTATAGTTGAAATTGATAAACAATTTACTCTTGCTACCTTACTAGGATTTTCTCCAACAGCAGCCAGTGAGTTACCCATTAACCAATTATTGACACTCGAATCTTTGCCAGAACATTTGAATAAATCTTCCCAGCTAAAACAGGAACCTTGGATTTTAAATTCCGCGAAGCCGTGCTAGGCAATTCCTAACGCTTATAACTCTTAAATCAAATAATTCCTCAATATGTAACCTTATTAGTCTATCCCTTTAGTTATCTTGAATACGAATAGGAATTTGAATTTCACTACGCTTGAGTGCTTCTGGCACAAAAGGTGCATCATAAAAGAAACGACGAGGTAAACCAACAACCTCATACTCTGGATGTTGGGCTAGCCAGCTTTGTAATTGCTTGATATTCTGTTGATAGCTTGAGTAACTGTAACTGCCCTTAAGTCCGAGACTAACAACCATCATTGGTTGAATATCTTCTACCTGAATATTTTGACTAACTTGCTCGGGGTAAACTTCAGTATTGCGATATAAAAATGAAACATAGGCTTCACCTTGTTCATCCTCGGAACCCATTTCACCAGCTTCTAAAGTACTAGCTGGGTAACGAGTCTCCACAGGAGCCGTCATCGAGATATCATTAGAACTAATATGGCTGTAAAGAGGATTGAAAGAACTATTGGCTGCCTGAGAAAGTTCTCCCGAATAGCGCACTGTAGCTGCACGATAGGCAGGATATTGTTTAACTTCGATTTCTCCATCTGCTGTCGGTGGTGGGAATCCTGCTGGTAACGGCGCAGCTATAGAGCTGTAGGCAAAGAAGCTGACTACAACTAAACCGATTATGCCCAATGGTAAAAGAAATTTCTCTAGTTTCATAATAAAGCCATAAGCTGTTACCCATTTAAATCATATATTTATTCGATATTATTTAATGGCTAAAACTCTTGTTCCTTCTGCCTCCTGCCTTCTGCCTTGCTGTTGTGCATCTTTAATGCACAACAGCTTATCCTGAGACTGCATTGCCTGAGCCGCCTTCTTCATTGCCTTAGCAGCTAAAGTATAGCCTCCATCAGCACCATCTACAAAATGGACATGACAACCATTAGGATCGTTGACATAACAAGTTATTAAAGCCCTGTCAGAAGTATGTAAGCCATAGACTAATTTCCCTTGCTTATGCTTCTGTTCTAGAAAAGTTACTAATTTCTTTCTTTGTGCAGGAGTACCTGAAATAATCATATTCAGTGTATCACTAAACTTTTGATAATCAGTTGCTTTAATTACTTCCTGCTTATCTTCCACACATTTTAAAGCTTTCCATTCAATTTTTAATTTATGAAAAGCTAGTGCAATCAAGTTTTGCGCCTTTAGCTGTAAAAGCAAAGTTTTATGCCATAGTAAATTCTTAGCAGAAGACTTTGTTTTTAATAGAGCATTCAAGTCTTTATCTTTAAAAGTTAATTTAAGATTTCCAGAATAAAATGGACTAAACCCTTTTTCTATTCCATATATTTTTTGAATTTCAGCTAAAACCTCTTGGTAAATCAAAGTCGATTGTTCGCCATCTTCCACCATCGCTGTCACAATTAGACTGTTGATTTCCCCATACAGACTCTTAAGATCTTGCCAAGGACAACAAACACCAGAAAGATTTACAACTTTTGTAGCATTTTCTAAGTTATTAAGACTATAAATATTAGTATAATCAGGGTTTTTTACCAAAGCCGTCGCATAATTAATCCCACCACCGCTAAAAACAGCTTGCTGATATTGACCAAATACTTTAAACTTTGCTACCTTAACTTTATACCCAGCCTCATTCACAGCTGCTATTGGTACCACTCCTACACGTAAATCTAAGTTAAAATTCTGCTTGGCTAAATTTTTTGTAGCCAGTAAAGCCTGCTTAGCTGCTGAGAGTAGAGAAGGAGGAATTAAAATTGAAGCGCCATCCCCACCAAAAATAAAAGGAATTTCAACATTTCCAGCAATATTGACCACAGCCCCTATAGAGCAAGCACCTAGTAAGTTAACTTCTTTGTAAAGTCCAGCCTCGATTGCTTGAGTCGAGTCAACAACATCAGTAATCAGGATATACCAGTCACTAGGAGCCCAGGCAAAATTATGGTAATCAGTAACCTCAAAAAAATTATCTAAAGCCGGTAATTCTGAGTAAAATTTTTCGGTAGACATATCTTACTAAACCCTTGCCATGCTTGATTTTAAGTATCATTGGTAACAGCACCATTACAGAACAATCTGCCTTAATTTTTTTCAGTCAGATTCATGGTTATAGTCCACTGCTTATAGTCCAATGAACAATGAACAATGAACAATGAACAAAGCTGCCTTGTGTAAAGTAATCCCTGCACTGAGCATTACTCATGAATACTCATGAGCTGCTGGATAGTTAAAACAATTAACAGCCTCTATAACCTATGATGAAGACAATTTTGACCATAGGGATCTGACCAAAGTAGCATAAACTGATTTCTGCTATATTTCTTAATAATGTATTTCATCTTTCTGAGTTATTGATCCTGGCTAGGGGTTACAGTTTAAGTAACTATTTCTGAGTCTCCATTTCCCTCACTGCACAGCATTGTGCTACTACTTGCTTGAGTCTCTCATAGGAGTGATCAAGTTCCAAGTCACAATAAAATTAGGGGCAAGGGATGTCTTGCTCCTAACCAACACACAGTGCTAGTAAGATTAAAATGCAGATTACTCAATATCTTCATACAGCGGTTTTGGTTTCTGACCTGGAAAAGGCAGAAAATTTCTATGGCAAGATACTAGGATTATCTAAAGTAGAGCGATCGCTTAAATATCCCGGTGCTTGGTATCAGGTGGGGGAGTATCAACTGCACCTGATAGTTGCCTCTAAGACAGCAACAGAGCTACAAAACCCTGAAAAATGGGGGCGTAATCCGCACATTGCCTTGGGTGTAACAAACCTTAAGGAAGCCTCAGAAACTTTGCAGGCCCACGGATACTCTGTACAATTAAGTGCATCTGGTCGTGCAGCTTTGTTTACCCAAGACCCAGATGGTAACGTGATTGAGATTAGTCAGACTTAGATTAAGAGGTTAATCAACACTTAAGAATTGGCTAACAAATACTTACATTGGCTAACAAATGTTACCAGGCTTCAAAACCGAATTGAGAATTAGATCTCGGTAATGAAAATCATTGCCTACTTATATAGTGACCCTTTGCTTGAATCTCCACCAGAGCAAGGTGTGTGGGGGACAGAAGTAGATCAAGTTTATCAAGACTTAGGAGGGCGTCAGCAATTACAACAGCTGTTAGCTGATTGCCAAACTCAAGCAGCTGATTACTTGTTAATTCAACGTTTGGAGGCACTAGGAGACTCTTTGGAGGAAGTGAGCAATCGTCTTAGCCAAATCGAAGCCATGGGCATGATTGTCATTGCCACAGAACAATCTTACACTTCCTGCCAATTAACAAATGCTAGAGCTACCGAAATTAGGGCAAATTTATTTAAACTAATTCAAGAAATCTACAATAGCCAGCGCAGCCGCCGTATCCGTCAAGGGCACGCCCGCAACCGCATCAGAGCTTTACCACCGCCTGGAAAAGCGCCCTACGGCTACCGCCGTGGCAAAGAACGCTTTATTATTGACCGCTCTACAGCACCAGTGGTCAAAGATTTTTTTGAACAATTTATACTTTATGGTTCCTTGCGCAGAGCAGTTAGATATCTAGAAAAAAAGTATAGCAAAAAAATCTCGGTTTCCACTGGGCGTCGTTGGCTCACCAATCCTGTATATCGCGGTAATCTTGGCTATCAAAATGGCGAAGAAATCTCAGATACCCATACCCCCATTTTAAACCGGGAAGAGGCAGCACAGATTGACCGCCTGCTGCGCCGCAATCGGCGACTACCACCCCGCACCGCCAGTGCTCCCCGCTCTTTAGCTGGTTTAGTAGTGTGTAAGGAATGCCAGTCTCACCTGAGTGTAGTCAGCGTCACTAGATACTCTAAAGATAAGGAATACCTCTATTTACGCCCCATCAGCTGCCCCAAACTTCCGAAATGTCGTGCTCTCTCCTACGGAAAAGTATTAGAGCAGACAATTCAAAGTATCTGCCAAGAATTGCCCCCTGCCGTTGCCCAGATGCATGCCCCTGGCTTAGATGGTGTTAAGCACTCCCTCGCCAGTCAAATTGCCAATAAGCAAGAGATATTAACTGAACTCAAATCCTTAACAAGTCGTGGCATATTAGACTCAGAAACTGCAGACTTGCGAGCTTACAAACTTCGCACAGAAATTTCTCAACTGCGAGAGCAGCTAGCAGCACTACCGCCAGTTAATTTACAAGCACTTGCTCAAACTGTCTCTATTTACCAATTTTGGTCAGATTTATCTGAATCAGAGCGTCGATTTTACTTTCGAGAATTTATTCGGCAAATAGAAATAGCCCGTCAGGAGCAAGAATGGCAACTGCAATTAGTTTTTATCTTTTAGAGTTCATGGTTCATTGCTCATAGTTCATGGACAAGGGAAATATATAAGGGTAGCCCAAAAGAATAACTTCTCCCCATCTCCGTGTTTCCCCCTCTCCCCCTCTCCCCATCTCCCCCTCTTCCCTAGGGCAACTCCACTGAAGTAGGTTTGGCAATATGGGGCAAACCCCAACCTAACTTTTCTCGTAAAAGTCGGAAGAATTCTGGTGGTTGCAAGCGAATAAATTTGGCACTATAGGGCGATTTTTCTACCTGCACCAAATCTTCTGGCAATACATAACATCCCGCATTGCCATCAACTACCATCACTAACTGATTGGGAGTTGCAGGAAAGATCTTTACTGCTTCGCTATCAGCAAACACTAGCGCCCGACTAGCTAAAGAATGGGGGCAAATGGGCATCAATTGCAGCACAGGGACATCAGGTGTTACTACTGCTCCCCCAGCACTCATAGAATAAGCTGTTGAACCAGTGGGAGTGGAGATAATCACACCATCAGCAGCAATATCGACAGGTGCATGATGCCCAATTTCCACTTCAAAATGGCACATGCAAGTCAAAGGCTCTCGGTGTAATACCATTTCATTCAAGCACAGTGCCTCCCACCAAATATGATGATCTCGGAGTACCTGTACTAACAACATCGCCCGTTCTTCAACTTTATATTCCCCTGCTGTTATCTTTTCCAAAGCAAAGTACACTTGGTTAACATAAGTTTCTGTCAAGAAACCCATATGACCAGTATTCACTGTCAGTAAAGGAATACCATAGGGAGCAACTTGGCGAAAAGCTGCTAAAACTGTACCATCTCCTCCCAGGACAATTGCCAAAGCCATCTCCTCATCAAAACCAGCAGGTGCCAGCTTGTCTATAGGCGTATGACAGATGGGAGAGTTAGGACGTGAATAGCCGAGAATACCGCCGACGCCAGTGGCCATACAGACATCCCAACCCAAGGCATTCAGTTTGTCTTTCAACTCTGTGGCGACGCGACAAGCCACAGGTTTGATGTCATTGTAGATGATCCCTACTTTGCGCACACTCACCAGTCCGCGTTATGGTCAAACAGTCTGGAAAATTTAGGGAAATTTTAGTCTTAATGTATCAAGACTTTCCCTAAGAATTTTTCTCAGTAGGAGGCAAGCTCCCGTTTGCAGTGTAGATGCTTCTGGAGCTTCATAAGTAAATTAGTAAGCTCACTCCTTGAGTTAATTTGGACAGCTCCTATCTAATTTGGTCAACCCTAATTGAGATTAAGTCCTTTATCTTCCTTAATTAGACAATGTTACAATAACTTATGGAATTATCCACACTTTGAGAGCTAATCCTGATTAGGAGCTTGATTTGAAAGGAGTTTTTTTCTTCTTTTTAGCTCTGTTTTTCTCGTAGTCGATTTCCTTGAGCTTCTTCATAATGCGGTTAAAGTATTCTTGCATGTAGGCTTCTAAGGTTGTAGTCTCCCTGGGATCCAGACCGAATACTTGATATACTTCCTCCATCTGGGCATTTAGAGGTTTCCCGCTTGCCAACACCTCAGCAAATGTCAGTCGGTCAGCAATATTCCAGCCCCACTGGAAAAATTTGACAATTTGACGTATAGCTCGCAATACCCCCAGTGGCAGCCTGGCGATTTTAGCATCTTTTCCTGATAACCTTTCGCATAGACCAACGATTTCCTCGGAACTCCAAGGGCGAGTCCCTACTACAGGAAAAGTCTGGTTCTCTGTTTCTGTAACTTCTAGGGCACGAACCGCAAATTTGGCAATATCAATAGTGTCCATGTAAGCTATGGGAGAAGCATTTCCCGTAATCCACACCGCTTGCCCATCCAAAATCGGAATCGCATACTGCCCAATTAGCCCTTGCATAAAGCCACAAGGTCTCAAAATTGTATACTTCAATCCTGATTCTGCGAGGAAAAGTTCCGTACAACGCTTGATTTCCATCAGCGGCACCTTAGGAAATTTCTCAGCATCGAGAATCGAAAAGAAAATGAACCGTTCAATCCCAGCAGCAGCCGCCGCCTGAATCAGTGAGACTTTTCCCTCCCAGTCCACTTGTTTGATGGAGAGGGAGTCTGTAGGTCGAGACGTTGCTACATCGATAACAGCATCTATACCTTCCAAGGCTTTTGGCAAAGTTTCAGGGACACAGAGGTTGCCCTGTACAATTTCGGCTCCCCATTCTTTGAGAAAGGTTGCCTTGCGTGGGCTACGTACTAAGCAGCGCACCTGATGGTCTTCGTCGAGTGCTCGACGAACTACCTGTCTTCCCAAGGTGCCTGTTGCACCCACGACCAACAAATTCATTCAGAATTTTTTGTGATTATTCTTAAACTTTCTATAAGATTCTATCAGATAGATTGACTCTCTTCCAATATTGGTTCATAGTTCATGGTTCATGGATTCTCATAGACAGAGGCAATGAACCGCGAACTATGGATAATTCTGGTTTAAGTTTCCTTAAGCTTCTTCTTCTCCGCCTTGGATTTTGAGCAATAAAAAGCCCAAGCCCAAGCCCACTAGAATTAGGGTAAAGGACAATACTGCTGCGTTTAACATTTCACCGTCCATTGTTTTTCGTCTCCTTGCTCGATAAAAAATGAGAACACTAGACACTAGACACTAACTATACCTTCTCACCTATAGGGGTACGCGGCGCTGCACCCCTACGTTGAGGGTGGGTAATTTCGCCAGATTAAGTTAAATTTACCTCAAGAAGGCTTACCTGCGGTGGCATTGACACAGAATTAGATTGGCTCTAAATATGAAAACTGGGAAAACTTTCTTTACGAATCAACTCAGTTGGCAGTTAAAACGCCCTCACCTAGTCATCACTTTGGGGGATCCAGCAGGAATTGGGCCAGAAGTAATTCTCAAGGCGCTGGGAGATCCAAAGGTTATCGCCAATTGTAAATTTACTGTGATTGGCAGCCGTTCACTGTTACAAGCAGCCTACATCAAGCTAAAACAGCATAATCTTGAGGTGGCAAATCCAGAGCAATTATCAATTATCGATCTTGAGTTAGAAAAGTCAACTGAAGATAAAATTACTACAGGTATAGGTAATGCTGCTAGTGGTATGGCTAGTTTTGCTTATCTGGAAGCTGCGATCAAACGCACTCTGGCAGGGGAGTTCGATGGCATCGTAACCGCGCCAATTGCTAAATCTTTATGGAAAGCTGCTGGACACGAGTACCCTGGTCAAACTGAGGTGCTAGCTCAGTACTCTGGTGTCAAGAAATTTGGTATGTTATTTGTGGCGCGGTCGCCTCACACGGGCTATTTATTGCGAACTCTGTTAGCAACTACACATATTCCCCTACGTCAAGTAGCAGATACTCTCACACCTGAACTCATGAGAGCTAAACTAGACTTGCTGGAGGAGTGCTTGCGATTTGACTTTGGCTTGGAGATACCCCGGATTGCGATTTCTGGATTGAACCCTCATAGTGGGGAGCAAGGTCAATTGGGTAGTGAAGAACAAGATTGGTTGATCCCCTGGCTAGAACAAGAGTGCCGTCAGCGTCCTAGAGTTCAATTACATGGACCAGTACCACCGGACACTCTCTGGGTGAAACCAGCTCAAGCCTGGTATGGAGAGAGCACCATCAAAGAAAAAAACAACACTCCCATCCAAAATCCAAAATCTATAATCCCAAATCTCCCCGATGCCTACCTAGCACTTTATCATGACCAAGGCTTAATCCCAGTCAAATTAATGGCTTTTGACCGAGCAATCAACACCACTATTGGTTTACCTTTTGTGCGCACTTCCCCTGATCATGGCACAGCCTTCGATATTGCAGGTCAAGGTATTGCTAATCCTACCAGTATGAAAGCTGCTATTGAGTTGGCAGTAGAATTAGCTAACCGGAGGTTGGAAGCGGTTAATCAGCAATAACACTTTTACTGATTCAATTTGTTTACAGGAGCCAGGAACCTTATCCAGGTAGTAGTTAACACTTCAATCGCACCATAAAAAAACCATCCATCTGATGCCTGCTAGGCCATACTTGAAGCCAACCTTGCGGCTTTGAAAAGTCAACCAGCAGTGAATCAGGAGGCGGTGGTTCAATTTGCCAGTGGGAATGAGTCTCCAGAAATGACTCAATCACGGCTTCATTCTCCTGGGGATTTAGGGTGCAGGTAGCATAAACTAAGATGCCCCCAGGTTTGACCCAAGTAGCTGCTTGTGCTAATATGCCTCCCTGGAGTAATGTCAGTTCCTTGACTTTCTCTGGGGTAATGTGCCAACGGATGTCAGGGCGTCGGTGGAGTGTACCTAATCCGGAGCAGGGAGCATCCACTAAAACTCTATCTGCTAAGTTGGTAAATTGGGTGAAATCGCGGCTATCACCAGTACAAATTTGAATTGATTTTAATTGCAATCTTTGGGCATTTTCTGTTACTTTTTTCAGGCGAGAGGCAGCGCGATCGCAAGCCCAAATTTTACCCCGATCCGCCATAAGTTCGGCAATATGGGTTGTCTTTCCCCCTGGTGCAGCACAAGCATCAATCACAAGATTACCAGGTTGAGGGTCAAGCAGATGGCTCACCAGTTGAGCGCTAGCGTCTTGAATTGTCCACCAACCCTCTTTAAATCCAGGTAGCTGTTGGATTGCACCAGTGCCACCAATTATTCGCAGTGCTTGGGGCAGTTGAGGTAGGCGACGTACATCAACACCAGCTGCTTGCATAGTTGCCTCAACTTCCTCAATTGAAGCCCTGAGGGAATTAACGCGCAAATCAATAGTTGGGGACTGGTTGAACCATTGACAAAGCTGTTCCGTTTCTTGGTAACCTAGCTGTTCCCACCACATTTTGATAATCCAGTTGGGAAAGCTATGCAAAATGCCCAAGTGTTCTATAGGTTCTGTTGGCAACTGCAAAGGGTCACTTGATTTGACATTGGTTGGCTTGAAATCACTACTAACATTTGCCAGACGCAAATATTGCCGTAGCATACCATTAACGACACCAGCTAGTCCTTTGAAACCATTTTTTTTGGCTAAATCCACTGTGGTATTGACAGCAGCCGAGGCAGGGATTCGGTCTTGATAGCGCAGTTGGTAAAAGCCTATATGGAGAATTGTACGAAAGTCTGGGGGTTGCTGATGGGCTTTCTTTTTCCCCAATTGGTCAATTAAGGCATCAAGGGTTCGTTCTCTTCTAACACTCCCATAAACCAACTCCGTGACCAAACGCCTATCAGCACTGCTTAATTCGGCAGTTTGCAGTATCCGGTTGAGGGCAATATCTGTGAAGGCACCCCGCCCCTGGATTTCCCGGAGTGCTAGAAAAGCTAACTGGCGAGGATTTTGCATAGGGATTGCTCATGGTTCATTGTTGATTGTTCATTGGAAAATTATTCCACAACTACCGAATACCAACCCCATGTTTGCCCAGCATGCGCGGAGCGCGTACCATGAACCATGAACCATGAACCATGAACCATGAGCCATGAACTCTAAATCGACTCCCGATACTTTGCCAGTAGTTGGGGAATATACTCATAACCGTCAACACCAATCAAGGGAATAACTTTCGAGCGCTGCTGCACCAACAAGTCTTGAAAAGCCTCCATTCCCAATTGACCCTGTAAAATTGCTAGTAAGCCTGCGGGTTGACGCCAATCATTTGAGCCAATTTGCTCTAAAAAGTAAGCCCCTAAGCAGCCAGTGTATACTGCTTGTTCTAGGTTTTGGGTACTGTAGCAAGCTTGAGCCAGGTATGCTAGGTTTAGTCCTTGGAGATACAAATCACCAGAAAATTGAGCAGCTTGCCAGCCTTGTTCCAGGTAAGTAATCGCTGTTTGCGGTTGTTCAATGACAACGTGGGCAATGCCCAGACTGCTCAAACACAGAGCTTGGCTTTGTCTATCTCCTAATTTCTCCAAAGACTGCTTGCCTTGTTCGAGGTAGTAAATTGCTCTTTCATATACTTCAGCCTCTACCAATCCCTGCTGCTGAGCTTGAAACACTTCACTATAGCCTAGATTGGTTAAGGCATTAGCTTCTCCTAACTTGTCTCCAGTTTGACGAGAGAGCATCAATGCCCTTTGGCTGTAGTTAATTGCCTCAGGATAATTTCTCTGGGCAGCACAAATTCTACTCAGGTGATTGAAGTTAGCAATCTCACAAATTTGATCTCCTGCATGGCGAGCAATCTCTAATGCTTGCTGATGGAAATCATTTGCCCGTCCATATTTACCTTGAGCGCGCAGAGAATAACCTAACCATGTCAAAATGCGCGCTTTTTCCTGGGTACCTTCAACTTGTCGCAGTGGTTGATCTAGGTAGTCTAGAGCATCCTTAAGATACTTGCCATTCAAGTTAGCAAAGACGCCACCGTAGAGGGGGAAATATGGGCGATGGGAAAAAGCACGGAGAATTTGCAGACAGACCTGAAAACAACCATTGATTAAACGTTCATGTCCAACGCTAGCACTTTTCTGATGCAAGGCATTAGCTAGGTGTGACCAAACTACTGCAAAGAAAAGAAACGTGGAGATTGACAGCTTTGCCCCTATCTTGGAGTCATAAACCATTTTGTCACACCAGCTTACTAGTCCACGCTGCAAGCATTGGAGAACAACTGTCAGTTCCACCCAGGAACTAAGATCCATACTCAGGTCTTGAGTTATCCATTCACTTAGCGGTTGATTGAGTGCTAGGGCTTGAAACAGCGACTGCGGTAAAGGGCTTTTCACCTGCTTTGCCCACAATGCCCATGGTCCACGCTGTTCGGGACTACCCTCAAATCCGATTTTGCCTTGACCTTGGTCGTAAATCCAGCTTACTAGATGATCTTCCAATCGTTGCCAGGATGCTAAGCCGGCAGTGATCCCTGCTGAGAGCATCTGTACTTCGGCAGCACTGTCAGGATCGGATATTTGCTGTGACTGTTGCTGGAGATTTTTGGCTAACTCAGCCAGTTGTCTCCAGTTGAGTACCTGCTGCTGATTGGGATCAATCATTCGTAATAAGGCTGCCAGACGCTCAGCTGATGAAGCTGTGGTAATTGCGGCAATTGCAGTGTTGATTGCTTCTGAGACTTGCTTTTGCTCCTGTACTTTTTCCCATTCACTACTGATAGTTTTGAGCGCCCTTAGGGTTCGCATCGCTTTGGCTTGCTTAAATTCGCTGGCAGCGCTGTCTACCTGCTGCTGGGTAATTAGTAAACGCTCCTCTAGGCAACGCTCTAGAATTTCTCCAGTGCCACTGCTGACTCCTTGCAACAGCATTTGATAAACCTGCCCTTTAGATCTGATTTTGCCTTTGAGGGTGGCTGCCACAATTTCATCAATTAGCTGGAAGTAGCGATCGCTCACAAGTAAATCTCAATAAATAATTAAGTTTATAGTTAAGTTGATTTACAACCATCTTTTGAGGGAACTTCAAGAAATAGATTATCCAATTTACTTAAAACACCATCTAAGGATTCTTTTCCCCATTTTCCCATTTCCCCCTGCTCGATTGGATATTTGTTTACTTGGAAGTCCCTAAGTACTTTATTGAGAACTGGGCAAGCTTACAGTAAACAAACTACCTTGCCCCAGTTCGGAATCAACTTCAACAGTGCCATCGTGAGCCTCTATTATTCGTTTAGATAGATGTAGTCCCAAACCACTGCCAGAGCGCTTGTGACTACCCGGACGAAAGCGCTCAAAGATTATCTTCTGGTCTTCTAGAGATATGCCAGGACCAGTGTCTTGAACTTGTAGGAGTACCCAATAATCCCCCGGTTTGTTCTCGACGGGGATATTGTTCAAACGAACTTCTACTGAGCCTTGGTCTGAGAATTTAATCGAATTTCCCACCAGGTTAGTGAGTACTCGGCGTAGTTCTAGGCGATCGCCAATCACTTTTGAGTTAATTTGTTGTGTATTGTGGTATTTAAGTTCAAGACCTTTGGAACTTGCCAGAGGAGATAGTTCTTTGGCTACTTCTTCAACTATTTCCCTCAGATCAATGAGTGAGAAGCAAAGATTTTTGCGACCAGCTTCAAAGCGATAAACTTCTAGAAGAGTATTAACCATTGTCAACAAATTACTGTTGCTTTGAGCCATGGTGACAATTGCTTCATCCATTCCTGATGGCAGTTCTCCAAAAGCTCCCTGTTGGAACAGCATCAACATTCGATCTGCTGCCACTAAGGGCGTCCGCAAGTCATGGGTTAGGCGTGAGACAAAGTCTTCTCGCTGGCGAGCGATTTGGTCACGTTCATCAACACTATGTTTTAGGCGCAACAGCGATCTGACCCTTGCGAGTAATTCGTCAACTTGCACCGGCTTACGAATAAAATCATCTGCGCCTGTGTCCAGTCCTTGTGCCACGCTTGGCTGATCATGAGCAGTAATTAGCAAAATCGGGATAAAAGGCAACTGTGGATTTTCACGGATGCGTTTAGTTACCTCAAAGCCATCCATTCCCGGCATCATTACATCCAGCAGCACTAAATCTGGCAAGAATTTTTGAATCTGCTCCAAGGCAGCCCAACCATCCTCGGCTAAACTAATTTCATACCCCTCCTCTTCCAAGATCGTTTGTACCAAGAACAAGTTGTCGGTCGAATCATCCACAATCAGGATGCGGTCAGTTTTTGAGGAGTGAGTCGGAACCGAAGGATTCATGAGGCAAGCAGACCAACAATAAATTTTACAGAGATTTCCTCACAGCCAGAGGGTAGATCAGATTTTTACTCACCCTGAAAGTGATTGCTTTTAGTTGGGGCGCGCTATTTTAGCCATGAGCGTGTTAAATTCAATTATGTCTACAGTCTAGACAATTTGAACTGAGATCAGGAGATGCTATATATAAATATCATGGTATTGATATTTCATATTATTCTATTGTGCCAAGTAGTATCAGGATCTGTCTTGACCAAACTGTGATCAATAAGCATAAATTCATTTGGAGGAATGTATTTCTGGTATCAACTTGGCAAAATACACTGCTCCAATAGCACATCCACTTTAAAATAGCCTTGATTCAGCTCAATTGAGTTTCCAAAGTTTGCTTGCACAACCTTGAATGCCAAGATTCAATCGGCTTTCTTTGAACATAGATTACTGCTAGTTAGAGTTATTTTTTGCTACTGTCCTCGATTTCAACGATTACAACGGTGATGTTATCTTTACCACCATTTTGCTTAGCCGCCTCAACGAGAAGAGTAGCAGTTTGTTCACCACTAAGATCTGGCTGGAGACTTTGAGCAATAATGGGGTCAGATAGTTCTTCGGTCAGACCATCAGTACACAGTAACAAGCGGTCTCCCGGTTCCACATCCATCGGCTTAACATCAACTTGATGCAAGTCTTTGCGACCTAGACATTGGGACAAAACGTGACGCCATTGATGAGTTCTAGCTTGCTCTGGAGTAATCTCACCTGCTTTCATGGCTTTGGCTACCCAGGTGTGATCTTCAGTAATTTGCTCTAGATTTGAATTTCTTAACCGATAGAGCCTAGAGTCTCCCACATGGGCAAACCAAGACTGATCTTGGCGAAATATGACCACAACCGCTGTGGTACCCATATCTGAGCGTTCTGGGTGCTGTTGTTGATCTAGTAAAATCGCTTGATTAGCTTGGTAAATAGCTTGCTCAAGCAACTCTTGGGAAGGAGCGTTTGAGAGCCAGTTTTGCCTCAAATAGCCCTCAATCGCCTCCTTGGCAATGTGAGAGGCTTCTTGCCCACCAGCATGACCTCCCATGCCATCGGCAACAATGAAAAAGCGCCCATCAGGGTCGATATAGTAATCATCCTGGTTGACTGTGCGAATTAGTCCCGGATCTGTGAGACCCGTGAAGCGACGTTTCATAAACTCTTTGCTGGCGTCAAAAACTTTACGGGAGTTAGAACATGCGATCAAATCGGTCTAGCCGTCTGAGCAAGCGAATTAAGGCAAAGACTGCTGCTGCTGCTGCTAGAGCAACAACTACAGCTAACCCTACTCTATCATTTACTAGTAGAATAGTCGCTGACAGGGTAAACGCACTAATTAGTAAAGTATAGTTGGTTCCCAACTGAATACTACTCAAACGCCTTAGCAGTCGGTCTGATTCGATCGACCTCACCCTCAGACGAATATCCCCTCTTTCGAGTTTATCAATTGTATCTTCAATGCGTCGGGGCAAACTAAAAGCTGTGCTACCAACTTGCGCTGCCTGCCGCCCAAGTTCATTAATAAAGCTATTGCCCTCAGGGGTTTTGCCGTTAGTCATAATCTGTAGTGCAAAGGGTTTTGCCACTTCCATAAAGTTGAAATCTGGATCTAGACCTTTCCCCACACCTTCTAGGGTCGAGAAAGCTCTCATCACGAAGGTAAAAGTTGCGGGGAAGCGAAAAGGTTGACCATATGCAATCTCATAGAGGTCATCGCTGATTGTACTTACTGACTGCTCCTCGAAGGGCTTGTCCATGAAATTATCCAGCATATACTGGATTGAACGCCGCACTGGTCCCATGTCATCTACTGGCGAGAGAGCTCCTAATTCCACCAGAGAAGCGATAACTCGATTACCATCTTTTTGGGCAATACCAAAGAGGGTTTCCATCAACTGTTCGCGCACATTGGACTTGATTTTGCCCATCATGCCGAAATCGTAGAAGATGAGGGCACCTTCAGGGCTGACAGCAATATTTCCCGGATGGGGGTCAGCGTGAAAGAATCCGTCGTTGAGCAATTGTTGCAGGTAAGCTTTTGCTCCTAGAGTAGCAATTAGTTTGCGGTCTAAACCAGCCGCTTCTAAAGCTTCGTAATTGCTAATTTTAATTCCCGGCAGGTATTCGAGACTTAGAACTCGTGGTGAGGTATAGCGCCAGTAGATGCGGGGTACATGCACCCAGTTGTAAATGCGGAAGTTACGGCGGAAAATATCGGCATTGCGCCCTTCATTAAGGTAATCAATTTCTTCCCAAAGAATACGGCAGCATTCAGCGTAAATTCCCATCCAGTCTCTACCTCTACCCCAGTCGGGATGGTTTTGAAAGTAACGGGCGATGCCTTTAAGTATTTGCAAATCAATGGTAAATAGTTTTTTCAAACCAGGTCGTTGTACCTTAACTACTACCTCTTCTCCGCTAAGCAGTTGGGCTTTGTGAACTTGTCCTAAACTAGCAGCTGCAAGGGGAATTGGTTCAAAGGCAACGAACAGTTCTGTAACTGATTTACCTAAGTCTTGTTTAATTATTTGTTCAACTTGCTCATAACTAAAAGCGGGAACTTTGTCTTGAAGTTTAGTTAGTTCTTCTACATATTCACTGGGGAATAAATCAGCACGGGTTGAAAATAACTGCCCAACTTTGATAAAGGTTGGACCCAAGTCTAAAAATGTTTCTCGAATCCAGATGGCCTGAGCTTTTCGTCTTGCTGCCTGCTTAGCTTCCGTATATCCACCTGTATAACTCCACTTCTTATTGTTGAGCCACAACTGAGTTAGCAGAGTTAAAAAGAAAGCCCATATATCAATAAATCGCCGGTTGCGAGAGTAATTTTCCCGATTCCATCGGTAGGATTTATCATTGTATACCTTCTCTATAAAAGGTGACTTAGACACCTTGTGTTTCCTGTCCTGTTTGAGGTTGACATGGGTTTTATAGTTAGTAAACACTCTGATTACATCGATGAGTTAATTTACTCAATAATTAATTTTATTCTCAATTTTTCTTAAATAACCAGGAAAGTAAGTCTGAATAATGGCTTAAGAAAGCAATTAACTTCCTTCCATAAAGCAAAGTTTACTGTTCAAACAGATACTAAAGTATTAGCTGCCTTAAACAGATTGATTTTGATGGCGATAGGTTTGTAACTCAGCACGCAAGCGGGCAATTTCTGAGCGGAGTTCATCAATGGTTGCTTGCAGATCAACTGGTGCAGAGTTAACTGACACCATTACACTACCGGAGGGGGTACCGACTGCTGCTTCCGCTTCTCGAGAGGCACGCTCTTGAACTTGTTCTACAAAGTGCCGCAGTCGTTCGCGTTGTTCGGCATCAAATTTGCCCAATTCGCTCAGGGCATTAGTTAGAGATTCTTCCAAGATTTCGTTGAGACCGATCGCTACAGCTCTACCTAGGAAGAAACTGTTAATTACAGAGTTACTCATGAAACAAAACTTCATCTAGCATACCCAAGGAATTATAACTTAATTGTTACAATTGCTGCCTAAACCTTTTCTAATAGCGATTTCATTGATGTTGGCTACAGATACTGATGACGCCTAGACGTGGGGATTGGTGTACAGCAGGTATTTAGGAAGTTGGTATAAAAAACTGGAATTGCTAGGAATTTCTCTTTGGCACTCCCCCCAATTGACAGAGGGGGCTTTGTTTATAAATTATGTCAACATTAAAGACGCGGGGACAGATCGACAGGTCTACGCACCGGACAAATTGGATGGGGATTTAACCCCAACCAATTTTATACACCGCAAGTGACGGTGGGGTATTTGACCCATATTCATTTCGATAACATTTTTAGTATTTTGTCAACTTTACTTTTAAGTTATTTAATACTACAAACTTTGTCAGCTTATAATAATGTTGTAACTTTTGTGATAATAAAACAAAAATATTAGGCACCTTATCCATACGTATGATTTAAATAGTTGACTCTTTAGGTAGAGATATTTCAACAATTATCAGAAATTAATCAAAATGCAACTTATAGATAATTATAATTAAACTAATAAGTAAAACTTATGTTTAAAAGTAGTTGAGACTCATATCATAAAACCTGCCAGAATTTGCTGATGAACCTCAAGCTCAAGAAATGACAGCTCAAGCCTTAATGCTGTATTAGCAAACTGTAACCCCTGTAAAACTCCCTATACGCAGCTTCTACTTGCAAATTTAAAATCATGAGTTTTATCAGTGTAAGGTTAAAATTTATTTAATTACCGATAAATTTTTCTGTTTATTATTTGAGCAAAAAAGATAAAAGTCTCATTTGTAAGTTTTATATCTAGTGTTTTTTATTGCCAAAACCAGAAATGTGACTTAGCATTGTTGATGTCCTAAGAAAAAGATAAGGAAGACTTGAAACATCGATCCAAATGGCGTAGGAGCTTATAACGGTAGTTGAAAGACTGAAACTTTTCACTTATTACTTATTACTTATTACTTATTACTTATTACTTACTTACAATTCCGGTTCCGACAGCGACCAATCACTACGAGGAGGAAAGGATTGCTCAGTATGCAATAGAGTGGCACCTGGTCGATTGGTGCTGTGGAACCTCAGTGCAAAACCAAATCCCATTCCAGCTGATGCAGCAATTGCACTAGTCATCAATAATGCTTGCCATGGTAATTGACTTTGACCTTTAACAGTAGTGTCAGCGTACTTTTGTGTAAACGGCTCTGATAATTGTTGAGAAGTTTCAGAAACTGACTCTAGGGTTGGTGTAGTTGGGATCTTGGTAATTTTTGGAAGAGTAACAGAATTGATTGCAGCTTGATGATAATTTTTTTGTTTAAGTGACTCCTCAACAGCTGCTGATTCATTCATTTTTGGCAACGGATGCGCTGGATGTGCTGTTTTCAGGTTAAGGGGGCGATTTTTCTTTGTCGATTTTTGATTGTTGAGGGTGATAAACGGTGAATCTCTATTCCTCTCTAAAATAGGGATTGTTTCAACAACCGCAACCTTTGGTTTGAGAATTTTCTGATAACCCGGAAGCAGTGACAACCAAGTTTCTACCGTCTGGGGACGTCTATGAGTTGCTATTTCCAAACCATATCTGGTAGCCTCTTGAATAGCCCAGCCATGTTTATGGATATCTTGCTCAGAGTCTTGACAGAACAAACTTGTGCCTCTATGGTCGTGCAGTGCTCTACGTACTGGCGCTGGTAGGGGAGGTTCTCCTGTCAGCATAAAGTATAAGGTTGCGGCTAAGGCGTAGATATCTGTGGCTTGGGTTCGCTGTCGCTTAGGAGTATATTGTTCTAGGGGCGCATACCCAGCACCCAGAAGATTGGCTTGGGTTTGCATTACTCCTGGTGTTAACTCACAGGTAATGCCAAATTCACATAAAATCACACAGTCACGAGCTTGACACCAAATTATATTTTCTGGTCTGATATCCCGGTGCAGCAAACCACTCTTGTGGATTACACTTACGGCATTACCAATTTGGTGAATGTAGGCAAAGGCTTTAGCTTCGAGCAAGGGGCTGGCTTTCATTAGTTCCGCCAGAGTCTTTCCTGCAATATATTCCATTACTATATAGGGGCGTCCCCTTTCTTCAAAGCAGTCCAGTATTTTGACCAAATGCGGATGCTGGCACTGTCTGAAGGCTTGAGCAAGCTCTAGAAATTTATGCTTAAATTGTTTAAAATCTGCATGCTGACACAAATTTTCAGCGAGGGTCTTGATGACGACTGCTTGACCTGATTCTGTGTCGGTTGCCCGGTAGGTGAAGTTAAAAATACCATTGCCTAACTGTTGCTCCAGGAGGTATTTGCCTTTTCTCAAAGCTTTTGCAGTCGTCAAGTCCATAAAAATTGACTGATCTTGTTCAAACTTATGCTAACTCTTAGATGACATCATCTATATCAAAACACTCTCTGGCTGTTAACTAGAGAGAAGGTTAGATAGCAGCTGATAACTTTAGTTGCTGGTTTTTTCAGAATTTACCGGTTTAAAGACTATCTGAGAGTTCTGAGGTTTTACCCAAAGGTGTTAACAGTTATAAGTTAGGGTACTCTAGGGAACGGATGACAATGATTCAAAGTCACACAAGCCTGTGGTGGCAATTAGGTTTAGCAGAAGTTTCCAGAATTGGGGTAGTGATTGGCGCTACTGCGCCAGGGCTAAGAGCGATTGCTAAAAAGTCAGCACCTATAGGGATCGCACTTACAGGTTTAGTGATCGCTTTGTGTGAAAATAGCACCCTAGCTCAAATTATACCCGATGCTAGTCTAGGAGCAGAAAGTTCAACAGTTACCCCTAAGGTCTCAGTCAATGACTTCGCTGCTGATTTAATTGAGGGAGGAGCAATCCGAGACTCTAACTTATTTCATAGTTTTCAAGAATTCAATGTCCAAGATGGACAGCGAGTTTATTTTAGTAATCCTATGGGCATTGAGAATATTCTTTCTCGGGTTACAGGCAATAATCTTTCCCAGATTCTAGGGACATTGGGAGTTGATGGACAAGCAAATTTATTTTTTATAAATCCTAATGGCGTTGTTTTTGGAGCTAATGCCCAGTTAGATATTGCTGGTTCTTTGTTAGTAAGCACTGCCGAGAGTTTCGCTTTTGAAGATGGCGGATTTTTCAGTGCTACCAATCCCCAAGCACCGCCACTATTAACTATTAATCTTACTCCCGGCTTACAGTACCGAACCAATCAGCCAAGAGCAATTACGAATCAAGCTAATCTCTCCGTCGGAGACAATTTAACCCTATCAGGAGGTGCCATTAATAGTACAGGACTATTGGCAGCCCCTAAAGGAAAAGTAAGGGTTGAAGCTGTAGCAGGAGATGCTCAAATCCAAAACTTGACAGCACAGACAGCAATTGTTTCAGCTACAGGTAATTTGAGTTTGCAGGGTAATTTAACCAGTAGCGCTGATCCTATTTTGCGAGCCATAGGAGATGTTAGCATCAATAATTACGAAGGAGCTTCCTTACATATCTTGGCTGGGGGTAAAGTTGATTTAGGTTCAGTGGAGATTACAGGGGCTGCTACTGGCAATGCAGGCACTGATTTTATTGCAGAAGATATTACTCTATCTGATGGCACAACTATTGTAGCGATTGATGGTAGTTCTCAACCAACCTTAGATGTGCGGGCGGGCATGGCTCCAGCAGCGGTTGGGGTGCCTTTGGAAAATGCAGGCACTCCGGAGGTAATTAATCCTGAGAATCCAGTACTATCGACACGCACCAGTGCTGATATTACTGTCGATAGCATCTCCATTAATGCTCCAGAGGGGATAGTGTTATTAACCAATCAGTACCAAGCAGATACATCTTTGCCTGGTGGCACAATCACAGTAGATGAACTTCACACTGATGATAATTTTGGTAATTTTGAGGGTAATGCTGGTGAGGTGTTTATTGACTCTCGTAGTGGTTTGAGTATCACTGATGAAATTGACGCTTCCTCAGCTTCTGGCAATTCTGGCGATATTACGCTTATTGCTCAGGATTTAATATCTCTCGATAATAGCTTGATTATTAGTAATCTCTTGGGTTCAGGTCAAGGGGGGGATATTAAAATCCAGACGGGCTCATTATCTGGTGTTGAAGGTTCGCAAATTGTCGCCAGCACTGAGGGTGAGGGAAATGCAGGTAAGGTGGAGATTATTGCCAGTGATATTGTCTCCTTTTCCGGCAGAGCTGGCAGAGCTCAAGATAAGAGGAGTGGTATTGTCAACGGCATCAGCAGAGGTGCTGAAGGTGATAGTGGAGGAATTTCAATTAATACAGGATCGCTATTTTTCAGCAATGGAGCTCAAATACAAGCTCGGGTTGAAGGTAAAGGAAATTCAGGAGGAATTTCTATCTCTGCTAGAGATACCGTTGCTTTTGATGGAGTAGGTGGAGATAAAAAGGATAATATCAATACCACTGCTGCTATCAGTAGTATTGAGTCGCCAGGAGAAGGTCGTGCTGGTGATATCCTAATTGAGGCAAGAGAATTTAAACTAACTAATGGTGCAGATTTGCAATCCAATACTATTGGTATAGGCGATGCTGGTGAAGTGAGAATTCTTGCTCGTGAAAGCGTTTTAATTGATGGCAAAGTTTTTGACAGAGAAAGTAAAATACTAAGTCGGGTTAACGAAAGTGGTGAAGGGAATGGCGGCGATATCTATATAGAAACTGATTCTATTGCTATAACCAATGGAGCTAGATTAAGATCCAATGTTGAAGGAAAGGGAGACGCTGGTAATGTAACAATTGTTGCTAATTCAGTTATCCTGGATGGCAGGGATAAAGATGACGACCCCAGTGGTATCTTCAGCCAAGTAAGTTCTCAAGGTTTGGGCGATGGTGGTGATATTAATATTAAGGCTGATTCAATTGCGATCACTAATGATGCCAGGCTAGATTCAAGTACCTCTGGAAAGGGGAATGCTGGCAATATAACTTTGGAGGCAACTGACTCGGTGGTAATTAGCAACGATGGCATTGTTACCGCATTTGACGTAGAAACTAATATCCTCAGTCAGGTTAACGAAAGTGGTGAAGGGAATGGCGGCGATATCTATATAGAAATAAAAAAAGGTTCTATTTCTCTAACTAATGGAGCTAGATTAAGATCCAATGTTGAAGGAGTGGGAAACGCTGGGAATGTGACAATTGTTGCCAATTCCGTTGTCTTGGATGGCACAGATGAGGAGGGCAACCCCAGTGAGATTTCCAGCCAGGTAAGTGTTAGGGGTGTGGGCGAGAATAATGAAAAAAGTATTGGTGGTGACATTAATATTGAGGCGGATTCAATTGCCATCTCTAATGACGCCAGGCTAGATTCAAGTACCTCTGGAAATGGTAATGCTGGCAATATAACTTTGGAGGCAACTGATTCAGTTGTAATTAGCAACGATGGCATTGTTTCCACAAATGTGGGTGAGAAGACTGATGGTGCTGGTGGCAATATCACTATCAATACTGGCTCCTTTTCTCTCATCGATGGTGGGCAAGTAACCACCGAAAGTTCTGGATTTATTCCTGCACTTAGAGCTTCCCAGTCAGCCAATTTCTCCTATGAACAAGTAGTGCTAGCTGATAACCCTGTCGGTTACTGGCGTCTTGAGGAAACTAGTGGTACTACTGCCTTTGATTCCTCCGGCAACAACTTCAATGGTACTTACAGGGGTGGTGCTTCCCAAGGTGTGGCAGGAGTTTCAGGTACGGCAGCTGAATTTGATGGAGTTAGTGGTGCTGTTGATATCGGTACAATTGAACCGGATTCGAGTTTAGATATCGACAATCAATCATTCACTATCGAAGCCTGGATTAAACCTAGCGAATCTCCTACCGATGAGCAAGTTTATTTAGGGATGCATAGTAATAATCAAAGGCGTCAAAGTATTAACTTGAGAGTTAGAGACAATGGTAGGCTTCAATTAGGCTTCTCCAGGAATAGAGAGATTGTTAATACTCGCAAACAAGCAGTTAGTTTCGGGGAAGGTTGGGAGCATATTGTTTTCAGTTATGATGCTGCTACGGATAGGAGCAGAGTATTTGTTAATGCTAGAGAAATTGATAGTGGTGACGATGGGCCATTTACTGGAGTTGCACCAAGTCTGCTAATTGGTAGTTGGCGTAACCTTAGTGACTTACCTTTTAACGGTTCAATTGATGAAGTAGCAATCTATAGAAGAGTCTTATCTCCTGAGAGAATTGCGACGCACTTCGATATTGGCCAAATCAGCCTTGGCATACCCATCAGTGATACTGGAGCAAACGCTGGCAAGATTACAGTCAATGCCAACTCAATTAATATATCTGGAGTTAGTGCCAATCTTGAGAATACTCCCAGTGGATTACTAGCCGATACTACAGGAGAATTCGGTGGGGTAGGCGGTGATATCGAAGTTAGCGCTAATTCCCTAAGTATTAGCGACGGCGGAGTTATAAGCGCCATCACCAGTAACCAATCTAATGCTGGTAATATTTTACTGCAAATTGATGAACTGTTACTATTGCGCAATGGAGGTATTATTTCCACTGAAGCTGGTACGCCCGGTGCTGGTGGAAATGGCGGCAACATTATCATCGATGCTGGTTTAATAGTTGCTGTGCCTGAAGAAAACAGCGATATTATCGCTGACGCCTTTGAGGGTAGTGGCGGCAATATTAACATTACCACTGAGGGGATTTTTGGAATTTTACCTCAAGAGCAACAAACAGATTTTAGTGCTATTACTGCTAGTTCTGAGTCTGGTATTGATGGTGAAGTGCAAGTCAATCAGCCCGATGTTGATCCTAGCAAAGGTTTAACGGAGTTGACTTTTGAGTTGGTAGATGCCTCGAAACTAGTTAACCGCAGTTGCTCTCCGGGCGGAGTTGCTCGCCGCAGTAGCTTTACTGTGACGGGGCGTGGCGGTTTGCCTCCCAATCCTGGTGATACTCTCAGCAGTGATGCTGTAGTAACTGCTTGGGTATCCCTCGACTCTGAGCAACAGAATCATTACAGTTCTACAACTCAATTTAATTATACCAGTTCTAATCCTCGGCAAATTGTCGAAGCCCAAGGCTGGATCAAAACATCTGATGGCAAAGTTATCCTGACAGCGGATGCCTCCACTGTGACACCAGGAATTCTTTGGTTGAGAACCCCTGCTTGTAATAATCTGCCAGACTAGATTGATGGTATTTAGGCTAAAAACTTCCGGATTTCACAGGCTAGGCTTTGTAAGAAGTATGTGTTGACCGCTAATTGTGAATGACAAGAGGATGAAGTACAACTGGTTTTCAGGATACTTTTCTTAAACAGATGCTGGTATTGAGATGTACTTTATTCAGATGAAAACTGCTTTGATATATTCTTTTTAACTAAGTCTGCCTGTGTGGACTTAGATTAGCATGTTTACAAGTTCAAATTTCTAAAAATAAGATAACAATGACATATTATTCATGAAATTATAATTCATTTAACTAGATCAAGTCAAGAGATTTATCAAGCAGTCTCAAAAATGTAGCTTTTCTCAAATTGATGAAGTACAATCCTTGTGCTTTAGGGAACTCTTAACAGGTAAGAAAATGAAGTGTATCTCACCAAGAAAGAGAATTGCTATATAGATAATAATTACCCAAAAATAATAATTATCCAAGCAGTTATTTAAAACTGGGATTATAACACCGTTGCAAGTTAGTTTTAATAACAAAATCCAGCGCCTAACTAAATGTTGGTTGTCACTATGTTTAATCAAAGCTAATGAGTCTGGTATTTGCCAAACTAACATGCTTCCGTTGAAACTTGATAAGTCACGAGTTCTGTTTATGAAAATTGGCAAGACAATCTCTATCTTTGGTCAGATTAAGTTCATACAACCTTCGTATTAAGATAAGTATTGATAGGGGAGCATTCAATAGTTATAATTGACATATAGATGGGATCTGCAGAGTGCTTGAACGACAAAAAATAGTGTTAAAACTATGGGACACTTTCAGATTTTTGCTCCGTCAATTACCAGGAATGCATAACAACTAGAACTCATTACCTTGAGTTTATCTACCATTTTTATCATCTGAAAGCAATAAATTATTAGCTGCGACTAGAGAGTAATCAATTACTCATAACTAACAATCAATTAGAAGAAAATGCTCTTGGTAAAGCAGTCTATATTCTATATCTAGATTAGCTTCAGCTATCAAAATTACGTTTTTAAGTGTAATTTTTAGTTATCAACTTAGGTGTTTTCATCTTATTGAAGATTGCTCAAGGATGTGCATTTACCAAATCATCCTGATAGTTTGAAAACCACACAATCGGCATAAAGTATGTCATCGACTCCTCAAGATAATACGTTTCAAGACTTTTCTCTAGAATCAATAGAGAACGCTAGTCTTGCAGTTCCTGAAGATATCCTTAGTGTCACAGGAAATCGCCCTTTAGTAGGTGGCGCTAGCGACGAATATCTCCTTGGCGATGAAGGCGACAATCTCATTGCAGGAGGTTTAGGTGACGATCTCATTCGCGGCCTTGGTGGTCATGATGTACTAAGAGGAGACCTCAACAAGCGCTCTTCCGGTGGTTCCAAAGGTGGAAATGACATCATCTTTGGTGGTGATGGAAATGACAAAATCGGAGGTAAGGGTGGCAACGATCTCCTTTTTGGTGAAACTGGCGATGACACGATCTGGGGAGATCAAGGTAACGATACATTAGTAGGTGGTCTTGGTAATGACGTTTTAGTTGGAGATACATCTGGTAGAAAATCCCGTGGACAAGGTGAAGATACCTTTGTAGTAGGCGTTGGCCAAGGTACCGATAGTATCCTCGACTTCCGAGTAGGTCAAGATAGTATTGGTCTAGCAGCCGGTTTAAAATTTGAACAACTGAATATCCTTGAAGGCACAGGTGAGCAAGCTGGCAATACAATTATTCAAGACAGTGCCACAGGAGAAAACCTAGCCATCCTAACAGGAGTTGACAGTAGCGAGCTTGGTAGTAAAGATTTTGTAGAATTCACTCCTACTGAGTCTGATCCAGGATCTCAAGACGGAGAAGGTAGTTCTGAACCACCTGTAGATGAGACTCCAGAGCCCGAGCCAGCTCCTGAACCTGAGCCGGAACCTGAGCCGGAACCTAAGCCGGAACCAGAGCCCGAGCCAGAACCAGAGCCCGAGCCGGAACCAGCTCCTGAACCTGAGCCAGCTCCTGAACCTGAGCCAGCTCCTGAACCTGAGCCAGAACCTGAGCCAGCTCCTGAACCTGAGCCAGCTCCTGAACCTGAGCCCGAGCCAGAACCTGAGCCCGAGCCAGAACCTGAGCCGGAACCTGAGCCGGAACCAGCTCCTGAACCTGAGCCAGAACCTGAGCCAGCTCCTGAACCTGAGCCGGAACCTGAGCCGGAACCAGCTCCAGAACCTGAGCCAGCTCCAGAACCTGAGCCGGAACCAGCTCCTGAACCTGAGCCGGAACCTGAGCCGGAACCAGCTCCTGAACCTGAGCCAGCTCCAGAACCTGAGCCGGAACCTGCTCCAGAACCTGAGCCCGAGCCTGAACCTGAGCCCGAGCCAGAACCTGAACCAGAACCTGAGCCAGCTCCAGCTCCTGAACCAGCTCCTGAACCTGAGCCAGAACCTGAGCCAGAACCTGAACCAGAACCTGAACCAGCTCCAGAACCAGAACCAGAGCCCGAGCCAGAACCTGAGCCAGAACCAGAGCCCGAGCCGGAACCTGAGCCCGAGCCCGAGCCGGAACCAGAACCAGAGCCCGAGCCGGAACCAGAACCAGAGCCCGAGCCAGAACCAGAGCCCGAGCCGGAACCTGAGCCAGAACCTGAAGAGATTCCCACTGATTTGGCAATAGGAAGTGGAGATGCTAAGTTTAAACCCTCAGATAGCGAGGCTGCGATCGCAGCCACAGGTGCCCCTAGTATTACCATTGGCAACCAAACTATCTACATCGGTACACAGCAGGTATCGAGCAACAATCAAAATCCAATCATTGCTAGTTTTGATAGCACCAACCCTGATAATAACTGGGTGCGAACAGACTATGAGAGAACTGGTGCTGATAGTAAAGGGTATGGCGTGTTTTGGAGTGGTAGCAACCTCTATGCTGCATTTACCGTAGATGGCACTCAAGGTAGCCCCAGCGAAGATTTCCGGCGTGCTAGTTCAGATGCTGAGCAACGCTGGCTGAGAAGCTATGGGCAAGGAGGCGGTGCTAAAGTCTCTGTTATTGCCAGACTTGACCCAGCAACGGGTGAAATGGTTGACGCGGCTTATTTATCAGCAGTACTCCTTAATGGCAAGAGTAATACGCTGACGATCAATAGCATGTCCGTAAACGACAAAGGTAACGTTGTTTTGAAGGCTTTATCAGCTTTTGGACCTCGCAGAGCTGAAGATGGAAGTCGCATGGAACAAGTTGATCCTAGCGTGAGATCACCATTCGAGCAAACAATTGAAATGACGCCAGATTTGGAAACGGTACTTAGCATTAAAGCACCAGGTTGGGCGTAAATATGCTTGTGGCTAGTTCTCATGAGTTCATCAGTTCATAGGTCATATCTCCCCTTCAGGGGAGATATGCAAACCCTCTCCTTTTAGGAGAGGGTTTGAAAAAGGTAAGCCTGGCCTGCTCTAAAGCCAAGAGAGTGTACTTCATAAATTTGAGAAACCCTATAGTTTTGTCTCTTAATCACTTGTTAAAGACGCGGGGACACACCAGACGCACCAGACAAATGGGATGGGGATTTGACCCCATCCCATTTTATGCACCGCAAGTGATGGTGGGGTATTTGACCCATATTAATTTCGATAAAATTATCATCAGAGTAAAAATTTATCGTTGATTTAGTTGAGTTAGAAGAGTTTCTAATCGTCAGTAAAAAATAATTTTAAAATCTCTATCTGAAAAAGACTATTGCGAATAGTTAGATTTCGAAAAACTACTTGACTATTGCCCAGCGTTTGTGTTAAGCTGGGCTTTTTGCTGAATTATATGAATAAAACTTATTAGTTAAAAACTGCTATTATCCTGATCTCAATAGTCACAATAATCATGTAAATGATATTAGTGAATCTTTTTTTAGGCTTCAATTACTATTCTTTAGTAGTAAATGAGAGTAGTCGATAAAGCTATTATATCAACATCATAACACTATTTATATATTTACTATGAATATTACGATAAACTCTGTAGAACTTTCTGTGGTAGTCCCTCTTTATAATGAAGAGCCTAATATTGACCATTTATTTGAGCGACTCGAATCAGTATTAGAGCGTCTAAACACTACTTATGAAATTGTTTGTGTCAATGATGGCTCTAAAGATGATACCTTTACCTGTTTAATCAGGCATCATAATCGTAATCCAGCGATTAAAGCAATCAATTTATCCCGTAATTTTGGTAAAGAAATTGCTCTTACTGCTGCTATTGACTTTGCTACTGGTGCTGCAGTTGTCCCTATCGATGCGGATCTCCAAGATCCCCCAGAATTAATTGAGCAAATGCTTGCTAAATGGCGCGAAGGTTATGATGTAGTCTACGCAACTAGGCGATCGCGTCAGGGAGAAAGTTGGTTCAAGCGCTTGACAGCTGATGTTTTCTACCGAACCATTGGCAAAATGACTCGTGTGCCTATCCCCAGAAACACTGGGGACTTTCGTTTACTAGACAGGCGTGTAGTAGAAGCGATCAAGCAAATGCCAGAGCGAACGCGGTTTATGAAAGGACTATTTACTTGGGTCGGTTTTAAGCAAACATCCATACTCTTTGATCGTGAACCTCGTTTTAAAGGTCAGACTACTTTTAACTACTGGAAACTCTGGAATTTTGCCCTTGATGGAATTACCTCATTTAGCTTTCTTCCCCTAAAAGTATGGAGCTATATTGGTCTAATTATATCCCTGATTTCATTGCTTTATGCCAGCTTTTTAATCATTCGGACTTTGATATTTGGCATAGATGTACCTGGTTATGCTTCCTTGATGGTTGCTGTACTGTTTTTAGGGGGTATTCAGCTGTTAACGCTGGGTATTATTGGAGAATATCTGGGTCGTGTTTACGAAGAAGTCAAGGAGCGACCACTGTATTTTGTGCGAGAATCCTATGGTTTTAGCGAAAAATCAGAAATGGATAAGGAGTTTTATAGAAATTTCAAGTAAGAGCAAATATTTTAGGCAGTTTCTTAATCAAGAGTTATCTGTTCTGACCAATTAGACTATATCTTGATAATTCATCTGAAGTTTACCATGCCAGCTCAAATCGTCTATTCACAGTTCGTTATAAAGACAAAGTAAGGGAGACTAAATAATACCTATCTTTACTAAAAATCGATGTTCTGAATAAAGCAATTTTATCCATCAATAAATCTATAATCTTTACACTTATTTTACCTTGTATAATTGTGCTAAAAAATGTACTTAAGAGCCCAGGAGTTCTACTTAATGTTGAATTTTAAAAGTGGTATTTTTTTACTTCTAGTCTTCTGCATTATAGCTACGGGTGTGGGGTTTTACCTACTAGGAGGCATCGATGAAAAACAGTTGCAAAATTGGTTAGATCAGGCGGGCATCTGGGCACCAATTATTTATGTTGCTCTCTATACTCTAGGAACATTACTAATATTGCCTTCAACACCACTCAACCTAAGCGGTGGTGCAATTTTTGGCCCTTGGTTGGGCACTGTTTGGACGGCTGTTGCCGCTGTAATTGCAGCAGTGGTAGCTTTTGCTTTTACGCGCACGGTGGGACGAGATTTTGTAGCAAAAAAGTTTGCTGGGCGCTGGGAAGCAATGGATGCCGAGATGCGCCAGGGGGGTTTGTTCTATATGTGTGCCATCCGACTGTTGCCGATAATACCTTATGGGTTAGTTAATTTCACTGCTGGTTTGACTTCAATTCGCTTTAGAGATTATCTTCTAGGTACTATTCTCGGTACAGTTCCTGGGATCTTCCCCTTTGTATTGATGGGAGCTGGTGTCCGAGGCTTTGACAAAGATAATCTTATCCCTTTATTGTCTGCTTTTGCTTTGACAGGGATGTTAGTTGGAGGTGCCACTTGGTATCGGCGTCACCGTCAATCTCCTCAGAAAGCTCTCGAAGATCATGAGAAACAAAAACAGCGCCAAGATATGGAATAGTCTTACTTTAAATTACTAAACATTTTTTGGGGTAAATATGCTCGTTGTTATTCCTCTAATTTCGCTAGCACTACTAGTGATTATCTTTGAGAACAGTAATCACTGCTGGCGTCGTTCTATCCTATCAGCTACTGTTGTTTGGAGTGTATTTTTAGCGACAACTACTGAGTTTTTCAGTTTCTTTAAGTTATTAAAATTTTTCCCAGTATTGGGAGTTTGGGTATTATTTACTATTGGTTTAGCAATTCTTTATTCTCAACTAATAGGCTCAAGCCAAGGCAGTGTAAGATTAAAAAATCCTTGGAAGATTTTAAAGGAAAACAAGATTTCACTATTCCCAGGACTTTTACTGGGTGGTGTGGTTTTGATTGTTGCCACTGTTGGGTTAATTGCTCTGGTAGCGCCACCTAATACTTGGGATTCAATGACTTATCACATGAGCCGTGTTGTCCATTGGATTCAAAACCATAGTCTTGCCCATTACCCAACCTATAATTTACCCCAGTTATTTCACCCACCATTTGCTGAGTTTACGATCATGCATTTGCAGATGCTCAGTGGTGGTGATCGTTTTGCTAATTTGGTGCAATGGTTTGCCATGGTTGGCAGTATTATGGGAGTATCTCTGATTTCCAAAGAACTGAAAGCAGATGTGCGTGGTCAAGTTTTTGCTGCTGTTTTCTGCGCTACGATTCCCATGGGTATTCTCCAGGGATCAAGTACTCAAAATGATTATGTTGTTACTTTTTGGTTGGTTTGTCTAGCTTATTACGTTTTACTTGCCGTAAAAGCCAAGAATAATCAAATTCCTCTATTTTTTATTGGTGCCAGTCTAGGGCTAGCAACTCTAACTAAGTCATCAGCTTATGTCTTTGCCTTTCCTTTTATGCTTTGGTTTGGTTTTGTTAAACTAAACCACCTACGCTTGAACATATGGAAACCAATTTTAGTTATTACAGCCATATTCATGGCTCTGAATATTAACCATTACCTGCGCAATTTGGATTTATTTGGTTCCCTGCTTGGTACACCAAAGAATTTTGCACTTGAATATAAAATTGAAGTTTTCACTATTCCCACTTTTCTATCTAATGTTCTGAAGAACTTATCATTACACGTTGATATAGTTAGACACCTGGGACTTCAACAATTTATTACTCCGATCACTGGTATTGTTGCCAAAATCTTAGGCATTATCCACAGCATAATCGGAGTGGAGCTCAATGATCCACGCATCACTTCAGGCTCATATACTGTTCCGGGAATTTCATTCGATGAAAATACAGCAGGTAATCCGCTTCATTTATTTATGATTTTGGCAGCGATCGCTTACTGCTTAATTAAGAAAAACTTAAGGAATGATAAATATCTTGTCAGTTATCTGGCGTCAATAATTGCTGGATTTTTTATATTCTGTTTACTTTTGAAGATACAGCCATATCAAAGCCGCCACCACTTGATTATTTTTGTTTTAGTTTCTGCGTTTGTGGGTCTAGTTTTATCGAAAATTAAAAATCACCTAATTATTAATACAATTCTTATTGTTTTCATTTTTACTTCTATGCCGTGGGTTTTCAATAATAAGTTTAGACCAATTAACGCAGAAGCTAATATTTTTAATCTTAGCAGAACTGAGCAATATTTTATTAATAGAAATCACCTTAAACAACCCTATGTAGAAACAGCTAATTTTGTCTTATCGAAAGAATGTTCAAATGTGGGGTTATCTTTAGGAACTGGTGAAACTGTAGGTAATGTCTATTGGGAATATCCTTTTTGGCCACTTTTACAAAAAAACAAACTAATTAAGCTGGAACATATTAATCCTCAGAATATCTCCAATAAAAAATCTAACCACTATCCCCATAATAAATTTGTTCCTTGTGCTATTATTTCTGTTAAAGATAAAAAGCTCAAAGAAGAACAAAATATAGAACTTGTACTTCCTAGTGGTACTTATGTACAAGAATGGTCAACAGCGTCAGATTATATAACTGTATTGACCAAGCGTTAAAGACGCGGGGATAGATGCATAACAGTAATTTATAAAATTGGTATTACTAGTGAAAGTACCTGATAAGGCGAAGTCTCTCGGCTTCGTTTTTTATTTCCCACGTATTTTCCACGAAATATCTTGGAGCTAAAATTGCTTAGCAAATAGTAATTTAGTACTGTTTATCTGGCAGCAAATGATTATTCTTCTTTAAGAATTAGTTGTAACCTTTGGAGAACTAATCTAGTTCAATAGCCCCTCAAACTTCTCATTAATTAATCTTTGACCAATATTTATTCAATGCAACTTCAAATAATCAGTTGTTAATAATAAGCTTCTATAAAGTCCTTTTCAAGAGTTTTTTTCAATTTAAGATTGTAGATGTCAAGATGAAAATGACTCGCAAGCAACTACCATGCCTCGAACTGAGGTTTGCAGTGAAATTTTGACCAAAGTATTACTCACCCAGAAATCAATCGCAACAAATAGTCTTTTTTGATAAATAAAAAAGCTTATTGCTTCTACCAATGACTGTGATTTGTCTGCTGAGTAGCACAACTGCCGACATTTAGATTTTTGGAGCAATGAATTTGATGTCTATGACAAACTTCTTGAAAAGATCTTCAATGGTTGCTGTTGGAGCAGCATGTATCGCCCTGGGAGTAGGAGGAGCAGCGGAAGCAACAGTTTTGACGTTTGACGACATTACTGCTAGCCGTTCTCAGTTGATCCCTGACGGTTACGGTGGATTCGATTGGACAAATTTCTACGTAATTAACGGCAGTTACGTTCCCAACACTGGCTACGACAATGGGACAGTCTCAGGGAACAATACTGCATTTAATGGGTTTGCACGTCCAGTTACAGTCAACAGTGATAGTGTCTTTGACTTCAATGGTGCCTACTTAACTGCTGCTTGGAATACTGGTCTTAATATCCTAGTACAAGGTTTTTCAGGTGGTGCATTGCAGGAATCGAAAACGGTTACTGTAAACACAGATGCCCCCACCTGGTTTGACTTTGACTTTCTGGGAATTGATAGCTTGAAATTTACCTCCTTTGGAGGATTTGATGCCAAGTGGTATGATTATGGTTGGGGAACCCATTTTGCGATGGATAACTTCACCTTCAATGAGACAGAAAACGCTGAATCTGTCCCTGAGCCTGCTTCTTTACTCGGCTTCCTGACAATCGGTGCTCTTGGTGCGACTTCCGCCCTCAAGCGTAAGAAGCAAGAAGCTTAACAAAGGTAGAGGGCAAGAGGTAGTATGGGGGTGCAACTCTAACTGAGTATTAGCTACCCTTTGGATGCTGTAGAGAAAATTGTTCTTATACAAATCAGCAAACCTATGTAGCCCTCACCCCCAGCCCCTCTCCCAACGCAAGGGAGAGGGGAGCTGATTATGTAATTGGGCTTTTATGATTTCCTTTTCACTTCACCCCTTAAGGTACAAGCCCTATCCTCTCCGACGGAAGGGGGAATGGAGTTGTCCAAGCTTCTTTCAAACTATAAACCTTCTGCCCTCTGCCTTTTATCTTCTGCCTTTTTTTGACAGCGCTCAAGATAAATTTGAGTAACTTTATCCCTAGGATTAACTTGCAGACAATCTTCAAATATTTGTGCTGCTTCTCGATAAGCACGATGATAATAAAGAAACAAACCTTGTTCAAAAACTTGTTTCGTAGCTAGCTTACTCTGTTTAAGTTGAGGTTCATCTCCATCAAAAACTTCAAAGATTGCTACAGATTTTGACTTGCCTTTGACTTTTACTTGGTCGATGAAGCGGATACAATAGTCAGCAGGATTCTGTAAGTTGGCAAAGGTGTAGTGAGAGATTAACAAAGAAACTTCATACTCTTTAGTTAGGTTTTCCAAACGAGAAGCTAAATTAACCGCATCACTAATTACGGTACCATCCATCCGTTTGTTTCCCCCTACTGTTCCCAGCATTAAAGAACCAGTGTTAATACCAATGCCTATTTTAATTGGTCTACGTTCTGGTCTTTGTCGAGTTTGATTGTATTGGGAAAGCCGCTTTAACATCGCAATAGCCGCTCTAACAGCATCATCAGGATTACGGCTAAATAGAGCCATAATCCCATCGCCAATGTATTTATCGATAAAGCCGCCATTGTCAACAATGGCAGGTTCCATACGGCTTAAGAAAGCATTGATCAATTTAAAATTATCTTCTGGTGTGATTTGTTCTGAAATGGCAGTGAAGTTACGAATATCGGCAAAGAGAATTGACATCTCTTTTTGAATTTGATCCCCTAATTTAACATCGATAATGCTCTCTTTGTTCAAAATTTGGAGAAATTCATGGGGGACAAAGCGCTCATAAGCTAGATTTACTTGCATTAGTGTTTCAGTAAATTCTTTACGCTCTAACTCTGCTTTTTTGCGCTCAGTGATATCTTGAAAGGCAATAATTGCGTAATCAATGTTGCCCGATTCATCATAGATTGGTGTTCCCCAAGATTCGATGGGAATAACCTTATCCCCTTGATGGATTTCTAGATCATCAACAGTGGCAATCGAGCCCCTTAAAGCCTGCACCATGGGCAAATTATCAGAGGGATAAAGTTGATTAGTTCCAGCAACATAATGTTGATAAATATTAGCTAATTCCTCGGCAGTAGCTGAAGCCACAACTCCTTGACCCAATAACTCCTGAGCTCTTTGATTGACGAAGCAAAGTTTGCCGTTAGTATCAACTACCGCCACACCAACCGGCACTGCTTCTAGGAATTGAGCCAGTTTCCTTTCACTGGCGCGTGTAAGCTCCTCTGCCTTATGCTGCACTTGATCAAACTCTTGAGTAATACTTGATAGTAAGATTTCTAGGTTGCCTTTTTCCTGCTGCAACTCTAAGCTATGGAAGAGTGTAATTGCGATCGCAGAACCTGCCAATGCCAATAATGGGGAGATGGTGGGCAGCCACCAACCTTGTATAAAAATCACATAGCTACTGGTAATCAGAATTATCCCTACGGATAAAATACCGATACCAACAAGTGCCTCTTGAAAATAAAGATTACTTCTGAATAAATCTGTCTTCAGTAACTTCCAAGCTACTGTGGAACCAGTAAATGACCAACCCAAAATCCATAGCCATTCCCAGGGCTCTGACCAAGTTTTGAGCATTACTCGCCCTTCTAGGGCTGCACTCAAAATCTGGCTGGTTAAATTGGCATGAATAACTACACCGGAAGTGGGATTATTACTACTGCTGTAACTAGTGTAAAAAGTATCTTTAACGCTCTGGGCAGTGGAGCCAATTAAAACAATACGATTGCGCAATAGTTTTGGTGGTACTTGTTTGTTGAGGATATCTGTCAGGGATACATTGAGGAAATTTGCTTTGGAGCCACGAAAGTTAGATAGAATTTGATAGCCACCAGCGTCGGCACGGACATAAGCTCCATCATTCTCTTGAAAGGGAACAAATATCGCTTTCCCCAACTTTAAATGTCCTTTGGCAGCATCTATTTGTTCGAGAGTAATGCCTTCTAGGGCTAGATACATTAAAGCTAGCCTCGCTCCCAAGCTTAATTGCAGACGACCATCTTCAGCAATTAAAGATATCAAGGATCGACGCACCTTGCCATCTGCATCTAAGACTAAGTCAGCTGCTGCTACTTGCCCAAGCTCACTCAAGCTTGGTGGTGGTGCGACAGCATCCTCAACCACTTTTTCGACACCAATCAAGTTAGGGGTAGATTTAAATACCTCAAGCAATGCCTGATGTCCAGGTTGAACTGGCAAATCTCGATATAAATCTAAACCAATAACTCTCGGTTGCCCTGCTTTAATTATTTCAATTAATTGAGCCAAGACAGCATCAGGAATTGGCCATTGCCCTATATTTTTAACATCTGACTCATCAATAGTTACAATAACAATACGTCGTTCAATTGGCTCTTGGGGACGCAGGCGAAATAGATGATCGAGAGTTGCCCACTCCAGTAACTGGAATAATCCAGCATAGCTAGCAGTAATAACTAATCCGGCTACGCTAGAGGTGGCAATTAATACTCCCCGCCATCGCCAAATTTGCTTAGTGAGCTTTGGCAACATGTGTGATTTAAAACGGGAGTTATACCGAATAGTTAGTACATCATAACCGTTGAGTCTACTGTACGAGAGGTTGGATAGAGATTGCTTCTAATCCCACTGACCTTAATAGTTCTTCCCAGGTAGATGCTATATTTGCATTTTTAGGGTTAGATTGCTTAAGTGTGGCGATCGCTGTCAAGGTATCATACCAAATTCCTTCCAAGCCATACCAGGTAGCACGCTCAAAGGCAGACATACTCTCTAGCTTGCTCATCTGTGCTGGGTCTAGCTCTATTCTTTCAATCTCTCCTTCTACTTTAGGATCCCCTGGTCTTAGAGCTTGTCCGCAAATTGTAACTAAAGACCAATTATAGGTTTTGCCAATTTCTAGAGCTGGGGCGTCTTCTGGGAGTTTAAAGCTGATAATTCCAGGATTACTAGCAATGGGGAAGATCGTCTGGTAATAGTAATCCTCGTTAGCATCCCTCAAACTAAAAAAGGCTCTTGTGGCAGAAGTTTCTGGTAAATAGACAAAGAAGGTTGGACGCTCTGCCACTGTGAAACCATAGCTAGTATTTGGTATCAATGGAGTGACAGGGGTGGTAACTGCTGCGGCATCTTGGGGACATTTTCCACGGGATGCTGCTCCCACCGTATGCTTTGGTTTACCGACACCTGGAGGTATGAAATTTACACTGAAAGCTGAAAGATTATTTAGGGCTTGATTGGGGGAGGCTGGTTCATACTCAGTGGTATTGAGCGAGTTAATTTCCTCTTTCTTCTCCTCTTTTTGGAGTACTTCATCAGAGTGCCCCAGTTTCAGAGCATCTAGCTCCTTAGATAGTGTTTCTGAAGACAATTTGTGAGCAGATATTTCTTGCCCATTAGTTGGCACAGCACCGATGAATGAGAGTTCCATAAACAGAGCGCAAGAAACAAGTGTCAAGGATAGAAAATTTTTCTTATTGATCATAATCAATAACCTTTTTCTAAAGAATTTTATAGACAACAATCTCAGTCCATCACTACTTTGATTATTTGTCAAAAAAATGTGGCTTTTTGTTTTTATTTACGACTGTTATCTAATCATTTAAAACTTAGTTTTAATTAACTATATCAAACTAGTTCGATCTTACTGTATTGCTGTTGTCATTAATGTTCATCCATACACTTTTTAAGAAAATCATGTCCTTATTTGATGCCAACCCAGTTAACAGAGTCAAAGATTTATAACCTTTTCTAAATACTAACCAAAGAAAATTAGCTACTCAATGTTGATAGTTCATCGTTCATCGTTCATCGTTCATTGTTCATTGTAGAAATGATGTCAAGTAGCCATGAACTATTGACTGTTCATAGTAAGCACTGTGCCCATGCTCGGCAAACATTGTTGAGTGTTCCGAATAGAAAGTGTTTCACAACTGCCGAATACTAAACCAATGAGCGATGAACCATGAACAATGAGCAATCAACCATTAACTATCGATGAACTTACAGCCAATTTCCCACCAGTACAAAGGGAGCCCAATAAAAAGGATGCTCGTACTGAGGTTTTCGCAATAAACTGAGCTGAGCTTGACGCAAAGCCAAGGCTTTGCTAATCTCAACTTGGCTTAATTCTCGATAAAACTCAGCCATAAGTTCAGCAGTAGATTCATCCTGTACTGACCATAGAGTAGCTAGGGTACTACGGGCACCGGATCTCAAGGCTATGCCTGCTAACCCTAAGGCTGCCTGTTTATCCCCTTCTGCTGTCTGGCAGGCACTGAGTACTAGTAATTCAATCGGATTAGAGTCGTCTCGCTCTCTGACATGGAGCAATTGATCTAAATCCTTAACATTAATGCGCCCTTCCCAAGTCAGAAGAAAGGTTTCATCTGCCTGGGAGCTAAACTGTCCATGAGTAGCAAGATGAACTACTCGAAAAGGTGCTTCCTGAATTTGTGCTTGCAGAGTTGCTTTTGTAAACTCTTGGTTCAAGAGTATCTCAGCAGGAAGCTCAGAGGCAATTTGATTGACTTCAAATTCAACTGCTGGTAAGGGTGAAAACCCTTGGCGTGCCTCAGTTAGTCCTCCAGTTAAAGCTTTGAGCCCCTCTCTTGGCAGCGCCCGAGGTTCTAGTAGTTGCAATCCCTGACTTAGAGCAATATTATACTTCTGGAGCAAGTACTTTTGTCCATCGTAAAGAGCTGCCATTGGCAAATTTCGCAAGGCACCATCGAGGATAAATACAAGAGTTTTGACCTCATTTTCGGATAGCTTAGCCTCTGCTGGTTGAATTAGCCAGTTATAAACTTGTTGGGAAAAACGCAAGCGCACTCTGTTAGAAAAAGCTGGATTTAAAGACTGTAGCAGTTGCTCGAGGATGCTTTGTACTTCAGTTTCAGGTAATCTGGTTTCATAGTAATCTAGGGGTTGCTCTGGCACAGAAAGAATTACAGCTAAACGATCTGGCAAAATAATGGGATAGATTACAGCTGCTGTAGCATCAACTTTGTCAATCTGTTGTGGTTTGGCATCTAAACAGGCTTCTCGAAAAAAGTTTTCTAATTGTGCCAGTTGCAGTGATTCAATTACTTCACGGGCTTTCTCTAAGTTTTTTTGAGATGGAGCCACTTTGGTATTGTCATTACCAATAGCAGGCTGTAACAATAATCCCACTAACTGACGATAAACAGGTTCGACACTTTCTCGAAAGGAAAACTGAACTTCAGGATTAATTGCCAGTAAATCACCACGCAGGAATTCAAGAGTATTAACAGCATCAGTATAAGCAACTACTGCCTGATTGGACTCTTGGAGCTGTTGGAGAATTCGCCCTAGTTGCCATTGCCAGCGATAGGCAATATCATTGGCACTAATTTCTTGAGCCAGACTTAGGGCTTCGGTGGTTACTTGCTGAGCGTCTTTCCATTGTTGTTTTTGTTCATAAAGTCTTCCTAATTGCCCGAGAGCATAGGATTCGGCTCTTGAGTCTTGAAGTATTCTCGCCTGTGATATTGCTCTAGCTAAGATTTCAGCTATGTCTTGGTAATTAGCCAACTTTTGCCCTTTCCCGATTTTGAGTATAGTCTCGGCAAGATTAACCTGAGCGTAGACAGCACGGCGACTGGGGGGCAGTTGGAGTAGTTGAGACTGGATTTTTGGCACTAAAGTCTGAGCATCTTTCCCTCCTGGAGAAGGAAACTCAGTTGCCTCACTACTGTTAGTAATCTGCACGATAAGACTCAATTGATTGAGTTGAGCTTCTACTTTCCTCAGTGGGTTAGTGGTATTTGCTGCTACCTGCTGATAGAGGCGAGAAGCTTTCTGATAATCCTGCAAGTCTCTAGCAGTATTGGCGAGACTAAACAGGATTTCACTAGTATTAGCGGTAGAGTTTAATTGCTGGCTAATTTCTAAACTCTGCTCTAAAACTTCCTGAGACTCTTCGAGATTACCCAAAACTTGTAGTGCTACCCCCAAACTCTGCAATCCCTTAGCTTTGAGAAGGGAATTAGGCTGGGCTTGCAACTTTTTAAAAACTCGATCTAAAGTAATTTGCGCCCGTCGGTACATGCCCAAATTTTGCAGGGCTTGAGCTTGGTTAATCTCACTGCCCATACTCCCAGCTTGATCCCCAGCCTCAGTGTAAACAACAGCCGCTTGCTTCCAAGTTTTGAGAGCACTTTCAGCTTCTCCCCTCGCCAGTTGTAGGTTTCCCTGAGTATTGAGGGCTTGAGCAAGTATGGCTAAACCTCTGTTATCTAATGCCGGTTGACTCTTTAAGATATCTAGACTTTGAGTAATCGCCGTTTCTGCTGCCTGCCATTGTCCTAATTCCTGATAGGCTAACGACAGATAGCTCAAGCTTAGAGATTGATGAAAGCGATCGCCTTGAATTTGATAAGCTTGAGCCGCCTGTTGCCAACTAGCAGCAGCTTCTGAAAAGAGTTCCCCTTGATAGAAAGTTTTGCCCTTCTCCAGTTGGGTTGCAGCCTCCGTTGAATTCTGCGCTTTGGGAGGAAGTTGAGAATACTGTGCTCGGGCAGGGGAAATTATTGTCACCAGCAATAAGGTTAACAATCCCAGGCAGATGTAGGAGATTACAGGTTTAAATTGCATCTTTATAGAGGGGGATGGGGAGAGGGGGAGAGGGGGAGATGGGGAGATGGGGAGATGATTTTAATAAACTTTCTGCCTTCTACCTTCTGCCTTCTGCCTTCTGCCTTCTGCCTCCTGATTCCTAATTAGCACATTTAAAATTCCTTGATACTCTACCCCAACTGTTATTGCTGACGGCATTGTCGGCGACAAGTTCCACATTGCCTTTAGCATCAATTAACCATCCTTGAGCTTCCACTATGGGAGGAATTTGATTTGTCGATGGGTAGAGATTTTCTGTTGAGATTTCTGTCGGAAGCTCTTGTGTTGTGCTGTTACTACCTAGACGTAAATCTTGCCAAACTGTCTGGCTTCTGAGTGTCGCTATCGGATTTTGGGGTAAGCCGCCACGCCCTGTAACTACAAAGGAGTTTCCTTGATTGGCTGCACAACCGGTGGCAATTAACTTGGTGGTGTCAATAATATTTTCTGGTAACTCCACTAATCCTCTTTTGGGATCAATATCTGGCGTATTAATTTCTACAATACCGCTGAATTCAGGGCCTAGTTCAGATGTAGCGGTGATGTCATCCTCGGAAGTTAGTTGCTCTCTGAATTCGATACCAAAGATACCAGCAGCATTAATTTGCACTCGCCCTCCAGCACCTTGTTGAGCATTGGCAGTAATGTCGCTATTTCCCTGAGCCACTAAGATTTCGGTATCGATGGTAATATTACCGCCATCAGCACTACCCGCATCGGTAGAGATTCGACTGTTACTATTCATTTGTAATAGCTCCTGCACCTGTAGGGTAATATTTCCCCCTGTTCCTGATTTAGTATCAGCGGTAATAGAGCCACTATTATCAAGTTCGATATTCTCAGCTATAACCGCCAGGGTGCCAGCATCTCCTAATCCTAAACTAGTGACATTGACAGAGGCTCCATCTCGAACAATAAAATCTTTGGTGCTAACTATTACACTTCCTGCTGCCCCTGTCGGGATAATACCAGGAAAGAAAAGTTGGGCAAAACGGTCTCCAGAAGAGGCTGATAGAATGCTTGGAGAAAGACCATCTTCTGAAGTGCCAATTACTTCTACTGCTTCGGAAGCTTCTACAAAAATATTTCCCCCTGAGCCTTCTGCCCCAGTGGCTGCTGTTACCGTAGCTCCATCTTCAATAATTAATCTTTTGGTCTCAATCCTCAAATCTCCTGCTGGCTCACTACTTCCGGCTGCCGTTGTTAAGATGCTACGGAATTCATTCTCCTCGGAAAGACCACTTACTTTTACAGAATCAGAAGCTTTTATAGTAAGATCACCGCCAGGACCACCACCAAAAATTACTTCGTCTCTGGTAAGTACGCCACTGGAAGTTATAATCGCTCCTCCCCCTGTTAAGAGAAGAGATTGAGTATCAATCTCTAGGTTTCCCGCCCTGCCATTACCGCCGATACTGCTAGTGGCGATTGTTGTGGCAATGGGACTATCTTCTCTTGTCTTTGAGACTTCCACTAACTCAGAGGCACTAACTTGAATATCTCCTCCGTCACCACCACCGAGAGTACTGGTTAAAACGACAGCTCCATCTTGTATTGTTAACTTGCCTGTATCGATGGTAATCTTACCGGCATTGCCAATATTATTAGTGGCAGTTACTAATCCAGAGCCAAGGACTTCTACATAGTCAGAGGCAATAATCTCAAGATTACCGCCACTACCCTGACTAAAAGTAGGACTAAAAACAATTGCTCCTTCACTCAGCCTCAACTGCTGGGTATTAATAGTGATGTTTCCTGCTGTACCTGTACCGATAGTTCCAGTAAATAAACCGCTTTCTCGGGTTAAGGGGTTAAGTGTTCCTGCCAAAGCAGCACTAATATAGGTTGTCAGAAAGTTCTCAAATCCAATTCCGCTTAATTCTACAGATTGAGTAGCATCAATAGTAATACCGCCCCCTGCACCTGTACCAGCAGTGCCAGCAGAGATAAATGCTAAATCTTGAAGCTGGAATTGTGCTGCCTGAATTTCTATACCGCTGCCGTCAAAATCTCCGATGGTATCAGCGAGTAAGCTGGAAACTTCGCGCAGGTTTACAGTATCTCCCACTAATCTAATCGTGCCGCCACCTAAACCAATAGTATTGACAGAGGCAATACCGGAAAGCTCGATATTACCGAAATTTTCGATACCCTCATATCCTAAAACTACACCAGTGGGTGTGGGAGTGAAGCTTACGAAACCGGAATCAGCGATGCTGCCTAATTCAATTTGCCCTTGAAAAGCTGTGAGATTACCCCCTTCCAAAAATATATCTCTTCCCAACAACGCTATAGTTTGACCTGGTAATACTTCTAAACCGACATTACTAGGGATTTGGGGGGTAAGGGGTGGTAGTGGTACTAAGCTGCTAGCTTGGGAGCGATTAACTATACTGCCTGAATTTTGCCCGTTGCTTGCCTGCACTGAACCAAACTGTAAGCCAATGGGAACATTAATTGCTAGTAGGGGTGGGGCTTGGGGTTGAGTGGCACTAAAATCACTGCCATCTGCTAACTTGAGGCTGTTAGCTGTAGAAGCGATAAAGGAACCACCGATATTGAGCTGGGCATCAGGACCAAAGATAATCCCATTGGGATTAATGAAAAAGAGGTTAGCAGTGCCGTTGGCGCGAATTAAACCATCGATATTGGAGACTTGAGAACCTGTGACTCGGCTGATAATATTCCCAATATCGGTAGAGTTGTTAAAAAAAGCTTGTGAACCACTAAGGACAGAAAATTCCTCAAAACTATGGAAAAGGTTAGTACCAGCCTTGGTACCTTCTTCAATCCGAAGGATATTGCCTTCGGGAATAACTACTGTATTATTCGGTAGTGTTGTATCTGGTGTAATCTGCGTTCTAGCTGCATTGGTAGTACTAATCAGGCAGAGGAAAAAACTACTGAGCAACCAGAGGGTTTTGTGGAAAAAACCACCCATAATCTTATGACCCTAATTATCATTTTCCATTGGCGGCAGATGCTGCTACGGTGTTTGATAATCTCGGGAACATGCTCCTTGAGTTAGCCCTCACCCTAAATCCCTCTGGCAAGCCTGGGAGAGGGACTTTCAAGAATTGCTTCCCTTCTCCTAAGATTGGGAGAAGGGGCTGGGGGATGTTAGCAAAGCGGCACGAAGTGCGGGCGATTCATCCACTGGCAAAGGTGACATGCTCCCGATAATCTGCCCTGTACTATTTCAATATTATCTGCACACTAGCCCCAATCCTTAATTTTTAACCTTTGGAGAGACAGGGGTTTAGACTAGGTTACAACAGCCGAGCCTACCCCAACAAGTGGGAAATAGACCAGATTTCTCAAACTTACACTATGTCTTACCAAAATATCATCACTATTGAACCAGGAAAAAGAGGTGGTAAACCTTGTATTCGAGGAATGCGAATCACTGTCTATGATGTTCTCTCTTATCTGGCTTCTGGAATGACTTATCAAGAAATTTTAGAAGACTTTCCCTACCTTACCCAGGAGGATATTCTAGCATGCCTCAGCTATGCCGCTGAACGGGAACGGCAAACCTTCATCCTGAAAGCATGAAATTACTCTTTGACCAAAACTTATCTCCTCGTCTGGTTTCCCGTCTAAGCGATATTTACCCTAATTCTAGTCATGTTTTCCTAGAAGGACTCGAACAGGCTAATGATCAAGAAATATGGCAATACTCCGGCGACAATGACTACATCATAGTCACCAAAGACTCTGATTTTAATGAATTGGTTGTTCTTCGAGGTTTTCCGCCTAAAGTAATTTGGGTTCGTCGGGGAAACTGTAGCACTACTGAAATTGAAACAATTTTAAGGATGCATCAAGAAGATATTATCAACTTCTGCCAAGACCAAAATTTAGGAACTCTAACTTTATTTTGATAAGGTGTTTTTCAAAAGGCAAAAATACTAGGGCAGAAGGTAGAATTAACAATAGTTTCAGCCATTAATTAATATCAAATAAATACATAGCATTTCTCATACTCATGAGGTACATCTAATTTTCTTCTCTGTTCCCTGTTTCCTGTTCCCTAAAACCAAGAAAAATTGTACCTCACTCAATTGAGAACCGCTATATGATTTAAATGCGTAACAGTTTACTACTTACTACCTCTTCCCTTATTCGTTATCTTCCCTTCTGCCTTCTGCCCTCTGCCCTAGAGCCTTAGTTATGGCAGCAACGCAGACGATACGAAAACCTATATTGTAGAGGATATCGTCACGCCTCCAGATATCGATGTCGTTGCGATACGCACAACGGCAGTAAGTAGGAATGTAGAACCAGGCACCACCACGTAGGACTTGATAATGATTGTTATTATCATTGTTATTCTCTTCTACCCAAGCACTACCATCATTAGGCGCTCCTTGGTAATTGTCATGCCAATCATCTGCACACCACTCATACACATTGCCATGCATATCGTATAGCCCAAAAGCATTAGGGGGAAACATCCCTATTGGTGTGGTTTGCTCTCTATATTCTCCCTTTGGCTCGGAAGCATAGGTATGGCTAGCACGATAATTCGCCAATTTATCAGTAATAGTTCCGCCAAAGTGAAATGGGGTTTTCGTCAAGGCACGGCAAGCATATTCCCATTCAGCTTCTTGCAAAGAATTGAGAATCAGCTGAAGATATCATTTTGATAGCCTTGAAGCCAAAATAGCTTAAGTTTGTATCTAAGTACTGTTAGACCATCTACTAGTGAGCAAATGAGCAAAAAAAATAATGGGAAAATTCACCGGATTACTGGACTTCAGTTGTTCATTATTATAGTTTTAGTCCTAGGTGTATTTTTTCGCTTTGTCAATCTTGACCAGAAAGTCTACTGGCACGATGAGGCTTATACTTCTCTGCGAATTTCTGGATACACTACTACAGAAGTAGTTCAACAAGTCTTTAATGGTCAGGTAATTGGCATCTCTGACTTACAACAATATCAACGCCCCAATCAGGAAAAGGGCTTAGTTGATGCCATTAAAGCTTTAGCAATCGATAACGCTCAACATCCGCCACTCTATTATATTCTGCTGCGATTTTGGGTACAACTATTTGGCAATTCGGTGGCAGTAACCAGAAGTTTGTCAGCGCTGATTAGCTTGCTGGTATTTCCTTGTGTCTATTGGCTATGCCTAGAATTATTTGAATCCCCTTTAGTAGGAGCGATCGCAATTGCTCTGATTGCTGTCTCTCCCTTTCATGTTTTGTATGCCCAAGAGGCGCGGGAATATAGTCTGTGGACAGTAACTATTTTGCTATCAAGCGCAGCACTGCTGAGGGCTTTGCGAGTTAACCGCCTAAGTACATGGGGTATTTATACAGTAGCTTTGACCCTGAGTTTCTATACATTCCCTTTTTCTATATTTGTGGGCATGGGACAGGGCATTTATGTAATCCTAAGGGAAGGCTTTCGATTCAATCGAACTGTCAGAGCATATCTGCTGACTTCCTTGATAGCATTGCTATCTTTTCTTCCTTGGTTAACAATTGCGATCGCTACTTGGCCAGAAAAAGGATCTAATTGGACAGCTGTGCCAATTCCCTTACTAATTTGGCTAAAAATGTGGGGAATGCATATTAACCGTGCTTTTATTCTAACTATAGGAAATTTTGGTTTTGACCATCTGCTGACCTATTTAACTTTGCCTGTTTTTTTGATTCTTATAGGTTATTCGATTTATTTTATTTGCGATCGCACACCAAAAAATGTTTGGTTTTTTGTTTTGACATTGATGGGAACTCTAGCCTTAGCCCTAGCACTACCAGATTTAATTTTAGGAGGACAGCGCTCAACTTCTAGTCGATATCTAGTTCCTTTTTATTTGGGTATTCAGCTATCTGTGGCTTACCTACTTGCCACAAATTTTTCCAAAGGAAAGTTTTGGCAGGTGGTGATGGTTGGATTAATTTCTGCCGGAGTTATTTCCTGTGCAATTACTTCTCAAGCTGAGACTTCTTGGAACAAAGTAATTAGCTATTACAATCACCAAATCGCTGGCGTAGTCAATGAAACAACTGCTCCACTTTTAATCGGCAATTCCTTTGGGATGAATTTCGGTAATATCCTCGCTCTTAGCTATCTGCTGGAATCAAAAGTAAGCTTTCAGTTGGTCAATGGTAGTACGCAGCCCGATTTTCTGCATATTCCCAAGATTCCTCAAGGTTTTAGTGATGTGTTTGTCTTAAATCCTTCTGAGCAATTTCGGGAGAAAATGGAGCAAGAGTATAAGGGGCAGCTGGAGCTTGCTTACAACGACAATTATTTTTGGCTTTGGAAACTAAGAAGATAGGAATCAGGAAGTTTTTTTTAAGTAATAAGTAATAAGTAATAAGTAATAAGTAATAAGTAATAAGTAATAAGTAATAAGTGGTGTTTAGATTAAGATAGGATTTAGGCAAAACTATTTTGAAGCTCTAATTTTTATAAGGGTAATTCTTGAATTACCCCTACCTCCGACATTTTCTGCGTAAGTCCTGTAAGAGCAAATAACCCAGCCTCTCCTACAAAATCAGAATCTGACAAAATCCAGTTGTAGAGACGTTGCAGTGCAAGGCCTCTACAACTCAAATGATTTACTTAATCATCAACAATAGCTTTAATCTTTTCCTGGCCAAGAATATTCCGAATAATAATAGGCTAAAGATTTGGGCAAAAACTTGGTCTGGCTCTGGCACCGCAACTGGGTATTTTTTGTCTTCAGATTTGGCTTCAGTGTTGTCAGATTCAATTTCCCCTTGGTCAGAGACGGCGACAAAAGCGGTATACTTAGATAATAAGTTATAAGCTAGTGCGACATCAGTAACTGCTTTGACTGCATCTGGATTTTCATACCCGTACATTTGATTCATTAAATCTTTAATACGAGCACGGCCCCAAAGTTGAGCGATCGCTCCATTACCGCTTACTTGGTCAAAGTTTACATTGAGAATCTTTTCATAGCGTTTACCACCAGCAGCAATCCCACTAATCCGCAGTTTGCCGTTACTACGATCCTGTTTACGTCCAAATAAAACTAGTGGCTGATTAGCAAACAAATCAGGTGCTTTCAGAGGATAAATTTCTGCTTCCTTGCCAGAGCCGATCCAGCTGACTTCAATATTAGTAAGTACGGGATTATTAATTTCACGGAAAAATTCTGCTGCTACTTCCTCCGCTGATTCATTAGGTGCGAGAATTTCAGCAGTGCCCCTTCCTAACTCTGCCAAGCGATTAATCAAGAAGCGATTGCTAGAAGTGCCAACTCCAAAACTATAGAGTCGATTCCCAGGCTTAAGCTCCTTTTGGATTTTAGCGATGATTTGCTCATCATTGCCAATCAAACCATCTGTTAAAAGTACAATACTGCGCAGCCTTCCTGCTGGCGCTGCTGGAAAATCCAATACTGTATCAATACCATTCATTAACTCGGTGCCACCATTAGCACTGAGCCGATTAACATAGGCAATTGCTTTTCTGCGGTTGGCTGGAGTATTAGCTAAGGGCTTGGGTGAAAGTTGAGTTGTGCGATTGGAAAAGTCAATAATAGTAAAACTGTCGTTAGGATTAAGACCATTAATGAATTGGCGCATCAATTCCTGAGATTGCTCGATGGGAGCACCGGATTGAGACCCAGAAGTATCAATTAAGAATACTACATCCTTAGGCACAATTTCGTTACTCTGATAATCAAGTGCCGGAATCAAATAGGTAGCAAAATGACCTCCTCGTTGAGCTGATTGAGTTAATACTGTAGCTTGGGTAGAAGCGTCGGCAACTCGATAGCGCAAAATTAAATCTTGGTTAGGAATTGCATCTTCCTTAGCTAGTTGCACCTTTACAGTTGAACTGGCAGCTTGGATCGCTACGCTATGGGAAGGGGAGTTTACCTCAGAAATTGGCACACCTGCATCAATTTCCACACTCACATCAATATCATGACCAGATCTAGTAGCTGGTAAAGTGGTTAAATTATGGTGGGAGGCATAGGCAACTCCGCCTAATAGTTGCTCCCCAACAGATGGTTTGAAGGCATTTCCTGAGGTGTAGCGTGGCCCTACTACCATTGGGAAGGCAAATTCATAGTCTCCCCCTTCAAATTTCAGGCTATTGGTATAGCGAATAATAACGTCAACTTTTTCTCTTGGCTGAATATTGGCCAGAGACTGAGTAAAAATATTAGCTTTCTCTTGTTCTAACAAGCCAGCGGTTTTACCCTCTTTTTTCGCTTGCTCATAGATTTTTTGAGCCTGCTCACGCTTTTTAATCATACCCCGGATAATGCGATCGCCAATCCTAATTTCCATGTCATCGACTGCCGCCTCATCGGGTAGAGGAAATTCGTATACTGCTTCTATAGGATTGTTAGAGGGATTAGCAAAAGTTTGCCTAACTTCTACACGGGAGATATTACCGGAGATTTTGGCTGATACTGCTGTATGTTGCAAGGGGAAGTTTTGCAACTCACCATTATCAGCATAACCATATAAGCCCCCTGGTGGAGTTTGGCGGAGCGGTTGTTTTGATGAGGGTGATTGTTTAGTTGAAGGTTGAGTAATTACCGTGGGGTTGCCAGTGGAAATCTTCTGTGGTGAGGGATTGCCAAAATACCGCACTCCCAAAAGTCCTAGTGCTAGAAGTATAGTTGCTGCTGCCCATTTTTTTTGAGTACTAATAGTTGGTTTAGCATCCAAGTCTAAGAGTACTTCGTTAGCTGATTGGTAGCGTCGCTTAGTGGCACTTTGTAGCATTTTGTCGAGAATTTTACCTAGAGAATTGCTTATGGTTTTTTTCTCTAAGTAATGTCGCCAAATCCAAGTATCCTCACTACTATCAAAAAGATCAAAGGGAGGAATTTCAGTAAGTAGGTGAATACAGGTGACACCTAAAGAGTAGATGTCGCTAGCATAAACAGCTTTACCTCTAATTTGCTCTGGTGAAGTGTAAGCAGCTGAACCAATTACAGTTCCAGTTTTTCCCAGCATCGTCTCTGAGGCAAACTTTGCCGCCCCAAAATCTACTAATACTAGGGAGCCATCAAACTGGCGACGGATAATATTTTCTGGCTTGATATCTCTGTGAATAACTTGATAGGTATGAACAAACTGTAGCAGTGGCAATAAATCCTCAAGCAGTTTCCTAATTTCGCTTTCTGTCAACGGCCCGTCGTTAGCTAATTCTTGAGCTAAATTTTGACCCTGAATAAACTCTTGTACTAGATACTGATGTTGCTCTTGCTCAAAATAGTTTAGTAGTTGAGGAATGCGGGGATGATAGCCCAGTGTACTTAAGCGCTCAGCTTCTTGACGAAATAATTCTGAGGCTTTTTCTCTATTTTTGCTTCCTTGCTGCTGAGGGAAGAATTGCTTAATGGCGCAGTAGGGTTGAGATGGTTTAGACTCATCTATGGCACGAAAAGTTCTGCCAAAACCACCGCTACCAATTAATTGAATAGCCCGGTAGCGGTTTTGCAGTAGTAAATTAGAACCGCAACTTTGGCAAAATATGGCATCAGGGGGATTTTCTGGATGCTGACAATCGGGATTATAACAATAGGAGAGGTTTAAGTTATCGGCTGTGCTTCCTTGAGGCGCAGGTTTCGTCATGACATCCATCTTCACGGTTTCTTGATGCCATTCTAGCCATTGATTTTTTGAGTTGCTTGACAAATGTGCCGTTGTTTATCAAGTTTTATAAACTCTGAGTAGAGGTTATTTGTGGTTCATTGTTGATTGTTGATTGCTCATTGCTCATGGTTCATTGCTCATTGCTCATGGTTCATGGTTTAAAGGATTTTAGAATATAAGGGGTTCGACGGAAGAGACTTTTTTTTGATTCTGGGGGTTAGATTTTTCTCCGAATGTGAGTTAGAACTAGTATTTATAGCAATGACTAGAGGTTAAAGGTAAATAGATTCTGGAATTCAAGAACTCGTTTTAGTTCATCTTCATCTACTTGATGCTTTTGCGGTTACTAAAGTTTCTACGATGGTCGATTCCTGTTTTTGTTGGATTGCTGGCAATTTGGATAGTTGGCGGTAATTTCCTTGCTGCTCAACTAGAAAAAGAAATTGAGCGGGAAATCGATAAATTTGCCCAGCAGTTTCCGGAAACTGGATATAATAATTCTGCTTTAAAGCTACAGGCGTTAACTGCGAAATCAGGAATGGATCTGTCAATCACTCCTGACGAATTTACAGTCGATGCTTACATTAGCTCACACCCTGATTTCAACGTTTCTATAACAGAGATACAGGCTGTTCAAAAAATTCTTAAACAGCTTGAAGAATACCTGGAAGCTCAAATCGCAATATCAAATGATCAAGTAGATCCTCCTCCAGAAGAGTTACAGCGCTATCTTGCCTCCAAAGCAGACACTCTAGAAGCAATTCGTAACCATGTCTTGAATAATGAGGTGCCACAATTTCCAGTAAATATAGCCCCATTTTTGGAATGGGATGATCAATATAATTTTTCAGTTTCCTTAGGTCTAGTTCATCTTCAAAGATTACTCCTTCTAGATATTCTAGAAAAAAACCGCCGTGGTCAAACTCAAGCAGCTTCAGAGATGCTGGAACTTTCTTGGAAACTTAACAAGTCCCTTCATAACCAACCTAGATTCATTGCTCATATTGTTACCCTAATTGTGTTGAAAAAACAGATAGACGTAATTCGTAAGCTTGACTCTCTACCTCCCAAGTGGCAGCAGCGCTTGCTTGAACACAATTACGGTCAATCACTTTTGACAACTTTAGAGTTGGAATTGATTTTTCAACTCAGATTTACGCAAAACTTGGATTCCTACAGTTTCAGGCAGCTAAAAGAGGATTGGCTCTATGTAGAGGCAGATTCAGAAAAGATGCTTTTATGGTGGCTCATATTTTTAGGACCAATTGCTAAGCCTTACTATCGCTTGGCTGCTGTTGACACTTTTCAAGTCGCAAAGCAAGCACTTGCCAAAAAGCAAACACCAAACATCTGTTCTTCTGATTGGGCGGTGATTGATGATACTCTCAGCTGGTGGAATATTCTAGATTTTGATCAGTTAGATGTTATCAATAACTCTCTCAAAGGGGATTATGCCATGCTTGAATTAGAGTTGACGCAGAAAATTTTACAAATCAAAGAGTTAGCAGCAAAAGAAGGAAAATGGCCTCAGTCAGTTCCTAATTTAGAGTCATCTATTTGTCCTGGTGAGAAATGGATTTACCAAGTATCCTCTGATAACACTATGTCTATTTCCTTTAGCGATCAACCACAGTGGTTACAGGAAAAAATAGAGAAGGGCGAGCGTCCCTTAACCTATAGCGATAGTACAATTCCTGATTGAATTAGGTATTAGGTATTAGGTTTTATACGCATTTAACCTATATGTTCATTTGATATTAGTTAATGACTGAAACTCTTGTTCCTTCTTCCTCCTGCCTTTCGGCTGAGCGCTCAAGCCGAAGCCTTCTACCTTCTGCCTTGCTAAGGAAGTTATCTATCTCAGTTGCAGTTACTTTACTCAGCTTCTTGCTACCTTTGTTGAATATCAGCAGGGGGTGGGGACAAGATTCTTCCCCTACCGAAATTACTTACTCTATTGAGCAGTTAAAAAACAACAGTGATTGGCGTATTCGCGCCCAAACTGCTTCAGAACTAGGAAAAATCAACCAAGAAAGTAGTACTATTATTGCTGCTCTGATAGAAGCTTTAAGCGATGAAGATGAAGTAGTTCGCCTTAGAGCTACTTTTGCCCTAGTGAATATTGGTTTACCAGCAGTCCCTAAACTAATTGAAACACTTAATAACCAAAATCTAGCGGTTCGTAGCAGCGCTGCCTTTGCACTTCAAGAAATTGGTTTACCAACTCTGCCAATATTGACGAAAGCACTCAAACATGAAGATAAACTAGTTCGCTCTCATGTTAGTTCTGTAGTTGCTCAAATAGCAGCTGACTTCCAAAAGCAAGTAGATACCCTCTCCATCTCAGATTTAAAACAAGCTAGCTCTGATTTAGAGCCAGCTTTAAAATTTCTTGAATCTTTTCAAGAGCCACTAGATCCCACAACCTTAACTAAGTTTGGATTCCAAGAGGAAAATGTAGCTTCTATACGCCACTCTATAAATGTTCTCAGGAATGAAATAAGAGTCCGTATCTTTGCTATAGCATTCAAGATTATTGTTTTAACTCTAGTTTCACTATTGTTAATTGGAGTAATTATTCTTTGGCGTCGCCCTGAAATACTATTGCGGTTGAGCAGGGGAATTATCCAAGCCAGACAAAAGCAAGACATCATTAATCAAACCCTGGCAAAAGTGCAGCAATTCCTCAACCAAGCAGGAGCCAACACCAACCGTCAAGGCAAAAATGCTCTGCTAGTTACCTCTGCTCCAGGTAGGCTCAAACCCTATGCACCACTACCAGTAAAATTGGTTACTGAACAGCCAATTGATCAAGACGTAACTGAATTGGTAGAGCAATCAACCAAATTGAAGAAACAAAACCAGCAACAAGCTGGTATGATTCTCTATCAAGAACCACCAGATACCCTCTTTCGGATGCGGATGGCTGAAGTGCGTCTACGGGATCATTTTGTCCTTATTCCTATGCCTTTGGCAGCAGTGGAGCAGGCATTATTAGAGCAAGGTAAATCTGCTGGCATTTTAGCCCAGTATACAGACCGTTATCTTCCAGGTGCTGACTTATTTGATGATCGTAATGCCATTGGCGATACTCTCTCCTTTTTTGGGCGGGGGGAGCTATTGCATCGTTTAGGAGATAATCTCCAGCGAAATCAAGGAATTGGTATCTTTGGATTACGCAAGTCAGGTAAAACTTCAATGCTCCTTCAGTTGAGTTTTGCTTTACAGCGACATCCTGTGATTCACATTGATCTCCAACCCTATGGAGGTAGACAGCGTTATGGCACTCAACTATTTAATCAAATTCTTCAGCAACTTTCCCAATTATTAGGGAAGTATACTCTAGAATCAATCACAAATTTTAAACCCTTCGAGCCTCAATGCCCTGCTTGTGAACTCACCTCTGAATTTCTTCAGCGAGTTATTAAACTAGTCAAAGTAATCAACAAAACTGAATACGAGCTACCTATTTTATTATTTCTAGATGAAATTGAACGCATAATTCCTACTGAGTTAGATTCTAAGGAAAGGGCAGAAGAATTCAATGCCTGTTTTGGCGCATTTAGAGCATTAAGTCAGGAGCAGCGAGTACTCTCCCTGCTTGTTGCTGATGTTCATCCCGACTGCAATCGCATCAATCAGTGGAGGCAAGCAGGTGTTCCCACTAACCCAGTCTTCAGTTTCTTCAAAGAAGTATTTTTGTCACCTTTCTCTCCAGAAGAAACAACTAGGATGCTTACTGATATTGGCAAACTAATGGGAGTAACATTTGACCAAGAAACACTAACAGCTATCCATCGAGAAAGTGGTGGGCATCCTTTTATTGCTCGACAATTGACAAGTTTACTGTGCAAGAAATTGGCAGCTTCCGAGAAGGGGCAAATTCCATGGTTAGCAGCCCAGCGTTATCTTAATAAGCCCTTTGCCCATTCTGCTGTCTTAAAAGACTACTGTCGTCAGAACATTTGGGCAGATTTTGAAAAACGTAACTTTAATTCTGCGATCGCTATTTTACGCCTACTTGCCTGTAATCAGAATTCAGTCCATGGAATCTCGGAGCAAGTTATTAAAGAGCGACTTATTAATATCTTTACAAAGAGCCAATGCTTAGATGCTCTATTATGGCTGGAAGCAGTGGGATTAGTAGAACGCCAAGAGTCAGAGGATAATGATTATTATCGAAGCAAAGTACCCCTGATGTCGCGCTGGCTGCGGATGCAAATGAAAGAAGAGGAGATGCGCCAATGGCAGCTAAAGTAAGCTGTTGTGCATTAAAAATCCACAACAGCAAGGCAGGAGGCAGGAAGCAGAAGGCAGAAGGAATAAAAGTTTGAGCTATTAATTAATCTCAAATAAATATATGATTTAAATGCGTAACAACTTAAGACCATACGACAATTTTAGAGTTGCACTTACACAACCTCGTGATTTTTTTGGACGCAGCAGTTTAATTTCAGCAGTACAACGCTCACCCTTCCAAGTTAGGATTCTTTTAGGTGGGCGTCGCCTGGGTAAAAGCAGTGCTTTGAATGTGCTTAGAGCTAGCCTCTTGGATTCTGGCAAGGGCGAATCTAGTCGTGCCTTTCCCGTTCTCTTTAATCTACAGCAGGAGCAACCAAAGAGTCTAGAACACCTCCGCTATCTTCTAATTGCCCGATTGCAAGAGGCGATGAGGCAACATAAAGAGAGTGCAATGTCAGGCTGGCGAAAAAGTTACCGCCGTCTCTTGAGGCAGATTCCCGGAGGACAAATCGAAATCGGTTTACCAAAAGTTGGTCTTAAATTAAATCTTACCAATCCAGACCACGAACGTCGTCTCATTCATGAAGACTTTCGCCAGGATTTGCTCAAACTCCTCAAGCAAATACAAAAACAGAATTTTGAAGGGATTTGCTTCTTCCTCGATGGTGCTGAATTCATTGTCAGCCAAGATTGGGCTAATGATGCTTGGAGTTATCTGCGCTCATTGAAGGATAGTGACATTGCCCTCAAACCTTTCCTAGGTTTCTTGTTATCTGGCTATCGTGACTTGAAAGATTATCAGCAGCGTGTTGGCTCTCCACTACTTAATATTGCAGAGGTTGAGTGGTTGGGTGTATTAACTCAATCAGAAACACGAGCTTTGATAGCTCAGCGAAGCAATGACGAACAAATTTATTTAACTGATGAACAAATCGATTGGGTTATTAAATGGGCAGGAGGCCATCCCTACTTAACTCAGCAAATACTTAACACTCTTTTTGATGAGCAAGTTAAGGATAAACCTCGTTCTCCTGAGAGTTTAATGCGTTACCTGATTAGGCAGCATGACAGAGATTTTTCGAGCTGGTGGCAAGAAAAACAACGCAGTTATTCTTTCGATAAAACTGAGCAAGCTGTTTATTTAGCATTAGTTAAACAACGAAAAGGAACTGCTGAAACTTTAGTACCACAAACTTCTTTGAGTTTGGGAGAAATTGCAGATGCTTTGGAGATACTTGCTGGCACTGGTGTCATCCTTAAAGTAGATGACGAACAGTATGAAATTGGTGCTAGGCTTTTCGAGAATTGGGTTAGCCATCAAACTAGTTACCGATAATATATAGCGCTTTTCAATTGTTCATGGTTCATTGCTCATAGTTCATTGTTCATGGTTCATTGCTGATTAACGTTTCTTTATCCTGCGTAGAGATTTACTAATTTTCTTCCATCGTTTCTTCTCATCTAGATAAGCTTTTTGATCCTGTTTCCTAGCCAGGTAGTCAAGCTCTTTTTGCAGTTTTTGGTAACTCAGAAAACGCTGGTAATCGATAGTACCTTCTGAGAGCGCCTGTTGCACCGCACAACCAGGCTCTGAGTCGTGTAAGCAATTGTGAAAGTGACACCCCTTAGCTATTTCTTCAATATCAGTGAAGGTATCCCGAAAACTTTCATTACCCGCCCAAATTTGAATTTCTCGCATCCCTGGAGTATCAATCAGCAAAGCACCAGAGGGCAAAAGCATCAATTCTCGATTAGTAGTGGTATGTCGCCCTTTGCTATCTCCTTGGCGCACTGATTGCACTGCTTGTACTTCTCTACCCATTAATTGATTAGTGAGGGTGGATTTACCGACGCCGGAAGAGCCTAGTAAGGCAACGGTTTTTCCTTGACTAAGGTAAGGTGCTAAGGCATCAATTCCTTGGTTGTTAAGGGCACTCAAAACCACAATTGGCACACCAAAGGCAATCCCTTCTACTTGTTGTTGGCATCCCTCAAGATCATCACACAAATCCACTTTATTGAGAAGAATGACGGGATTAGCGCCACTTTCCCAAACCAAAACTAAATAGCGTTCGATTCTTCTGAGATTGAAATCTCCATCCAATCCTGAAATCAAAAATACTGTATCAATATTGGTGGCAAGGATTTGTTCTTCGGTTTTAATGCCTACTGTTTTCCGAGAAAATTTACTTTGTCTGGGCAAAATAGCGTGAATTATAGCTCTCTTTTCTGTTTGAGTAAGACTAATAACTACCCAATCTCCCACTGCCGGAAAATCTTCGCGACAAGAGGTTCGGTAACGCATTTTGCCTGTAACTTCTGCCGAGACTTCTCCCTGCTCAGTGTAGAGTGTGTAGATTTTTTTATGCTCCAGAGTAACTCTACCTACGGTATATCCCTCTTGGCAATATTTTTTAAAGTTATTGGCAAAAAAACTATTCCAGCCTAATGATTCCAAATTCATTGGTTTCCTCGAAGTGTTGCTTGTTGTCAGCAAGCTTCACAGAGGAATTTTGTTATTCATTCTCGCAATATGAATGATTGAACCAAAAACTCTGTGATTAACTTGCTATGTACTTTAGGAGTCATGGTGGTTTTGATGATTACAAGCTCAGTCATATTTTTCTCCTTGTTAGATGTTTTTAAGCTAAGTAGTCGGACATAAATAAATGGCTCTATGTAAAGAATTATGAAATCCGTCAAAGTTACCCTACACCCTACACCCCACACCCTGCCTCAACCAGTAAACTTTATCAATGTCGCAGGTACTTAGTGCCCATTCAAAGTTTATATTTTGTGGCTGCATAAGAATTCCTCAAACCTTTTCTTCCTCTAGCTTTCACCCTCTTATTGAATACCCACTCTTAATGGGTGAGAGCTTAGTAGTTTCCCCTCAACTCATGGCTTTGGTTTCAGAGAAACATCCTTTGATTACAAGCATACTACAAAAATCGAGAACCTGGAAAAACTGCTCTAAGAGTTTGACAAGTAGCGGTTCAAAGCAAAATATAATAACTATCCCTTGCTTAGATTCACGCTATGCACCAATAGTCCTCTTACCGCAGGATCCACTAACTACAGAAACAAAACTAACTCAATATTTACTTATACCCTTGCCGAAGGACGATAAAATCAAATTTTATGGCTAAGGCAGATTATAGTTTGGATACTTGTCTGCAACTTGAGCAAAATACTTTGTACCCAAGTCTTAACGCAACCAGCCGACATAATTGAAACAACTCGCTACAGAGGTAAGTATACTATTCGTGCATATCTGCGAGGAGTTAATGGATTTGAATTCAACATTCTGACGATTGGGATAATTGTAGATGGTGCAACTAAATTTGTCACTTTAGTGCCAGACAAAGGAGTCAATTCATTAACTAAACCATTGTGGCTTTAATGATTTTGGTTTCATCAAAAATTCATATTTTTAATTATTTGATAAAGTTTAAAATTCTTTCTAGAAGATGGGTAGTAGAACGTACTTTTACTGGGTTATGTAAACTCATATATTTAAGTCAAGATTATGACAGACTTCCAGAAGTCAATCAATCCGTTGTTGATGTAGCAGTGATTCCACTAGTGTTAAATCATCTGACCGCTTAATATTTTATTTTTACAGACACTTTCTAAAACTCTGCCTTAAGGTCAAGTAATCTGTAATACTTTCTTTGTTAAGATAGCTAACAAGACTAGATTAAATAGTACGCAGATTGAGATATTACGGAGTGAAGCGTTGGTTATTTGAAGGATGAACTAGAGTCTCTGATGACCATAAAGCTTGGAAAACTCCTCAAGATTCATTCTGTTGATATCTACTCTGAGTTAGACATCTGCCTTAACAGGGGTAGGAAAAGGATTATGGGTGTCCCCTTCCACTTCTGTGAATGATTTCGTCTCATGTACCTAATACTAATTTTCTAAATTCTGAGAAGACATCGAGAGATGGGGAGTTAGACAGGGTAGTGCTTTCAGACGCTTGGTTTCTACCACCCTTTTAGAAAATTGGTATGACGAAATATTTTTCGCACACCTTAATACCTATTGCGCTTAGATCGAGAACTCACACAAGTTAGACATGAGCATTTCAACCATTTACGACAATACAAATCTGATTAATGTTAACGGAGAGGACAGATTCAAGACAATTGCTAACACCTCAAAAATGCTCGTGGAGCAAGGAACCATTGAGCTATGGTTTAATGCCGAAAGTTATGGAAGAGGTGGCACCGCTCTACTTTCTTCCAACAGGAATGGAGAGATAGAAGGTGCTGATCAGTTCCTGCTGCAAGTCAACCGCAGTGGACAACTTAGTGCCAACTTCCGAGGTGCGGATGGCTCACGAAGCTCTATTACTAGTGGCTCCCCTGCCACTGGTACCTGGAATCATGTAGCTTTAAGTTTTGATGGTACATCAACACAACTGTACCTTAATGGTGCACTGATCGCAGAGCGTGACAGGAGCAGTTTTGATTTCACCAATATGTTGGGTGATTTCATCATCGGCTCCCGCGATGCCAATGGGAAACATGCTCTTAACGGCGATATTAAGGGTGTGAGGATCTCCAATGAAGTTTTAAGCGCTGAGGACATTGCTGGCACCTATCAAGAAGGTGTAAACCCCACTCAAAATCATGGTGACATGGGCAACGACACTCATACCGATGCCCTGCATGACGACATGAGCGATGGCTCTCATACTGATGCCGAGCATGGCAACATGGGCGATGGTGGTTATACTCATGCCCTGCATGACGACATGAGCGATGGCACTCATACTGATGCCGAGCATGATAGATTTAAGACAATTGCTAACACACCAGAAGTGCTCGTGGAGCAAGGAACCATTGAGCTATGGTTTAATGCCGAAAGTTATGGAAGAGGTGGCACAGCTCTACTTTCTTCCAACAGGAATGGAGAGACAGAAGGTGCTGATCAGTTCCTGCTGCAAGTCAACCGCCGTGGACGACTTAGTGCCAACTTCCGAGGTGCAGATGGCTCACGAAGCTCTATTACTAGTGGCTCCCCTGCCACTGGTACCTGGAATCATGTAGCTTTAAGTTTTGATGGTACATCAACACAACTGTACCTTAATGGTGCACTGATCGCAGAGCGTGACAGGAGCAGTTTTGATTTCACCAATATGTTGGGTGATTTCATCATCGGCTCCCGCGATGCCAATGGGAAACATGCTCTTAACGGCGATATTAAGGGTGTGA
>JAAHHJ010000028.1:0-22334 GCA_010692425.1 Symploca sp. SIO3C6 | reverse complement strand
AATGGTGCACTGATCGCAGAGCGTGACAGGAGCAGTTTTGATTTCACCAATATGTTGGGTGATTTCATCATCGGCTCCCGCGATGCCAATGGGAAACATGCTCTTAACGGCGATATTAAGGGTGTGAAGATCTCCGATGAAGTTTTAAGCGCTGAGGACATCGCTGGCACCTATCAAGAAGGTGTAAACCCCACTCAAAATCATGGTGACATGGGTAATGAAGGTCATACCGATGCTGAGCATGGTGACATGGGTAATGGCGGTCATACCGATGCTGAGCATGGTGACATGGGTAATGAAGGTCATACCGATGCTGAACATGGTGACATGGGTAATGAAGGTCATACCGATGCCGAGCATGGCGATATGGGTAATGAAGGTCATACCGATGCCGAGCATGGCGATATGGGCAATGAAGGTCATACCGATGCCGAGCATGGCGATATGGGCAATGAAGGTCATACCGATGCTGAGCATGGTGATATGGGTAATGGCGGTCATAATCATGGCAGTTTACCACACCCAGACGATCCTGCTAAACAAAATGAGCATGTAGCTCTCCTCGATTTACTACCACCGGAGAAGGCAACCCATCGAGCTATAGCTGATGGCAATTGGTCTGACTCTGCTATCTGGGAAGGTGGATTAATTCCGGGTGAAGGCGCAGATGTGTTTATCCCCGAAGGTGTTGCAGTTACTTATGATGTTCCCCCAGGCGGTAACCCTGAGTTGCACTATGTGCGGGTAAATGGCGAGTTACATTTCGCCACTAACCAAGACACTGCCATGAAGGTCGATACACTAATGACTGATGTCAACTCAACCTTCACTATCGGCACAGAAAAGAACCCGATGCCAGCGCATTTTAATGCCTCCATCGAGATTGCCGATAATGGCCCACTCACCAATTTTAGGGACATTGATCCACTTCAACTCAGCCGAGGAGTTGTCACTCACGGCAAAGTGTCGATCCAGGGAGCAGAAAAGGAATCTCACTTGGTAATGAAGGCAGCTGAAGCTGGCGACACAACTATTAAAGTCGAAGGTGATGCTAGTGGCTGGCAAGTAGGTGACACAATTGTCGTGATTGGCACCAAATACTTGGGTGAAGACAAAAATGGTCAACTCGTCACCCAAGATGAAGAAGTGACAATTACAGAAATTAATGGCAATACCATTACACTGTCCCAAGCACTTGAGTATGATCACACACCACCGGAAGGTCATGAAGATCTTGATGTTTATGTCGGTAATGCCTCACGTAATATAAGGATCTTCAGCGAGAATTCAGGGATTGATAATCATGATGATGTGCTCTCGCGTGGTCACTTCATGGTGATGCATAACCCGAATGCAGTGATCCGCAATGCTGAATTCACCGATTTGGGGCGCACCAATAAATCTATTGCCGCCGATGATGCGACCAAAAATCGCCACGGTAAAGTTGTTTCTCTTGACCCCACTCAAGCCTACAATGTGCGTGGTCGCTACTCCCTCCACCTGCACAGAACTGGTGCCACAGATGGTTCCGGACTTGCCATCGTCGAAGGCAATGCAGTCAATGGCAGCCCAGGCTGGGCTATTGTACAGCATGACTCCCATGCAAAGGTCAACAACAATTTCGTTTATGACATTATCGGTGCCGGAATTGTTGCCGAAACCGGTAACGAAACAGGTGAATGGAATGGTAATCTTGTCACCAAGGTAATCGGTGGGAATGAGAAAACTGGCGCTGGTGATGGCGTAAATGATTTTGGTAATGAAGGTCACGCCTTTGAAAATGTCTCGCGGATAATCATCCAGCAAGACAATATCGCAGCAAATTCTTTCCGGGCATGGCACTTCCGCGAGGCTCAATTTCAGATAGATCCAGATCCCGATGCCATGCCTCTCAATTTCGATCCTTTTGCAGATAGGATTGATCCCACTCACCCAGCGATTCTAGACTTCGAGCGTAATACTGCTATTGGGGTTGAACGAGGATTCGACAGTAATCACCGCATGAATCATCTCGATAACGAAGTCATCAACGATATTGAAGACTTCACAGCCTGGGAAGTGGCTTTTAACGGCGTCAATATGTATGCCACAAATAACTATACGTTTGAAAACCTACTTGTGATTGGGGCAGAGAATGCTTCCCGTAAAGTTAGTGGCATCCAATTTTCACAAGGGGTCGATAGCCTCATTGTCAACGGCGGGCATTTTGAGAATCTCAGTACTGTTTTTTCCGGAAACGGTTTTTATGCCTATGATGCCACCAAAGCTTACAGTGAAAGTGCTCTAATTGATGTCACTTCCAAAAACAATCGCCAATGGTTTGAAAATGGTGGAGCACCAGAGATGCTCTCATCGAATGATATAAACAGCAGTGGTGTAACGCGGTTTGAACCTGATGAATACGCCGACTTCTCCATATCGCCAGATAACTTATATGTTCACATCTCCGGTACTGTGACTGATGGTATGGGAGAGCGTAAATATGGTGTATTTGATATGACACACCAAATCGTCAATTCCGAAGGACAAGAGTTTGGTATTGAAATGGAACTTAATGCCAAAAACTTTGAGAGCTATCTTCAGCGCTATGGAGTTTTTGAGGACTCTGATGGTCTTTACACGACTCTAACACTCTTTATGGGAGACCGGGTGACAGGTGATTCAACACCACGTACACTCAAGATTACTCTGGAGGGATTTGACCGTTCCTTTATCGATGATTTGGTGGATGTACAAAAACCTCTAGCCAATCATTCCCAACTGATTGAGGCTGATTCTGCCAATACCCTCTATCGGCAAAATATGATTGACTACGGCAGTACAAAGAGTACCGATGGCGATGACTATATCAAAGCCGAACCAGGGAACCAGACTGTCAATGCTGGCAAAGGCAATGATAAAATCTTTACTGGCAACGGCAAGGATAATCTTGATGGCGGTGCCGGAAACGATGAAATCTGGGGTTTTGATGGTGACGACGTGATCGTCGGCGGAGATGGAGCAGACAGACTCTATGGTCAGCTTGGTGCTGATCGTATCTATGGTGATGTTGAAGATATTATAATCAATGCTGGGACTCATCAAGAAGGGGACAAGGGTGATACAGTTGTTTTTGAAGGTCGCCGTTCCGATTATCAGATTCTCTCCTATTCCGGTAATGACCAGTTCTTCGTCAGCGATGGTGAGAATCAAGTGCTGGTTCAAGAGGCAGAATGGCTTGAATTCAGCCAAGGGCAAACACGCTTCAAACTCAATGACAGAAAGAATCCCTTCGAGTTTGATGGTAGCGTCGACCAGCAGTACTATCTCGACTATGCTGAGGCTAGTAGGGAACAGCTGAAGGTATGAGGCTAGCAGGTTTACCCAAGTTTCGAGCAAAGCCCCTTCCTTCCAGGTAGGGGATGTAGCGAGAGCGCCTTTATATGAAATCGCCCGGAGTTCCCTTACACCCTACACCCCACACCCCACACCCTGCCTCAACCAGTAACCTTTATCAATGTCGCAGGTACTTAGTTTGTTCATTACCGATTTTGCTGATGGGGTGACAAAAGAGTGTTATAACTGATGTTAGTAGTTAACTTAACAGCTCAAAGTCCATACCTTATTCATTGGCGTAGCTGGAGCGATCAAGGCTTGACAATTTGTTCTCAACAGGACTCAATGCCTGATTGTGAATAAATTCCTCATCGGTTAAACTTCGCAAGAAAGCTAATAAGTCCTTTCTTTCTCCCTCAGTCAACTTAAACCCTGAAACAAAGATACTCTTGAGAGGGTTTTCACTACCCACACCAGCATATTTTCCAGAAGAAATTGTTCGTCCACCCGCAGCATAGTGATCAATTACTTCTTCAAGGGTGCCAATGCTGCCATCATGCATGTAAGGAGCCGTTAATTCAATATTTCGCAAAGTCGGTGCTTTAAAATGCCCTATTTGAGATGGGTCTTGGGTGATTTCATATATTCCTGTATTGTTGGGTGGGTAGGCTCCCTTGCCGTCAATGTTATAAAGCCCGGTATTGTGAAAAGCCATTTCTTGAAATGCAAGCCGTTCATGCATAATAGAATCAGAAAAATTGAATCCGCCATGACAGTGAAAACACTCAAGTCGTTCACTATTAAATAGCACTTCACCCCGTTTGGCAGAATCAGAAATAGCACTCGTATCTCCTCCATATCGATAACGATCATAGGGAGAATTGGCTGAAATTAGTGTGCGTTCAAAACTGGCGATTGCCTTTGCTAAGTTCCGAATGCTGATTGGTTTCTCTTCACCACTAAATGCGGCTGCAAACATTCGAGAATACTCAGAATCATCCCCTAACATAGTTATAATTTCTTGCTCTCGTCCAACCATGCCCATTTCAACAGGATGCTCACCAAACAAAGGTACCAGCAACTGCTCCTCCAATTTCCGCATCAGCGGATTTGCCCAAGTTAAGACTGGGCTATAAGCAATGTTGGTAAGACTCATCGAATTGCGGGGATGCACTTCTCCTGTTGCGCCCATGGCAACAGGTTTGCCATCTGTAAAAGCAAGTGCTTGTTGATGGCATTTTGCGCAAGAAAAGTCTCCTGTCACCGATAACCGAGTTTCGTAGAACAATCGCCGTCCTAGCTTAACTTTTTCATTGGACATCGGATTGTCTTCTGGAACAATAGGCTTAGGCAGCCATTGGGGCAGATCCCACTCATAGGCAGATAAATTTTCCGCAGGGATAGGTTGAGTCGCTGCCATTACTATACTCAGACTAATTGATAAAAAGAACGTGACACATCCTAGTATCACGAACATCATTAGGCGACGCAGTTTCACAGGTTCCCATTGGAATATAGCGCTACGCGCAAGGCTCCAGGGCAGAGGGCAGAAGGCAGAAGGCAGAAGGGGTGAATTTGACAAAGTTTTAGCGATTTAGCTTGTCCTAACCTTAATACGTACTGCTATAAAACTTACAAGCTCTATTCAATTCTAAAGAAAGTTTGCTCGCTTGAGGGCTGCCCCTGATAGGGAATACCAAAGTTATTCATGATGGTAGTGCAGTCGCTATCGTTTAGTGCCGACATGCAACCAAGTGGCGTATCAGGCTCATTCCTTTCTAAATTACTTTCGGATACTAGAGCTGCTAAATCTGCCACAATGACGTTCTCAGCTAAATTAAATTCAGAAAAGATAAAAGTTGATGTATTGGGATGGTTACAGAATTTTGGCTGCTGGCTATTGCCTTCCATCTGGCATCCAGTACTACCCAGGTGAATCAGAAATCCTTGAATAGCTCCATGTTGAGTATGTCCTTGATGATCATGTCCTTGATCATTATGCCTTTGACCCTTATGATGGGAATCATACTGACTATGGGAGTCACCGTGTTGTTGAGTGCCATCATTGGCAGCCATCTTTTGATTTTCCAAATCAATGCGTACAAACTTATATCCTCCCTGCCAGTTCCACCACATCGAGGTAAGATTGAGTGGGGACGGAGCTAGTGTTGCATCATTGTGATTGAGATTAAAGGGCACCCCAAGCATAAAGGTAATACCCTTGTAATCACCTGCCGGAACACTTCCTGTTACCTGAGTTCTAGTTTCAGATGTACCATTAGCACAAGAGCCAGACTTATCTTCAAAGTCAAGTAGTGCCACATTCTGATATTGCCATTTGCCGTCTTGCTCCAGCTGAAGAGGTACAACCATCCCACTAGCATCAATTAATCCAATATTAGAAACATAAAAGCGGAAGTCAGTGGGAGTAACCGAACTTTTGGCTATACCTAGGTTAGAGTAACTAGAGCCACAGGTAAATGCTTTGTCTCCAACCATTGCTTGAAATTGGATAGAAACTTCCTGAGTGTCGGCAACCTGCGCCCAGCTAAGGTTATAAGTATTGGAAATAGCAGTAGCTGAACCTGCAACAATAGAAAATAGAGCAATTTTTTGAATCGCTTTGATTGACATGATGCATTCTCAAAGAAGGTAAACAAAAGGATGAAATTGATTTTTTAATACTACATTACCCATTACTTATTACTTATTACTTATTACTTATTACTTATTACTTATTACTTATTACTTATTACTTAAAAGGAATTTCCTCAAAGGACAAATCCAGAATTGAGAACTTATTCCAATCTGGATCATCAAAATGCCACCATTCTGTTGATAGAGGTATGAACCCATACCGTTGCATTGCTTCCTCAAGTAATTGACGATTTCTCATTGCCTCAGCGCTGGCACCGTTATAATCTCTATGGGCTTGTTTAGTAAAATCATCATAGTCAGTTGGCATCTCTAACTCTTTGCCATTGCTATCAACAAGGGTTAGATCAACTGCTGCGCCGCGATTATGTCGAGAGCCTCTTTCCGGATTTGCCACATAGCGAGGATCCGGTAATACTTCCCACATCAGCCTCTGTACTGATAATGGTCTGTAACAGTCAAAAACTTTTAATCCCAATCCTTTTGTTTCCAAATAATCTTGCACTTGCGATAACCTTTTAGCTGCTGCCCCCCTCAGTACACACCGTGCCACCGGGTATAACTTTCTGTGCAAAAAATTATTTTCCGTGGCATAACGAATATCGAGGATAATATTAGGATTAACCGAGCCAATATCAATTAGCCTAGCTTCATAGGGAAGTTGAGATGTAACCAAAGCCTGAGTTTTAATAAAAAATGAATTTGATGAAACCGATTGATCCGGACTTTTACTAGTAGCCATTAACCTATTCTCAGAATTATGAAACTCTAACAATAGAATTAGCAACAGGATTACAATAACGAATCTTACCCAGCGACTGCTATGAACCATGAACAATGAACCATTGACTGTTAATTGTTCATTAGGACAGTATTCCACAATTGCCGCATACCAACCCAATGAACTATGAGTCATCAACTATGAGCTATGAGCCATGAGCAATGAACCATGAACGATAAGCTATAAATAATTTACTACAAAATGATTGCACTAAAAGCCCAATAAAATAACCAACCACTTAGCAGTAACATCACTGGCACCACCAACGCTGCCCGCGCTTCCGATAGATTGGCAATATTGGTAAAGCCACTATAAAGTGTCAAAATCCCATAGCAGCAGGCAAATACAGTAAGTACAATCATACTTGGGCTGCCCAAAGTTAGAGAGATACTACTGGCTAATGTCAGAAAACTCATCGGTAACAGGAATGCACCAGCCAGAAAAATATCGCTGACAAAACTACCGGAATTGCGATAGATTGAACGTGCGATCGCACTGAGAACCGTTAGAGTCGCAAACGGTACCAAACCGACAAGCATCAGCTTCCAAATCGAAGCCTCAAAGAAACTTTGCCAACCCACGTAACTCCTGACAATAAAGCAAAAATCGAAAATTAGGGCAAATGCTATCCCTACTGCTGCTGCCCTAGGCTTATCAAGGGAATTAAAAGCTGGCAACAATCCCCCCATGGGATTAACTATAAACAAGCTGACAACTTTTAAGACATCGCCTAGCAAAGTTTTGACGGCAGTTACTGGGTTGTGCCTAGAAGATTTACTCTGTTTTCCCGGAATCTTATTGACACTTTTGAGTGTACCCTGTACTAACTGGTAGCCAGTTTTATCCCCTTGTTCACTAAAGAGCACTGCCGCTTGTTGCCAATCCTCGACAGCAAAAGCAAGTTCTCTCAAGTCATTGTTAGCCACACCCCGGTAGTAGTAAGCTTGGGCATGATCTGGTTTCAGCTTAATTGCCTGGGTATAAGCTTTAATTGCCGAGGCAGTGTATCCGAGTCTATAACGGGCCCTGCCCAGATAGTAGTAGGCTTGAGTAGAGTTGGGATCAATTTCTAGAGCCTGATTGCAATCTTGAAGCGCTCCACGAGCATCTCCGAGTTTGTAGCGCGATGCTCCTCGTTCGATGTAAGCTTCCAGAAAGTCAGGATTAAGTTCAATAGCCTTAGTGTAATCCTTAACAGCACTCTGATAGTTTTTTTCTAAGGCTTTAGCAATTCCTTGAGCATAAAATTTCTGAGGGCTAGTTTTCGCCTTTCTAGATTTACTCTGATTTAGTCTCCATCCTTGATCATACTCTTGGCGTGCAACTGAGTCAGAAAGTACCTTGTAAGCCGCGCAAATTTCTTTAAATTTCTCTTCTAAGAGCCGATTCCCCGGATGCAAGTCAGGGTGATACTGGCGCACAAGACGCCGATACGCTTCCTTGATTTCTTCAATGGTAGCTTCTGTGGAGACTTGCAAAATTTTGTAGTAATTTCGGGAGTCCTGCATCTGACTTCGCCTATAGACGGCTATAAATATAGGGTGTCACAAACCAGAAGTAATTGACGAGGGTTCCTGGATTATTGCTTATGGCTCATGGCTCATGGTTCATTGGTTCAAAAAGTGACTTTCCAGTGATAACAGAAAATCTGTAGCTTCAACAAGAATTTTTTTCAGGACATCGGCACGGTTATTGTCTTTTAATCCTAAATTATTAGCTATCTTATTGTAATTATCGCCCTTGCGATGAGCGACGCTACTTGAGCGAAGATTTTGCAAATTTCTTAAGAATTTTATATGTTCCTGATAATTTTGGTATTGGTAAGCTTTGAGAAAATGTTCCAGTTTAGATATTCCTTTTGTTTCAGTATTACCTCCCGGTGTTGCCTTGACAATTGCTTTCTCATTTAGAGAATCAATCAGAAGCTTTGTAAGCGCCAGAATTTGTGCATCAAATTCTGGTTGACTATTTGTTAATGGAATATGCAGAGTCTTAAAAAGATGATCGTCAGCTTCAGCCAATTCGCGAAAAAGGCTCCATCCCATAATTTTTTCCCACTTCTTTGAGAATCTAATAAAGCGCTCCTTAAATATAAGATCAATTTGTTCAGGCTCACTAAATTCTGCTAGAAAGCTACGATGAATCACAAAAGGTTCTATCCCATCTGAGTTTCCAAACCGTAGATAAGTAACTTCTTGTTCACTACCCTGATTGTGAATAACAAAACGAACAGGATGCCAATCTTCAACCAACAAATCCCAAGCAGTTTGGCTCAGAGAAGTCTCAACATATGTGTTAGGAATCAAGGCCGAAAATATACCAAGATTCTCATCTTCGGTAACTTTATCAAAATAAACAGTTAGCCAAGGCTCTCTACCTAAACTAGGGATAAATTTATCTCGCCAGTCACATTGAAGTAACCACTTCAGTTTTGGATCAACACATTCGATAGTCACAGGATTAAATTATCATGAACAATTTCCATTTTTAACCAGTATAGATGTTGAGTTTCGTTGCCTCAACCCAACCTACAAACACTATAAATACTGAACTCGAGTTTATTACTTATTACTTATTACTTATTACTTATTACTTATTACTTATTACTTATTACTTATTACTTATTACTTATTACTTATTACTTATTACTTATACTCAATTCCACAATAACCGGAGCATGATCACTAGGTTTCGTTAACTTCCTCGGTGACACATCAATCCTACAACCAGTTGAGAGTTCATAAAGCTCTGGCGTTAAATAGATATGATCAATACGCCAACCCCTATTACCCTGAAAAGCTCGAGTACGATAATCCCACCAACTAAAGTGCCCCTCCTCTGAAGTGAATTTACGAAAGGCATCAGCTAAGCCTACTGCTAAGATATCCTGTAATGCCTGACGTTCAACTACCGATGCCATAATGTGGTTGTCTTTATCTTTGGGATTATAAATATCACGGTCTTCCAGAGCAATGTTAAAATCCCCACAAACACATAAACCACTAGGCTGTTGTTCCAACAGAGAGCATATATATTGCCTTAGCAGTTTTAACCAAGTAAGCTTGTAGTCATACTTATCACTACCGACACAAGAACCATTAGGCACATAAAGGTTAATAATGCGGATGTCTTCAACAACAACTGCAATCACCCGCTTTTGTTCATCTAAATCCCCTACCTCCTCAGCAGCTAGGACTGAGGAAAAACCAATACTAACCTCTTGTGCTACCTCCCGCGTGAGAATAGCTACACCGTTGTAGGACTTTTGCCCAGAGATATAAAGATGATAACCTAACTCAGCAAAAGGCGATCGCGGGAAGTCGGCATCTATAACTTTAGTTTCTTGCAGACAGAGAACATCGACTTGGTTATCTTGCAACCAATCTACCACCTGAGCTTGGCGAGTGCGAATTGAGTTAACATTCCAAGTCGCAATTTTCATTTAAAAAAGGGGTTGGTAAGTGATAACTAGGCTGACATGTATAAAAACACACATCAGCCTAGCAATACTTTAACAGCCATTGGGTTTAAATCTCCCCCTCTCCCCCTCTCCCCCTCTCCTCCTCTCTTCATTAATTTAGATTAAATCTTACAGGTTAAATCCCCAGTTTTTTGGCTAAAGCGCAGATTTTCACCGTAATCAACTGGGCAGTCAATGACAGTGGGAACATCTTGCTCAAGTGCGCTTTTCAAGGTAGGAATAAAATCAGCCACTGATTTTACGCGATAGCCTTTAAGTCCCATACTTTCAGCAAACTTGACAAAATCTGGATTGCCGAAGTGGACAAAAGCAGAATCACCAAAATGATTTTCTTGCTTCCACTCAATCAAGCCATAGCCGCCATCATTAAAAATCAAGGTGACAAAGGGTGTTCCTACCCTTAGTGCTGTCTCTAATTCCTGGCAATTCATCATAAAACCACCATCGCCAGTGACAGCAACTATTTTCCTTTCCGGATAAACAAGTTTTGCCGCCAGCGCCCCAGGTAAAGCAATTCCCATTGCTGCAAAGCCATTGGAAATGATGCAGGTATTGGGGCAATCGCAGTGATAGTGACGCGCCATCCACATTTTGTGGGCACCAACATCAGAGATTACAATATCCTCTGGTCCCATTACCTGCCGCAAGTCATAAACCAGTTTTTGTGGTTTAATTGGAAATCCATCATCATTAGCATACTGTTCATAGTCTGCTCTGATATCTGACCTTAATTCAACTGCATAAGGCGTAGGTTTGCCTTCCCTGTCTCCCTGTTTCATAATTTCTGTTAGGGAATCAGAAATATCGCCTACGACTTCCACCAAAGGAATATAACTGCTGTCAATCTCTGCCGGTGCCTCACCAATATGAATCAGTGGAATCTTGCCCTCTGGATTCCATTTTTTAGGAGAATATTCGATTAAATCATAACCAACCGCAATTATCAAATCAGCTTTATCAAAAGCACAATTGACTAAGTCTCGTTGCTGTAGCCCTATTGTCCACAAAGCTAAGGGATGAGTGTAAGGAATAACACCTTTACCCATAAAACTATTAATTACCGGAATATTCATCCGAGTAGCAAATTCCGTCAGTGCTTCAGCAGCATTGGCACGAATTGCCCCATTGCCCGCCAGAATTAAGGGATTTTTCGCTTTGGAGATGGCAACAGCTGCTTTGCCCACACTGCGGAAAGAAGCAAAGGTTTTTTCCCGACTATCTTTGCTCAAAGTTTGACCTGTGACTGGCATTGCCGCAATATTTTCTGGCAAATCAATGTGAACTGCTCCTGGCTTTTCGGTCTGAGCAATTTTAAATGCCTTGCGAACAATTTCGGCAGTATTACTGGGTCGAACAATTTGAGTATTCCACTTAGTAACGGGGGCAAACATTGCCACCAAATCTAAGTATTGGTGGGATTCAATATGCATTCTATCCGTCCCTACTTGACCAGTAATTGCCACCACTGGTGCGCCATCTAAGTTGGCATCAGCAACTCCAGTCATCAAGTTAGTTGCCCCTGGACCCAAGGTAGAAAGACATACCCCAGCCTTACCAGTTAAGCGTCCGTAAACATCAGCCATAAACGCTGCACCCTGTTCATGGCGGGTGGTAATAAATTGAATTGAAGAGTTTTTAAGCGCTTCTAAGACATGCAGGTTTTCTTCTCCAGGCAGTCCAAAAACGTACTCAACCCCTTCGTTTTCTAGGCAACTTACCAACAGTTCCGCTGTATTCATTTCGCCCATTTTAATTCCGCTTTGTAATGCAGTTTTTTGTTAGAAATCATGCTTCTATAACCGCTCCTCACCACCTAATTTACCTCTAAAATTAGAGATAAATTCAAATGCTATTTAGAGTAATTAGACATAATTTCAACCTCTCTTTACTGCCATTGTGGCACTAATTTACAAAGTTGAGCTAAATATTTCTAATTACGCTTTATTCCTCTGTTCTACTTTACCCATACAGTTTTGATATTGACAAACTCATGTATGCCTTGAATTCCTAATTCTCGCCCATAACCAGAACGCTTAATTCCCCCAAAGGGCAGACGTGGATCTGACTTAACTAAGCCATTAATAAACACGGCACCAGCTTCGAGTTCATCAATTAAGCGGTTGGCTTGTTCAGTATCTGTTGTCCAGGCACTAGCTCCCAGTCCAAAAGGCGTCCCATTTGCTAGCTCGATAGCTTGCTCAAGATTAGCTACTCGGAATAATAGCGCTACTGGTCCGAAAAATTCCTCTTTGTAGGCTGGCGTTCCTGGGGGAATATCTGTCAAAATTGTGGGCGGATAAAAGTTACCAGCATAGTCAGATAAGGGATGCCCACCGCAAAGAGCTTTTGCACCTTTTTCGATACAAGCTTGGACTAACTGGTCTAATTCTTGAAGAATGCCGGGAGTTGCCAAGGGTCCAACATCAGTATCCTCCGCCATCGGATCACCAATTTTTAAAGCCTTAAACTTTTCTACCAGGCGTTGTTCAAATTCATCAGCGACAGCCTCAGCAAGGATAAACCTTTTCGCCGCAATACAAGATTGACCATTATTGAGCAGGCGAGCTACCACAGCAGTTTCCACTGCCGCCTCTAAATCAGCACTTTCTAGGACAATGTAAGGGTCACTCCCTCCCAATTCTAGGACTGCTTTCTTGATTTGCTTACCAGCACTCGAGGCTATAGCCGCACCTGCTAGTTCAGATCCAGTCAAAGTTACTGCTTTAACTCGCTCATCGTTGACGATAGCTTCAACTTGGCTAGAACCAATTAGTAAGCTCTGGAAAACTCCCTCTGGAAAGCCTGCCTGTGTGATAATCTCTTCAATCGCCAAGGCACATTGAGGGACATTAGAGGCATGTTTTAGCAAGCCCACATTTCCTGCCATTAGAGCTGGTGCAACAAAACGAAAGACTTGCCAAAAAGGAAAGTTCCAGGGCATTACCGCCAAAATAATCCCCAGGGGTTGATAGCGCACGAAGCTTTGGCTGGCATCAGTGGAAGCTGGGACATCAGCGAGAAATTCAGCTGCATGTTCAGCATAGTAGCGACAAACCCAAGCACATTTTTGAGCTTCGGCGATTGCGCTCTTGAGAGTCTTGCCCATTTCCATAGTCATGAGCTCACCGAACTTTTGCTTATCCCGCTCTAAAATTTCGGCTGCTGCCATCAGCCATTTGCTCCTTTGGCTCATGGTAGTTCGGCGATACTTTTGAAAAGCCTGTTGTGAGCGAGCAATTTTATCTTGCACCTGTGTGCTGTTGAGCGGCTCAAAAGACTTGATTTCTGACCCTGTTGCTGGGTTAACTGTAGCGATACCCATTGCCTTGCCTCCATCCCCAAATCTCATCGAGGATAGCATTTCATATACTAGTTTACAGTCTAGCTGGCATTTATGACATAAATCTTCATGTCCCTACAGATAGGTACAAATAAAAAGATTCTTAAGGAGCCTTCAGTGAAAAGCCAGAAGTTTAGGAGGCAAATGCTCAATCCTCCCTCATCTCCCCATCTCCTCATCTCCTCATCTCCCCATCTCCCCATCTCCCCATCTCCCCCTCTGTTCAAGGCAGTCCCGATGAAAAAACTTTTTCATCATCAAGCATTAAAGAGGGTTATTTCCCCTACACCCCACACCCTACACCCCACACCCTACACCCCACACCCTACACCCTCTTTCAAGTCAGACTAAATTTATTGCCTACCCGGACTTGAGAGTGGATTCTCAGAAAGCTTGAATGGATACTCATGCATAGATTCAGCCAGAGGAGAGACGAGATTGTGCCATATTTAGTCCAAAACCCAGAAGCTTCCAAGCAAGCAATTCACCATCTGAGGTTTGGAGCCAACACCATTGGCAGGGAGACTGACAACACAATGATGGTCATGGACAAAAGTCTTTCCCGTCATCACGCTCAGATAAATATCACTAGAGAACGAGCAATCATCATTGATTTGGGTAGTCTTAACCATACCTTTGTCAATAACAATAAAATTGATCAGTGTGAACTTAAAGATGGAGACCTTGTTCGCTGTGGGAATGTAGTCTTTAAATTTTTGGAAAATCTTAAAAGAGACTCGCCTAGACCTAATCACCATTACAATGATCAATTATCTATTGTCAGAAGGTTATCACCGGAGCATACTCGTGTAGACCTTGGTGAATTACTCCAACAAGATACTACACAATATCAAGGCACAGTTCTCAAACTTAAGCACCAGGATGCTGAACAGCGAGCAGTAGACAAGTTAAAAATCTTATTGGAGGTGAGTAAACAACTTTCCTCCCCTGAAGAACCTAACAGGCTTTTAGAGAAAATTCTCGATCTGCTACTGGAGATTATGAATGTGGATCGGGCAATAATTCTCATGGTTAACCAAGAAAATAAACAGCTGGAAAATAAGGCTCTCAAGTACAGAAGTGGGGTGCCAAATGATGAATATTTCTACAGCAGCACGATCACTAATTTTGTTCACGAACACGGAATTGGTATTTTGAGTGCTGATGCTGCTAACGACCAACGTTTTAACAGTGCAGCTTCAGTTTTGGCTCAAGATATCCACGCTTCGATGTGTGTACCTCTCAAACCTAGGGATGAAGTCATTGGAGTTTTGTATGCTGATAATCTTTCAATGACTAATGTTTACTCGGAAGAAGATTTGGAGTTTTTGACTGCCCTAGCCAACCAGGCAGCGATCGCCATTGAAAATGCTCAACTCTACAAACAAATACAAGCAGAAGCTGTGGTGCGGACTAAATTTGAGAGTTTCTTCCCAGAAGCTGTTAGTAAAAAGCTTAAAGAAGAAGGCAAGCTAGAGATTGTTGATACTGAAGTAAGTGTATTGTTTGCCGATATTAGCGGTTTTACAAAAATGTCCTCTCGAATGGAACCACGCCAAATTATTGAGATGCTTAATGAATACTTCACAGTCATGGTAGAGGACATTGTCTTTAGATATGAGGGGACTTTAGAGAAGTATATTGGCGACGCTCTACTGGCAGTTTGGGGTGCTCCTTATCGACAAGCTGATGATACTGATCGTGCTGTTAAAGCAGCCATTGATATGCAAAGAGGAGTCTGCCGCCTTTCTCAGCAGTGGAGAGAGAGGGGCAAACAACCTATTAAAATCCACATTGGACTCAACACCGGGAAAGTCGCAGCCGGCAATATTGGCTCAGAAAAGCTGATTCAATACGCTGCCATTGGGGATACGACCAATGTGAGCAGTCGTATTTGTAGTGTTGCCAAGGCTGATGAGATCCTTATTTCCCAAAGTACCCTCGACAAACTACAAGACCACACAATCAAGACTGAGAAAATCCCGCCGGTTATGGTTAAAGGCAAAGACGAGCCGCTACAGCTCTATCGCGTACTCTGGGCCTTTTAGTCTCTTACATTAGACAGCGTGAGCCTATTCTTAGACTATTATTGCACTTGTTGCCTACAACCAAAGACTGAAATCTCTCTTCCCTACATCCTATTTTCAGATAGAATTATTTTATATACAAGTATGGTGTACGATAAACTGTTGCTCTCGTGCCTAATAATGCCCTTAGGCTTCTCTAAAGCAGAATCTGGTTCCATGAGTAGCCGATGCCATCAATTAAGTCCCCGTTTACTTACCACTCTAGAGCAATCACACAATCACAAAGGCAATAGAGGGCAAGAGCGTCCAAGTAAAACTCAAGAGTTGGTACTCTCCTTCAGCAAGGGAGGTAATCGATCAGCAATTCCTAGCGAGGATGTCTGTAAATTAAGTTTTGTAAACTTTTGTGTGCGAGACTTCAATACCCTGCGTAAAAGAAGGGGGTTGAACCTGATTAATATTATAGATTTCGCACTTTGACAGGCAACAGCTAAAAGTTAAACCGCACTAGATGCGAAAGTCCTGTACCCGCTAAGCCCGATGAGCATTTGCATTAATCCCAACTGCCCCAAGCCTAACAATACTAATACTCAGCTATTTTGCTCCAGCTGTAGCTCCGAGTTACTGCTGGCAGGGCGCTATCGGGTGACTCGCCAGCTGGGAAGTGGCGGCTTTGCCAAAACCTATGAAGTTAGCGATCGCAACGGGCCGCCCAAGGTTCTGAAAGTCCTGACTAATAATCATCCCAAGTATGTTGAGCTCTTCCAACGAGAAGCTGAAATCCTTTCTCGACTAGAACATCAGGGCATTCCCAGAGTCGAACCTGATGCCTACTTCACCTTCTTGCCCAGACAGGGGCAAACATTACACTGTCTGGTGATGGAAAAGATTTATGGGATGGATTTACAGCAATACCTGCACATGCGGGAAAGCCCCATTGATCAGAAATTAGCCCTACAGTGGCTAATTCAATTGGCTCATATCCTGCGGGAGGTACACAACCATAACTTTTTCCATCGTGATATTAAGCCCTCCAATATTATGTTGAGGGCAGATGGTCCTTTGGTATTGATTGATTTTGGCACGGCGCGAGAAATTTCTGGCAGCTTTGTAGTCAAACAAGCCGCTGGTCAAATTACAGGGGTGATGTCAGCTGGTTACACTCCACCAGAGCAACTTAACGGTCAATCGGTACCGCAATCTGATTTCTTTGCCCTGGGTCGCACTTTTGTCTATTTGCTCACTGGCAAGGATCCCAATCATTTCTATGATCCCTACACTGATGAGTTGCACTGGCGTAACGAAGCTTCTGAACTTCTACCAGAATTTGCAGATTTCATTGATCGCCTGATGGCGCGCTTCCCCAATCAGCGCCCTCAGACTGCTGAGGTAGTTTTGCATCAGTTGATAGAGATTGAGTCTTCTTTATCGACAACCACCGAGAAGCATTCCCAAGCCAAGGTGCTAACAAATTCTCCTCAACCGACAAGCGGGCAACGGTCGTCTTTAGCAACTTCTCCCACAGTGCAAACAAATAGTGCTAATGCTCTGTGGAATTCCTCGAAACCAGTTTCCTCATCAAAAGCGCCGTTAGTTCCATCCCAGCTTGAGCAAAATTTTATCAGTCGCTGCCAAAAGGAACTTGCCCAATTAATTGGACCAATGTCTTCTATCCTTTGTAAGCGTATTCTTAATCAAAATCCAACTATTTCAGCCCAGGAATTCGTAGAAACTTTAGCAAACAGAATTCCTGACCATAAGCAAGCAGAACAATTCCGGCGGCGTTTACTGTACTAATGGTTCATTGCTCATTGCTCATTGTTCATTGTTCATGTTTGAAGAGAATAGGGTGATAAGAGAGTTAACAGAAGGGAGAGTTTTATATACAGACTTCTCCAACCCTTCTCACACTCCCCTCTTTTTGCTCTAAGGCAACTAGTTCATCCTAAAGTTTAGAGTCTGGATCGAGCATCTCCATCGCCATTTGCAGGCTGACTTTCATGCGATTGAGGGAGGTTGCTAAGACCCCGATTTCGTCATTGGCATCATGCTTAAATTCGACTTCCATATCACCAGTACTAACTTGTGTAGATAACTTAGCCATCCGCCTGAGGTGTTTAATCACAGAAAAGTTGAGGAAGAGATTAATTAACACAATTGCCAATAGGAAAAAGCCCCCTAGAATACCAATGACTACAAACCTTAAGCGCTGAGCTTCATTAAATACTGTGCTGGCCGGTACTGATAGGACTTTCGCTCCTATAATCTCATTAAGCTTCCAACCAAAACCGTCTTGATCTCCGTAGGTAAGGATTTGGCTTTTAGGAGCATCTTCAGGTATACCGTGACATTTTAAACAGCTACTGTTGTTAACTACCAGAGGGCGCGCTACATAAAAAAGTTTGCCACCAGGAAAGCTACGAAAGCCAGTTTGTTCTGTGAGATTTTTCTGCTTGCGGAACTGCTCTACTATTTGCTGTTCAAATTTGTCAGCTTTATCTCGCTTATTCGTGGGATTTAGAGTTGCTTCTTTATAGAAAAAATTTTCGTAGTTACCATGATCTCGTTCTCGTAAATAGTCAAACACTGAACGTGCAGAATAAGCAGGCACAGTCTCTGGTAAGAACTGATCTTCTGTTTCTAATCTAGGAGCTAGCTCTGGCCCAACTTCTTTAAATGTATATTCTCGAACCGAACTCATCGTTTCAATCAGAAGCAGAGCTCTGTCTTCTACCACCTGCTGAGCATATTGATCTAAGATTTTAGACAAAGCAAATCCGCTGATCAACACTACCACTAAGAAAACTGATAGTAATAGTAAGTTGAGTTTAATACCTAATTTAAGATTTTTTAGCATTTTGTAACTCCTATTAACTAATTAGTTAATTGACAATTTGCCTTTTTTTCAATCAGTCTGATTTTAATGTGTATTGACTGAATATTTACGCAAAATACTCCCTTAATAATTATAGCTAATTTGCAGGATAAATATAGTTATGACATCCAGTTTTTGCAGGCTTAAATAAAAGTTTAATTAGTTTTTATGTATTAGTAAAGATTTCTGGTAAACTAAAGTACCTACAAAATACTTCTCAACCATCCTTAGAGTATGTTGTCACGCCGTCTCTTTCTGCTACAGCTTCTGTTTCTCTTGACAGCTTGTCGAGCAGCAGAGATTGATATAGGAAGATTAAGTATTGGGGTAGTTAGTTATGGTGAAGGCAACCGTGCCCTAGAGCGATTCTCTACTCTTAGAGATTACTTAGCTGCTCAGCTCAAGGCTGTGGTAGACTTGGAGCCTGCCTATAACGAAGTTCAAGCTCTAGCACAGATCAAGCGGAGAACCTGGTCTTTGGTATTTGCACCCCCAGGTTTAGCAGCAATTGCCATTGCTGAAGCGCAGTATTTACCACTTTTTCCTCTAGAAGGACTCAGTAAAGTACGCTCAGTAATGTTGCTACTAGAGGATAGTTCCATTCAAAACTTGAATGGTCTTGCAGGTAAAGTGGTTGCTCTTGGTCAACCTGGCTCTGCTACAGGGTATTATTTGCCTATCTATAATCTCTACGGTCTAACCCTAGCTGAAGTGCGCTTTGCCCCCACGCCCAAAACTATGCTGCAATGGATTGCTGATGGGGAGGTAGTGGCAGGGGCTATGTCCTTAGCAGAGTTTGAGCGCTATCGCTCCGAGTTTGCTCAAACCAAATTCCGTATTTTGTATCTAGAAAAAAAAGAAGTTCCCGCTGGAGCAGTTTTAGCAGGACCGAGAATAGAGCTCAACCAACTTGAACAAGTCCGCAGAGCACTTGAATCGGCTCCTCCGAATATGGCGGCGGCAGCAGGGTATATACCCAACGCTAAGTCACCAGACTATAAATACCTCATTGAGGTAGTCAAAAGAGTGAGACCGATTGCTGAAAGGATCAAACAAAAGCCTGCTCCTTTGTATGAGATGAAATAAGAAACAGTAATTTGACAAAATGCATAATGCATAGCATCTGATAATCTTCTCACCATGCAAGAGCTGAGGATAGGAATTGCCGAAAGATATGCTCAGCTGTACTCCAGGAAATTTGATTTGCTAAGTCATAGATAAGTGTAAATAGATAAGCTTACCATCAATTGGGGTTGAAAATTAAACTTTTTTCAAGGATTATCCTGAAACCATAGTAAGAGAACCGAAGCAGGGATGTAGACACCCTGATACGGACTTCTGTTATGCGCATTCACAGCTCGATCATCTTGTTGAGTCTGCTAACAATTTCACTAGTTCATGCTCCCAAAACCATTGCCTATGGTCAGGGCATGCAACTCAATTCTGTTTATGACACTCAAGCTCTGTTGGTTTCAACCGAACCCTGCCCAGAGGACAAAAACAAATCTCCAAATCGCGGTTGCCCCCGCCACTCAGAGATTAGCCAATCAACCGAAGTTTTGACTCCTGAAATCTACCATCGTGGCAGCGGACGTGTCTTACCTGTAGAAATAGCATAGCACCATAAATGAGGCTAAACCTCTAGGCATGAAGTTGGTACACATAATTCAAGATCCCAGATCACGATATCTCCCCAAAGTTTATCTAAGGGTACAGAGTGCGTCCCCCAACTTAGCTTTGCCCCGTTGCGCTAAAACGATTGATCATTCCTAGTTATTCTCCTGCGGTTGACCTTTGCCAGCGTTAAAGTTACGAGGATCCTCTTTGGCTGCTATGGAGTACACTACTTTGACGCTCGTGGGCGAGAGCTTCTCAGATTTTCTATCTGGTAGTCACTCCTCAAAAATGCCCTACAGACCAAGGCTAAGCTTATGCTTCAGCGGTATCTCTTAATTGTTCGATACTACCCCGGTCACAGCTTTTGAGAAACTTCCCAGCTTTCGGATTTTTCACTAACTGTGACCAGAAATTAAAACTGAAGATTGAAGGTAATTGTCTCCATGGGCTAATTATACAGCCAAAAAATGAAAAAAGGAAGTAGCTGCTAGGGGTGAGCGAAAAAAGGCGTGGGGAAATAATTAAGCAGACGCTCCAGACGCTCCAGACGCGGAGAATTCAAATCCCACGCAAAATTTCGTTCACCTTAGCGCCAGGATAAATCGGAAGAATCTTGCTCCACCACCAGCCTTGAACAGGACTTGGCAGACTCTACGATTACAGTGCTCGACTGATAGCCCCCCAGTCAACCGTTAGTTACCAAGAGCAGGGAGCATCTTGTCTTTTCCTTTACTTTTCAATTGTCAATTTATTGCCTATAATATTAGTTTCCTTATCATAGGAAAATTAACTTTGAAGTATTAGGGTGCTCTCAGGAAGCGGAAGTACCGCTTCACAAGCTAAACTCGCTAATGAGTTGAAAAAAAGTGAGGTAAGTCACTCAGTACGCAAAATCATGGCACGGGTTAGAAAATCAGAAAAGGCACCAGCTCTTTTCCTCAATTGTTAAGGGCTATTTAAGCTTTGAGATTTCCATACCCCAATTGTGGTTTTCTGTACTAAGAAACTTAAATTCTGTAACCCTGCATACAATCGCCTCTATAGATAAATGATCAACCACGTCGATCTGATCAAAAGCCTTAGCCCCAGTGCCATGGATCAGATTATGCTGTACCTGGCTTTCAGTGCGATGAGGACCAGTGGACATAGGCATGGGGCTTTTCTGGATGCAGCAGCAACTGCTGCTAAATGCGCTATCTACATGACCTATTTGGAACAGGGTGAAAATATCCGCATGACCGGACATTTGCACCACATTGAACCTAAAAGAGTCAAGGCAATTGTAGAGGAGGTAAGACAGGCCCTAACTGAAGGTAAATTGCTGAAGATGCTAGGCTCTCAAGAGCCTCGCTACCTGATTCAATTTCCCTATGTCTGGATGGATCAGTATCCCTGGAGACCAGGGCAATCACGCATCTGTGGTACTAGCCTCACCTCCGAACAAAAGCAACACATCCTGAACAAACTGCAAGATAACTTGCCAAATGCGCAAGTGGTTAATTCCCTTCAGTTTCTGGAATTAATTGAATTTCTGCATAGTCGTGCCCAAGAAGATTGGCCCGAAGAGCGACGCCAGCCTCTGAGTGAAGCCATGGGAGAACATATCAAACGTCGCTTACTCTATTCAGGGACAGTAACCAGACTTGATTGTCCTTGGGGATTGCCCTACTACGCCTTGACTCGTGCTTCTTACTCCCCAGCAGATGGTAAGGCACGTGCCTATACAGTAGTTGAAGATACAGCACGGTACTTCCGATTAATGAGGGATTGGGCCGATCGTAAACCCAAGGTAATGCGACTGTTGGAAGAATTAGATATTCCACCAGAGAACGTTGATCAGGCAATGGCAGAGTTGGATGAAATCATCCGCACTTGGGGAGATAAGTATCACCAAGATGGTGGTGAACCATTTATTTTGCAAATGGTTTTTGGTCCGCAAGTAGAATAAGGGATTGAAGGTTGAAAGGCGAGCAATTGGGAAAATAAGCTGCGATTTACTGAAACTTTGCCAACTAAAACCAAAAAAAACTTTAAACTTTTAGCCTTCAACCTTCTCACCTGCTACGAAAAACCTACTCAAACCTGCTAAAAGGTGTATAAACCTTAGCATGCAAGATGTTTTCTTCCTGTTTCAACCAAGGGAGTCGGCTCCTACTTGTCCACAGGCAAACCCCCTATAGCCTAGGGTTCTAATGGCTTTAACTTACCAATTGGCACACTTGCTAAGTTAAGCGCGGCATTTA
>JAAHHJ010000279.1 GCA_010692425.1 Symploca sp. SIO3C6 | reverse complement strand
TTTAAGCAACCTTAAAATCGTAGATTCCGATCTCCTCGAACATGGCTTCTGAAGAACGTTCTTAACAAAAGTTGACTTAGGGCAAATAAAAGCCTGAGACAAAAGATTTACTGATTCAGTAGTTTTGTTGCCCAAACAACAATAGTCCTGGGAATACTATTCAGGAGAACGACAGTGAAGCTTAAGCTCTATGCTCTTCGTAAGCTTGAACAATGCGTTGAACCAAAGGGTGGCGTACAACATCTGATTGAGTGAGTTGGCAAAAAGCGATTCCTTCCACTCCCTTCAGGATATTTTGTGCGATGGCCAAACCTGATTTCTGGATGGAGGGTAAATCAGTTTGGGTAACATCTCCAGTAACCACCATACGAGAGTTAAGGCCCAAGCGAGTCAAGACCATCTTCATTTGAGCGGGAGTGGTGTTTTGGGCTTCATCTAAAATGACAAATGCATTAGACAGTGTACGACCTCGCATATAGGCCAGCGGTGCAATTTCGATGCTCCCTTTTTCCATTAAGGTAGGAACTTTGGTTGGGTCAATCAACTCATAGAGTGCATCATAAAGAGGCCGCAAATAGGGATTGATTTTTTCTTGAAGATCACCGGGGAGGAACCCCAACTTTTCTCCCGCTTCCACTGCTGGACGCGTTAAAATCAATCGCTCAACCGTTTCATCTAATAGGGCTTGTGCCCCAAGAATAGCTGCCAGATAAGTTTTGCCCGTTCCAGCCGGTCCGATACAGAAGGTTAAATCGTGATTACGGATGGCTTGAACATACTGGCGCTGGTGAAATGTTTTTGCTCGAACAGTCTGACCATTGCGGGTCCGTGCTAGAACATCTTTTTGTAGAGCTTGAAGATCGTCTTTGCGCTGAGTGTTCAGGGCGTGGCGGGCAGTTAAAATCTCGACTCCTGTAATCGATTGCCCTACACTCCAATAGGGTTCTAGGGCATGGACAAGTTGAGTACATTGGTTGACAGCACTTTCAGTCCCCGATATCAGTAAGTCCTGGC
>JAAHHJ010000278.1 GCA_010692425.1 Symploca sp. SIO3C6 | reverse complement strand
TCGATCGCACGAACTCCTATCTTTTCAAGCTCATCAACAACATGTTGTGCTGCTGCTTGGTTACGCAAATAGTTCACACAAATTGCATACCCTTGTTTACCTGCAAGTAATGCAGTGGCGGCACCTATACCACGACTCCCTCCTGTAACGACCAAAACTTTTTCCATTTTTTGACAAGCTATTAATTAATTTTTACTGACTCCTTCGCGATACATAGTCCAAAACTGCCCTCACGTCAAACACTACAGATATCGTGATGGTCAGCATAAGTAGAACCGTCCAGACTCCGTATAAGCTCAAGAGGCTGAAGGCGGAGTCTTTAGCAGCCTCAAGGGGAAGGTAAATCAAGAGCGGCGTCCAACACAGAATGTGAGAAGCGCCCAACATCGCGGCCTCTCTGGTGTAGAGATAAAATGGGACAGCTACTGGGAAACACACCACATATGCAGCCAATACCCAGCGAGCTGACTCGTGATTGAAAACGAATAACAACCCAACGAGGAAAACGACATTCATCCACAACATCCAGTTCTGAGTTGTACGGGGAAGCAATAGGATCTGCTGTCTTGCGTCTTCAAACATTGATGTTTGCTTATCCTTCAACATGCTTATCCTCCGGTCGCCTTAAACTTTGCGAGCTGTTCAAAAAAACGCTGAATACGTTTTGCGTTTGCGCCTGCATCGACCAAACCGTCGCGCGACTTCGATCGCATGTTGATCATAGCTTTACCTTCTTGCTCCGAGGCATGGATAACGAAATCATCGACAAACCGAAAAAATGAGGTCGTAGCTTCACCTTCCAAAGTATGTGCCTTGGCGTCACGGCGAGTGATCTTCCAGCCAGGTTGAGTTCTAGCGAGGGTTCCGATGCGTTGGAAGGCCTGTTCCAAGGGCTCATCCAAAATGAGGGGCCGGACGTTCGGATAGGCCTCATGTATAATTGGCCCGTTCTTCTCAGGAAATGACATGTCGCGCCCCGTATTTGGAGCAGCCTGAAGCGCTGTAACGAATGCC
>JAAHHJ010000277.1 GCA_010692425.1 Symploca sp. SIO3C6 | reverse complement strand
CACAGGCTTGGCAGATAATGTCGTTGAACGAACGTTTGATCTCGCGGTGGATTGTACGGGCAACCCCAATGGTTTTGATCTCGCTCGCCGTGCCTTACATCCTAGAGGCACACTCGTGCTAAAAAGCACCTACGCAGGGAATCTCAGTCTTGATGCTTCCGCCTTGGTCGTAGACGAAATTACGGTGATTGGTTCGCGCTGTGGCCCCTTTGACAAAGCCCTTGAGATCCTAGCTCAGGGTAAGGTCAACGTAAAACCTCTGATTCATGCCCACTATCCCTTATCTCAAGGCATCGAGGCATTTGACCATGCTAGACAACGGGGAGTGCTTAAAGTCTTATTGGAGATGGTTTAAGTAACCAATGGTTATTCTGCTATGGATTGCTAAAGTGCTGCGACCAACTTGCTAATGCTCAAGCTAGCCGTGAATGATGAGTCATACAATGCTCCGAGCATTTGCATATCTTGCAACAGACTTAGCGTATGATGGTCAAAGCTGCTGAATCATTTAGATACGCACACGAAAGACGAGAGAGAAATAACATGACCACTCTTGAATTAGTGATTCCTGATATGGCCTGTGGTGCTTGTGTGGAAACGATTACAAAGGCCATCCAAGCCCTTGATGCCTCAGCAACCGTTGAAGCCAATACTCAAACAAAACAACTGACCATTAACACGACGGCTGCAGGTACTGTGATGAAGGATGCGATCGCTACTGCTGGTTATACGGTTTCAGCCTAATGCCTGGTGGATCATCAGCAACGAATAAGAATGGCACAGCACTGGTTTTATCCATTTTCGCCCTTATCGGTAGGGCGCTTACTCAAACGATACAAACGTTTTCTAGCAGACATTGAGTTGGACTCAGGAGGCGTCATTACAGCCCACTGTCCCAACACGGGGCCAATGACAGGGGTTTGTCAGGTGGGAAACCGAGTTATGGTGTCTAAAAGTACCAATCCCAAGCGTAAATTGGCCTACACCTGGGAATTGATCGAGGTGGATGATAACG
>JAAHHJ010000276.1 GCA_010692425.1 Symploca sp. SIO3C6 | reverse complement strand
CTACGGACCGTATCCCAATGCCGTCGTCGAACTCATTCGTTCCCTGGATATTCCCACCTGTCAGGGCTGCTGGGATGAAGACATTGTCGATGGGTTGAATGCCTGCGAATGTAGTTACCCGTCGCACCTTGCGGAGAAGCGGGGACGAGAGGCCCATGAGTGGACCAACAACGTGATTCACCCAGAGGTGCGGGAGTATCTGGCCTCGTTGCCCATGACCCTGCGCCTCGACAATATGTGTTTTGCCCATGGCAGTCCCAACAGTCAGCACGAATATTTGCTGCCGAGCATGGATGGATTTGCTGCCCTGGAGCGCGTCTTATCTGCCGATGCAGAAGTTTTGTTCTGTGGTCATACCCATGTCCCCTATGTCCGGACCCTAGAAAATTGCGACTTAAACGTTCGAGTGCAACAGCCCGGTAAAAATACATCAGACCATCAGTTTCAAGTGGGGTTGAAGCAGATTATCAATGCGGGTTCGGTAGGTGAACCTCGCCATGGTCGCCCCAATGCCACCTATGTGGTGTACGCCACCGATACGGCTCAAGTCACCTTGAGAGAAGTGCCCTACGACTACGAGAAAACCTGCGCCGCCATTATTGACAAGGGATTACCACCGATTTTTGCTTGGCGATTGGCCCGAGGAATGGAGTTTGCTGAACGGGCGGATGATCCGAGTCATGTGTGCCAGAGATAAAATTTTGGATAGCGCGTTGGGGCGTTTGGAGTTTATCAACTGCGCCGAGTAGAAGTGGTCGCAGCCGGGGTAGTTTACTCATTGCCCGAATCCTCATGCTGGTTTTTGCCCATGAGTCTGCCCATTGAACACGTAGAGGATGTGCGATACCTTCTCCGCTTTTATTACCAGCCCGTAAGCGCACAGCAAGCGATGTGGGCGATGTCCAGGTAAATCAACACCTATACTATAGGTATCGACTGTATATTCTTTGCATTGCGATCGCCTGAAAGGAACAAGCCATGACAGCCATTCTTTCCACCAGCAGTGACATCATCTACCCA
>JAAHHJ010000275.1 GCA_010692425.1 Symploca sp. SIO3C6 | reverse complement strand
CTTAAAACAGTTTATCCCTGGACAGAGCCAGTCCTCGCAAGAAATTAATACCCCCGTTCTAAAGGTGCGTGGGAAAACAATAATATTTGCAAATTCAATCTATCAAATTTCAAATATTGCATCCCTTGACTTGTTAGATCTATCAACTGAGAAACCTATGCCAGGTTACTTCTTATCCATGCTTATAGCTGGCACTATTCTGCTCTTTATCCCTGGAAATATCAAAATTTTAGGCATTGTGACTCTAGCTGTACTCGGCTATTTGTACTATCAATGGAGAGAAAACAAGCGAAAAACACAATATGGCTTACAACTAAGAATGAGTAGCGGCTTCAACACGATAATCACTTACTCTGAGATGGATTTTCTTGTAGAGATTATGGTGACATTGAATGGAATTATGAATACAGATGAAGCCAAAGCCTTAACATTTAATCTTGATCAAAGAAAAATTCAAGTAGATCAAATGACTGGCTCAAATATAGTCACAGGAAGTGTTCAAGGTGATGTTGTCAGTAATGTCTAACTTTTGTTTTCAGGAGATGAAATAAATGGTAAGTGAGAATACTCAGATTGGAAACATGATAGGTTCCAATTTTGTGCAAGGTAGTCAAGTCTACGGCAATGTTATTGCAGGGCCTGGAAGGTCACTAGAAAATAGTCGGGAGAGTATCTCTAAATTCCTTATGGAATTCAAGGGAAATATTAAGGATTTGAATCTCTCATCTGAAGCAGAAGCAGAAGCAGAAGCTGAAATACTAACCCTAGAAGCGCAAATGCAATCACCTAAGCCTAAAGCCTCCATTATCCGAGAGGGATTAAGCTCAATTCGATCGATTTTAGAGGGGGTAGCCGGTAGCATTGTTGCAACAGGGCTTTTGAAAATGCTAGCTACAATTATTGTTTAGCTATTTGCCCCATATATGTGGTTCGTTGCAGAACTGTCCTCATCAGAATGCATGGCTCTCAAAACTCCTGGACTCCTTCTTCTAGCCTGATTGTCTGGTAAAAGTCCTGAAA
>JAAHHJ010000274.1 GCA_010692425.1 Symploca sp. SIO3C6 | reverse complement strand
TAAAAGACACTTATAATGCAAAGATATTTACTAAATTTACTGATTTTTTTAGGACAGGATTAGAGGCAAAGTGTTCAATCAATTGGAGCGACTCTATTCAAACTCAATCCAATCTCAGTTCAACAGTCTTCAAAAATATTATTTGTATTCTAGGTCTTGATGTAATTAGTCACAGCAAAAAGGAGGGCTTCTTGAGAAAAACCGTGAACTGTCTGCTAACCAACGGGTTCTGCGCCCACATCAACCGTTGGTGGAGGGAGACCAGCATTAGCTAAGCAATGAAACAGTTCTTCGACTGGGTTTTTACACTGGAGTCGCATCGTCTCTAAGAAACTGAACATCATCGCGACTAGTTGACCGCCCCAATGACTCCGCGCTCCGCCACTCACTTTGCGATGAATCACCACAGGTCGAAGGGACCGCTCGGCATCGTTATTATCAGGCTTCACCTCAGGATGACTCAGAAACGTAAACCACTCATCCTCATGCCGTTTGAACCGATGGGCTAAATTCTGAGCATCAGCAGCCCAGCCTCCGTTGGGCGGATGCTCAATCACCAGATTCAATTGTGCTTCGTACAATAATCGCCGCACATCAAGTTGCCATTGCCCCATCGCTCCCGCATGAAATTGACGGTAATCGTCTCTGGCCTCATGCAAAATCCCCATCACTTCCCGTGCGAAAAGACGATTGGACGGATGTCGGGAGGTTTCCATGCTCTTAAGCTCTCGCTCAATGTGGGCCAAACACTTTTGTTTGAATGCCGCATTTTGTGGACGGTAGGCACTCCAGCAATCACTACTGAGTATGCCATTAAAATCTTTGCCCAAAAGGGATTCCACCTCCGTTGAACTCCGGGATGGGGCCAGAAACAAAACGCACACCTCCTTCGAGGTCGCCACCCACATCCAATAATTCATCCCATTGAGCCGATAACTCGTTTCATCCACACACCGTACCCCTGGCCGTTGAATCACACTCCACCACTGCTGGTAACTGTGGTACAAACTCTCACAAAACCATT
>JAAHHJ010000273.1 GCA_010692425.1 Symploca sp. SIO3C6 | reverse complement strand
TCTCCATTTCAGCGATCGCCTTTCCGCTCCAATGGTGAGTTCTTCAATCGTGGGTTTTCCGCTCGTCAATACCCCAGGTCCAAATTTCTCACTGGTGAATATCCTAACTACAGATTGGCAGATCCCGATTGCCGAGTGGTTGTTGACGGCCTTTGTGCTGATTTTTACCTTTGCCATTGCTATTTTTAAGGATATTCCTGACATCGAAGGCGATCGCAAATACCATATCACCACCTTTACGGTGAAATTAGGGGCTAAAGCAGTGTTCAATGTTTCCCGTTGGGTTATCACTGTCTGCTATCTGGGCACTATGGTTGGGGCATGGTTATTATCCCCTCTGAATGCCTTAGCGTTTCTACTGTTCCATGGTGCGGTGCTGACGCTTTTTTGGATCTTGAGTTGGCGGGTCGATTTGGGAGATCAAAAAGCGATCGCACAGTTCTACCAATTTATCTGGAAACTCTTCTTTTTAGAATACCTGGCCTTTCCTGTGTTAACTTGGGCTTCCTAACTGTGTCTACTCCCCCATTCATACACAAGTTCATCGGGAGTATCTCAGTTCATAAGCTATCCTTCTCCAATTCACGACGCAGCGCGTCCAACTCATCATCAATGGTATTGTCGGGTGAGGGGTGTTGAGGATCACGATCGTGGGACGGGGAAAAGGGTGAGCGAGAAGATGACGATCGGGAAGAGGTTGAGGTCCGGCGGTTTTGATCTAAGCCCCTCATTCGCAGATATCCCAAATACATCACACCGATTAATCCAAAAAACAGTAACAAGAGATATTGGAAGGGAATGTAGCTCAGCACTAAAATGCGGATCTTCCGGAGGAACCAGGCGACGCCCAAATATCCGACGCCAATGAGGGCAAGCCCTTGAATCACTCGAAAGACTGGCACCTGGCTTAAGGGCAACCGTTGCCGGGTGACCCAAAATGACACACCAACATAGTAGTATGGGGCTAACATCAAAAGAATGTCCGCCTCTTAAAACACGCGAATCATCACTCAGTTGAATCTGTC
>JAAHHJ010000272.1 GCA_010692425.1 Symploca sp. SIO3C6 | reverse complement strand
CTGACCGATTGATAGTGCTGCGCCTCTAGGGTGATAGATACCCCTGAACTCTCGTTTACATCATTCTCGCTAGGCGATTGTGTTTGAGGAGGTTTGGGCAACGCATCGATTTGGACTGCGAATCGCAGAAGCACAACGATTAACAGCAGGGTGACAGCTACAAACAACAATATGCCTGTTGATTGCAGGACCCCTTGGATCGCTTCTGGGATCGATTGTTCTTGCAGTTGCCCCAGAGGGTGGAATGACAAGAGATTTTTGAGTAAAGAACTCAGCAAATCGACTTCACCTCCAATGTCTATCCAAATAGGAACTAGTTCAGTCCCCTATCAGGGTATCAACTTTAGGCACATCATGTTGCAGCTCCGATTAGTATGCGTTAAATTAACTAATGTAACGATCTTCGTTGCAATACGTTGTTTGTCTTGACTTATTCGAGGTTTAGTGCGCTATGGATAATCAAAATAAAGGATTTGGCTTTACTAAGTTTGCGGAAAACTGGAATGGCCGTTTAGCAATGCTCGGCTTCATTGTCGGTCTTGCAACCGAGTACATGACAGGGCAAGGTATCTTATCTCAGCTTGGCTTGATGTAGACTCATGATCTAATTGATTGATCAATCTCTAGTTTCTCCAGTTCATTTTTTGAACCCAGTAATGCGAGCGGCAGGTCATAGACCCGCCGTTTTTTTTAAGGAGATGTTATTCCACGATCCACGAATGAGGTGATTAGGCGATCGCTACAGGAGTAGATTAAGCCTGACCCATATTTTCTCCTTCTTCCCGACCAACGATATCTTGGACAATGGCGCGATATTCTCGCAATTTGTCATCAACCCAGTCGCGATCGCCACTATTGCCATATAAATGAACTAGCGGCTCTCCTGCATCCGGCAAGACCAGAATCCAGCTTTCACTGTCGCGGGGATCGATAATTTTCACCCCATCGGTTAAATCAAGATTTTGATCTTCATGGGTTTCTACCATGTGGCGCATTAATGCTCCTTTTACCATCCATGGACAACGA
>JAAHHJ010000271.1 GCA_010692425.1 Symploca sp. SIO3C6 | reverse complement strand
CAAGGAAACTTGCCCATTGTGCAAGATAAGTTGAATAAATGCTTGAAAATTGTATCGATCGATGCCATTCGTAATTACGAATCAACATTTTTGCAAGAACGTAAAAAACTCCAAGAGTATCAGCAAAATAAGTCGCTTCAACTACTGACTAGAATATCTGCCATCCTGATCACTATAGTTGTCATTGTCTACTTATTCTCTGGATCAGCGAACTTTCTGCTTTTTATTGTCTCTATTATAGCAATCATCCTAATTGATATAATACTAATCAAATATATTGATAAATACCTTCAGAAAAAAATAGACATCTATGAAAATGCACAAAAAGCAGTTGCAGATTTACAGCTCAAGAAAAAACTTAAAGATACTGAAGCAAAGAGCTTCCATGCAAAGCTGAACCCTGAAATAATAGCTCAGCAAGAAGCAGAAGCTAGACGCAGAGAGCCAGAAAAAGCAGATGCAGAGCTTATAAAAGCTTTAGCTCAAAAGCTAGAGGATGAATATGTTATCTTTGATAATGCCTGCCTGACTCTTGAAATTGATGCGGATAATTGGTACGACCTTGCAAGAAGACTTCAAGATAAGGATAAGGCACAAGATAACAACTCACTAGATATAAATGCAAATCCAGCTCAAAATTCTACTGGCTATGCTTTGAGTGATATTGACTGCCTAGCCTCTATTCTTGAAGACAAGCTTTTTGATTTTTATGCTGCTCGTGAGCATTTTTCATCCCAAGCAGAGAATTGGCTAGAGCTGTCGCGAGATCTATTTGAAAAGAATTCAGAGATTGCTTTCAAGCTAATGCGAGAAGACTGGAGAGTCAAAATTACTTATAGCTCTGAAGAACTACAAGATAGATTTTCTAGTTTTCAAGAAGCTAAAGATTTTTTTGGAGTCCCTGCCAGAAGTTGGAAGGCATTGGCAGAAAAATTAAATAGCAGATACTCTTAAATGTAAGTGCAGCCGAGTGGGGATGTTTACATAAGTACTAGCCTACTAGCTTAGCAGTACCAGAATAAAAATG
>JAAHHJ010000270.1 GCA_010692425.1 Symploca sp. SIO3C6 | reverse complement strand
TTGATGAACAAATTGTCCTACGAGTCGTAGGACAAATTCCGTGGGGTCATAATCAATCACTACTCAACAAGCTCAACAACCTAGAGCAGCGCCTATGGTATGCATCAAAAACCGTTGAAAATGGCTGGAGTCGGCCCATTCTGGAACTACAGATTGAAAATAATCTCTACGAACGACAGGGAGGAGCTGTCACCAATTTTGAGCGCACCTTGCCTCCTGCTCAATCTGATCTGAGTCGTGCCATGCTCAAAGATCCCTACTGCTTTAGTTTTTTGACCATCGAAGAAGAAGCTCAAGAGAAGGATTTAGAGCGTGGATTGGTCGAACATATTCGTGACTTTTTGATGGAATTGGGCGTCGGCTTTGCCTTCCTGGGCAATCAATACCCACTCGAAGTCAGTGGCAAGGAATATAGGCTGGACCTTCTCTTCTATCATGTCCAGCTTCATTGCTACATCGTCATCGATTTGAAGATGAGGGAGTTTGAACCCGAATACTCTGGGCAAATGAGTTTCTATGTTGCTGCTGTCGATAACTTACTGAGGACTGAGCGAGATGACCCCACCATCGGCATCATTTTGTGCAAATCGAAAGATCGGACGACTGTGGAATATGCTCTACAGGGTAGCAATCAACCCATTGGTGTTGCCTCTTATCAAATCAAGGACAAAAACAGCAAAGACCTCCCTGATGACATGCAACAAAAACTTCCATCACCAGAGCAACTGGAAATGGAATTAGATATCGCTTTCTCCCAGATAGAGGAAGCGAAATACAACAATGAGCAGCGCTAGTGACGCAATCGATGAAAAACATCTAAACAGATAAAGGTCTAATACCATTATCTGTAAAAAGATAGTATCAAAATGCACAGCAACAAAAAACTGAAAAGGATAAAAAAGTTTTCTGCACCAATGCTCAACTATATCCTAGAAGATCGCCTTTCCAAGCTGCCAAGTGGGAATCGAAGTTGGAACAAGATAGCGTATGGGCAAAATCTCAAAATGTAACAGCGAAGATTGTATATG
>JAAHHJ010000027.1 GCA_010692425.1 Symploca sp. SIO3C6 | reverse complement strand
CTCGCCATTGGAAAGCGCACTCGTACGCTTGAGGAGAGCGGGACCTCTGGCAGGGTGGAGAAATCCCTTCTGCTAAGTTCTCTCTAAGATTCAAGAATCCCCCTTTTTCTAAAAGGGGGAGTGTCAATTACTCCTGACTTGAAAGAGGGTGTAGCGTTTGGGGTGTAGGGTGTAGGGGAAATAACCCTCTTTAATGCTTGATGATGAAAAAATTTTTTCATCGGGACTGCCTTGTGCCATCTACATTGGGTCTTTTTGGCTTAGAGTAACTCTTTATAATTATTAATTTTCTCGAAACTGTCGCCCAAGTCGCCTCAGTGTTTGATACATTTCTGGGAGACGCTGGTAAATAGCAGATGCTTTCAGGTAGATGTTATGGTGAACTGCTGGATAACCGCTGAAAATTGCGCATGGCTCGACGTCGTTGTGAACACCAGCTTTGGCTGTAATTATGGCTTTATCTCCAATTTTTGCCTGATTAGCAATTCCTGCTTGACCTGCAATTAATACTTGATTGCCAACTTTTACACCTCCAGCTAGTCCTACTTGGGCTGCCAAGGCACAGTTTTCCCCAATTTGGCAACCGTGCCCAATCTGCACTAGATTATCAATCTTGGTGTTGCGACCAATGCGTGTTTCTCCTACTGCTGGGCGGTCGATTGTACTGTTGCAACCAACTTCAACTCCATCTTCTAAAATTGTATAGCCAGATTGTTCCATTTTGAACCAACCATTAGGGCTGGGAACAAAACCAAAACCTTCTGCTCCAATGACGGCACCGCTATGAATAACGCAATCTGATCCGATCTGTGTACGTTCATGGATAGTACAATTGGCATGTAATGTGGTACGGTTGCCAATCTGCGCTTCCGGGTAAATCACAACATTGGGATAGATATAGACGTCGTCTCCAATTTTTGCATTGGCTTGAATCACGACATGAGACCCAATATAAATATTGGAACCTAGTTCAACTTGAGGGTGAATTACGGCAGTGGGGTGGATTTCCGGTGCTGGTTGCCAGGGTTGATAGAAAAGTGCAATTGCTTTGGCAAAAAGCAAGCGTGGTTCGTTGGCGCAAATCCAAGCCATGTCGAGGGCTATAGCCTGTGCTTGCAGGTTTTCATCCTTTGGTAAAATTAAGGCGCTTGCCTGAGTTTTACCAACCATATTCTTAAACTTGGAACCCTCTATATAACTGAGGCTGCCAGCAGATGCTTGCTCAACTGGTGCAACGTCTGTGATTTCTGGATCGAGTGTGTGATTGGCATTGAGGCTATTGCACTCTCCTGAATCGAGTTTTCTAACAATTTCACTAAACTTCATATATCTATAGAATTTCTCACATTGATTATGTCTACAATCAAGGATTAACCAAACAGCTAAGGCGGCTTGAAAGCCTTAACGCTACATCCCACGCTTAAAAGACGTGGGCTTTGCTTACTTCTCTGTAAGAAGATTAAATGTATCTCACTTAAAGGATAATTGCTATATGTTTAGTTGATTTTACCTATTGCCAAACCAGCTATCCAGGCTGTTGTCCAAGCACTCTGAAAGTTAAATCCACCTGTAATGCCATCAATATCTAAGATTTCTCCAGCAAAGTAAAGACCAGGACAAAGACGGCTTTCCATAGTTTTGAAGTTTACTTGTTTTAAGCTGATACCACCACAGGTGACAAACTCTTCTTTAAAGATACCTTTGCCTGTAATCAGGTAAACTCCTTGGGTAAGTTCTTGAATAAGTTGGTTAAGGGCTCTCTTTGATAATTGAGCCCATCTTTGTTGTTCTTCAATACCTACACCTGCAACTAGATTTGCCCAAAGGCGTTTGGAGATAGGAATAGGGCAACTGCTAACTATTAAGCGTCTTGATAATTGTGATTTAACTTTCAGCAGTAGTTCACGGAGACTTTCTTGCTTATACTGGGGCAACCAGTTGATAATTAAAGGCGTGTGGTAGTGATGTTCGTTGAGGAATCTGGCACCCCAGGCAGAAAGCTTGAGAACAACAGGACCACTTAAACCCCAGTGGGTAATTAGTAATGAGCCTGTTTGTTCTCTGAGAATCTTACCAGCATCAGGCAATCGCAGGCGTACTTCTCTTTGGCTTACTCCGGCTAGGCCTTGGAGGCGAGGGTCTCGAATATTAAAGGTGAATAGAGAGGGCACAGGAGATTCAATTGTATGACCTAAGTTTTTTGCCCAACGGTAGCCTAGAGGGTTACTACCAGTGACTAGTAGTAGGCGATCGCAATCTAGTTTATCTTCATTCTTAAGCAGAATTTCAAATTTGCCTTGACTAGAGCTTGAGGGTAGTTGTCGCGAAACTGACTTGACAGCAGCACTAGTATAAAGCCTTACACCAGCTGCTTTAGCTGCTTGGAGAAGACACTCAACTATTGTTTCGGAACTATCTGTAACTGGAAATATCCGCCCATCTGCCTCAGTTTTTAACTGCACACCTTGTGCCTCAAACCAAGCGACTGTATCTTTTGGTTGAAAGCGAGTGAAGGCACCCCGCAGTGCCTTGCTGCCTCTAGGGTAAGCTTGTACTAACAGGGCAGGATCAAAGCAGGCATGAGTAACGTTGCAGCGCCCACCACCGGAGATGCGTACTTTAGCTAAGGGCTGACGGGAGGCTTCTAGGAGAGTGACTTGTGCCTGGGGATAGGTTTTTGCACAGGTAATTGCACCAAAAAAACCGGCAGCACCGCCACCGATTACAACAATTGTTAGAGGTTGCAAAACTTTAAATCCTCAACCTTTAAATCACAAATTATATCTAGTCTTCTGGTTCAAACTCTTCTTTACCCACTCCGCATACAGGACAAACCCAGTCATCTGGTATGTCTTCAAAAGCTGTCCCTGGATCGATACCGCTATCTGGATCCCCTTCTTCTGGATCATACACATAGCCGCAAGTTGAGCATACATATGTTCTCATTTTGGTGTTCTCCCCTTACCTTGACTATACTTCGATAGTGTCATAGAAAGTTTACCCATAGATGTACACTTGTCTCAACTGTTAAATCACTTAGTGTAGACTTTACTTGTAACACTGTAACAACATTTTGCTGCTGCTAAAGCTCGTTGTGCAACTCTACCAATGCTGACTATTCATCCCTTTTGAGAGAGTGCTATTGTCATAGCACTCCCTAATAGTTATCAATAGCCTTTTAGCTTAACTTAGTTCAACTGTTATACTCACCACAGTTTCCATGGTTGCACCAGGTTCTACTGTAAGTAAGTGTTCACCAGTATTGAGGGCATTACGCGGAGAACTCCAGGGTTCTAGACAATAGAAATCTTTGCCCTTGAGTGTCCAAAACACTAAGGTTGAGTAATGGTTATCGTAGCTAAGAGTTAGCTTCAAATTGCGACTTTGATCAGTGATGATGGCAGACTGTTTGGATAGATTGATAAAGGCAATATCAATTTCATCTTGCTCGAAATCAAACTGACCTGAAAAGGTTTGAATAGTGTCATCCCCTTTGACTTTGAACTGGCTAGATGGAATAGAACAAACTAACTTGCTCTTATCAGCAACGGAAAAGTAAGGGTGAATGCCTGTTGAGAAAGGCATTGGTTCAGAGGATAAATTCGTGTGAGAGTATCTTAGTTCTAGGGTATTGCCCTGAAGTTTGTAGATGAAATTTAACTCAAAGTCAAAGGGGTAAACCTCGCGTGTCTGCTCATTGCTCTTGAGACTAACTGTTAAACTAGCACACTCGTCTGTAGACTCGTCAGTTACTTGCCAGGGAAGGTTACGGGCAAAGCCATGTTGTTTAAGCTGGTAAGTTTGCCCGTTGAGGCTATATTTGTCATCAGGTAAGTTACCGCAGATCGGAAATAGTAGTGGTATGCCTCCCCGCACCGATAGCGTGGGATTTGTAAAACGTTCCGTATCCAGGTAAAAGATATCTTGTCCCTGGAAGCGCCAACTAGTAACAATACCACCTCGTTCTGGAACAACGGCAACTTGGGATTGGGCATCGTTATCCGAGAGCATGTAAGTTTTGTATTGCTGTTGTTCAACAGTGACTGCAAACATAAGACTTTTGACTAAAAACAACACCAGTTAGCGAATTCCCTTTATTTTTACCATTACATTGAAGAGCTCTCAGATAAACCAAGGACTTCTACAGCAAAATGACTCAAAGGTAATAATTTCTATCGAAACTAAATTTTCTGCACACTGCCATCTGTTTCGGAGCATTATTGGTTAACCAATAATCCGAATTTGTAATTTAACTTCATATTCAGGCGCTTATTGAGAAAATTCTCATTTATTAGGTAATTGCGCTAATTTTTTAAATGTGGAATAATAGAATCTATATGTAATGATGGGGTGTTTTAACTAAAAAATGACATGCAAACTCCAAAACCCTGATTTAATCATCTAATTTAAATAAACTGCTGTGCTCAATAGTCTAAATCTTCCCAACCTCAAGGCAGAAGTTTTTGTTAAGCAAAGTAAAGCAAAAATATTTTAACTTTGACAAATGAAACATCATGTGCATTGAATAAATGGGGATGGAAAGTGTAAGGATCAGTGACAAGAAACAAAATTTAGCCCATGAGTTTGCACTCGTTACGATTTCCGCTCAACATCCCTGCCATACCTTGTACACAGAAGCATATAGCTGCCCTTGGTCTATTGAGTCTAGTTGCCATTTTTAGTAGCATGCTGCTTTTGGGAACACCACCAGCTCTAGCAGGACTAGATGATGACAGATTTGATGGCAATATCTTTGCCCTGTATGGCGGTAATGGTTCCCTAGTACCGCCCCGCATTACCTTGGCAGAGTCCTTAAAAAAGGATAAACCCGCGCTATTGGTGTTTTATGTGGAAGATAGCAGTGATTGCAAGCGATTTTCCTCAGTAGTCTCCCAGCTACAGCAACCCTACGGAAGGGCAGCCAGTTTTATTCCTATTAATATCGATAGTCTATTGCCAGAGTCGAGCTACAAACCTAAAGAACCAGGCTATTATTACCAAGGCTTAGTTCCGCAAACCGTTCTCATTAACCAAGAGGGCAAGGTAGTTCTCAATGAAGTAGGGCAAGTATCCTATGAGCAGATAGATGATGTTTTTCGGGAAGTGTTCGACTTACTGCCTCGTTCCGAATCAGTCGAACTAAAGCGGCGTGCGTTCAACGAAATTAATACTGAGCTAAGGTCTGATTAGCCTAGCGTTGACGATGAACAACGATGAATAATGAACAATTAACCCTTCTGGCGCTATTCTGGTAAGAGCTAATTGCTAGTAGCCAAAAACCTACTAAAACCTCCCGAAAACTGTACAAATGTCAACATCCCCTTTGGTGATAAACAGTCCATAAACAGCTTAGTACAAGCCTTTGAATAGACATTGTTTTTAGTTGTTGACAAAAGTTTTTACCACAAAGTAGAATGGCAGTGTAGTTTAAAGTTCCTTTTAATAACTCTTAAGTACTGATCTCACTCATAAGCGATAACCAAGCTGAAATAGTTGGTACAAAAGTGTTAGGAGAGGTAACAAAAAGCTTAGAACCCTAGGCTATAGGGGGATTGCCTGTGGACAAGTAGGAGCCGACTCCCTTGATTGAAGCAGGAAAGAAACGTCATTTACTGCAATGTGCAGATTTGTGTAAGTTTTTTGTAGCAGAAATTCAATGACTGTGCTGATGTCAAAAGTATACAGCACACAAGAGCTAATCAAAATCTTAGCCGATGAGCGCCGTGCCTGCATGAGTGGGCAGCGCTTTAATCTAGCAGCTTCTGTGTCTGGCAATCCTTTGATTGACCGTTTTGTAAAACCTGATGGCATTCAGAAGTTTAGCGCTTATCAAGACTTCAAAGCAGCTGTTCACAGCTATCAGCGACAACATCAAATCTCTGGCGTAGTTTGGCAGCAGCTGAAAATTAAAGGGGAAACCCTGCACTATCCCGCAATCCATGATCAGCTAGTAGCACTCAAGAACGACTTGGAAATCCTCAAGGAAGCAAAAGCTTCAATTCTGGAGTTTTGGCATAATACAACCCAGAATATGGATTTATACTTAATTATCAATAATAGCAAAGATTATCGCCAGATTAAGCCAACTTATGTATCTGCGATCGCCTATAGAAGCGAATGGGTTAATCTTTCTGGACACGGTAAGGCTGATTTTTTAGAAATTATCTTGCAGCTAGGCTGGGGCAAACCAGAAGAAGCCTTTTATAAATGGGGATGGCCGACATCAGGAAGTGAGTATATCCATGCAGTCAATCCTGGCAAGCATCCAATTTGTTGAGAGAAAGAAAGCTCAAGGAGTTATCTCGATTACTAAATATTTGCTACAAATACTTTTTAAGTAATAAGTTTTAAATAAAAAGTAATAAATATCATTGTTGTCACTTATTACTTATTACTTATTACTTATTACTTATTACTTATTACTTACTACTTACTACTTATTACCAACGCGCCTGTGGTCCTGCCCAGACTTGGTTAACCACTTGACCGTAAATAATTGGTTCTTCTTCAAAAGCCAGGATTGTACCACCATCAGAATCAACAGCCCATACAGGCCAGTGTTCATCACCCAAGATACCAGCCCTAAACAAAACTTTCTCTGGATTAGTTTGACTCCAGCCTAGCAGGACAGCGTTACTGTAGTCAATTTGCTCTGGTGCTAAGGTACTTATCCTATTGTGCTGCCGATCCCAAATTACTGCGTAATCAGAGGCATCTGATGAACTCAACATGCCTTCAAACTGCCTTCCTAAGATTCGTTCACTCGAAGATGACCAGGAAATAGGAATTAAAATTGCGATTGTCCCTGCCATATCAGCCTGTTGGTCACTTATCAAAGGATTGTCAGCTAAGGGAGAAGAGGGAGTTATAGTTCGCAAATCTCCAGTCTGGAGATTTTCCACAAACATTACACTAGTGACGCGGCTGCGGTAAAGTTCTGGCTGTGCATGCATTTGAATGCGACTATATGCTGCATAATTGCCATCTGGAGAAACTAACGATTGACTGCGATAGTAGCGTAAACCGGAAGTATCATTAGCACGCATTTCAGCATGAGTTTCTAACACCCAATTCCAAGGTATTGGATGGGGACTATCGAGGGGATCAATCTGCTCTCCTAATTCAATCATGTCGGGGACTATTTCTTCTGAGACTTCAAAAAAGAACTGGGAATATGGTATTGATGACTGGCTAACCTCAGTAAAAACATTTAATGGGTCAGCCTTGACAGATGAGCAATGTGCTATGAGCAGTAGAGCAACTAAAGACAATGGGGATGATTGAACGCAAAACCATCCTACTAAACAGAATATTCTTTTGAACATCAGGAGTTTAGGTTGCTAGTGGGCGTTTTGTATGAAGAGCAACCCTTAAGTAAGTAAGGCGGTGTTGCTATTTTTCCATGTATACCAAGTCACAAACCAATCCAATCACTCTTTTACGAAAGTTTGCATTCTAAGTTTACGAATTTTTATACTTAATTGCCCCCAATTACTCCAATTGAGTGATGATATTGCAGGTATAGGTTTGTGTATGATCTGAGCAATATCACTCAGGTCTCTGTTATTCTTCTAGGGATCCGATAAAAATCAGGAAGATAGTGACTCGATCCCCTAACTCAACCCCCAATACTTCTGCTAACCGCTCAACTGGTAGAAGTCCGTGGTTACTAGTGTTAGTTTTTCGACTGCTACTCCTAGGCGTAGGCAGCGGCATAGCCCTGATTTTGGGAATTCTCTTTGCCATCATCTATCCCAATGCTAATCCTGAAAAACCCTTGCTGCTCAAAATCCTAGAGCCTCTTGATCGTCAAACACCAGCGATTTCTCCTAACTCCAACTCAACAAGACAATCGACTACTGAGAGTCTAACGCCAAAACTAACAACATCCCAAAGACAGGAAGCACAAGCTCAACTAAGACAATTGCAAGCACAGCAGCAAACCCTGAGGGAAGGTATCACCCAGCTGGAAAAAAAAATCGGTGCCAGTCCTCGAGAGGAAGCAATAGATGCACGATTAAAAGCAATATCTCTACAACTTCAAGCTCAACAGGCTTCTGGTTCAGATGCCTCCCCAGGGGCAACAGGCAGTACTAACCAACCAGCTGCCTCATCCCAAACTATCTCCTCTGCTGATAAGTTGAAAGTTACTTTACCCAGCGATGTCTTGTTTGAGGAAAACAGCAGCACTATACGCCCAGATGCCGGCTTAATTTTAGATAAAATTGTTGCTGATTTACGCAACACTCCCAAATCAACAATCCGTATTGCTGTTCATACCGAAGTCGCTGCTAAAGCTCAGGAAAATCGAAAACTTTCATTTAGCCGTGCCAAAGCAGTTGAACAGTATCTCGCCAGTGCCTTAGATGACCAATACCGTTGGCTGGTAATTGGTTACGGCGAAACTCGTCCCCTAGTGCTTAATGATACCGATGCTAATGGGCGACGCAATCGACGCGTTGAAATAGCTGTCGATTAGATGGTTCATGGTACGCGCTCCGTGCATGCTGCACAAACATAGCTCATGGCTCATAGGCCAATGAACAATCAACAATGAACTATGAACCAAGTCAAAAATGTCAGGATTTTATTACAATGAAACTTAAAATATGTCAGGATTTTATAATAGTTAAATCTTAAAAAGAATGTAGTATTGGTTATGTCAAAAACTCTTATTTGACATAACCTTAAATATAGAGTTAATTGTCATTAATGAGGCTTTACTGTTATACCTAGTCTTAGGCTCGAAGTTACATCTCTTGAGCGGTGATTCAACGGCAGCATTCATCGTTTGATGGACTGGCTTAGGGCTAATCCACAAAAAATTCAATAATGAACAGTTCCTGCCTGGAAATAACTGGCTATTACTAGTAAACCCCTCAGTTAGCTGGGCGAAGTTTCACTCTGGGGTGCAGTTTTACTCAGCAATCGGCTTGAAAACAGCAAAAAAATCTAACCCTATTTTGGCGATTTGCCCAGTTTGGTGGCAAGCAACCATTTAGGATTCCCAGTATGCAGTCCCCTAACCAAACTTCACCGGAAAATTCACTATGGAAAATCAACAATTCAATCTCTCAGAGTTAAACGGTTTAACAGGCTTTACGATCAAAGGCATTAATGTTGGTGATCTTTCTGGCTTTTCCATCAGCAGTGCTGGAGACATCAACGGCGATGGCTATGATGATCTAATCGTTGGAGTACCTTTTGCTGATCCTTCTCTCCCAAATGCGGGGGAAAGTTATGTAGTCTTTGGCGGCTATGATCGTAGCTCCACAGTCGATCTTGCTCAACTTGGCAACACAGGCTTACGGATTACGGGAATCAATGTTGGTGATCTTTCACACTCCTTTGTCAGCAGTGCTGGGGATTTCAACAATGATGGCTATGATGACTTGATTATTGGCTCTCCTCTGAGCAATCCTGGAAGTCCCATCCGCCCAAATGCAGGGAAGAGCTATATAGTCTTCGGTAGCTCTGATAGTAGCGTTGTTGATTTAACTGTATCGGACTCTGAGAATATTCTAGCTATTGAAGGCATGCAGGTGGCGGACTTCTCAGGCTCCTCTGTCAGTAGTGCTGGAGACTTCAATGGAGATGGCTATGATGATGTAATTATTGGGGCTCGCAGTGGTGGTAATCTTGACCAAGGGGAAAGTTATGTAATCTTTGGTGGCAACAGTGGTGTTACCAAAGATCTCCAAGAATTTGAACCTGGCCATGGTCTCCTGATAAAAGGCATTGATGTTTCTGACCTTTCAGGCTATTCAGTCAGTAGTGCAGGAGACTTTAATGCTGATGGCTATGATGATGTGATTATTGGGGCACCTTTGGGTGATGATGGTAGCCCAGATGCAGGAGAAAGTTATGTAGTTTTTGGTCGCTCTAGTGGTGGTATCCTTGAACTTGAAGAACTCACGCCCAATGATGGTCTACTAATCAAAGGCATTGGTGTGGGAGATCAATCAGGTTACTCAGTTAGTGGGGCTGGAGATGTAAATGGCGATGGTTATGATGACGTAATTATTGGGGCACCCTTTGCTGATGGCAATGCCCCTGATTCTGGAGAAAGTTATGTAGTTTTTGGCGGCAACAGTGGTAGTGTTGATCTTTCTCAACTCGACACCGGAGAAGGGTTTGTTGTCAAAGGCGTTAATGCAGCTGATTTATTAGGTTACTCAGTAAGTGGTGCTGGAGACATCAATGGAGATGGCTTTGATGATGTGCTAATTGGAGCCCCATTAAGCGACAATAATATGCCTGATGCCGGCGCAACTTATTTGATCTTTGGTAGTCAGGATTTAAATGGAGTTAGGGAAATTGACCTTGCTAACCTTGGCTATCAAGGCATGGTTTTCAATGGTATTGATGCAGGTGACTTATCAGGGCGCGCTGTCAGTGGTGCTGGGGATATCAATAGTGATGGCTATGATGATTTGCTAATCGGGGCACCTTTTGCTGAAGGTGGTAGTGTGGATGCCGGCGAAACTTATGTGGTTTTTGGTGATGCTTCCTTCGGTAAGCCTCCTGGAGCGGAGCTTCCCTCTATCGTGGTTGAAGCAGAAGATATGACTCTCGATACCTATCGCATTGAGTCTCGCCCCGAAGAAGTTGCTTCTGGAGGAGAGGTGATTAGTCTCTTACAGCCAGGTTATCCAGATGATAAGCCTTTAACTGGCACGGCATCAACAGAGTTCACTGGCCCTACAGGAGTCTATGATTTGAGTGTCGCCTACTTCGATGAAATCGATGGTTATGGAAGGTTAGAAGTTTTTGTAAATGATATTTTAGTAGACTTCTGGTTCCTTGGAGATATTGTTCTAGATGCTGAAGAACCTAACCTGAACAACGGTAGAACACGCACGATTAATGGACTATTGCTGAGTGAGGGGGCAACAATTAAAATTCAGGGCTTTGTTGAAAATGAGGAATATGCCAGGGTAGACTATATCGGTTTTGACCCAGTTTCAAATTCTGCAGATAACAGTTGGATTGATATTGCCTCTTTAATTGGTTAGAAACAGCTTGATGCTGTTTAGGATTCATTTTTAAGTCATCAAAAATTAACAGTTAACTGTCAACTTTTGGTGACTTAAAAATGCGATTTTAATTGGTCTGTAGTTAAATATACTGCTCGGAAAAACTCATAAAAAAATAGTCTTAATACTTATTTTATTAGGAAACAAATGTTTCCATTTCTAGAAAATTATCTCCTCAAAAGTCAACATCTCATTATCAACCTCTAGTTGAAGTGCGAGGATAAGAGAGTTTGGTGGGAGAAGGGAAATGGCGAAGAGAGGGAAGATTTTTGTATACAGATTCCTCCCACCCTTCCCACACCCCCACATCCTTATTCCTCCTCCTCTGTTTCAAGTCTGAGACTTCACGTTATTTTCACACAAATTAAATTCAATCCATTTATACAGATAGTTAAGTCAAAATAAATCACCCTTTTGTATAGAGAAGTAGGTTTTTTTGAATCAAATATTGGGTGATTGTACGATGGCTAATTCATTTTCTAATTCCTCAAAATTTAACGATAGCAACGGCTTGCTTTCCAGTGACAGCAATGAGCAAAGGTCGATTCGGATTGAAGCCGAGCAGATGAATCTAGATAACTACCTCATTGAGTCATCAAACGCAGCCTCTGATGGAAAACTGATTAGTTTATTCAATGCCTCAGGTACTGCTGGCAGTGCTTCAACCCAGTTTTCTGGTCCTTCAGGAATTTATGACATTGTGGTTGGCTACTACGATGAACAAGATGGGGAAGGGCAACTAGAGTTACTCTTAGATGGCGTCTCGACAGATAGATGGACTCTCGACCAAAATTTAGGCAGTTCTGCAGCTAGCTCCCAGAGCTTCAGCAAGCGCACGATTAGTGGTCAGTCTCTGAGACAGGGAGAGACAATTACAATTGAGGGTATCATCAATGATGGGGAGTTTGCCAGGGTAGACTATATAGAATTTTTACCAACATCAATCTCAGGCAACGATGATATTGTAGGCGATGGTAGTGATACAGCTTCTCTAGAAGACTTGTGGGAACCAGTTGAATTTGTAGACACCGAGATCATTCCTGGGTCATTCATACCTGATGTTTCTAGGTTTGTACCCCTTGATATTCCTGGTCTAGATTTTGCCAGTCTTGATGCTTCAACAATACTTGATCCCTCATTCATAGGCGAAGGTAATATACCAGGTTCAGGATTTATTCCCTTGTTTTGAGAATGATATAGTCGCGCTTCGCTAACTTAGATTTTTACACAGGTGTGGCAAAAGCTGGCAGTCACTATGACTTCTGTCACAAAAATTGCGCGATGGCGTCACCCCAACCAGAGAACAACAACATCTAGCATAGAAAAAGACTTATAGTATGGGCAAAGCTTGACGACTTTGCCCAACTGGTTGTTGGTGGACTTTGATAGTCAAGGGAGGGTGCTGCTGATGAAAAACTATAATTTTGAAGACTGCTCAATTTTACAACAAATAACTAAGGCTGATGCTCAAACGAGGCAATGGCATCGAACTAAAACACACCAAAATGTTATGGAAGTGCTCGTTGACAAGGAAGTAGAGCGTCAATGGTTGCAGCTTTCTCCCAGACTAACTCGGTATATCAATCCGATTGAGGTGGCAGTAATTGCTCTAAATCATCTACCACCAATGTATGTCTCCTCTGAACAAGAACAACGTCATCAACAACTAACAGCTAAAGTCGAATTATCAGAATTGATTACGACTACAGTGAGTCAAGCATTTGCTGCTGTAGTGCGAGACCCAATTAAATTTTCAAATCCTCTTTTGCACACAGAAGAAACTGAATCTCAAGCGATTCAAGAAGCTCTGCAAGCATTTCTTCATTACCATTGGTAATGAAAAGGGCGATATTTTCTAGCTTTGAGAGAAATATATCGCCCTATTTGTAACTTTCTTACTGCTTATGAATGAGATAGATGCCCTCTAAAGAGTAGATGCTGATGCAAGTGCATGACCAATATACTCATAAACTTTAATCGAAGAAAGTAAAAAAATCGATAAGAATATAGGCAATTCATCCGGAGATACATAAATTATTGTTAACTGATTTGCTATCTAAATTATTTCAATCTTTAGATAGATCAATGTACGAACCATAATGTGTCACAAGCAAGATATGAACTTAAGCTCTAATTAGTCATAATATTGTTAGCTATTAGGAAGAGTAATGATTAGAATTAACGAGCTTGAGTACCTTGATCTCCGTATTGCTGAGTTAAAAAAATCAGAGAGAAACCTCAAGACAACACTAGCGAATAATCCCTTCTCACCTAACTTTCTAATTATTGGTGCTGCGAAAGCAGGAACCACAGCTTTATATCACTACCTAGCCCAGCATCCGGACATTTATATGAGTCCGATCAAAGAATTGAATTTTTTTGCCTTTGAAGGAGAAAAATATCACTCCGATGGGCTAGCTGATGAGGGCGGTATTAAGCGCTACGAACACTTGCGAAGAATTTCAGTAACTGACCCAGAGGCATATCAACTTCAATTTAAGGGAGTGACTAATGAGAGGGCTATTGGTGAAGCCTCACCTATGTATTTATATAACCCGAGAACTCCTCAGCGCATACATGACTATAAATCAGATATGCGATTAATTGTTATTCTTCGCAATCCTGTTGACAGAGCCCATTCACATTTTGCTCAATATGTCTTCAAAGGACAAGAGCGTCTGACTGATTTTTCCCAAGCTATTAAAGCTGAAGATATTTATGTCCCCAATATTTGGTGGGGTTATAGACATTATGTACGTTTGGGATTTTACTATCGTCAGCTACAGCAATATTTCAATTTATTTTCTCCTGATTTGATCAAAATCTACCTTTTCGAGGATCTCAAAGCTAGCCCTAATAGAGTACTACAAGATATTTTTAACTTTATTGAAGTAGATAGTAACTTAGTTGCAGACACTTCCACAAAACACAATCAATCCTTGGTTGCAAAAAATAAAACTGTTCATCATTCCCTCAGGAATTTAGAGACTTTTTTGAGAAGTCAAAACCCTGCTAATAAACTGCTCAGACAACTATTGCCAAATAGACTGAAAAAGCTTGGTTCTGATTGGAGAGTAAATCTGGAGCAGAAAAATTTGGTTAAGGGCAAACCACCTTTGTCTATGGATGTTCGGCAGCAGCTGACCTCTATCTACCGAGATGATATTTTAAAGCTACAAGATTTGATTGGACGAGACCTTTCTAATTGGTTGAAGTGTAACAAACCAGTGGATGAATGAAACTTAATTAAGGGCATTGGCGACTACAATCAAGATGATAGTGCCAGGCATTGAATAGGGATTATCCGAGTCAGGCGAAGAAATTGAATGAGAATTTAAACCCAACTCAATACAAGCTACTTGACAAAGGCTCCAGGGCAATTGGGCATACAAATAAACCTTTTGCTCTTTTGCCCTGGAGCTTTCTGTCTTGTTAGTTAACTGACTTCCGGATTATCCGGTAATGAACTTGTAGTTTCTTCCATTATCGTTGTTTCAATTTGAGCCTTAATATTGAATCTTTCATCCCTACCATTGACAATTAAGGTAATGAGCGACCAAATCTCTAACTTAGCAGGGAATCATGTGCTCCAATTTGGGTCTATTGAGCAGGTAAGCTCTCAATCTACGAGTAGCGGCATTCTACAAGTGCAGATTGGTTCACTTGCAGGTAGTCTTATCAAGATTACTGCCCCAGAACAAAAAACAAATCTTCCACAGCCCCATTCCCTTCCTATTGAATTAGCTCCCCCTTCTTTGCCGATGCTGCTGGGGCGTGCAGAGGAAATGCAAGTGACGCTTGAAGCTTTAGCACACCACCAATTGGTGGAATTCTATGGCGCTTTTGGCATCGGCAAGACAGTTTTAATGCAGCAGTTGGCTCATCATCCCTCAATTGCTACTAGCTTTCCCGATGGAATAGTTTATCCTCCCTCAAAGAGCTACCAATGTGTATCTGACTTGCTCCAATTTCTCTGGGGAGCTTTCTACAGCTGTAGTGTTGCTTTTAAGCCTACAGAAACTCAAATTATTCAGGCTCTACAAGACAAAAAAACTCTGGTTTTGTTAGACTCTGTGCAGCTGAAACTTGAGGAATTAAAGGCTCTAAGACAACAGTTGCCTAGCTTTAGTTTCCTACTAGCATCTGTTGAACGTCAACTTTGGGGTGAAGGACACTCTATTGAACTAAGTGGGTTGCCCTCAGATGAGGCTTTATCTCTAATAGCGCACGAACTTGAACACCCTCTAAGCCCACAGGAATACTTGGAAGGGTTGCAACTTTGCACTGCCTTAGAGGGGAATCCTCTATACCTACTACAGGCAGTCGCTTTAGTCAAAGAAGATAACCTATTGCTAGGGACAGTAGCTCAGCAAGCAGAGTCGTCAGCTTCCCTCCAAGCATGGACTCAACAGCTATTGGCTTGGTCTGAGAAACCTCACAGGTTAATTTTAGCGCTACTAGCGGCTGTGGACGGTTTAAGTTTGGGAGGGCAACATTTGAGCGCTCTAACAGGACTTCAAGAAGTTGAATCTGTGCTTGAAACCTTAGTAAATCGCCACTTAGTACAGAGTGTTGACTCTCGTTATCAGATTAGCAGTAATCTGGTTGAGGATTTACAACAGAGGTGGAAACTGACGCCTTTTCGAGAGCAGATTCTCAACTACTTCGCTGGTTGGACTCAACAGCAGCAGGGAGAACCACAACACCTCTGGGAAGAGTCCCCTATTATTTTACAGATTTTGGAGTGGGGAGTTCAAGTTGGTCGTTGGTCTCAGGTGCTACGCTTGGGAAGGGCAATAGAGGGTGCATTGGCTCTTGGCGGGCAATGGGGGGCGTGGGCAGTAGTGTTGGAATCAGTACTTCAGGCAGCGCGTGCTTTAGGGAATCAAGAGATTCAAGCCTGGGCTTTTCATCAATTGGGTACCCGTGCTATGTGCTTAGAGGACACAACGGAAGCTCGTGATTATCTCAGGCAGGCTCTTTACATCAGGCAGGAATTACTCAATGACCAAGTGGGAACTCAAGCAACTACTCGTCATTTGCAATTGCTTGAGCAGCCAACTCTAGAGCCTGAGACTGTTATCCAACAGGAAAAATTGGAGACTCCAACTAATAACAGGGTGACACTGTTATGGAAGAGTACGATGATTGTTGTATTCTTAGCCCTCGGAGGAGTGCCATGGTTAATTCATTTGCTCTGGCCCAATCAAAATGCTGAAAATCCCAGCCTTAGTCAATCTGAGTCTACAACTCTTACTCAGTCGGAATCTTCTAGTACCAACCAGTTGGTAACTTCAAATCCTAGCCCATCACAATTGATCAGTTCTATTCCGTCAAAGATAATTGTCTCTAAAGAGTCGGAACTCCCTAATCCTGGTCAACCGGAGAGTCCAAGCTCTCAACAATCAGAATTACCAAGCCCTAGTCCTTTGGAAAGTCCAAGCTCTAGAAAATCGGAACTTGTTGTAAGTTCTAGAGAGTCAGAAATTCCCAATTCTTCTCAACCGGAAAGTCCAAGCTCTAGAAAATTGGAACCGGTAAATTCAACAGAGCCAAAAATTCCCAACTCGAAAGAGTCACAGACTACAAATTCCTCTCAACCTGAAAATCTGAACTCTCCAGAATCTGTTACTCCTAACCCAACTGAGTTTGATCAAACCAATTCTCCAGAATCTGTTACTCCTAACCCAACTGAGTTTGATCAAACCAATTCTCCAGAGTCTGTTACTCCTAACCCAACTGAGTTTGATCAAACCAATTCTCCAGAGTCTGTTACTCCTAACCCAACTGAGTTTGATCAAACCAATTCTCCAGAATCTGTTACTCCTAACCCAACTGAGTTTGATCAAACCAATTCTCCAGAATCTGTTACTCCTAACCCAACTGAGTTTGATCAAACCAATTCTCCAGAGTTAGAAAATCCCATTTCCTCTGAGCCTGAAATTCCAAACACTAATTTGTCAGCAACCCCAATTCCAAAACTTACCTCTCTATCGCTTGCTCAAAGCCGTGCTCTTCTGGGTACTACTATTGAAGGTATGCTCACTCTTAGTAATCCAGCTCCTGATGGTGGTGTTGTGGTTAATCTCAAAAGCGACGACATGTTTCTTGCCAAGGTGCCGCCAAAAATTACTTTAGCGCCTGGAGAAACTACAGCTACTTTCGAGTTTTCAATCCCCTCTCCGGAAGAAAACAGCGACTATCTATTTTTGGATGTTACTTCTGTAGAAATTAAAGCCTATCTAGAGGGCGAGTCGCCCCAAAAAACGCAATTGAGTGTTTATTATCCTAATTAACTGAAGATAAATTGGCTCCTCCTCACCTTAATGCTTTGAGGGTGGGGATTTTGGGTTGATGACTCACTCTTTAATTCAGGGTCAAAAGCTAATAATTTCACATTATTGATTTCAATTCTTTTCTAATTGTATAGCAGTACGTATTAAGGTTAGGACAAGCTAAATCGCTAGAACTTTGTCAAATTCACCCCTTCTGCCTTCTGCCTTCTGCCCTCTGCCCTGGAGCCTTGCGCGTAGCGCTATAAAGTCAAGTGCAATCATCCTTATTTCCATACTGCGATCGCCTTTTGATCAGTATCTGTGATTAGGGAATTGGTGAGACTTATTGCTGAATTTGCTAAAAGGGTTCAAGTTCCCAAATTGTAGTAATACCTAACTTCTCAAAGGAATTTTCTACTAGAGTTTGGAAATCCTTACTATAGCCACCAAACGGATAAACTAGTGGTTTTCGTCTCCCTGCTCTGAGTCGGGAAGGGATAATCGATGTAAGTACCTGCGACATTGATAAAGGTTGTTGGTTGAGGCAGGGTGTAGGGTGTGGGGTGTAGGGTGTGGGGTAACTTCGGGTTATTTCATAATTCTTTACACAGCAACCTTTATTTATTTGATACTAATTAATGGTCCAAACTCTTGTTCCTTCTGCCTCCTGCCTTCTGCCTTGCTGTTGTGCATTTTTAATGCACAACAGCTTATTGCGATTGCTCCGCGCTACTCCCTTGGGGTAATTGCATAATAGTATTCTCGGTTAATTTTGCTCCGATAGCTTCAGTCCCATAAATAATAAAAATTCTTAGAGTTTTGGAGCTTTTGGCTTTACAGTTTTGAGGGAATGTCACCTTTGTAGGTCTAATACCCTAACCCCTCTGCTCCCAGTTTAGGACGAGTGAAGTGCAAAAAGGTAAAGATAAATCATTAAAAAAAAAATTGAGTGTCAGGTGGTAATTTGATAAGGTATTATCCTTTTAGGAAAGAGAAATTCTAACAAAGGGCAAAAATGAACCCGTAATTTTTGTAATCTCTATGAATCTCGATACTCTCCTTAAAATTGTTGACAATCAGTTGATTAGAAGCCAAAATCGCCCCCTTAATTCCACGGAAATACTGATTTTGCGTGGCGTTTGGCACTATAGAACTTATAATCAAATTGCGCTCGAGGCAGGTTATAGTCCCGGTTACTTTACCAATAATGTTGCCCCAGAGTTGTATCAGCGACTCTCTGAGGTTATTGGTCAACGCGTGACAAAAAAAAACTGTCGGGTGCTGCTGGAGTCTTATAGCACGGCTCAGGTTGCCCCAGAGACAAAACCTTATCAGCAAGATTTGACCAAGGTTTCCTTTAATCTTAATCAGGAAACACTACCTTGCTACCCCAGTGGCTCTGTACCTCTCGACTCTCCTTTTTACCTCGAGCGCTCTTCCCTTGAGAAGCAAATTTGTCAGGAAATTAAGAAACCAGGAGCGTTAATTAGGATTAAAGCTCCTAGAGAAATGGGCAAAACTTCTCTGCTGCTGAGGATTCTTGAGTGTGGGAATCGCTTGGGCTACCATACTGTCAGCTTGAACCTAGAGCAAGTCGAACGACCAATTTTAAGCAATTTGAATCAATTTTTACGCTGGCTTTGTGCCAACATCGCTCGCCAGCTTCAGCGTAAACCAATGTTAGACGAGTATTGGGATGAAGATTTGGGTAGCAAAATTAGCTCTACCCTCTACTTCCAAGACTATCTACTAGAGTCAATTAATGCTCCCCTGCTCTTGGCATTGGATGAGGTGAACCATATTTTCGAGCATCCCCAAGTGGCAAAGGATTTTTTACCTCTATTGCGCTCTTGGTACGAAGAAGCTAAAAGACTGCCCATCTGGCAAAAGCTCCGCCTGCTCGTGGTTAATTCGACGGAAATTTACGTTCCTCTTGAGCTTAACCAGTCTCCTTTCAATGTCGGGCTAACGATTCAGTTAGAGGGTTTTAGCCAGGAAGAGGTGCAAGAGTTGGCCAAACGCTACGAATTAGACTGGGCACATGGGGAAGAAGTTAGACAATTAATGGCCATGGTGGGTGGACACCCGGCACTAGTACACTTAGCACTCTATCATCTTAGTAAGATGGAAATAACTCTGTCACAACTGTTAGATACTGCTCCCAATGCTACTGGAATTTATGCTCATCACTTACAGCGTCATTGGGTAACTTTGGAAACACAGCCGGAATTAACACAAGCTCTTGGTACTGTTCTTAATGCTACTGAACCTGTGCCCTTAGATCCTACCCTGACTCACAAGTTAAGCAGTATGGGGTTGATTAAACTCTCAGGTACTCGAGCAATCGCAGGTTGTGAATTATATAGGCGGTATTTTACGAAAAAGGGAGAGCAACATTTTATGTCTACGCTATCTCCCTTGTAGTCCATGGCGAGGCTAAATGAAAGATGAAACTTGAGTGATGGCAAGGAGTCTCCGAGTCTCCGAGTCAGAAGGGAACAGCCTTAGAGTTAATTATAAGTATTAGAAAATACGATACTCTTTTTCCATGCTTGCAGTTTAACAGCCTTTCCCATATGGATGTGACGCTCTCCCCCTTGTTCCAAACCTCTTCTATTTATTATTTATAGACAAATCAGACAGATTGTTCAATCCCAAACTGAATTAACGCTACAGGAGTTTTTTTATCTACCTCCAGGTGAAGGAGATACCACCTATGAACTAATTGATGGACAAGTTATTCCCAAGGTGTCACCAAAGTTTTTTCACACCAAGCTAACTCGTGCATTTCTCAACTTGATTGAACCTTTCAAGTTATAACTAACCATATTCTTGAGATCCAATTGATAATTTTATGCAATCTAGCGACATCAGGTGCAATAGTGACGGTGCATTAACTCAAACCGTTCCCGAAGATATTGTCTCCGAGTTTTGGCAGCAATGGCAGGAACTTCAAGACCCACTTTATCGCTGCTGTCTGAAGTTGATGAATTTCAACTCCACAGATGCCGAAGACGCCTTGTCTCAGGCGATGCTCAAGGCTTGGGAAAAGGTACAGAAATATGCAGAGAAAATCGATAATTTGAAGGCGTGGCTGATGCAGTTGACTCGCAACCTCTGTATCGATACAATTCGCCAACGCTCTCTTGGAGCGGCAGGTGTAGAAAGTTTGGAATGGGTGGGGGCAACGGAGAATATCGAAACAGCGATCGCAGTTGATACCCCAGAGAAAGCCTTGGAAACTGAAGAGAAAGCAACTGTTATCAAGCAGGCGATCGCTTCTTTACCGGAACGGTTGCGCAATAGTTTTATATTACATTTTTATCAACAGCGTACTCATACAGAAATTGCCGAAGAACAAGGGATAACCTACGATAATGTTTGCAAGCGCATCTCTTTGGCACGGAAACTGCTCAAAGAGAAGTTGAGCGGCTATTTCCGAGGCACTGATAGGGAAGTAGCTACGGTGGGCTCTTTGATGTGGTCAACCCCAGGGGAAACAACAGAAAAGCTGCAGAAAAGGGAGCTAGATGCCAAGAAAGCCTTGGACTCAGAGATTACACTATTGGAGGGCAAGGCGGTGGAAACCACTTCTACACCAGCTAGCGCGGATTTGAATACTCCTGATCTGACCTTAGTCCACGCCCCATCGGCACAAAGTGGTGCTAAGGGAACCGAAGGTGTAGCCGCAAATTCTATTGCTATCCCTCCACGAAACCAGAAATTAGTGGGAGACGGGGACAGCAATGGGCAGAATTTAGAAGGCATCAAAGAATTAAAAGGAGTATCCAGTTCTAACCCAAATCCACCAAAGGTGATTGCATTCCTCAAGAGGCGATGGCTAGTGTTTACCTTTGGGACGGGTGAACGAAATTTTGCGTGGGACTTGAATTCTCCGTGTCTGGAGCGTCTCCGTGTCTGGAGCGTCTGCTTACTTATTTCCCCACGCCTTTTTTCGCTCACCCCTTTGGGACTCTAGCCAGTCTCTATTTACCCCACTTTGGCAGTAGGTTGGTGGCGATTGCTATTACTTTTTGATACTATTTTTTAGGCTCGGAGAAGTGTGCACCCATATATAAAGGGAGTAAATTCAACGTGGATTAGCTTAACAGGAGTAACGGGAAGGCACTATGGCAAAAATCAAAATTCTGCAAGAAGGTTGCTCTTACACCTTTCGGTCTTACTTCGAGTTACCTTATGAAGCTGATGATATTTTAGCTGAGTTCGACTATTCACTCACAAGAGCCGAGCTATCTCTACCTAAAACGACTCGAAAACTAGAAAATCTGCCAGAACTCAAGCAAAAAATCAGAACTTTTTTGCCTTTTGTCAGTCTCAGCAATGAAACTGCTAGAAGAGAAACACTGGTATCACCCATCATGCTGGAAGTTGTTATTTATTCCCAATGTCAATTGCGCATTGAATATCCTTTAAACGTTAATAATTGGCTCAAGGGTAATCTTGATTATCTGTTGCGCGCAACCAATAATTTACTGGTTATTGAAGCCAAAAAGGATGACCTTACTAGAGGATTTACCCAGTTAGCAGTTGAGTTAATTGCCCTATCTCACATTGAAGAACAGAATGTGTTTTATGGGGCGGTGACAATTGGTGATGTTTGGCGATTTGGTAAACTAGAACGTAATCAGCAACAGATTACTCAAGATCTCAATCTGTTTAAAGTGCCTGATGATTTGGATAGCTTAGTTAGAGTCCTGTTGGGAATTTTGGAGGGCGATTAAGCTCCTTCTTCTGCGATCGCTATTTTTTGGATGTAGATTAGATTGGTGGAGTAGCTAATTCATTTGCCACAGCTTGAGGTACAATGACCGAGCCATAAAGTTGTGGAAGTAAATCCAGTAAATTTGTTTGATAGAGATATTGGATGGGTGAGCATGTCACCTTTGTAAGCCCTCACCCTAAATCCCTCTGGCAAGCCTGGGAGAGGGACTTTGAAGGCTTTCTCCCCTTCTGGCAATGTTGCCAGAAGGGGCTGGGGGATGTTAGCGAAGCGGCACGAAGTGCGGGCAAAGGATTGATTTGCAAACCTGACATGCTCCCAGTAAGAAATTGGGCAATTTATTTTTTTGGGAAAAAAGAGTCAGAAAATTATAGGGAGTAACGTCTAGTATTCAGAAAGCAAAAAACAGTGGAAAACTAAAGTCCACTCCTTTTATTCACACTTGGAGGAAATCAAAAAAATGGATCAGAGAACTCTTTCTGGAATATGGGAGGCTAGTAACGGTAATCGAGACATTGTGGTTATTCAAAAAGGGGATAAAATATTAGTTCACTGGAAAGAACAAAACCCCTATTGGAACTATGCTGAAGGTACTGTGAGAGAGGGTGAGGATATAGTAAGTATGAGCTTTGGCGGTTCTGAGCAGAAAGCTGGTTGTATCTCACCGTACTTCGATTCTATCACCTGGGGGAATGGAAATTCTTGGACTAAAAAGTTCTAAGTTATCCAAGAGTAAAACTAACATCCCTGGTGCGATCGCTATTCTTCTCTCTTTTTCTTCTTCTTGCTCAACTCCTAACTCCTGCTGAAGTTCTGCGATAGATTAGACCTCTTGCATAAATCCCAAACAACCCCTCCCCAGCCCTCCCCTGCCAGGAGAGGGAGCAAGACTTCTTCCCCCCGCGTCGTTTTTCAAAGCGGGGAGATGTCAATGCTTCTAATAACCGACGTGCATTCCCAAATGTAAGGTCATATTATGTTCAACGGATATTCGATTATCGATGCCGATTCCCACGTTATTGAACCTCCCAGTATGTGGGCTGAGTATCTAGAACCTGAATTTAAGCAGTTTGCCCCTTCAGCAGAGATGAAAATTCAAGGGGAAGAAATTTTGGAGTCGATTAAATCAGAAAACAAATGCTCGAACTGCGCAATCTTGAATTGTTCTCTAAAAAAACAGATTGATTGCCAGATTATGCTCAAAGGACATTCAATTAAAGTACAAAACCTATAGATCTAAAGGAGATTCAAAAATGCAAAATCTGACGAAAGTTTTCAGTGTCATTATGGTTGTAGCTCTATGGCTATCGGGGATCGCTTCCCCTGCTTTAGGACAAACAATTAGTGTTGATCCCGTAGAAGAGGTCACGATAATATGCGATGACCAACAACGCAATGATTATTTTTGTGATTTCAACGATGCAAAATTTTGTAATGCAAGCCTTTGCAAACGAGATACTAAAACTGGAAATCTAATACCAGCTAAGGCAAAACATTGGCAGTACAGAGTGTACAATGAATCGGATCAAGCGATATTTTTACAACAAACACGAAACAAATCATGCCAATTGATCACACCTGAGGGTGGTAATAAAATAGAGTCAGAAGCACAAAGTGATAATCCACAAGGCGTAGCAGTAGATTATTATTGCCAAATATACCAAATACCATACCTAGCTAATTACATTACGGTAAGCAATGAGGATGCTAAACCTATTATTGGCAAGGTAAAATTCAGAGAGTTAAAGTGTTCTGAAAATTAGATAATAATAGTGTGAATAAATAGACAGAGTATTGCGTATCAACTCCTAATCACATCAAGATGCTAGTTCAAACTCTAGGAAAAGAACAAAGGATTAATTGTCCCCTCAACACCACAAAACGCAACTTGTAAAACTCCAGTTCTAACCCATATTCACAAACAGCGAGTCGCATTTGAAAAATTCGACTCGCTGTTATAGTTTGTTTGTAAAATCGACTGTAAGGGGAACACCAGAACAGGTGTGCATACGAACTCGATAGTGATAGTTATATAGGTTATTTTTATGGTTGCCCTGGCTGGATACGAGAACTTAATTCAAATCCACGATAGTGCGAACTCGCAAGTATATCGTGCTCGACGAGTAGGCAACCGCCAACCCGTCATCCTCAAATTTCTCAACCGAGACTATCCCACCCCAGAGCAAATTCGCCGCTACAAACAAGAATATCACCTCACTTGCCAATTAAACTCCCCTGGAATCGTCAAAGCCTACAGCCTCGAAGAATGGCAACGCAGTTATGCCATCGCCCTAGAAGACTTTGGAGCTATTTCCCTCAAACAATGGCTAAAACAGCACAAAAATCTGCCTTTGAAAGAATTTTTATTTTTAGCGATCACTATTACTGAAAGCTTAGGACAAATTCACGCTCAACATATTATTCACAAAGATATTAATCCTGCCAATATTGTTTTTAATCCCCAAACTAGGGAACTCAAAATTATTGATTTTGGGATTTCCACTCAACTGAGTCGAGAAAACCCCACCCTGAAAAATCCCAATGTTTTGGAAGGCACTCTGGCCTACATTTCTCCCGAACAAACGGGAAGAATGAACCGCAGTTTAGACTATCGCACAGATTTTTATTCTTTGGGAGTGACCTTCTATGAAATGCTCACAGGGAAATTACCCTTTGAAAGTAGTGAGTCCTTAGAGTTAGTTCATTGTCATATTGCTAAGGTTCCACCTGCCCTCGTCACTCACCAACCATCGACTCCCCAAGCAATAGCAGATATTGTCATCAAGTTGATGGCAAAAAATGCCGAAGAACGCTATCAAAGTGCTGAGGGATTAAAAGCAGATTTAGAAACTTGTCTGAATCAGTTAGAAGAAACTGGAAATATAGCCTGCTTTTCCCTGGCACAAGAAGATATTTCAGAGCGCTTGCAAATTCCCCAAAAACTTTACGGACGAGAAGAAGAAATCGCCACATTACTTGCGGCATTCGAGCGAGTTGCCAACACAGGAAAAGTCGAACTGATGTTAGTAGCAGGTTATTCTGGTATCGGAAAATCCTCCCTCGTACAAGAACTTTATAAACCGATTACAGCAAACCAGGGCTATTTTATTGCTGGGAAATTCGACCAATTTCAGCGCAATATTCCCTATTCAGCGATCGTCGCGGCTTTTGGAGGACTGATCGGACAATTATTGGGAGAAAGTGAAGCTCAATTGCAAGTGTGGCGAGACAAACTTTTGCAAGCGCTGGGAAATAACGGACAAATTATTATTGATGTCATCCCCGAAGTGGAATTGATCATCGGTAAACAACCTGCTGTTCCCACCTTAGAAGCCAACGAAGCACAAAATCGTTTTAACCTGGTTATCGCTAACTTTATCCATGTTTTCTGCCATCAGGATCATCCGTTAACCCTGTTTCTCGACGATTTGCAATGGGTGGATTTGGCAACCTTACAACTGCTCGAACGAATGTTAGTTGAAGGACAGACCGAATCTCTTTTGTTGTTGGGAGCCTATCGCGATAATGAAGTGGCTAGCGATCATCCGTTAGTAGCGACCCTCGCCAAACTCCAGCAACATAATGCTACCATTAGCCAAATTGATTTAAAGCCTTTATCCCTAGAGCACATTTCTAGTTTAATTGGCGATACGCTACAGCAGATTCCGGAAGCCGTAAGCAATCTAACAGAATTAGTCTGGCAAAAAACCGCAGGAAATCCTTTCTTTATCAATGGATTTTTACAAGCATTACAGGATGAAAACTTGTTGCGATTTCATCGGCAAGCGAGGAGTTGGCAATGGGATATAGCAGCGATCGCAGCTAGGGGCTTCACCGACAACGTCGTAGAATTAATGGTAGAAAAACTCCAAAAATTACCGGAATCAAGTCAACAACTATTATCCCTTGCTGCTTGTTTGGGAGCAGAATTTAACTTAACGACACTAACATGGATCGAAGAAAAATCCCCGCCAGAGATTTTTGAATCCTTGAAAATTGCTCTTGATCGCTATTTTATTATTCCGCTATCCGAACTGGACGAAAACTTACTGATTCAATCCTATAAGTTTGTTCACGATCGCATTCAACAAGCTGCCTATACCCTCATTCCCGAACCAGAAAGAACCGAGAAACATATCGCTATAGGACGTATTCTCTTAGAAAATACCCCAGAAAGCGAACGAGAAGAAAAGCTATTTGATATTGTCGATCACTTCGATCAAGGCATGGCATTGTTAAAGGATTCTAAGGAGCGAGAAAAATTAGCTCACTTAAACTTACAAGCAGGAACCAAAGCCAGGGAAGCCAATGCTTATGGTGCAGCGCTCTTTTATTTGGATATGGGCATATCTCTGCTGGAAGAGAAAAGTTGGCAAACTCAATACGAATTAACTCTCAGCTTGTATCAAGAAGCAACTAAAGCCGCTTATCTCAACAGAGAGAGCAAACGGATGGAAGAATTAGCAGGGACCCTTGCCAAGGAAGCAAAAACGCCCCGTGATCGCCTTGAATTAGGAAAAATAAAACTTGATGCCTATACCAATCAAGCACGACTTGCTGAAGCTCTAGCTGTTGGTTTGGAAACTCTAGCCACTTTGGGGATTGAATTTCCGCCAGAACCCTCTCAAGAAGATTTTGCCACGGCTTTGACCGATGTTCAAACTCTCATCGGCGAGCGTCAACCTGCAACTCTTGCCAACCTACCCGAAATACAAGACCCACTTATCTGCGAAGCTTTAGCTATTTTAGTCAAAATTCTCGGTTCGTCGAGTTTCATCGCTCCCCTATTATTTAACCTCGCGATCTTAAAACAAGTCGAACTTTCAATTACTTATGGAAATGCCCCTGCCTCCTCTATTGGTTATGCAAGTTACGGGCTGATTTGCTGTGGTCTGATGGAGGAATTTACCCTAGGTTACGAATACGGTCAATTAGCTTTCAAAATACTTGCCAAGTTTAACACCAGGCAGTTTGAGCCAGCGATTGTAGAGCAAGTTTATCCCTTTGTATATCCTTGGACAATTCACCTGAGAGAGTGTATCGAACCATTCCAAGATGCTTTCTCGGTTGCCTTGGAAACTGGGGAGTTACAATATGGCGGTTATCTCAATGCCAATTATGGCTTTCACCTTTACTTGACAGGCACAGAGCTTTCAGAGACAGACACAGAATTCGAGCGTATTAGCGAAAGGATGGAGAGGATAGGTCAAAAAACCTCAATTAACCAGATCCGTCCCTATTGGCAAGCAGTGTTAAATTTACGGGGACAATCGGGTCAAACCTATCGGTTAGTAGGGAAGGCAATGGATGAAGAATCCTTAATTGCCGATTTTAAGAACAACAACAACGGGATTGGGCTGGGGTTAATATGTATAGCAAAAGCCACACTCTGCTATCTCTTTGAAGAATTTAGTGAAGCCTTGATCATCAGTAATTCAGCCCAAGCTCAAGGGTTTTTAGGCGGCCCTTTAGAGAGTCATAGTTTGAGACCTATTTGGAATTTTTACAATTCCTTAACGCGATTAGCGGTTTATCACTCACCAGTTACGGAATCTGATTTGAAAGATCGCGAGGCGCTCTTGTCGGGGGTGCGAAAAAACCAAGAAAAAATGAAACTTTGGTCAGATTCAGCACCAATGAATTTCTTACATAAGTTCTATCTTGTGGAAGCCGAATACCATCGAGCGATCGAAAAAAAAACCGAAGCGATCGAATTCTATAACAAAGCAATTGCTGGTGCTAAGGAAAATGAGTATATCCAAGAAGAAGCGCTTGCCAACGAACTCACTGCCAAATTTTATCTCGATTGGGGTCAGGAAACAGCGGCCCGCGCTTACATGATAGAGGCTCATTATTGCTATTCCCGGTGGGGAGCCACGGCAAAAGTCGAAGATTTAGAAAAAAGATATCCGCAATGGTTTGTTTCCCAAGTCTCCACAACTCAAGGAATCACCACCACAACTTCTACCACAACAGCAAGAGCAACAGAATCCCTCGATATTGCCACTGTAATTAAAGCTTCGCAAACCCTTTCAGGAGAAATCGTCTTAAAAAATTTGCTGGTAAAACTCATGGACATTGCTATTGCCAATGCCGGGGCAGAAAAAGGCTTTCTCTTACTCAAAAAAGAAGGCAATTGGTTTATTGAAGCTGCAGGAACTGCCGATAATAGTGAGGTTGAAGCCCTGCAATCGATTCCCATCGAAACCGAAGCACAACCAGACAATGCCTTACTTTCTTCAGCTATTGTCAATTATGTCGATCGCACCGAAAACAATGTGATTTTAAACGATGCCGTCAACGAAGGAGAATATACCAGCGATCGCTACATTATCGCCACCCAAGCCAAATCCATCCTTTGCACCCCCCTAATCAATCAAAGTCACATTAGCGGCATCCTCTATCTGGAAAATAACCTTACCACTAACGCCTTTACCCGCGAGCGCGTGGAACTCCTGCGCACCCTCTCCGCCCAAGCGGCTATTTCCATTGAAAATGCCCGTCTCTATGGACAATTAGAAGACTATAACCGCAATCTAGAGCTTAAAGTAGAAGAGCGCACTCACGAGCTCTCACAAACCCTAGAAATCCTCAAAGCCACTCAAGCCGAATTAATTTTTGAAAACCAGTTACTAAAGAGTGACGAACAACCCTCTAGCTGTGACTATCAAGTAGGGGGAAGCTTACCCATGGATGCTCCCACTTATGTAGTGCGCTCAGCGGATCGTTATCTCTACAAAGCATTAAAACATGGGGAGTTTTGTTACATTCTCAATCCTCGCCAGATGGGCAAATCAAGCTTAATGGTACGTATGATCAACCACCTTAACCATGAAGGATTTAGCTGTGGGGCAATTGATTTAACCCGTATTGGCAGCGAAAATGTCACCCCTGAGCAATGGTATAAGGGATTGGCAGTAGAGCTATGGCGAAGTTTTGGTTTGCTAAAAAAAGTGAAGTTAAAAACTTGGTGGCAGGAGCAAGCAGACATTTGTCCCCTTCAGCGCTTGAGTCAATTCATTGAAGAAGTTTTGCTAGTTGAAGTTGCTCCCAAAGATGACGCTTTTCCCAAAAAAATGGTAATTTTTATCGATGAAATTGATAGCGTCTTGAGCTTTAATTTTCCAGTTAATGACTTTTTTGCCCTGATTCGCTCTTGCTATAACCAGCGCAGTATCAATCCAGAATATCGAAATTTAACCTTTGCTCTCTTTGGAGTCGCCACCCCCTCAGACTTAATTACCGATTACCAAAGAACCCCCTTTAATATCTCTCAAGCAATTCAATTGGAAGGCTTTAGAGAGCATGAAGCCCAACCCTTGCTGCAAGGCTTGACTGACAAAGTGAGCAATCCTCAAACAGTACTCAAAGAAGTATTAGCATGGACTAGTGGGCAGCCTTTTTTAACTCAAAAGCTCTGTCAATTTATCCGCAACGCTTCATCTGCAATCCCTACTAATAGAGAAATTGAATGGATTGAAAATTTGGTACAAACCAAGATAATAAATAATTGGGAATCACAGGATGAACCAGAGCACTTGAGAACTATCCGTAATCGCCTCCTCAAGAGTAAACAATCTGTGCGGCTATTAGAGATATATCGACAAATTGAGCAGCAGGGAGAAGTTATTGCCGTTGACTCTCCAGAAGAAAAGGAATTGCTCTTGTCAGGGTTAGTAGTCAAGCAACAGGGGGCTTTGAAAGTGCATAACCGGATTTATGCATCGATTTTTAACCGCAGTTGGCTTGAGCAGCACCTCTAATTTAAGTAATAAGTAATAAGTAATAAGTAATAAGTAATAAGTAATAAGTAATAAGTAATAAGTAATAAGTAATAAGTGGTTTTTTGTTATCACTTATCTCTTATGCAAAAAACACTGTAGCAAAAAAAGCAAATGTTACTCCCCCGTTAAGGAGAGGGGGAGATGGGGAAAAGATTTTAGAGTTTCCCTAAAATAGTTGAAACTGCAATGCTAAATGCGCATAAATGCGCAACAGCTTACAAATTTTTAACAGTAATGAGGACTAAGCGAGTGAGGCTTTTCCAAACCATGTGCTTCCATTAAGTATTCATCCCCCATAACTTCAGTAGGGCTACCGTCAGCAATTATTTGTCCTTCATCTAGGAGAATAACGCGATCGCAAATTTCTAGAATCAATTCTAAGTCATGAGAAGAGATCAAGTTCGTCTGCTGTGAAGTTTTTAAAAAGCTGATCAGGCGACGGCGAGCCCGCAGGTCGAGGTTAGCACTGGGTTCATCGTATAATATTAATTGAGGATGCATTGCTAAAACAGTAGCGATCGCCACCATACATTTTTCACCCCCAGAGAGGTTATGGGGTACTCTCTGGGCCAAGTGTCTGACGCCAGTTACTGAGAGAGCGTGTTGGACTCGCATTTCAACCTCTTCAGAGGATAGCCCCATATTCTCTGGTCCAAAGGTCACGTCATCTTGTACTGAGGGTAGAAATAACTGGTCATTGGGGTTTTGAAAAACTAGACCAATCTCCGGGCGAAACTCTCCCACCACTACAGGTTTACCAAATAGTAGAATTTCTCCACCGGATGGCTTAAAAATACCGCAGAGTGAGAGAAATAATGTCGTCTTTCCAGCACCATTAGGACCAATCAGACCCACCTGTTCCCCTGGCTTGATCCGAAGATTGACTTTTCGCAAAACATCCCCTTGGTCTGGGTAGGAGAAACATAGCTCTGAAACAACTATAGCATAGGAGGATGAGGTAGTTTCCTGTGCCAGTGCAGCTGAAGTTTTCTGAGTCAATTTTTGCCTCTGGTATCTTATTGGATCTGATAGCATTTGACATCATATGACATTCTAATTGATCCAGAATAACTTAAAAACTCTGCTTAAACTCTTGATAATTATAGCTGTTGTGTTTTTTCTGTAGCGGGCAATACAGTTGCTAATCAGCTAAATTTTTCACAGCCATCATTGTTAATTTCTTATAAAGATTACTATTAATTTATTAATAGTCACAATCGACAGAGAATATAAGACTTTGGATAACAAAATATTTTGTCAGTTGAAAACTAGTAGAAATAAGAATCCTACCCTCTTATCAGCGTGGGATTCTTAAAAAAGTATTTCTGCTAGCACAAAACCAAATGCTATTAACAAACTCAACAACAGTGCTATTACAGAGCGCCAATTAGCAGTGTTACTAGGCTTCCCTAAAACCTCTCTATGACCGGAAATATTTTGAGGGGCATAACCATATCCACGTAGAATCATTGCTCTGTAAACTCGCTCCGATTGTTCGTAACTGCGCACTAACAGAGTTCCCGCAAGGGATGCCAGAATCCTCAGGTTACGAAGATTAAAATTAGTAGGGCGAAAGCCTCGCAACTGCATTGCCCGCTTCATTTTTACTAAGTCATCAGCCAATTGTTCGATGTAGCGATAAGACAAAAGTGTCATATCAGCAAGAATAGCTGGAAGACCAAGCGATCGCATGGCTTTAATATGGGTAAAAAAAGGTGCTGTGCCGAATATAATCAAACTAACTGTGAGAATACAGAGAAACCTCGTAACAACTAGGACAAGACTCAATACTCCCTCCTCTCGCACTGCCAAAAAACCAATCTGAAAAATTACCTCACTACCGACACTGAAAGGTAATAGTAGAGCGATTGATGCGAGAAAAAAACCAGGGTAACGCAAGCGAGTAAGCAAAAAAGATGCTGGCAGCTGAGAAATTTTGTAAAGAGTTATTGTTACTATGATCATTGCTGGTAGCAGACTCAACTTCTGCACAAAAGAAAAGGCAAAAATTAAACTTAATAATGCTACCAGCTTATATCTGGGTTCCCAGTGATGGATAGGAGAATCCAGATTTGCATAGGCATCGAGTCCATGTTTCATAAATCTTTCAGGAGTTCTGGTTTGACTCGTTCCAAAAATAGAACCACTGCTGCTGTAAATGTACCCTCAATTGCTATTAGGGGTATATAGGCAAGGGCCAGCCCATAAGTAGCTATTCGTTCAGCTTCAACATCAATATTTGCAGGAATATTAGTAATCACAAAGTAGATAAACATCAAAGTTGTAATTCCTAAGCCACCAGCACCGCCCAAGAAGGCAAAAATAACAGTTGCAATCCGATTTTTTCGACCGAAAAAATGACGTATTTGAAACAAGTAATAAGCTATTAGCGCTGGTATCCCCATCATCATTGCGTTGACACCTAAAGTAGATAAACCACCGTGTTGGAACATCACTGCTTGAAAGAACAAACCAATAACAATTGCAGGCAAGGCGTAATAACCAAGGATTGTCCCTAACAATCCATTAAGAATTAAATGAACGCTAGCAGGAGGTACTGGAATATGAATCCAAGAAGCAATAAAAAAAGCAGCAGTTAATAAAGATGCCTTGGGAATATTCTGTTGAGAATTTTGAGATCGATGAATCCGACGCAGTGAGTACCAAATAAGTCCACCTGTAGCCGCGTAACCAGCAATGCAAACAGAAGCAGGCAAGATACCATCAGGAATGTGCATTACTTTTGCCCCGCGAAAAGAACAGTGCTGTACCAACAAATCCCCAGATAATAGCAGCTCCCATTAACACTTTTTGAGGAGCTGTGTATGAGCTATTAGAATTGTTACTTGTAGCAAAGTTATTGTTTACCTCCCTACTATTTACCTCTACTGCCTCTTCACCTAGGGTAATATTAATTATGTTGCCGTGACCGGCTTTACGAACCTGAACCGCCCAATTTCCAGGCTGTAAACTATCAGGTACGAACACAAATTTACCGCTTTCATCACTAGTACCTTGCAGCCAAGGGGTAGCAGGATTCTGAGGAGCGTAAACCGTCACCTGGGTATTTGACATCGGTTCGCCGTTATCATACTGAGCATAAATTTCAATTGCTTGAGTATTTTTAGCTTCAATCTTGACACCATGAGCAGTGGCTCTTATCGGCCAGTTAAAAATCGAAACCAAGATGAGCGGTGTGATAATTTTCCACTGAAACAAGGGCATATAAATACTGTCAAGGTTTTTAACTGACCAGGGATTAATCTGCTATTGTCTGACCTTAAAAACAACTATCTTTACATTTATCTAATCTATCGGGTTGGCTTGACAGTGACCTTCGCCAACATGACCTAGACTAGAGATAATATCCTCAAGCTGTTTGTATTTCTTGGCTGAGAGTCCTGACTTCAATTGTGCCCCATCCACCTCTAGCTTTTGATCTTTGGCAAGGGCAATTAGTGCATCAAAGCCTAGGGCACCTGTATTAATTTCATCATCTGCTGGTGCATTGCGATCGCCAAATAGATGATCGAAGTGGAAAGTTAACTCTAACTGGGCCATGTCATCTGTCAAAAGAATTCCTTTGCGCTCATCACCAACAAACTCTCCGCATCGGTATTCTATTTCCTGGTCAAGCTTTACCACAAACTCAATTTTTTGTCCATCCTTTTGAGCTATACCATCCATAACTAAGGTTTGACCAATGGCAGAACCTTGTTGTGCCTTAACCATTTTCCAGGATAGAGCATTATATTGACCTGTGGGAGCATTTGCTACTTCTGCTACGAGAATAGACTCAGCATCCTCATCACCCTCAGCCAAATCCACCGTTTTTGCTTGCTCAAAGACAACCTTCTCTTGGGCTTGGATACTGCCACCAGCTTCAGCATTAAAAGAGGGTTCACTTTGGTAAGCAGTAATCTCTGCTAAATTTACGTATAAATGATTGAAACTTATTTGCCACCCATCTTTGGAGACGAAGCCCTTGCGGACAAAATCCTCACCATTGGCACGAAATTGGAGTACTCCCTTTTGTTCTAGGGACTGAGTTTCGCTGTTATTTGCATTCTGGGAACAGCCCAAAAGCATCCCAGTCGACAGCAAGATCAGACTTGCCCACAGCAGCTGCACTTTCCTGGTTGTCATGACGATTCATTAATGAGACTGTATACACAAAACTTAATAAAACAATTTTTCCGCAAAATTTGCAATGCCCCGAGAGGGCATTTGCCCAGATTCAGCTCTATGGGATAATTTCCTCAAAATGTTCTTGACCAACGCTTAGCCTTGAGCTTAGTTGTTAAAGTTTCTCTCGGGCTGAACTATTAGCAGCCTAGATAAATCTAGATCATGGGCAACTGCAAAAATGCTTAAAGACCTCGACTTGAATGAAACCACCAATAAACTCAACATCATTATGCAATTTGAGCTGGCAGGTGTTGTGCGCTACACCCACTACTCCCTAATGGTGACTGGCCCCTACCGGATTCCGATTGTAGATTTTTTCAAACAGCAGGCAAGCGAATCCCTGCTTCATGCCCAAGAGGCTGGAGAAATTATCGTTGGTTTGGAAGGGCATCCCACTCAGATGGTTGCTCCAATTGATGAAACAAATAAACACTCAGTCAAAGATCTGCTTGAGGAAAGCCTCAACCACGAGACTAAAGCACTCACTATGTATAAAGAATTGCTTGAGATTGTAGAGAATGCTAGCATTTACCTCGAAGAATTTGCCCGCACTAAAATTGGTCAGGAAGAACTACACACTTTAGAAATTAAGAAAATGTTGCGTGACTTCAGCTAGTATGCCTATTAAGTAATAAGTAATAAGTAATAAGTGACAACAAGAACATTTATTGTTTATTAATTTTTTCTTAAAACTTAGGCGTTACTGAATTGGAGAATGAATTGGCATTTTGAGATACGACTAAACAACAATTACTTAAACCTTGGCGTCTTAGCGTCTCGGTGCTAAACTCATTCATACCTTTATTCCTTTATTCAGCAACGCCAAAACTTATTACTTGAAAATTGCTTTTAGCAAACATGTATTTTAATTGATACAATAGTATCTCTAGGAGTTAGCCTATAACAGGAGTCAGAATTCAAAATATAGAGATGATGCTGAACTCCTGTCGCTTGCTTTGAGCGAAGCTAGTACTCCTGTTAGCATAGCTCTTGGAAAAAGCGCTCTTGTTTGATCTGATCATGGTGGATTTTAGTTCGGCTTTACCAACTTTTGTAATTACTCTCCGAGAAGGTGTTGAAGCTGCTATTGTAGTAGGAATTATACTAGCTTGCTTAAAAAAAGCTAAAGCTGAACAACTTAATGGCTGGGTATATAATGGTGTGCTAGCGGGGATTGTCGCCAGCACCTTGGTAGGTGCCCTGTTTATTTGGGGCATTCAAGCCTTGAATGGCACCTATCCAGAGTACGAAGCAGTTATTGAGCCACTCATGGAAACAGTGTTTGGGCTAATAGCGATTATTTTACTCAGCTGGATGCTGATTTGGATGACGCAGCAGGCGCGATATCTTAAAGCCGAGATTGAGGGTAATGTCGCCTTGGCTATTAAGCAAGGTACTGGTGCTGGTTGGGGAGTTTTTGGTTTAGTTTTCATTGCCGTCTTGCGAGAAGGCTTTGAAACCGTAGTCTTTATTACTGCTCAGTTTCAACAAGGAATTGTGCCAGTGCTGGGAGCGTTTGGCGGCTTGACTGGGGCTATTTTGATTGGCTTTATGTTATTTAAATTGGGGGTTAAGATTAATATCCGCCAGTTTTTCCAGGTGATGGGCGTTTTGCTACTGCTAATTGTTGCTGGTTTAGTGGTGGGGGCGCTGAAACATTGTGACCAAACTGCTGTTGCCCTCGCACAGATGAAAAGTGGTTTAGAGGCATTATGTTTTTACAATGATCCCTTGGCTCAATACCACTCCTGCCTGTTAGGGCCGATGGTTTGGAACACTACTAGCATCTTGCCTGATAATCAGTTTCCTGGTTTAGCACTTAAAGCTTTATTTGGCTACAGAGCTAAGATTTATCTGGTACAAGCATTAGCTTATCTTCTGTTTTTGTTTACAATTGGCAGCATCTATTTTAACAGCTTGAGTGTGCCAAGTAGTGGCAGTGCTAAGACTCAAGAGTAATAAGTAATAAGTAATAAGGAATAAGTAATAAGTAATAGTTTTTCTGGATTGTCACTTATTACTTTAAGTTAAATTAGACTATTGATAATATTATTTTGTCTATTTGATATTAGAACTGGAAACTTTTTAATAAGGAATTATGGCAAGATTTATGTATACATGAATTTTCCTACCTTTCCCACTATCTCTGAGATGAGGGTTGGCACAATAGCTGCGTAGGCAATAGAATCGAGCTGTGCGAGGGAGAGAAACCATGACACTGGATTTGGGGAAGTTTTACTTAGCAGCTAATCCCAGTAAAACTCTGGATATAGGCAGGGCTGAAGATCGACCATATTATATAGATTTTTCCCCAGTGCGGGGCGCTTCGATTATCAAAGAGTTGGAGCGCACAATTACTCGCCTTTCCCCTAATCAGCCTACTTGTCAATTATTTACCGGGCATATCGGCTGCGGTAAGTCTACTGAGTTGTTGCGGCTCAAATATCATTTAGAGCAGCAGGGGTTTCATGTCGTCTATTTTGAGTCTAGTAAAGACTTGGTAATGGCGGATGTCGATATAACTGATGTGCTGCTGGCTATTGCCCGTCAGGTGAGTGAAAGTCTCGAGCAAACTAAAGTCAATCTGCAACCGCAAGGTTTTCAGGCTTTACTGCAGGGAGCATGGAAGATCTTACAAACAGAAATAGAGGTTTCGGCAGCAGCTTCTATTCCTAATCTTGGTAAGATTGGTATTGATACAGAGGACAAAAAGCTTTCTCTGGGTGTGGGCATTGGTGAAATCTCGGTTAAAGCGAAAAATAGCCCAGAATTGCGCTCTAAACTCAGGCAATATCTAGAGCCACGCACTGATAATATTTTAGATTTAATTAATAAAGAGTTGCTCGAACCTGCGATTAAAGCTCTTAAGCAGCAGGGTAAACAAGGATTAGTGGTAATTATCGATAATCTCGATAGGGTAGATAATTCATCAAAGCCTACAGGGCGCACCCAGCCAGAGTATCTATTTGTGGATAGGGGTGAGCAGCTTAAAAGTTTGAAGTGCCATCTAGTCTATACAATTCCCCTAGTTTTATCATTCTCCAATGACCAGGGCATGCTGAGTAATCGCTTTGGGGTAGATCCTAAACTATTGCCAATGGTAAGAGTGCGATCGCGTCATGGCAGTGATTATGATCAAGGCATGGGGTTACTCAGGCAAATGGTATTGGCGAGGGCTTTTCCTAATCTTGATGAGGAGCAAAGGTTAAAGCTGATTCCAGAGTTATTCGATTCTGCTGAAAGTTTAGACCGTTTGTGCCGAGTTAGTGGTGGTCATGCCAGGAATTTACTGGTGCTACTCTATGGTTGTTTACAAAAGGATGACCCTCCTTTCTCTCGTAAATGTTTGGAAGATGTGATTAGAAGGCAACGGGATGCTTTAGTGAGAGCTGTTGATGAGCAGGAGTGGGAGTTATTATTTCAGGTTAAGCAGCAGCAGTTAGTGAAAGGGGAGGATGAGTATCATACTTTGATGCGCAGTATGTTTGTGTTTGAGTATCAAGATGATGAGGGGGGATGGTTTTGTATTAATCCGATTTTGGCAGAGGCGAGGCAGTTGCAGTAATCTACAAATAGTCTGGCTTTAAGTAATAAGTAATAAGTAATAAGTAATAAGTAATAAGTAATAAGTAATAAGTAATAAGTAATAAGATTAGCAATGGGTACGGTTTCAAGGCAGAAGGTGTTAGGGAAGGTGTTGCCTTTGGAAAATGGGGATTGCTTAACGCGCTATGAGTTTGAGCGACGCTATCAGGCTATGCCCCAAATTAAGAAGGCTGAATTAATTGAGGGAGTGGTTTATATGGCGTCGCCTTTGCGTTTTGAACCTCATGCTGAACCTCATAGTAGTATTATTGGTTGGTTATGGATTTACCGTATTGCTACTCCTGGTATTCGACTTGGTGATAATGCTACGGTGCGCTTGGATATGGATAATGAGCCGCAACCAGATGCGCTATTGCGTATAGATGAAAGTTTGGGCGGGCAGTCGTATTTGGATGAGGATGATTATGTGGCAGGGGCTCCTGAATTGATTGCAGAAGTTGCCGCTAGTAGTGCTGCTTATGATTTGGGGGATAAACTTAAGGCTTATCGTCGCAATCGAGTGCAGGAGTATTTGGTGTGGCAAGTTTACGATCAGCGATTGGATTGGTTTAGGCTCAAAGAGGGTAGGTATGTAACTCTAGAGCCAGATAAGTCTGGTGTAGTAAGAAGTGAGGTTTTTCCTGGTTTGTGGTTAGCTGTATCGGCTTTATTAGCGGGAGATTTAGCTAAGGTATTAACAGTTGCCCAATCGGGAATAGCGACAGTAGAACATGGGGCTTTTGTGAAGCGTTTGAAGGGTAGTTAGCAGATGGTGGAGTCTCAGCCAAGGGATGTCAATGCTGACAATGAGGAATCATTGCGAATGTTGGGGCGGGCAATTGCTTTTTCTCAGGAGCAGTTTTCACTAATTTTAGTGCGCTGCAATTATGGGAAATTGCGCCAGCGTTTGATGGCACAGTTGCGAGAATTATGTACTGTTAATTGTCGAGAGCGAGTCTTAGAGCCATCTGTTAAGTCCCTTTATCAAGTAATTATTGAAGAATTGAGAGAGGAACCGCCTTCAGCTTTAATTATTTCTGGTTTGGAGTTGGTAGATGAGATTGAGGCGTTGTTAATTACTGCTAATAATGGGCGGGATGAGTTTCGTAAAAATTTCCCTTTCCCTCTGGTGTTGTGGGTGACAGATGCCATGGAGCACAAGCTGAGGCGAGTGGCTCCAGATTTCACTAGTTGGGCTGCTGCTCCGATTGAATTTGAGGTGACAACTGAGGAGTTAGTTGAGAGTATCGAGCAGGCTGTTGAGCAAGTCTTTGCCAAGATTATAGAGGTTGGCGCAGGTAGATTTATTAATAATGCTATTTTCAATTTAGAAGTGGGTTCCTGTCGCTGGTGGGAATTGGCATCAGCTTTACAGGATTTGCAACATCGTGGTGTGCAGTTAGAGCCGGAATTGGCAGCTAGTCTTGAGTTTGTTTTGGGACAAGATGCTAATAATTCGAGGGAAGATTCATGGCGGCATTATCAGCAAAGTCTGGTACTTTTTCAGGAGTCAGGAGGCAGAAGGCAGGAGGCAGCAGGCAGGAAGCAGGAGGCAGCAGGCAGGAAGCAGGAGGCAGAAGGCAGAAGGCAGGAGGCAGAAGGCAGAAGGCAGGAGGCAGAAGGCAGAAGGCAGAAGGCAGAAGGCAGAAGGCAGAAGGCAGGAGGCAGAAGGCAGAAGGCAGAAGGCAGGAAGCAGGAGAGAAATACTAATCCTAAATGGATTGAGCGCCAGGGATGTGTACTCTTCTATATGGGTTTATGGTGGCGAAAGTATGCTGTTGAAAATAGAACTGAGTATGAGTCATCTTGCTGTAAGGCTAGAAGTTATTTTCAGCAAGCTCTTGAGGTATTTGAGCAGCATAATCGCCCCGATTTGGTGGCTAAGTTTATCAATTCCTTAGGGGAAGTTTCACTAAGGTTAAAGGAGTGGGATGAGTTAGAGATTGTTGCTAAGAAGGCTTTAAAACTTCATCAACGTTATCCAGAACCTGTAAGAGTTGCCCATGACTATGATTTATTGGCTGAGGTTGAGCTATCAAAGTCAGTCTGGATTAAAGGGAAAGAATATGCTGAGCAAGCATTAGAAATTATCACAGAACTTGAGCAGTCAACCACTAGTGGTAATTTGTCAGAGCAGGATAGATTTTCTGAATGGTTAAGGAAATATATTCGAGAATTTTCTTTATTATCGTTAGGGCGATCGCTTTCTGGTTTAGGTGAGAAACAAGAGGCAATTAAAACCTTAGAAACAGCCATAATATCAGGTCATCCTCAGTATGACCCTTCCCTTTATATTCAGATTATGCAGGAGTTGCGATCGCTTTATTTTGAACAGGGGGAATATCTTAAGGCTTTTGATATTAAGCGAGAGCGGCAATCAATTGAGCAGCAGTATGGTTTCCGTGCTTTTATTGGTGCAGGCAGATTGCAACCAAAACAAAGGGTAATTAATCCAGCTTTACCAGATGCTAAACCGCAAGGGGCAGTTACTCAAGAAATCGCAGCTTCGGGTAGGCAGCAAGATGTTAATCGCTTAGTGGAGCGCATGGCTCGCAATGACCATAAATTGACTGTGATTCAAGGACAATCAGGGGTGGGCAAAAGTTCGATTGTGCAAGCTGGTTTAATTCCAGTTTTGACACACAGAGCTATTGACAGCCGCGATGTTTTGCCTGTTCTACAGCAAGTTTATACCGATTGGGTTGGGGAATTGGGCAAATGTTTGACAGATGCTATGGCACAGAGGAAATATATTCCTTCTCTACAAACAAGTCTTGAAAAAGGAGACATAAATTCAGAGCAGACGACTATTAGGCAGGAACAACCTTCTGCCCTCTGCCCTCTTCCTCCTGCCTTTGCTGTTAATTCCACCGACGCTATTCTCGAACAATTACACACAAATGCTGATCACAATTTGCTGACAGTACTAATTTTTGACCAATTTGAAGAGTTTTTCTTCATTTGTAAGCACCCTAAGCAGAGAAGGGTATTTTATGAGTTTCTGCGGGATTGTCTAGATATCCCTTATGTAAAAGTTATTCTGTCACTGCGGGAAGATTATCTGCATTATTTGTTGGAATGTAATAATCGCCTCGTCGATTTAGAGATCATTAGAAATAATATTCTCGATAAAAATATCCTCTATTATTTAGGCAACTTCTCCCCAGCAGACGCGAGGGCTGTTATTCAAGCTTTAACTGAACAAACTCAGTTTTACTTAGAGCCAGAGTTAATTGAGCAATTAGTAGAAGATTTGGCGGGAGAGTTGGGGGAGGTGCGCCCTATTGAGTTACAAGTTATAGGTGCACAGCTGCAAACAGAAAATATCACCACACTAGAGCAGTATCGGATACCTGGTTCCAAAGAAATACTAGTGGGGCGTTTTTTAGAAGAAGTAGTTAAAGATTGTGGCCCTGAGCATCAGCAGGTTGCCAAACTTGTCTTGTATTTACTAACAGATGAAAATAATACTCGCCCCCTCAAGACTAGGGCTGATTTGGAGTTGGAGTTAGAGGTAAAGGCTGAAATATTAGACTTAGTTCTAGAAATATTAGTGAAATCGGGGATAGTGTTGAGGGTTCCAGCTTCTCCGGCTGAGCGTTATCAATTGGTTCATGATTATTTGGTGCCTTTTGTGCGTCAGCAACAGTCGGCGCGATTAATTGCGGAATTGGAGAAGGAAAGGGAGCAGCGCAAACTAACAGAAGCAAAGCTAAATCAGGCTCTGACAAAGCAACTGCAAACGTCGCGTCGGGCAACATTTACACTGGCAGGACTATTAGTTGCGATGGGAGGATTTGCGGCATTAGCAACATTAGTTGGAATCAATATGTACCTCACTAATCTTACTTTGTCTTCAGCAAAAAAAAGTGAGCTTGAGCGGGTGGTATCAGCTATCAAAGCAGGGAGAGAACAAAAAAAGTTAATTGGCGCAATACCTGAAACCAAGTTAAGGATTGTGGCGGAGCTGAATCAGGCGATTTCTGAGGTAAGAGAAATCAATAGTTTGGAAGGACATACTGATAGTGTCACTAGCGTTAGTTTCAGTGCTGATGGCAAGAAGCTAGCTACAGTTAGTGAAGACAAAACTGTTATCATCTGGGGCGTTGACGGTAAACAAATAGCTACTTTAAAAGGTCATACGGATAGTGTCACCAGCGTTAGCTTTAGTCCCGATGGCGAGAAGCTAGCTACGGCTAGTAAAGATAAAGCTGTTATCATCTGGAGCATTGATGGTCAAAAAACCTCCACTCTAGAAGGGCATACTGATAGTGTCACCAGCGTTAGCTTTAGTCCTGATGGCAAGAAGCTAGCTACGGCGAGTGAAGACAAAACCGTCAGAATCTGGAGCATTGACGGAACTCCTCTTCAAACTTTGATTGGACACACTGGTAGTATCACAAGTGTAAGTTTCAGTCACGATGGCAAGCTACTAGCTTCCGCTGATCAACACGACAAATTAAAACTCTGGCGTGATGGGAAAGAGATTAAAAATATCAATAATTATGGGACTATTGGTATAAGGTTTAGCAAAGATAATAAGACTATTATTCTGACCAATAAAGATACCGCAGAAAAATTCTATGATCTTGAGGGTAATCTGCTCAAAAATATTAGTATTTCTTACGATAATTCCTTTACCAAGACCGCTCTCAGTCCTGATGGTAAGCTACGAGCATTAGTTTGGCGATGGGATAATAAATCAGCGAAACTACTAGGTAGCAATATTGATGATGAATTGATTGGGCACAGCGACAGTATCACTAAAGTTGTTTTTAGTCCTGATAGCAAAAACCTTGCCACTGCTAGTAAAGACAAAACAGTAAAACTCTGGAGTATCCAAAACTATGATGTTAATACCGATGCAGACAATGGTATTAGTATATCCAGGGTAAGGTTCAGCCATGACGGGACGATTGTTGCTACTGCTAGTAATCACAACCCATTACAACTCTGGCAAAATGATGGCACTCTAATCAAAATACTTCAAGGAGACAGTTCATTCCTGACTTTTAGCTCTGATGGCAAGAGCTTTACTACAATTAGTGCTGACGATATTGTCAAGTTATGGAGTCTTGATGGTCGAGAAATTAATTTAGGAAGTGATATAGGTAGAGTCACAAAGATCAGCTTGAGTCCCAATGGCAAAATTATTGCCGCTATTGTCAATAATAAAACTATTAAGCTCTGGAGTGACGATGGTACCCCTATCAAAAGCTGGTCAGAACACACTAACATCCGTAGTATTGAATTCAGTCCTGACAGTAATATTATTGCCTCTATTGGCTATGATAACAAGGTGAAACTATGGAGTAATAGTGGCACCTTAATCAAAGTTTTACCAGGACACACTGAGATAGTTAGGAGCGCTATATTTAGCCCCAACAGTAGAATTATTGCTTCTATTGGTGATGATAATTTAATAAAACTCTGGCACAATGACGGTACTTTAATAAAAACATTGACAGGGCATAATAACCAAATAGCAAGAATCAGTTTTAGTTCGGATAGCAAGACTATTGCCTCTGTTAATCGCACAGAAATTATACTTTGGCGCAGCGATGGCACTAAACTGAAAACTATTGATAGCCATGGTATACAGAACGTAAGCTTCAGCCCTAATAATAGCTTTATTGCTTCTGTTCATTCTATTTATGGTGTCAATGGTAGAGATCATATTGTTAAACTCTGGAATTTTCAGGGAAACTTACTTGCAACTCTCAAAGGACATAACGATGAGATAACAAACTTGAGTTTCAGTCCTGATGGTGAAATCATTGCCTCTGCAAGTGCTGACAGCACTGTCAAACTCTGGAGGCGTAACGGTAACTTGATCAAAACCCTGCGGGGGCACAGCAAAGCAGTCAAAAGTGTCAGTTTTAGTATTAATGGGGAAATAATTGTCTCTGCTAGTGATGACAACACTGTCAAACTCTGGAACATTGATGGCACTCTAATCCAAACCCTGCCCGCACTAAGTGAGGAAATCAGTGCCAATAATAATTGGTTTACTAAGAGCTTCTTTAGCTCTAATGCTTCACTCATTAACTCTATCAGTTGTTCCTACACTTACTCTTTGAAAACCTACTCCAGAAGGAAAAACTATATAGTGAAACTTTGGAGCAAGGATGGAAAGGAACTCAAGACTTTCCGAGGGCATAACAGGGGATATTGCACTAGAGACACAATCAGTTTTAGTTCAGATAGCAAAGCAGTTGCCTTTGTTAGTAAGGATCATGCCTTGAAAATCTGGAGTGCTGATGGTACTTTGTTAGCGACTCTCAAAGATCATAGTGACTGGATCAATAGCATAAGTATCAGCCCAGATAATCAAATTATTGCCTCTGCTAGTGATGACAAGACTATAAAACTCTGGAATTTTGATGGTACTCTACGCAAAACTATCGAGGGACATAGTGATAAAGTCAACAGTGTTAGTTTTAGTCCCGATGGCAATACCATTGTCTCTGCCAGTGATGATAACACCGTCAAACTCTGGAGTCTTGACGGCACCCTACGCCAAACCATTGATAAGCACACTGATAGGGTAACAAGCGCAATTTTCAGCCCCGATGGAAAAACTATTGCCTCTACTAGTGATGACAAAACTATTAAGCTATGGAAAAGTAAGGATATCAAGGAACTCAAAACACTAAGTAAAGAGGATGGTTATAGCCTATACTTCAGCCCTGATGGCAATATACTAGGTCTTAGTAATTATGGAAATAGTGTAAACCTCTATACTCTAGGCATGTTCAATGGTATTTGGTTCAAGGAAACTACCCTGAACTCAGCCAATCCGTTTTCGGATATTAATCTCAACCCTAGAGACAAGAATATCACTGTCGCTAATGATGAGGGCATGCTAGTTTTGGATTCAAACTTAGACAATTTACTAGAGCGCAGTTGCAATTGGGCGCAAGACTACCTCCATAATAACCCGAATGTGAGTAAGAGTGATCGCAAATTATGTGATTAATTTTTTTCTTAAGATTATCGCGAAGATTTCACCTTTTTTCGCCCTCACCCTAAATCCCTCTCCCAATCCTAGGAGAGGGACTTACTAGACTTGCTCCCCTTCTCCCAAAATAGGGAGAAGGGGCTGGGGGATGAGGGCAGTATTAGTAGGTTAGTTTGAGGTAACAAAACCCAACATATATTTTGGTCTTACTTTATCGAAATTAATATGGGTCAAATACCCCACCGTCACTTGCGGTGTATAATATTGGTTGGGGCTAAATCCCCATCCAATTTGTCCGGTGCGTCGACCGGTCGATCTGTCCCCGCGTCTTTATTCTTCTTCCTCTGCCGAGAACTCAGGAGATACTTTACCTTCAACCCTAAGCTCTAATGTATAATCAATGGGTCTTTGGGCATCGGAGGTAACTACAAACTCATAAAAACCAGATTGGGTGAGTTCTCCTAGCCAAGAGCGATCGCGCGAATCTTCTAATAAAATAATTTGACGAGTAGGACCATAAATAGAGAATAAAACCTTAGGGTCTGTTTCTAAGCTAACATCCATTTCCTGACCAACTCTTAATCTGGCAATGAAGGCTTTTCCTTCTCCTGGCTGGAGGGTGCCACTAATTTCTTTACCAAATGCTCCTGGATCAAATACAATTTCCTCAAGAATATCTCCACTTTTCAAATCCTTGAGTTGATCAGCAGCGATCGCTCGCCACACTTGACCAATAGGTTTTTTTAAAAACTCTTGGTCACGTTGTTCTGGAAATAGTGCTAAAAACTTAGCATCTGCTAAGTCATAGAGAGCACGGCTACTGAGGTGAAGTTGATTGACTTCCCTTTTCCAACGATTGATGTCGGCTTCCCCATAGTTGCCCAAACGCCGACGCGCTGCTAGGCTTAAATCTACCTGTTCTAACTTTTCCAATTCTTGAGCAGCAATTTCATCCCATTGCTCTCGTAACTGTTCATCCTCCGGTTGATTAGTCAACTGACGTCCTTGTTGATTAGGGTACTGATTCCAAAAGGCTTGATTAACTAAAGCAACATAAAACCGATCATTAATACCCAAACGACGACGTTGCCCTCTCAAGACTCGCTTGCGCTCTTGCTCCTCTTGAGAAAACTGTGCTTGTGGCGGTACAGTAGGTTGGTCTGGCAGCTGGAAAACTGGAGGCTCATCTGTCGATGATGGCTCAATTTGTTCTTCAGGTGGCGTCTGGTACTGTAGCCACCAAGTCGTAGCGAAAAAACTCAAACTACCGACAGCAAACACCCCCGCTAATCCTAGCAGCGTAGTTCCCAAACAGCCTAGTGAACCACTGCTAGTTGAGCTAGGTATTTGTGTCTGAGCCATGGGGGAAGAAGATTGTGCAACCTTAGCCGCATCTGGAGCAGGAGCTACTGCCACAGTGGCTTGAGTCGTAGATTCCGGTTGTGGCTGTGCTTGTGGCTCAGGGGGCTCAACTTCTGGTGTGGAAGAGCCAGCAAGGGCTTGCAAAACTTGATTGGCACTTTGATAGCGATCGCGTGGTATGAGGTGTAACATTTTATCTAGGATACTGCCCAGATTGGGGCTAATATCCACCTCCTGCCGCCAATTCCAACTAAAATTGTGCGCGTCAATTAATTCCTGTGGTTCCTTACCAGTGAGCAATACTAATACCGTTGCCGCTAGTGCGTGAAGATCACTGCTAGGAGAAACAATACCTTTAAGCATTTGTTCTTGGGGAGCATAGCCCACTTTCCCTAAGCGGGTTGCAGAACGCGATATGCTACCATTTAAAGCTGCAGCCGAAAATTGGGAAACTACATTTACCGCCACTTGCTTGACACCGCCAAAATCAATCAGCACTGGCAAGCCATCAGTAGAGCGCAAAATCAAATTATCTGGAGAGATATCACGATGAATAACGCCCTTTAAGTGGATGTAGCGCAAAACTGGCAAGATATTTAGTAGTAATTGAGTTACTTCAGTTTCATTAAATCGCACTCCCTGAAGCTTTCTTTGAGCTAGTAAGCTGTGGTAAGTATTGCCCTCGATAAAATCCTGCACTAACAGCAACCTCTTTTCCGGCTGTTTGACTCGCAAAAGCTCTCGAAAGCGGGGGATTTGAGGGTGTTTTAATTTATAAAGAACACCAGCTTCCCTTTCAAATAATTCTTCTGCTTTTTGCAAGGCATAGGTACCTTGCACTTCCGGTGCAAATTCCTTTAAAACGCACAGCTCATTGAAACGATTTAAGTCTTGAGCTACATAAGTACGTCCAAAGGCACCATGGCCTAATTGGCGAATGATACGATAGCGCTCGTCGCCTAAGGTTAGCCCCGGCGCAATTCCTTGGCTCATACTAATTCGATGTAATGACTTAATTATAAGTTAGTGTTTATTTAACAGCAAAGGCTCCGAGGCAGGAGGCAGAAGGCAGAAGGCAGGAGGCAGAAAGTTAATAAAAATCGTCTCCCCATCTCCCCATCTCCCCATCTCCCTCTCTCCCCATCTCCCCCTCTCCCCCTCTATCTAACTAAAAATGCAGGAAGAACAACGTCATCGGGCAACAACAGCATTTCAAGACTTTGTGAATACGCCCTTGGAGGCGCAATTGCACAGACATCAGCAAGTCTCCCCAGAAGAGGCAGCCCTGAGTTTATTTCACTCAGTTGCCAGTACTGTCCCAGCCTACCAAACTTTTTTAAGGGAACATAGCATCACGCCAGCCTCAATTGAGAGTTTCTCTGATTTTCAAAAACTTCCCCTGACTAACAAAAGCAATTATCTACGGCTGCATCCGTTAGCTTCTCTGTGTCGCCATGGGCAGCTAGAAAAGTGTGACATGATTGCCGCCTCCTCTGGCTCCACGGGTAAACCAACATTTTGGCCGCGTTTTTTAGCTGATGAACTCCAAATTGCGACCCGCTTTGAGCAAATCTTTCACGACAGTTTCTTTGCCGACAGCAAATCTACACTCGCTGTCGTCTGTTTTACTTTAGGAACTTGGGTAGGAGGAGTTTATACTGCTAACTGTTGCCGTTACCTCGCTAGTAAGGGTTATCCGATTACTATAATTACTCCCGGCAATAATAAAGAAGAAATCCTGCGAGTGGTACAAGAACTTGGTTCTGCTTTTGAGCAAGTGGTATTACTAGGCTATCCGCCCTTTCTCAAGGATGTGATTGATACTGGTATTGCTGGCGGTATGGATTGGTCCCAATATGAAATTAAATTAGTTACTGCTGGGGAAGTATTTAGTGAAGAGTGGCGCACTCTTGTGGGCAATCGCGTCGGCTCCCAAAATCCCTGCTATGATTGGGCCTCTCTCTATGGCACTGCTGATGCTGGGGTTTTGGGTAATGAAACGCCCCTTAGTATCTGTATCCGTCGCTTTTTTGCCCAAAATCCAGATATTGCCCGTACTCTATTTGGAGAATCACGCCTACCAACTTTAGTACAATATGACCCCTTGAGTCGTTTATTCGAGATTGAAGAGGGAACTTTACTATTTTCTGGAGATAACGGTATTCCCCTAATCAGATATCACATCTCAGATCATGGCGGGTTAATTTCCTATGACCAAATGCTCCAATTCCTGAAACAAGTAGACTTTGATCCTGTTGCCGAGTTACAGAAATTTGGCGATCGAGGTATTTATCCTCTACCTTTTGCCTATGTTTTCGGACGTTCTCATTTTACTGTTTCCTACTTCGGTGCCAATATCTATCCTGAGAATGTAACGGTGGGATTAGAGCAACCAGTGATTAGAGATTGGGTGACGGGTAAGTTTGTCCTTCAGGTTAAAGAAGATGCTGACAAGAATCGCTTTTTATTTATTGCCGTTGAGTTAGCGCCTGGGGTGGAGGCAAGTGAGCAGAAACAGGAAGCGATTAGTGCTTCAATTCTTGCTCAATTGTTACGACTCAATAGCGAGTTTGCCAATTATGTCCCAGTCGAATACCAACAACCTCAATTAGAATTAACCCCCATGGGTGATCCGGAATATTTTCCGATTGGAGTTAAGCATCGCTATACTCGCCAGTAGGGAGATGGGGAGATGGGGAGATGGGGAGATGGGGAGATGGGGAGATGGGGAGATGGGGAAATAGATTAATTTTTAATATTGTTGCAGAGAGTGCGATCGCTCTTTAGGGCGTTGTGCTTGAGATAATCACCTACCCAATCACAAGCATCCTGCAGGAGTGAATCTAGAGTTAAATCTGCTAAATTCCAGAGAATCACGGTATTATCCCCACTAGTAGAAGCAAGGGTATTGCCGTCTGGGCTAAAGGCAACGCTGATTACCACATCTTGATGTCCCTGGAGGGTTTGCAACAACTCTCCTTGGAGGTTCCAGAGTTTGATGGTTCTATCATTACTAGCAGAAGCAAGGGTATTGCCGTCGGGGCTAAAGGCGACGCTACTGACTCGAGCTTGATGTCTATCGAGGGTGTCGAGCAACTCTCCTTGGAGGTTCCAGAGTTTTACGGTTTTATCCTCACTAGTAGAAGCAATAGTCTTGCCGTTGGGGCTGAAAGCAATGCTATAAACCCTATCTTGATTACCTTGTAGGGTGTTGAGCAAGTCTCCTTGGAGGTTCCAGAGTTTGATAGTTTTATCATTACTAGCAGAAGCAATAGTCTTACCGTCGGGGCTAAAGGCGACGCTGTTGACTGCCCTGTCATGCCCTGTGAGGGTTTGTAACTCTTGACCTTCAAGGTTCCAGAGTTTGACGGTTCCATCCCAACTAGCAGAAGCAATTATTTTGCCGTCGTTATTGAAGGCGACGCTGCTGACTCTATCTTCATGCCCTGTAAGGGTGTGCAGTAACTCTCCTTGAAGGCTCCAGAGTTTGACAGTCTCGTCATCACTAGCAGAAGCAATAGTCTTGCCGTCGGGGCTAAAGGCAACACTGTTGACTGGAAATTGATGCCCCTGGAGGGTTTGTCTTAAATCTCCTTGGAGGTTCCAAAGTTTGATGGTTCCATCTCGACTGGCAGAAGCAATAGTCTTGCCGTTGTTACTAAAGGCGACGCTGTTGACTGCCCTTTCATGCCCGGTGAGGGTTTGTAACTTTTGACCTTCAAGGCTCCAGAGTTTGACGGTTCTATCCCAACTGGCAGAAGCAAGGGTTTGGTTGTTAGAGCTCTCAGCATGGCGTTGTGGAGCAAAGGCAACGCTGTTGACTCCACCTTCATGTGCTTGGAGGGTTTGCAGCAACTCTCCTTGAAGGTTCCAAAGTTTGATGGTTTTATCCCTACTGGCAGAAGCAATGATTTTGCCGTCGGGGCTAAAAGCGACACTGTTAACTCCATCTTGATGCCCTTGAAGGATTTGCAACAACTTTCCTTGAAGGCTCCAAAGTTTGACGGTTTGGTCATCACTAGCAGAAGCAATGGTTTTGCCGTCGGGGCTGAAAGCGACACTGTTAACCCAACTTTGATCTCCCTGGAGGGTTTGCAACAACTCTCCTTGAAGGTTCCAGAGTTTGACAGTTTTATCCCTACTGGCAGAAGCAATGATTTTGCCGTCGGGGCTAAAAGCGACACTGTTAACTCCATCTTGATGCCCTTGAAGGGTTTGCAACAACTCTCCTTGAAGGTTCCAAAGTTTGACAGTATTGTCATCACTAGCAGAAGCAATGGTTTTGCCGTCGGGGCTGAAGGCGACACTAAAAACTAACTTTGTATGCCCTTCGAGGGTTTGCAACAATTTTCCTTGACGGTTCCAAAGTTTGATGGTGTTGTTATCACTAGCAGAAGCAACGGTTTTGCCGTCGGGGCTGAAAGCAACGCTGTTAACTCCATCTTGATGCCCTTTGAAGATTTGCAACAATTTTCCTTGACGGTTCCAGAGTTTGACAGTTTTATCCCTACTGGCAGAAGCAATGATTTTGCCGTCGGGGCTGAAGACGACGCTAAGGACTCCATCTTTATGCTTAGTCAATCGATTGTGCTCTCTAAATCCTTTTTCATAAACTACTGCCTGCAAAACTCTCAAAATTGGCTCTTCAAGTTCTAGTTTGACTGTATTCAAATTTTTCTTCAGTAGCCCTCCTGCCCTGATGCCTTCAAGTAGAGCATCAAACTCCTGATTGGACTCGATTAGTACCAAAGAAAATCGACTCAAAGCATTGATTTGACCTTCAGTGCCTTGTATTGCTCGTTTCCACAAACTGAAAGCAAATATACTAATGCCCACAGCAGCCACCAATAACATACTGACAGCGACAAGACTTTTTTTCTGTTGTGCTAGTCGTGCTTGAGCTTCTTTTGTACGTTCTTCTTGTAAACGCAACATTTCAGTTTGTCGGCGTTTTTCTTCCTCGGCTGCTGCTGCGATCGCATTTTTACTTGCCTCAATAAATGTTTTCTGCAACCTCGTTGCGGCAGGTTGTTTTTTTTCTTGCTCCGTTGCCTCTAACCAGTTTTGAGCAATTAAAAATTCACTGCCCCGCAACAGCAAATCAGCGCTTTTACTTTTTTGTTCCCACTCTAATGCTCTCTGCAACCATTTAGTATGACTGTGAACGTGTGTTCTATCCGTATCGATGGTTCTCACCAATTGATTGAAATTAGCATTAAACTCTCTGTTATGCTGATTAAAATCAATCCACTGTACTTTAGCTAATTGAGGATGTAAATCAGCTGTGTTTACCTGCCGATGCAGAACGGTCACAAGCCGCTTATTCAAGCTGGCTGCATATTCGACTTCATCAGCACAATAGGGGGAATTTACTGAGCGAGGTGAGAGAATAAATAAAAAGTTATCACAAACTTTGATACCCTGATAAATCTCCTGCTGAAAATCACTGCCCGAGGCAATACTTTCCTGGTCAAACCAAGTGGTCTTACCTTGAAGTTGTAGTTCCTCATTGAGCTTTCTTGCCAAGTCGGAGTCGGCACGGGAATAGGAAATAAACACATCCAGCGACTCTAATGGTGGTTGCTGCAAACTTTGAGTAATGAATTCTTCTTGTAAAGTTGTGGGTGGATGTTGTCTCCTTTTCTTCGCCACCTTTAACCAAGTTTCGGCACTACGCAAGTTATATCCTCGCAGCAGAATACTAGGATTATGGTTTTGCCGCTTCCATTTCCAGGCTTTAGTTAAAAGTATTTTATGCTCGTTGTAGTAAGCCTGATCCTGATTTATAATCCTCAAAAGTTGACTTTCATCGAGCAAATAATCGTTTTCCCCCACATTATCAGTGAGGTCAATATACTGCAAATCACGCAGCGCACTTGGTATTATACTGGGGTCAGTTTTGCGCACCAAAACGGGAATAATCCGCTTGTTGAGAAATATAGCTAAAGCTAATTCTTGCTGAGTATAACTCGATTTTACTGACTCCGGTGAAAGCAGATAAACCAAATTATCAGTTTGTTCAATACCTCGGTTAATCGCTTCTTCAAAGACTTCCCCAGTTTGAATATCAGTACTATTAGTCCAAACTGTAATACCTACTCGCCTCAAACTATTACGAACCTTCTCCATCGCCGCCCGATCCTTATCGGCATAGGAGATCAATACCTGTGTCATCAAGTTATTGGCATTCTTAATACTTTCGGTAATATACTCGCAGTGTAAATCAGTAGGAACACAAGGGGGTTGGTCATTTTGAAAGCGTTTCTTTAACCAAGATTGAGCCTCTTGTTTTTCTTCTCCAATTAATAGATAACTAGTTTGTTTTTGATGTCTCTCCCACTCCCTGGCTTTAACTAAAAACTGGGTATGCTGTTCAACGTAATCGCGATGGCGATTAAATAAGTCAATTAATCCTGCCAATGATTGTTCAAAATCATCCATTCTTTCTCGAAAATACACCCAGTTAATTTTGCTAATCGTCGGGTGCATATTCTGAAAAACTGTATGCTTTCCTTGTGCTTTGTAAGTTTCCCAAGCTTCCTGTGTGCCTTGAGGAAATCTACTTTGCCAGGTTTCTTGGCTAATTACTTCAACATGCAATAAAGGAATAATCCTTTTTTTGAGCTTAATTGCTAACTCAATTTCTTTAAGACAGTAAGGAGAATTAACCGAGTGTGGTGCAATGATAAATAGAAAGTTATGGGATTTTTCGATACCATCATCAATTTGATTCTGAAAATCTACAGCTAGAGGAATATCATTTTGGTCAAACCAGATTTTTAAACCAGCTTCGAGTAAGCGACGATGAAGCTTTGTCGCCAAGGCTTTACTATCAGCTCGTCCATAGGATATGAATGCATCGAAAAACGCTGTCATTTTCAGGTAGCTGCAAAAAGCCAAGAGTAAGAAATTGAGACTATAGAAAGTCTCTACACATTAGTAAATGTTATCTAAATAGGTCTGCGATCGCAATTGGAAATAATTTCAGAAAAGCAGTATTTTGTCGAATTGATACTTTGTTCATTGCTCATTGGTGGAGAATATCACATTGCCCTGAACTATGAGTTATGAGCCATTGACTATTCATAGTGTGCGCTGCGCGCATGCTGCGCAAACATTGTTAATTGTTTACTGAAAAATATTTTACAACTGCCGAATACTAACCTAATGAACCATGAACCAGTTACTATAGCGCTGCGCGCAGGTAAGTAGTCGGACATAAATAAATAGCTCTATGTAAAGAATTATGAAATCCGTCAAAGTTACCCTACACCCTACACCCTACACCCTGCCTCAACCAGTAAACTTTATCAATGTCGCAGGTATTTAACGGGGAATAGGGAACAGGTAACAAGGGATGAAAAAACTTGTCAGATAAAGGTTTTAACAATTCTTCGTTCCTTGAATTTGTCAACACCTGAGCGCGTATTGCTATAAATTTTCACTAAACCAGAATGTGCTCACCTAATCTTAAAAAAGTTGTACTCTATATTCATTGTAGATTTATTTTATATATCTGCAACTTGTCATAGACTTGTATAAACAGATGAAAACTGTCTCAACTGAGTAGTATTAGCCACATGAGCAAGGTGCAATTTGCCTTTCAGTAAATACTCAGAAACACCAACTCATATCCAATCTGGGTTCATCACCACCCCTTTTTCTGAATAAACTCTGAGTTTAGGGGAGAAACAAGCATTAGTTTAATAGAGTTAGCGGTAGCGAATTTGGCATCGTATACAATGCTATGTCAATAGCTAACCCAGTTGCCGGAAAACGATTCTATCCCGATTATTCGCCTCTTTCCTAATTATTGTTTTTTTAGTTAATTGAGAAGTCAGTCATGTTCAACAAAAAAATGCTCTGGATCGCCTGTTTAGCTGTAATTGCTATGGTTTCTAACGAGAGGGTAGCTAGTGCTGAGGTGACTTTCAGTTCAGATGCACAAATGTTTATGAATGAGAATCATCCTATATCTGGAAAAGATGGTATGTCTCTGATCATTTTGGGAACAGTTACTACTCTGGGATTAGGTGTACTACATAGGAGAGAACATACAAGTAAGCATAAGAAAGCTAAGATTTAATATATCTCGGTAAAAGTTAGTGATTATACAAAAATAGGGGCATGCAAAATTAAATTACATCCCCTTATTTTGCTTGATAATTTCATATATTTGCAGGTAACTATGTAACAAGTTTTCTAGCATTATAGCGCTACGCGCAAGGCAGAGGGCAGAAGGGGTGAATTTGACAAAGTTCTAGCGATTTAGCTTGTCCTAACCTTAATACGTACTGCTATACCTAAATTAAGAGAGCAGCTTAAAAAACACACTTATTGAGAGTAGGATGATGATTGTCGTTGCATAACCATAGACAAGTTTGCTGTACCTAATCCAATGAGGTACGATAGTCTTTCTCCTATTTTTTTCAAATAATTGATAGTATACGAAGGCAGTACTTTCATTTTCGCTATGTAGTGCAGACAGTACTATTTCGATCTGCTTAAGTTTATGAAATCTAAGTTTGTTACAGTTTTCAATAAATCTAATGGCGAAGACCCAAAATAGAAGCGTAGCTACTATCCCAAGACTAATGACAAGAAACAAATACTTGTCTATTTCTTCTGCCGATTTGAAGAGGAAGGCGAACGATGCGAAAATTAATGGAACGAATATGTTAGTCAAAGTCCATGCATACTGGTGTGAATTTTGAACACTTTCATGTAGGATTCTGTAATTCTCTACCAAAAGTTCTTCATTAGACTTATCCATAGTTGGTAGCACACTATAAGTTAAGGATAGTTAATAGCTCATGGTTCATAGTTCATGGCTAATGGTTCATTATAAATCTGCAGAAACCTGGATTTGAGAACAGTAGTATAAGGGTTATAGCATAGTTATTGGAGATGTCTATTGAAGAGCGCCTATTGTTAGAACAGCTAAGTGCGATATTGCTCCACTCCTACACTGTAACCTTGGGAGACTGCCGAAAGGCTGTGTAAATTTAGCTGTGTAAATTTATATTACAAAAAAACTACATCAGGCGTAAGAGGGAATGGTTTTACCTGAGAAATACTTACAAGCTCCAAGCCAAAAACACACTAACAGACAGACGCAGAGAATCTAGCTCTCGTTAATTACCAGTTAGTCTTCTATTTGGTTGAATCAAAGCGATGAAGCCTCATTATCAATACCCTTTTTAGTGTGAAGTCAGCTTGGCACTATACAAAGTAGAGAAGTCAATGGAGTCTAAGTCTCAGAAAAGGCTAGTTAACTTTTTGCAGCAGGATTTGTCGATTCCCACTGCCTCAATCGAGATTGCTCTACGCCATCGGGAACAAAACCCCAACTTATTGCCGATGATTTTGTGGCAATACGGATTGGTAACCCTAGAGCAGTTGGATTTAATTTTTGATTGGTTGGAAACAATCTAAATTCTAAGTTAATGAAGAAGGAGGCTTAAGCTAGCTTTTCACCAGCAACTTCCTAGCAATTAGCCCCCATTGCTGGTGTTGACACGGGCTTGTTTGCTGTTTTTCAATCAATTGCATGAGTTTAGCTAAACTCATACTAGAAGAGCAGTATTGCAGATCACACTTATATGCCAATTAGGACAATAAAATCGGTAGTGCAAGTCACTATAATTCAACTACTCCACTTACTTATAAAAACGTGTTTGAAAATTTATTTTGATGCTAAGCTTCTGCAAAAGAGGAAGGCTAAAGAGTACAGGGGGAGAAAAATCCGACAACAGATACATCCTTTTCTACCCTCTGTGTAAGCCTTTCCTGGTAAAGAATTATCTCCAAATTCCCTGCCGCTCCTGATTCTGGAATTAAAACGAGTGGCAGGCATTACCCATGAAGACTTGAGGTTTTATGGCACCACCGGAAAATAGAATTTTTTGTCGTCTCGATAGTTTAACGCCAGCAGAAAGAGAACAACAACGAATCGAAGCTCTTCAAGAGCGTGGGCTGCTCACAGCTGAAGCAGTGCCAGTTTTCGACGAGGCGACTCAAACTGCGGCTCGATTTTTGGATGCACCCATTTGCATCCTCAGCACTATAGTACAAGATCAGCTACAACTCAAATCAGCTTTTGGCTTATCAAGAGTTAGACTAATGAATCCGCTAGCCCAGTCACGTCAGTTACCGCGCTATCAAAGCTTTTGTACCTATGTTGTTGATAGCCATCAAGTTTTAGCCATCGAAGATACGGCAAAAAATCCTATCTTTGCTAGTAGTTTGCTGTTTGGACATTATGGTATCCGTGCTTATTTGGGTGTGCCGTTAGTAACAGCAGATGAGCAGTGCCTCGGAGCACTAGCCGTGATGGATTTAGAGCCTCGCTGCTTTAGTAGCAGAGACATTGAATTCTTGGCAATGACTGCTCGCTGGAGTTTGAGTGAATTTGAGCGCAACCGTCTGGTGAAACAAGAGGGTGCGACTTTTATAAATCTGCCGCCTCAAGCAGGAGATGCTTTGGGAAACTATCGAGGGTCGGACTGTAAACAAAACAATAATACTCAGAAAATCTCAAACAATGTCTCAGTAATTTTATCCTCTACTAACTCGATTAAAGTCAAGCTGCTCAATCAGTTGACGCAGCAATTGCGAACACCCCTTACCTCTGTCATGGGCATGTCAAGCGTGCTTTCTCGGCAAATCTATGGTTCTTTGACCAACAAACAACTAGAATACCTAGAAATTATCCATCGCAGTGGTCAAAATCTCTTGTCACTAGTCGATGAAATTATTGCCCTCTCCCTTCTAGATGAAACCAACGAAGCACTCAATCTGACTTCTGTAGACCTCGAAATGCTCTCTCAGGTGGTCATCAAGAGCCTATCAGAAATCGCGCAGCAACGGCAGCAGCACATGCGTTTATCAATTGCACCAGGGAGTCGCATCTGGCTTCTAGACAAAGAAAAGGTGCAACAAATGCTCTATTATTTAATTTTTAGTATGATTAACTCAGCTGAGGCGGGGGGTGAGATTCGCATTCATATCTCTGGCAAAAGCCAGTTAGAGGTATCCGATGCCCTGTCCCTACAAATTGCGGTTTGGGTTTCTCACCCTTGCTTGGGAGATGGTCTACCTCAAATTTACAGATCCATTCCTAACACTGCCTTACTATCTCCTATGACGTTATCATCGTCAACAGATAGCATCCTCCACAATGATAGTGGCGAAGGCTCACTGGAACAATCGCCTATGGCAGCTACAGCTATGGCTGGTGCTGTAGACAATCGACTTAGCAATGGTAAACTCCAAAGCAGTGAGCTAGCTCCTTTCTACTCTCTACCAGAAGCAAATCAGGTTATTTCCAGTGCCTCTGTTTGGGCAAACCTGACTTTAGCTGGCAAATCTAACCAAACCCAACAGAGTAATGACTCTCTTGAAAATCTAGGACTATTGCTGAGTTGTCATTTGGCAGAACTACACGCAGGAAAAATTTCTATTCAAGGTTCGTCAGAAATGGGGTATCGCTACGTTATCAGTCTACCAGCACTTGATTCTGAGGCTACTTGAATAGACATGATAATTATATATCAGAATTAGTGTTATTTATTGCTGGGATAAATCGGAGGCGATCGCAGCAGGTATAGCAGTACGTATTAAGGTTAGGACAAGCTCAATCGCTAAAACTTTGTCAAATTCACCCCTTCTGCCTTCTGCCTTCTGCCTTGCGCGTAGCGCTATACCATTGGTTAAAACGAAGGTGCTATTGATCGAAGTTATTTTTCGGTTTGCGCAGCATGCGCGTAACACTTACCATCAACCTTAGGAGAAAATTTAACCGCCTGATTTATGAACTCAGCTTGGCAACAATTTACTCTGTCAAATTTGCCTCTACATCAGTGGCGAGGTGCTAGCTATCTCTATAAACTAGTGGGATTGCTGCAATCCTGGCGTCAGGGGAGCTGGCTATTGCAATGGGCTGAACAGATTGCGGCTTTGTTAGTGGCGATCATCTTTGCCTTAGGGCCTTTCGTATCCACAGCATTGATTGGCATTTTATTAATTGCCTGCGCTGGTTTTTGGGTATTGCTTACTCTATCTGAGCCATCAGAAAAATCGCAGTTAACGCCAATTCATCTGTTGGTATTGTTGTATTGGGGTATTGCGACAGTAGCAACAGCACTCTCCCCAGTCAAAGTGGCAGCACGCAGTGGCTTGGTGAAGCTAACACTTTATTTGCTGCTATTTGCCTTGATGGCAAGGGTTTTACGCTCATCACGCCTGCGTTCTTGGATTATTACCATCTTCCTCCATATCTCACTGATTGTCAGTAGTTACGGTATCAGACAGCATTTTTTTGGAGCCAAGGAACTAGCAACTTGGACTGATCCCACCTCAGCTTCTGCCAATTTGACGCGAGTCTATAGCTATCTGGGCAATCCCAACTTGCTAGCTGGATATCTTATACCAGCAGTTGCCTTGAGTTTAGCAGCAGTTTTTGCTTGGCAGCGATTGTTTCCCAAAGCCCTAGCCCTGACAATGTTTATAGTTAATTGTGCCTGTCTAATATTGACCTATAGTCGCGGCGGCTGGATTGGCTTTTTAGTTTGTATTTTTGCCTCTTTAGTACTACTGGTTTACTGGTACAGTAGGCAATTGCCACCTGACTGGCGTCCCTGGGCAATGCCAATTTTACTAGGTAATTGTGCAGCAGTGGTGATTATAGCAGTAATCTTTGTAGAACCAGTACGCGATCGCGTCTCTAGTATTTTTGCAGGTCGTAGTGATAGTAGCAATAATTTCCGCATCAATGTTTGGTCAGCAGTTTTAGACATGATTCGGGATCGACCAATTCTCGGGATTGGACCAGGTAATAATGCTTTTAACAAAGTTTATCCTCTTTACCAACGCCCCAAATATACTGCCTTGAGTGCCTATTCTATTTTCCTGGAAACCATTGTCGAAACTGGTTTTATTGGCTTTGCTTGTTTCTTATGGTTGCTGACAGTTACCTTTAACCAAGGAGTAAAGCAATTAAGCCGTCTGCGCAGCATCGCTAATCCTCAAGGATTTTGGTTAATTGGGGCAATTGCTGCCATAGCTGGGATGCTTGCTCATGGTCTTGTTGATACTGTTTGGTATCGTCCTCAGGTTAACACTCTCTGGTGGTTGATGGTTGGAATTATTGCTAGTTTCTATATCCCTAGAGTTGAGATTAGAAATCAATAAGTTCATGGTTCATAGTCTGACTTAAAGCAATAAGTGATATCTAATAACAGTAATACTTATTACTTATTACTTATTACTTATTACTTATTGCTTATTACTTATTACTTAAAGAATATTTGTAGCCAACACATTAGACAATCGATATTACTATGCATGCCCTTTCAATACCCACTTGGATTATTCACATTTCCAGCGTTGTTGAGTGGATTGCCGCTATTTGGTTAATCTGGAGTTATGGTGAAATCACTGGCAATCGCTCATGGTGGGCTTTGTCCTTAGCGATGTTACCAGCACTAGTGAGTGCTATGTGTGCTATCACTTGGCACTTTTTTGATAATGCTCCCTCTTTGGAGTGGTTGGTAACTCTTCAGGCGGCGATGACAGTTTTGGGTAACTGTACTTTGTGTGCTGCTGCTTGGTGGATTTGGTTTAAGGCGAAAAAGCCTGATAACGAAGTGACGAATAAAAGCCCTGAATCTGAACTAGACTATCCGTAATTATGAGGTGTTGTACTTCATCAAGCCTGAAAACTGCTATATCAAGAAAACCTCTCTAACCAGAATGATTTCTAAAGATACCTTATTTGCCCTTTCATTATTTCCCTACTTGGGATTTCTATGGTTTATCACCCGCTCTGGACAAACACCTCGCTTAGCACTTATTGGTTTTTATGTCCTCCTGATTTTTGTGGCTGTCACCATTCCAGCAGGGATTTATTCACTACTGGTTTATGAAGAATCTCTAGCTAATGTTGATTGGTTGCACGGTAGTGCTGAATTTTTCTTAACTCTATCGAATATTTTGGTAGTGCTGGGTTTCCGGCAAGCGATTATTGAATTCAAGCAGCAGTCAAAGTAATAAGGGGATACTTTACCAAAGTGCCATGAAATAGCATTTTGGTCTAAGATAGAGGTTAACTTGATCCCAAGAGCAGTTTGGGAAGAAAGATAGATGGCATAAGTATCTGCGACATTGATAAAGTTTACTGGTTGAGGCAGGGTGTGGGGTGTAGGGTGTAGGGTCACTTTGACGGATTTCATAATTCTTTACATAGAGCCATTTATTTATGCCCGACTACTTAGCAGTTAAGGAAGTTCTGGGAGTTTCTAAAAACTTATGATGGAACTTGAAGCGAAAATAATCAAAATTAGCACCCAAAACATCGCTTATTATGAAAGTTCAGGTGAAGGTAAAACGATTTTCCTCATTCATGGCAATTCTTCATCGGGACGCTCTTACGTGAATCAATTACAGGGTGAACTCGGTGAGATGTATCACTTGATTGCGATGGATTTACCTGGCCATGGACTCTCGGATGTGGCTGCTGCTCCAGAAGTGACTTACAGTCTCCCTGGCTATGCGGCTGCTGTTGTTGAAGTAGCTGAAGCTTTAGACGCTTCTGAGGCAATTTTTGTAGGTTGGAGTCTAGGCGGACACATTCTTTTGGAGGCCGTTGATCAACTCACCGATGCACAAGGTATTGTAATATTTGGTACGCCACCAATTGCTAACGACCCGCCCGATTTAGAAAAGGCTTTTTTGCCACATTCGGCTCTTAGCTTGGGCTTCACCCTGGAACTAACTCAAGAGGATATGTTAGCGTATGTGACGACCTTCTTTAGACCGGAAATAGAAGAAATTCCTGAGTTATTTTTAGAAGATATTGCCTTAACCGATGGTCAAGCTCGTGCTCATTTAGGAGCAAGTATTAACCCAGATGGCTATCAAGATGAGATTGAAGTTGTAGGCAATATGACCATTCCTTTGATGATTATTCATGGGGAAAAAGAGCAGTTAGTAAATAAAGACTATATCGCAGAATTGGAAATGCCAACCCTTTGGAATGGCAAAATTCAATTTATTGCTGATGCCGGTCACGCCCCACATTGGGAAGCACCAAATAAATTTAACAGCTTGTTGACAGATTTCATCACCAATATGCAGCATTAGAATCCAAATTAGGAATCAATTCCCACAGCAGTTGCTGAAATCTATATCTTGGAGCTATACATATTTTATGTGGGCAGCAAGCAACTCTAACTCTTGTGGAGATAACTGAGCAACAAGAGCATAAAGTAATTGGCCATCACTCCAGATTAACATTGTGGGGCTTCCTTGCTGAGCAACATAAAGACGTTCCTTTCCCAACTGAGGGAAAGATGGCTGTTGTGAGCGCTTTAACTGGTAAAAAGATACTGTTTGCTCTCCCTGTAATTGGTAAGTAAAACGAATGCCTTTAGTTTTGCCAAATTTGCAGAAACTTCCTCCCAGAAGTTTGGAACCTGTTTGGCTGAGAGAGGGGACATCTGAAGAGAAAGATAACTGTCCTTGAAAATGTTCAATAATCTTAGTAGGTTCAGAAGATGGTAGATCAACTTTTGGGCGCTTTGATAAGAGTGATCGCAAGTGATCCTGTAAGATTTTATCAATACCATCCCAGTTCTTTTCTAACAAGACTTCTGAACTGATCACAATTGGGGCATCAGCAGACAACTGTGAATCCTCTAGGGAAACTAACAGATTATTCGGTTGCTCAAACTTTGCAATCATTTCCTGTTTCTGAACTAACTCAGCTTTGACTAAATAAAGTTCTTGCCGCAGGCGATAATTGTCTAAACCAATAGTAGTTGCCAACAATGCTGCTGCACTAGCAGCTATACCACTCCAAAGCCAAGGAGAAGGAGAGCGTTGGCGTTTGCTGGTGGCAGGTTTTGCCGAAGCCAGGGCAGTTTCTAGAATCACTGAGCGCAAAGATTGTGGGGGGGCTACTTCTGGTAAAGCATAGGGCATTAATCCCAGCACTTCTTGTAGGCTATCCACCTCTACTGCTAATTCAGGATTATTTGTCAGCAGCTGCTGGAATTGTTCAGCTTCTTCCGGAGCAAGATTGCCCAAGACATAACCTGCTGCTAGTTCTTGCAGACGTTCAGGGGGTAAAGATTTGCTCATGGTGCAATTATTCGATAGCGTCCCGGAGGTTTTGTCTAAGTTTCAACAAACCCTTACGAGTCCACGTTTTAACAGTTCCCAGGGGAGTATTTAACTGTTGAGAAATTTCTGAGTGAGAACAACCCTGATAGTATGCCATTTCCAAGACCTGGCGCTGCTTTTGGGGCAATTGCGCTAGGGCTTGACGGACATAGACGCGGCGTTCTTGCACGGAAACCTGCTCGAAGGGAGTTGGAAAAGCCGTTTCATCTGTCATGTTTTTTTGCCAGCGCTGGAGAAATTTTAGCTTAGTATTGTGCGATCGCAGTCGATCAATTGCCCGCGAGCGAGCAATTGTGACTAGAAAGCTACTGAGAGAACCGCGAGCAGGATTGTAATTACCTTTGCGCCACAAAATCAGAAAAACTTCTTGAGTTAAGTCTTCTGCTTCTTGTTGATTGGCTAAGATTTTAATCGCCAATCCATAGACAAGGCTGGCATAGCGGTCATAGAGAATACCCAAGGCAGAAACTTTACCAGCCTTTAAGGCGTGAAATAATTCTACATCTGTTTGGGATGGGGAAGTTTTCGGTTCGTAGTTAGCTTTATCAGAGTCAGTATGTTTCACCAAACCAGTACGAGTAGATGGTTCCAATACCAAGTTGTTGATTATCCCAGTTATGAACAACGTGGAATTCATAGGACAAGGAGAATGTTTCTAGGAATGATGTAACTTGAAGCTAACTTAGGCACAGTTAGTTTCTCATCGCCCCAGAAAACAAGGGTTAAGCCTAGGAAGACACGCCAGATTAGGCTTTCATAGCGCTCATAAAGTTCCCAATTCATAGGTTGTTACCTCCTTGCCACCGTACTTGTGAAGCAGTTGTTGCTGTTTGATTGCTCTTGGGATGTCTCTGTAGAGCAATCGATTCCTTCATACCTAATACGACTCAGGAAGCTAATTGGATGCGTTATTTAAACAGAACCATGAGCAATGAACAATGAACAATGAACAATGAACGAAAATTAGCGTAGAAGCTCAATTAGTTTTGAGGGCACAAGCATGAGCAGGGAATCCAGCAGCATTGAGAGCATTAACTGTTTCTCGATGGTCTTGCACCCAGTACTTAGAGCCAAAACGAACTAATTGATTATAATCTGCCCCTGCTACCCTTGCTAATACAGGCACTTTGGACTGATAATTTTGCCCTGAGTGTTCTTGCAGGATACTTTTTAAGTTATCTAATTCTCTAGTGTTCACTTGCTGCGGCCTCAAGTCCACAATCACCATTTTTACTGTTTCAATCAACTCAGCATCTTCAATAATCATCTGAGTTCGCTCATCTTTATTGTCTACTTTCCCCCAAACAATTAAACTAGTATCGGCGGTGATAAGTGAACTAATGCGCTGATAATTTTTAGGAAAGATAACACCCTCTGCTTGACCACTTAGGTCTTCCATCTGCACAAACGCCATCGGTTCGCCTGTGGTTTTGGTGATGTGATTTTTGACCTCAGTAAGCATAACAATGGCGCTGATAGTGGTGCGTTTGCCTTGCTCAGCTAATTGATCAAGATTAATAGAAGACAAGACTTTGGAGACTTGGCGGGCTGATTTTAGGGGATGGTCAGACACGTAGAAACCTAGTAGCTCTTTTTCTAAGCTTAACTTTTCTTGTGGCAAATAATCTTCAATTTTGCTAGCCTTTGGTGCAGATTTCCAGGCTGTGCTACTGTGATTTTGAGAACCGTTGCTGCCTCCTAAGAGATCAAAAATGTTAGTCTGACCACTATCTCTGTCTTTAGCACGGTCTTGCGCCCAAGGGATGACTACTTCTAAATCTTTGATGAGTTGTTGTCGATTGGGTTCTATACAGTCAAAAGCACCGCAGTGAATTAAGGATTCTAAGGCTCTACGATTAACTGTACGCAAATCGACGCGATCGCACAAGTGGGCTAATGACTTAAAGGATCCATCAGTTTTACGGGCATTTAAAATACTCTCAATTGCCCCCTCTCCCAAATTCCTGACAGCTGAAAGTCCAAACAAAATTTTGCCAGACATTGGGGTGAAATCAAGATCAGAGCGATTGATATCTGGTTGCTCTACCTCAATGTTCATGTTTGCACAGGTGGCAATATATTTTTGTACCTTGTCAGTACTACCACTACTAGCAGTTAGTAGGGCTGTCATATACTCAACAGGATAGTTAGCTTTGAGATAAGCTGTTTGATAGGTTACATAACCGTAGGCAGTGGAGTGGGATTTGTTAAAGCAATTTGAAGCTACTTTACCATTTGCCAAAATAAAGTTATGGTCGCGCTCTACACCGATGTCGTAAACGGGTTGAGTACCTAATGATTTGCGACTGATAATTTTAGCCATTTTGGGAACAACTAGTAGCTTGAGAACGGGATTTGCTCCTATTTTAGCCACCTTCGGAGGAGGGTGTTAAAGGATTTAGTAGGGACGTACCGATATGCGCCCAAGAGTTACACCGAGGGAAAAAATAGGATGCTCCTCCAGTATCTTGACCCCTGCTGGCGTTAAAACGAGGAGAATTCAAATAGTCGCTGCTGTCTAAAAAGATGCCGCAGAGTAATATAATACTCTTGTACTAGACAGTAAATCCAGGAAAAATCTTCATGTTGCGCGACTAAAAATCTTACATCTTGTCTAATGAGCAAACAACGTGCAGCCTATGCAGCCCCAGAGGATAAAGACGACTTCAGCAAAGGCGCGTATTTAATTGTCCTTGATAATTCCCTAGCCAAAGACACGCCTTTCAATCGAGAACGTGCTTTTGAGGAACTATTAGACAAGCTTGATGAAGGGAATCCACCCTTCGATTCTCGTTTCTGTTTCTCAAATGGACTTAGTGAAGAAGATCTAATTTTTATCTCTAAAAAAAAGGACAAAACCATGATTAAAAATAACCAGGATAATCAAGTAACAGAGCAAGAAGATATTATTGTAGCCGCCAACGAAGTAATTGAATTGGCAGCACTAAAAGTAGAATTAGCTAAGGCTTATCGTTCTGCTCAACAGTACAAAGACTTAGTAACTAAAATAGTTGCCTTAGACGGCGGGCACTTGTCAGAGGAAGAGTGTAAAATAGCCTCTGAAAAAGTCTTCATCAAAACTATCAAAACCTTAGCAGAAGCTAGAGTAAAGGTGGATAAATGGTATCAAACATCTTCTGGTCTACATGAATTGATTCTCAATGAATTAACCTTCGCTACTGAAGAGATAACCAAAGCCATAGCTCAAACAAACGGCAAGAGTGAAGTAATACCAGACCAACAGGCTCAAACTGAGCAGCTAGATGATGTGGAAGTAGAAGCTAAAGAGGCTCAAAACAAAATCACAGCTACAAAAACTAAAGGGAATTAAAAGGAGTTAGCACCTATACTAAGGGAGCTATGAGTTTTGCCTTTAGAAGTTTAGAATACTTAGATTAGTTAGATGTGTAACAGCTTACTGGTATATTCAATTTGATATTAGTTAATGACTGAAACTACTGCTCCTTATGCTTGGCTGTTGCACATTGGAATTATTAAGTTATTTTAATTAAAATAACATTTATGTAACAATTGGGCAAAAAAATTACCTCAAATACGCTCAAGCCTGTGAAATCAAGGGTTTGGTAGTCTTTGGTAGAATACGTAGAACGATCGTTCAAGATTAAAAAAACTGACTTATTTAGTCGCCATACCACTGCTTGTCATTTAAGTCAAATTTCCTTTGTCTTTCTGCCTAGAGTAACAAAGGAAAGATAACTCCTGACTTTCCCCTGTGTGGCAAATCAATTTCCAAACTTGGAAATTAATTTGCCATTTTTGTACTTGGATGCCCTTCAAATAAATTTTAAGTTGTTAATAGCAGGTTGCAAGTTTTGATTGCCCTAAACAAGCTGTTATCAACAACCAGTTCTAATATTTAAAACAATCAAAGCCGCCAATTCTGCCAATGCTTAAATCTCTAATACTCTGAACAAGGTTTATCATCATGGCATACATTCCAGTCCAAGTTACCGTTAACAATTTAGCTCCCAGCAATGGTACTTTTCTTACTCCCCTCTGGTTTGGTTTTCACGATGGCGGCTTTGATACTTATGACCGTGGAAGACCAGTTTCACCTGGTTTAGAAAGCTTAGCAGAGGATGGTGATACCGCATCAATTACCACTGAGTTTGACCTAGCTGGCTTTGGTGAAATTCAAGGTACCATCTTCGGTGCCAACGGTCAAATTGCCCCTAGTGAGACTACAACTCAAACTGTCTGGATTGATACTTCTGATCCTAGCAATCAGTTCTTTAATTATGCTTCCATGGTTATTCCCAGTAACGATACTTTTGTAGCTAATGGGAATGAAAGAGCTCACCAAGTAGTTGATGACCAAGGAAATTTCACAGGAGCTGAGATTATGATTGCCGGTAGCCAAGCCCTTGATGCTGGCTCGGAAATCAATGATGAACTTCCAGCTAATACTGCCTTTTTCGGTCAACAAACTCCCAATACTGGTGTTGATGAAAATGGGGTAGTTCAGTTGGCAACAGGTTTTCAACCAGTGGGCAGTGGCGGTATCTTGGACGATCCCATGTTTGCCAATGCTGATTATACTGCTCCCGGCTTCCAGATTGCCAGCATTAGTGTCGAAGAAGTTGCTTTTGGCGATACTTTGATCGGTGGATCAGGTAATGATTTTCTCGTCGCTGATAATGGAAATGACCTCCTCGAAGGCTTAGGGGGCAACGACACCTTGTTTGGGGAAGGAGGCAACGACTATCTCCAGGGTGGGGATGGAAGAGACAGTCTTGAAGGAGGTGCAGGTAACGACTTAATTCAAGGTGGTAATGGTAATGATACCCTCTGGGGTCGAGATGGCAATGATCTTCTCGAAGGTGGTCAAGGGGATGATAGTCTTGAAGGTTCTGCTGGATATGATACCTTGATTGGTGGTAATGGTAACGATACCCTCTGGGGTAGAGATGGCAACGATATTCTCAGAGGCAATTCTGGTAATGACCTCTTGCAAGGTGGTGATGGCGATGACCTACTGCAAGGTGGTAATGGCAATGATACTCTTATCGGCGGTAGTGGTAGTGATACTCTTGTCGGCGGCGACGGTAATGATATTTTGATTGCTGGTACACTGCCAGCCTCTGTGAATCTGCCTGGAGTAGCAGATGTGATGACTGGTGGAGGAGGCAGTGACGAATTTGTGCTTGGAGATGCCAATGGTTCTTTCTATGGCAATGGTGAGCAAAACATCGCGATGATTAGCGATTGGAACTCCTCTGAGGATAGGATGCAGCTATTTGGAGGAGTGAGTGATTACAGTGCTAGGGCAACTCAAATGAACGGTACCTCAGGTTTAGGGATATACTTCAATGAACAAATGGTTGCTTTTGCCGAAGGTGGTCAAGTGGGAGATTGGGTAGCCAACGCAAGCTACAATACTTACGTCTAGGGAGCATGTTACCTTTGTAGGTTGGATTGAGAAACAAAACCTAACGTCTCATTAAATGTTGGGTTTAACTATGTTCAACACAACCTACTCTATAGGGTAAGCTGTCACGGATTTAAATTGGGTATAAGTAGGGACTAAGATGGTCGCACAATCAGAATTTCCCAATTATTGACAATAAGATTTAAATGACGAACAGTTTGTTTACATCCGTTGGTATCTTCCCTACATTTAAAGTGCATCACCTTCAGTGATTATTATTAGTGTTAGCGTTCTCTTTTATAATTTATTGTTCAAGCTGAGCTAGTTTATGTTACCAACAGAACTGTTAATTAATCGGCAAAATGGAGAAGAAATTATTCCTAAAATATTGCCTGTTAATTCACAGTTCTGCGCGACCGCAACTGAGTGGATATCTTGTTTTCAAAGGGCAGTTGGCAATACTCAAGGTGAACTGGACAGACAATTATTAGACCTTGAAGGTGATAGCCCTGACTACCGCTTTAAAAGAGGTTTAGCACATATTCTCAAAAGCAGTTTCTGTACTTTTGAAATTGTTAGCCCTTTAGAACCAAAGGCACTGCGCCAGAGAGTCTTTACTCTTGCTGCTCAATCAGTTCCCTCTCGACAAGCCTCCCAAGCAACTCTAGAATCTCTCAGCATTGCCCTCTCTGTTGAGTTAAATCAGGAAGTACTGCCACAGCAAATTCGTACTGGGCTCTACGCCGATTTGCAGGAAAATCGTATCCTCACTGAGTTTAATGAACCGACACCGGAAGCATTGCTGCACCGCTACAATTTATCCCAAGTGCAGGGAATTTTTTATAAGGCTAGTCAAGTCACGATTAATGCTCACCGTAATGTCCCTGGTCAATATAAACTTTTATTCCGCTATTTGAAACTGTTTCAGTTGATGACTTATATCGAAGGAGATGCTGATCATGGCTTTACCATTACCATTGATGGACCGACCAGTTTATTTAAACCTAGCACTCGTTATGGTTTAGCGATCGCTAAACTTCTCCCAGCATTATTACATGTTACTAAATGGAGTCTTAAGGCAACTTTACAGCGCCGTGACTATAACACTGGTGTGATGAAAATGGGGCATTTCAGCATCGATCACAAATGTGGTTTAGTTACTCACTATCCCCCGGATAAAACTTATGATTCTATGTTAGAAATGGCTTTTGCCAAGCGCTGGGAATCTCAGAAAACTGACTGGGTTTTAGAGCGAGAAGTTGATTTGATTCCTATTCCTGGCAGTGTGATGATTCCTGATTTTCGTATCGTCCATCCCGATGGGCGTAACTTCTTACTAGAAATTGTCGGCTACTGGCGTCCAGAATATTTACGCAAAAAATTCTACCAGGTGCGCAAGTCTGAATGTGACAATCTTATTTTGGCAATTTCTGAGCGCTTAAATTTGGAGAAGGCAGGGGTTAAGGTAGAGGAGGTTCCTGCTAAAATTATCTGGTTTAAGGATAAGTTATCACCGAAAGCAGTGCTGGAAGCTTTGAAATAATTGCTCATGGTTCATTGCTCATGGGGTTGGTATTTGACAGTTATGGTGTACATTCCCAATGAGCAATCAACTATGAACTATGAACAGTTTATAGACCAATCAACAATGAACTATGAACAATGCAGAAACTTTTGATCAGAATAAACCGTCCCAGTGTTTCTATATAATTAGAAAGACTTTGGCAGGTTATTTGTCATGTTTCCAAAGACCCAAGGCATTCCTGGATTACCGGATCTCACCCACCCTCAGGAGTTACTTAACTTTGGCGAAAAGTTGCTTAGTTCTTTTCTGATGCTGGCACTACTGGTGGGTGCCTTGGGGATTGTCATTGCTCTCATCAGTGCTGCCTTGCGCCGCCGAGAACCTGAACAAGCAATTTTTGTGGGAGAATGGGTAGTACGCTATTCTATTCTCTTGCGGACTCTTCTGCATGGAGTGATTGTTTTAGTATTGTTAGTGGCTGGTTTCTTTCTGTGTTCAACTTTGGGCAATCGCTATCACCATTGGGAACAAGCACGGATAGAAGAAGTTACTGCTAGTGTTGCTGGGGAAAGATTGGAGCAAGCAGCGCCTCTTGTTCGCTATGTTGTTGAGGAACCCTACAGTTATAATACCTTTGTTGATGGTAAGACATTTCAGGTCGAGGAAACTCGCGAAGTTAATCGCTTTTTAGGTCTTAGTAGTTCTGAGATTAAGGTGAAGATTGAGCAAATTCGCAATCGCCAAGACCTTAACAATAATTATCTGATCGAATTTGCTGCTGACTACCAGGTTACTAACTCCCTCCCTGAAACACAGGATTTATTCTTTGAGGTTAATGAACTTTTCGGCTACTCTCTACTGCAAAATTTGCGGGTAGAAAGGGAAGGTGAGCGCATTAATCCGATCAATCCTGGCAATTATAGCTTCCCATTTCGCTTAGAACCGAATCAGGAAAGCAGTTTTCGTATTACCTATAAAGCTCAGGGAGCGCCACGCTGGGTCTACAATGCTGGTAGACAATTACTCTCTAATTTTAGCCTTACTATTGAAGCAAATTTCCCTAAGGCGGATTTTGCTAGTGGTATTGTACCAACTGAAACTAGGGATGAGGGTAGAGGTACAGTCTTTACTTGGATATTTGAAGATAACGTTTCTGTGCGCAACCCCTTCGGCGTCTTCACTGCCACCGCCCCTATCCGCAACACAGGGATTATCCCTCGTCTACTATTGCTAGCGCCGGCAGTATTTCTGTGGTGGTTGCTGTTACTTTACTTGTCAGTGCCGTTGAGTTTGCGCAATATGATTATTGTCGGAGGTGTGTTTTTTGCCTGTCTGCTTGCCTTAACTTATCTGAGCCGAGTGATGAATGCTCAATTAGCTTGGAGTGGTATTTCACTAATCTTGCTGGGATTGGTTTGGGGATTGGGAAATTCTAAGAGTGCTTCACTGGCAGCGGTGATTTGTACTATTTCTGGGGCAGTATTGCCAGTGTTGGGTTTGCTAATTCCCTATACTGGACTAACCTTGTCTCTGGCTGGGTTACTATCTACAATCTGGTTAGCGGCACGCAATTGGTACGGCTTGGGAAGAGTTTAAATTGTCCACATTTAACTTGCATTTTTTTAGGGAAATGGGGAGATGGGGAGATGGGGGGACTATTTTTAGAATTTGCTGAGTTATATGGAATAGAAAAAATGCTACAAATAATATGATTTTAAGTAATAAATCAAAACCAAAACATTTATTACTTATTACTTATTACTTAAAAAATCAGCAAAGCAAACATTTAGGTAATTGATATTAATTAATTCTCATGAAACAGTGGTACAAGCAAGATCTTGCCTATATTCATGATGTTGGTTTTAGTGATTATGCTCTCAAATCTGCTCCTGGCATCTTAGAAATCTTGGCTCAAAACAAAATACTCCAAGGACTAGTAGTAGATTTGGGTTGTGGCAGTGGATTATGGGTGCAAGAACTGACAAAGGCTAATTATCGTGTTCTGGGAATTGATATTTCTGAATCAATGATTGAGATTGCTAGAAGAAGGGTGCCAGATGCTGAATTTTTGGTTGAGTCACTCTTCAAAGCGGAAATCCCTCCCTGCAATGCTGTTACCTCTATTGGTGAATGCCTTAACTACCTGTTTGATTCAGATAATGCTCAACAAACACTCACTCAGTTGTTCCTTCGTGTATACAACGCTTTAAATCATGGTGGTGTCTTTGTATTTGATATCTTAGAAAAGAGAAAGAATATACAAAAAACTACGACAAAAGGGTTTACTCAAGGAGAGAATTGGGTAGTACTTTTTGACAAGGAAGAGGATCAACAACAGGGAATTTTAACTCGTCGGATTACTACTTTTCGCAAGGTTGGAGAATACTATCGGCGGGATGATGAAGTACATCAGCAGCGGTTATACAAAGCGACAACTCTTGCACAAGAACTTGAAAAAGTCGGCTTCCAGGTTCAAATTAGGCACAGTTATGGTCAGTATAATCTGCCGCCAGCTCATGCAGCTTTCATTGCACGTAAACCATAAACCATGAATTCAAAAGTACAAAACAATACTTCTAAGTGCCGACAATTGAGTGTGAGTTTGTTAAGTAATTCAGCTGGGATTAAGCAACTATTACAACAGCAGCTTTTGGTGGCAATCAAATTATCCGGGATGGGTATTGATTTAACTGATTTATCTGGCAACGCGCAGTTGATTCCTCTATACCGCCTCTCCAATCAAACAGGTATAATCTATCGCTGTGCGATCGCTCTCCAATTAGCAGCCAAAATAAAGCGGAGGGCAATTGAACTGGCTAATCAGCTCATGATTTCCTTCCCAGGAAATAATTGTAATAATTCCCGCGTCAAATGTTTGGAATTTTGTGTTGAAGTGGAGTCCTCAGGCTGGATTAATTTTAAGCTTAGTGATGGGGCTTTAGCTAATTGGTTACAAGATTTGATTGAGAAGCCTTTACTTGAGGAGTATGAGGGCAAAAAAGTTCTGCTGCAGGAAAGAGATGGAAATAGTATTAGTACCAAGCCTTGTGTCTCACCTACACACTTAAACAGCTTGGAGCCTAATACTTCCTTTCAATTACAATATCTCCATGCTCGTTGTTGTTCACTCCTACGTTTAGCTCACCGGCAGGGCTTAATCACATTAAGAGATATTGATTGTAAAACTACCAAATTGCAAATAATCGAACCTAATCCAATTCCCTGGCTCCAAGATAAACAATTATCTGACACAGAACAGTTGAAGTTGAGATTAGTACATTCGACAGAACAAAATTTGATCAGTCAAATTCTAGATTGCTCCGATGAAATTGGAGAAAATAATCAAATTTATTTAGTTAAAAGAGGCAGTAATCTTAGTTTAGCTTTTGAGCAATTCTACAGTGAGTGCCGCATTTGGGGAGAAGTGAAAACTCACAATTTGAGACTTGCTCAAGGGAGATTAGGATTATTGGTCGCTACTCAAATTGTAGTGCGATCGCTCTTACAAGACCAACTGGGTATAGCTGCACCATTAGAACTTTGAAATTCCATTGATTTAATTTTTAGCTCATGTTCAGCTTACACCTTATAATTATTTTAATTGATTAAATTACATGGACTCTGGTAATTAAATAATGCATACTACTTAAGTAATGAAAATTAGAATGTGGGGTAATCATGCCTAGTCCTGTCACTGGTCCACAGCAAATTAGTATTGACCCAAACAGCAAGTTAGTCACAGTAGCTGCCTTTGCCCAATCAAGTGGTAATCAAACAGTAAAAATCGTTGATTCTAGCGGCAAGGAAGTCTTCTCGGCTTCTGGCAACAGTAGCAGTGGTGGAGTCTTCACCTATATCGGTGGTGGCAGCTTTACTTCGGGAGGAGATGGAACCTATACAGTTACCCTAACAAATGGTTCTGGCATACTAGTGGGTGAAGACACAATCGTAGAAAAAGGTCAAGTTTTCTTGCACCGCTACTCTTTCATCACTAATGATGGAGGTCCTAATGTAGGCGATCGCGACTTCAATGACCTTTTTGTTACCTTATCTGTATTTGCTTACAAAGGCTAGTACTCTAAAGAAATCCGAGACAGCAAAATTGATGGTCTTGCCAGGTCTCTATTGCTAGGGTATTAAGAAAGTATTTGACCAAGAATTTGACCGTGCCTACCAGATAAAAGATCTGGGAAACTCTCGCGAAGGAGCGTCATTTTAATGCACTCCGCAGCAACCGCTTGAATCCTCGTCGTTTTAACGCGAGGAGAGGTCAATAACATCTAGTGACAAACTAACACCATTGGTGTATGATTCCTATTGTGTGAGGAGCGAACCAGTAAGGGAACCGAGACGAAACACGGCCAGTCGTCGGTTCCTTTCTGACCTCCAGGCTTAGCTGGCGATTGCAGAAGCTAGCGCAGCAGAGCGCTCCAAGTAGAAGGCCCAACAACCCCATCAGGTTCAAGTTTAAATTCCCTTTGTGCGGCTTTAACTGCTGCTTGAGTTGCTTCCCCAAAAACTCCATCCACTGATCCTTTCAAAAATCCAAGGGCTATCAGTCGCTGTTGTAGCTGTCTTACTGCTGTACCACGCATACCCTCCCTTAGTATTGGTAAACTAACGGTAGTGGGCTGCTGTCTTGCTCTTGCTGGCAAAGTTATGGTACTATCTGTAGACCGGTTAAGAGCGCTAACTGTTGTTTGTAGCGAAGAGGGAACTGGAAAATCTGAGGCTGAGGTCGAATTGGAGCTTCCAGAAGAGAATTCAACTGCTGTACCCTGATTAGGGGAAAAAGATGGAGAAGGTATCTCATTCAGAGACAGATTGGGAAACAGGCGCTCCCAAGTGCCCTCTCCCACAATACCATCGGGATTTAGACCTGCTGCTTGCTGAAAACGAGAAACAGCAATCGCGGTTTCTTCTGCGTAAAAGCCATTGACACTGCCAGTATAGTAACCCAAAAGTTTCAGAGCTGCTTGGAGTTCAGATACGAAAGTCCCTTCACTGCCAGTTTGGAGAGTCGGTCGCTGATCTACTACTGATGGTATTATCTGAGCAAGCTTGTGCGACTTAGAATCGACTTCAATAGCCATAGCTGGCAATTTACCATAGTGAAACACCAGCCAACTCAAACAGCTAGACAATAAAATACCGATAACTTGAACAGCACCTAGCATTGGTGATCCGCCAATTTGATTTTGATTAGGTCTCACATCTGAGTTAAATAGGAGAAAGAATTTGAGTGGAATAGTTTTGTAGAACTCACTTTCACTGTTGTCGGGGAGCAAATTCTACAACATCCTTTCTGATCGTAACATCGTAATTGCCAAATAAATCCTGTCCAAGCAGTCCTATGGGAAGTGAAGGATGAATCGTGACGAAGAGATTGTTTGCCACAATGCCCCCAGTAGCGATAGAATTGACCCGTCCTCTAAAAACTCTTATTCTGCCAGCTGCTGTATCGACAAGAACAGTTCCTTCAGGTAGTACTCCCAAAGCTTTTGCCATTTGGGGGGTAATTGCCGTGCCAGAAGCACCAGTATCTAAGAGCATTTCAAAGGTTCTAGTACCATTAAAAGTTACTTCAACCACAGGAATGTTAGCATCTCGACGTACAATTTTGGTTTGAAGTACTCCAGAGCTATTTCCACCACAGAGATTACCTAAGTCAATAACTTGACCATAGTCATCAGTCATAAAGCATACTGAGTCTTCTTGGGAGTGAGCAATAGCGGGGATTAAGGTTACTGGGCTTATCACCATCAACGCTACCAGAAGTTGGCTGGGGCAATTATATTTCATGCCTTTTTCCTAAAGTTGGTTTGTGGACGCAAATTTTGTGCTATTCTGCATTTTTGAAATCACAGCACATTAATATCTTAATCAGTAAATTGGTAGCACTGATGACATCCTCGGGGAGCTGAATTTCCCTATCTGTAGGTTATATTGGGGGATTGCTAGGCATCATTACTTAACTTAGCTTTGGAGTTTCTTTCCCAGAGGCTGTTTAGTTAAGGCATCACGTTTGACGAGGAATTTTTTTGAGGAGCAGCTAAAGATGAGAAGAGTTTTGCTGATTGATGACAATCGCTTTCAGTTGGAGTTCATGGCTACTTACCTGCGCCAGAGCGGTTACAGTGTTATTATGATTACAAATCCCAAAGAGGCGCTTGCTGTGGCGATTGAAGCTCAGCCTAATTTGATTATCACAGATGTAGTAATGAAAGGTTTGAGCGGCTTTGAGTTGTGTCGTTGCCTCAAGAAGAATGCAGTTACTGCCAGATTGCCAGTGATAATTTGTTCTTCTAAAGATCAAGAAATTGACCGTATTTGGGGACTTAGGCAAGGTGCTCATGCTTATTTAACCAAGCCTTTTTCCCAACAACAACTAATTCGTACTGTTAATGAGGTTTTGGCTAGAACTAATCGCCAGCACCAGCGCCAGTCATCAAAACAATTGTCCCCATAGTACTGTGAGACTTCCGAGTTAAACTGAGATTGTAACAGGGGCTTCTCCATCACTGGAATCGGTCACAATCAGATTGACTATAGACCCACTCCAACTGCAAATATTGCTCTAATAAAGCAAATAACTTCTCCTGTTGAATAGGTTTTCTCAGAAAAGCGTTGCAACCAAGGCGCTTACTCTCACTATCCATAACCTCAAAAGAGCTAGCTGAGAGGGCAATAATTGGCAAACTCTGCATTCCTGGTATTTCTCGGATTTCTGGCACCATTGTAAAGCCAGTTTTGACGGGCATAAATAAATCAGTCAAGATCAAGTCTGGTCTAATTTCTTGAGCTATTTCCAACCCCTCTATGCCATTTTCCGCAATTGCTACTTCAAAGCCAATCCCTTCGAGCATGTGAAGCAGCAATAAACTATTTTCTGGTTGGTCATCAACTACTAGAAGCTTACGTCGTTTTCCTCGGTAAGTAATTAGTCTAGGTTCAATTTTATGTTGCGCTTGTGCAACAACTTCAACTACAGGGAAAGTTAAATCAAACCAAAAGGTTGAACCCTTGCCCAATTTACTTTTGACTTTAAGTTCATTCCCCATAAATTCAACCAGTTGCCGAGAAATAGCTAAGCCCAAACCTGTCCCAGACTTTCGATTTTTGCTATCACCGACTTGTTCAAAAGGTTGAAAAATTTTTTCCAACTGAGAATAACTTATCCCTATGCCTGTATCAACAACTTCAAAGCGAATGGTTGCTTTAGAAATAAGGGGGGATACTTCCAGTTCATCAATAACACTAACCTGGAATTTCACTTGCCCTTGATCAGTAAATTTGATGGCATTGCCCAGCAGGTTGATCAGAATCTGCCGCAGCCGTTTCTCGTCTGCATGTATACCATTAGGTAGATTGCCTTTTTCTTCGTACTCAAACCAAATATCCTTTTCAAAAGCTTGCATACGCATCATACTTACTATCCCCTGCAAAAAGGTTGGCAAGTGAAAGTCAGTTGGGTAAAGATCCATCTTTCTAGCTTCGACTTTAGAAAAATCTAAAATATCGTTAATCAAGGTTAAAAGATGGGTTCCACTGCGCTCAATAATTGTCAATCCTTTGATTTGGGGAGGGTTTAAGTTACGAGCATTCTTGAGGAGCCTAGCATAGCCTAAGATGCTATTGAGGGGAGTGCGTAGATCATGACTCATTTGAGCAATAAATTGACTTTTGGCTCGATTAGCGACTTCAGCAACTTCTTTGGCTGTGGCTAATTCGACGGTGCGTTCTTGAACTCGGATTTCTAAATCTTGATTAGCATTTTCTAAAGCTTTAAAGGAATCGTGTAACTGTTGAGCCATCTGGTTAAAGGCTTTAGCTAAGATCCCAATTTCGTCATTACTTGTACATTGAGTTCGATGCTTGAAGTCGCCGATTGCTATCTGACTTGCTGCGTCAGTGATTAGCAAAATTGGTCGTGTAATTCTCTGGGAAAGCACATAAACTCCAATCAATAATAGTCCAACAGAACTCAATCCAATTAGTAAAATACCTCTAGCTAGACGTTGTGCCGGATTAAACGCTTCTTTCTGACTGATTTCAGCCAGTAATGCCAGGTTTTGTTTGTCCAGCCAGTGATAAACTCCGATCACTGGCACTTGATTATAATTTTGATAAAGTCCAGCACCATTTTGTCCTTGTGTAGCAGCGTTAATACCCAAACTACTGATACCTTCGGAGTGTTTTTTAAATTCAGGTCTCTGTGAGGATATAAAAGAATTTTTCCTTTCTAATCGACCAACTAGATAAGTTTCACCACTCTCACCTAAGCCAGTACGTTCCCGGATCAAGTTATCTATTTCCGTCAGATCAAGAGTAATTGAGAGTACACCAATGCGATTACCTAATTGGTTAAGAATTGGTGTGGCAAAGGTAATAGCTGTCTTGCCAGTAATAGGGGAAGTATAAAAGGTTGGTTTAAAGTCATCTTGATCACTAGTGAAGTAAGTAGTAGTGGAACCAAGTGGTTGATATTTACCCTCCAGATCTTTGCTAGTTGAAATCATGACAATACCACTAGTACTAAGAATAGAGACATCCTGTAAATTGGATTTAATTTTAGTTAAGTTTGCCAAATACTCTGAAATTTTGTTGTAGGCTAATTGGTATGCTTCTGGATTTTCTTTTACAGCATTTTTATTCAACAGAAATTCAGTTGTTGCTTTTACCTCTGGTAAACTTGCCGACAAAAGTACATCCTGGCGTTGAGTATTAAACCATTGGTTAATTTCCTTGTCTTTAATTGAAACTGCCAAGCTTAATTGATCAAATACTGCTTGTTTCAGGGCATTTCTCGCTAAGAGGTAAGCGGTAAATGCCACAATGCTAACAGTTGTTAATGATAACAGAGAAAAGGAACTAACAAGCTTTAGTAGCAGGCTTTTTTGAAAAGGTTTTATCATATTTTTACTAAAAACTGTTGAAGCGAACTCTAGTTTATTTCCAGTCAGCGAAAATTTTCTTGATTTTCTCAATTGCTAAATTGGCAGCCTGTTTGCTTGACCAAGAATCTGCCGCGATTTTCCTAATTACTGTGCCCCAAACATTCTGAGAAGCTACTTCCCCATAAGCTGGATTAAATACCTGGTAAGCTGGACGTGTTCTTTGCAATTGTTGGAGAGCAACTTTAATGTGTTGATCAGCTGGATCTTTCCAAAAGGGATTCTCAAATAGTTTTGGCATTACAGGCAAGTATCTTCCCTGAGCTCCTTGCGTGTAAGTTTGTAAGTTTTGCGGCTGGGTTAAATAGGATAAAAATTGTTTAGCGACCTGTTGTTTATTAGATTTTTTAAAGATAACTGCCTGCTTAATTTCGACCACGAATTTCATGGGCTTTCCGTTAGGCTTATTCGGCCATTTGACTGTGGAAAGTTGCTGATAGTAAATATCTTTATCTTGCCTCTGGGAACCAGGAACAGATAGGGTATGATTAACAGTCATGAGGCTAGTACGACTGAGTAGGGTAACATTATTGCCAGTGTTATCCCAATCCACGGCCTCAGGTGGTACTTTCCCATTTTTATAGAAGCTAGTGTATTGTTCTAAGGCGGCAGTAAGATTTTCAATAACCAAGGGCTCGTCTAAATTCAACTCACCATTTTCGTCTAAAATTTTGACATCATACGCTTCTAGAAATTGCTCAAAATTGTTATAAGTATCTAAACTTAAGGACATCGGCATACCGATACCATACATCTTTGCTTGATCTCTTTTATCTAGATTCTCTTGAGCCTGTTCCCAAAACTGCCAAAATCCCTGCCAATCTTTGGGAATTACTGTTGGTTTTAAGCCAATTTCTGTTACTATGTCGTGCCAATAATGAATATGTATTGCTGATTGCATAATTGGGACAGCATAGTAGCTGCGCTTAGCAGCTACATTGTTTCGGTAATTAACTCCGGAAACCACACTTTTGCTGTACAAACCTTTTAGAGGTTCTATGACTTCAGAGACATCTGCTAGCTGATTATTCCATGCTAAACGTGGTATAATAGTTAAGTCTGCAATTCCAGCGTAGAAGATATCGGGAAGATTACCAGAAATGAGGGCACTTTCTATTTCTCTAAGAATATCTTTTTGTGGAATGATAGTAAGCTCAACCTTAATTCCACTCTTTTGTTCCCACTCAGTAATTATTTTTTCCAGTGCATCAGTTTCTTCGGGATAAAAACCCTGTTGCCACCAAATGCTCAAGTCGTTATTCTGTGTGACGTATTCGAGGTTTGATTGCTTGTTTGAGGATGTAGCTATCTGGCAGCTAGCTAGCCCCAAGCCAGCTGAAAACCAAAATAATTGATTGAATTCGCGTCTACGCATAATCTCTTAGCCTCTAGATCACCACAATATAATTAATTTCTCTAGATATGCTTTAATTTCTCTAGATATACTTTCTACTCAGAGCTTGTAGCTGGTTTTAAAAATTGAATTTTTAGTCAAACAAAAGAGAATTTAATAAGTTTCCAGCAACTAAAAATTGAATTTCTAGGTTAGGCGTAAGATCTGAATTTTAAGTAATTACTGCGGTAGATCACCCTCAGAGCGTGCTTGATAAGTTATTGACGTAGCTCATCTTCTCAGGATAGCAACTTGATGTAGTGGATGTAAATAGAGAGATTTGTTATAACTGAAGTGCTTTTGTACCTGAAATTGCTTAGTACATTTGTACTATTCTACTTGTCAAACTCTCTGATTCTAAAGAATGTAGCGATTGAGTCTAAAAAATCCTTAACCATGTAGGTTCTGGCTTGATGTTTGCAATCACGGTACTATCTAAGAAATAGTGATTGGTGAAAGCCAATGTCCCTACATCCCTCCGGGCATCCCTCGGAAGGTAAGTAATTGTGTCTATCTACTTATCTGGTGCCAGAAGAATTCTCAAAAATTGCTCCTCGAGATTCTAGGTTGAATTTCGTTCCCTCGGATAGTCCTGAATTTTCTCTAAAAACAGCATCTTTAATATTAGCGTGGTTAAGATTAGTTCCGAATAAATTGGCTCCACTGAAATTAGTTTGCTTCAGGTTGGCACCACTGACATTGACGTGACGCACACAAGCGTAGCTAAGATTAGCACTACTGAGATTAACATTGCTCAAGTCTACGCGGCTCAAATCTGCATAGCTGAGATTGGCATTACTTAGGTTCGCATATTTGAAATTGGCACGGTTAAGGTTAGCACCGTTGAGATTAGCGCCACTGAGATTAGCGCCACTGAGATTAGCCCCATTGAGATTAGCGCCACTGAGATTAGCGCCACTGAGATTAGCGCCACTGAGATTAGCGCCACTGAGATTAGCGCCACTGAGATTAGCGCCACTGAGGTTGCTGCGGCGCAAGTTAGTATCAGAAAGGTTAGTGCCACTGAGGTTGGTTTCACTCAAATCTGAGGCATTTAAATCGGCACTGCACAGATTTGCACTGTTGAGATCAGCATGACTCAGGTTAGCACTTTGTAGTTTGGCAGCAATCAGACTGGCACCACTCAGAGATGTTTGCCCCAAGTTAGCACGACGCAAATCAGCATTTTTGAGGCTAGCACCGCTTAAATCAGCACTATTCAAGTCAGCAACGCTCAATTCAGCACTATTTAGCATAGCACTACTCAAGTTAGCTTTACCCAGTTTGGCAAGGCTCAAGTTAGCCTGAGTTAAATCTGCACTACTCAAATTAGCTCCGCGTAGGTCAGCATCACTCAAGTTATTATGGCGTAAATCAGTTCCACTGAGATCAGCACCGCGCATTTCAATACCTTTCAATTGTGGAAAGATGCGGTAGGCATTGAGATCGACGATACTCTGATTATCTGAATCTCTGACTTTAACTAAGTTATATTGAACATTTTCAGTGTAAATCGCAAAGACAATATTAAAAGTTTCTAAGAAATTAACGAACCACTGACATTCTTGTTCAGGATAGTTTTCGTAGTAACGAATCAATTGAGCTAGGCAAATTTCTAGATGGCTGCGGACATACTTACAAATGAGAATTATTTTGAGCAGAGTTATGGCAAGAGTTAGAGGACTTTCTTGATTGAGAAGTAAAACAAATAGTAGGGAAGGTTCTTTTCTATCTTCAGTAGTTAAAAAATCAATTAACCGCCTACAGGTTCGGATTAACAAGTCAACACTTAGTATTTCTTGATCATAACTTTCATAGAGAGAGTCTATTTTCTCAGAGAGCTTGGTATTAAGGATGTTTAAAAACTGATCGTGCTTAACAGAGAAAATTAAATATTTCTTGAGATTTTGCTTAAAGTCCCTGTATTTAAGATCCTTGGTTTGCTGAGTGAATATGTGAGCATAGTTCTCGTAACCAAATAGTATATCCTTGGCTACGATGTTTTTAATTAGGCGAATTACTACATCTCCAAAAATTGTAGGATTTGAAGGTTTATCCTCTTTGAGAGCAGGTTTATTATCTTTGAGAGTAGAAGAATCACAGCGCACTGTGTACATTGCTAGCTCAAACTTAAATTTTTCCTTGAGCCGTTTGGAGAGATTTCTGGCAAGTTCGCGCTGTTCTATAGGATTCTCGGAATTTAGGTATTGAGGAACTAATAGATAAGAGGCGTAACGATGACTCCAATCACCTAAATTTTTGAAATCGTGTGGTAAAGCATATAGTTTCAGCTCTTGATAGTCATCACTCTTGACAAAGTTTACTATCCAATTTTGTAGGCGATTAAGACTACGAGATAGAATATGGGAATTAACTTTTACATCTGACAGAATTTTAATTAGTTCTTTTATATATTGATCTTGTCTTACTAAATGCCAGTTGTTGACAAGAATGTAGCACACTCTTTTGAGAGTATTTTTAAAATCCTCTTCGTTGTTGTTGAGAATAATAGAGTATACAGCATTGACAACTTCGGAATTGTCAGTTGCATAGCCCGAAAAAAACAACTGCTCGAACTCCATTAATACAGTTTCTGGAGTAGCTGTTTTAGTAAGTTTCAAGAAAAAATCGTAAATTACTTCCTGGGCTACAGGAAGACCTTGCTGCTGAGCTTGCTTGGCTTCATCAAGGTGACTATTCTCAATTTCGTCGGGTAAGATGCGACCATTCATAGCAATTCGTAAATCCAAAGAGCTATGGTTAATAAGTATGCTATCTGCTTCGTAGAAAGTCATATCCACAGATAAAATGCCCCTGTAATGATAAAGTTACCTTGTATGTAAACTGGCTGCTGGCAAATTTTAATTTCTATTTGATTAACAGTTGTTAATCAAGTAGTGGTAGACAAAGAACTTAAGAGTAAATAATTCTCAATTAATAATTGATAACTATGCACTCAATAGTACTCACCTAATTGGTGTTGCCTCTGATGAGAGACACTCAGATTGTGAGCCATTAAAACAATTTTTCTAGAAATTGCCACTTTTAGGGAGAATATAAATTATGCCAGCATTATTTATATACAGAGGTATACAGGGATTTTCCAGTCAACAAAATAATTAATTCTACAGAGCTATCAAGAAAAGAGTATATAATTATACTATAAGTAAAGTAAATTCGGAAACTACAGAAACTTTATATATTCATTGTTGACGGCTCATAGTTCATTGGGCTGTATACTTCAGCTGTAGAATATTTTCCTCAATGAACCATGAGCTATGAACCATGAACCATGAGCTATGAACCATGAGCCATGAACCATAAACTAATTAGAAATCCCACATCACCGGATTATCATCAAGATGATCTGTAACTATCCGCCCAATCATATCTATTTCCTGCAGTTCTTCAGCAGAAAGTTTAACTTCACCAGCTTTAGCATTATCTATAGCTTGTTCCTGATTACGTGCCCCTGCAATTGCCTGAGTTTGAGGCTGAGCAATTAACCAAGCTAGAGATAACTGAGCAAGGCTGCATTGATGACGTTGGGCAATAGGGCGCAGCTTGTCTATAGCTTGTTGGGCTCTGGGGAAGTTTTCACTATTAAAGAGTTTATTCTTAAGGCGGTTATCGCCTTCGGCAAATTTATGAGTTGAGCTAAATTTGCCAGTTAGTAATCCTTGAGCTAGGGGAGAGTAGGCGATGATCGAGATATTGTTCTCAATGCAGTATGGTTGAGCATCTTTTTCTACCTGACGCCAAAATAGTGAGTAGGGCGGCTGCAAACTATCAATGCGCCCATATTGTGAGGCTTCTTCTAATTCGGCGCGGGAGAAGTTGGAAACGCCAATTGCTCTAATTTTGCCTTGCTCCTTCAACTTATTGAGAGCGCTCATGGTTTCGGAGATAGGGACAATTTCGCTATTGAAGTGACCAGAGGGCCAGTGAATTTGGTAAAGATCGATATAATCAGTTTTAAGGTTTTTGAGAGAGCGATCGCACGCTTCGATTACTTGATCGTACTTAAGATGATTGGCAAATACTTTGGAAGCATAAACCACTTGCTCTCGAACATCGGATAGTGCTTCGGCAATAACTCGCTCGGAGTGTCCTTCGCCATAGACTTCTGCAGTGTCAACAGTGGTGATTCCTGCTTCAAAGGCAGCGCGGATAGCTTTAATGGTGTCTTCATCTTCAATCCCTACCCACATGCGCTTACCAGCTTGCCAGGTACCCATGATAATTGGGGTAATTTTTAGCTCAGAGTTGCCTAAGGATCTTGTTTCCATGGTTATTTGGTGTAATCCTGAAGGTTAATTTAGTGGTGCTTTGTCCTGGGGATGCAAGCGCACAGTTTTTGGTGGCTCCCCGTGGAATTATAGAACGAAACAGACGCGGAGATGGGGGAGAAGTTGGAAAGGGAACAGGAAACAGGGAACAGGTAATATAATTGGATAGTAAATATACAAATAATTGTGCTTAAGCACTGACTACAATAAGTGCCGTTTAATCGCTAGTTTTATGTTCGCAGCTTCTCCTGCACTCAACCCACCTCCTCCCTTTGGTGAACAGCGAGTGATTTTCCATCACCTCAACTGGCAAGCATACCAACAAATTTTGCACGCCTTGGGAGAAAGCCGCTCTGCACGCCTCATCTACGATCGCGGCACTTTGGAGATTACCATGCCTCTGGAAGAACATGAATTTTACAGCGAACTAATCGGGCGTTTCATCTACTTCCTTGTATCTGAAATGGGCAGAAAAATCAAAACTATGGGTTCAACAACTCTAGATCGAGAAGACTTAGATCGAGGTGCAGAGCCGGACAAAGCTTACTACATTCAGAACCAAGCCAAAGTTGCCGGCAAAACAGTTGATCTCAAACAAGACCCGCCTCCTGATTTAGTTGTAGAAGTAGATATTACCCATACTGATATCAATAAGTTAGCCCTCTATGCTAATATGGGCGTCCCAGAGTTCTGGCGCTACAACGGACGAGTGTGGCGCATCTATCAAAACTCAGGCGATCACTACCAAGAAGTGAAGGCAAGTCCCACTTTTCCCTTTGTTCCGAAAACGAAGTTGTATGAATTTCTTGCCCAAGCTCAAGAGGATGAGATCGGGGCAGAACAAACCCTGCGTCAGTGGGTGAATGAATCCTCCCCACCCAAACCCTAACTGGTTGTCGATGGGGTATCCTCTCCGCGACAATCTAGGTGGAGAGTCCAGATTGCCGAAAGAGTCACCGGGATTCTCGGTGTATGCCGGGAACTTTTGCCCAGCCATACCTCACGGGATTTTTGCCCCTTGAGTACTTTATGCCAATACCTAGCGGCTATGTTGAGAGTGCCGTTAAGGTCGGCATTATAACGTTTGCCTGTCGAGAATACTGCCAGAGCATAGTTTTTCTGGTCGCGCCTAACTTGACCAGAGCCATCATAGGCATATTTACTGGTGTAGTGAGGAAGGACATACTGGACTTTGCCGCCTAGCTCTGACCATTTTTGCTCAGTCAGCTCTTGTAGACGACTTTTAAGCCAGCCATGATAGCGCTGTTTTAGAGTAGAACGCTTTTTCCTCCCTTAGGTCGCCAGCCCGACAGGTTCTCAAACACAATGACTTGAACATCAAAACTTTTAGCTATGTTCACTATCGCCCTAGAAACTTTTTGAGCAATCTCTCTATTGATGTTGGTTGCCTTGCGGTACAAGGGACGGCAAAAACCCCTATAGAGTTTACCCTTCATGGAGGTGCCCTTGACCTGCCGGAGGTTTCCTCCGGATTGGTCGCACCTTTTTTTGCCACCTTTGCCGCCCAAAGTTTCGCTAGCCTTGGCGCTAATGCGTCGCAACCTGGAATCTCTACGGTCTATGTCTTTGCTAGGGTGAATAAACTCCCTATGCATTACAGTACCTGTAGAGCTAACGACTGCAACAGTAGCCGTGGTGTTGATGCCCAAATCTACACTTAAAACTTTCTCCTTTGAGGGAAGATCTTTTGGGTTAATCCCAAAGGGTACAGACAAATGACACTTGCGCTCCGAAACCACCAAGCTGGGAGATTTTCGCTTGTTGGTATCCACCAGATGACGAGAGCGATGCCCAGAAACTGGTATCTTATGCCAAGTCCAATCTGAGCCATCCCACAACTTAATTTCAGCAGTGGTATAACCATCGCCAAACTTAATGCATTGTCCCTGGTAAAGCGCAGGATAAACGCCAGTGTCTGCGGTAAGCCTTGGAGGTCTAGCGTCACGCCTGTTCCTGACTTTAGACTGCCATGTCCGATATCGAGTAACAAAGGATGAGACTTGACCAATGGCATTGTTGATAGCAGCGCGGCGAAGATAAGACGGAAACTTTAAAAAACTTTTGTGTTTGGCTTGTTTGAAATACTCGTACTTGACTGATGGACGTTTGGCAGTAGGGTGAATAAGAGATTCTACAAAAGTTAATCGCTCTTTAATCGACATATCTGCCATCTCATGCCAGTGAGTGTATGCAATCCCAATTAATGCCCTGACATATTTTCTATACTCAGAAACCGTCAAGTGGCAGTAGTGATGCTGTAACTCCGTGGGATGCAACTTCCACTTGTCTGTACGTACAACTTCGCCTGTTTTCTGTTTCTTTTTTGCTTTCCGATGAATCTTTTTTGCCACGGCTATCGACCTCTATCCGTAGTGTTATTCTATAGCGCTGCGCGCTGGGGTACTTACAAGTTAGGATATATCTAGAGTCACCTAAAACTAGATTTATTTATGGCTCACCCTTACTCTCAGGATTTGCGCCTACGTGCCCTCTATTTAATCACTAGCGGTATGTCGATAAGTAAAGTTAGTCGAACGCTAGATATTAGCAGAACTACCCTCTATAAATGGCGA
>JAAHHJ010000269.1 GCA_010692425.1 Symploca sp. SIO3C6 | reverse complement strand
TGATTGTGATGTGTGGGCCATCGATCTACTCGGATTTGGCCGTTCCGCGAAGCCAAACATTTCCTATTCTGCTGAGGTATGGCTCAATCAACTCCACGATTTCATCACCCAAGTGATTGGACGCCCTGCTGTGATTGTAGGGAATTCTTTAGGTGGATATGCTGGGCTATGTGTTGCTGCTCAGTGTTTGGAGTCCGTCTCCGGTCTAATCTTACTCAACAGTGCCGGACCTTTTTCGGATAGTCTACCAGCCAAGTCGCAGCCAGCCTGGAAACGGTTTTGGGCAACCACAGTCCGTCGTGTTCTTCTCCATCCTCTCCCTGCGTTTTTCTTGTTTCAGTACACCCGTCGTCGGTCTGTGATTCGTAAAACCTTGCTGAAGGTTTATCTAGACTCCACCGCTGTCACTGATCAACTGGTTGAAGAGATCTATCGTCCGTCCTGTGATCCCGGTGCAGCCCAAGTGTTTGCATCAGTGTTCAAAGCCAAGCAAGGAGACACCGTTGACGCATTGTTGGCTGACCTGAGCTGTCCGTTGTTAATGTTGTGGGGGGAAGGCGACCCATGGATGAACACCCGTGAAAAGGGAGCCAAATTTCGCCAATATTACCCAACCTTAACCGAGCATTACCTTCAAGCTGGGCATTGCCCCCATGATGAGATTCCCCATGAAGTGAATGCAAAGATTCGGCAGTGGCTCGTAAAGTGTATCTCATCACAGTCCCATTCCTAAACCATGCGTTATCGTTTAAGCAAGGTTACAAGTCTACGCGCGCTTGATTCCTCTGAACGAGGAAGAATCCAGTCTTTAGGGTTTTCTCCAGTGGCCCTGGTGCTCATGAGAAAATTCAAGTTATTCCTAGAGAGCCCTATGCTTTGTTGCCCCAATCACCTAGCATCTTGTCAATCTTCGGTTCCATAGGCCGAACTCGTAACCTGTCGATTTTTTTAACCTGAGAATACCTATGACTTCTTCAACTTCTCTAACTCCCGCACCGTCTGCTGATGAAGCCCCTGCCTGGGATGGT
>JAAHHJ010000268.1 GCA_010692425.1 Symploca sp. SIO3C6 | reverse complement strand
GGATGGACGATTTCAGCAACGCCCGTTAGTCTTCTTAAATGCGTGTCAATCGGCAGGAGGGGCAGACGCCTTGAGAAAAACCTTCAACCTACCCCAAATGTTTATCGAACGCGGAGCCGGAGCCGTTATCGCCACCGCCTGTCCCGTACCCGATCGCTTTGCCGCCGCCTTTGCCCAGCAGTTCTATCACTTTTTCTTGGCGGGCCATATGACCATTGGTCAGGCTCTCCACAAAACCCGCTGGCATTTTCTCACCCAACACCATAATCCTCTGGGGCTAGCCTACGGGTTATACAGCCCTGCCTATTATCGTCTGGCTCAATCCCCCATGCAGACCCAATTGCCCATGTAGACCATCCCCATACAGGAGCACGTTGCCTAATGTCTGCGATCGCCCAAGTCGATATTGATACCCTCCTCACCCACCTCCAGGATCTGCTCCACCAGATTAGTGAGGCGCGAGGCGCGATCGCCCCCCTGGAAACCAACCTGACCGAAACCTATGACGAATTTCAGGCCGTGGTCGGAGGCTTGCGGCGACAGTCCATGCGGCTGCAATCGGAAATCGCCACCCTCAATGCCCAAATTGACAGCGTTGGGCAGGAGATTGACGACGATCTGAGCTTTGAGGTGGAAGACGTGACCCCGTTTGAGATGGAGAGCGATCGCCCCGTTGACGTGCCCACCGACCCCGAAGCCGTGGAAAAAGACATGCTGCTGGAGCATCTGTTTTATATCCTCGACCCCATGACCAACGACGATGACGGAGAACTGCTAGCCACCCTCCAAGGCCTGTGCCAAGACCCCGGCATTCGCTTTGCCCATGTCCTAGAAGAACTGCCATGGGGCTTGGTGTGGACCCAACGTAGTCCCCAAGAGCAACTAGAGGATCAGCACCATCGTCTCTCCTCCTGGCAAGCGGTTCTCAAAAAGCAACTCGAAACCCTACAACGGGCAGGCGATCGCCTCCGCAACGACCCCCGCTACGGCCTCTGGCAACAGCGTCAACAAGGATCAGACCACTGGCAAGA
>JAAHHJ010000267.1 GCA_010692425.1 Symploca sp. SIO3C6 | reverse complement strand
CATTGCGGCTCAGTTGTTTGGGGATGTGGCCGAGAAGGAACTAGATGTGGACCTAATCATTCAATCGATTCATGATGGGAACACCAATGATATTGCATTTACGGTGAATCGTAGCTGTTTAGAACGGGCAGAAGCTGTGGCGGAAGCGATCGCCCCTACCCTCCGCCAAACGCCGACCACCCCAAATCAAGCCGATGTCCTGATTGAGAGAGCAACCGCAAAGGTCAGTATTGTGGGAGCTGGCATGATCGGTCGCCCAGGGGTAGCCGCCCGGATGTTTTCGGCTCTGGCTCATGCTGATGTCAATATTCAAATGATTTCCACGTCTGAAGTTAAAGTCAGTTGTGCAATTCACTTAGAAGATTGCGATCGCGCAGTTGCAGCCCTTTGCCAAACATTCAACATTGCCCAATCAGCAATTCCTCAACCCTCCAACCAATCCAACAACCAACCCAACAACCAACCCAACGACTGTGGCTCCTTTTTACAGCCAGAATCTTCACAACCAGAATCTTCACTACCCATGCTCCATCCTCCGGTACGGGGTGCGGCACTCGATCGTAAACAGGCTCGGGTTGCCATTCGTCACATTCCCGATCGCCCCGGCATGGCAGCTCAAATCTTCATGCTCTTGGCTGATCATCATATTAGTGTCGATACCATTATTCAATCCCAGCGTTGTCGGCTAGTCGATGGAAACCCCACCCGTGATATTGCCTTTACCGTAGCCCAACACGATGCTCCTGAAGCCAAAAAGCTTCTGACCGATATTGCCCCAGAACTAGGCTATGGCGATATTACAGTGGATGAGGCGATCGCTAAAGTGAGTATTGTGGGGATGGGTATGATGGGTCGCCCCGGTGTTGCAGCTCAAATGTTTGACGCACTTGCCCAACAAAATATTAATATTCAAATGATTGTTCAAAATCACCAATACACAAGCACCTTTCAAAATGTGAAAAATGGATTATACTTTGACATTTGAATCCTAGAGAAAATATGACAGGATATTTTAGTTTAGACAGAACATACATT
>JAAHHJ010000266.1 GCA_010692425.1 Symploca sp. SIO3C6 | reverse complement strand
CGGCCTCATATCGCGTGTCTCCATCATCGGTGTCCGCCATTTCGGGCCTGAACGGGTTTATGCGTCGGCTAAGAAACTCCATAAGACGCCGCATCCGCGCATCACGGGTTTTGGTATCGGCGGCGAATGAATAATGCATGGCACTACGTTCCAGATTGGCTAACAGCACCTTGCTGATCTTACGAGCCTGTTGTCAGTTTTTGGGCTTCGTGTATCCATTGATTGACGTCTTCAACCTTGGGGCATAAATCTTGGCGCTGCATTTCCGCAACATGGAGTTTCATAATTTGCGGATGGAGACGCCCAACGGAGGTTTGTGCGAGTTGCCGAGGAGAGGCAATTCCGGCGTGAAGAACATGGCCACAGTGCATACAACCGACCGAGGGAATCTGAGCTAGGTTAGCGAGTGCGATCCACTTGTTGACATGCTGGACATGAAGATGGAAATGATTAGCGATCGCCTGTCGATGTTCTGAGGTGCGGCCATTGTGCAGGAGATGTAAGGTGGTTTTAACCCCCAATTGCTGAAATTCACTGATTTGCTCATCACTCAGGCCAGGCAGTTGCTCAATGGGCCAGTTACTAGGTTCTAGCCGCTCAACACCTGATAGTTTCTGCTGCCAATTATCTAAACCCATGGTGCTTATTTAAGTTGTTCCGATGCAAAGGTTAATATATGCAGCCTGATATCTGTGAGCGTCTCCATCTAGGGAAATGCGCTTACCATGAATAGTACCAAGTTATGAGAAGGTTCGCCCGGTCAGTGAACCCATAGCAGCATTTATTGCGGCCTACTTGTCGATTTAGCCGCTAAAAAACGGACCCTGGGATGTATTGACGAGTCCCTGGTTGTCCGTTCTAAAGTCATACAATTGCTCTTTGATAAGGGCTAGTTAGCTTTTTCGTCTTTCACAGCTTGTTCAGCCGTAGACTTTTTTCGCTTACGGGGACGAACCTTTCCGTAGCTACCATTTTTAACTTTGCCTTGTCGTGTACGGCGATCGCCTCTACCCATGCTAAGCTCCTAAACTATTG
>JAAHHJ010000265.1 GCA_010692425.1 Symploca sp. SIO3C6 | reverse complement strand
TCGATGATTATTCCGGTATTGCTTATCTCTGCAATGTGATGGAGGTACTGCACGCCCACAAGTTCTAATTCCAAACCCAGCCACTCAAACTCTCAACGCCAGGGGCATCCTCCGGCTTTTTAGGAGTGGTGTTTTGTGTCTATAAGATGCTGACACCAGCGAAGAAGTCGCTGCCCCTTGTCTGTTCCTCAAATTCTCGAATGCGATCGCCCCTACCCCTTTCTAAATTTTAGATCTAAGCCGATATGGACGATCGCCCAAGCCCTCCCTGCGCTATTTGAGTTGTGTCTCAATGCGTCTGAAAACCTTATGAAGCTTAACTAAAGAGGACTGGTTCTCCGGTTTCACTGCTTTTGTAGACCGCATCAATGATTTTCATGACGGTGATAGCTTCACTGGCATCTCCCTGGTGGGGGGTATCGTTAATGATGGCATCCACAAAGTAGTTCATGGAGCTGGGGCATAAGTCTGGGCTAATGTCATCAATATTGAGCGTGTAGGCAATACCATTGGACTCATAAAAAGTCTTGGCATTAAAGGTATATCCTTGATTAATATTTCGCTCAAGAATGCCTTCTTTTTCCCCTAAAACTCGGAACTCAATCAAATTACTTTCAAAGACATTGGCTGCCCAACTGACTTGGAGCATTAAGCTAGCGCCATTGGTAAATTTAACAAAAGCTTCGACGGTATCTTCAACATCAAAGCCGGCCTTGCGACAAATGCGATCGTGGGTAGCAGCGGTGACCGATTTTACCTCAGGAAAATCCATAAGCCACAGCGCTTTATCCAAACAGTGGACACCAATGTCAATCATGACTCCGCCCCCTGACATGGATTTTTTGCCAAACCAACCGCCAAATTGAGAAAATCCACGAATATTTCGGAGCCAATGACAGGATGTGGAGTAAATATCGCCCACTAAGCCCGCATTAATTCGTTGTTTAATAGCGACAGAGGATGGAATATATCGATAGGAGTAATTCACCATCAATCGTTTACCCGTTTCCTGGGATTTTTGCTGCATGGCGATCGA
>JAAHHJ010000264.1 GCA_010692425.1 Symploca sp. SIO3C6 | reverse complement strand
TCATCCAACTGTTTCTAATGAGTCAGCGTGACTAGCACAGCTCTAATTTAACGTTATAGAACTCATCTTCTGAAACAAAGATCCCCTGACCTCTAACTCAAGTCAGGGGATTTTTATATGGGCAAATTTCCTTAATCAATACTAATGCCACCAAAGGTTTTGGGTCGCTTTCGGCTGGATGGAGGCGCTGATTTAATTTTTCGTTCGGTTTGTTGGTGGGATTGAAAATACGATTGCCACATCACTGGGGCATCCAATGTTTCACCGCCATGAGTTGTTAACCGTTTTCGCACTTGGCATAATACTGGGGTGTTGACGCAAGCTCCAGCAATAATGACTTGACCTTTTGTAAGGGCAGGTAATTCCTTTAGCAAGTCTCGGCCTGCCGCTTCTACTCCGTACTTCAAACTATCTTGATCGCTAGGATTCACAATTCGCATCAAGAACTGGCTCATGCATTGGGAGAGAACATCTGAGTCGAGTTTGCCGGGACGTTGGGTGATCAGTCCAACGCCTAAGCCAAATTTGCGCCCTTCACTTAGAATCGTCCGCAAAATCATTTTGCACCGAGACGGCTCATGGGCTGGGGCAAATCGATGGGCTTCCTCTAGCAAAATAAATACAGGATAGGGTAGATAGTTTTCATCATTTTCATCAATTTTTTCTTTTTGAGTATCCATGCGGGCACTGGACGCTTGCCGTAGGACCGCTGCACAGATAACCTGTTGTTCCTCTTGGCTAATTTCATTCATTTGCAACACCGTCACCTGCCCTGGTTCAAATAAATCTTTGGGGGACAAATGCTGTTGGGGATGAAAATAGTCAGAGCGCGCTAATTTTTCCAGTTTCCACTCAATCGCCGGGGCTGATGAGCCAATTTTTTCTGTGCCATCTTCATCTTGGCTCCGATCCGCTTCATACACCGCTGCAATCAGGTCTTGGACCGCCCAACGATAGTCCCCTTTGCGATGCTTTTTCAAGACTGCAAACGCTTTATTGAGAATGGCCTGTTACCGACCATGAGCGATCGCCAACAGG
>JAAHHJ010000263.1 GCA_010692425.1 Symploca sp. SIO3C6 | reverse complement strand
TGCGATCGCGTCCAATCATTTTAGTTCTCCCTATACTTAACTGGTCCTTTGATGAATGGGGCATTAATCCGATTGCCTGACAATTTTGCAGCATTTCAGCTTGCATTGGCAGGTTTCGTTCGCCTAGCCGTGGCGACTGAATGTCACGGCTAGTTAGGCAACTATTGAGGTTGATAATAGAAATACAATGGGTCGTCTATCAACCTAAATTACAATCCGGTAACCGATTTAAGATACGTCCGGGCCATAAGGGCATACTTAAGTGGATTCGCTTTGTTCGGATCTTGCTCCGCTTCAACGACTAACCATCCCTCGTACTTGGCATTAGATAAAGCTTGGAAAATAGGTTCAAATTCGATCACACCGTCAACATCGCCAGGAACAGTGAAAATACCGGGTGTATCCTTATCACTTCCCCCTCGAATAGATGTCAAAAAGCTCCACTTATTCGCTTTGGATTCATCTAAAGTCGCTTGACGAATATTTTTCAGGTGAACGTGTTTGATGCGATCGCCATACTTTTGTGTAACGGTAAGCGGATTAACACCAGCGTAGTAAAGATGCCCAGTATCTAACAACAGCTTCAGATACTTGGGGTCCGTCCCCTTCATTAACTTATCGATATCTTCAAGGGTTTCTACTCCAGTACCAATATGAGGGTGGTAGCACAAAACAAACCCCTCTTCATACGCCTTCTTGCCCAATTCATTTAAACCCTTAAACAAAGCGCTCCATTGTTTATCGGTAAAGATTGGTCTGTTGTCCAATGGGTAAATTGGTTGTTGATGAACCTCTCCTCCCAATTCTGCAACAACAATGACATTGCTACCACCGATGTACTTCATAAAATCAATTTGGTCATCAAAAATTTTCTGACTATCTTCTTCGTCCCCAATAGTAAAGTACGTCCCGACCCAAGGTTCAGAAATCGTTAATCCGCGAAGAGATAGCTCTTCTTTTAGCTTTTCTCGCCCCGGAAACTTAGGGGCATTTTGAGTTCCCTTAAAACCAGATAATGCCATTTCACTCATCATTTGCTA
>JAAHHJ010000262.1 GCA_010692425.1 Symploca sp. SIO3C6 | reverse complement strand
TTGATGTGACATCAACGTCAGCCGATTCCGCAACATCGTCTTCCCCCAAAACATCGGATGGTACTTCCACAACGGGTTCACAGCTACGACCAGAACCCATACGTTCTTGGTGGCAGACCCTATGGACCCACCAACGCAGCAACATTCAAACAGTGGCGATCGCCCTTGCCCTTTCTATTTTTATTCGCTTGTTTGTGGCAGAACCTCGATTTATTCCCTCCGATTCGATGGTGCCGACCTTAGCGGTGGGCGATCGGCTGGTCGTTGAAAAAGTCTCCTATCGCTTTCACCCCCCTCGACTCGGTGACATTATTGTGTTTCATCCCCCTGAGATCTTGCAGCAACTTTTTGGGTACGATACCGATCAAGCATTTATCAAGCGAGTGATTGGGACGCCAGGAGATACGATTCGGATTGCAGACGGTCGAGTCTACCGTAATGATGCCCCCCTTGATGAAGATTACATTGACGCCAACCCAAACTATGTCCTAGATTCAGTACGGGTTCCAGCCCACGCCTATTTTGTTATGGGAGACAATCGTAATAACAGTAACGACTCTCATGTATGGGGGTTCTTGCCCGAAAGCCGTATTATTGGTCGGGCCGTGATGCGGTTTTGGCCCCTGGAGCGAGGAGGGCAGTTGGGCTAGGATGGAACCAGGTAGCGAGAATCAGGTCATGGGAATTCGGTAAGACGCGCTGCCCTCAAGGTCTCGTGATTGGGCAGGAAATCTGGGCACTCTAAGCAGGGGGCACTCTAAGTAGAGAACCCTTTGAACGGTGCAACTATTTTTTTAAGCGTAGACATGACACATCCGTTTGCTGATCGCGTCAACCTGTTGAACATTACATTAGACAACCTCTCTATGGGGCAACTCTTACCCCAACTGTCCCAACAGGGCGGTATGGTGGTAACCCCAAATGTCGATCATTTAGTCAAATTGCAATCTGACCCTGAGTTTCATCAAGTATATCGTCATGCTGATTATGTGGTTTGCGATAGCAAAATCTTGATGCATGCAGCCCAGTTTTTAGGCCAAC
>JAAHHJ010000261.1 GCA_010692425.1 Symploca sp. SIO3C6 | reverse complement strand
CTGGTGGCTAATGTTGTTGGCGGCTTTACCCTCCCCCAAAGCAACCAATGGCTAAGACGGCTAATCCTACTTTTCTTAAGGTTTTTGATGAGGACTATCAAAAAGCCTAGGCGATTGTATCCCAGGCTCAATTCGACGATTAAACTGAGGCTTTAGTCTAGACGCTCATAATATCTTTTTCTTTGATCGCAAGCTCACCCTCAATTTTTTTGATGTAAGTATCAGTCAGCTTCTGAATTGCATCTTGGAGGTCAAGAGCTTCGTCTTTGGAATATTCTTTGGCTTTTTCTTTCTTCTTAACCAAATCAACGCCTTCTCGACGGGCATTGCGAACACTGACCTTACCGTTTTCAGCCTCTTTTGACGCCTGCTTTACGAATTCTTTCCGTCGTTCCTCGGTCAACGGAGGAATATTTAATCGTATGATCTTCCCATCGTTGTTGGGCACCAGACCAACATCTGACAAATTGATGGCCCGCTCAATCAAGGACAGCGTGCTGGGGTCAAACGGTTGAATGGTAATGGTAGAAGCATCAGGCGTTCCGATATTCGCCAGTGTTTTGAGGGGGGTCGGAGCACCGTAGTATTCCACCATGACTCGATCCAGCAAGGAGGCATTGGCCCGCCCTGTTCGGATGGAATTAAAGGCCCGTTTCGTCGCCTCCAACGAATCTTCCATCATCAATTCAACTTCATCCAGTAATTCATCACGTAATGCCACAGGACCCTCCTACAACTGTTCCAATTGGTTCTCCCATCACAGCCCGTCTAATATTACCCTCTACAGACAAGTTAAATACCATGATCGGGATATTGTTATCTTTGCACAATGCGATCGCTGTACTGTCCATTACTCGTAATTCCTCAGTAAGGACATGGCTATAGGTTAGAGTCTGGTAGCGTTTGGCATCAGGATTTTTCATCGGATCAGAATCGTAGACCCCATCCACCTTAGTGGCCTTAAACACCACTTCCGCATTGATTTCTGCTGCCCTCAATGCCGCTGTCGTATCTGTAGTAAAAAATGGGTTGCCGGAACCTGCACC
>JAAHHJ010000260.1 GCA_010692425.1 Symploca sp. SIO3C6 | reverse complement strand
TGTCTTGGATATCACCGTTTACTCACCCACCGCAGCTTCAGAGTTCCCAAACTGTTGGAATATTTCTTTGCCGTTTGTGGCTGCCTGGCCATAGAAGGAGGCCCTATCTTCTGGGTTACTGGTCATCGCCGCCATCATCTTGACACGGAACACCTTGACAACGATCCCTACTCAGCCGCACGGGGATTTTGGTGGAGCCACTTTAAGTGGATACTGTATCGTCGGGTTGAATTTTTTGAGTACGAATACTATGCCAAATTTGCCCCAGACTTAGCGAAAGATCCCGTTTACCGTTGGCTCAATACGTACTTTGTCCTGTTGCAATTGCCTGTAGCCGGAATTCTTTATCTCGTCGGAGGATGGGATTTTGTCATCTATGGGGTTTGTCTACGCTTGGTCTTATTATGGCATAGCACTTGGTTTATTAATTCCGCCTGCCATCTCTGGGGCAATCGCACCTATAATTGTGCGGATGATTCCCGTAACCTCTGGTGGGCAGCTATTCTGGCCTACGGTGAAGGATGGCATAACAACCATCATGCCCAGGCCAATGTCGCTCCTGCTGGACGGAAATGGTGGCAAATCGATATGACCTGGTGGGTCATCAATGGATTGAAGCAGGTGGGTTTGGCCAAAAACGTGATCATGCCTCCCCAAGAATCCTAGAGTTCAGCAATGGGTTGCTAGAATTGACGATTGTTGAGGCTAATTATTATTCATTCAAGCGAGGATCAATTGACAATGCTACAACCGTTGTGTTTTTCCCATGGATGGCTGCGCCATTGGCTGGGACGATCTCTATGTGTGCTTTTTGCCGCCATTAGTGTCATTGGGTTAGCGCCTTCTGCCCTGGCTGATGAGGGCATCTCAAATCCGTATCCCAGCCTTCCCTATCTCAAGGGCGATGCGACAGTCGAACTGATGGTCAATGACGCACCCATTACCCTAGACATCAAAGGAAAAGAAGCTCCCATCACGGCGGGTAACTTTGTAGAGTTAGTGAACAACGGATTTTATGACGGTCTGTCATTTCACCGGGTTATTCG
>JAAHHJ010000026.1 GCA_010692425.1 Symploca sp. SIO3C6 | reverse complement strand
AAAGTCGAGGAATGGGCAGAGAAAAACTTTAAATTTACCTAAGTATTTTTACTCAGCAACTGCCTCGATTTAGCGCTCGCCTTGAACTCCCTCAGTCCATGTGACAGTTGAGGGTGCGGAATGTGGGATTAAAGCAATTCTGACAGCGGGCTTTCCCTGCATGTTTGGGTTCACGCTTTACAGTTCCGCTTTTGAAGATTCAAATCCTCAAAAAGGTAATATCCCCTTTCCTGACGAAAATAAGGATAAGATCGTGGATGGGCACGCGGTTGTTGCCGTTGGTTATGATGACCATAAAATTCTCAAACATGCTAATCCTGAGGAACTACCCACAAGAGGAGCGATTTTAATTAGAAACTCTTGGGGAGTAGATTGGGGTAATCAGGGATATGGTTGGCTCCCCTATGATTATGTTTTAGAAGGCCTAACATCGGCTTGGTGGTCGCTACTTAAAGCTGAATGGTTTAAAGGAGATGACTTTGGTTTAGGAGGAAAGGGCGGTAACGACACTGATCATACATGTCAAAAAGGTCAATCAGGATGTCCGACTTGATAGGTGGACAAGCCTGCTCAAACTTTGGATCGACTGGCTCTACAGTCATTGAATCCTCCTCATTAATCGGCAGCTAATTGAGAATAGATAAGAAGAATAATCACTTGCTGCCAGCTTAGTAGTACACATGCACTACTAAGCTGGCAGTTTCATTTCCGAGTATCTTTAATAGTAAAAAAACAAAAAAACTTTTTTGGTCGAACAGCAATTCAAAAGAGATTTACGTAAATTATTTAAAATCCCGATAGTGATCTTTTTTTATTTGGCAAAGATAAACTTAGCTTAATTTAAACTTAAAGTTCATTAATACTTCATCGAAACTTAATAATTTATTTACAGAAAAACTCCTGAACGAAATACAAAGTCATCCTAGTTTCAACTACATTGTTTATTAGGTAATTGATTAAAAGCCTCGTCAAGTTGGGCAGATTCTAATAAACCACAGATGGCAGATAGAGCAATGTAAAAAATGAGGTTTGCCAATTATATTTATTTTGGTGAAACCAAACAAAATAACGAAATTAGGAATTAGAAACTTTGAACAATTAAGATGAACGATATTTTTAATGATGGTCTATTTTGCTAGATCATCGTTATTGTTCAGCTTTAGTTCATGTTGCCTAACTTGACTTTTGCCGTTGGCATTATCTAATAACAAGGAGAAATTTGTGACAGATATCTTGGAGAAAATTGGTAGCTTTACGAGCACGATAGGGGCTGAAATTACCGCTTACGATCCACAATCTCAAGAACTATTTGTGGTTTCCGGTGATACTGAAGTTCAAGTGATTGACTTCAGTGATCCTACTAATCCTACTGAGGCGATACCACCGATTGATATTTCCACAATTGTCTCTGGAATTGGGGGAGCAAATAGCATCGCCGTTAGCAATGGTTTGGTAGCTGTCGCCCTCGAGGCACAAATCGCCACTGATCCTGGTAGTGTTGTTGTTATTGATATTGCTGCTTTCAGAAAAAATCCTGCTGATGCTAGCACTTTTAAGGTGTTGGAAGTGGGAGCATTACCCGACATGCTTACCTTTACCCCCGATGGCACTAAGTTGCTGGTGGCAAATGAGGCAGAGCCAGATGATGGTATTGACCCAGAAAGCTCGATCAGTATTATTGACCTATCAGCTGGACTAGCAAACCTGAGTCAGGACAATGTAGCCACAGCAGACTTCACTGCCTTTAATGGTAGAGAAGAAGAACTGCGAAACAAAGGTGTGCGCATCTTCCCAGACAAGAATGTGGCTGAAGATGTTGAACCTGAATTTATTGCCGTTTCCCCAGATGGCAAGAGCGCTTTTGTCACTCTTCAGGAAAACAATGCTTTTGCAGTTTTAGACCTTGAATCTGCCCAGGTTACAGATATTCTACCACTAGGTGTCAAAGACCACTCCCAAGGTCAACCAACCCTAGAGACCTTTGAATTCACCGACTTGCCACTGCTAGGGACAACTGAAGCTGGGCAAGAAATTAAGCTGGGGGGATTATCTGGTCTATTCTATGAAGGCACAGATGAGACAACTGGTAAATTAAAGTTTATCACTGTCCCAGACCGTGGTCCCAATGGTGAGCCAACCGATGTTGACGGTGACGGTAGTAATGAACGTCCCTTTGCTTTACCAGACTATCAAGCTCGTGCGATTCGCTTTGAATTAGAGCCAAATTCAGGCGAAATCAGCATTACTGAAACCATCTTCTTGACTCGCCCAGATGGGAAAACCCCAATCACAGGTAGACCTAATATTGAAGGCATTGATGAAGAACCAGTAGACCTTTCAGGTAATTTACTACCTCTTGATGAATTTGGCGCAGACCTAGAAGGAATTGTCATTGCCCCTGATAGTACATTTTGGATGGTGGATGAATACCGTCCAGCCATCTATCACTTTGATGCCCAAGGCGTGCTGATTGATCGCTTTGTGCCTGAAGGCATATCTGCCTTAGCTGGTAAAGAAGCAGGAAGCTTTGGTACCGAATCACTACCAGCAGAATACTCCAATCGCCGCCGCAACCGTGGTTTTGAGGCAGTATCCTTGGATTCAGAAACAGGAATCCTCTACGCCTTTATTCAAACACCGCTGGCTAATCCGGATCGTGCAGCCTCAGATAACTCTGATGTAATTCGCATCTTGGGGATTGACACCACCACTGGTAGCCCAGTTGCTGAATATGTTTACTTACTCGAAGACTCTGCTAGTGGTGCTCGCCCAGGGGGAAGAGTAGATAAAATTGGTGATGCCACCTACGCTGGTGACGGTAAATTTTTTATTATCGAGCGCGATTCAGCAGTTGGTGAGACAGCCAAAAAGTTCATCTTTGAAATTGACCTCAAGGGCGCAACCAATCTACTGGATCCTGAGGCACCAGCATTGCCTGCCGATACTACCCTAGAACAGTTAGGTAACGCTGATCAACTGGCTGCTGTTGGCATTCAAGCAGTTAACAAAATCAAAGTTACTAATCTACCCTCGATTGGCTATCTAGCTGGGGATAAACCAGAAGGTTTGGCTTTACTCGATGATGGCAAGCTAGCTGTACTCAACGATAACGATTTTGGGCTGTTGGATCAGGAAATACCCGTTGATGGTTCTGTTCCCCTCAACCCCAATCCCACTCCAGTCGTTTTAGGTATTATCGATTTCGATAATAACAACAGCTTCGATGCCAGTGACAGGGATAATGCGATCAATATCCAAAATCACCCTGTTTTTGGTCTCAAGCAACCAGACAGTATTGCTTCTTTTGAGGCTAATGGCAAGACCTACTATGTTACTGCCAATGAGGGTGACGCCAGAGATGAAGACGAGAGGATTAAAGATTTAACCCTCGATCCCGAAGCCTTCCCAGATGCTGCCAATCTCCAGCAAGACGAGCAACTTGGTCGTTTGCAAGTTTCCACCATTGATGGAGACTTAGATGGTGACGGTGACTTTGACCAGTTATTTAGCTATGGTGGACGTTCCTTCTCAATCTATGATGAGTTTGGTAATCTCGTCTTCGATAGTGGTAACGATTTAGAGCAAATTACTGCTCAACAAATTCCTGAACTCTTTAACTCCGAAGGCGTCATCGATGAAGATGATGGATTTGACAGCCGTAGTGATAACAAGGGCCCAGAACCAGAAGGCATAACCACTGGGGTAATTAACGATCGCACCTACGCCTTTGTTGGTTTAGAACGTACTGGTGGTATAGCAGCATACGAAGTAACTAATCCCACTGCGCCCCAATTCGTACAGTATTTGCCTAACGATGACGGCGGTGATCCCACAAATCCAGTTGATAGAGCTCCTGAAGGACTAACGTTTATTTCTGCCGAAGACAGTCCCAATGGTGAGCCACTGCTGGTAGTTGCTAACGAAGACAGCCAGACTCTTTCTGTCCTATCCGTTAACCCTGGTACCCGCATCAGCGATATTCAAGGAGCTGGTCATACTTCCCCTCTAGAGGGACAGTCAGTAAGAGCAGTTCCAGGAATTGTTACAGCTATAGATAGTAACGGTTTCTATCTGCAAGACCCAAATCCTGATAATAACGAAGCTACCTCAGAAGGTATTTTTGTCTTTACGGGTTCAGCTCCCACAGTTAGTGTTGGTGATCAAATCGAAGTTTCCGGTACAGTCTCAGAATTCACTCCCGGCGGTACTGTTACTGGCAACCTCTCCATTACTCAGATTACTAGCCCCGAGATTACAGTTATCTCCAGTAACAATTCTCTACCAGCATCGGTAATTTTGGGAGCCGAGGGACGCACCCCACCCACAGAGATTGTTGATAATGATAACTTTGCCGTTTTTGACCCTGAAGAAGACGGTATCGACTTCTACGAATCCTTAGAAGGGATGAGGGTAACAATCGATAATCCTGTAGCGGTTTCAGCAACCAATCGCTTTGGAGAAATCTGGACGGTTACAGATAACGGAGCTCTAGTAACACCGGGACTAAACAGTCGTGGCGGCATTCAATTAGGACCCGAAGACACTAATCCTGAACGCATCCAAGTACAACTAGACTCTGGTGTGTTACCCGATTTTGAGGCAGCAGTTAATCTTGGCGATACCCTCAGCGATGTTACAGGTGTAGTCAGCTACAGCTTCGGTAACTTTGAGGTAACTGCCACTGAACCTTTTGAGATTACCGATGGCGGACTCCAACCAGAGGTAACATCTTTGGTAGGAAGCGATGATCAGCTAACCATCGCTAGCTATAACGTCCTCAATCTCGACCCCTCCGACACCGAGCAAATTGCTCAAATTGCCGAGCAAATTACCAATAATCTACAGTCACCAGACATTTTAGCTCTGCAAGAAATTCAAGATAATAGCGGTTCAGCTGATGACGGAGTGACTGCATCTGACCAAACCCTACAGGCGCTGGTAGATGCTATTGCTGATGCTGGCGGTTCCAACTATCAATTTTTCGATGTGCCTCCGGCAGACGGCAGTTCTGGTGGTCAGCCTGTTGGTAATATTAGAGTCGCATATCTCTATGATCCAACTCGGGTAGGTTTAGATGAGCAGTCAATTCAATCCCTAGATGTCCCAACTTTTGACGGTTCTCGTGACCCTCTAGTGGCTGACTTCAGTTTTAATGACAACACCGTCACGGTAATTAATAACCACTTTAGCTCCAGGTTTGGCAGTTCTCCCATCTTCGGTGCCATTCAGCCCTTTATTCAGGCAGGTGAAGATGAGCGTAATGCCCAAGCTCAATTCCTTAATGACTTTGTGGATGGCATTATCGCTAAGGATGCTGATGCCAATGTTGTAGTATTAGGAGACCTCAATACCTTTGAGTTCACTGATACCCTCTCAACGCTGGCAGGGGAAGGAGAGGAGCAGGTTCTCACCAATCTAGTTAATACCCTAGATGATGATGTCGCTAATACTTTCAACTTCCAGGGCAATTCTCAAGTTCTCGACCACGCCTTTGTAAGTAACAGCTTACTCGAAGGTGCGGAGTTTGATATCGTTAACTTGAATATAGATTTTGCTGAGCAAGCTAGTGACCACGATCCAATTATTGCTCGTTTAAATCTACCCTCTGATTCATCTACATTAGTTGGTTCTGGTGAAAACGAAGAAATCGTCGCCGGTGCTGGCAATGATACCGTTGCTGGTGGCTTAGGAGATGACGAAATCTTCGGTAAAGATGGTGACGATGTCTTACGGGGCGATCGCAATAACCGTTCTCCTGGCAGTACAGTTGGCGGTAATGATACCATCTTTGGTGGTGCTGGCAATGACCGCATTGGTGGTAAAGCTGGAAATGATCAACTCTTTGGTGAAGAAGGCGATGACCAAATTTGGGGTGATGACGGCGATGACATCATCTACGGTGGTTTTGGTAATGATACCCTCACTGGAGATAACTTCTCCGGCGGCAAGGGCAGCGATACCTTTGTCTTAGCTCTTGGTGAAGGCACAGACACCATTGTTGACTTCCAGATTGGTGAAGACTTGATTGCGCTTGCAGATAGTCTGAGCTTTGGTCAGTTGTCAATCACAGAGGATGGTGGCAACACCCTGATTGGTTTTGAAGAGGAGACTCTGGCAATACTCAAAGGCATCAATGCCAATGAACTAACGGATACTTCCTTCACTGTCATCTAGTTTGGTCAGTTGTTAGTTGTTGCTTAAAAACCAAATAATTGGTTTGTTAGTCACTAACATCTAAAACCAATTCTCTTAATATAATCTCCTGTTGTGATTATTGGCAGAGGCATTGCATATATGTCTCTGCTTTTTTATAAAATCTCTCTATCAAATTAATATAGCAGTACGTATTCAGGTTAGGACAAGCTAAATCGCTAAAACTTTGTCAAATTCACCCCTTCTGCCTTGGAGCCTTCTGCCCTGGAGCCTTGCGCGTAGCGCTATATATTAATGTCATCAATCTCTAGATATTATTGAAATAATAATTTTTGATTTTTTGTTGTAAATTAAGTTTTTTAGTTTAAGAATTAGAGAATATAAATTGTTAATCATTATTTAACCAAAAATTAAATAGAATACAAACAAAAAAATATATATTAACTTTAGGGATTCAACCGCAGAATTAACTAAGTGGCAAATTGCTCAAATGGCTGATTTAAAGGGGTCGCAGTGCGGTAAGCTTCCAGCAAAAGAGTATTAATGTTGCCATTTTCACAGGCTTTTGCCCAGAACCAACAAAACACATTAATTCCCTGTATCTCAGGGGTTGTAATCAGATCAATGAAACCTATAGGTAGAGGTTATAAATCCTTGGAAATTAGGGATTTATCTGCTTGGTGATTTGTTAATCAACAACCCCTAGATTCTTGCTGGATGTGAGGCTTGAGTTTAACTTACACTAACTCAGTTTCCAAATATCTATACTCCCGAATAAATAGCAACTACCAACAAACTTAGAGTCAAAAATGTCTACTATTTTAGAAGGCTTTGCCTCACTACCTGCTGATACCTTTGCCGAGGGTCCACAGTCTGGTGCCAGCAATGGCAATGGTACACCGATTGCTGCCAATGGTCGTACTGGTCCTTTTGACGGGCAACCTGTTCAGGGCTTTAGCGGGGTTCAGTTTGCTCCCGATGGTGATGGTTCTACCTACTGGTTCATCTCAGACAATGGTTTTGGAGGTCAGTCTAATAGCTCTGACTATTTACTGCGCCTCTATCAGGTTGATCCTAACTTTGCTGGCTCTGAAGGTGGTGATGGTAGTGTTGATGTGCAAGGGTTTGTGCAACTGGCTGACCCCAACAACTTAATTCCCTTTGATATCCAAAACGAAGGAACTACCGAGCGCTATCTCACTGGCTCTGATTTTGATATTGAGTCTTTTGTCATCGATAACAATGGCGACATCTGGGTTGGTGAAGAGTTTGGTCCTTACCTGTTGCACTTTGATGCTAGTGGTAATCTCCTCGAAGCTCCTATCTCTACCCCTAACATTTTTGAACTCAATACACTCAATGGTCAGACACCATTGGTAATTGGTCACAGGGGAGCTAGTGGTGAGCTTCCTGAGCATACTCTAGAAGCCTACAAGCTAGCAATTGAGCAAGGTGCAGACTTTGTTGAACCTGACCTCGTTAGCACCAAAGATGGTGTTCTGATTGCTCGTCATGAGCCTATGCTGGATGACACCACTAACGTTGCTGAGGTATTTGGTGAAGAGCGCAAGTCTACCAAAAACCTAGACGGTGTTGAAATCACTGGTTACTTTGCAGAAGACTTTACCCTAGCCGAAATCAAGCAACTACGAGCAGTTCAATCCCGGGACTTCCGTGATCCTTCCTTTGACGGCCAGTTTGAAATTCCGACTTTGAAGGAAGTAATTGAACTGGTTCAACAGGTTGAAGCAGAAACAGGTAAGCAAATTGGTATCTATCCAGAAACCAAGCACCCCACCTTCTTTGACCTCCAGGATCTTTCCTTAGAAGAGAAGCTGATCGACACTCTCAAAGAAACAGGTTTCACCGATCCTAACCGCATTTTTATTCAGTCCTTTGAGTTTCAAAACCTAATTGAACTCCAAGGTCTGCTGGAGGCAGAAGGGCTTGGTGATATTCCCCTAGTTCAACTCTACGGCAACACTACTGAAAGTGCTAATCCTAGCAGTACATTCTCTGTTCCCTATGATATCCGCTACAACGTTGAGCAGGGTAATGATCTAGCAGCTATCTATGGTCAAGATTTCTTAGATGCTGCGGAAAATCCCTTGTCTGAAACCACGATTTACAGTGATCTCGACAATGGGGAAATCCTGCAAGTTATCAGCAACAAGTATGCCGAAGGCGCTGGTCCTTGGAAGAATAACTTCCTATTGCGGGAGTCTTTGGATGAGCCTGTCGATGGTAATGGTGACGGCGTTGCTGAAATCACCACTCAGTTAACTGGTGAAGTTACTTCCTTTGTTGATGATGCTCATGCGGCAGGTTTGCAGGTTCACCCCTATACTCTACGCAATGAAGAACAGTTTCTCACTCTAGAAGCTGATGGTACTCCTCAGACTCCTGAAAGAGAGTTTGAGCAACTGATTCAAATTGGTGTAGATGGTTTCTTTACCGACTTCCCTGCTACAGGGGACTTTGTGCGTGACCAGATTGTCGCAGACGAAGTACGTTCTCCCAACAATCTTGCTGTTCTAGCTGGCGATGAGGTTTCTAATTTACGTGGTTCCCGTGGCTTTGAGGGCATGGCAATTAGCCCCGATAAGCAAACTCTTTATCCTTTACTAGAGGGAACAGTTAAAGGGGATCCCGCAGGCTCTGTACGCATCTATGAATTTGATGCTGTAGCTAGTGAATACAAAGGACTAGTAGGTTATTATCAGTTAGAAGACACCAGCCATGCGATCGGTGACTTTACCGTCATTAATGAGAATGAGTACCTCGTGATCGAACGTGATGGTGGACAGGGTGAAACAGCTGAGTTCAAGCAGATTTTCAAGGTTGACCTCTCCAAAATTGATGCTAATGGTTTTGTGGAGAAGGAAGAGTTTATAGACCTGCTAAATATCAATGATCCTGCTGATCTTAATGATGATGGCAGCACTAGTTTCGATTTCCCCTTTTTCACAATCGAAGATGTGTTAGTTCTTGACGAGAACTCGATCTTAGTTGCCAACGACAATAATTATCCCTTCTCTATTGGTCGTGCACCTAATATCGACAACAACGAGATCATCGAAATTAAGGTGGATGATTCCCTTAATCTTGACCCAAGGGTAGGTGTGGCAGCTCTAAGCCGCAATATTACCCAGGGTACTAACGATGATGAAACTTTAGTAGGTGATGATTCAGAAGATTTCCTCTTTGCTAGTGGTGGTGATGATACCGTTGCTGGTGAAGAAGGTGATGACTTCATCGATGGTGGCGATGGTGACGATGTACTCAGAGGCGATGGCAATAGCCGTAAGTCTGGTGGCAGCATCGGTGGTAATGATGAGATTTACGGCGGCGCTGGCAATGACCGCATTGGTGGTAAAGCTGGAAATGATCAACTCTTTGGTGAAGAAGGTAATGATCAAATCTGGGGCGATGATGGTGATGACATCATTTCTGGTGGTCTTGGTGATGATACCTTGACTGGTGATAATTTCTCTGGTGGTAGTGGTAGTGATACCTTTGTCCTGGCTATTGGTGAAGGCACTGACACCATTGTTGACTTCCAAATTGGTGAAGACTTTATTGGTTTGGCAGGTACTCTCTCCTTTGGTCAATTGTCAATCACTGGAGATAATGGCAACGCCCTGATTGCTTTTGAACAGGAGACTCTGGCAATTGTGAATAATGTTAACGCCAATGATTTGACGGAGTCTGCTTTTACTCTCGTCTAAGCTGAGTTGAGCATCTATAGCGCTTTGGGAACAGTGTGTTTACAAATAACAATCGAGCCTTGATGAGCAAATGCTTAGAGCATTTGTACTGTAAATAGACGAGAGCGCACTGCTATAAAACAAAGTCAGCGTTAGAGAAATAACCCACACTTGCCAGTAGGTAAGTGTGGGTTATTAGTAGCTGCGTCAATCCAAAGTTTTTGTTATATTCTAGTAGTGGTGTGGCACAGTTGAAATAGTGCATTGTTTGTAGTCATCGCTTTAGTGACATAACCTTTGAACAGCAAAGGCTAAAGCCATTATTACCAAGCAATTTCTAATAAACTAGTTTAATTGTGTCACGCTAGTAGTGTGTAAGAAGTTGGTTGCATCGGCTCCTCTCATGGGCTCCTATGTAGTCATCTCATCCTCGTTGAAGAGCCTTCTGGTGCTAATGAAGTGGGGCAGGGTAGACTTCTTGCCAGACTAGTTAATGGTTGCTTAAAGCCAGGGCATTGACCGATAAAAATATCTAATTAACTACGAAAAGCTAGGTTTGGGTATTCTAATATTGATTTCATTTATGTTTGCTACAGATGCTGGTGACGCCCAGACGCCCAGACAAGGAGACGCGGGGATTGATGTATAGCAGGCATGCCAGGAAATTGGTATAAACTCTTTCCACTGAAGGATGGGTTAAGATTATACTTTTCGTAGAGTTATGACAATAGGGTAAAAATTAATTATTGAGCAGCCGATCAAGAAACTGACCAGAGCAATCAGACAAAGCACAAGTACTGAATTTACCATTGCTTAGAGTTGTTCACCAGCAAGTGTCAATACTAAATGCTTCAAAGCATAAAGGAATAAAGATTAAATAAATTTTGAATATATAAATCAAGTATCAATATTTTTTGTTTTAAACCATTAAAAATTACACTATACTCAAAATCACTAACCTTGTTATTGTATGTACAAACAACTGAATCCTTTAATACTTAAGTTAGTTAGGTCGCTTGTAAGAAGGTGATAATTATACTCATAGTTGAGATAACTCATGGTTGAAATAACAGTTGCTATTTGTACCTACAATGGAACCAGTCGTTTACCTAAAGTCTTGGAGCTGTTGCGATCGCAGTCGTTAACAGAGCATTTTACTTGGGAAATTATTGTTATTGACAATAACAGTACTGATTATACAGCAGCAGTTGTTAAAGAGTATCAATCTAATTGGTCTGAAGCTTATCCAATCAAATACTACTTTGAGCCTAAACAGGGGCTAGCTTTTGCTCGTCGCAAAGCCATTCAAGAAGCTAAAGGTTCTCTGATCGGTTTTCTTGATGATGATAATTACCCCGCTTCTAATTGGGTTAGTGCAGCCTATAAGTTTGGTCAATTACATCCTCAGGCTGGGGCTTACGGTAGTCGCATTTATGGAGAATATGAAGTTGAACCTCCAGTTAATTTCGATAAAATTGCTTGTTTCCTCGCAATTATAGACCGAGGTGATCAACCAATTCGGTATGAACACCGCCCAGGGTTATTACCTGCTGGAGCAGGATTAGTTATTCGCAAGCAAGCCTGGTTAGATCATGTTCCACAACTTCCTGTACTCACAGGCGTATGCACTACAGCTTTATCCTCAAAGGGAGAAGATCTAGAGACACTATCTTACATCAGAAATGCTGGACTGGAGATTTGGTACAATCCAGAAATGTCCATTCACCATGGCATCCCCAAATCACGTCTAGAAAAAAAATATTTAGTCAAACTTTTTAGAGGAGTTGGTCTGAGTCGATACCCGATTCGTATGCTGCGTTTTAAGGCTTGGCAAAAACCATTTATTCTCCCTGTTTATATGGTCAATGACCTGCGAAAACTAATTATTTATTTCATTAGAAATCGTCAGATACTCAAAAGTGACCTCGTGGCTACTTGTGAAATAGAATTACTTGTGCATAGTATATTTAGTCCCTTCTACCATTGGTCAAAAAGTCTACAGAAGTTTAGTAATTTACTCACTGAGGCACTCTTAAAACTTAGATTTTCAACGAAGTCACCTCAAGATCCCAAGCTTGATCCTTTAGACTGACTGCTCTTTTGCGTAAATAAAGGGTGATTATAGGAAGAAAGCTGATACCATAGACATCTTATATGCAGTACAATTAAAGGCTGTACATTGAATTATGAAAAGCCTGGATGGATATAGAAGAGCGATTATCGAAATTTATTTTAAAAGTTCTCTGGCTAGAGGAGAATGTGGCACTAGCTGTTGATCAAGTGGTTGGCAAAGGTACTAGCCCTCTAACCTGCTACTTCTTCTGGCCCCGGAACGATGCTTGGCAGCAGCTTAAAGATGAGTTAGAAGCCAAGCATTGGATTGCTGAATCGGATCGCATTGATATACTCAACAAAGCTACTGAAGTGATTAACTACTGGCAAGAAGAAGGTAGGAATCGTCCTATGTCTGAAGCCCAGGCAAAGTTCCCAGAAGTAGGTTTTACTGGCAGCTCCTAATCACATTTCGGTATTGGGGAATACTTCAGCAGTCGTTAGCAAACCTCAATAAGCAAAAGGCAAAAGCCAGAAATAGTTTCTGCTCTTTTGCCCAATTGTCATTTTCGAGTAATTAAACCATGCCACCAGCTGCTTGAAAGCGAGCACGGGCTTTCTTCAGAGCTTGAGTGGCTTGGATCTGTTCCTGGCGATTTTCGCTGCCTTGAACTCGGTTGAAATTCTCTTCGGCTTGAGTGAAATCCTGCTGTGCCTCTTCTTTATCAATGGCGTCTCCTCGCTCAGCACCATTAACGAGAATTGTTACTTCGTTATTTTCAACTTCGGCAAATCCTCCCATAAGTGCGATTGGCAACCAATCTTTACCAGGGCGCACTCGCATCACGCCAATATCGAGAGCTGTCAATAGAGGAGCATGATTACTTAGTATACCCAATTGACCAGTGGTACTTGGCAAAATAACTTCTTCAGCTTCGGAATCCCAAACTGTTTTGTCGGGAGCAATTACGCGCACAGTTAAACTCATTTTTCGTCCTTCGTCGTTGGTCAGTTTTTATATTTGGTTTGTCATTAGTCCCAATTTCTGTCAGGGACTAATGACAGGAGACTAAAGACTAACCCTTGACCTTTTCAGCTTTGGCGATCGCCATATCGATATCGCCTACCATATAGAAAGCCTGTTCTGGCAGGTCATCTAATTCCCCTGAGAGGATCATTTGGAATCCTTTAATTGTTTTCTCTAAGGGGACATATTGACCAGGGGAACCGGTGAATACTTCTGCCACAAAGAAGGGTTGAGACAAGAAGCGTTCAATTTTCCGGGCGCGGGCAACTGTGAGTCGGTCATCTTCTGACAATTCATCCAAGCCTAAAATGGCAATGATGTCTTGAAGTTCCTTGTAACGCTGTAGAGTTTGTTGAACGTCGCGGGCAATTTTGTAGTGTTCGTCACCCACTACATTTGGCTGTAGCATCGTTGAGGTTGAATCGAGGGGATCCACAGCTGGGTAAATTCCCTTGGATGCAAGAGCACGAGAGAGTACTGTGGTAGCATCCAGGTGAGCGAAGGTGGTTGCTGGTGCTGGGTCAGTCAAGTCATCAGCAGGAACGTAAACCGCCTGAATTGAGGTAATTGAACCCTCAGTTGTGGAGGTAATCCGCTCTTGCAGTTCACCCATTTCTGTTCCCAAAGTTGGCTGGTAGCCCACCGCCGAAGGCATCCTACCTAGAAGCGCTGATACTTCCGAACCAGCTTGCACAAATCTGAAGATGTTGTCGATAAACAGTAGCACGTCCTGCTTACTGACATCACGGAAGTACTCAGCCATAGTCAGTGCCGAGAGACCAACACGCATCCGGGCTCCTGGCGGCTCATTCATTTGACCGTAAACCAGCGCCACTTTGGACTCGCTAATGTTCTCTTCGTTAATGACCTTTGACTCTTTCATTTCGTTGTAAAGGTCATTGCCCTCACGGGTGCGCTCTCCCACACCACCAAACACAGAAACACCACCATGAGCCTTAGCGATGTTGTTGATCAGCTCCATAATAATTACGGTCTTGCCAACACCAGCACCGCCAAACAGACCGATTTTACCGCCGCGTCGGTAAGGAGCAAGCAAGTCTACCACCTTGATGCCCGTTTCAAAGATTGAGGGTTTGGTTTCGAGTTCTGTTAGTTTAGGTGCTGGTCTGTGAATGGGTGAAGTTTCCTCAGTGTTAACTGCTCCGAGGTTATCCACTGGTTCGCCCAAGACATTGAAGATCCGTCCTAAGGTACCGTTGCCTACAGGAACACTAATGGCAGCACCTGTGTCAACAGCTTCCATGCCCCTAACCAGACCATCTGTAGAACTCATAGAAACAGCTCTTACCTGGTTATCGCCCAGCAGTTGCTGCACTTCGCAGGTAACAGATACATCCTGCCCTGCTTCATTTTTGCCTTCAATTTTCAAGGCATTGTAAATTCTCGGCATTTTGCCGCTAGTAAACTCAACATCGACTACTGGACCGATGATTTGAGTAATAATGCCAATGTTTGTCTTTTCTGTGGTGGCTACCATGCTTGCGCTTATAAGTTGTGATTGCTGTGTTTGTTTACAGATACAGTTTGGGTAGAAATCCCTAACTTAAATTTTAGGAGTGATACACCTCAGTTCAAGAGGCTGAGCATAAATCCCAGACAGGCGCAAACCAGAAAGTACGTGCCAGCTAGGAATTGATGAGATCAACAACTCGAGGAGTTGGAAACTTTGCTATTTTCCAGCTCCGACCTGATTTGCGGGTCAAAGCAGCAGTTGACTTACTCTCATTGCCGCTCCAAAAACGCTAACCTAGAAGCTAGCATTTTCTCCGGAGCTTCACTCTGGTAGTGTCGGCACTATCGGGTTCACAGGCTGACGCGGGCGAGCTGCCCGCCACCGCCACGCCACTTGCTTGAGTTGGGAAAATCCCAAAACTGCAGTGACTTAGATTAATGACGGCATTTAAATCCCTCTGTTGATTGTACCCTGAGGGCGTCCATGTGTTGACAATCGAAGGTCTCAAACAAAAGTATAAGCGCCATTAGTAATGGTTCAACTCTTGATAACAATTAAAAATTTGTGATAAAAATTCTACTAGTAAGGTCTTCTGTTTGTAAAAACCTACACTATAAAGAAGACATGCTACATCTAAAGTTTTTTAATCTTGTGATAAAACAAACCAGAAAAATAGCACCTTCTCTGGATCTCCGGGTATCGGCAAAACCTAGTTTTGGCAAGGGTTTTACAAATCTCTGAAGCCAGACTATCCTGTGCGTAGAGGTTGTGTAAGGTCGTTGATTATCAACCATCAATAATAGTCAAAAAAAGGTGACTTAAGGAATTACTTTACAGCTACCTGAAACTTATGCCTCAAAAAGCCGACTGCAAAGTAATCCTTCCAATAACATAAGAACCTAATTTTAATTCACTTTCCCAAATTCTTCGACTCTGGAAAAAGTCATAAGTACCGTACAAAAAACAACACTTATTACTTATTACTTATTACTTATTACTTAAAACGACCGAATCCTCTACTCTCAACCGAGGCAGGGTCAACGCCTAAAATTAACTTGAGGGGGTTAAGAGTATCTACGCCCAGCCCTACAGGTATGGACGCAGCCAAGCAAGCCCCCTAGACTCCCCGCTCAGGTAGAATCAATTGCTGTGAAAATTCTAGACATCTTAATCATTGTCGCTGAAGTCAGCCTAATCATCTTGGCTTTCTCCGTGTTTCACTGGCTCATCGGCAAGCTCTTCAAACAGTTAGTAAGGTTTGCTTGGCTCCGAAAAGGCGACAGGAGCACAAGAGCTCTGCGCCGGAAGATTAGGGGAATGTTAGTTCTGCACTGTCTAATGCTGTGCGTTTTGGTAGTAGCTGTCAACCTTTGGCTGATCTACCAAGGCAATAATCTGCAAGAATACACTTTGGAGGTAATTACCCCAATCTCCCCAGACTTCTGGAGAAGCTTTGCCATTGGAGCTTTCCAAAGCGCTGGTATTGTAATTGTGGCGCTAATCTCAATGGCAATTGTTTACCCCATATTGGATATAGCTTGCAATCGTGCTAAGAAGTTTGAGTACATTACCTCTAACGATGACAGCATTGAGGAATTCTTTAGCTTCCTCAAAAATAATCTCACCAATATCGTCTGGTTGTCAGTAGCAATTGGCTGTACCCAACTTCTGCAAGTACCAGCAATAGTTTCGCAATTTCTCTATATTGGTCTGAAAATCTATGCTATCCTCGCCGCCGGGTTACTGATATTCAAAGCAGTTGCGGCGATCATTGATAGTTTAGACGCCCTCAGCAATAAATACTCCAACCCAGATAACTTCCTGCGATTTTATGATCATCTCAGGCACCTTGTCTCTTTTCTCAAGCGCTCTCTTGAGTATGCAATCTACGTTTACATGGCGACGCTAGTAGTCCAACAACTGGAGTTAGTTGCTGATTTGGCAGCCTACGGTCCGAGGATTGCCAGGGTTATTGGGATTATTTTCATCAGCCGTATTTTTGTCGAGGTGGCAAATCTAGTAATTGAGGAAGCACTGCTTAAAAATAAAAAACTTAGTGATTTTGAGAGACAGAGAAGGCTAACCTTGATCCCTCTAATCAGGAGTTCTCTAAGATACGCTATTTACTTTGGTGCTAGCATCAGCGTACTCTATACCCTCGGCATCGATCCTACTCCCATTGTCGCCGCCGCTGGTATCGTCGGCTTGGCAATTGGTTTGGGTGCGCAAAACCTGATCAATGATATGGTTAGTGGATTTTTTATTCTTTTTGAAAACTACTACTTAGTGGGTGATTTTATTGAAGTTGGCAATGCCATGGGAACTGTAGAGGCAATTGATTTAAGAACTACTCGTATTCGTAATCCTGATGGTCAACAACATATTATTCGTAATGGCGATATCGGAGAATTAGTCAACTATTCCAAAGAATATACCAACGCTGTGGTAGAAGTTGGCGTTGCCTATCAATCTGATCTAGATCATGTCTATAGGGTTATCGAAGAGATAGGAAAGGTTTTAAAACAAGAACAATTAGTAGTAATTGAACCAACTAAGGTAGATGGACTCAATGAGTTTGGAGAGTCAGATCTTGTGGTGCGTACAGTTACAAAAGTCAAGCCAGGAACCCACCTTGCCATTGAGCGCATTCTCCGTAAAATGATTAAGAATACCTTTGATCAGGAGGGAATTGAAATTCCTTTTGCGCGCCGCGTATTGATTTTTCAGCCTGAAGATGGCGGTAATCGTGATGTAGTTAATGCTGTCAAGGGTGATAACTTGAATCAGGCAAGTGAATAGCTCAATGAACCATGAACTATGAACTATGAGCAATGTTTGCGCAGCATGCGCGGAGCGCCTACCATGAACTATTAACCATGAATAACACGGCTTTTCTCAGTGAAAACTAATAATTCACTCAGTTTGAATTCATTTGTGGAGATGATAATCGTAAGGGAGAATGATTTCTATAGAAACCCCTAGTTCAAGTGAGTGATGCTGCATGAAGCGACAAAACCGTGCTAGTAGAAAAATTAAGCGACTTTTTTATTTTTTCCTAGTTGCTGTCTCGGTTGCTCTCCTCATCATTGTGCAGGCGAAGTATTTCAATGTCCAGAAACTACTAGCTAATGCCTTGGTCTGGGTTGAGAGTCTTGGTTCCTGGGCACCAGTTGCTTTCATTGTTATTTACAACCTAGCAACTGTGCTATTTGTACCAGGGGCCCTACTCACCCTAGGAGGAGGTGTCATCTTTGGTATGATTTGGGGTTCTATCTATGTCTTTATTGCTTCAACTTTAGGTGCGATATTCGCATTTTTAATTGGACGATATCTTTCTCGCCATTGGGTTGCAAAAAAAATTGAGGGCAATACTAAGTTTCAAGCTATTGATCAGTCTGTTGCCAAAGAAGGATTCAAAATTGTTTTGTTAACTCGCCTTGCTCCTGTATTTCCTTTCAATCTTTTAAATTATGCTTTCGGAGTAACTAGGGTTTCTTTCAAGGATTATTGTTTAGGTTCAGTTGGCATGATTCCAGGTACATTTATGTACGTTTACCTTGGTTCTGTTGTCGGAGACCTCGCCATGATTACCACAGCCAACCAATCAGCGAATCCTCAAGCTCAAACTGCACAGTTCATAATTCATGTGCTAGGTGCAATCCTCACAGTGGCTGTAACTGTCTACATAGCTAGGGCGGCACAGAAGGTTTTGGAGAATGGCTGAAGCTCTTAATATGTAACCTGTTAGATCCCCTTGTTTCCACTACCTTATTTCCACTACCTCCAGGCTGTTCTATCACTTATGCCTACTTTTTTTGCATAGTTCTGAGAGCTTCATTCCTGCATCTTAATATTGGTGACTATATTTGACTATATCTTCATTCAAAGTTTGCAATAATATCTTTTTAGAGTACGGTAGATCATTCTACAAGAATGTCTTGATATTTATTATTAATAAAACTAATTTTATAATCAATTAATCTTGAAGATTTTTATCGAAATTAATACGGTGATAAGCAGGGGCAAGGAACCTACATTTTTGCTGATGGCACTCGTATGGAAGGAACTTGGCAAAATGGTGAACTGCAAAATTAGGATTGCTTAGATGACAAAACAGACTGCTATTGCCAGTACAGTAGGTGTAAGAAAATCTAGCCCTTTGCTGTTGACAGGTTTGTTACTGAGTCTGTTGATTCTTTGGCTTTGCCTAATGGCAAGTATTACCTTGGGAGCAGCTGATATTTCCTTGGGCTTAGTTAGTGCTGTCTGTAATGAAGCTTTGCGGATTTAACCGACTCATTTGTTCAAATTTCCGAGGAGAGTTGAATCAAGATCACGCTTTTTTTTGCTCACTATTCAATATAGTCTTAGCTGCGGCAGCACTCTCAAAATCTTGGCGGCACAACCTTTGGCTTGATTTCTCAGAATCTGTCGCCAATCGAGATAAAAATTGTCAAAATGAGAATTGTTAGTTTGACCGCTTGTCATTTGACACTAACAGCTACTTGACATACTTTGATATAGGCTATGAATTTTTCAAGTTGCATAATACCGGGATAAAACTTGGGGATAATAGTGGCTTTAGCTTGAGATTTTTTTTGAGATGCAAGAATTGGGGGCAAGCAAGGAAAGCTAAAAGGAAATAATTAGGATGGCGCTAATAGAAATGTAAGGTAAATCTCATCAGAGACTTACTTCTAGTAAACAGCGCTTATATAGCTGTACCAAAAAAGGAAATGCAGATATAAGCATGTGAGGAATCTGGGTGAAGCAACAGAAATTATCAAATTGGCTCTACTCAAGTTTAGCTTTATCAGTCTTTGTCGCCTTACCAGCCAAGGCTGATTTAGTGCAAAAAAGTAACGAAGTTAATCGCCCTGCCACTACTGTTGAAGAGTGGCTATCTCAATCTCCAACTACTAACTCCGAGTCCCAATTTCCAGTTCAGATAATAGGTGTACAACTAAATTCAACAGCTGATGGTATTGAAATATTCCTGAAAACTGTTGGAGGTGAAGTCCTTAATGTTTCTACCTCTACTGAAGTCAACAGTTTGATTATTAATATTCCTAATGCGCAGTTACAGTTGCCAGAGAGAGAAGAGTTTAGCCAGGACAATCCTGTTGAAGGTATTGCTAATGTAGCCTTAACTGCTACTGATGTTAGTAGCGTGCAGGTGATAGTCACCGGAGTTGAAGGCATACCAACTGGGGAGGTATTTCAAAGTCAACAAGGGTTGGTTATTAGCCTAGCTACACCAGAAATAATAGAAGAAATAGAAGAAATAGAAATCGTTGTCACCGCTGAAAAGCAACCTGAAGCTTTGCAGGATGTGCCAATCAGCGTTACAGCTATTACACAACAAGAAATTGAAGATTCTGATATTACTTCACTCAGTGATATTGCTGGCAGTACTCCCAACTTTTCTACTTTCACGCCGAGCCGAAATTTTATTTTATATAGCGTTAGAGGTTTAAGTAACTCTAACTTTCTTTCTAGGGATCCAGTAGCATTCTTTGTAGATGATGTTCCCTACGATTACAATGGTTTTCTGGATTTAGACCTAACAGATCTAGAACGAGTGGAAGTGCTAAGGGGGCCTCAGTCTACCCTCTATGGTCGAAATGCTCAAGCTGGTGTGGTTAACATTGTTACTCGCAAACCCACTAACAATTTAGAGTTTAATACTAGTGCCAGTTACGCTAATTTTGATAACCCTGATTTCCGAGCTGGTATCAGTGGGCCCTTAGTAGATGATAAACTATTTTTCCGTCTATCAGGAAGCTTTGCTTCGCGAGATGGCTACACAGAAAATGATTTTTTAGATAGTGATGTTGATTTCCAATCAGGAGGAACAGGGCGTGGTCAACTGCTTTGGACTCCCTCAGAGAATTGGGATATTTCTGTTAATGCTTCCTTTGATGATTATCGAGATGGTGCTTTACCTACTAATTTGCTTAGCTCAGAACCCTTTGAGGTAGAACAAAACTTCGATGGTTTTAGTGACCTCAATTCTAATACTCAATCAATAAAATTAGCCTACAATAATCCAGGTTTTCGCTTTACTTCAATTACAGCCAGGCGTTTTTCTGACCAAGATTATGAACAGGAAGTTGACATAACGACAGCTGATTTGTTTACACAGGTTGTTGCCATCGATTCAACAGTGTTTACCCAAGAAATCCGCTTGCAATCTCCTGAAGATAGCGAAAAGTTCGAGTGGTTCCTTGGAAGTTATTTTGAGTCTAGAGACTTTAACGTAGGGGCTGAGGGATTAAGATTCGGGGCTGATTCAGCAAATCCTAGACTAGATATCAGAAGCGCTGAAATTGACGAGACGACTTTTGCTGTGTTTGGCCAAGCTAGTTATCGCCCCATTAAGGCACTGACGCTAACAGCAGGGTTACGGTACGAATCTTTTGATAGCACTTTAGACAACCGAGATAGTACCTCTTTTCCTGCTGATGGTTCTCCTCCTTCCCCTAGTGGAGCAAGCTTTGATAATGTCGAGCGAGACGGAGATGAAGTTTTACCCCGTTTTATTGCTCAATATCGCTTTAATAGCGACATTATGCTCTACGGCAGTATTACTAGGGGATATAAACCACCAGGGGTAAATTATCGAGCCGAAGATGAGCAATTGTTGACATTTGATGAAGAAAAGTCTTGGAATTACGAAGTGGGTTTGAAGTCTTCCTGGCTAAATAACCGCTTAACTGCCAATCTGGCTTTTTTTCATAACGAAGTAGATGACTTTCAGACACCTATACCTGATGAGACGGGATTATTTCGAGAGGTGGCCAATGCCCAAGTCGGTATTACTGGCTTCGAAGCAGAGGTGAGGGCAACCCCGATGAAGGGGTTGAGTATAATCGCTGGATTTGGCTTTGTAGATGCGGAATTTACTGACTTTACCAACCCCTTTACAGGTGAAAATTTTGATGGCAATGAGCTTTCTTATTCACCAGATTTTACCTATAATCTAGCCGTACAATATCGCGCTCCTGTTGGTATATTGGCTAGGGTTGAACTACAGGGAGTTGGACCGATATTTTTTAATGATGCTAATGAAATTGAACAAGGCTCTTTTGCACTGTTAAATGCTCGCCTAGGATATGAATTGGATAATTATGGAATCTACTTGTTTGCCAATAACATTACTGATGTTGAGCATTTAGTCTCAGCAGGAGTTTTCCCTGGCTTTGGGACTTTGGTTACCTACGGCGCTCCAGCTACCTTTGGTGTTCAAGTGAGAACTCGATTTTAAACCAGTGGTGAACAAAACATGAAGAAATTGAGTTTACTCGGTAGTTTATATGTAGCACAGTTGTTGCCTGTTGCTTTCTTTATGCAAACCCTACCTGTGTTTCTACGGCAACAAGGGGTTTCTTTAGAGGCGATAGGACTAACCAGTTTGCTTAGTTTACCATGGACAGTTAAAGTATTCTGGTCACCAATTGTTGACCGCTACGGTTGGACAAGATGGGGACACTACAAATCCTGGATTTTGGCGATGCAAAGTCTTTTGGTAGTAGCACTAATCTTTTGTTCAACTCTTGAAATTGAAAATCATTTTTCACTACTAGCGGTGGGGATGTTCCTTGCCATTTCTTTAGCAGCTACCCAAGATATCGCCACTGATGCTTTAGCAATTCAATTACTCAAGCCATCGGAACGAGGTTTTGGTAATAGTATTCAGGGAGCTGGAGCTTATCTCGGCTCTATTATCGGAGGTGGTGTTATTTTAGTTTTGCTAGACGACTGGGGCTGGACAACAAGTTTGTTGACTATGGCATTAATTGTCTTGTTACTACTAATTCCAGTACTTTTCCATCGTGAAAATTTAGCTAGTTATAAGTCTGATCAAAACATCAGTTGGAAGGTATTAGTAGAATTTTTCCACCTTCCAGGAATGGGAAGCTGGATCTTAGTACTATTGGTTTATATGATGGGAGTTGCCATTACCAATACTATGTTTCGTCCTTTACTGGTGGATTTAGGACTGTCTCTAAAAGAAATTGGGGTCATGACTGGGATTGTTGCCTACAGCACAGGTATGATCGGAGCAATCATCAGTGGTTTTCTGATTAACACTCTGGGACGAAAACAATCTCTGATTTGGTTAGGACTATTCATGGCAATAGCGATTGCTGCCTTTGTTATACCTACCCTAGGGTTTACTAGTTTACCAGTTCTTTATCTAGTTTCCATGGGGTTAAATTTTGCCTATAGCATGGCCCTCATTCCCATGTACACAATTATGATGGATAAGAGTAGAGTCGGGACGGCTGGATTTGACTATACCTTACAAGTAACAATTGTTTTCGTTGGCAGCTTGATAGCTGGTGGGATTAGCGGTTTTATCGCTGAAGCTATCGGTTATCTGGGGGTATTTGTCATCGCCGTAGCGATTGTTTTAGTTAGCGTCGCTATAATTGCCAAAACTTTTCAGGAATCTTACAGCTAATCCCCATAAACTGACTTTTTGGCAGAGTTTCTCACTATCGAGCAGCTTTTGTAATTTTTATTCTCTGGTTGCTAAATATTTAATAATTAACTATGTTTTAAATATAGACGTTACCAGCCGAAGTCCTGAACTTCTCTATGTAAATAATAAATTTTCCCATAAACTCCAAATGAGTTGGTAGTCATAAAATCTAAACAGGGGTAGATCAGATGCTAGCACAGCAGTATGAGCCTTTACAAAGATTGACAGAGATAACCGCAAGCCAACGTCAGGCGCTATTAATAGTTTACATTCAAGAACAGGTTGCCAAATTCATAGGAATAAGTGCCTCTGAACTAGATATTCAGCAGCCTCTAAAATATTTAGGAATTGACTCCCTAATCGCCACAAAACTAAGGAATCGGCTAAGAAATGACCTGGCAATAGATGTGCCTGCGGTTAAGTTTATGGAGGATTCTAGTATTGCTAGCTTGGTAACGCTAGTCGATCAAAAGCTAATTGTTCCTCAATCTAGTGTCCCTGAATCTGTTGAACAACTGCCCATACAAAGTCTCAATGAGCAGAAAAAGAAGTCTAACCCCTCTAGCTCCTATCCCCTTACCTACTCTCAGCAAGGTTTATGGTTTCTGTATAAACTAGCACCGGAGAGTGCAAGTAACAATATTGCTTTTACGACACGCATCCGCTCCAATTTAAATGTCTCAGCTTTGCGAAGAGCTTGCCAGCAATTAATAGTTCGCCACGTCACATTGCGTACTACATTCTCTCAACGAGATGCTGAACCTTTTCAAGAGGTTCATCCCTACCAAGATGTCTGTTTCCAGGAGATTGACGTTTCTATCCTTGACGAGAATGAACTTACAAATAATGTAATTGAGAGATATCGACGTCCCTTCGATTTAGAACGAGGACCTGTGCTACAGGTCGATCTATTTACTCGCTCTCAACAGGACTATGTGCTTTTATTAAAAATACACCACATTGCCATCGATGGGTTCTCTTTGGGAATTATTTTGGATGAATTGCGCTTACTATACGAGGCAGAAAATACAGGTCATACAGTATCTTTAGCTCCGATTCAGTGGCAATACCAGGATTTTGTCCAATGGCAAAGGGAAATGCTGGCAAGTCCTGTAGGAGATAAACTTTGGGCTTATTGGCAGCAACAATTGGCTGGTGAATTGCCCGTATTAAAGTTACCAACAGATAGACCTCGACCACTAATCCAGAATTATAACGGAGCTTCCTACACCTTCGAGCTGACTCAGGAATTGACTGCCAAACTAAGAGAAACAGCGAAGGAGCAAGGAGCCACTCTTTATATGATTCTGTTGGCAGCTTTTCAAGTACTGCTCTACCGCTACACAGCTCAGGAAGATATTATAGTTGGCTCTCCCAGCGAAGGCAGAAGTCAACCTGAATTTGTTGGGACTGTAGGCTTTTTTATTAATATGCTACCCCTGCGAGTAAATCTTGCTGGCAATCCTACATTTTCTAGGTTTCTATCTCAAGTTCGCCAGACAGTGTTAGCTGCGATCGCACATCAAGATTATCCTTCTCCTTTATTAATTGAACGATTACAAGTAAATCGTGATGCTAGCCTTCCAGGACTTTTTCAAGCTGCTTTTAACCTATTGAAATTGCCGGAAATGGCACCAGATTATGAATTGTCTGTGTCTACTAACGCAAGAGTCAGAGAAGATTGGGGAGGTTTATGCTTAGAGCCTTGGGTAATACCACAGCAGGAAGGATTGTATGATATTTTCCTTCACATGATGGAGACGAAGCAATCACTTGTTGGTATTTTGAGGTACGATCCAGAACTATTTGAAGAGACAACAATTAGCCGCATGGCTGCTCATTTTCAAACTTTACTAGCGGCAATTGTCTCGAATCCCCAGCAGCAAATAGACTTGTTCCCATTACTGAGCAACATAGAAAAACAGCAACTAATTTGTGATTGGAATTCCACCGCAGAGGATTATGGCTTTTCTGGTGGTCTTCACCAACTATTTGAAACACAGGTAGAACGAACCCCAGAGGCGAACGCACTAGTATTTGAAGGGCAAGAATTAACTTATCGGGAGTTGAATTTCCTAGCTAATCAACTGGCTCATTATCTGCAAACTCTGGGAGTTAAACCGGAAACTTTAGTAGGGATTTTTGTAGAACGTTCTCCGGAAATGATAGTGGGAATTTTAGCTATCCTCAAAGCTGGCGGTGCTTACCTTCCCCTCGATCCCAATTATCCAAGAGAGCGCCTGGAGTTCATGCTCTGTGATTCCCAAGTATTGGTATTAATCACTCAACAGGAGATTTCAGAAAAACTACCTGCATCAACAGCCAAAACTATTTATCTAGATCTTCACCAAGACGAAATTGCCAAACACAGTCAGGAAAACCCGAGCAGTCCCTCAAAAGCTAATAATCTCGCCTATGTAATCTATACTTCTGGTTCCACCGGAACCCCTAAAGGTGTTCTTGGAACTCACCAAGGCACAGTCAATGGTTTACATTGGCTATGGAAAACCTATCCCCTGGCACCAGGGGAAATTTGTTGTCAAAAAACAGCTATTAGTTTTGTAGACTCAGTCTGGGAAATTTTTGCTCCCTTACTAAAGGGAATTTCTAATGTTATTATTCCCGATGAGGTTGCTAAAGACCCACAACTGTTAATAGAAACTCTGTCAGAACATAAAGTTACGCGTATTATACTTGTCCCCTCACTACTGCGCTTACTTTTAGATACCAAAACTGATCTAGCTAGATATTTGTCGCCTCTAAAAGTCTGGATTACGAGTGGAGAAGAATTATCTGTTAGTTTGGCTAAAAAATTCCGAGAATTAATGCCATCGGCAGAACTGATCAACTTCTATGGTTCATCGGAAGTTTCTGCCAACGTCACTTACTACAATACCAGTTTGTTGCCAGAACAAGCAACTAGTATTCCCATTGGTCGTCCTATTGATAATACTTCAGTCTATGTATTGAACAAACATTTACAACTAGCACCCGTAGGAGTAGTTGGTGAGCTTTATCTTAGTGGTGAGGGATTAGCCAGGGGATATTTACATCGTCAGGAAATAACTCAGGAAAGGTTTATTGATAATCCCTTTCTCCCAGGAAGTAAACTTTTCAAAACTGGCGACTTAGTGCGTTATCTAAAAGATGGTAATCTGGAATACCTAGGTCGTTGTGATCACCAGGTGAAAATTCGTGGCTTTCGCATCGAACTGGGGGAGATTGAGGCAGTACTGAGTACTCATCCTCAAGTTAGAGAAGTGGTGGTGATTGCCCAAGAAGAGCAAGCAGGCAAAAAATACCTAGTTGCTTATATTGTTCCTCACGATAACTCCCTAAGTAATCGTCAATTGCGTAACTTCCTTAAACAGAAGTTGCCTGAATATATGGTGCCAGCGGCTGTTGTCTTTTTAGAGGCTCTGCCTTTAACTCCCAACGGTAAAATCAACCGTCGCGCCCTACCTGCACCAGATTTAGAACAGAATCGAGAGCAAGAGTTTGTTGCACCCCGCACTCCAACTGAAGAAGCGATCGCTAATATTATCACCTCCGTCCTCGCAATCAAACAAATCGGCATCCACGACAACTTCTTTGAATTGGGAGGAAACTCTCTACTAGCAACTCAAGTCATTTCTCGATTGCAGCAAACCTTTTCAGTAGAGTTACGACTACGCTATCTATTTGAATCCCCCACGGTAGCAGAGCTAAATGCCCTGATTTGGAGCACTCGTCAAACTGGTCTAGAACTGATGATACCAGCGATTGAACCAGTGCCAAGGGATCAAGCCATGCCCTTGTCATGGGCTCAAACTAGACTCTGGTTCCTAGATCAACTTAACAACCACAGTGCTATCTACAACATGCCCACTGCCATGCAGATTAACGGCAAGCTTCAGGTAGCGGCTCTCGAGCAAACTTTAGCAGAAATTGTGCGGCGTCACGAGGTCTTGCGTACCAGTTTTTCCCTACTAAATGACACCCCAGTGCAAGTTATTGACTCCACCGCAACGGTGAGTTTATCAGTAGTAGACTTGCAAGAATTTCCAGAAGAACAGCAATCTGCACAAGTGCACAGATTAGCCATCTTAGAGGCAAATAAACCCTTTGAGCTAAATATCTGTCCCTTACTAAGGGTAACTCTGTTGCAACTAGGCGGACAATCCCATGTGCTGCTGTTAACCATGCATCATATTATCTCTGATGCTTGGTCAATGGGGGTATTTATCCAAGAGTTGTCAACTCTGTATCCAGCCTTTTTATCAGCAGAGCCTTCCCCCTTACCAGAGTTACCTATTCAGTATGCTGACTTTGCTATTTGGCAGCAGCAGTGGTTGAGCGGAGAATTGTATGCAGCCAAACTCAACTATTGGAAACAACAGTTAGCTGGGGCACCACCTTTGTTGGAACTACCCACAGATAAAGTACGCCCTCCGGCTCAAAGCTTCCGAGGCAGGAGTTCAAAATTTGAGATTGACTTGGCTCTGAGCAAAAAACTGAAAACTCTGAGCCAAAAGTCAGGCACTACTTTATTCATGACCCTATTAGCGGTTTTTGTAACTTTACTCTCTCGTTATAGTGGTCAAGATGACATTCTTATCGGCACCCCCATTGCCAATCGTAACCATCAGCAGATAGAGTCTCTAATTGGCTTTTTTGTTAATACTTTGGTGCTGCGAATCAAACTCAAAGCTGAACTTAGTTTTTCTGAGTTACTAACTCTGGTAAGACAGGTAGCCTTAGAAGCCTATGAACACCAAGATATACCCTTTGAGCAAGTGGTAGAGGCCCTGCAGCCAGAACGAAATCTCAGCAATAGTCCCTTATTTCAGGTAATGTTTGCATGGCAGAATGCGCCGATGGGGACATGGGAATTGCCAGGGCTGACGCTTACTACTTTAGAGATAGAAAGTGTGACGGCAAAGTTTGATTTGACTCTGGCAATGACAGAAACTGAAGAGGGACTCAGAGGTTGGTGGGAATATAGTACCGACTTATTTGAAGCCGATACTATTAGCCGCATGGAAGCACATTTCCAGACTTTGTTGGCAGCAATTGCTGTTAGTCCTGAACTTTCTGTTAGCCAATTGCCTCATATGCTGACAGATAGAGAGCGGCACCAGTTGTTAGTGGAGTGGAATCAAACTGAGGCTGAATATGCTCAGTCTCAATGTATTCATCAGTTATTTGAAGCTCAAGTGGAACGGACACCAGAGGCAGAAGCAGTGGTGTTTGTAGACGAACAAAACGCGATTTCTGGCAAATTAAATTCGAGGTTAACTTACTCTCAACTTAATAGTCGTGCCAATCAACTGGCGCATTATTTGCAAGGGTTGGGGGTAGGGCCAGAAGTACTAGTGGGAATTTGTGTTGATCGCTCTTTAGAAATGATTGTGGGATTACTGGGAATTCTCAAAGCCGGTGGTGCTTATGTGCCACTAGATCCAGCTTATCCCCAAGAGCGTTTAAATTTTATGCTCTCCGATGCACAGGTGTCGCTGCTGTTAACTCAGCAAAATCTCGTGGCATCTCTTCAGTGGCAGAATGCACCTGTGGTTTGTTTAGACCAAGATTGGGAGATAATTGCTAACGAGTGCGATGTGAATCTGGTTAGTACTGCTACATCCCAAAATTTAGCCTATGTAGTGTACACCTCAGGTTCTACAGGCAAGTCTAAAGGAGTAGCAATCGCTCATCGCAGTCTGGTTAATGCCTATCAGGGCTGGGAAAACGCCTATCAGCTGCGCTCCCTTCACAGTCATCTGCAAATGGCTAGTTTCTCCTTTGATGTCTTTTCAGGGGATTTAATTCGCGCTCTTGGTTCTGGTGGTAAGTTGGTACTATGCCCGCGTCAGTGGCTTTTAGAACCAGAAAAGCTATATAAACTGATGCGCCAAGAGAAGATTGATAGCGCCGAATTTGTGCCAGCAGTCCTAAGAAACTTGATAGAGTATCTGCAAACAAGCAAGCAAAATCTTCACTTCATGGGTTTGCTAGTAGTAGGTTCAGATAGCTTGTTTGTCCAAGAATATGAAGGATTTAAGCATTTGTGTGGTTCAGATACTCGCTTGATTAATTCCTATGGGGTAAGTGAAGCTACCGTTGACAGTACATACTTTGAAAATACCAAGCTCAATTTGCCTGTTGATGGGCTAGTCCCCATTGGACGCCCCTTTGCCAATACGCAAATTTATATACTAGATAGCTATCTTCAACCTGTTCCCGTCGGAATTTCTGGCGAATTGTATATCGGAGGTATGGGACTTGCTCGAGAATACCTCAACCGCCCAGATTTAACTGAAGAGAAATTCATTCCCAACCCTTTTGGAAATTCAAAACTATATAAAACTGGGGATTTGGCACGCTATCTTGTCGATGGTAACATCGAGTTTCTCGGTAGGATTGATCATCAAGTCAAGATTCGTGGTTTCCGCATCGAACTTGGGGAAGTTGAAGCGGTTGTGAATACACATCCTCAAGTTCAAGAAGCGGTGGTGATTGCCAGGGAAGAGCAAGCAGGCAATAAGTATCTAGCGGCTTATCTTGTGCCTCACCAAGAGTCCCCAAATCCTCGTGAATTGGGTAACTTTCTTAAACAGAAACTGCCCGATTACATGGTGCCTTCTGCTTTTGTAATTCTAGAAGCTCTGCCTTTAACTCCCAATGGCAAAATTGATCGTCAGGCTTTACCCATACCAGATATAGAACAGAATCGGCAGACAGATTTTGTCGCACCCAGCACCTTTACAGAAGAAGTTATTGCTAGCATCATCGCTTCCGTATTGGGAATAAAACAAGTAGGCATCTATGACAACTTTTTTGAATTGGGAGGACATTCCCTACTTGCCACTCAAGTTATTTCTCGATTGCGGCGAACCTTTAACTTTGAGTTTCCCTTACGTCGTCTCTTAGAATCCCCCACAGTAGAAGGCATCAACCAAATCCTTTCCCAATGCCGTCAAGGGGAATCTTTACAAGCATCTTTTCTGCCGTTGCCAACCATTGTGCCTGCCCCAAAGCAACGTTATCAACCCTTTCCCCTGACTGATATTCAACAGGCTTACTGGCTAGGTCGAAATCAAGCCTTTGAACTTGGAAATATCGCCGCCCATGGTTACTTAGAATTAGACACTAATAACTTAAATCTGGAAAGATTGAACTTAGTTTGGCAACAACTAATCCTGCGTCACGATATGCTGCGGGCAGTGATTTTACCAGATGGGCAGCAGCAGATTCTTGAGAAAGTTCCTCCCTATGAAATTGAGGTTTTAGACTTACGCACCAAGCCCCCTGAAGTTATTAGTACGGAGCTAGAAGCCATTCGTGAGCAGATGTCCCATGAGGTTTTACCGGCACAGCAATGGCCTTTATTTAAGCTCCGAGCTACCTGTTTAGAGGAACAGCTTACTAGAATTCACCTTAGCTTTGATGCTTTGATCGGTGATGCCTGGAGTATGTTTGTCATCCTGCGAGAATGGTATCAACTTTACCAAAATCCTGAACTTTTATTACCGCCACTAGAATTGTCATTTCGGGACTATGTTTTGGCGGAGTTAGCCCTCCAAAATACACAACAATATCGAAGTTCTCAGGAATATTGGTTCAACCGCCTAGACACCTTACCTCCAGGCCCAGAATTACCCCTGGCTATCAACCCAGCTTCCATAACTAAGCCCCAATTTAAGCGTCATCGGGCTCAATTGTCCCCTGCCCAATGGCAACAACTCAAGGACAGGGCTAAACAAGTCAATCTGACTCCTTCAGGAGTGTTGCTTGGTGCTTTTGCTCAAATCCTCAGCAAGTGGAGCAAAAGTCAGAAATTTATAATTAATCTCACTCTGTTTAAGCGTCTATCTTTACACCCCCAAGTGAATGAACTGGTAGGAGATTTTACCTCTCTGACTCTTCTGGAAGTAGATAACTCAATTCCAAATACATTTGCTACAAGTGCTCAGCAATTACAACAGCAACTGTGGCAAGATTTAGACCACGGCTATGTTAGTGGTTTGCAGGTTCAACGAGAACTACGCCGTCGGCGAGAGGGCTATCAACCAATGCCAGTAGTCTTTACTAGCACCCTTGGCTTAGACTCCCTTGGTGATGACGTCTGGATGTTAGATCGCCTAGGAAAAGAAGTCTACAGCATTAGCCAAACACCGCAAGTTTGGCTGGATCATCAAGTCAGGGAGAAAGATGGAGCATTATTATTCAATTGGGATGCAGTAGAAGAACTTTTCCCAGAAGGACTTCTCGATGATATGTTTGCGGCTTACTGTTGTTTGCTTGAGTGCCTAGCTACTTCCGATTCAGCTTGGGTTGAGACGAAGCCTCAATTGTTACCTTCAGCTCAATTACAACAGCGAAGTAAAGTTAATAATACTACTGCACCAATTTCTCAACAAACTTTGCATCGTTTATTTATTGAGCGCGCACAACTGCAGCCTCAATCTTTGGCAGTAATTACTCCCGAGGACCAGTTAACTTATCAGCAATTGTACCAACGAGCAGCAGGATTAGCAGCGCAATTACGGCGGCTGGGAGCAACGGCAAATACCCTGGTAGCTGTAGTCATGGAGAAAGGTTGGGAACAAGTAGTTGCAGTACTAGGAATTTTAATCTCTGGGGCAGCATATTTACCAATTGACCCAAGTTTACCCAAGGAAAGACAGTGGTATTTGCTCCAACAGGGAGAAGTGAAATTAGTACTAACTCAAGCCCTCCTTAAGAGCAAACTTTCTTGGCCTGGAGATGTGCAAATCTTAGGTGTTGATCAAGGTTTAGAAAGCTTATCTGAAACATCTCTACACCATGGAAACAATCAAGATTTAGCCTACGTTATTTTTACTTCAGGTTCGACAGGGAAACCCAAAGGAGTCGCGATCAAGCATCAGAGTGCAGTCAATACCATTGTCGATATCAACCAGCGCTTTGGAGTAAAAAGTTGCGATCGAGTACTGGCTTTGTCAGCTTTAAATTTCGACCTGTCAGTATACGATATATTTGGCATGTTGGCAGCAGGGGGAACCATAGTTATTCCAAGCTCAGAAGCGGTTAAAGATCCTGCTCACTGGCTAGAGCTAATAGTTAAAGAGGGAGTTACTATTTGGAACTCGGTTCCAGCGCTAATGCAAATGTTGGTAGAACATTTATCGGCAAGGTCAGAAATAACACCCTTATCACTACGTTTGGCATTGCTCAGTGGAGATTGGCTACCCTTAAAATTACCCGAGCAAATACAGGCTTATTGCTCAAATCTTGAGTTAGTCAGTTTGGGAGGAGCAACCGAGGCTTCAATTTGGTCGATTTACTATCCGATCACAACAGTTAACCCCAATTGGAAAAGTATTCCTTACGGAAAACCTCTGACTAACCAACATTTTTATGTCTTGAATGAGTTAATGGAAGCTACGCCAATATGGGTGCCAGGGCAGCTATATATTGGGGGGATAGGACTAGCCTTAGATTACTGGGGAGATCAAGATAAGACTAACGCTAGTTTTATTACTCATCCAGTAAGTGGAGAACGTTTGTATAAAACTGGTGATTTAGGACGCTATTTACCTGATGGCAATATCGAATTTTTAGGTCGAGAAGACTTTCAAGTCAAAATTAAAGGTTACCGTATTGAACTCGGTGAAATTGAAGCAGCATTAAGGCAACATTCGGTTATTAAGCAGGCAGTGGTTGCTGTAGTGGGAGAAGAACTAAATAAAAAGCAGCTTGTAGCTTATCTAGTCCCTGATCAAGAATTAATGTCAGCTCAAACAAAAACAGAAGCTTATCAACCAAGTCAACTTGAAGGAGTAATAACAGACCCCATAGAACGAATAGAATTTAAGTTTAAACAACCAGGATTAAGACAGCTAGAGCCTTCCCAGGCTAGCATACAATTGCCCCAACCAGAGTTTGATGAAACACTAACCCAGACTTACCTACAGCGCCAAAGTTATCGACAATTTTTGCATCAACCTATTTCCCTAGAGCAGTTAAGTCAGTTTTTAAGCTGCTTGCAGCAAATGAAACTGGATGATTATCCTCTACCAAAATATCTTTATCCTTCCGCTGGAAGCATCTATGCTGTACAAAGCTACTTATTAATTAAACCTAACCGTGTGGAAGGTTTAGAAGCAGGGATATACTACTACCATCCCGTCAACCACTGTTTGGTATTACTCAGTGCTGATAGCAAAATTGAGGGCAGTATTTATGGTGGGAATCAACTACTTTTTGAACAATCTGCCTTTTCACTATTTTTGATCGGACAGCTAAATGCTATTACTCCGATGTATGGGAAAATAGCAAGAGATTTCTGTCTTCTAGAAGCGGGTCACATCGGTCAGTTACTGATGAATGCCGCACCAGAACAGGAAATAGGACTATGCCCCATTGGTTACTTAAAATTTGAGGAACTGCGAAATTTATTTCAGCTTGAGTCAAGTCAGGTTTTACTGTATAGTTTCGTGGGAGGAAAAATAGATTTAACTCAAACCAAGCAATGGCTCTCATCCCAAACTACTCGTAATTCTCAATCAATTTCTGCTCAGTTGCGGAAGTATCTTCAGCAGAAATTGCCTAAGTATATGGTGCCTTCTATCTTCATGTTATTAGAATCCTTGCCGCTAACAGCTAATGGCAAAGTGGATCGTCAGGCACTTCCTGCACCTGAAAGAACACCAGAATTAGAAAAAATGTTTGTGGCACCTCGCAACCAAGTTGAGGATTTGTTAGCAAAAATTTGGACGAAAGTATTTCAGTTTAAGCAGATAGGCATCCATGATGATTTCTTTGAGTTAGGTGGAGACTCGTTTTTAGCGCTGCAACTAATCTCTAAAATTAATCAAAAACTGGACACAAACATATCCCTAGGTATACTTTTTCAACATCCCACTTTGGCTGAAATAGCGGGTTTGATCATCGAAAATACTGACACTTCAGTAAACTCTCCCTATTTAGTTCCTATCCAAGTTAAAGGAACTCAGCCACCATTGTTTTGCATTCATCCAGTGGGGGGACAAGTAATGGTGTACCAACATCTAGCAGCTTGTCTAGGACTCGATCAACCTGTTATTGCTCTACAGTCTCGCGCTCTCAACAACCCAGTTCAAGAGCATAACAGTATCGATGAAATGGCTATTGAATACGCCAAGGCAATTCGCCATTACCAACCCGATAGCCCTTATCATCTCATGGGTTGGTCAATGGGCGGAGTAATTGCTGTCAGTGTTGCTAAAGAGTTAGAACAACAAGGACAGAAGGTAGCGTTTGTCGGACTGGTAGATGCCTTTTTAATTCCAGAGCATACACTAACTTTTGAACGCGATCCTTTATGGGAAATAGCATCAGTATTCGGCGGTAGCTTTGTGGATGCTTTCATGACTATGGATACAGTTAAACAGCAGTCATGGCGAGAGCAACTGATCAATTTACCATCTATTAAACGTCTGCAATGGATGATTAACTGGGGACAAGAACAGAACTTACTTTCAAATGATATTTCTGTTGAAATATTGCAAAAACAACTAAATATACTTGAGATTCACGAACAACTGCTCAGATCTCACCGCGCACCCCAAATTCAAGCCAAACTTCATGTCTGGTGGGCTTTGGATAGGCTTGCAGAAAAATTACCTTGTTCTGACTGGAGTCAATACACTACAGGCGTCGCCTACACAGAAGTTTTAGGTGGCAATCACTTTACTGTAATGCGTCCTCCTTACATTAAGACTCTTGCTGAGAAATTGCAAATATGTCTTCAGGGCGTGCGCCCGTCTGATTGAAATATTCAGACAAATCGATAAAGCTTGAAGAGCTCAAGAAAACTATTGCAAAAATGCTGGTACTGATTTTTTAGCTGTGGATGAATATAGATAAAATTGATCAAGTTTATTGATTTTTGTAAAGATAACTTTGGAGAAATATCAATGATACATAATGACGAAATTTCAACACTAGCAGATTTACCTACTGTACAAGCTCGCCAATTGCCAGACAATAGAGCTTTAGTATTTAGAGATGAAATACTAACCTATTCTCAGTTAGAGTTACAAAGCAATCGTCTAGCTAATGCACTTTTAGCCCAAGGAGTTAGGGAGCAATCACGAGTAGCATTACTAGCTAAAGATTCACTCAATAGTTATGTGATCTTATTTGCCTGCGCCAAAATTAAGGCTGTTTTAGTAACAATTAATTGGCGCTTAGCGGCTCCTGAAGTTAGCTATATTCTCAGAGATGCTAATGTAGAAACTCTATTCATTGGAGCTGAGTTTCACAGTCTAGTCACCTCTATTAGAGATGAAATTAGTAATATTAAAACTTTCATTTCTTTGGATAAAACGTTCTTAGAGAAAACTGAACAGGAATGGCTTGATTATAGCAGTTGGCATCAGCAGTATAGTAATCTTAAACCAGATATTACGATTAGCCCAAGTGACGTAGTTGTGCAGATCTACACCAGTGGTACTACAGGACTGCCTAAAGGAGTTCAACTAGGACATTACAGCTTCTTTGCTGTTGCCAAAGAGTTTGCCAAGCGAGGGAGAAAGTGGATAAATTGGAGTCAAGAAGATAAGAGTTTATTGGTTGTACCTTTCTTTCACATCGGGTGTTTATGGTGGGCTATTCGTGGTTTGGTATCTGGGGCAGAAAATATTATATTAGAAAGTTTTGATGCTCTTGAAGTACTTGAAGCACTTGAAAAATATCAGATTACGAAAACATTTATGGTGCCTGCGATGATTCAAATTTTATTAACTGAACCTCAGTGTAAACAGACAAATTTTTCATCACTAGGACATATTATCTATGGAGGTTCACCGATTGCAGAACCAGTACTAAAAGAGGGAATAGGAACATTTTCTTGTGACTTTGTGCAAATCTATGGTTTGACGGAAACTGGAAATTGTGCTGTGTCTCTTCCTGGAGATGCTCATCTCTTTGGTAAGACAAACAGACTTAAATCTGCGGGTAAAGCTTTCCCCGGTGTATCCGTAAAGATTTTAGATCATGAAGCCAAAGAGTTACCTCCCTTTGAAATAGGTGAAATTTGTATAAAATCCCCTGCTAACATGATTGGTTACTGGAAATTACCTGAGGCAACAGCCAAGACTTTAGTTGATGGTTGGATTCATACGGGTGATGCCGGCTATTTTGATGAAGAGGGTTACATTTATATTTGCGATCGCTTTAAAGATATGATCTGCTATGCCGGAGAAAATGTTTATCCATCAGAGATTGAGAACATTTTATATGAACATCCTGCAATTGCTGAAGTTGCTGTGATTGGTATTCCAGATGAAGATTTTGGAGAAGCTATCAAAGCTATTGTAGTTTTAAAAGCAGGAATCAAGACAATAGCCTCAGATATAATCAACTTTCTCAGAGGTAAACTTGCTGATTTCAAGTTGCCTAGGAGTATTGAGTTTGTTGAATCTTTACCAAGAACACCAAGTGGGAAAATCCAAAAAGGCAAGCTTCGCGAAAAATATTGGCAAGGCTACGAACGCAAAGTTAATTAATAGCCCATACCAGTAAAATAGCTGCTTAAGTTTTATGGGAAAAATAATTTCTTCAGATCAACATAGAGTTCCTCTATGGCAACCTTTAACTATACGAAACTTTTTACTATTGTTTATTGGTGAAAATGTTTCACTCTTTGGAGATCAACTCTATCTCGTAGCATTACTCTGGTTAACTATACAGTTAACTAACTCTGGTCTTAGCTTGGGGACAGTACTAATGGCAGCAGCCATTCCTCGAGCTATTTTAATACTAGTTGGTGGTGTTATTAGCGATCGCACCTCACCTCGGTTAGTTATGCTGGGCTCCAATATTGTGCGTGCCTTGCTGATGATTATACTGACGGTAATAGTCTGGGAGCAGGCAACACAGCTTTGGCATCTTTACTTATTCTCCATCTGCTTTGGAATCTTAGATGGCTTTTTTATTCCAGCTGCTCAATCAATTGTACCTACTCTTGTAAGCAAAGAACAATTAACAGCGAGTAACACCTTAACTCAAGGAACTAATCAACTTATTTTATTGATTGGTCCAGTTTTAGGTGGTTTGCTAATCGCAGTTAGTGGGATTAAGATTGCTTTTGCGATCAATGCTGCTACCTTTATTTTTACTGCTGTCACACTTTTACTGATGAAAGTTTCTTTTCATTCAAATACTGCAACGAAAATTAAGGAAACTACTACTATAAATAATAGTACCAATCAGAAATTTTTTCGTCTAATTACTAGTATTCGTGAAGGGCTAGATTACGGATGGCGTAATTTAGATCTCAGAATAATTCTTTTAGTAGTAATGATGTACAATTTAATCTTTATAGGACCATTAAGAATCGGTTTTGCCTCTCTAGCTCATGAACGTTTTCCAGGCGGTGCAATTGCTCTGGGAATAATGAATTCAGCTTGGGGTGGTGGTAATTTACTGGGAGCTTTAATGCCTCCATTACTCTCAAATCCTCCAAAAATTGGAGTCTTACTGTTGAGTATTGCTGGTATACAAGGTTTTGGTCTACTCATGCTTAGTTTCATCTCAAATATAACTCTAGCTAGTGTAATAATCGTTGTACTTGGGTTTTGCAGTGGCTTTTTTGTGGTAACAGAAATTACTTGGGTTCAAAAACAAACTCCCCCTGAAATGTTAGGAAGAGTTATGAGTTTGGGAGTACTTTCTTCTTTTGGCATTGCTCCTTTCTCTTTCGCTTTAGCTGGTTTATTAGTTGATTTAAATCTAGCAATTCTCTTTGGTGTTACAGGAATATTCATGATTTTCATAACTGCTTTGTTAACAACAAATCCATCTGTACGTAATATTGAATGAAGTTACAAACAACAAAAATAGCAACTCAAATAACTACTACTAAATAAAATTCACTTAGTTTCAACGTAGCATCTTCTACCTATTTTAGAATTGTTTTAGTGAATTCAAAGGGAATTAATTGTGAAAATCAAACATCCAAAAAATAATCAAATGGGCGTCTTCATTTATGAATTTAATAACAAGACAGCCTCAGACCAAGATATTCAGGATCTCAAGGAACTGATATACAAGCATAAAATTGTTGTGATCAAGGAGCAAGATTTATCGCCTGACCAGTATTGTGATTTTGGGTATCGTCTTGGGGATATAGAAAAATACTATCAGCCGATGTATCATCACCCAGAGAGAGAAGAGATATTTGTTTCCTCTAATGTTCCCGAAAATGGTCAACAGATTGGAGTTCCCAAGACAGGTAAATTTTGGCATGCTGATTATGCCTTTATGCCGAAACCATTTGCCTTTTCAATGGTATATCCTCAAGCTATTCCTAGTAAAAATCGTGGCACTTACTTTATTGATATGTTCAAGGCATTTAGAGGTTTGCCAGACGACCTGAAATCGATTGCTACTGAGTCAAGTTGTTATCATAGTGTAAGACGTTTTTTTAAGATTCGTCCTGACGATGTTTATCGTCCAATTTCGGAAATACTCGATGAGATAGAGCAGGTAACTCCTCCTTCAAAGCATCCCACAACCTTTACCCACCCTGTTACAGGAGAAACTGTACTCTACATCAACGATGGTTTTACCTATCGAATAGATAATTCTGAAGAAGAGCCACTTGATACAAATATTCTTCAGAAAATGTTGGCTATTTCTGGTCAGTTAGACAACCGTTTTGAGCATCCATTAATCGAACATCATGAATTTGAGTTAGGGGATGTGCGAATTTGGGATAATCGCTCTCTAGTACATTGTGCTCACCATGCAGCAAATTCAGAACCGACAATCTCATTTCGATTGACTTTGTACGATAGCTATCCGTTTTACGAGTGATCTAGCAGTTGTATTAGAACTGTGTTTAAGGTATCTAATCTACTCTATCAGGAGAAAACATCATGTTGAAGATTGATAATCTAGCTCAAGATAGCGTCGCACTGAATAAGATTTATGTCAATGATGAGATTTTACTAGCAGAAGTACTTAAGCCATATAAAACTCATTGCAAGTACCTTAAATCTGCCGAAGTGATTCAAGAGGGTGAGCCTCAAAATGGAGGACGTGTAATCGGAAAATGTGAATTTGAAATACCTGAATCATGTTATATCGATGATACGGGGCATTTTAATTCAGTAGAATTTAATATTTGCTATAACCAAATGATGTACTATGTGATAGCTAAATCAGTTAAAGAAAAACTCATGGCATCATTTCAGGCGTGGACTATGAGCGATTACTGGGCTAAACAACTGCCGGATATTTATATTGTGAATTTTGAAAGTAGCTTTCGACGCGCCATGCAGGCTCGCCAGTTTTGGGGTGAGATCGAATTTATAAATACTCGGATAAAGTTTGGTTTTATGTATATAGTTACAAAATGTCGTTATTGGGATGATCAAGGTGGTAATTGCAGTGGTAATGTCAAGTTAACCATAATCAATTCTCCTGTATAAATTAAGCATTTGACTATGAGGCTTTTAACTGTTCATTCGAGATAATTTTACGAGAAATAATAAGCTGTTGTGCATTAAAAATGCGCAACAGCTTATTTGTAGTATTCTTTTTTCGAGGAGCTTACACCAAGTCTCTACATATCCAGAAATTCCTGCACACATTGCCAAACCTGATCTAATAAATCTGAGTGATCAGCATCAAACCATTTAATTTCTGGATAACCCCGAAACCAAGTGCGTTGACGTTTGGCAAATTGTCGTGTGTGCAACACTATCAAGTCTTTCGCCTCAGATAAAGAGACTTCCCCAGCAAGATACTGTTTAATTTCCTGATAGCCAAGCGTATTCAGCAACGGTAAGTCCCAACCATACTTTTGAGACAAAGTTTCTACCTCAGCTACTAAGCCAGCTGCCAACATCTTTTCTGTGCGCTGGGCGATACGACTGGTAAGGGCATGGGAGTCAGCACATTCTAAACCAACCTGAAGAATAGGATAGCTAGGGGGATTCTCTCCTTGTTGCTCTGAAATCGGGTAGCCGGTGACATAGTAAACTTCTAGAGCACGTAAAGTTCTAACTTGGTCATTAAAGTGAATCTTTTCAGCAGCAACTGGATCAACCTGCTGTAGAAAAGCATAAATTTGCAATTGACCAAGAACCTCAAGTTGCGATCGCAATTCCTGTTGAGGGGCAACTCTGGGAATTTTTAACCCTCGCACTACCGAATGAATGTATAAGCCTGTGCCTCCTACAAGGAGAGGGGGAGGGGGGGATGGGGAGATGGGGAGAGGGGGAGAGGCAATTAAGGCTTGTGCCTGTTGCTGGTAATCTGCTAAAGTCATTTTTTCTGTGGGATTACATATATCGATGAGATAATGGGGCACTTCCTGTTGTTGGGTGGCTGAAGGTTTTGCTGTACCAATGTCTAACTCTCGGTAAACTTGACGAGAATCAGCACTGAGAATTACTGACCCTAAGCGCTTTGCCAAAGCTAAAGCTAACCCCGATTTACCAGTAGCTGTAGCACCACAAATCACAATCAGTGCAGAAGACAAAACTCTCTCCTATATATCTGGATTTAGGGAATTCCAAGAAATTAGAAACACAACCTAAAAATTCTTCATCTCCCCATCTCCCCCTGCCCCATATACTTTACTAAGAAGGATCTCATACCCTCTTCAAATAAGCCTTGAGATTGCTCTGTAGTCGCCTACAAGGCTTTTGTGTTAGAATTTTTGTGTGTTTTGACATTTTTTTTGCCTTAGAATGGCTCCGAGCTTTTTTTAGGAGAATCCCTGACATGACGAGTAGTTACAGTGCCGATCAGATTCAAGTTTTAGAAGGTCTCGAACCGGTGCGTAAACGTCCGGGAATGTATATTGGTTCTACTGGACCAAGGGGACTCCATCATCTAGTTTACGAGGTTGTAGACAATTCCATCGATGAGGCACTGGCTGGCTATTGCACCCACATTGAAGTTGACATCAATGCTGATGGTTCCGTTACCGTTACTGACGATGGACGAGGTATTCCCACTGGCATTCATCCTACCACTGGTAAATCGGCATTAGAAACTGTGATGACAGTACTTCACGCCGGGGGTAAGTTTGGGGGCGGCGGCTATAAGGTTTCAGGAGGATTACACGGTGTTGGGATTTCTGTAGTTAATGCTCTGTCTGAGTCAGTAGAAGTTACAGTTTGGCGCGAGAAGAAGATACACACCCAACGCTTTGAAAGGGGTATCCCAGTTACAGAATTAATCACTAAACCCCTTCAACAGGAGCAAACTGGCACCTCGGTTTCCTTTAAACCAGATACGCAAATCTTTAGCAATGGTACTGATTTTGACTACACTACGCTGGCAGGGCGTCTGCGAGAATTGGCTTTCCTGAATGCTGGTGTGGAAATTACCTTCACGGATAACCGACTGGAGGAAGCAAGGGTAGAATCCTACCACTATGAAGGCGGTATCCAGGAATATGTTGCCTACATGAACCGCGAGAAGCAACCCTTACATGAAGAAATTATTTATATACAGGGAGAGCGTAATAGTGTTCAGGTTGAAGTAGCGCTGCAATGGTGTATTGATACCTACAGTGATAATGTATTAGGTTTTGCTAACAATATTCGCACTATTGATGGCGGTACCCATTTGGAAGGCCTCAAGGCAGTCTTGACGCGGACAATGAATAATATTGCCCGCAAGCGTAATAAACTTAAAGATAATGAAGCTAATCTGGGCGGTGAGAATGTCCGAGAGGGCTTGACTGGGGTTATTTCTGTCAAGGTGCCAGAGCCAGAATTTGAAGGTCAAACTAAGACGAAACTGGGTAATACAGAAGTGCGGGGTATTGTTGATTCCTTGGTGGGAGAGGTATTGACAGAGTATCTGAATTTTCGCCCCCAGGTAACTGACGCGATTTTGGAAAAGGCTATTCAGGCATTGAAAGCTGCTGAAGCTGCCCGTCGAGCTCGTGAGTTAGTGCGGCGTAAGTCGGTGCTGGAGTCTTCGCCTTTACCTGGTAAGTTAGCAGATTGTAGTTCTAGAGACCCAGCAGAATCAGAAATCTTTATTGTGGAAGGGGATAGTGCTGGGGGGTGTCATGTTGGCTCTACACTTGTATCACTAGCTGATGGTCGTTCTCTGAGCTTAGAAGACATCGTCGCAGAACAAAAGCAAGGGAAAGAACATTTTTGCTACACCATGCACCCTGACGGGAAAATCGGGATAGAACGCATTATCAACGCCAGGATGACGAAGGCAAATGCTGAAGTAATCAAGTTGACACTAGATAATGGAGAAACCATTATCTGTACACCAGATCACCCTTACATGTTGCGGGATGGTACCTATAAACCAGCAGCATTATTGAAACCTGAAGATTCATTAATGCCGTTAAATCGTAAGCTCTCCCACAAGAATCAACAAGGGAATGGACTTGATGGTTATGAAATTGTTTGGAATCCCAAAAACGATAAATGGATTTACACTCATCTTTTGGCAGATTTCTATAATCTTCGGCATGGTATCTATCAATCTACCGATGGCAACCACCGCCATCACCTAGATTTCAACAAATTAAACAATAATCCGACAAATATTCAGCAATGGACACCTGAATTTCGTGCTCAACGTCGAGTAGCACGAAATCAAACCTACTACCGCAAAACGATGGCGGCTCTCAAACAGGTGGAAATTGAGCAAGGCTATCTAGATCTTGATACTTATCGTACCCGGCGTATCGAAACAGGCGACAAGTCTATTTTGCGATTTGATACCTTTTGTCAACGTTATTTTGAAGGCAATGAGACAGTTGCTCGTGAAGCTATTACCAATTACAACCACCGCGTTGTCTCCATCGAACGCTTAGAAGAACCGATGGATGTATACGACATCGAAGTTCCTCATACCCATAATTTCGCTTTAGCTAGTGGTGTATTTGTCCACAACAGCGCCAAACAAGGACGCGATCGCCAATTTCAAGCCATTCTACCCCTGCGCGGCAAAATCCTCAATATTGAAAAAACTGATGACGCCAAAATCTATAAAAATACCGAAATTCAGTCGCTAATTACTGCCCTCGGCTTAGGCATTAAGGGGGAAGAATTCGACTCCTCGGCACTGCGCTACCACCGTATTGTGATTATGAGTGTAGCTGGGGATGAGCCAACCTTAGTTAGTGATAATCAAGGGCGTACAGAGTTAGTCTCGATTGGCGATTTTATCGATGATTGTGTCGAAGGTCGTCGCGTCACTAACCGCTATCGTGTGATTTCCTTTGACCCTGTTACCCATGCTACCCGTTTTCGCCCCCTCAAAGCAGTGATTCGCCATGCTCATCAGGAGCCGATGTACAAAATTACGACGCGCTACAAGCGCTCCGTAAAGGTGACTTCTTCTCATAGCGTTTTTGTCTATAAAAATGGTGAAGTTGTCCTCAAGCAAGGCAACCAAGTGCGCAAGGGAGACATCCTGGTAGCTAGTCGCCGTCTACCTCGCCCCAGTCAAGCTCAAACCAAAATTGACTTGCTCAAAACTTTCTATCGGGCAGGATTAACTAATTCCCTTTATCTCAAAGGTGAAGATGTGCAGCGAGTTGCTAGTATGCGCCTTTTGGCTAAAGTTACCAAGCCAGAAGCCCAGCAAGAGTCAGTGGTGATGCTCAACTCAGAAGCATGGCAGCAACTAGTAGCCCAGCGCCAGACAGCAGGAGTTACCCCCAAGCAGTTAGCAGCTTTAGTGGGAGCTGAGCAACCGCTTACGATTAGTAATTGGGAAGAAGGTATAAACCTGCCCTTGGTATCTGATTTCCTGGCTTACCTTGATGCTATTGGCGGTAACGATAAGATTGTCTACAAGCAACTGCCCTCAGAATCTACCACAGAAGAACAAATAATATCTCAACCTCCAGTAGAAACTAGCCAAAAAACCTGCCCACCTAAGATAAATGATTATCAGCATTTTGCTGATTTCGTGCCGAGGGAACTTTCACAGCTAGGGGATGAGGTGCAGATTCTGCCGCAGGGGCACGGCGATAAGGCATTTAACCGCTATCTACCCATAACTCGAGATTTACTCTGGTTTTTGGGCTGGTACTTATCTTTGGGAACTCTAAGCAATCACCAAATTAGTCTCAATCTAGCTAAGAAGGACGAGCAATTTATCTCAGAACTCAATGCAGCTATTGAGGCAGTATTCGATGAAAAAGCATACTGTTACTATGACCCAGACCGTGATTGTATTCAACTAAACTTCGATAGTGTGGCAGCAGCACTTTTACTAGAAGCCTGGGGTTTAGCTAAACCTGCCCACCAGAAACGGCTGCCAGATTTTGTTTTTAGTCTCAATCAACAATTGCACTTAGCTTTTCTCGAAGGCTATTTCCTTAGCAATGGCACTACTAGCGGCAAATATATTTCATTTTCCACTAACTCAGCCAAATTTAAGGATGGATTACTTTATCTGTTAGGGCAAATGGGTTTAGTTGCCACCGCCCTTGAGCATCAACCACCTGGTAGTGGTGAGCAGGCAAAGCAACAATGGTACCCAGACTACAGCATCAAAATTGGTGGCAAGCAACAGATTGAGCAGTGTTACCCCATTTGGCAGCGCCATACTTATGCTCATAAGCTGCAGGCGCATTTGACACGACCAATGCGTAAAGTAGCAGAATATATACCGATTAGTGAAGATTTAATTGGACTCAAGGTAACTTCTGCAGAAGAAATTGAACCAGTTGGTGAGTATGTATACGATTTCTCAGTCGAAGGTGATGAAAACTTCGTCTGCGGTACAGGAGGTATTGCCTGTCATAATACTGACGCTGATGTTGATGGTGCCCACATCCGTACCTTACTTTTGACCTTCTTCTACAGGTATCAGCGAGCGCTAGTGGATCAGGGCTATATTTACATCGCCTGTCCCCCATTATATAAGGTAGAACGTGGTCGCAATCATCACTACTGTTACAGCGATCGCGAATTACAGGAGTTCATAAGGGATTTACCTGATAACGCCAATTATACAATTCAGCGTTTTAAAGGCTTGGGTGAAATGATGCCACAGCAACTGTGGGATACAACCATGAATCCAGAAACCCGCACGATGAAGCGGGTAGAAATTGAAGATGCAGCGGAAGCAGACCGTATCTTTACAGTATTAATGGGAGATAGGGTTGCACCCCGCCGCGAATTTATCGAAACCCACGGCTCACGACTGAATTTGACTGATTTGGACATCTAATCTCGATTATCTAAATGTTTGCTACAAATGTTTTTTAAGTAATAAGTAATAAGTAATAAGTAATAAGTAATCAATGCTTTTGTTGTTATTTATTACTTAAAATTAGGTCATTTGTAGCATCTTTTTTAATTTCATATATACGTATTCACCATAGCTGTTAGGAAACTGTTTTGTTCCCTATTCCTTTTGAATCAAAATAGGATTTCCTAACTGATATCGTCCGTTGCGATAAAAAGACTCTGAGTCAATGAGACAGCAGGAAGAAGCATGGGGAAGTGTGGGAAGTGTGGGAAGTGAGAGGGGATTTTTGTATACACTTATCTCCCCATCTCCCCATCCCCCCATCTCCCCATCTCCCCATCCCCCCATCTCCCCATCCCTATATGCACAAATTCCTCCCCAAAAATCACCCGTTTCGCCTTTTGCTCTACCTGGAGTGGATTTTATTAGGAATTGCTGTACTAGCTGTATTTTCACCTTTACCTTTTCCCCATCCCCCTAGAGCTTTAAGACTACATCCTCCAAGATTAAGATTTCCCATAGCTGCTGCAGTAAGCATTGTCACTCTAGGTTTAATGGGCTTACGATTGCCCGTTAAATCTCGGCTATTGTCAGGAATCATTTACACTAGCTTGGGATTTGGTTTAAGCTGGCTGGCGGTGATGCTGGCAGGAAGAGGTGGAAGTGTTTTCCCTTCATTACTACTGGTGGTTGTGATGCGCGCCTGCGTAATGTTTCCTTGGAGTGGGCGCTTACTGGTAGCTGGCTTTGCCTATATTTCCTTCCTGCTAATGCAGCTAATGTCCTTTCTAGAAATTCGTCCTCTGGGTGTTTCTTTAGGAAGACCATTACCAAGAGTATTTCGGCATATGCCCTCTGAACTCTTGCACGGCATAATTATCCACTTTACTCTTAGTTCAGCACTCTTATTTGGATTAGTATTAGTTTTTGTACTCTTGCTAGTGGGAGCAGTATTATCTGAACACAAGAGTCGCCAAGAATTAGCATCTGCCAATCAGCGTCTGCGTCAGTATGCGCTACTAATTGAAAATCAAGCTACTTTACAGGAGAGAAATCGAATTGCTAGGGAAATTCACGATTCTGTAGGTCATTCCCTAGCTGCTCAAAGTATTCAGTTAGAAAATGTCGCGATGCTACTGCCAGAAGAGGGAGGAAAGCTAGCTCATCATCTACACAAAGCCAGACAACTGGGGAAAGAAGCTCTAAAACATGTCCGCCAGTCAGTTGCTACCTTGCGAAATCATCCTCTACAAGGACAATCTTTACCAACTGCTCTAACTAAACTTTTAAAAGAATTTGAGGCGACAACCTGCATTCAACTGGATGCCAATATAAATTTAAACTCTTCACTCTCAGCTGAAATCGCTACAGCTTTGTATCGAGTGACTCAAGAAGCATTAACTAATATTTCTAAGCATAGTAATGCTAGTCAGGTTTGCTTGCAGTTGTTAGAAAGTAACGGTGAGAGGGGGAGAGGGGGAGAGGGGGAGATGGGGAGATGGGAAGACACGGAGAGGGGGAGATGGGGAGATGGGAAGACACGGAGAGGGGGAGATGGGGAGATGGGGAGAGGGGGAGACAGAAAAGTTTCTTTACTACTTGCAGATAATGGTCGAGGTTTTGATCCACAGGAAAATACAACTGGGTTTGGATTAGAGGGAATGCGTGAGCGCACTGAGGCATTAGGAGGCTCTTTCTATTTAATAAGTCAGCCAGGGCAAGGTTGCAAAATTAAAGTTGATATTCCGCTACCAGGATAAAAAGAGAGGGGGGTAGGGGGAGCAAGGGAGAAGGGGAGAAAAGCTGGATGGGAATTTAAGAAATTATGAACTCAGATTGCAGATTGTAGCGATTCTCTGGCAAAATTAATCAATAAAGCTGGGGTACATTGCTAAAAATGTTGAAAACTATACGCCGATTAGTTTTTACTGGACTGATAGTATCGTTGCTTATTATTGTATTTGAGACTAAGAGTATAGCTCAGAGCGAAGTCACGCTGATTACGAACCAGCATTTAGTCTTCGATAATAGTCAAACTCAATCTGAATATCGCTGGAACTTGGAACAATTAAATTCAAATATACCCAATGATTGGTCATCTTTTGGTTTCCTGGTGATAGAAATGAAAGCATCTTCACCGCAGCGCTTTCAGTTGCAGTTACATACTTCTGAGGGAGTTAATCTTCTGAGCATATACCCTTATCAGAATGCCTGGATTCGCGCCGCTTTACCCCTAAAAATCTTCAGCCAACCTACACCAAGGTATAGCTCTAGTCAGGCACCGTACCTTAACTCTATACAAAACGGTTACATTATGGTCAATAGGGGGCCATATTTGCCTATCAATAAGATCGAAGATATTTCAATTACTATTCCAGAACCAATTAAAGAGCCAATTCTGGAAATTAGATCAATTCGGTTAACCAAAAATTATCCTGGTAATGCGGTGCTTGAGGATGAACCCTTGATTGATAAAATGGGGCAATGGATTAGAGATAGTTCGCCAAGAAAAATTACTTCCTTGGAAGAATTACAGGAGGTTTGGGAACAAGAGGAAAAACAATTAAAACCGGTGGATTTTGATTACTGCCGATATGGTGGCTACTGCTCAACCAAAGTCCAAGGCACAGGTTTTTTTCGCGTAGAGTTAATTGATGGGAAATGGTGGTTTGTTGATCCAGATGGTCACCTATTTTTCTCGGTCGGCGTTAATATAATACAGCCAAGTCAAACAACACCGATTCAAGAACACAGGTCTATTTATCAAGAGCTGCCACCAAAGGATTTGTTTACTACAGAGCCAGAGAGCGCGGGTTCAAGAGTCGCCTTCCATCTCTCGAATGTATCGCGACGATTCGGCAATGAGTGGAGTAAAGGTTGGGTTGAGCTTGTAATGCGCCGCTTGCAGGCATGGGGGTTCAACACAGCTGGTAATTTATCAGCTCCGGAGATCAACAATTCTAGTCGCATACCTTACACTTTTCGTCTCAGGGAAGAGCGTTGGGAAACAGAAATAACTTACTCTGAGTTTCCCGATGTCTACTCAGAGGAGTTCCTACTCAACGCTGATGCTGCTGCCGCAGCCCAGTGCGCGCCTCGCAAAAATGACCCCTTTTTAATTGGATATTTTATCGGTAATGAACCACCTTGGTCGGGAAATGAAACCCAAATTGTCCAGGAGATTTTGGATGGCCCTGAGACAGCAACCCGTCGCCAGTTAGAGAAGTATTTAGCCGCAGGAGATACAACCCAACGCCGCAAATTATTCTTCTACAAAGCTTTTGAGAGATATCTCCAAGTCATCGACACTGCTATCCGTAAGTATGACCCCAATCACTTGATTCTCGGCATCCGATACGCAGGGATTGCTGCCGATGAAATGGTAAGAGCTTCGCGGGTTTTTGATGTCTTCAGTGTCAACGACTATCAATATTTCCCAGATAAGGAGAAACTGGAGAAGTTTCATCGTTTAAGCGGAAAACCACTATTACTAAGTGAATTTCATTTTGGAGTACCAGCTCAAGGAATGTCAGCAGGATTGAAGCAAGTGCGCGATTATCAAGAGCGGGGTGTTGCTTATCGCTATTATGTTGAAAATTTAGGGGCGATACCGGAAATAGTCGGTGCCCACTGGTTTCAGTGGGTGGATCAACCCAATACTGGACGTTATCCCGATGGGGAGAATTACAATATCGGTCTTGTTGATATCACAGATCGTCCGTATCCCGAGCTAACTGAAGCCATGCAAGCAACACACCATCTGTTATACTCAATTCACTCTGGTCAACAAGTACCTTTTGCAAAAAAACCATTTGTCAATTGACTTGAAGAGGAAATTCAACTAACCAGTGTTGATTTGAAATTTCCTAACTTTATGAAGATGTCCAATTCCCACCAGAATCACCTGAAGATGATCTGATTGAGCCTTGAAAACCACGCTACTCCGTAAAATTGATCTCATCGTCCTTACCTGGCTATGATTAGAGTATTACTGGTTGATGATCAGCGCATTATCCGTGAAGGGCTACGTAGTCTCCTGGAAGCTAAACCAGATTTAGAGATAGTAGGTGAAGCTGACAATGGTCAAATCGCACTAGAACAAGCACTTTCCTTAAAACCTGATGTCATACTGATGGATGTGCGCATGCCAGTGATGGATGGGGTGGCAGCTACCCGCGCTCTTCATCAACAACTGCCAGAAACTAAAGTTCTGGTACTTACTACTTTTGATGATGATGAGTATGTTGCTCAATCTATGCGCTATGGAGCAAAAGGGTATCTTCTCAAAGATACTCCCTCAGAGGAACTAGCCGAAGCAATTCGTGCTGTTAATAAGGGTTACACTCAACTAGGACCAGGGCTATTTGAGAAAGCGATTACGGCTGTTACTACAGTAGAAACCCCTCCCGAGTTGGCTTTACTTACCCCGAGAGAAAGGGAGGTGTTACAGCTAATTGCCGCAGGACGCAATAATCGTGAAATTGCTCAAGCTCTCTATATCTCTGAGCGGACTGTCAAAAACCACGTTAATAGTATTTTAAATCGCCTTAACCTGCGCGATCGCACTCAAGCTGCCATCTTTGCCACGACTTTATCCCGTAGCGAAATAAAGTAATTCTAATTCCTCCGGATGCTAAAGAAACTAATCAGAAGAGAGTAATGGTAGATGCACCCTGACAATTAATGCCCCTAACCATAGAGGTTGGGGGTATTTTTTAGCTTCTTGCAGTACAGTTTTAGAGAACGTAGCGTAGTTGATATTTCCTGTTTATCTACTTTTGGCGGCTGTCAGGGAGCTTAGGACATATCAAAGTAGTCAATAGTTGAGTTAGTCATCAAACATATTGTCCTAATCGGTTTGACGACTTGCTATAACTCCTGCAACCACCAACCAGGGAAGAACCGTAGAGGGCGATAAAATGTTTAAACCTACCAAAAGCATATCAATATTAACCTTTGTGCTGTTAATGGGATGTGCCAGCCCTGACTCAGCACCTCAATCAGCAAACTATTCCTCAAACATCTCTGCTTCGACCCCAACTACAACTGCCGAAACTACTAACTCTGCAACCCTTCCAGATACTATAATTATTCCTGGAGAAAGGATTGGTTCAGTTACCAGTAACACTAGCCGCCAACAACTGACTCAACTATTTGGTGAACAACGCCTCACTGATGAGCAAGTTCATATGGGGGAAGGCTTTACCCAACCTGGCACCAGAGTTAATTTGGGTTCAGATCTCTCCTTCACTATTGTCTGGGCTGATCCCAACCGCCTTCAAGTCCAAGAAGTGCGTAACTTAGGTAGCGACTGGCAGACTCCCCAAGGTATTGGAGTCGGAACCACTTTTGCTCAATTACAGGAGCAACTGGGTTCATTTGAAATTTACGGATTGGCTTGGGATTATGGTGGTACAGTATTGCTACAGGGAACCAAATTAGCTGGGTACGAGCAACTGCTAATTTTACGACTTCAAGCAGCACCCGACGCTGCACAGAAGTCACCGGAGGACTATCAAGCAGTACTCGGAGATAGCACATTTTCCTCCAGCAATCCTCATATGGGAAGACTTAACCTTAAAGTAGGAGAGATTATCGTGCAATTAGCCCCAAATACTCAGTAAAACAGACCAAATTGGCACAATCAATACCAACTTAACAATTCGTAATGCAATATAATTAACTTAATATTTAGACAAATCGTTCTGTAAACAGCATAGAGGGGGTGAAGTGTGTGAGTAAGGCATTTAAGGAACACAACTTCATGGTGGTTGATTTGACAGATAAGGTGTTGGTTCACACCCCCGTCCCTAAGGCTCACCACGCTGCGTTAAGATCAGGGTTCGCAGGGTATCCAGCTAATCCTCGCTGGAATGTCAGTAAATTTCGTGCGTGGAAAAGCGGTTGTCAGCTGCGAACAGCGTTGGCAAGGGGCGAAATGGTAGTGCGTCAGGTAGACTCGATGCTAGTACCTGCTACTGAGCAAGAAGAAAAACCTAACCAACTAGAAACAGTACCACAGAATAAACGATTTAGGTTTCCTGTTTGGAGCAAGCGAGTAGCAGCTTCTAAACAATTAGCCTAAACCTCTGGCAGCAGTCCTCATCCGGACAGCATCCAGTTATGTTAACAGCTCTAAGTACCTGTTACCTTGATCAAGGTTGCTGGTTGAGGCAGGGTGTAGACAACTGAATTGTCAGTTTATACTGCCAAGACGACTTTACCTTCAAACTTGTGTTCAAGAAGGTCTTGGGCATAGCGGGGAGTTTGGGACCAATCCGCCTCAATGATTTTGGGAATTTGCAATTTCTGAGGGGCGATAAGACGCAGTAGTCTTGCTAAAGCAACGGAGGAGGACTGTAATTCCACTTCTGATTGCTAATTCTGAGTGTTGTCACCTTACTTCCCAAACGTCTTGCCCAGAGTTGTGCCAAGGCAATGGGTTTAAAATTATTACCACCACCCATGGATGTTGAAGGATTTACAGTTTCGAGGGTTTGGCATCAGCGCAATACTAATCGTTTACCTTACCAGTGGTTACGTAGTCAGTTACTCGAAGCAACACAACATATTTAACCGCCTGTAAGGTGAACAATAACTTCGCGGTAGTGAGAGCGCCGCCGATGTTCCCAAACATAAATACCCTGCCAGGTTCCCAAGAGTAATCTTCCACGATCAAAGGGAATTTGCTCCGATGTCTTGGTGAGAACACTGCGGATGTGAGCCGGCATATCATCGGGCCCTTCAGCACTATGAATATAGCTCATACCATCTTCTGGTACTAATTTTGCAAAAAAATTAGATAAATCTTTAAGGACATCTGGATCTGCATTTTCTTGAATCAGCAGACTTGCAGAAGTGTGGCGCAAAAAAACTGTACACAGCCCAGTATTGAGACCAGACTCACTCACAATAGATTGCACTTTTGAGGTGATATTAGAAAAGGATTTGCCTGTAGTTTGAATGCTTAGTATCTGTTGATGATCAGCCATAGATGCAATAGTAATTTTTGGCTTTTATATATATAAACCTAAATAAGTTTTTCAGCATTTTAATAGGGTATGAGGATTTGTTGAAAGGTAGCAGGGAACAGATAATATGTGATTTAAATACACGAGAGCTTATTGTTCTCAAAGTTATACTTAAGCGCTAGCCCAACTGGCGCAGCTCTTCATCTTCAGTTTCCGAGCTTTGCTCAGTTATAACTATCGATTGATCTTGATCACTTTCATCATCCTGAGTTACCTCTGCTAAAGTTTCTGTGCTTTCTACTGCTTGTTGCCCAACAGCAGCTGTTAATTGTTCTGAGGATAGTTCCTCCACCTGAGCCGCTTCTGCTGACACCTCTGGGCTCTCTACCGCTTCTTGCTCCTTACACAATTGCTGGGGCTGTTGAGCTGTTTCTGATTCGTTTTCTGATGCATTGGAGTGTTCTGATTGTTTTTCACTCCAAGGAGAGTCGTAATGGTGCCAGGGCAGAATTGGCTTATTAGGCAGGTTGTCTGTCAACACAGTAATATTATCCAAGTCTGGTTCCGGCAGATTCAAATGTTCTGAGCAGGGTTGCTCAGTCTGGTTTGGCTCTGATTCCGGCAGATTTTGCTGTTCTTCGGAAGGGGTGTTGCCAACCGCGATGTTGTCTGAATCAGGCTCTGGTAGATTTAACTGTTCTTCAGAAGGTGTGTTTTGAACTTGTTGAGAAGTCATAATTTGAACCTAGCCAAAACTACTAAGGTCAATCAGAGGAAAGACGTAAGCTGCTAATACATGCAAAGTGACAATCAAGGCAACACCCCAGGTAACATAGGCAGAGTACTTTAAAGAAGAGGATACATCCTCTAGGCGCTGTTTGTTTGCATTATATGTTTCTACTAGGTTAACAATCATTCGTAGTTGATAGTCTTCTGGTGACAAAACCAGGTAGCGCTCTAAAAATTTTTTATCCCCCAAATTGGGACTGACTGCTAGCTGGCGAGGTAAAAAGGCATTGATCAGTAGGCTGAAATTTAGCAAAAATCCCAGTAATTCGGCAATGCTAAAGGGACTAGGGAAAAACAAGAGTCGAGAGATGCTCAAGCTGGTAAATAGAGCGCCATTGGTGACAAATAAGATATTGAGCTTGGTTGTCATCGTACTACTTTGCTCTCTTTGTTGATCTATAACCGCGCGCACATCTTTAGCCGCTAACTCTAGGGTGGAGTAGGAGAACTTTTCCCTTGTTTCTGATGTCTTGAGAGTCTTAGCCGTTTTAGTAGCTGTGTTTGTCTTGAGAGTCTTGGCAGTCTTAGTCACCTCCGGTGTCTTGATTGTTTTATTTGTCTCTGGTAACTTAATTACTTGCGCTGTATCTTGGCTAGGGTCGATCTTAGCTGCTTCTGGTTGAGGTTGGGTTTTTTCTAGAAGGGAGTTAATGGTAGCTGTCATCGCTGGAAAAGATAAAGAGATCATTAAATTGGAGATTGACGTCCTTATCCGCCAACCTCATTAGGGCTGAGCGGCATTTATTAAACCTCTGGCTAGGGAAAACTGTTTTACCTAGGCAGCTGGGATTTGCTGTTTTACAGGGAGTGCCAGGGCAAAGCCCTAGTTTTAGTTTTGCTTAGAATTTACCTCTCAAAAGTGCAAACTATTAAGTAGCTGCGACCTTGATCAAGGTTACTGGTTGAGGTTTGGTGTAGGGTGAGTGGATGTAGGCTCTCAGGTAATTTCGGGGGATTTCATAATTAGATTACACAGTCAAGTTTATTGATGTCAGAGGCTTATTTATTTGCCCTTTCCCTCGCTGTCAGATTCTAGCTTTCTAACGAGGGGCTGCACTGCTGCTCAAGATTTCAGTTGTCTGGTGTTAAGCTGTTGTGCATCTGGCACAAAGCACTTTTGAGCGTTTGAGGAAAACTCGCTTTACCTCTGCCCATCTGCTCCTCCCCCCATTTCTTTTAAATAGGCGGCACAACAGTCAAGATTTTCCTGTACTCAAATAGCTAACAACAGTTTGAGCTATTGCTTCTTCTCCATCTTTGGCAATCTTTTGAGATTGCCTAGGTGGTTGTGGAGTTTGGTGTAAAAACTCCCATTTACCCTGGAAAAAGTCTGAAACAGGTATAATTTGGTACTCGGAACTATCTTTGAGCCCCTCTAACAACAAGGGTGCTTCAGCAAAATCCTCGCGAGTGAGGGAAACAATTGGAGTACCAACCCTTAAGGCTTCAGCAAAAGTGCTATACCCAGGCTTGGAAACTACCCGCCCACATAACGGCATGAAATCTACTGGTCGGTAATTGTGATCAGTTATCTTAATTATATTGGGCAAATCCGGTGCTTGCTGATCGAATGTGATGAAATTCCATTCCGAAAACTGAGATAGTCCCTTGTAGGGAATTTGTTCAATACCTAATCCCCCAAAGGTAAGTAAGACAGTTTTATCGACAGATGCACTAAGACCAAACTTTTGGCGCAGATAATTAAAATCGTAGCGGGGAGTACCACCAGTTAAACCTACGTCTGTAATATTATTGAAGGCACTCATGGCTTCGTGGAAAGGAAGACGAAAGGTGCGATTACACTCCCCGTACAACTGACTAATCCACTCAGCAATCTCCATAAACTCTCCTCCCCAGTAACGATAGATAAAGTCCCAGCCAAAGTTACTCATCATCCAACACTCAATCCCGGCAGCTTTAGCAAGAGATGTTGCTAGGGGTGGAATATCTGCCAGAATCAGATTTACCCGATTATTGCGAATAAAGTTAACTTCACTAGCGATAATTGCCGGGGCACTTGCACGAATATGCCGCAGTTTTTCCAACGTCGCCTCTTTATCCATAGCCAAACTATCGGCTTGGATCACACCGATATCAAAAGAGCGTGGGCGATAAATAAAATCTCCTGGAATATAAGACTCTAACAACCAACGCGGTGCTGTTGTCACCAGAATCAACAGGATTTCTGGACATCGTCTTTGAATAGCAGCAGCTACTGAAGAGGCTCTCACCGCATGACCAAAGCCATGGTTGGTGATTGCAATGTATAAAACTGGTCGAGACATTCTAGAGTGCCGATTGAGATGCGAGGTACTACTGACAGCTACAAACTATCAGAAATTAAGTCTTAAGAAATCCACCAATAGTTTTATCTGCCTGCTGCAATAGTTACTCTGCCGTTGATGGTTGCGCTGACACTCGCCCAGTAAAGAGATTTTTGGTACTCCTTGCCCTAGAAGGAAGGGATTTTGTTCGATTATTTTTGGTCAGTCAACCAGTTTTCTAAATTTAGACTTTGATGAAAGAAAAAATTTGTACTTTTAATTAAGGCATACAATTATACAAAATAAAAACAAAAAAATCTAGTAATAATTAGTGAATATTTCCGGTCTTGACTTTAAAAGAATCTTAAATTATCGGGTGGTGGGTAAAACCCATATCCCCTACTTTTTCCAGACTAACTAATAGTGAAGTGTCGAGTTGTACTCTAGTCTAATGTCTTGTGAAGGTTTTAATCCGGAGCAGTGGGTTAAAGTATACGGCATTGATGCCTTTGGTCGATACAAATACTTTGCTACTTGTCAAGCTGAGGAGGTAGAGGCAGCACTAAGCGCAATCCCCTCCCACTGGTGGATTGACTACTTTCTAGAACCAATTGATGAGCATGACATAGTCTAGCTAGGAGAGAGCAATTTTAGAGTTCAATCGAATTCTATTAGAGAATTGACTTCAGGAAAATTACTATGTAAAGTTCCTCTGACTTAAGATGTGACCACAAATCGAGGCTATAAACCTTCCCCTTCAGGAAGGCTCTAAGTACCTGCGACATTGATAAAGGTTACTAGTTGAAGCAGGGTGTGGGGTGTGGGGTGTAAGGGAACTCTAGGCGATTTCATAATTGTTTACACAGTTGCTTGTATTTATGTCCGACTACTTATTTTTTTTGTGAAAGCTAGTTTTGCGGGAATGTTGTTATTAAAACAAGTTGCAATCCAGTCAAATTATTGCTTACCCTTGACCTGGAGATTATTCTACCCCCTTGGTAGCTAGAAACTTCTTTATTGGTAAACTGCATATAGCTACAGTGGTGAAGGTATGAGGTGATTGATATGGCTGGGGTTTGCAAGCTCGATATTAAAGAAACTAGCGAAGAACTCAAAACCCTCTTAGCTGAACAAAAAACCGCAATTAACTTTCAAAAAGTTCAGGCGCTGTATCTATTTAAAATTGGTCAAGTCACAACGGTTCAAGACTTGGCCCTAACCGTTGGCAGAAACCGTGTCACTGTGCAACATTGGTTGAGAAAGTACCGTGAGCAAGGAATTGCAGGACTATTAAGAGTGAGGCATAGTGGGGGGCGCAAACCTGCAATTCCTCCCGAAGCAATCGCAGGTTTACAACAACGCCTCAACGATAGCCAGAGGAAATTCGAGAGTTATGGAGAAATCCATAGGTGGCTACAACAGGAATATGGTGTAATTGCTGATTACAAAACAGTTTATGCCACAGTAAGATATAAACTCAAAGTTAAGCTTAAATGTCATCGACGCTGATCAAATTTATTTCAACAGTGAGTTCTCAGAATCTGCCAGAAACTACCGCCTACGTCAGGATTACACAGCATTCTTGGCAACAAGGCTTTCTGGCAGGAGAAGTTCAAGCAGCCGAATATGAGTGGCAGTTTCGGTGGTGTTTCCACAAGGGGCATTTGTCAGTCCAACCTTCCCTCGGGCGAGCTTTAATTAAGGAACCACTAGGTCGATTTTTAGAACAATGTGATTACCAGTTGGAACCCGGTGGAGATTATTCATTTACCATAAGGGCGCAACTGTAGTTTAATCGGCGATTCTTGAAGATGAATAGAAATATATCGGCTGCTTCCGCTAGAGACCTCCAAAATATAAATCATGAGATAATTAAGACATAAGTAATTGACGTTTTGGATGCAAAGACTGTGAGCTATACCAGGGAATAATTGTAACGTAATCACAAAGAAGCCAAGCGCCTATTAGGAATTAATAAGGTAAGGATATTGTCGATGTGTACGCCGGTAAACCAGAAACAAAAAGTGATATTAGTTGATGTCGAGAACGACTGGACAAATTTGAGGAAAAGCAACTTTTAAGTGGTGATAAGACTTATGTAGGAGAACCTCAGATTCAGAACCCTCACAAGAAACAAAAAAAATGATAATTAACTGCACAACAAAAAGAAGCTAATAAAAGCATATCCTCAAAGTTAATCTTTGTGGAACCTATTATTCGTCTAGTCAAAGTATTTAAAGTAGCACAAGTAAATAATTCGTTTGGATGTGAGCAAGTATGAGTCAATTATAATGACCATTTATGAGTTAGTAATATTGAGAATTGGTTGGTTAGTTTTTCAAGCAGTTAAAATCGACGATAACAGCAAGATGATTGAGATTAACAATCCTCATACTTTGGGGTCTAAATTAACAACAAAGACTTCTAATGCTGATTATGCCATTGGAAAAAGCTGAAACTGTCCCAGTGAGGTTAAGAGTCGAAAATCAGCTAGGCAGATGCTTTTGAGTTTCTGGAGATGTCTATTGCACCTCTAGTAAACTTAGCAGAATTTGTTCGCAAGAATAAGACTCAAGCCTATAGGCAGCTCTCACGATAAACTGAAGAAAACAATCAAGACGCAATTATGACTCAGAACAATCGCTCCCAATGGGATGCTGGCAGATTTTTAAAAACCCTTACCTATTTCGAGGTTATCCCCTTTCTTAACTGCCTACAGCAGCTATTGACAGGTAATACCAGTAACAAAAAAACAAGCCAGAGTGGAGTCACAAACATGGGAATGATACTCGTAGCTGGAGCAACTGGCGGTGTTGGCAAGAGAGTAGTGCAGCGTCTTCTCAATCATAATTATTCTGTACGCGCCTTAGTCAGAGATGCTCAAAGAGGGCGAGAAATGCTTGGTGATCAAGTAGAGTTATTTGAGGCAGATATTAGTATCCCCGAAACCTTAACTCCGCAACTGATGGAGAATATCTCTGCCGTAGTTTGCTGTACAGGTGTGCGGGTACAACCTGTTGAAGGCGATACCCCTAATCGAGAAAAATATTATCAAGGTATCAAATTCTATCTGCCCGAAGTTGTTGATAGCCCGGAAATCGTAGAATATCAAGGCATCAAAAACCTAGTGCAAGCGGCAGCTAATAGTTTGACAAAAGCAGACGAAAAACTGCTATTTAACTTTATAAATACTGGCAATCGCCAACTCTCTAACGCTTTAAAATCAGATAATTTGAAAGCAATCTGGGGTGCTGTTGATGATGTAGTTATGGGTGGCGTTAGCGAGAGTTATGTACAACTACTAGATAATGCCATGTTATTTACTGGCAATGTTTCAACTGCTAACTCTGGCGGTTTTGTTTCAGTTCGCACCCGCAATTTTGAGCCAGAATTAAATTTAACTGGATACGAAGGCATAGAACTACGGGTGAAAGGAGATGGTCAAAGATATAAATTTATTCTTCGTAATGAAGCTAAATGGGATGGCGTTGCCTACTGTTATTCTTTCGATACCGAGAAAGATAACTGGATTAACATTCGTATCCCCTTTGCTAACTTAATTGGTGTATTTCGTGCCAAAACCTTGAGAGATGCCCAACCATTCGATCCTAGTAAAGTCAATGCCTTACAGTTAATGCTCAGTAAATTTGAGTATGACGGCGCACTCAACCCGAATTTCCAACCAGGAGTTTTTGCCTTACAAGTAGAAACAATCAAAGCCTATGGTGGTTCTGCCAAACCGAAGTTTATCATGATCAGCTCAGCTGGTGTTACTCGTCCAGGACGTCCCGGCATTAATCTAGAGGAGGAACCGCCAGCAGTGCGTATGAATGAACAACTGGGGGGAATCCTCACCTGGAAGTTAAGGGGAGAAGATGCGGTGCGAGAAAGCGGCATTCCCTATACAATTATTAGACCCTGTGCCTTGACGGAAGAATCAGGAGGTAAGGCTTTAATTTTTGATCAAGGAGATAACATCAAAGGGAAAGTTTCTCGTGAAGATATTGCTGAACTTTGCCTTCAGTTACTAGAACAACCCCAGGCTTGCAATCTTACCTTTGAGGTGAAAGAGGACAGTGATAGCGATGGCAGGTTAGACTGGAAAAGTATATTCTCAAATCTCAAAGTTGATGCTTAAGTTATAAGCAGAGAATAGTCTACCTGCAAAAATATATTTGGTTCTTCAGTACTTAACTATGCCAAAGTGTTAGTTAAAATTTGTCCAGCGGTTATGATCACATCCCTGACTAACTGTTGTTGTCTGCGCCTCGACATCAACCAAATCACCATTCTTGGAAATCAAGGCTCCCAGAATCCCTAATAAGCCATGACTCGTAAGATTGACCTGTCCTATCTCTGAGACGTTTTAGCTCCTTTTCCCAACTATCGAACTGTCTCTTATACTTTCTTTAGTATAGATTTCAAATACTGATTACGATTACTAGGTCAATCATTGAGGTTTGCTATATGAATTTTCTGAACAAATGACTATGAACTTTATACCTTAGCAAACAATACTATCGATGGCTATACTAAGGCAAATTGAATTAGTAAATTAAATCTCTCGACAAGAGCATGAATTTTACATCTACTAATTCGCCACGATATTAGGGATATCTAAACATAACTAGTGCCTACTACAGAACTGGGTTTAACAACTACTATAACCTCTTAAATTATAAGTGTAGTTGTTGATTATGAAGAATTACCTGAAATTAGACATAGCCTAAACACTATCTAAGGTAATTTGCAAGTAATTGAATTCTTCGCCAAGTCAAAGATACGTATCCCAAAAGTGCCAAAATCTAGGTCTTATAGCGTTTGTATTTGAGTTGTGAAATTGTTGATTGAGGCAAGGAGTCAAGAGTCTCCGAGTCAGAAGCCAGAATAGACAGGGGTATCAGTCAATTACAAATATTAGATGATGGGGTTGTACTTTTTCATGTTTCATTTAGAAACGCTATATAAGCAATCTAACTGAAGAGAACAGCACACTTAACCAAAATAGTTCATCAAAAATTTATAAACTGATGACTTTCAAAAAAAGAAAAACTGCGACTCTGATGCTTGTTCTGATTGCCTCAATCTCATTGAGTGCTTGCCAATCGAACCTGAAAAGATCAAGAGATGACTGTAACCTCCAATGGGGTAGAGCAGACAAGGCAGACAATTGTAAACATAAAGAAGGTGAAGACGACTATGCTACTCCCGATGGGGGGGTAACTCCCAGCATTGGCAAAACTACTCCTAGTAGTGGGCAAGTAACTCCCAGCAGTGGCAGGGTTAGCCGTGGTGGCTTTGGTTCCACGGCTCGCGGTGGCAGTATAGGGAGTTAAAATCTAGAATGGAACGTATCATTATCGAACCACGTGCTAATTGGCAGCAAAAGTGCGAAGAAGTTGGATTTCACTTTTATAATGATGAACATAAACAGAAGTACTGGAATGAAGAAGCCTGCTACCGTTTTACTACTGAAGAGATAGAGGAATTAGAGACAGTAACAGAACTTTTACATGAACTTTGCTTACAAGCAGTAGAATTCGTCATCCAAGAGAATCGCTTCTGGCAACTGTGCATCCCGCCCGACTTTGCCGAATTGTGCCGTAAGTCTTGGGAAAGAGACGACCCTACACTTTATGGTCGCTTTGACTTAGTATACGACGGTAAGCACCCTCCAAAACTTTTGGAGTACAACGCCGATACACCCACAGCACTATTAGAAGCAAGTGTAGTTCAGTGGACTTGGTTAGAGGAAATATTTCCTGGAGCAGATCAGTTTAACTCAATTCACGAACAACTACTGACAGCTTTCAGAGAAATGAACTTGCCTAAGTGGCAGACTCTCTACTTTAGCTGTGCAGACGATAGCCAGGAAGATTTAGACACAGTTGAATATCTTCGGGATCTTGCTATTCAAGCGGGATTAAAAACACAACATATCTTGATTGAGGATATTGGTTGGAATCACACCCAACAAGTGTTTTGTGACCTCAATGAGCAAACAATGGGAAGCCTATTCAAACTTTATCCCTGGGAGTGGCTAATTAGGGAACCCTTTGGTAAATATTTGTTAACAGAGCCAATGACGCTGCTTGAGCCAGCCTGGAAGTTAATCCTCAGCAATAAAGCAATTCTCCCAGTGCTTTGGGAACTTTTCCCCAACCACCCTAACCTACTGCCCAGCTATTACAAACCTGAGAAATTATTCTATCCCTACCTCAGTAAGCCTGTCTTTTCTCGTGAAGGAGCTAACATCACCATTCACTACGAAAAAGAACAATACCAAACCCCAGGGATGTATGGGGAGGAACCACTAATCTACCAGTCTTACTATCGGCTCCCAAAGTTTGACGGATACTACCCGATTATTGGCTCCTGGATTATTGGTCATCAAGCAGCAGGTATTGGTATCAGAGAGGACAAAACTGCCATTACCCAAGATACAAGCCTTTTTGTACCCCACTACTTCTAAACTATCAACTAGCAAGTTGTTTAGAAGTTTGAGGCTGCAAAAGGGAAACTAACTCGCTAACTCCTCGCTGTATATGTCGTGACACAGTCATCGGACTAACACCAATTTGCTTGGCTACTTCTTTGCGAGGTAACTCTCGGAAAAACACAAACTCAATTGCTGCCTGAGTCTTCTCTTCTAACTGGCTAATTGCTCCTTGCAACTGTTGTCTGTCCTCTTCCCAGTGTTGCAAAGCCTGCTGACGAGGATCGAGTAATGTCTCTCCCAAAGTTATGGGAGCATCAGCTGTATTTCCCATAGCTGCATCCAAACTCAAGGGCTTGCGATTTTGAGCCGCTAACTTACTTTCTTGCCATTTTTGTAGTGGGATCTTTAGTTCCTGAGCAATTTCGGCATCTTTAGGAAGACGCCCCAGATTTGCTGCTAGCTGTTTCCCAACCTTTTGCCCTTGTCTTTGAAGCTCTTGCCACCGACGAGGAATTTTAACTAGAGAACCCTTGTCACGCAGAAAATGTAACATTTCACCACGAATGTAAGGCACAGCAAAAGAACTAAACACACCTCCCTGATGCGGGTTGAAACGCTCAATGGCATGAATCAAGCCGATGTAGCCGATTTGTTCCAAATCTTCATAGGGTTCAGCACATTGCCAGCTAATTTTATGTGCAGTTTTCCTAACTAATCCAAAATTTAACTTTACTATCTGATTGCGAACTTCTATAGAAGGGTTCCGGTAGTAAGCAATTAAAAGTTCCATGACCCGAAAACCTACAGACTGAGTTGCCATGATCAAAACATTCCAGCAGTGGAAACTTATCCCCTTAAACAGCTTGCTATTAACAAGCGATCTTGAATTCATTGTCTAAATATCAGAACTAATCAACAATCGTCTTTCTACGGAAATAATTGATCTAGGTTTTTTGAATCTACGCAAAAATACGTAAAGTTATATCTATGGCAAATAAAAAGTAGGAAACTAGCCTTTTGCTGATAATGCCAATAAAACTATATGGTTGTGGACTTGCATCGATTAAGCACCGCCCGCTTCCAACTTTTTGAATCTGCTAAGTTAATGTGAATTTAAAGCTTATATTTTTTGGTTACATGAGAATTCTCCAAATCTTTCCCCTCTCTCCCCTTCTTAGTTGAAGATAAAAATTAAATTGGTGAGAGCTTAAGTTTTTTCCGTGAGCCAGGTAGGGTGGATTTCCGTAAAAGCTGAAGCCATTAGAACTTTTTACAGTTAGATTAGTGGTAAAGTTCACCAGTAAATCTCAATGAGCAACACTAGTAACTTTCGTCAAGCAATGCGCCAAGCACAAACTCAGGCGCTAGTTGGACCTAACGTTATTGCCAACGCCCTTCCTTACCTAGGTGGCGGACTAGTTCTAACTGCCATCGGCACCTACGGTGGTATTGGAGTCATTAACAACTACCCAGGGCTATTTATGCCAACTTTCTGGGTTGCCTTAATTGCAGAACTAGTTTTGTTCTTCATCGCCCGTGGTATTGCCGAAAAAGGAAATAACAGCGTTGCGCTGCCCCTCCTAGCAAGCTACAGCCTTCTCTCCGGCTATACCCTCAGCGGCCTTGTATTTATTGCTTTAAGTACACAGGGAGTAGGCCCTCAAGGGATTGGCATTGCCGCCCTTAGCTGTGGCATTACCTTTATTGCCGCCCGCCAAATAGGCTCTAATCTCTCAGAAGAAGATGGTCTTGCCTTGACCAAAACTGTGCAGCTAGGGATCATTGCCCTCTGCGTCGTCTTGGTTGCCCAGCTACTGTTTGCCCTATTTGGAATTTACACACCAACTTTTTTAGAAGTTGGGATTTCTGGGCTCGGGGTATTGTTATTTGTCGGTGCAGCAGTAGTAGATTTTTTCATCCTGCCCCGCACTTATCAAGATGAGCAATACCTACCTGCAGCCCTATCGATGTACCTGACTTACATTAACCTATTCATCTTCATCCTACGGCTGCTGATTGCTCTTAACTCTCGAGACTAAAACCAGTGTGATGCTAGTAAATAAGTCAATTTTCAATTGATCAGTAAAAGGTAACAGGGGAAATGGGAACAGCCAAAGGTTTGAGCCTGCTGCTAGCAACAAATTCTTTGTCCATACCTAAACAGGGGGCAGTAGTTCATTCAAAATTGCTTTTTCTCCACTGTTGCCCATTTCCTATTCCCTGCAGCCTTTCAAAGCAGCTGACTAAAACCTAAATTCGACTTAAGCTAAAGTCTAATTATGTCGTAGTCCCAAACCTTTATTCTTCCCTTGGATAGCCTAAAATAGCTTCTGATTTCGAACTCAGGTTCCCCAAGGTGATTGAGGCACTTTCTCGCCGCCAGCCAGGAAAGGACTTTAAAATGTCAGCAGGTAGATCACTTACTAGAAATCTTACAGGAGGATCATTTCATGTTCTGATAACAATCATATAGCTGCCGCATCAATCTTGCCTCTAGGAGGTTTTATAGGTAATTGAGCAGTTATCTGAAACAATAGCAAGCAGCGCTGACTAACTGAGTGATATCGTTAGCCAGAGGCTGGCTGAAAGTAATTGTCACAGTTATACTGGCAAAGTCTGTACTTTCTTGTAATTGGCACTTTAGTAATATATGAGTACTACTGTTAAAGTTGTTCGCCCATCTGGTATCTTAGACGGCACCAAAGCCGCTTCATTTAGGCAAGAAATTGCTGATCTTGTAGAATCTAATGCAGATATTGTGTTAGTTGACTTCTCTGACGTTAGTTTTATGGATAGTTCTGGTCTCGGAGCACTAGTTCTGGCCCTCAAAACAGTTCGTGCAGCTGGTGGTAAGCTCTTTATTTGCTCAGTCAACGAACAAATTAGAATGCTATTTGAACTCACCAGCATGGATAGAGTATTTGAAATCCATTCAACGCGAGAGGATTTTGAAAAAAGTCTTGCTGCCCTTTCCAAAACTTAATGACGATACTTAGGAATTGCTAGCGGCTAGTCGAAGTTGATTTCCAGCAAAGACAAATCATCATCGAAATCGTCTTTAGGGTTAATGGCTTGGAGAGTATGCAAAATCTGGTCTAGCTTCGAGTTAGTGTTACTCCTGCACTCAACTAGCAACTGGATAAATTGCTCCATTCCCCAGATAGTGCCATCCCCTTGGTTAATTTCGTAAATCCCGTCGCTGAAAATATACAGGGTGCTCTGTTGAGTTACTTCACAGATCTGATCAACATAATCAGCATCAGGGAACATGCCGACTGGTAAGCCTACTGTCTTCAGTCGTTTCACTTGAATAAAAGAATTTGCTGTCCCTGAGAGCAAAATTGCTGGTGGGTGCCCAGCACTGGCATAAGTTAGCTGACGTTGGGCTCGGTTATATACCCCGTACCAGATGGTAAAGTACTTGTCATTGCGCTGAGTCATCTGGAAAGTTTCATTTAGCCCTCGCAGTACATCGCTGGGTTGGTAGTAGTTGATTTTGGGAAGCGCTCGGGATCTCAGTAAATTCAATACCGAAATAGTTGGTAAGGCCGCACGCAAGCCATGTCCAGAGGTATCAAGTAGATAAACCGCCAAATTCTCTGAATCGAGCCAGTAGTAATCAAAACCATCGCCCCCGAGTTGCCGAGAAGGAATAAATCGGGAGCCGATGGTTACTGGTTTCTCACTTATTTGGTCTGGTAGTAGCGAACTCACATAATCAGCAGCTTCTGCTAATTCTGTTTCTAGCAACTGCTTCTGATTTTTTAAATCGCGGCTGAGCTGGTGCAACCTCAAGCCTGCACGTACTCGTGCCTGCAACTCAGCGATTTCAATGGGCTTGCACAGAAAATCATCGGCACCAGCATCCAAACCCTTGACTCGGTCTTCAACCGAACCGAGAGATGTCAACAGAATAAATATGGTGGTAGAAAGTGCTGGTGTTGCCTTGATTTGTCTACAAACCTCCAGTCCGTTCATACGCGGCATAATCCAATCGCAAAGAACTAGTCCTGGACGCAATTGTCGTGCCTGTGCCAGACCTTCTTCGCCGTTACTAGCAACTGAAACCTTATAACCCTGGCTATGCAGTGTTCGTTTCAGCAGCATCTGAATAGCTGGGTCGTCATCAATAATCAAAATTTGGTTCATGGCATCGAGGTACTACAATTCACTCTTGGATTAGCAGATGCACTTGCTTACAACCAAGGGGGTAACTAGATTCACCTAAGTAAGTGTAGTCTAATCAGAAGTAGATAAGGGTGCCTAGTTAAAGTTAGCCAGTGGTAGAGCAAGGGTTTAGATCTAGGTTAGACTGGATGCCTCACAAGTTAGTATATGGGCGGGGTGCTAAGGTGCTTTGGTATGGTTGATTTAAAAGGCTTTGAGCAGTTGAAGAACCTTCAAAAATCCCTTAAACAAGTTTCTACGGATCTAAAGGCGTTAGACCAACTTCTATTATGGTTTGACCAACTAAACCAACCATATATTCCTAAAAAAGTATGGTTGCAGTGCCAATTAGCCCTAGCTGAAGGGTTTACTAACGCCGTTCGTCATGCTCACAAAAATTTCTCAAGTAACGCTCCCATTGATGTTGAAGTTACTATATGTGTAAACTCTTTAGAGATGCGCATTTGGGATCTAGGGCCCCCTTTTGATTTAGAACAGTGGCTTGAGAATCAGAATAAAAATGTAGATCAAGAGGCTGGAGGTGGACGGGGCATAGCTATATTGCATAAAATTGCAGATAAGCTAAGTTATACACGTACAGATGATAACCGTAACTGTTTATTAATTGTCAAAGGTTATTGAAGTATCATGTAGTTGCTAAGTTCTTAATTATTGGTATTGATTAATGCTATAGCGGTTCTCAATTGAATGAGGTACTAAGCCCTAGATTTTAGGAAATTCTTAGCAGGAAACTCCTAAGATGGTTAAATGTACTTCGCTTAAACGAGAATTGCTATCTTAGCTGGAGAGATAAAAATAAATATCTTTTCCCAAGAAATACCTTACTTAAGTAGACAGAAAGTGATTGTTGAGTACTCACAGCTAACTGAAATTTTTACCCCTCCAGATTAAAAAATAGTAATGCTATAGCGTACTAGTCATACAGGAAGTTTTTCAAACAGCATTAGTTTGAATCCGGACAAAACTGTTCGAGGACTAGCTTCATCTCCAATCGTGGAAATCCAAAGCCCTTCCCATGATTGTGGGGTATGGGGTGTAGGGAGTAATTTTGACTACTTTTTAATTACTTAGATTCCCCTAAGTAAATTCCTGGTTATGAATTGCCAAAACCCCATTTAAACTATCTACCCCCCTACTTTTTCAGAAATAGGGGGGTAGTAAACTTGAATTTGGTATGACTTTTCACACCAAGTTGCTCTCTAACAGATAACTCTGTTTCCTTCTCCTAAGGAGTAAAGAGGAGTAAATTGCTTCTTTGATTACAACCTGGTATCATCTCCCCCACTGGAAAATTGCACAACCCCAACTAAGTCCCGCACCAAATCCAGAAGTGGCAATAATATCTCCTGGCTTGATTTTCTCCTGCCGTACTGCCTCATCCAAAACGAGGGGTATAGAAGCAGCAGAAGTGTTACCATAATGAGAAAGATTGCTTAAGACTTTGTGAGTAGGAATATTGAGACGACCGGCGACAGCATCTAGGATTCGCTGATTAGCTTGATGCAAAACTAGCCAGTCAATCTGATCAGTAGTCATATTCGCCCAGAATAAGGCCTTGTCAATTACTTCAGGTACCTTTTGTACAGCAAAGCGATAAACCTCTTTGCCATTCATGGTTATAGGCTTATAGCAACCCTGGGTAATAGTAACACCTTTGACAATTTCCTGAACTTGTCCATCGTAGCCTAATCTGAGGCAACTATTTTGGGTACCATCACTGCGCATTTCAAATCCTAGGAGACGATCACTCTCATTGGCTTGTAAAACCACAGCTCCAGCACCATCGCCAAATAAAACGCAGGTACTGCGGTCTGACCAATCTACCCAGCGTGAGAGAATATCGGCACCAATTAGCAAGACATTTCTATAAACCCCTGTGCGAATAAACTGGGACGCCGTCACCAAACCAAAGACAAAGCCAGAACAAGCTGCTGTCAGGTCAAAGGCAACCGCATTTGATGCTCCCAGAAGGGCTTGAACTTGGCTAGCACAGCCAAAGAGATCATCTGGCGTTGAGGTTGCCAAAACAATCAAATCTAGGTCGCTAGCCCTAATATCTGCCATTGCCAGCGCTTGTTGTGCGGCAGTGGCAGCAATTGCACTCAGACTGCCCTGGGGATTTGCTAGATGCCGCTCACAAATGCCTGTCCGGCTCCTGATCCACTGATCAGATGTCTCAACCATTTGGCTAAGTTGATGGTTATCGAGAGTGGTTTCTAAATTTGCTGAGCCACTCCCTGTAATCGCAATTCCTGCCCCTACTTGATTCAACACTATTCTCCATCGGTTGCTGGGATACGCAGAAACTCAGGATTGAACTCATCCCACCACCGTTCGAGTTAGTATTCCCGTTCGGTGCAGCCATTCCCAAAGGGTAGGGTAGTGCGTGGGATTTGCCGTCATTTGCCCTTTGTAGTTGGTCATTGATGTTTAATAACGACCAATGAATGGTAGCAAACGAAAGCGAAGGGGCAACTCTGGTGGTACACCCAAAAGGAGTCGGTTTCCCCGTCGCTGTTTTGGTGAGTGGAGAAAAACCAAAATTCAGCAACTCAGCAGTAAAACCCTGCTTGAAAATGCCAATTTCTAACTTCTGATTCCTCACTCCGCCACTCCTGACTTTTCTGAGTTCTGACTGCTAGCTCTTGGTTGCTCAACAGTTTCAAAATCTTGGGATGCAATTCGCTCTAAGACTTGGTTATCTATTGCTTCTTTTGCCAAGCGAATCGCGTTAAAAATAGAAGGAGCCTGGGAACTGCCGTGACTGATGATACAGACTCCGTCAACGCCTAAGAGCAAACCACCACCATGTTCAGCATGATCCATGCGCTGCTTAATTCGCTTCAGATTTGGCTTAAGTAGAGCTGTACCCAGTTGACCTTGTAATCCCTGGGGCAATTCTTCTCTAAGGATTTGCAGCATGATCTCACCCACCGCTTCAGCAAATTTGAGCAAGACATTTCCCACAAAACCATCGCATACAATCACGTCAAATTCGCCGGAGAGTACATCTCGACCCTCAGCATTGCCAATGAAAGGAATTCTTTGATTTTTTTGCAACAGCTGATGAGTGCGAACAGCAATATCATTCCCTTTACAGGCCTCTTCCCCTATATTTAGTAATCCTACTTTAGGTTCGTTAACCCCTAGCACATATCGGCTATATACCATGCCCATTACAGCAAATTGTTCCAGATATTTGGGGCTACAATCAACATTGGCACCCACATCCAAAATAATAACTGGCTTGCCCGCTACCAAGGTCGGAAACACTGCACCAATTGCCGGACGTTTAATGCCTTTTAAGCGTCCTAAGCGCAGTAGAGCAGCTGCCATTGCGGCCCCAGAGTGACCTGCAGAGACTACAGCTTGAGCACGTTTGTGCTTGACTAAATCCATCGCCACATTAATCGAAGCCCTAGGTTTGCGCTTCAGGCTCACCAAAGGCTCTTCATCCATGGCAACGACCTCCTCGGCGGTAACAATTTCCAACTGGCGAGAAGTTTTGTGTTGTTTCAAGGAGAATTCTATCTGCTTAGGATTGCCTACCAGCAAAACCTCTACGTCCAACTCTTCTTGTGCCCTGATAGCTCCAGCAATGATTTCGGCAGGGGCATGATCCCCTCCCATAGCGTCAATTGCGATCCGTGCGCGCGTCGATGCCATTACTCAAAGTTATAGAAACCTTCAAGATTTTACCAGAAGCACTCTCAACAATTTTAAATCCTATGTAATTTAACTTACACAAATTACAAACTAGTTAAGAAAACTTTTCAAGATTCTACTCTATGCCTGAGTATGGTCGTCAACTGCCTACAATTAACCACTATGGAGGAATTCTGGTAATGTTACAAAGATTAAGCTCTAAATTAGTGCTTCCCATCTTGATCGCATCTGGATTAATTGCCATACTGCGGTCGGTTTGGGCGATGATGCCAGTTAAACTTGATCGGGTTGAGCTGATGGCTTGGCAAGATCTGCCTTTGTTTGTGCTGCCACCTGAGCCAGATCCAGCTGCACAGGAAATTGTTGAGCAATACCTAGAAAAATTGAGTTCCAAAGGGGCGCTGCCCCAAAATCAAGGGGTATGGATTCAGTCAGGTATGAGGCGGCTGGCTACTCACCAGGGCAAAGTTCCTCTACCAGCAGCTTCTTTTACGAAAATTGCCACTACTATTGCTGCTTTAGAGCAATGGGAACCATCTCATCGATTTGAAACTCTAGTTAGTGCCACTGGCTCAGTTAAGGATGGTATCTTGCAGGGAGATTTGGTAATTACTGGCAGTGGAGACCCTTTCTTGATTTGGCAGGAGGCTATTGCCTTAGGTAATAGTCTCAATCAGTTGGGTATTCGCCGCGTCAGTGGTAATTTAGTCATTAGCGGCGATTTTTACCTTAACTATGAGAGAAATCCAGCGATTGCTGGTCAGTTACTCCGGCAAGGTATCAATGCCCAACTGTGGTCTCAGGTTATTGTTGCTCATCACCGCTCAATGCCGCCAGAAACGCCACAACCACAAGTTATAATTGACGGTAGCGTCAAAGTTGCCAATTCCCCCATTGCTAAAAAAATATTGCTGCTACGTCACTGGTCATTGTCGATGACTCAAATCCTTAGGGAAATGAACATCTACAGTAACAATGAGTTGGCCCAGATGTTAGCGCAAGCTGTGGGTGGGGCGCAGATAATCTCAAAATTGGCAGCCCAACAGGCAGGGGTTTCTCCTACCGAAATTCAATTGATTAATGGTTCTGGCTTAGGTGTTGATAACCGAATTTCTCCCCGTGCAGCCAGTGCCATGCTCATGGCACTGGAGCGGTTTTTGGAACCTCACCAGCTTAGTATTATGGATTTATTCCCTGTTGCTGGTCGTGATCACGATGGGACAATGCTCGCACGGCAAATTCCAGCTGGTACTACTGTCAAAACTGGGACTTTACGAGAGGTAAGTGCCTTAACTGGAGTGATGCTGACCCGTGATCGTGGTTTAGTTTGGTTTGCCATTATTAACGGTGGTTGGGATATTAGGAATTTCAGGCTCCAGCAAGACAAGCTGCTAGAGAAGTTATTGCAGAAATGGGGAACTATTCCAGACTCCAACAATAGCAATAATTACAAACCAGTGCTATTAGGAGATCCACTACGCAACGAACAGATTTTCATCCCTTGAGTTGCTAAATAATTATTTATATCTATTGTCAATAAAAAGTCTATGGAAGAGGGTAAAACAGAACGCACAATCCTTCTAGTTGAGGATAATGAGAATCAAGCTCACTTGATTGCAGAAGCTTTAAAGGAAAGCTCAGTGCCTCATCAGATGGTTCTTGTTAAGGACGGCATCGCAGCTTTAGCTTATCTCCGCCATGAGGGTGAATACACTCAGACAGCGCGCCCAGACATTATTCTACTGAATTTAAACCTGCCTAAGAAGAATGGTAAAGAGGTTCTAGCAGAAATTAAAGCTGATCCCAAACTAAAACGAATTCCAGTTTTAGTACTAACTAATTCAAAAAGTAAAGAAGATATTTTAAAAAGTTACGAATTACACGTCAATTGTTACATTACTAAATCAGATGACCTTAGTCAGTTGTCTGAAGCTGTTAGGAAGATTGAAGAGTTTTGGCTAGGAATCGTAACTTTGCCCAGAGAATGAGGGAGTTACTAGAGCTGCCGAGAGCCTCAGCATCCTGGTGTAACTTTTAACATTTACTCAAGGCATAATATCTTGCTCTGTGTGCTATGCTATTAGTCGCGCTCAGGTCAGGGCCAGACTGAGAATATGCAATCAATAAGTAGTAAAAATTCTAGGTCTAGGAAAGGTTTTTCTGCCTCTGTACAGTTAAGAGTAGTCTCACACCTTACTGTATTGTTCTGACTAGCTGCGAGCAAGTGAATTAAATTTTTGATGAGTTCTACAGAAGTTACATTTAGGTAAAAATAGGCTTGTGGTAGGGAATTTAGCCCTATCAAGGTTCTACTTTTGATGGCGCTAGATGGGAGACCATGGATTATGGTGGGAACAAACTTACGGCTACAAGATCTTAATTTGACTAGTTTAGAACAGGAAAAAATTCATTTCCATGGTCAAATACAGCCTCATGGAGTACTTTTGGTTCTGGAAGAGCCTGAGTTAAGAATATTACAATTTAGCAACAACTGCTCTATAGTTTTCGGCATCCCTCCTGAAGACATACTTGACTCCAAACTTGAAGATATCTTTGATACTTATCAGGTAGAGAGACTGAAAGCAGGTTTATCAGAAGAAAACCTCGATTTTATTAATCCTACCAAAGTGTGGGCCAGGAAAAATGGTGATGACTACGTAGTATTTGATAGTGTTTTTCATCGTAGTCCTGACGGATTTCTAATTCTTGAGTTAGAGCCTACCATCTCACAGGAAAATATTCCCTTTCTCAGTTTTTATCATCTAGCTAGAGCCTCAATCAACCAGCTCCAGGAAACCACAAATCTGAATGACTTTGGTCAAATAATTGTCGAGGAAGTTCGGAAAGTCACTGGCTTTGACCGGGTGATGCTATATAAGTTTGATGAAGATGGTCATGGAGCAGTTATTGCTGAAGAGAAACTAGAAAGCATGGAACCTTACCTAGGTCTCCACTACCCAGAGTCAGATATTCCTAAACCAGCCAGAAAATTATTTAGTTCTAATTGGATCAGATTAATACCTGATGCCAAAGCCCAGCCTGTTGAAGTATTACCAGCCCATAACCCCATTAGCCAGCGTCAGTTGGATTTAACCCACTCTATTCTTAGGAGTGCTTCTCCCTGTCACCTCGAGTACCTGCACAACATGGGTGTTAGCGCTTCTTTAACAATCTCTTTGATTAAAGATCAAAAACTCTGGGGATTAATAGCTTGTCATCATCTCTCACCCAAATATGTTTCCTACGAACTGCGTAAAGCCTGTGAATTCCTGGGGCGAGTAATCTTCTCAGAAATCTCAGCCAGAGAAGAAACTGAAGATTACGACTATCGTATGAAACTGACATATATCCAATCGACGTTGATTGATTATATGTCCCAAGAAGAAAACTTTATTGATGGTTTAATTAAACAAGAACCGAATCTACTGGATTTGACCAGTGCTCAAGGAGCCGCCGTGTGTTTTGGGAGTAATTGCACAGTAATTGGCGAAACTCCCAATCAAGAAGACCTCAATTTTTTGCTCCAATGGCTTAAGATTAACGTTAACGAAGAAGTATTTGCCACAGATTCCTTACCTAGTATTTATCCAGATGCAGAAAAATTTAAAGATGTAGCTAGTGGCTTGCTGGCAATCCCAATTTCCAAGAGAAACTATGTTTTATGGTTTCGACCAGAAGTAATTCAAACTGTCAATTGGGGTGGGGACCCCGCTAAGGCCTTTGAAGCCACCCACTCAGAGGGAACTGTACACTTGTCGCCCCGTAAATCCTTTGAGTTATGGAAACAAACAGTTCAATTACAATCTTTACCCTGGAAACAGGTAGAAATTAAGGCAGCACTAGAACTAAGAAAGGCAATCGTCAATATTGTACTGCGTCAAGCCGATGAACTCGCCCAATTAGCCCAGGATCTAGAACGCTCCAATGCCGAGTTGAAAAAGTTTGCCTATGTCGCCTCCCACGACTTGCAGGAGCCACTTAATCAAGTGGCAAACTATGTGCAACTCTTGGAGATGCGCTATGAGCAGGAGCTCGACGAAGATGCCAAGGATTTCATCGGTTTCGCTGTCGAGGGAGTAAGCCTGATGCAAACCCTGATTGATGATGTGCTGGCTTACTCAAAGGTAGATTTGAAAGGCATTGAGTTTGAGCTAACTGAGGTGGAAACAGCCCTAGAGCGTGCCCTTGCTAATTTGGGAAGGCGTATCTCTGAAAGTGAGGCAGTTATTACCAACGATCCCTTGCCCACCGTCATGGCTGACAGTACCCAGTTGATGCAACTATTCCAGAACCTCATCGGCAATGCTATCAAGTTCCGGAGTCAACAGCCACCAGAAATCCATGTAGGAGCACAGCGTTTAGAGGATGCCTGGCTATTTTCAGTTCGGGATAATGGTATTGGTATTGAACCGCAGTTTAGCGATCGCATTTTTGTCATCTTTCAGCGCCTGCACACGCGGGATGAATATCCTGGAACAGGGATGGGTTTAGCTATTTGCAAGAAAATCGTGGAGTGCCACCGGGGCCGTATCTGGGTAGATTCGGAACTGGGAGAAGGTGCAACGTTCTACTTTACTATTCCAGTAGGGAGACGCGAGCGTGAGCTTAGAAACGGGCGAAAGACCCATAACAATCTTTTTAGTCGAGGACAATAGAGCCGATGTTCGCCTTATCCAAGAAGGGTTAAAAAATAGCTCAGTGCCGCATCAAGTGGTGACAGTTAGGAATGGCATGGACGCTATGGCTTATTTGCGTCAAGAAGGAGAATACACTGATGCCGTGCGTCCAGACATTATCCTACTGGATTTAAATTTACCCAAGAAGGATGGTAGAGAAGTTCTGGCGGAAATTAAAGCTGACCCCAAGCTAAAATGCATTCCAGTGGTAGTATTGACAACCTCTAAAAACGAGGATGATATTTTCCAAAGCTATGATTTACACGTCAATTGTTACATAACAAAATCCCGCAACCTTAGCCAGTTGTTCAAAATTGTCAAGGGGATTGAAGAATTTTGGCTGGAAACTGCCACCTTACCATCTCAATAAGAGCTTGATGGATCAAAATTCTCCCCCTCTCTCTTCTCCCCCTCTCTGCTAAAGATGCAAGTTAAATTTGTAACGGCTTATGGTTGCAAGTCTAGTAAAAATATTGCTGATTGAGGACAGTTTAGCAGAAGCCAGATTTTTGCAAGAGGTTTTGAACGGGGCCAAGCTTGAGCAATTTAGTCTGGTGCATGTCAAGCGATTGGGAGAGGCACTTAACCAACTTCAGCAAGATGACTTTGATGTGATCCTACTGGATTTAACCTTACCAGATAGCCAAGGACTGCAATCTCTTCATCCTCTGATTCAATGCGCCCCTAGCTTACCAATTGTGGTACTTACCAATACCAATGATGACCAATTAGCAATTGAGTCTCTCCGCAAGGGAGCGCAAGATTATTTAGTCAAACGGCAGGTTAATTTAGAACTATTAGTTCGCTCCCTGCGCTATGCAATTGAGCGTAAACAGATTTCAGAAGCTTTAAGAGAAGCTAATGAGACTTTAGAGATTCGGGTTGCCGAGCGCACTGCTCAACTTACTAAAGCCCATGAGCTTTTAGAAGTAGAACGGATGAAAGATGAGTTTATCTCCATCGTCAGTCATGAGCTGCGCACACCATTGACTTCAATTCACGCTTCCCTGAGATTACTTTCAACAGGACAAGTTGGGCAACTATCAGAACAAGGTCAACAAATACTTGACATTGCCGTGACCAACACAGACCGTTTGGTGCGCTTAGCCAATGATATCCTTGACCTAGAGCGAATTGAGTCTGGCAAAAGCGTAACAATTCAAAAAACCTGCGATGCTGCTGAGTTAATTGTACAAGCAGTAGAAACAATGAAGGCAATGGCTGCTAAGCATAGAGTTACTTTGTCAGTTACCACCGCTTCCATATCTATTTGGGCTGACCCTGACAAAGTTGTGCAAATTCTGACCAATTTGCTTAGCAACGGGATTAAATTCTCCCCTCCTCAGAGCAAAGTTTGGCTTGCAGTTGAAGCAAAAGGCAAAGAAGTACTGTTCACAGTCAAAGATCAGGGAAGAGGTATCCCCGCAGAAAAACTAGAAAGCGTCTTTGAAAGGTTTCAACAGGTGGATGTCTCTGACTCCCGCAGCAAAGGAGGTACTGGTCTTGGCCTAGCAATCTGTCGCAAGATTGTCCAAGAACATGGAGGTTGCATCTGGGTTGAAAGTGAATTAGCTCAAGGTAGCACCTTCTATTTCACTTTGCCAAGGTTTAATGAACAATAATATTTTAATCTTTGATATTTATTGTTTGCTAAATTCAATAGTTTTTTAAAAAATTTAATTTATATGCATTTTGTTGAGCTGATACCATTTTGTCAAATAGCTACTTCGTAGTTTGGAATACTTTCTACACTAGATGTTTTGTAAAATTCATATCTCTCATTAAAAAAAAAAGGTGTAAGTCCCTAGGAATAATGATTTGAGCCTAGAGAGGATCTCGCCAAATACAAATCTGTTTGCTAGATTAGCCAGAGGGTGCAAGCCAAAGTATTAATCAGGCAAACAATCTTGGCAATGAACCTAATTATCCCCAATTACCATCAATTGTCCGTACAAAATCGACAACTATGGATTAACTTGCCTGCCACTGGATTAGTAGCCATTCTTTGGGCACTAGGAGTCAGTAGCATTCAACCTGCTCAAGCAAGTGTCTCTAAACAGGAGACGACTTCTTTCGAGCCAACCCAAACACATCAGCAAACTAATTTTCCTCAATCCCCTACTCAAGCTCCCGAAGTCCTAAACTCAGCATTCGTAGCTACTGAGGGTAATAATTCTCTGAATTTGGGGCAATTAAAATTAGGCAGCGAATTTGGGTGTATTAACGAAAAAACTTGTAATCCAAGGATTCCCAAAGCACGGTCATTAGAGCTTCCCACTAACTCTAACCAAACTTTGGCACAGCTACCCCAATTACCACAACCACTGAGCTCAGCACCAGTACCCACCACAGCAATGCCGATGGGGGTTAATGGCTATAACCAAGGCTTAGGGCAGTATCCTAACTACCCCCAAACCGTTTTACTAATGCCGATGGGGGCTAATGGCTATAACCAAGGTTTAGGGCAGTATCCTAACTACCCCCAAACCTTTTTTTTGATGCCCGCCACAGCAATGCCGATGGGGGCTAATGGCTATAACCAAGGCTTAGGGCAGTATCCTAACTACCCTCAAAACCAGGCTCCACTGCCACCTCCACTCACTCCCAACCAGATGGGTACTAACGGTTATAACCAAGGCTGGATTCAGTATCCTAACTATCCTCAAAATCAGGCTCCATTACCTATCACTCCCAACCAGATGGGTACTAACGGTTATAACCAAGGCTGGATTCAGTATCCTAACTATCCTCAAAATCAGGCTCCATTACCTATCACTCCCAATCAGATGGGTACTAACGGTTATAACCAAGGCTGGATTCAGTATCCTAACTATCCTCAAAATCAGGCTCCATTACCTATCACTCCTAACCAGATGGGTACTAACGGTTATAACCAAGGCTGGATTCAGTATCCTAACTACCCTCAAAATCAGGCTCCATTACCTATCACTCCTAACCAGATGGGTACTAACGGTTATAACCAAGGTTGGATTCAGTATCCTAACTATCCTCAAAATCAGGCTCCATTGCCTATCACTCCCAATCAGGTGGTTACTAACGGTTATAACCAAGGCTGGATTCAGTATCCTAACTATCCTCAAAATCAGGCTCCACTGCCTGTCAATCCTAACCCTAATTTTGCCCAGCCATTGTCAACTCCCACCACAAATTTAGGGCAGATACCACCCACTCAAGTACCACCCGAAATTAGTAGTAAACCCATCAATTCGCCCTCTTTAAGTTTCCAGGGTTCCTATATAACTCAGGGTGAAGATTCCGTAGCACGGGCACGTCTGTCTGGAATCTATCCAGTGACTCCCCAAATATTGTTTGGTGCCACCTTTGATTTAACTAGCGAAGACAACGAATTAGCCGACTCTCCAGAAGATGGTTTCAACATTAACGAACTTTATTTGGCGGCAGCTCCTTTTAAGGATTTACCTAATTTGCGCTTTGTAGTTGGTCAATTAGATTTAACTTCCTACTTTGATCGCAACAGCTTTGCCAAAGACGGCGTTAGCCATTTCTTTAACTCAGTTTTTCAGACTAATCCTGCCTTGAGTGCCACTGGGATTGCTTCCCGCACTGGAGCTTTAGTCAACTGGAGCGTGACAGATAATATTGAAGCTAAAGCAGCCGTGTTCTCATCGGATCGAGCCCTTGATGACTTTGATCTTGATGGCTTTGCTGGCGAAATCGGCCTCCGTTTCGGCAATGCCATTGTTCGTGGCACTTATGCTACAGCCAGAGATGCTGGTTCAGATACTGGTTTTCAAGAAATTTTCTCACTCTCTCGCGGCGATAATGACTTTGGATTAGAGCCAGAAGATCGAGAAGAATCCTACGGTATCAATGCTGAAGTCTTTATTCCCAATCTCAATATGGGATTATTTGCTCGCTATGGTCGTTATGAAAACCGGGAGTTAGATGAGGGAGCAGATACCTACAGTTTAGGACTCACATTCTTGGATGTATTTGCCAAAGATGACCGTCTGGGATTAGCTTATGGGCGGGGTTTATCTAATGAGAGGCTGCGCCAAGACAATGATGATGATCTGCCAGATGTGTTGGAACTCTTCTACGATTTTCGATTTCTGCGTAATCTGCGACTCGGTGTGACGCTTCAGCAGCGCGATAACTTCTCTGATACCTTTGCTGGTTTTCGCATCAAAACAGATTTTGATTTAATTCGTAGACGTAGAGGAGGTCAATGAGTAAAATGATTGACCAATTCTTGTTAAAAGCCAAAAGCCAAAACTCAAAAGCTAACAACACTGATAGCTTTTATCTTTTTATTGTTTTCTTGTTACTGTTGACTTGCCAATGGTTAGGTGTAGGTATCAGTATGATTAGCATTAGCATCGCTGGAAACCTGTTGCCCTTGCCGATGTTAACCAAGATTCCTGCTGCTCAAGCCCAGAGTGTACCAACCTCGGTAGGCAGAGGTTTTACACTCCTTCAAGAGGGTCGAGTTAAGGATGCCATTGAGGCTTTTGAGCAAGCTGTGCGCAATAATCCTAGCTCCTTGGAAGCCAAGTTAGGTTTGGCAATTGCCTACAGGCGGCAGGGATTAATCGAACAAGCTTGGGACACCTATCAGCAGGTACTAGCTCAAGATCCTCGCAATGAGCTAGCGTTGAAGTCTGTTGGTTTATTGGGTGGTTATCGACAAGAGTGGCAGCTCCGAGGAATTGAGGCGCTGACTACCTTGTTGGAGTTGAATCCCAATGATGCTGAAGCTCGGGGTAGGCGCGGATTACTCTATGGCTACCAAGGAAGGTTTACGGAAGCCTTAGCAGATTACGAAATTGCTCTGCAAGCTAATCCTACACCTGAGGTACTCCTCGGTGCTGCCGAAATCTACACCAATAGCGGCAACTATACACAGGGACTAGAACTATTTAATCGCTACAGAACAACAGGTGGAGCCATCACTGATTATGCGGCAATTTCCTATGCCCGAGCCTTGCGAGAAACTGGCAATCCCCTCCAGGCTGTAGAAATTCTAGAAGCTCAGCTGCAAAACCCAAATCAGCTTGATGACCTTGGTATTCAAACTCGCGCCGCCCTTTCCCAAGCCTACGTTGCCAATGGTGAAGCCAACCAAGCCTTGGCAGTATTAGAGCCACTCCAAGGTAGAGCCGATGCGGCTTTGCCCTTAGCGCGATCGCTTAATGAAATTCGCAATAGTACCAACGATAACTCCCTTGCCCCATCAGTAGCCAGTCTCTATCGTCAGGCACTCAGTACAACTGCCAATCCTGAACCCAACCTGCTGATTGAGGTAGCTGATGTCTTTAGTGGCATACCAGCCGAAAGGCAAACAGCCCTACAGTTGTATCGACAGCTAACAGCTACTCAGCCCAATAATCGCACTCTGATTGTCAAGCAATTGGCGCTAGAAAGTCAAATGGGTTTAATCTCCAAAGCCCAACTCAGACAAACTCTGGCTAGTGTAGTTACACCACTGCCTACAGATCCTAATGAGCAACAACAGTTAGCTCAAGCCTTGGTGGGTATTGATCCTCCTGGCTCGGAATTTTTACCCGTTTACATCAGTTTGCTACAGTCTGGCGTCAATGCACCCTTTTTAAATTTCCGCATTGCTCAGATGTTTATCGAAAACAATGATCTGATGCAGGCAAGGAGTGCCTTAGCAACTTACTCAGCAACCCCAGAAGGTGCCAGGGATTTAGCACCACAATTGCTAGCTGCCGAAATTGAACGTCGCGAGGGCTCCTTAGAAGCTGCCGCCTTCCGTTACCAAAGTTTAATTGCTAGTAACCCAACTGACCTTGATGTTCTCAATGCTGCCCTACAGGGACTTTCAGGCATACGCCTTGCCCAGAATCGGCCTACAGAAGCGCTGGCGATTTACGATCAGTTAATTGCTCGTAATCCTCAGGACACAAGACTACAGCTAGCACGTGCCAGCCTTGCCTATGAGGCAGAGGTGATTTCTGAGTCACAAGCAGAAGGAGTACTTAACTATTGGTTACAGACACAACCTCCCACCAATACTCCACCGGAGTTATTTGCTCTAGTTGGCACCCTGCCAGCTGATGTACGGCGTGAACCTCTTTATAATGCCCTACTGCAAATTGAGCCAGATAACATACCAGTCAACATCAGAGCGATTCAGGTAGTTGCCAAGCGCTCTCCAGCTCAGGCAAGGGCAAGGATAGCTCAGTTTGTGGCTCGCAATCCCAGCGATATTGCTAACTACTTTTTACAGGGAGATTTAGCTCAAGCTATAAATGATTTAGAATTTGCCAGCCAAGCCTACGAAGTGATTTTAGCAGCTCAGCCTGGTAACAGAGAGGCATTGGCAGCTTTAGGTGGAGTTCGCTTTCAACAACGGCGCTTTGATGATGCTGGTGAACTTTATGCTCAGGCAATCGCTCTCAAGCCTGATGATTGGGTATTGCGTCAGTCAGTGGTTGACCTCAATCGAGCTCAAGATTTGCAGCTTAAGGCTCTGGCAGAGCTGGAGCAGTTGCAATTAGAACAATTTCAGCGGGGTGTTGCTAGCACTAACCTGTCCCAAAAGCGGCAGGAAATTGAAGAAGACTTCCTCCGCAGGCGAGGTTTTCAGCCCCATTGGGAGCGTTTTTAAATCCCAAGTCTCACCGAATTATGCAGATGTTGATTTTAACGATGATGTTAAGATTGACCACTTTGGTCATTAATCCCCCAGTTTTGGTAAATAGGGCTGCGCTGGCAGTTCTTTTGGCTTTGACTGGCTGTGTTTCAATGACTCCAAAGTCAGAGACATCATCAAACTCGCCACCGCCAACAGAGGATGCCCCTGTTGCCAGTTCTTCATCTTTAGCTAAATTGCAAGTTAACAGTGAACTACTACAACAAAGTTGGGAAGTTTACCGCCAGCAATTCATTCAAGCTGATGGACGAGTAATTGACTATGAGGCTAGCGATCGCTCAACCTCAGAAGGACAGGCCTATGCCATGCTCAGGGCTGTCTTGATTAATGACCCTGCCACCTTTGCAACTACCTTAAACTGGGCAGAAAATAACCTCCGTAGGCGCTCAGCAGCAGGGGAACCTCTAGACCAACTTTGGGCTTGGAAGTGGGGAATTGATCAAGCAGGTAACTGGGGCACTATTGACGAAAATTTTGCTAGCGATGCTGACATTGATTGCATTACTGCTTTAATCCTGGCATCTCGTCGCTGGGGACGTCCTGAATATCTGGATTTAGCCCTGAAAAAACTGCGGGATTTGTGGCAATTTTCAACTATAGAAGGACAAGAGGGTAAAAACTATCTCTTGCCAGGGCCTGCCTCCGCCTTTGTATTGCCAGAAGGCAAAATATATCTCAATCCCTCTTATTTTGCTCCCTATGCTTTTCGTCTCTTTGCCCAGGTTGATCCTGATCATGATTGGCTTTCCTTAGTAGAGAGCAGCTACCAGGTACTCAATAATTCTTCCCAGATTGCCGCTACAGGCTTACCCAGTGACTGGATTGCCCTTGATCTCAACACAGGTCAAATTAAACCACTACCATCGGATAGTAAGATTCAGAGCCTGTATAGCTTTGATGCCTACCGCGTTTGGTGGCGGGTAGCTTGGGATGCGGTTTGGTTCGATTCTCGTGAAGCCCGCAGTTATTTACAAACTGCCAGCCAACACCTCCAGCAGCTATGGCATTCTTCATCCCGCCTGCCTGCTCGTATTGACCTCAAGGGACAAGCAACAGTCAGTTACGATGCTACTTCCCAATATGCGATGCTTTATGCTGCTTGGCGCTTAATCGAGCCAGATAAAGCTCAACAGCTGCTGGATCAGAAATTATTGCCTCGATATAACCAAGGGATTTGGGATGACCAATCTGCCTACTACACCCAGAACCTAGTCTGGTTAGCATTGTTGCCGCCTACAGAAATTGAACCCCAACTACTGCAACCACAGTAGAAGTAGAACTCTATCCACATTGATGATAAGGATGCAAGACAACTAAAACTATGAAACGCCTGTTTTGCCGCCCCCAAACCAATACTGTTTCTAACCATCCCAAAAAGCGTCGCCCGCAATTATGGTTACTGCTGCTTTGTAGTACCCTCGTCTTAGTGTTAGGGATGAGTACCACCTTTGTACTGGCTCAAAGCGATCGCAGCCTCCAAGAGCAAGAAAACCAGCTAATTCGAGAATACGCTTTACCCAGTGCTCCGGCTAAACCACCAGTCTATAAACCTAGACCTAGACCAGCTCCAGCCCCTAAACAGCAGAGTCGTCCTCCAGCGCCCAAGCGGAGTGCTCCTCCTCCAGCGCCCACAAGAAGGGCAGCCCCTGCCCCTGCCCCAGCGCCCACAAGACAGCAAAACTTTGCCCCTGCTCGAACCCAACCGAGACGTTCAACTCCTCGCCCTCAGGCTCAACCAGTTAGGTCAGCTCCAAATAGTACTAACCAAACTGCTGAGGCTGACAATATTCCGGTAAGTGAATATAAACTTCAGTTTAATCGCTCTCCAATAGTGGGCAACCGCTTACGCCTAGAGGGTGTTCATGCCGAAGCGAGACTCGGGTTTACGCGCCCCCGTAGTTGGGATCCGGAATCGGTCACGGCGAAAGCATGGATCCGCTTCCGACACTCGCCGGAACTACTTAAAGGCTCCTCAATGCTGACGTTGAAAGTCAACGATACCAGTGTCGGCACTGTCGCGCTCAATCGCAAACCATTCGTTGACTCTCAACCTGAGGGAGATAGCTATAAATCTGAGATCGGTAATGAGATTTTTTATATCCCGCGAGGCTTACTGCAAGACTACAATGAAATCTCGCTGGTGGTACAGCAAAATAATGCCAAATGCAGTGATTCTGATGACCCTGAGCTTTGGACTGAGATTCTGCCCGATTCGCGATTATTATTTGAATACAAAACCAAACCAACTACCCTAAATTTTAATAACTATCCCTATCCGTTCTTTGATGAACTTAGCTTAGACCCCAATCGCGTCGCTTATCTTTTACCGAGGCTTAGTGATGCTTGGTTAACAGCAGCGCCTCGCTTACAAGCAGCTCTAGGTAGATTTGCTGATTTTCGTCCCATCGAGACTAAGCTAGTTGAAGATATTAAGCAATTGGAGTGGGGCGATCGCTTGATGATCATTGGTACTCCTGCTGATCAACCTGCTTTAAAATCTTTGGATTTGCCTTTTGAGATCAACAACAATAACTTACTCGATGGGGAGAAATCGCCTTTACCTGCCGATGTGGGCGTACTAATGCTAACCACGATTAGTGATGAGGGTATCCCTGTTTTAGTAGCTACGGGCAATGGCACAGAGGGTGTAATCAAAGCAGTCCAGTTTTTGGTGCAGCCAGATACTCGTAAACTCGGTACTGGTCCAGCCATTTTAGTTACTGATGCCAAAGAGCCGCCACCACCGCCGCTTCGTCAGTGGCCCGGTTATTTGCCGGAGCAAAATACTTTTCAACTGAGTGATCTGAGGACGCGCGTCGAAGGTAAGCCTTTTAAAGACATTACAGTTAGAGGTTCTCAAGCACCAATTGAGTTTGATTTTCGGGCTTTGCCGGATGACAGATTTAAACGGGGGAGTTCGATGAACCTAATTTATAGCTATGGTCCGCAGGTAAATCCGAGAACCTCCGCTGTAGAAGTTTTAATTGATGATGTTTTAGTCCGTGGTAAGCGATTGACTAATCTTGACGGAGAAAATCGCCAAACCTTGAAAGTTAATTTACCTCCCGAACTGATCAAGCCCAACTCCAAACTGCAAGTGGCCTTCAGACTCGATCCTAGAGAACCCGCACGGTGTGGTAAGCTCACCGACGACCAACTGACAGGCACGCTGCATGCTGATAGTAGCTTTCAGCTTAACCGAGAAACTTCTGTAGAACTTCCAGACCTGAAACTATTGCAGTCTGGTTTCCCCTTTACTGCTCCTCAGGATCTGTCCAAAACAGCAATTATTTTACCTGAAACTCCCTCAGATAATGAACTGCTGACGATGCTGGCATTGAGTGAACGCTTAGGTAAATTGAGTAGCTCAAAAGGAATAGGATTAGAGGCTTATACAGCTGAAAGTATACCGCCTGGGGTTCGTGATACCCACCATCTAGTGGGAATTGGTACCCAGGATAATTTTCCCTTTCAGAGAGAGTTTAACTCTGGTAGTGTTCGCTTGGGTAATTTTGGATTGCGCCAGTCAACTCAAGCTAGTGCCCAAAACCTGTCGGATGAGGATGGCATGATTCAGGAAATTGTTTCTCCTAATAATCGTCAACTGGTAATCTTAGGCATTTTAGCTCAAGCCGATAGTGGTTTAGAACGGGTACGGCAACTGTTCCTCAAAGACCCTTTGTTCTATCAGCTTGAGGAAGATACAGCCTTCATTAGTAGCCAAGAGGAAGATACCTCTAGCTATGACAGCAATACCTACAAAATCAAGTTTTTTAACAATGCTTCTTCAACAACACGCGTCGAAAAAACAACGCCACTTAGTAAAGCCTCTCGCTTTTTGCAAAACAATTGGTATTTTCTGCCTTTAGGCATTATTGCTGTCGCCATCCTACTCTACGGTGTTCTTCAGCTTTCTCTCAAACGCGTTAGTGATCAAAAGGGTCATTAGTCTTTACCTAATAAATCTAATCAATGAGTTGAAATGTCTTTTTCCTGGTTCGGATCCCGATCAAGATCAAATCACCGTCAGCGTCCCTCTGTAACCTTCTGGTTGGTGGATGTCCTTCCCCAGTTGTTTGAGCAGACACTAGGTAGTTTGGGAATCAAGCCTTTGCAGTTGCTGATTGGGTTGCTACTGTTGTTATCTGTTCCACTAATTGTTACACCTCTGAAAGTCTGGCAGCAAGGCTTAGTGGCTTTGATGCTAATCTTTATTGGTCAGTTATTTGTGCAAGCTGAGTCAAGATATTCTGATCAAAAAACCAGTGAGTATTTACACTTGTTTTTGGTGTGGTTGAGCCTGGTGACTACAGCCCGCTACCTGTACTACCGCACCAGTTACACCCTGAATTTTGACACTTGGTCCAATGGTATATCTTGTCTGTTGTTGTACGGGGCGGAACTGTATGCAATCACCACCCTGGTGTTAGCTTACTTTCAAACCCTCAAAATTCAGGAGCGCGAACCAGTTGATCTGGCAAACTTTCCCCAAAGCCAATGGTTCACAGTGGATGTCTATATCCCGACTTATAACGAGGATGTCGAGATTGTCCGTAAAACTATACTGGCAGCCTTAGCCCTAGATTATCCGGAGGACAAAAAACGGGTTTATGTCTTAGATGATGGCAGGGCCGAAAAGTATAAAGCCCGGAGGGAGAGTTTACGCCAAATTTGCCAAGAACTCGGCGCGATCCTCATGACTAGGGATAATAATGATCATGCTAAAGCTGGCAATATTAACACTGCTTTTGGTCGTACCAACGGGGATTTAGTTCTGATTCTTGACTGTGATCACATGCCCTCGCGACAGTTTCTTCAGCACACAGTGGGTTTTTTCTTCGACCCCAAAGTCTCATTTGTGCAAACTCCCCACTGGTTCTATAACCCTGATCCTTTTGAGCGTAACCTTTTAACTGGTGGTAGAACTCCAGTGGGCAATGAACTTTTTTATAAGGTACTCCAAAAAGGCAATGACTTTTGGAATGCTGCCTTTTTCTGTGGTTCAGCTGCAGTAATTCGCAAAAAACATATTGTCCAAGTGGGGGGGATTGCTGTAGAAACTGTTACCGAAGATTGTCACACTGCCTTGCGGCTGCATTCTTTGGGCTACAAGTCAGTTTACTACGACAAAATTATGATTGCTGGCTTAGCACCGGAAAAATTCTCTTCCTATGTCGGGCAGCAAGTACGATGGGCTCGTGGCATGGCTCAGATTTTGCGCCTCGAAAACCCCCTGCTTAACCCAAAACTCAAGCTGACAATTCCCCAAAGGATCTGCTATTTCAGCGCTACTTCCCACTTTTTCTATGGTTATCCCCGACTAATTTATGCAATTGCTCCCACACTGTTTTTGTTATTCGGTATTAGACCGATTGAGGGTTTAGGATTAGAAACTCTAGCCTATGCTCTTCCCCACATTCTCCTTTCCCTGAATGCTAACTACATCACCTACAAGGAGGTTCGGTTTTCCTTCTGGAATGAAATTTTTGAATTTGTGATGGCTTTTCAGGCTGGATATGTCACTTTGATGGCAATAATCAATCCCAATCTAGGTTCATTTAACGTTACTGATAAGGGATTGACAGTAACCAAGCGTAGCTTTGATTGGGAGTCAGCCCGTGGTCTTGTGATTGTAGCTGCCTTAGTTCTTGTTTCCCTGATTAGCGTTCCCTTTTGGCTGCTGCTGCGCCCTGAGGATGCTGAAGCAGTGATAATTAATGGTCTTTGGTGTATCTTTAACCTACTATTGCTACTAGCGGCAATTCTGGTTGCCTTGGAGCAACCACAACTACGAGTTGCACACCGCTTGCCGCGACGCCTTGGTGCGATCGTTCACAGTTTGGATCAGACTTGGAGTGGCACAACTATAAATGTCTCTGAAACCGGTGCCCTAATTGCTGTAAATAGTTCCCTGAATTTGCCTGAGGAGGTGGAAGTGGAGTTAGTGGGCGACTTTGGTAAGCGGGCGCTGCTGGAGGCGCGGATTATCAGGGCAACGCCTGTAGAGGGTAATCTAACTCACTTAGCAGTTGACTTCGTCGAGCCTACTCAAACTCAACTGGATAATCTTGCCTTGGTAATTTATTCTGATGTTAAAGAGTGGTATTCTCAAAAGCGCCAAGATGTAGATCGACCTCTGACATCCCTACAATTCTTAGCCACCAGTCTCAGCCGCGCCTTACAGGAATTTCAACCTGCTAGTGGTAGTTTTAATCGGGTGCGCAAGTCGGTTAGCGTGGCTGCCCAGATTTACTGGGAAGGTAACTTTTATCCTGGAGAAGTTACTAAAATCGGTGTGAATGGTCTGCGAATGGAATTAGATGGAAGTGCAATTTATCCTACTTTGGAGAGGTTCAAGCAAGAAAAACCACTGGTTGGTTTGCTTTTGATTCAAGATGCAACAGAACCTTTACCAGAGCGCTTTCTGAGTGAGGTGGCAGCGGTAGAGGAGTTGCCCCCTCTAGAAAGCAGTGGTGAACCTATTAGAACTACAGCACTGGAACTAAAGTTTCCAGAAAAGTTAAAGCGCCAACATATCCGCAGAATCAAACAACTTTTGAACGCTATGCACTAATGTGATCAGGTACTCGGAGCTTCTGCAACTTGAGGCTCCGAGTTGGAAATAGTCAGATTCTATTGAGCCACTCCCACGAATTGAATTCGTGGGATTCAGGCATCAAGCAGAGATTGCAGGCACAGCCTGTCTAACATCTCCTACGCCTAGGGTTGAACTCCCAACCCTTTTAATAATGATAGTATGTC
>JAAHHJ010000259.1 GCA_010692425.1 Symploca sp. SIO3C6 | reverse complement strand
TTTGGGCAATGGTTCCAGGCTGAATTTGACAAGAGTATTCGTCAAACCAACTTGATGTTTCTGCTGGAAACATGGTGGTGGCCGTTCACGGCCCAAGGGTGGGGACGGTGGGAAATCGATATGGGCGATCGCAAACAGGGATTTATGTTTATTAACCTGTTTGATTCGGCTGTTGCTCGCACATTGGGTGATGTTGGGAAACCAGTTTGTTTTCTTTATGCAGGATTATTTGCGGGTTTCTTCACTGAAATGGTCAAGAAAAAGCTGAGTTGTATTGAAATCCAATGCTACTCCATGGGGGAAACGTACTGCAAGTTTTTACTGGGTGGCCAGGATCGTATTGATGCAGCTGGCTTTTGGATGAATGAAGGGGCAACAGCACGAGACATCGAAAAGCGCCTACGAGGTGGGGAGCGACTGCAATGAGCTTAAACCTTTCTCAAACATCCCATAATCAAAACTGGCAAATCCAGTCTGTTCAGAATTTTTTCTCCACCATCAATTGGGAGAATGTAGCCACGCAACCGTCTTTGCCCACTTTAAAGTCGGGGGAACGCACCCTCAATCCGGCCATGACTGTCAGCGAGTTTTTTGGGGCTATTCCTTGGGATGGGGAACTCGTGATTGCACCATCCCCTCCAGAAGCAGAATTACCGATTCTGGATGATTCCCCCGAAGAAGACCTGACCTTAGACGATTTCTTTGGATCGTTCTAATTCCATCGTTCTACCTCTGGACTACTCTACCGGGGGCGTCCCAAAGGAAAACAGAATCAGCGATTGTGGCCTTAGCCTTCAATTTGCCTCAAATTGATATACCCACTCCACAGGTTAAATATTATTTCCTGGGCAGGGATAGGGACGACAACATCCCAATTTGAGCGATTTCAACCCCATCATTACTATCAAGACTATCAAGACTATCAAGCCATTGTTTAAGCGAGGACTCCATTTATTATGCACCCAGAAATAGAAGCGATGTTTGATGAAGCGGAAAATCGCTACCTCAAGCCAGAAGAACTCGGTTCGTTAAATAACTATGTCAAG
>JAAHHJ010000258.1 GCA_010692425.1 Symploca sp. SIO3C6 | reverse complement strand
AATACGTCTGCAGCCGCACGTCATGTCAGTTTTGCGTTCTCTCATTGCTACATACAGAATAACGTTCCGGATAAATGCATTAAATCAGAACTGATAGTCCTGGTGTCTCCGTGCTACCCCAGACAACCCCATGTAAAAAATTAACATTGAAACAAAAAAGTCTTGATAAAGTTACTGTTTGATGCAAATGGGGAATATTGATCCTAAGCACACATGCATAGCCTGATTTTTCCAGGGGAATACGGTTATGAATACTCAGCTTCAATATAATGTCCTTAATAATTCTGTTTTATCCACTTGCCATACTCTTTTATTTGTTTACCCCAGCGCTGATCTTAGTGGATTATCTGTCGATCTATCGCAAGGGGGAATGGTTCAAATTATCCTTGGACACCATAGCAATGGCATCGAACAAATTGCCGCTGTGTTGGCTCAATGTCCCCACGTTCGTTCCGTCTATATTCACACTACCGGAGGTCCGGGCAAGCTTCAATTAGGGCAACTGACCTTGACCGCTCACAATATCGAGCGATACTCATGGGAACTGCAATCATGGTTCGCCCATCTCCCGTCCTTTTTCCAGCCATCATTGATTTTAGGCGGATGTAATGTAGGAGACGGTGCGAAGGGAATTATGCTGATTGATAAACTTCGCCATCTCACCCGCAGCCATATCCGCTGTACCCACTCATCCAGTCGCTGTCATCTCCAGTTGGTTTAACCAGTCGGGTGATAGTGGCAATTCCTGCTGCCACGGACCAAAAGACGCTTACATCAAACACTTGTAAGTTCCACTCTTGGCCCTTTTCTCCGTCTTTACCTCGTTCATGGGCAGGGCGAGGATCTTGAGCAATGGTTTCAGCAATTAAACATCGGAGAGTAGCGTTTTCTGGTGAGTTATTGCCGTACCATTCATTCAAGCAAGCGTTGGCATGGTCACTCCACCGCACAGGTATGGGGGGTTCATGATGGGTTGCCCATGCCCCTTCTGCTGTGGCGATCGCATCTGCATAGGGAATATAAGGCTTAACATCCAGTACAGGGGA
>JAAHHJ010000257.1 GCA_010692425.1 Symploca sp. SIO3C6 | reverse complement strand
GAGATGAAATGGTTTGACGGCTATTTAGCCTCCATGGAAGCCTTTGCCGCTGGGCAACTAGATGGTAATTGTCAAACTCTCAATGACACCATTTCCTTTGCCGCAGATGCTGTCAATGGGGAAGTGGTTGTGTTAGTGAATGACAACTCAGCAGGCAACGACAAAATCATTGTGGCTGAAGGCATTAATAGTTTGGAAGACCTAAAAGGCAAGACCGTCGGATTAGAAGAAGGTGTTGTTGACGATTTTCTGTTAACCCTAGCCCTAGAGGACAATGGCATGTCTCGGGACGACATCGTGATTAAGAATCTAGAAACAGGTGCTGCGGCAGCAGCCTTTGCGTCGGGCCAAATTGACGCAGTGGGAGCTTGGCCACCCTACTGGCAGATTGCGCTAGAGCGGGAAGGAAGCAAAGAACTCCTCTCATCAGTGGACTACCCTGGAGCGATTCCTGACTTGTTAGCGATGAGTCAAACGGTCATTGATGAGCAACCTGAGCAGGTTCAAGCTATTGTCAATACGTGGTTTGATGTCCTTGAATTCATGGACAAAAATCCTGAAGAGGCTGATAAGATTATGGCTGAACGAGCTGGGGTCACGGTGGATGAATTCCAAAAGTTCAAGGAAGGAACCCGCATGTTTACGATCGAGGATAACTTGGAAGCCTTTAGCCCAGGGGATAGCATGAAGCACATGCCCTTTGCCGCAGAAAAGATGACGGAGTTTATGGTGAATGTCGGATTTATCCCTGAAGGACCGGACCTTGGTACACTTTTTGATGATCGTTTTGTAAAAGCGTATGCAGATGCATCCTAGGGCTATCCATTAAACTAGGATCTAGCGGCTAGTATCCCTTGCAGCGTTGCAGGGGATCATTTTTTATGAATTTTTCTTCTAAGCCTTTATTTTCTGCGGCTCTATAACGAGATCATGCTTAATTATTTCTACAAGGTCTGAGGTATGGAGCAAACATCACCACCCTCATCTAGGGCAACGTTTTCAGCAGTCCCTTCTCCATCTTCTAGAGCACTCCCTCAGACCATCTTTTGGCG
>JAAHHJ010000256.1 GCA_010692425.1 Symploca sp. SIO3C6 | reverse complement strand
TCCGGTCGGCACTTCCTCCGCCAAGGGTTTATAGGTAATTGAGCTAATTTGGGTGGTCCCAGGGATGGATTTGCTTGTTAAAACGAATGGGTCACCGTTTGCTAATTCAATGGACCCATTTTCAAATTTTCCGAGTCGAATTTTGGGTCCTTGTAAGTCCTGTAGAATTGCGACAGGCTGATTTAATTCAAAAGATAACTGGCGGATGAGGCGAATATTTCGTTGATGATCGCTGTGTGTCCCATGGGAAAAGTTGAGCCGCAGGGTACTAGCCCCAGCTTCGATTAAAGACCGAAGCACATCTGGGTCGCTGGTTGCCGGACCGATAGTTGCTACTATCTTAGTTCGAGAGGGGAAGTTTGACAGTTGCATGAATCCTCAAGTGAAACAATAACAAAATGCGCTCGGTCAAATATTTAGACGAAGAAAAATAAAGCCATAGATGCCATTAATAGAAAATAACCGATAAGACTACGCTTTGCCTCTCTTTCTATTTCTACTTAGGTTCTACTCAGGTATAGTGGTCATGACTCCAAAGGGGCTGTGCTTCCCATAGAAGGGAAAGGTCTATGAGTGAGCATTTGGGATAGTATCATGTTTGCTATGCACCTGGGGCGTTCTTGTTGGAGATATTCCTTACGTTTTAAGAAGAAGGGATGCCTTTTTCGTAACTGTTTTATCCTGTTGCAGCGGCCCGAGGGGGAATGCACCTTCTAAATGTGGGGCAGACTCCATAAAGCCATGATCCTGACCAGGCGTATTCAGATAATGTAGCCTTTGGTTGAGATAGGAGTAGCGAATATAGTACTATAGAACCAAGATAAAACTCGTTACTCCAATTTCATCAGTCCAAAAGGTATGGCTAAATCTCGCATAACTCCAGAGCAGGTTTTTCATTGGGTTGAAGCTTACATTAACCGCCATCAATATGTCCCCTCTCTTCGGGAAATTGCAGCCGGGATGGGATATCGATCATCCTCACCAATCCAACGGCACCTTCAGGTATTACGAGAGCGAGGATGGCTAGATTGGTCAACCCAAGCCGCTTGATCC
>JAAHHJ010000255.1 GCA_010692425.1 Symploca sp. SIO3C6 | reverse complement strand
ATCTACCAAAATGACATCTTCAGCCGTGTCCAAGGAGTACGTTTCAGATGCGGCTTGACCCGGAAAAATGTGATAGAAGTTTGGGCTAATGGTTACTTTTGCGCCAATGTTGGCATTGCCAGTGGGGTGGGTTTTCATCCTTTTGGCCGTCCCCGCACTGTGGATAAAGCTAGTCAATACACCATCCGTTAGGATTGGAATACGGCGGGTTGGTGTTCCTTATCCATCAAAGGTTTCCACCGCAACATTTTCAGGATGGAGGGCATCATCGCATACAGAGAGGCGAGGGGAAGCGAGTTGTTCTCCTAACGAATCAGGTGTGGATAAACTTTGCTTATCCAAAATGCTTTGGGCGTTAAACAAGTTACCAAAGGCTCCGAACAAGCTGAGAAACGCTTCAGGGGAAAAGACAACTCGGTATTTTCCGGTCGGAATTTTGCCATAGTCCAAATGGCTGATGGTTTTTTCTGCGGCTTCTTGGAGGCAACCTTCCACATCCAGTTTATCCAAGCTACGGGTGACCCGATAGGCTCCGGCACTGCGGGGTTTTCGCCCGTCTTGCTCGGTCTTGCTGTACAAATACATCGACGCATAGGACCCTTGCTCGTGGCGCAATGCCCCGTCGCTATTCAGATAAAACTTATCAATATCCCGCTGAGAAAGGCCATTGTAGGGAACGCCCGCGATCGCCTCATGGGCGGCCATCAATTGCTTTTCCGCCCCTATCAATGTGGTGATCAAGTCGGATACAGGAGCTTGGGGGGCAGTGCGATCGCCCTGATCAGCAATGGGCGTAGTTGCTTCAGGACTGAAATCAGGAACATTTTCCTTAGGACCAAAGACACTCGCTTCAAAGGCTGTTTTTAAGGCTAACTGAATGCCATTGGGATCGACATCTGTTGTTGAGGTGACGCCGATCGTATTGTCATCATTCCACACCCGTACAATAACGCTGGCCCGGTTGGATGCCTTGACTTGCTTTGGTTTCCCTTGATCCACTTGGACGCTATTTTCGTCCACTGATGAGCCATAAATGTCGTACTTTTTAATGCA
>JAAHHJ010000254.1 GCA_010692425.1 Symploca sp. SIO3C6 | reverse complement strand
GGCTTGCACTCAGTATTTGAGACAAGCCAACATGTCAGTAGTACTAGTAAGCCATGGAAAAACCCTCACTTGTATCGGAGGAGAACAGGCAGGAAGAGGCAAAAAAGACACCCTGCTAAATCAATTCGTCCGGCTCAACTGCCAAGCCAAACAAGACCTGAAAGTGCCAGGGGGTAAATCCTGTGCCGGCTGGGCCATACTAGAGTGGAATGAAGGAGGAAAAGAACAAACACAACGGGTGACTATTCCTAATAGTTGGCAGCCTCCCAATCCAGCTTACGACTATTCGGAATATGTGCAAATATCCACAATCAAAAAGATTGCAACCATAGCCGAGGTAGAACCAAAAAACCAAGCCCCTGGTCTGGGACTGCCTCCACATATGCAATGCCTCCTTGACTTCTGTCGTCAGCACTTCAATAAATATAATTAACCCCTAAAAGCTAGGGATGTACAAAGAAGTGACTGGCAGCAAATTAAGGAACAGAAGCTAACACCAGATGCCATACGATTAGCATTTCAACTATTAGCAAAACAAGGCTATGGAGTGACTAATGGTGAAGGTTTATATTTAAGCTTCATCCCTAATGTCGGCTAGTCGGTTACAAGGAAAAAGGCTGTCGGTTACTACCCGACAATGGTTACAGAGCCGACAGCCGACAGCCGACCAACCCTAACCGACAGCTGCCAATCTGAGAAACTCATCGCAAACATCACTAATTTTAACCAGACTAAATCCTGGATGTTCAGTTCATTTGATAATTAATAAACCGTGAGGTATCTATGATATTTGGACGTTCGCCCTTCGTTAACAACAGTATCTCTTGGGGTTCTTATGCTGTGGGACTGATTCTGATGATATGTAACATCTGTTTCAGTATGAGCTACTTTTTAAATGGTATGCCCAACCCCCAAGAACCATCACCCCTTCAATGGTGGGGTAGTTTAACTGCTAGTTTGTTTATGTCCGGATATGAAGCGATAATGTTAGGGGTGCTAACTACCCCCATTGCTTGGAATTATCTGGTGGAGATTCCCAGCTTTATCAAAAGAT
>JAAHHJ010000253.1 GCA_010692425.1 Symploca sp. SIO3C6 | reverse complement strand
GGCTTGCACTCAGTATTTGAGACAAGCCAACATGTCAGTAGTACTAGTAAGCCATGGAAAAACCCTCACTTGTATCGGAGGAGAACAGGCAGGAAGAGGCAAAAAAGACACCCTGCTAAATCAATTCATCCGACTCCACTGTCAAGCCAAACAAGACCTGAAAGTGCCAGGGGGTAAATCCTGTGCAGGCTGGGGGATAATGGAGTGGAATGAAGGTGGAAAAGAACAGACACAGCGAGTAACTATTCCTCATAGTTGGCAGCCCCCCAATCGAGATTATGACTATTCAGAATATGTACCAAGATCCACAGAAAAAAGAATTGCAACCATAGTCGAGGTAGAACCAGAAAACCAAGCCCCTGGTCTGGGATTGCCTCCACATATGCAATGCCTGCTTGACTTCTGTCGTCAGCACTTCACCAAATACAATCAACCAGTAAAAGCCAGAGATGTACAGAGAAGTGATTGGCGTAGTATTCGAGAGCAACAATTAACACCAGACGCCATACGATTAGCATTTCAACTATTAGCAAAACAGGGCTATGGAGTGACGGCAGGCGAAGACTCACACTTAAGCTTCATCCCTAATGTCGGCTAGTCGGTTACAACTAAAAGGGCTGTCGGCTACCAACCGACAATGTATTCAGAGCCGATAGCCCACTAGCCGACAACCCTTAACCGACAACTGGCAGTCTGAGAAACTCATCGCAAACATCACTAACTATACTCAGAAAATAGTCTGGAGATTCCGTTCATTTCATAATTAATAAACCGTGAGGCATCTATGATATTTGGACGTTCGCCCTTCGTTAACAGCAGTATCTCTTGGGGTGCTTATGCTGTGGGGTTGATTCTGATGATATGTAACATCTGTTTCAGTATGAGCTACTTTTTAAATGGTATGCCCAACCCCCAAGAACCCTCACCACTTCAATGGTGGGGTAGTTTAACTGCTAGTTTGTTTATGTCCGGATATGAAGCGATAATGTTAGGGGTGCTAACTACCCCCATTGCTTGGAATTATCTGGTGGAGATTCCCAGCTTTATCAAAAGAT
>JAAHHJ010000252.1 GCA_010692425.1 Symploca sp. SIO3C6 | reverse complement strand
CTAGTCAAACCCGCCACTATGATTATGATGTGCAATTAGCCAGTGCTATCAATACCGATATGGATGGCAATCGAATTACAGAAGCCTCTGTTGCTCGGGCCAGACCAAGAGGGAAGCTGCGGGGCTACATGGGCAAAGCATGGCTTGATCCCCATAATAGCGGTGGCGAGATAACCCAAATGGTCGTTTGCGAGGGGGGGATTGGTGCCGTTGATTTTATGGCTGACAAAACCTACTGTCCGTAATATTACAAGGTGGAAAGCAGCCGCTAGAATCCCACTTACGTTGTTGACCTCAAAATGCTTCAATAAAAGTAATGATTCTTAGAGGAGATTATTGATTATGGGTGGAGCGATCGCTTATGCCGCTATGTATGTTGGCTTTTTAGGAGTAGCAATTGTCCTATTCTGGGGATTAAGAGCTGTCAAAATTATCTAGGTCAACACAAGCCATGTTCTAAGCAAGGCCCAATAGCCAGATACAGCGATGTTTTCTAGCTATTGGGTTGTTTGTAGATGAGATGGGGGGAAATCCCCACATATCCCTTTGAATCGGAACCAACCCTCTGTACTAGAATAAGAAATATAGCAACAGCTACATTAGCGTTGAAACAGCAAGATCAGCAAAGACTCCGAAAGAGAAATGGGATTTTTTGACTCAGAAATCGTTCAAGAAGAGGCCAAGAGCTTGTTTGGAGACTACCAGTCTCTCATCCAGCTTGGTAGTGAATACGGAAAATTCGATCGTGAAGGCAAAAAGCTCTACATCGAGCAGATGGAAGCCATCATGGAACGGTATCGGATTTTTATGAAACGCTTTGAACTTTCTGAGGATTTTTCGGCCCAAATGACCATGGAGCAACTGAAGACCCAACTCAATCAGTTTGGGATGACTCCAGACCAAATGTTTAACCAGATGAATGTTACATTGGAGCGGATGAAATCTCAAATAGATCCTTGATTACACATCAAGATCGTCTTATCCTCTCAATGATATGGAAGTTGCAAGGCAATCTTTGTTTGAAGTCCTTATTGCGACATAGATTTCATCTCAATA
>JAAHHJ010000251.1 GCA_010692425.1 Symploca sp. SIO3C6 | reverse complement strand
TCCAAGAAGTTAGCTGGAGTTCCTAGAATGAGTGAGGGGCGAATTTTCTCCGCTTCAATCAGCCCTATCAGAGATAAAAGGGCCGTTTGGGATTGTCCCACAACAAAAATCGCTTCTGGGTATCGCTGTGCTAGGGTTTCAACCCCCCACGCAGCCTGAGTCTTTTCTCTCTGAGGTCGAGTCAATGCATCTGTACCACAATAAACGGGATTTGAAAATGTTTGCTGGAGCGTTGGGATGATCCCGACTTGCACAATGGGAGCATCCACAATAATCGTTGTTCGAGCGGCCAACGCTGCTGCCCCTGCCTGCAATGCCTGGTCCGAGAATTGAATGAGTTCTTTATACTCAAAATCAGCCGTCGCATAAATTGCCCGACGCACAATTTCGTATTCAGATTGGGAAAAGGTGTGCTCCCCAATTTCTTGATCGATTAAGCGCAGACTTTGAGCATCAGTTATGTGCCATTCCATTGGACCTCAAGGGGTTAGGTAGTACATGATCAACTAAGCTTAGTGAGAATACTCCATTAAGCTTTTACCAGTGTGCCACTAACCGCGACGCTCCATAAGAGGCATTTGTGTGAATTTATTACACGCCTGGATCGAGTACATCCCTCAAAACGCAAGATGGCTGCCTTCTCCTGAGAGAGTGCAGCCATGAACCTGATGTGGCCTCAACTAACTAGCTGAAACCGATCCCAATCTAGGGGGCTAGACTAGAACGGTTTCTGAAGAGGCATCAGTAGCGCCAATAGCCGCAGGTCTATCTTTTAAGGCCGTATCTGTTCCTACTACATCTGGATCAACAAATTCTTCGGGATTTGCATAGAACTCTGTGAGCAATGCTTTATCCTCATCGCTGAGGTCGGGATCACAGTTGATTTCAATCTCGGCGATTGTTTCATCAACCAACTCGGACTGCTCCGTGGCTTCTGCTAGTAATGCAGAAATATCTTTGCCGAGTAAGGGTTCTAGAGGTTTGAGAGCTTCATTCTTTGCCATCAGAACCTTACAATTCTCCTGAGTCAAGATCAGTTCATCTTGAAGCTCTTGCA
>JAAHHJ010000250.1 GCA_010692425.1 Symploca sp. SIO3C6 | reverse complement strand
GAGGGAAGCTGATGCATTGGGGCAAGCTGCTACACAGGCTCCACAACCAATACAGGTAGCGTAATCGAAGGCCAGATCGGCAGTGGGCTTGGGTACAGGAAGGGTATTGGCTTCCGGAGCAGATCCCGTTTTAGTGGAAATAAATCCTCCGGCCTCCATGATGCGGTCCAGGGTAGAGCGATCGACCACCAAATCTTTCACAATAGGAAACGCTGTTGCTCGCCATGGCTCGATGGTAATAGTTTGGCCATCCTGGAAGTGACGCAGGTATAGCTGGCAGGTGGCTGTTTTTTGTTGGGGACCGTGGGCTTGACCGTTGATCATCAAATTGCATGACCCACAAATGCCTTCCCGACAATCGTGATCAAATTCCACGGGCACATCGTTTTGTTGGATCAATTGCTCATTCAATACATCCAACAACTCCAAAAAGGACATATCAGGCTCCGCATCCGATACGGTGTAGGTTACAAATTGACCGAGTTGCGCTGTCGCAGTTTGTCGCCAAATGTTCAAATATAGTTTCATCGGATTATTTGTAACTCCGTTGGGTGAGTTGTACCGCTTCAAACGTTAGGGACTCAGCGTGAAGAATGGGAGGGCGATCGCCACCGCTATATTCCCACGCAAACACCCGACTAAAATCCTCATCGTTGCGTTGGGCTTCCCCGTCGGAGGTTTGATGTTCTTCCCGAAAATGACAACCACAGGATTCGTCCCGTTCTAGGGCATCCCGAGCCATGAGTTCACCGAGTTCTAAAAAGTCAGCCACTCGACCCGCGAGTTCTAGGTTTTTATTGAGGGTGTTGAGTTCTCCGGGCACCCGTAGATTGTGCCAGAACTCTTCTCGGAGGGACTGAATGTGTCCAATCGCCTCTTTGAGACCAGAGCGATCGCGGCTAATGCCTACCCGGTCCCATAAAATTTGGCCCAATTGCCGATGAAAGGTTTTTACAGTTTTGTTGCCTTGAATGGAAAGAAGGGTATGGAGGCGATCGCTAGCCCGATGTTCCGCTTCTATATCCTTCTTGTTCACGATGACACAGCAGTATTTTGCA
>JAAHHJ010000025.1 GCA_010692425.1 Symploca sp. SIO3C6 | reverse complement strand
GAAGAAGACAGGTTGGTAATGAGGTATGTATGACAAACACCGTATTACTGAGGAGCCGTATGATGCGAAAGTGTCAAGTACGGTTTTGGAGAGCGGCGGCTCTCGTGAGGGAATCGCCGACTTTAATCGTGGCAGCCGCTCAAGTAGTCGCTATACGCGGACTTGCAGCCGTAGGGCATACGGTCAAGATGCTTTCGGAGGGTAAATTCGTTGGAATCCCCGAGATGAAAGAATCCCCGCTCTTATGGGGCGGGGAGTGTCAAAGGCGCTCGCATTTTGCCATTGTTGCAGTTTGCGGTAGCTGATGAATTGTCCACCGCAGTCGCGGCGATGAACGAAAATAACGTATTTCCAGCATTCGATGCGCACAATTAGGTGTTTGGGGATGTTAATGAGTTGGGCAATTGCCTTTAAACTGATGCGGAATTCCTCTGCGTACCTATCAGCGTTGGATTTCGGGGAAAACTGAAGCTAATAGGACTTACGCATCGTACATCAGTACTATACGAGATTTGGTTATTTTAGCCATTTATAGTGGCTGAGATAGCAAAAGCAACGAGCAAATTAGGGTTAGCAGAAGCGTGTGAAATGACTGAATCTCGTGATGCACATTATGGCTAATTTGTATAGTGCGTAACTCCTAGCTAAGTTTACGCCTTTTCAATGGAAAGCGCTCATGCAGCTTTTGCAAATCCAGTCGCTTGAGGAAATACCTAATGATTTTGGAGGAGTTAATAGTTAAAGAAAAGGATGTCAAATTGAGCGGTGGCAAAATTTATGAGAGAGTTTATATCTCAGGCAGGTAAACTAGGACGCTGGCTACCTCTTGATGAGCTTGGATGGGCGAAATTAGGTTTACTACAGACTCTGGTGCGCCGTAATTTGGAGGCGCGATATAAGGGTTCGGTGTTGGGCAATTTGTGGCCGCTGTTGAATCAGTTGTCACAGTTGCTGATTTACACTTATGTGTTTTCGATTGTACTCAATGTGAAGCTTTCTCTGAAGGGTTTGCCCACAGATAATAGCATCACTTTTGGGTTGTGGTTGTTTGCTGGGTTATTGCCCTGGATTGCTTTTACTGGTGGGTTGATGCAGTCTGCTGGCTCAGTAGTGGAGCAACCGAATTTGGTAAAAAAGGTGGTTTTTCCCTTGGAATTGTTACCTTTGGTGCCAGTTTTATCAGCGTTTATTGAAAGTCTGTTGGGCTTAGTGGCGTTGGTTATTTTGACGGCAGTATCGTCTCAGACACTGCATGTAACTTTGGTTCTACTGCCACTAGTGTGGTTGCCGCAATTGCTATTGACTGCTGGATTGGGGTATTTGACGGCAGGATTAACGGTGTTTTTGCGGGATATCCCTCAGGTGCTGGGAGTAGTTTTAAATCTTTGGTTTTATTTGACACCGATTGTCTATCCAGCTTCTTTGATTCCTGAGGGGTTTCGGGATTGGGTGTTTTGGTTGAATCCGCTGGCAGCGATCGCAGAGGTTTATCGCGATTTAGTTTTGGTGGGAAGTCTTGAACATTGGATTCAGTGGGGGGCGGCTACTGTGTTTTCTATGGTAGTGTTTGGGCTGGGATTTTGGTGCTACCAACGCTTACGTCCGGCTTTTGCTGATGTACTTTAGGAGCAGAGGTTGCAAAAGTAGAGCGTGATTGTAGGTATAATTCAACCGTAGCGATCGCTATAATCACAGCAATTAGACTAAGCCAACTGCCGATAGTGCCGAAGGTGGTGATGGCGAGGATAATCGTAGCAGTGGCGGTGAGATAAGCGATCGCAACTTGGCGATGAGACCATCCGCTTTGTTGTAGGCGTTGGTAAAGGTGAGAGCGGTGTGCTTTAAAGATATTTTCGCGGCGAATAAGACGGCGGCTGAGGGTGTAAATGGCATCGCCAATTAGGGGGAAGGTGACGGCGAGGGCTGACCAAGTTAGGCTTGGTTGATTGTTATTATTGAGTAGTGCGATCGCTACAGTTGCCCCTAGGACTGTGCTACCTGCATCACCCATGAAGATTTTGGCTGGAGACCAATTCCACCACAGGAAGCCCAGGAGTGCTGCTGCTAGGAGCAAGAATAGGGGTTGGTTGAGGTAAAGTGCCAGGAAGCCTAGTTGGAGTGCGCTAACGCTGGCAACTAAGCCATCAAGACCATCCATGAAGTTGTAGAAGTTAATTAGGGCAGTAATGCCGATGAGGGTGAGAGAGATCGCTATAATTTGACCTATTATGCCTAAGTTACTCAGCCAGGGTAGGGGAAATAAGCCAAAGTGAGCGATCATGATACTGGCTGCTAATAGTTGTACCAGGTATCTGGGCACTGCTGGAACACCACGCTTATCATCAATGATACCGATAAGGGCTAGGGGGGTGAGGATGAGCCAAATGTAACTAGGATTTGGGGTTGTTAGTAGGATTTGGGGTAAGTTGCTGGTTAATGTTGAGGCAATTGTTCCGGTAATGGCGAAGGCGATAATGAAGCCGATGCCGCCGCCACGGGGTGTTGGTTGACTGTGAGAGCTGCGTTGGTTGGGTATATCTAATAGCTGTTTACCCCAGCGTTGTTTGATCAGGGCAACGCCCAGAAGGCTGAGTACAGCACTAGCGATGGCTAGTATAAAGTACATGACTAATTTGAAATCACTCCTTGACCACGTCGCTAGTTTACCTCTTGCTGTAAAGTTTGTGCCAGAATTTGGTAGTTCAGGAGCTGCGCAAAGGGAGGAGCTAGGCTGACGGCAAGCTAAGTTAACGCTCTTAATTTAAATGCTTAGCAACCACTCCCTTCAAAATCCTCAGAATTGTTTGAGCTTCTAGCTTTTCAACATATTCCCTGGAATATTCTACTCTCAAGGTAGGTAGTTCAGAATCTATGCCCTCGACTTCTCCTCTAAGAAATGTCCAACTGTCAGCGATTGTGTAGCAGCCAAAGATTTCCTGTGGCTCCTGATTATCATTTTCCCAGTTTAGGTGAGCTGCTGCTAAGATTTGTCCGTATAGTTGGAAGAGTGGATTTTCTGCTTCTACTCCTTTTTTTGCTTCCACTACTACTAAAAAAGGGGATTCGATGAAACCTGTTGCTGATTTTCCTAAAACTCCGTCGGCAATTACTTCTAGTTCAAATTTAGGGTATTGCGCTTTTAAGGAAACTTCTGCCCAAGCTTGAATGTCTTGTTGTTCTGCTAGTACTAATAGTGGATAAATTCCTCTTGCCCAGATGGTTGCTTCGTTCATTAAATGGGTTTGGTAGTTGAGTAGGCGAGAGGTGATTTCTTGTGTTTGTCGTTCTTCTCTTTCGTCTAATGGTATGGAATCTACTTCAGTCCAGGGATAGGCAGTGGTTCCAAATTCTTGAAATTGAATGAATTGCTTTAATTTTTTTTTTGATAGTGTAGAGAATGTTAGTTTGGTCATTATGAGTGTAAACAACTGACGATTGATAGTAAACAATACATAACTAACTTGAAATCACTCCGTGACCACGTAGAAGGTTTATTTCTTGCTCTAAGCCTATTGCCAAAGGACGAGGGAAAAAGTCTAAGTCTTTTTGGGCAGCATCGTGGGAATAAGCTTTATCTTCTTGCAATCGGAGAATTTGTTCTCTGCGTACAGGTGATCGTCTTCCTAATAGGTTCTCTAGCATAGTTCCTATCCAAACTCCTAAATTGAGAGGTAAGTAAACTTGGCGTACTGGTTTACCAAGTAGTTTTTTTACTAAGACTAAGAGTTCCCTAAATGTAACTATACTGCCACCGGAAAGGTCGTAGCTTCCCTGGAGATATGGGCGTTGCAGGGCTGAGAGAATAGCTTGAGCTAAATCATCCGCATGAATCGGTTGTAGTAGGCAGTTGCCAGCACCAAATACGGGAAAAAAACCGTAGCGATCGCAAAATTTAATTAGCTTATGTAGATTTTTGTCGCGCTCAGAGCCATAAATCATTGTTGGGCGTAGTAAGCAGTAGGAACCTGTATATTGTGCTAGCTGCCCTTCAATAGCTTTGTAGTCTTGAGAGTATTGGTTGTATTGAGAATAAACGCCAGTGGTACCAATGACAATCAAGTGGGGTGTCTGCTTAGAGGTTTTCAGACTATCTAAAATAACGGGAACATGTCGAATTGAGGCTATGTGGATAATGGTTGTTGGAGTATGTTTAGCTAGAATAGTGTCCCAAGTTTGGTTAATGGCACTATCACCAGTCAGATAATGGATATTGAGATTTAGACTTTCTAAAGGACGGCAATCGCTAGTTGGACGTACTAGACAATGAACTTCTGAGCTAGGACTAGTCTTAGCTAAATGACCAAGGAACAGAGTACCAGTTAAGCCAGTTGTACCTGTGAGCAGTAAGTTTATCTTGACCATACACCCAAATCTTTGTAGGCAGTTTTCAGACGCTTGAAGACAAGGCGCTCATCATACTTAGCTTCGATTCTTTGGCGACTAGCTTTACCAAAAGTTTGCCTTAATTCAGGGTTTGATAGTAGCTTTTCCAAAGAGTCTGCTAGTCTGTTACTATCTTGAGGCGGGACAATGAAACCTGTTTTACCATGAACAACTGCTTCCCGACAACCGCGAATATCTGTAGCAACAACTGGCAAGCTCATGGACATGGCTTCGAGGATTGAGCGAGGTAGCCCTTCGTGGGTAAAAGTAGGTAGGGTAAAAATATCTAATAAACCCAAAAGTTCTGGCGTGTCTTGTCGGTAATCGGTAAGCGTTACGTACTTTTCAAGACCAAGGATACTTATTCTTTCTAATAATTCTTGTTGGAATGGTTCTGGATCAGTACTAAGTTGACCGCCAATAACCAGGATATGTAAATTAGGGAATTTAGGTAGTAGTTTGGCAGCAGCTTCTATTAGGTATCCGCTGCCTTTTTTACGGGTTAGACGTCCAATCGTACCAACCAGCAAATCAGCTGTTTCAGGAATACCTAAGGATACTCGCAATTGACTTTGGTTAGTAGGGTTGAGTTGAGTGCGATTAAAGCGTTCAATATCTACACCATTGCCAAGGTAATGGATTTTTTCAGGGGAACACAATTTAGACTTTTGAGCTGTTTTCACATCTTCTTCACTCTGGCTAAGAATCAAGTCGGTGATGCTTGCCATTAATTTTTCAATAGTGAAGTAGAGTTGATATTGCTTGGAAGATGATTGATCATGAAAGGGAAAGCCGTGAGCCGTATAAATGATGTTTTTGATACCAGCAATTTTAGCAGCGATGCGTCCGATAACAGCAGCAATTGGGGTATGAACATGTACTAGGTCGTACTTTTCTTTTCTAAGGAGTTTTAACAGTTGATAGATACTTATAAAATTGGCAAGGGGAGAAATTTTACGGTCAATCTGAATTGTATGAATGATATATCCCTGCCGTCGCATTTGGTCAACTTCTGAACCAGGTGAGCAGGCAACTTCAACAGATAATCCTTGAGATAGCAAGTAATCAATTTGAGGAAGTAGAAGATTTTTAACTGTAAATCCAACTGCACAAATGTGTAGTATCTTTTTTGGAGGGTGAACTGCAACTATCGAAGGTAACATCAGACTGGTTTTAACACTACGTCAAATCCGGAGACACAAAGTTCTTCATCAGAGAGTGATTGGAATTCCTTTGAGAACTTGGTTTTAGGTGTTGGTAGCTTTTTCCAACGTTCTACTTTTATCACCTTGACATCGAAATTTGCTTGCTGGAATAAATTGATCATTTGATAGTAATGGATTCTATTGGTGTAGAATCCAGAATTTGCCATAAAGTCAGATTCCCATAGATATTTAGGAAATCTGAGATTATTGAGTGATCCTCCAAGATGATCCCTCAAATCAACTCGATGAGAACACACACCATTTTTCCGAATTATTCTACGCAGTTCTTGCATAGTCTCAAGAAACTCGGCTTGTCTGATGTGCTCTAGAACAGCTTGTGACCATATAAAATCTACTGATTGAGTAGGAATTTCCCGCAGGGATGACAGCCCGTTATTTTTATAGGTTGCACAGTAAGCAGCGAGAATTTCTTCCAGGGAATTTAAGGAACTGATGTTAATTGTTGGCAGCCCTTTGTCTGATAGGAAACACACCATCTCTCGATAAGGCTTTACATCTCTGCTGACAAAGGCTCCGACATCAACAAGATAGGAAGCCGAACCTCCAAAAGCTTGACCTACTATTGCTGAAAGTAGTGAGTCTCCTGGACCGATTTCCAGACTAACAAATCCTGTTTTAAATTCTCCAACTTTGTCAAAGTGTTGTTTAAAAACCTGATAGGCATAGCTAGGGTGTTCCATGTAACCATGCTGAAATAAGGAAAGCTGCTTCCAAAGTTTGTAATCAACTGGTAAACGAGAAAGCAATATCTTGGCAGCAATTTTTACCCACCATGGAATGTACTTACTTATACTCATAAGTTAATTTAACCATTTACCAGTTTATAGATAATTTTTTGCTTACGGGTTGGGTCAATTGATCACTAAAAAGATTCTTGAGTGTAAAACCAACTGCACACATATGCATAACAAATATGCATGAACTTCATTGAGATTAACTTTAAATTTTCAGACATTATAGTAAGACCGATACCAAGTGATAAAATACTCAACGCCCACTTCGATTGGCGTGTTGGGTTTAAAACCTACATCTTTGACTAAATCATCTACATTTGCATAATTTACAGGAACATCACCCTGTTGGAGTGGCAACATATTTTTTTCCGCTTTCATACCCAGACAGTTTTCTATTACTTCAATAAAGTGCATCAATTCAACAGGTTGATTGTTACCAATATTATAAATTTTATATGGAGCCTTACTGGTTCCTGGGTCTGGTGTCTCTCCTGACCAATTGGGATTGGACTCAGGGATTTTATCCATTACTCGGACTACTCCCTCGATGATGTCGTCAATGTAGGTAAAATCCCGTTGCATTTTACCGTAGTTAAACACATCAATTGGCTGCCCTGCCAAAATTGCTTTGGTAAATAGAAACAAAGCCATGTCTGGACGTCCCCAAGGCCCATAAACGCTAAAGAAGCGAAGACCAGTCATTGGTAGGTTATAGAGGTGACTATAGGTATGAGCCATTAGTTCATTGGCTTTCTTGGTAGCAGCATAGAGGCTAACAGGGTGATCTACGTTGTCGTGAACGGAAAACGGTATTTTAGTGTTAGCACCGTAAACAGAACTCGAAGAAGCAAATACCAAATGTTTAATTCCAGAGTGGCGGCAACCTTCTAAAATGTTAGTAAACCCAACTAAGTTGCTATTAATGTAAGCATGGGGATTTTTTAGGGAATAGCGAACGCCAGCTTGAGCTGCTAGGTTAACCACTATATCAAAGCTTTGCTCTGCAAACAATTGCTTCATGCCTTCATTGTCTGCTAAATCAAGCTTGTAAAAACTAAAACCTGATTTACCTTGTAATTGGGATAAACGGCTTTGTTTGAGAGATACATCATAGTAGGCATTGAGGTTATCGAGACCGACGATTTGATCTCCTCTTGTCAGCAGTCTTTGGCTCAGGTGAAAACCGATAAAGCCAGCAGCACCAGTTACTAAAACTTTGACCACCTGTTCTCCTCAAGAAATGACCAGCATAACTAATTTAACTTTCGATTGATAAATACTAATCGTGAGTGATCCTTATCTATAAACTCCAGTAGTTCAAATCTGGCGGTAGTTGATTCGGGTCAAAAACAGATTTAACATCCATTAATACTCCTCCTGGGCGAATTATAGCTAGCAACTGCTGGTGGGGCATGTCTAAATAGCCTTGATGACTAACAGCCAATACTAAGCCATCTAGATTGGATAAGTCCTGCCAATCTACCAACTGAATTTGGTATTTCTGCTGTGCTTGATGGCTATCTACTAGGGGATCGTGTATCAAAGGTTCAATACCAAATTGCTGTAACTCTGTCACGATATCTGGCACGCGGCTATTACGCAAGTCGGGGACATTTTCTTTGAAGGTGAGTCCTAGAATTCCTACCCGCGCACCCTTAATGGGTAGATTAGCCTCAACTAAGAGCTTGATTAGGCGTTGCCCTAGGTAAGCCCCGATACTATCATTAATACGGCGACCAGCTAAAATAACTTGGGGATGATATCCGACTTCTTCTGCTTTCGTAGTTAGATAGTAGGGATCGACGCCGATGCAATGACCACCAACTAGTCCTGGTGTAAAGGGCAAAAAATTCCATTTAGTTTTGGCTGCAGCGAGTACATCATGGGTACGGATAGCAAGGCGATCGCAAATCAAAGCCAACTCATTCATTAAGGCAATATTTAGGTCTCTTTGGGTATTTTCGATAACTTTAGCAGTCTCAGCAACTTTGATAGAGGGAGCGCGATAAACACCTGCATCAATAATCGTTTCATAAACTCTCGCCACTCTATCCAAGGTTTCAGTATCTTCGCCAGCAACTACCTTGACAATCTTTTCTAGAGTATGAGTCTTGTCACCGGGATTAATTCGCTCTGGTGAGTAACCTAGTTGAAAATCAACACCTTGCCGTAAGCCTGAAATCTTTGCCAAAACCGAGCCACAAATATCTTCAGTGACTCCTGGATATACCGTAGATTCGTACACTACTATTGCCCCAGGTTGTAAAACTTTGCCAATAGTTTCTGAGGCTTTAATCAGAGGATTCAAGTTTGGTCGGTGGTTGTGGTCAATGGGTGTAGGTACAGCGACAATAAAAAAGTTTATCTCTTGTAGATCCTTGGAATTATAAGTGAGTTTAAGGTTAGAGGTTTTGAGTTGATTACTACAAACTTCACCAGTGCGGTCTATACCTTTTTTTAAGGTTTCGATTCTCTCTATATTGATATCAAAGCCAACAGTACCTGGGAATTTTTGGGCAAATGCCAAGGCTACTGGTAAACCAACGTAGCCAAGACCAATAACTGCTATTGTTTCCTTCATAAATCATAAATTAAATAGCTTCAATATTTCTGTCGGTGATGATGATGCGTTGGCGGGACAGAATTATTAGCTACAAGATTAACCGACGATCTTGAGTTGATACACAAATACACAACCTCCATGCCATTTTGACAAGATCAATTTTCAAGGTAATTTTTCTTGTTTACTTGTGGGTGGTTACTCCTAGAAGTCTGATCAGTAATTTTCCTCTAACCATGCCTGAAACATAAGTACATCCCACAAATGATACTGCCAGTTGCGATCGCCAGCAAGATGTTGTTCCCACTTCTGCCTAATCGGTTGGGGGTTGAAGAAACCTTCCTGCTGTAAACGCTTTTCCTCAAGCAAAGATTGGGTCCAGTCTTGTAAAGGACCACGTAACCAGTCGCCTATTGGTACACCGAAGCCCATTTTGGGGCGTTCGATCAAACTTGGCGGCACATACTGAGATAACACTTGCCGCAGCAGCCACTTGCTTTGACCATGACGAACTTTCAGAGACAGGGGTATCTGCCAAGCGAATTCCACAATCTGGTGGTCTAAGAAGGGTACACGGGCTTCTAAGCTAACTGCCATTGTTGCTCGATCTACCTTGACTAGGATATCGTCTGGTAGATAGGTAACGGTGTCAAGATACATCATCCGCTGGGTAAAAGCTGGTAAATTTGTCCAGTGTTGGGGGTTAGTTAAGGCTGTAAGTGGCTCTGAACTACCTAGTACCAGTGCTTCTGGTTGTTTCCAATGGGACACCAGACCAGTGTACATAGCTTCAGGATTTTCAACTGCCAAAACTTCTGCCAACTTGTGTAACTTATCACCGGGATTCTGTTGCTTGAGGGTTTCTGGGAGCAAGGAATCGAGGCTAGAAAAGGTGTAATTCCAAGCTTGAGGCGAGCGCCTAGTTAAGGTACTAGCTACTAAGCTGCGAAAATTATAAGGCATCCAACCGATCTTCTGCCAGATTCGACGTCCCAAAGAGTAACGCTTATATCCAGCAAAGAGTTCATCCGCACCGTCTCCGGAGAGGCTGACAGTAACTTGATTTCTTGCCAGTTTTGCAACTAAAAAGGTGGGAATTTGGGAAGAGTCAGCGAAAGGTTCATCATAGAAGGTAGGCAGTTTAGGAATGACAGCGATCGCATCTGTTGGTGTAACGTATAGCTCTGTATGGTCTGTTCCTAAGTGCTGGGCAACAGCCTTGGCATACTTGGCTTCGTTATAGTTGTCTTCATTGAAGCCAATAGTAAAAGTTTTGACGGGTTGGCTGCTTTGAGCTTGCATCAGGGCAACTACAGTGGAAGAATCGACTCCACCTGAAAGAAAGGCTCCCAAGGGTACATCGGCAACCATTTGCTTACTGATTGTGTCTCGAAGTAGGCTATCTAGGCGTTCAATAGCTTCTATATCATTACCAGAAAAGGGTTGGGTTACTCCCGATTCGGCAACAGATTTGGCTGACCAATAAGAAATCTGTGCAGGGGAAAATTCACTGTTGTCTGGATTTATGGTTAAAGTTGTTCCTGGTGGTAGTTTGTAAATCCCTTGATAGATAGAGTATGGAGTTGGAATATAGTTGTGTCGCATGAATAGGGCTAGAGAGTTGCGGTCGATTTTTCCCTGCCAGTGAGGATGAGCTTTTAAGGCTTTGAGTTCGGAAGCAAATAGGAAAGTCTGTCCCATCCAGCCATAGTATAGGGGTTTTTCACCCAGTCGATCGCGACCCAAGTGTAACACTCGTTCTTTTCTATCCCATAAAGCAAAGGCAAACATCCCTGTGAAACGCCTAACTGCTGCATCCAATCCCCACTGGCTGAAGCTAGCTAGCATCACCTCTGTATCAGAGTCCCCTCGAAACCAATGTCCTAGCTGTTCCAACTGACTCCGGAGTTCTAAAAAATTGTATATTTCTCCGTTAAAAACAATCACATAGTGATCATCAGCAGACACCATCGGTTGATCTCCTTCTGGAGAAAGATCTACAATCGCTAGTCGTCGATGACCTAAAGCGATTCCTACCTCTGCTTCTACCCAGCTACCTCTATTATCTGGACCACGAAGCTGGAGAGTATCTGACATCCGTTGAATTGTCTGCCATATTTGGTCGGTGCTGAGTTTTTTAGATTTGTCCCACAAACCAGCGATACCACACATTTATTTTCTATTACCTAATTCACATCAATCCAGTCCAAAACTAGTCACTGAATCCTTCAATGAAGTTTAACTCAATATTTTTATATAGCCAGTCTATTTGATTCGTGAAAATAAATGAGGCTTAAACTCACTGGGGGGAAGGAAAGTTATGTAAAAAATGATTGAGGCTAGCTATATTTTTGTCTAGATAGTTAAGATAGTGATAATATTTGCTAGAGCCTATCAAGCTATAACTGATCTTCGAGCCTTAGATGGTTCTTTCTTCTTTGCTATGATTACCATTCCTGCTAACTTCTGAAATAGAATGCGGGATATTTCTGTCAACAAGGGAAATTTAAGTAGTTTAGACAGCAATTTTTTTTGGGGACTAGCTGATAGTCTATACTCTATACAATCCTCTTCTATCATCTTGAACTCAAAGTATCGAGAAAAGATTTGAAATATTTCATGTTTTTCTCTATAAATTGTATATTTGTCGATCCAATTCAAGGCATCTGTTGTCCACTGAGTCTTTGATTTACTGCCTTTAAAGTAACCAAAGCCAATCTCTCGTAAAGTAAGAGCATAATAATATCTTAAATTTGAGTTTTTGGGTAACCAGTGTGCAAAAGGGATTCCAATATGACCTTCTCTGATCACATCCTTGCTTGGAAATAGACAGAGAAGAACAGCATCTTTTTTCATGACTCTATGAATTTCAATCAAAACACTTTCTAGGTCTTCAACATGCTCAAAAACCTGGTTGCTCAAAACTAGGTCAAATGTATTATCAGTGAAGTCTATTTTTCCCTGCTTAATTTCTCGAATTACATTACCTAAGAGGTTTAATTTTTCTACATTTTTTCTAGAGTTGGCACCGTCATAAAAAACATCCGCACCATAAATATCAAATCCTTTTTCTCTCCCTGCAACCACAACATTCCCAGAACCACATCCATAATCTAGAATTTTTGCCTCTGGATTTAGCATTGATATTGAGTTAGTCCAATGTAGCATATATAAATAGTTAATGTGCATAATTTATGCCTTAATCATGACCAAATTATTGAAGTTTCACTCAAATCATTTGAGCAATTTTTAATTTACAATTGATTGCTGATGTTTGTTATATAAACTGGTAATATCTCAGATTTATTTCCTATTCCAGAGCAATATTTTTATTCATAAATTATCTCTTGGTATAGTTGTTCATACTTTTGAACTATGCTTTCTATTGAAAATAGCTGTTCAATTCTCTGCCTTGCCCTTACTCCTATCTTGCGCCGTGCTTCAATTCCCATATCAATTAACTTCAGCCACCCAGCGCATAAGGCTTCTGGATTTCGTGGAGGTACTACCAGTCCTGTATTTCCCACAATCCAAGCAGAGTCTCCTATATCTGTAACTACACAAGGCACACTGCACAACATTGCTTCACCAATTATATTAGGAAAACTTTCGCTATAAGAAGAGGAAGAGGCAATATCTAGAGCAGCAGTAATACGAGGCATATCGTGACGTTCACCCAGTATATACATTGAATCAACTAGTCCTAGTTCTTTTGCTAACTGGTATAAATTTTGGTTGTCCCAATCAACATCTTTACCAGCCATAACAAATTTTACGTTTAAGCCAGGATTTTGTTTTTTCAACAAGGCAGCAGCATTTAAAAAGTTAGTATGATCTTTCATCGGATGAAAGCGACTAATTAGACCAATCAAGACTGTGTTTTGAGGAATGCCTAGCTCTTGGCGAAAACTAGTGGAATATTCAGTTGATGGTGCAAACAACTCTGTATCAAAACCATTGGGGATTACTATAGTTTTACGGTTACTATATCCGTTTTGTTCGTGCTGCTCAGCACCTGTTTGAGAGTTATAAATAATTTTTGTAGGTAAAAATGATATTGAAGCGCAGAATTTAATCACAGCAGCAGTTATTTTTTTTTCATACTTTAAGGTATAGAGAGAATGACGGACATTCCACAATACGGGTATCGATTGTGGTAGAAAAGTTCCAGTTAATTGTGCAGCCAAGTTGCCATGATACATCCATCCTTGAATTAGGTCTGGCTTGAGTTGACGTGCAATGCTAACTAAGCGCCAAACTGAGGCTGGTGTTGGCTTTCCTGCTTTCATGCCGATAGTGTGGACAGGGATTCCCAAAGCTTCGATGCGATCACCTAGTGTCCCCCGATCTATTAGAGAAATCACCACTGGCTCAAATCGATCCCTATCCGTACAGGATAGTAGCTTATAAAGCATTATTTCAGCACCGCCAGTAAATAGATCAGTGATGACGTGAAGGATCTTCATAGTTATTTTTGTTGGAAGCCATAAACGAGTTCAAGTAGAGTGGTTTGTGTCTTTGTAACTAATTGCAGCAAGGAAAACTTTTCGATGACTCGCTGCCGAATCAAATTATTATTGTAAGCATCACTATGAATACGCTCTATTAATTTTTCTATAGCTGCTTTCAATAATTCTGGATCTTTGGGTGGAACAACCATACCTGTATCTCCTACAATCCAAGCAGAGTCTCCAACATCTGTAACTACACAGGGAACACCACAAGCCATTGCTTCCCCAATTACATTCGGGAATCCTTCGCCATAAGAAGAAGAAACATCTATGTCGAGAGCATTGTAAACTACAGGCATATCTGAACGTACTCCTGCCCAAATAAGTTGTTCTGAGATATTTAAGTCTCTAGTCAACTGGTACAGTGTTTGAGTGTAACTTTCTGCTCCACTTCCCACACAAACAAAGTAAATATTCTGCCGTTGCTGGCACATAAGTGCAGCGGTTTTTAAAAATGTGGGATGATCCTTCATGGGGTCAAGTCGTCCCACTAAGCCGATTAAGATAGTTTCTTCTGGGATTCTCCATTCAGCCCGTAACCTTACCCTGTCTCCTGAATTAGGCTTAAAACGTTCCGTATCAATACCATTGGGAATCACGATCATTTTCTGTTCTGGAAAACCATGATCCTGATGGTAAACTCGACCAGCATTAGAGTTTACAATAATAAGGTCGGCAAATCGAGAGAAAAGACACTCTAGCTGGAAGCTAAGATGCGACAACCAATCATAGCGACTCCAATCTACGTTAGAAGCTCGGACTCCCCAAATCATTTTGGTTGATGGCAATAAGGGTTTAAGGAATATGGTAAGTAAATTCGGTACACCCAGATAACTATGCAGTGCATCAGGGTTAATCCGTTTCAGCTGCTGGAAAAGACGCCACCAGAAACTAACTACATCCCAGCGTCCCCTCTTTTCTAGAGAAATTAGCTGTATTCCACTATCCTTTAACTCTTGTGCCAAAGTACCACCAGAGTAAAAGACTAATACCGTAGTATTAAGACGCTTTTTGTCAAGGGCTTTGACCAGTGTCACCAATTGTCTTTCTGCTCCACCGTAGTTGAGTGAACGAATTAGAAAAGCAATTTCCATCATTGCTTCCTAAAAACTAACTGGTTGTTGCCCAATCCACCTCCACAAGTAGTGAGGTTTTCGAGGATAAAGCCTTGCTCTAGATAAAACTTAAAAATATTCTCCGGTTTTGCTACTTCAAAGGGATATCCACCTAACCAATCAAACCAATCATGAATTCTTGACATGCCTCTTGATTTCTTGTACTCGGTATAGCGAGTTAGAGGGTTTCTAACTTTGAGCAAATCAACGGCTAACCCACCCAGGAAAAAATAGGGAATGAAAAAGCTAGAAACTAGAGTTTTACCTACTATTCCAGAACAGTAAAGTTGCTTGACGTTGCACCAACGTTTAGACTTACTACCCTGATCATTGTATATAGCAATAAACAATCTCCCTTGGGCAGCAACTAAGCAACTGACATTTTCTAGAGCTTGCCACATAGCTCCAGTATGGTGAAGCACACCCCAAGAGTAAACTATGTCAAACTGACCTAGAGATTTTAAGTAGTCTAGATCCAGCACTGAGCCTTGTTCAACAATCCAGTTGAAGTCATCGGGAAAATATCGACGTTTAAGTTCTTGAGTACAATTTACTGAGTCTGGATCGTAATCAAAAGAATGTACTTTTGCTCCCAAGCGACGTGCAGATAGAGAAAATAAGCCACTACCTGAACCAATATCAAGAAAGCTTTTTCCCTCTAACTCTTCCACTTCCAGTATTTGCTTAAGAGACTTCTCCGCCTCAGCAATGCGTTCATCGTTAAGGACTGATAGAAAGCGCTGCCAGTTTTTCCCAAACTGAAAGCGATCGCCTTGCTTGACTTCTTCCTCAAAAGTATTGTTCATAGCTTCATTTCTCTTTCATTGAGAACTTGATTGGTAGTGTTAAATAGGTTAATCATCTTTTGAAAAGGGATGAATAAATATACTATTCCAGTTTGCCTATAATATCATTAAATTTGTACGGACATCATAATATAGAGTATAAATTTACACGTTAAATTAATTATACGGTTAATATTTTATCATTTGTGTTGAGCTTTTAAGCAGAAATAATTTTGATCATGTTGGCAATTAGCCATGTTGAATATTAATATTTGATTTTTTTTGTTTTTGAAGTCATGCATAATAACTCTGATATTATTATGCATAATAGCCATATTACTAATACTCTTTTTTCTAAATTTATCTGGTATAGTAAGTCATTCCTATGAATATAAAATGCCCAGTAGCTAGACATTAATACTATGCAACCTTTTAAGGCTACATCGCGGACACACAGTAAGTAATAGGATCCTAGAAATAGGACTACGACAAACATAACAATAAAAAATAACAACAAAATCCATCCACCACTGCTCCACATCTCTGCCCAAATATTATTTGCCATTCCGGACTTAACTTCTGGAAAGAGTTCTGGTTGAAACATATCATTGAATGAAGTTATTTGGAAACCTAGCTCTGGAGAAAATATTATAAAATGATGTATAACTCCCAGCAGATGATTCATTCCAGTCGTGAAGTTTGTTCGCAAAACTTCATTGAGAATACATTGAGTAGTAAATGGTTCAGACTCTGTAATGGTTAGAAAGTAGAATCTAGGATTTTGAAGACGTTCTGCAACTATTCCCCATTCACCTAACTTAATCACCTGATATAAAAACTTGTATACGAAAATAAATAAAATGGTAGCTAAGCCTACAGAACAAATTCTCCAGTTTTTAATAGCAACTCTTTGCCTTCCCTGATCAGAAAGTCCAATTGTAAATATGGCGATTATTGTTGTTACAAATCCCGAACGAAAACCAATGTACATTTCAAAAAATAAAAGTGATATACATATAAATAGCAATATCCACCGGGATTGAGCAAAAGATAACACTGCTCCTAAAGAAGCTCCTATTTCCCATAGGATGAACCATCTATTTAATTCTGCAAGCAATTCATTTTTGTTCGCAGAAAATACAACACTTCCTACAGTTAACATTGTTAAAATAAAACCTAACAATGCTATTAATGTAGCCACACTGCTGGCGAGGTGGCTACCACGAATTTTCAGCTTTATTTGTTCTGTTTTTATAGTCTTATCAAAATAAATACCTCCGATCAGGATAGCAAATAAAACTGCGATCATAACTAAATACGCTTTAGCAACTAGGGGCACAGGTGTTTTGACTGATGATTCTGGAATTAAAACATATCCCCAAAAACCAGGAAGAAAATAAACGCAGGCTGAAAAAAAAGCAATACTGAATAAATCAAAAAATCGTTTAGAAAATAAAAAATATAGTATTCCAACTACTACTAATATAATGAAAGTCACTTGCATTGATTTACTAACTTATAATTTTCTAGCTGTGCAATTTATATAAGGAGAATACCAACTACTGGTTGGCAACAAGAAAAAATTATCTTCAACAAACCAAATAAACATTGAAAAACGAGATAACAAGGCAAGAACAGTTTTTTTGATTGACCATTCAAGGGAGCCGGATCGAACACCATTCAGATTACATATACCAAAACTAGTACTTATGAAATAATTACAGTCCAACACTTCTAAACCCGAATAATTATGAGCTTGCGCTAAACCATTGGAATCTAAGGGTAAGTGTATATCAAAAATCTGCCGATCAAGTATTTTTTGAATCCAACCAATCACTCCAACCATATTGGGAATAACAGTAACTATTACCCCATTAGGCTTAAGGAATTTGGAAAAAACTTTGATGCAGGCTGTTGTATCTTCAAAGTGTTCTGCAACTCCAAAAGAAACGACTACATCAAATTCTTCCAGCATTGTTGTCGGAGGATAAAAAAAATCAGCACAAACTATTTCGCCTTCTACACCTGCATTAAATAAGACTTGTTTTGCTTGTTGGCAGCCTACCTCTGAATAATCAATTCCGTAGACTTTAAATCCAAACTCTCTAGCAAAATAAGGTAGCCAAGCAGATCTTGCACAACCAATTTCAAGCAATTTCATCTGGTTTGCTTCTATCTTGGAAAAAACATCACTAAAATAATGATGAAAACGCCTATTTGGGAAGTTATTTAAATTTAATACGCGCGGGTCTATCAAAGCAGGTAATTGAACTGAAGACCAAGAATATTCCCAATATTTTTTGCCAGCTTTATCACTCATTAGTTATATTCACCTGTTTAAGTATTTTGTGGCTTCTATGAAATAAAAAACAAAATGAAATAAAGTACACAAAGCTAGTGGACAAAGCAATGCCAGCAATACCTATTTTTTTCATAAAAATAAAATTAAAAAAGATATTGGCTGTTAAGCTAATTACAGCACCTAACATGAGAATGTGGTTAGAGTGCGTGGATGAAATAAACCTTACTATCAAAATGCCTGCAAGATAAAAAGGTATTTGTAAAGCGTAGCAACTTTGAATACTTGAGACTATATGGACATCTTGGGAAGTAAATTCTCCTCTCTGAAGTAATAGTTGAATTAATGGTTTAGAGATGATTAATAAAACCAAAATCAAGGGTAGACTAATAGTGAAAATAATTACTAGATAGCGATTGAGAGTTTGTTTGATCTCATCCCACTCTGAACAAGCAACCATCTTAGAGAAATATGGAATTACAGCTGAACCTATAGCTGTAGCGGCTAAGCCAAGAGGCAGTCCGACGAGTTTGCTGCCATAGTTCAGGGCAGCTACACTACCTGAAGGTAATAAAGTTGCCATCGATTGATCCACAAAATGTGTTCCACTCATTAAAAAAGCTCCTGTAATCATTGGAGCATATTGGCAAGCTACCTGATTTAAGTGTTTGTTAAAACCATACCATCTCGGATACAATGAAATACCTTGCCGTTTCAGAGCGATTCCCAAGAGTACGAGTTCTAACAATGAACCACCTATTAGCCCTGCAGCTAAGGCAAAGATTCCTAAAGAAGGAATAGCCAATAGAAGTAGCACGCTTAAGCTTGGTGTAATGATTGGAGACACAGCAGCCAAAGCAAAGCGATGCCCAGCATTTAAAACTGCACCCCAAATGGTAACTGTCCCCTTCATTACCAAAATTGGTGCAATTGTGTAAAGTATGTGATATGTTAGGTCTAACTTTTCAGGGCTAAATCCTGTAGCGATCCACGGCATATAAGCTGGGATTCCTATAATCATAAGGATAGTTGTTATTCCCAACAAACCAATACTCCAGAGCATGACTCCAGAAAATAGCTCTTGTGCTGTTTGTGAACATTCCTGATCACGTACACGAATGTAAGTGGGAATAAGAGCAGCATTAAAAGAACCAGCTACCACATTGATTATGAAAGAAGGAACTACCAAGGCAATAAAAAAAGCATCAAGAACATCCCCAGTTCCAAACCTCCAAGCAACTACCAATTCTTTACCAACTACCGCCACTTTAGCCAAACCTGTCATACAAGCAATTGTGACAGCTGCACCAAAAATGTGGCGGTTAGTGGAACCGGTAGTTATTTGTTTCCATTGTTTCCATATACTGAGTAAGGGTCGCACTTGCTCCTGCTTATTTAGAAACAGCCTTTTATGTTAATTTTGACATCAATTATTAGGAGGTCAGTTATTTGGTAAAGCAGATTAGAGCCTCAGAAGTTCCAGAGGAAGATGAAATTTCGATATTTGCTGATAGCATTTGGTTTGTAAGCTACAACCTTAGATTCATTGGGCTAACTACATTAGTGTTGTCAGCACTAGCAATTACCCTCTCCCTACTCCAGCCCCAACGATACCAGAAACAGTTAAATCTGTCAGCTAAACCTGTAGAATTACCTGTTACAGGAATACCAGGCATCAACATCAACCAAGCCAGTAACCTCACCGTCGAACTCCTAAAACATCACTACGAAGAGATAGACGAAATTGATGCTAGAGCCAAATATAACACCCAGACTCAGCAGATTGAGCTGACTCTGAACTCGCCAGATACCACTTACTTAGACAAAGCTGGCTCCAACGTTACTACTCTGCTGGCAGCCCAGTTGCAAGCAACAGTGGCTGAAACCGCAGCAAATAGCCTGCAAAACATAGACCTAGCGATCAACAAGAACAAAAAGATTTTAGCTCAACTCGAACAAGAAATTGTGAAAGTCCGCCCTGCCATTAGCGGCAATACCCAGAGTCCTCAAACTACATTGAGCCAAGAAGCCCTCGCCTTCCGACTAGAAGCCCTAGAAAGCAAACGCACTAACCAAATTACTACCATTACTGCCCTAGAATTTGATAAGCAATATCTCAAGCCAGCCCAAAACAATCTTGCTAATTTTACCTCTAAAGTCATCTCTATCAAGATTGTGACCGAATACGAGATGAAACCAATGCGCTCCCTATTACAAATAATAGTGCTTGCGATCATTGCTAGCTTCATGGTAGCTGTCCTCGCCGCCATCATCCGCGAACAAATCCCCCACCTCAAAAAGGAACTGTCTCAAAAGAAACCTCACACTAGCCCAGATGCATAAGCAACGGTATCCTTAGAAGTTGCTGCCCTAGTCTTGGGAATAACTTTCATGCCTAAGCGAGCAATATTTCCCTCTGTATACCGACTCGGACAACTCAGCCTTGATAGTTTCGTTGCCTGGTTTGCTTGTAGCCTCGCCTTCCTAATTCGCTTTGAAGGAGATATTCCAGCCACTCATCAAACTCTAGCCTGGATGCTGCCCTTGCTAGCCATCCCTGGACGTTTGTTCCTTCAGACTATTTTTGGACTCTATAAGCAAGTCTGGCGTCTGTTTGGTCTTAAAGACGCTACCTCCATATTCAATGCTGTCAGTTTCTATTCCCTGCTAGTTCTAGTCACCACCCGCCTAATTATTCCCCGTTTTCAAACCTTCTCTGGGATTCCCCTAGGTGTTGCAGCAATTGACTGGAGTTTTTGCCTAATGCAGATGATTGCCCTGCGTTATGCTCGCCGTTGGTTCCTCCAGCAACGCCAAATCAGTCTATACTTCCGCCGTCCCTTTCTGAAAAAGCGATCCCAAAGAAATTATAAAAGAGTGCTGCTGGTGGGAGCAGGCATGGCAGGTTTCCAAATCGTCCAAGAAGCACGACAAAATCCCCAACTGAATTTGAAAATTATCGGATTTATCGATGATGACCCAACCAAAATCGGACGTAAAGTAGAAGGGATATCAGTTTTGGGTCAGACTTCCCAGATGGTAGAAATCGCCCAACGCTTCAGAGCTGATGAAGTACTGATTTCCATGCCCTCTGCTAAAGCATCACAAATACGAAAATTAGTTAATCTAGCTCACGGCACACCAGTGAAACTCAAAGTCCTACCAGGACAAGCAGAGATTCTCGATGACCGTAATCTCACACGCCAAGCTAGAAAAATCCAAATCCAAGATATCCTAGGACGTCCTGAGATTAGACTTGACCTATCTGAAGAGTTTAACTCGCAATTTCCCTCAGCGCGATCGCAAATCCTGCAAAGTACTGTTCTCGTCACTGGTGCTGGCGGCAGTATTGGCTCGGAAATCTGTCGCCAGTTAGCTCGTCTAGAGCCAAAACACCTGCTACTGTTGGGACGTGGTGAAAACAGTATTTTCAATATCAAGCAGGAATTGCACCGAGACTTCCCCAGTCTCAACGCCATCCCGATAATCGCCGATATCCGCCATCAAAGCCGGATTGACAAAATATTCTCCACCTGGAAACCGGAAATAATCTTTCATGCTGCTGCCCATAAACACGTTCCCTTAATGCAGGGTAACCCCACCGAAGCTCTAGAGAACAATTCTCTGGGCTCGGCTCATCTGGCCCAACTAGCTGATCAATATGGCGTCAAAGCCTTTGTCCTCATTTCTACCGATAAAGCCGTTGATCCCTGTAATTTTATGGGTTTGAGCAAGCGTCTGGCAGAACTAATGGTCAAAGCCTCTGCTACTTTCAGCCGTACTCGCTTTCTCGTGGTGCGGTTTGGCAATGTCCTTGGCAGTCGTGGCAGTGTAGTGCCGATCTTCAAAGCCCAAATTGATCGAGGAGGCCCTGTAACAGTTACTGACGGCTCAATGACTCGTTATTTTATGACTACTCCCGAGGCTTCTCAATTAGTGATTCAAAGCCTAGCAGTGGGACAATCGGGTCAGACTCTAATTTTAGATATGGGTAAGCCAGTAAAAATTATTGACCTAGCCCAACAAATGATCAAACTAGCAGGTTTAACCCCAGAGGTTGATATACCGATTGAGATTACTGGCTTGCGTCCAGGAGAAAAACTTCATGAATCATTAGTTAATAATCATGAACAGGTTATTTCTACAGCACATCCCCAAATCATGGCAGTTTCTAGCCAAAACCTATCCACAATAGTCTTATCAGAAGCAATTAGCACTCTCTCGGAGGCCGTCAATAATAACTTATCAGCAGATGAACTTTGGCAGAGCTCACAGTATTGCATGCAGCTCCTAGAATCACCAGGAATAAATAGAAAAATGTATTTATGACTAAATTAAGGTCGCGACTACCTAATTACTGTGCCTTCTTAGCCCTGGGCACTTTAGTCCTTCCAATTAGTCCTTATTTTTGTATAGCACTCTATTTTGGTGCTATTTTGGTCTCAGCCTTGAGCTTCAATTACAAATCATTAACAAGAGAGCCAACTTTAATTGCTAGCTCCTTGATAATTTTGTCCATCTGGATGATTTTCAGAACAGGTGCTTCCTGGGGATGGGGAATTCACTCGATAACTCAACCCATGATTTATCCCGTAACACTTATAGATTACCTTTTCTTTTTTGCCTTTTTCTTTCTAATCAGTCTTCGACCATACAAAGCTTCAGAGCTTAAAATTATTGCCTGGTCTTTTGTTTTGACAGCTTTGCCAGTCTTTATTGTGGCATTGGGAGAAAAGTACTGGGACTGGCAAGGTAAATCTTTTTTTTATCCCTATGAGTATTTTGCAGTCATTAAAATATCTATAGAATATTTGGGCGTCAGACTATCAGCTGGTCTTGGCAATCCTAATCTACTAGGGTTTTATTGTGTCTTAGTCTTGGGTGTAGCCATTGGTTTGCTCTTGAGTGAAATCAATAATATGGTTTTTTGGAATTCACCTGAATTTGATGACAATGAGCAACTTCCAGAAATTATTAATGGGGAATTAACAAGGCTACTTATCATCTTATTTTGTAGCTTCCTGCTTTTATTAATGCTATCTTGGTCAGGCTCAAAAAATGCCTTTATTTTATTTGTATTAATCATAATTTCTTTCACCATATATAGTAAATCGAAATTTCTAGCGATCGCGACATCGACCATCTTGATATCTATATCTATTTCTCTGTATGAATTGGGTTGGTTGACATTAGCATTCAGAAGGATAATTCCTACGATGCTCTGGTCAAGACTATCCAATATGTCAATATCAACTGAAAACAAGAGAATTGAATTTTATCAATGCACAATTGATCTAATTAGAGAAAAGCCTTGGATGGGCTGGGCGATTGGCAATATGCCCCAAGAGTGTGAAAGGCGACTAGGAACTCAAACCTACGGAGTGAACCACGCGCACAATATATTTCTACAACTAGCATCTGAAATCGGCATACCTTTTACCTTAGTGCTATCTGGTGTGATCGGATATATCGTCTTTGTATCTATCCGTAAGTTGGTAAACTATTCTAGTGAATATAAAGGTGAAAAATATATAATTTTTGGTTTTCTGGTAGCAGCTATTTCTGGGATAATTATGAGCTGTTTTGCTCTAGCAATCTTACATTCTTATCGACTCATTAGTTTATTTTGCATTTGCCTAGCGATACCTTATGCAGCTGCAACAAAAAGGCGTCTTTCACCTACTAAAGACTGAAGTAGGGGGTAGAGAGCAGGGATTGAAATAGAGAAGGGAAATAAGAGGGTGTAGGAGGGTAGGGAGGAAATAGTGTATACAAAAATCTCCCCACCCTTTACTTCCTCCTCCCACACTTCCCACACTTCTAACCGAAACTTGAATAATTCCCTTAAAGCCTCATGTGACAATATAGGCTTATTGACAGTGACTTGCATCATTGGCTGAGGTATTGTTAGGTTGTGTGTGTGTGTTCGAGTCGTGGTTTTCACGACAATAGTGTGTGATGAGTGAACTTGCGATTTCTCTGAAGAGTGTCTCGAAGTGCTTTAAGCGATACGCACGACCTGCAGACCGGCTCAAAGATTTGCTATTGCCGGGTAAAAGCAGGGCGGATGAGTTTTGGGCACTACAGAATATTAACCTAGAAGTCCCTAAAGGTCAGACTTTAGGGATTGTAGGACGCAATGGCTCTGGCAAAAGTACCCTCCTCCAAATTCTGGTCGGTACCCTCACGCCGACGACAGGTGAAGTTAAGGTCAAAGGTCGAGTTTCGGCGTTGTTAGAACTGGGTAGCGGATTTAACCCAGAGTTTACGGGGCGTCAGAACGTCTTCTTCAATGGTAGGCTACTAGGTTTATCTCAGCAAGATATCGAAGCCAAGTTTGATCAAATTGCTGCATTTGCAGATATTGGAGATTTTATTGATCAACCGGTTAAAACCTACTCCAGTGGTATGTTTGTCCGACTGGCCTTTGCCGTTGCTACTAGCGTTGAACCTGACATTTTAGTAGTAGATGAAGCGCTGGCAGTTGGAGATGAAGTTTTCCAGCGCAAGTGCTTTGCTCGTATCCAGTCTATTCAAGAGCGAGGGGGAACAATCTTATTTGTTTCCCATTCAGCTTCTTCAGTTATCGAGTTATGTAATCGTGCCGTTTTAATCGATAGCGGCGAATTATTGCTTAGTGGCTCTCCCAAGTCAGTGATTTCTAAATACCACAAACTAGCCTATGCTCCTGCTGACAAACTAGAAGTCTTGCGGCAGGAAATGAGATATTTCAATTGTCAAGAGTCTAAGCACAATCTAGAAAAGATTTACTTCCTTCAGGAAAATGAACTCAAGCATCGGCAGACTAAAAAATATAAAACTGAGTCTTCTTATGATTCTGGTCTAATCCCCAAAAGCACAATTTCTTATGTGGCTCGCGGCACCAAAATTGAAGGCTGTTACATTACTAATTCTGAGGAAAAAGTTGTAAATGTTCTCTGTAGAAACACTGAGTATGTTTATCATTATTCAGTGAGATTTGACGAGGCAGCCTATAAAGTAAGATTTGGCATGCTGCTCAAAACGATTAACGGATTAGAACTAGGTGGCGCTGCTTCCCATCCTGTAACTCATGGTATTGAATACATCGAGCCAGGAAGTGTGGTTCAAGTTAAATTCAAATTTAATTGTTATCTTCTGCCTGGAGTATACTTTTTAAATGCTGGTGTACTTGGTTATATAGATCATGCAGAAGTCTATCTCCATCGCTGTATTGATGCAGCGATGTTTAGAGTCCAAATGGAGGAAGATATCCTCTCCACTGCCATAGTTGATTTTCAAATAGAACCAAAGGTATTGATCAGTCAACAGCAAGTTAGTGCCTAGTTTAAGCGAGCAGGAATCGTTGTTGTGAAGGCATCAGCATTCAAAAAAAATATCTTAGTAATTGCGGGAATGCACCGTTCGGGAACTTCTCTTACTGCTTCCTTGCTTCAGAGTGCAGGAGTGGATATAGGACAACGATTAATGGGTGCAGGCAAGAGTAATCTCAAAGGTCACTTTGAAGATTTAGATTTTGTTGAATTTCACGAAAGTGTTTTCCACTCTCAGGGAATTAGTAAAGAGGGTTGGACTTTACACAGAAGCATTCAGGTTCAAGAACAATATTTAGCTCAAGCCAAATCAATTATTCAAAAAAGGTCTTCAAAATCAACTTGGGGATGGAAAGACCCCCGAACAACTCTTTTTCTAAATTTTTGGCATGACCTAATTCCGGAAGCTAAGTTTTTGTTAGTTTATCGTTCCCCATGGGAAGTTATTGATTCTCTATATCGTCGAAGTGATGAAGTTTTTTATAAAAACCCTAATTTAGCTGTAGATATATGGGTTAATTATAATCAAGCAATCATAGATTTTTATGATAAATTTCCAGAACAATGTGTAATTTTAAATATTAAACAAATAGCGTTAAGTTCAACAATTTTACTCGAAACAGTTACCAATAAACTAAAAATTTCTACAGGCTCTGTAGCATCTTTGTACGAAGAGGCATTACTTAATGACCAGATATCTAGTTCCCATCGATCTACTTTAATCAAGCATCATTTTACTGAGGCTTTTGATCTATATCAACAACTCAACGCTAGAGCCAACTACACTAACTATGCACTCTCATTTTTAGATAACGAACCTGTTGAGTTGCCGTCATACAAAGCATGGGTTCTTCAAGATTGGTTAGAGGTGCGCACCTTAGAAAAAGATTTGAAGCTCTCTAACTATCAACAACAGCAGACTCAATTAGAATTGGAGCGATCACAATCTCAGCTACAGCAGACTCAATTAGAATTGGAGCGGTCACAATCTCAGCTACAGCAGACTCAATTAGAATTGGAGCGGTCGCAATCTCAGCTACAGCAGACTAAAGTAGAATTGGAGCGGTCGCAAGTAGTTATTACTGCCATGGAAAGTAGCAAGTTTTGGCAATTGCGAAGTTTATGGTTTAAATTTAGATCCACTTTTGGTTTAGCTGAAGACATTAGTTTAGAACCAGGTAATTTATGGTCACGAGGAAAGTACCTATTCGCAGTTTTAAGAGTTAAGGGACTTAAGTATGCGTTAAGCAAATTACTTAAAGTATTGTCTCAAAAATTTGAAGCTCCGACACTTCCGCTGGAAATACCACCAGAAATTCCTCATAGTGATGATGTTAACTATCAAAAATGGTTACTCAAAAACTACCCTGATCAAGCAGAATTGTGCAAGCTAACTCAAACAGTAGAAACATTTAGTTATAAACCTGTAATTAGTTTAATTGTGCCTGTTTTTAACACTCCTGAGTATTTTTTGCGGCAGGCGATAGATTCTGTCTTGAATCAGGTTTATTCCTACTGGGAGTTGTGCATTGCTGATGATGCCTCAACCGAACCTTATATTAGGTCAATTTTAGAGGAATACGTCTCCAAAGACCCTCGGATTAAAGTTGTTTTCAGAACCGAAAATGGTCATATCTCCCATGCCTCCAACTCAGCGATAGAAATAGCAACAGGGGAGTTTATTGCCTTACTAGATCATGATGATTTACTAACTCCAGATGCTTTGTATGAAGTAGTTCTACTACTAAATCGGCATCCGGAAGCAGATATGATCTATTCCGATGAAGATAAAATTGATGAACAAAATCGACTCAGAGATCCATTCTTTAAACCAGATTGGTGTCCAGATTCATTCTTGTCTCGGATGTATACTTGCCATCTAGGAACCTATAGGCGCTCAATAGTAAACGAGATAGGTGGGTTTAGAGTTGGTTATGAAGGAAGTCAGGATTATGATTTTGTCTTAAGATTTACTGAAAAGACTGAGAATATATTTCACATACCCAAAATTTTGTACCACTGGCGTATGCATACTAATTCTACTGCTAGTAGCTTAGATAGTAAAAACTATGCTGTTGAAGCAGCTAAAAAAGCAATCTCAGAAGCCATCCACAGAAGAGGGGAACCAGGGATCGTAACTGCTGCTCCAGGTTCTGTAGATTATCACATTGTTAGATATGACATCAAACATTATGATTTAGTCAGCATCATTATCCCAACCAAAAATTTAGGAGAGATGCTTGATAAATGCTTAAATTCTATTTTTGAAAGCACTACATATGAAAATTATGAAGTTATTTTAATAGATAATGGCAGCACCGAAGTGCAAGCGATTGAAGTTATGAACAAGTGGCAAACAAGAGAGCCAGATAAACTCAACTACTATTCCTTAAATATTCCTTTTAATTATTCAAAAATCAACAATTTAGCGGTTAAAAAGGCAAGAGGCAAGTATCTTTTATTTTTAAATAATGATACAGAAGTAGTAACACCTGACTGGATTAATGCAATGCTTGAGCAAGCTCAAAGACCATCTGTAGGAGCTGTAGGTGCTTTACTTTTGTATCCAGATAATACTATCCAGCATGCCGGTGTAGTCGCTGGTATTGGTGGAGTTGCAGGTCATAGTCATAAATACTTTCCAACTAGTTCTCAAGGTTATTTTAGTCACATTAAAACGGTTAATAATTTCTCAGCTGTTACAGCAGCATGTTTGATGTGCAGGCGGAATGTATTTGAAGAAGTTGGGGGGCTTGATGAAGATTTAGCAGTTGCATTCAATGATGTTGACTTTTGTTTCAAGTTAGTAGAAAAAGGATACAGAAATATTTACTTGCCTCATGTAGTTCTATATCATTATGAGTCAAAGAGTCGAGGCAGTGATGATACTACTGGCAAACTAGCTCGATTTATTAAGGAGACTCAATATATGCAGAGTAAATGGAACATAATAATCACAAGTGACCCTTGCTATAATCCTAATCTCACTAGAAACAGAGAAGATTATAGTATAAAAATATGACTAATCTTAAGGAAGAGAAGGGGGGAAAGGGGACAGCTTGGAAAGGGATTTAGATTCCTCCAAACCTAAAGCGCCTTCTAGAAGGTTTGGAGTTGAATAAACAAGGAGTTGCAGTGTTAAATAATCACATTTCTCTATCTAAACTTCAGATATATTTGCTAATTATCTATCTTCTGCCATTAGCCCTAATTTTATGGTTTATAGCTAGCTTTAGTGTAAATGTTCCCGTTGGAGATCAATTTGCATTAATAAGTTTTTTTGATAAAATTGCAACTGGTAATGTCAACTTTAAAGATTTTTTTTACCAGCATAATGAACATCGAATTTTTTTTCCTAGAATAATCTTTTTAATACTCGCATTTACCTCTAATTGGCAGATCAAAATTGAACTGTACTTTAGTCTATTTTTAGCAATATTTAATTTTTGCGCAATCTACAAAATCGCAGCTATTAGCCAAAAAGAAAGGAACATTTTATTCCACTCATTTAATATTTTGACTTGTGTCCTAACTTTCTCTTTAGTCCAGAATGAAAATTGGTTATGGGGATTCCAGGTATCTTGGTTTTTAATCAATACATGCGTGATACTATCTGTCTTACTTCTGAGCTTAACTAATACTTGGTCTACTTCTATAAAGCTAACTCTCGCGGCTCTGTGCTGCTTTATTGCTAGTTTCTCGTCAGCACATGGCTTATTTTCTTGGCTTGCCGTCATCCCCTCAGTAGCTTCAGTTGAAGGTAATACCAAATCCAGTAAAATCAGACTTTTGTTATGGATATCATTCTTTATAATATCCTGTGCCTTCTACAGCATTGGCTATCACAAACCAGGTCATCATCCTGATACACTCTTCTTCTTCAAGGAGCCATTAGCCGCGATAAGTTACCTATTAACAATTATAGGAACCCCAGTTGGCAAATTATTTCTGCCTCGGATGATTAGTGGATTGATTATATTGTTTAGTTTTATATTTTTTAATGTCTACTATATCTATAACTATAAATCAAAATTTGCTTATGATTTAGCTCCTTGGTTGTCAATAGGTTGGTTTGCAAGTTTTTTTGCTTTAATAACCACTGTCGGTAGAGCTGGATTTGGCATCGAGCAAGCGTCTTCATCAAGATATACAACGGTCATGATATTGTTGATCATATCCTGTCTACAGATGTGGCGATTATTGATATATCATCGACAGGAATGGTTTAGCAAAAATAATTACCTCCGTTTAGGAAGTTACTTGCTTGTTGGTATTCTAGCAGTAAATTTTATTACTGGCTCTACATCTGCAATCGCAAATGGAAGGGCAACTTGGCTGGATCGGAGTAGAGGGAAAACTTGCTTAGAGATCATTCACTTTTTCAATAAATCTATTAGTGAATCACCAGATAACTGTTTAAAATTTATTTTTCCCGATCCAGCTCTGGTGATAAGTTCAGCTGAAACCCTTCAAAAGCTAGGTTTTAGGCATTTCCCTAGAGACATAGCATTTATAGCTGAACCTACCAAAATTCACGGTTATGTTGATATTAGCCCAAAAACTGACCAACTCTTGACCCTGTCAAGAAATGGTAGTGTTACGCTAGCTGGTTGGGCTATCCTACCAGATAGTAGCCAACAGCCAAATCTAGTATTACTATCTCATGGAAATAACCAATCCTTCTTCGCGAGTGCAGTTGTCAATATAGACAGCTCTGATGTTGCCAATAACCTTAAATCAAACCGATACAAAAAATCTGGTTGGCAAGCTAATATTTATCCTAAGTCTATCCCCTTAGGGGAAACTGTGATTAAGGCTTGGGTATACAATCAAGAGCAAAAGCAGTTCGTTAAATTAAGTGGTGAATCTAAGATAAAAGTGGTGGAATAAATGACTAAAATTTCATTAAAAGAAATATTTCAGAAGCAAGTAATCAAGTTTATTTTTGGTGGTGGTGTAGCGGCAGCATTTAATATCTTACTCATCTTTGTGATCATTGAATGGCTAGGATTTAATACACCTCTGCTGCGCAATATAGCCAATACGGTTGCAATCGAGTTGTCATTGCTACTGAGTTTTTTCATTTACCGTATCTGGGTTTGGCCAGGAGGAAATTGGGCAATCAAAGCAGTTTTGTGTAAACAAATTCCTCTTTATCACATTGCAGCTGGCGCTGCCGTTATCACTAGAATCGGCATTGTCTTTCCCTTACTAGATTGGTTAGGAGTCAATTATGGAATTAATACCTTAGTAGGTGTACTGCTAAGTGCAGCTATCAATTATGTAATTAGTGACAGATTAGTATTTAAAGCTCCTGCTACATCTGTTGACAAGATGAGCAAGACTGACTCATTAGCAATCTACCATCCAGAAGGACTAGCACCCTCCTGTGAGAATAAACACAATTATTATTCGTCAAAAGCTAGTTGCAGAGTATCGCAGCAATTGAAAAAGATGGTCAAAATTGATCTACTTTCAATTGTAATTCCAGCTCACAATGAAGAGGGCGGTATCGCCAACACAATCCAAGCTATTAGCTTATTTTTAGAAGAGCAGGAAATTGATTATGAAATCTTAGTTGTCAATGACAATAGCCGTGATCGTACAGAAATAATACTACAAGATATCAGCAATCAAAATAATAAAGTTCGCTATCTCAATAACTACTATCCCAATGGATTCGGTTTTGCTGTACGGTGCGGTTTAGAGAATTTCCAAGGAGATGCAGTTGTCATTGTTATGGCAGACAGTTCAGATGCACCAGAAGATATTGTCAATTACTATTACAAACTTCAAGAAGGCTACGAATGTGTATTTGGTTCCCGCTTCATTAGAGGAGGAAAAGTAATTGAATACCCTACTCATAAGTTGATTGTCAATCGCTTAGCTAATCTGTTTGTACAAATTTTATTTGGCTTAAAATATAACGATACAACAAATGCATTTAAAGCATATCGTCGGGAAGTGATTGAAGGAATTTGTCCTTTAATTTCCCATCATTTCAACTTGACAGTTGAAATGCCACTTAAGGCAATTGTTCGCGGTTACTCTTATACAACTGTTCCCATCACTTGGAGAAATCGCCAAACAGGGATTTCTAAGTTAAAAATCAAGGAAATGGGTAGCAGATATTTATTTATTGTACTTTATCTGTTTTTAGAAAAAATTCTTTCTCGGGGAGACTATGTGCGCAAACAGCCTCAAGTAATGGTTCAAAGTAAAACTTGACGATGAGAGATTGGTTTTCAAAAAAAATTAAGACGAAATGAAATGACCGAGAGAATTTTAGTCTTGGGTGGAGCAGGTTTTATTGGTAGTTCTCTAGCAATTGGTCTAAAAAAGCTTCACAGTAATTGGCAGATAATCTGCCTGGATAATCTGCGGCGTCGCGGTTCTGAATTGAATCTTCCTAGGCTAAAAAACTGGGGTATTCAATTCCTTCATGGCGATATTCGCTCTTCTTCAGACCTAGATCCAGGTGTACTTGTTGTAGATACTATCATTGACTGTTCTGCTGAACCTTCTGTAATGGCTGGTTTTACATCGCCTCAGTATGTGCTTCAAACTAATCTGGTGGGAACAATTAACATCTTAGAATTAGCTAGACAAATAAACGCCCGTTTATTGTTCCTTTCTAGTAGCCGTGTTTATCCCATTGTTCCTCTTAAGTCATTGAACTTAAGAGAATTGCCAACTAGGTTTGAAATTATTCCTGAACAAATCTTACCTGGGGTTTCCCAACTAGGCGTCTCTGAAGATTTTCTATTACAAGGCTATCGCTCACTATACGGAACAACAAAACTAGCCTCTGAACTTTTAATTGAAGAATATAGACAAGCCTATAATCTCAGCGCAATTATCAATAGATGCGGTGTAGTCACAGGACCTTGGCAGATGGGTAAAGTAGATCAAGGAGTCTTTGTTCTTTGGGTTGGAGCCCACCACTTTCAAAAACCACTCAACTATATCGGCTATGGGGGCAGTGGCAAGCAAGTAAGAGATTTACTACACGTAGAAGACTTATTGAGGTTAGTTGAGTATCAATTGCTACATTTTTTAGAACTCGATGGTGAAGTCTTTAATGTTGGTGGTGGAACCAGTAACAGTCTTTCTTTAATTGAAACGACCCAACTATGCGAAGCCATCACTGGAAAATCTACTCAAATTAAGCCTGTAACAGAAGGACGACAAGGGGACATTCCTATTTTTATCACCGACTCCTCAAAAGTCTTTAGAAAAACTGGCTGGCAGCCTATGATTAATCCCAAAGCAGCTTTAAATGATATCTATGGTTGGATATGCGACAATGAAGCGGTGCTTAGCCAAGTCCTGAAATAAAACTGTGAACATGGTTTGGCTTCAAGGTTTGTGAGGAGTGTTAGTGCTATGCCTACTGTGATCATTACTGGATCAGCTGGTCTAATTGGCTCAGAGTCTGTTCATTTTTTCGCCCATTGTGGATTCAATATCGTGGGCATCGATAACGATATGCGTTCTTTTTTCTTTGGTGAGTCTGCATCAACTCTATGGAACCGAGACTCACTCAAGAATAGGTATGGTGATCATTATCACCATTATGATGTTGACATCCGTGCTCGCGACTGTGTAGAAAAAATTTTTCAGGAGTACTCTTCTGATATCGCTTTGATCATCCACACTGCTGCACAACCTTCTCATGATTGGGCAGCACAAGATCCCCACACTGATTTTACGATCAATGCCAATGGAACCTTAGTCCTACTAGAAGCAGCTCGTCAATACTGTCCCCAAGCAGTATTCATATTTACTTCAACTAACAAAGTTTATGGAGATACTCCCAATTGCCTACCTCTCGAAGAGCTAGAAACGCGCTGGGAAATTGAGCCAAGTCATAAATATGTAACTGGCATTGACGAATCAATGAATATTGACAGTTCTAAACACTCTCTGTTTGGAGTTTCCAAGGTTGCCGCTGATCTTTTGGTACAAGAATATGGCAAATACTTTGGCATGAAAACCGTTAGCTTTCGAGGTGGTTGTCTAACCGGTCCTCTACACTCTGGAGCACAGTTGCATGGCTTCTTGGCATATTTAATGAAATGTACAATTACCTCTGAGCCATACACTATATTTGGCTATCAAGGTAAGCAAGTCAGGGATAATATCCATAGCCACGACCTAGTCAATGCTTTCTATCATTTTTATCAAAACCCACGCTGTGGCGAAATTTATAACATTGGTGGTTCTCGATATAGCAATTGCTCTATGCTAGAGGCTATTACTATGTGTGAAAGTATTGCTGGAAAAAAGCTTCAGTACAGCTACACCAATAACAATCGAGATGGTGACCATATTTGGTATATTTCCAGTGTCAGAAAATTTCAATCTCACTATCCAAAGTGGCAATATCAATACAACATTAAAAATATACTTGAAGAAATTTATACAGCACAAGTATCTAGAAATTATCCGCTAGCTTACAACCTGAATAAGATGGCAGTGTTTGCCAATAAAACCAGGTAGTTATTGCTGCTTATTCATAAAGTTTATTCACTTGCCCAAAATGCTGAATTAAGCAGTTAAATTCTTCAAATAGGTTTACTCACAAACAACTTTTGGGGGGCATTTCAGTGAGAGCAAATAGCTAATAGGTAGCAGCTTCTGGCAGATTATCCCTATTATTCTACAGGTGATGCTGACTTTTAAGACTTCAACCTAACCTACAAAAATTAAATGCGACCCAAGTCTTTTATAGGTTTAGAAGCTTTAATAAACATTTGTCCCCCCAAAAAATACCATAAGAATGGTATTTTTAGGTAGAGTTTCAATAAGTCAGGAGAGGCTGGCCTGCCTTTTGTAGAAAAAGGCAAAAATCTTGGTATAACTACATTAATTGAGAAGCCAATTGTCTGCATTATCTCCTGAAGAGAGATATGAGTTATGGGTAATTGATGATCAATAAAATCATAATACTCCTTGTAAGAGTATTTAAAGTTGGGTTGAATGACTAGGATAGAACCTCCAACTTTTAAGTGTTTAAAGCAGAATAGTAAAACTTCAACTAAATCTTCTTTGCTGCCTAGATGCTCAAAGAAGTTAGAGATAAATATCCTATCAAAATAGTTGCAAGATAAAGCTTGATCGGGCGGACTCAATATGTCAATATTTAGGATGTTGACTGAGGGATCAGCAAAATTTTCAGAATCTGGATTTAAGTCAATTAAATATTTTTCCTTAGCTTGAATTTGATTAATGAATTCACAATATCCCCCTCCTATATCTAAAACTATTGAGTTTTGTCCTACATGTTCTTGTAAAAAGCCATCAATCAGAATTTTCCAAAGTTGTAATTTTGATTTTCTCTCTTTGTAACTAAAGCGATTCGCATAAAGTTTTTTGAGATATTCTTCTTGGTTCATAATAAATCTTAATTCAAATTCTATATTCTTATACTATATATAACTAATGTGATTTATTTACTCACCGTTAACTACTACTCGAGCCACCTGATTGAGCGCTTAATTAACTCAATTACAACTCATCCAGCCACTCCTCATCAAATTGTTATTGTCAATAACTCCCCAAATGATCATGAACTTCCAAAACTTCATGCCCAATCCCTCCAAATTTTAGAAGCTAAAACCAACCTCGGTTTTAGCAAAGCCTGTAATCTAGGACTTAATTGGATTTACAATCAAGACTCAAAGGCAATAGTCTGGATTGTAAATCCAGACACCTACTTACCAGAAAATACCCTTACAAAAATTACCACTTTATTTGAAACCTATCCAGAACTTTCTATTCTCGGTACCTGTATCTACACACCAACTGGTGATATCTGGTTTGCTGGCGGTGGATTTATACCGGAGCGAGGTGCAATTTTATGCAATAAATCCCTTCCCAGCACAACAGAGAATATCTACGCGACTTGTGACTGGGTAAGTGGATGTAGTTTACTGCTGAATCTACAGCAGTTTCGCAGTTGTCCTCAGTTTGATCCTGCCTATTTTCTCTATTACGAGGACTTCGACTTTTGCCAGCGCTATGCCAAGCAGGGTCATAAAATTGCCATTACTAGTAAGATAGCCTTAGTTCACCAACCATCTGCGATTACCAACCGCAATATTGCCAAGAAAATAGCCCACAGTACCTATAGCTACTTACTGACCCTAGAAAGATATACCAACAAAGCAATTTTTCTCCTGCGCTTTTTTCGACTTACTATCCACGCTCTAATCCTGCTGCTGCCAAAACCCCAAACTGCTCTTGGTAAACTGGTGGGCATATCAAGTTATCTGAGGCGAGTAAATCCAAATTGTCGAATTCGGTATTAGTTAATCTATCTTTCCTCTTGTCGAAACCCACTGGCATTAGTACCTATGCAGCCAATCTTTGCCCTCATCTAGAGCCTCTCAAACCCACTCTCCTAATTTCCCCCCTTACTTCTGAACTTTCACCTCAAATCTCTAACTATACCCGCTACCCAGTCCCTCCCAATTTAACCCCAGAACAAGGAACTAAAGGTCACTTTCGTCGCCTCCTGTGGACTCAGTTAAAACTACCGCACATCTACCAAAAACTACAATCGAACCTCCTATTTTCTCCGCTCCCTGAAGCACCTCTCTACAGCAACTGCCGCTATATTGTCACCGTCCACGATTTGATCCCCTTGCGCTTTCCCCAATATTTCTCTTCCCTAAAACTTTATTTCCGCTACTACGTCCCCCAAGTTCTGTCACAAGCACAACATATTCTCTGTAACTCTACTGCAACCGCTAGAGATATTCATAACTTCTTCAAGATCCCAGCCACCAAAATAACACCCCTCCTCCTTGCCCACGATGCCAATCATTTCCGCTTTCTTGACTTACCTAGCAAGGAAATCACCGAGGATTGTCCCTATTTTCTCTATATAGGACGCCACGATCCCTACAAAAACCTAAAGCGGCTGATAGATGCCTTCGCTGCCATTGACAATTGCCGAGACTATGAACTCAGAATTGTAGGTTCAATTGACCAACGCTACACTCCCAGCCTCAAAGCACAAGCAGACCATTTAAAGCTAAGCCATCAGGTAAAATTCCTGGATTACCTCCCCTACGAGCAACTACCGAAAATCATTAACCAAGCAATCGCCCTCGTCTTCCCTAGCCTCTGGGAAGGCTTTGGTTTCCCTGCACTAGAAGCAATGGCTTGCGGTACTCCCGTAATTACTTCCAACCTTTCCTCCTTGCCAGAAGTTGTAGGTAATGCCGCCCTTTTGATCAACCCCTACAAAACCAGTGAAATCACCGCAGCAATGCAAGCTATAGTAACTGATCCCGCCTTGCGATCGCGTTTGCGTACCCTGGGACTTCAGCAAGCAAGTCAATTCAGATGGGAAAAAACTGGCAAAGCCACAGTTGAGGTTTTGCATCGCTACCTCTGAATTCCTAAACTCCTTTCTTGTTAGCGTTAAGCTCTCGCCAAGCCGAAGGCTACATTTGTGCCGCAGCATTGCTCCTAGCAGAGTAAGGCACTCCTGATTCCTATTTTTAAATTAGTTAAGATTAAAGATCATAGCTTCTAACATCACTCTCAGTTCAAAAAAACGGTATGGTCTTGCCAATTGTTGCTGTTATCGGACGCCCAAATGTGGGCAAATCCACCCTTGTCAATCGCTTGGCAAGCGCAACCGATGCGATTGTACACGATGAACCAGGAGTAACCCGCGATCGCACTTATCGCAGCGCTTTCTGGCAAGACCGCGAGTACTCGGTTGTCGATACTGGCGGCCTAGTCTTCGATGATGATACCGAGTTCTTGCCCTTAATTCGAGAACAGGCAATGGCAGCCTTAAGCGAAGCAAGTGCAGCAATATTTGTAGTAGATGGTCAAACTGGTCCCACCCCTGCTGATCAAACCATTGCCAATTGGTTGCGTCAACAAACAGTGCCAATTCTGCTAGCCGTCAATAAATGCGAGTCCCCACAGCAAGGAATTATTCAGGCATCTCAATTTTGGGAACTAGGCTTAGGTGAACCTTTTCCTGTTTCTGGTATTCACGGCGTTGGTACTGGCGAACTCCTTGATCAACTGATCACCTATTTACCAGCCGTGGAGGAAATCCCAGAGACTCCAGAAATCAAAGTGGCGATTGTCGGACGCCCCAATGTTGGTAAATCTAGTTTACTCAACGCCCTCACCTCATCCAACCGCTCGATTGTTAGCCCCATTTCCGGTACCACTCGCGATGCCATTGATATGGTGGTAGAACGCCCTGACGACCCAGAAGCAGGGATTGAAGGCAAAAACTATCGCCTAATCGACACTGCTGGAATTCGCAAAAAGAAAAACGTTGACTACGGCCCAGAATTTTTTGGGATTAATCGCGCCTTCAAGGCGATTCGCCGTTGTGATGTAGTTTTACTAGTCATTGATGCTGTTGATGGTGTTACCGAGCAAGACCAAAAACTGGCAGGAAGAATTGCCGACGAGGGACGTGCTGCTGTGATTGTGGTCAACAAATGGGATTTAATCGAAAAAGACTCCTATACAATCTACGAGTACGAACAAATTCTCAAAAACCGACTGCACTTTGTTGAGTGGGCTCCAATGATTTTTGTCAGTGCTTTAACTGGTCAGCGAGTCAAAAAGATTCTCGATTTAGTTGATACTGCTGCTCAAGAACACTGCCGTCGCGTCACCACTTCGGTGATTAATGAAGTAATTCAAGAAGCAATTAGCTGGCACTCTCCCCCCACCAACCGACAGGGGCGTCAGGGCAAAATCTACTATGGTACTCAAGTCAAAAGTCAGCCGCCAACCATTGCCCTGTTTGTCAATGAACCTAAACGCTTTAATGACAACTACCGCCGCTACATTGAGCGTCAGTTTCGCCAACAGTTGGGCTTTGCTGGGACACCAGTACGCTTGCTATGGCGGGGCAAGAAAGCTCGTGAAGTGGAAAACCTTAACGCTCTAGGTAATCGCGCCACTCGTGTCTAGAGTTGGTAATTGGGTAATTTTAACTAGGGATATGATTATCAAGGCAAATTCAGGCATTTGTGTCCTCGAAAGAGAGTGTGGGGACAGAGGTAGGACACAGGAGAATAAGTGTATACAAAAATTTCTCCCGAGCCTCCTTCCACATGCCCCCTCTAACCGAAGTTTAAGAATCTAACATCTAAAAATCTAAAAAATTGGAGCATGGATTTACTGCGATCACTACCTCTGGGGTTATACCTGGAACAACCAGTGACCTGGTTACATCATCTCGACTCCAGGGTCAAGTTAATCTGGCTTACCAGCTTTCTGATTGCTCCTGTGTTGGCCAATCCCCTCTGGCGTCTTGCCATTGTGGCTCTGTTAATTCTACTGACCTTATCAGCATCAATCCCCCTGCGAGTTTGGCGTCAGCAAATGGGGTGGTTATTGATGCTGAGTATATTTGCCCTAATTGTGGCAATGTTTGCCCCTGACGGGCTAAATGCTCACCATCAGCCTCGACTTCCAGAGCCTGAATTTTCTGCTGCCAGTTTTAGCTCCTATCAGTATGTTTTGTTCAAGCTGGATCAAGGACCATTCAGGCTGATGATTACTCGCCGCTCTCTAGACCTTGCCCTTCGCATTAGCACGCTGATATTTACCTTAATTTACAGCTCTAACCTTTATCTGCTCACTACCGCACCAGAAGAAATTACTGCCGGTTTAGAAAGCTGGATGCGACCATTGCGGCGTTTGAATGTACCTGTAACAGAAATTATTCTTACCTTAACCTTGTCTTTGCGTTTTATTCCCCTAGTACTCGAAGAAGTACAAAACTTGGCTCGTTCAGTGCGTACCCGCGCCATCAACTGGAAAAAGCTTGGTCTACGCAACAGCCTCCAGGTGTGGTTGACAGTTGCCGAAAGGTTGCTAGAAAATCTCCTGTTGCGCTCTGAACAAATCGCTAAGGCAATGACAGTACGTGGTTTCACAAGTCCTAACCAGCATCGGGTGCAATGGCATCTACTGCAATTGCACTGGGGGGATTGGTTAGCACTTGTTGGCTTGCTTATGTTCTGGGGAGTGCGACTGGTTTGGGGAGGACTACAGGCAAATTAAACCTTTAAATCGCTAATATTATAAGCAATGACCAATCACTTCCCGCCCTGGCATTGGCGATCGCTCCCCCTAGAACATCGCACGGGTTCGGAGGTATTTGAGCGTCTGTTTAGGGATCAAGGTAAGATTGCTACCCTGCTGGAGAGCCCTTACCCAACGCCTCAAAAGCAACCATCACTGGCTCAATACTCCATCTGTGCTGGGAGTCCACGCATCTTACAGGGACGCCCTAAAATGTGGACACCATCATTAGGCAAAATCCTACCCTTTCTGCAACGCTTGCTCTCTTCAGGAGCAAAGGAGCAAAGGGGCAAAGGGGCAAAGAAAGACAATGTACAACCACCGCCAAGTTTACCTTTCACAGGTGGATGGTTAGGCTGGTTAGGCTACGATCTCGCTTGGGAAATTGAGCAACTGCCTCGTTTGAAATGGGATCCTCTGCCATTTCCTGTTGCTTTTTGGTATGAAGCAGCTACTTTTGCTGTACTGGATCACTTTCAACAAACTCTATGGTTAGCAGCCACCAATCAAGCTCAATTGGATCAATTAGAGGAACGTCTAGAGCAATCATCCACTACTAGCGACTTCCGGCTCCCGACTAACCACTACCCACTACCTCTGTTTCTAACCTCTCAAGCTGACTATGAAGCTGCCATTTTGCAAGCAAAAAAATACATCCAGGCAGGTGATATTTTTCAAGCTAATCTTTCTTTAAGATTTCAGGCAGCAACTTCAGCTGAGAGTTGGGCGATTTATCGCGCCCTACAGCAAATTAATCCTTCTCCCTTCGCTAGCTATTGGCAAACCCCTTGGGGTGCCGTGATCAGCTGTTCTCCTGAAAGACTTATACAGTTACAAGGGCGACAGGCACAAACCAGACCAATTGCTGGTACTCGATCACGAGGTTGTACTATTGCTATTGACCAGCAACTAGCTCGAGACTTGATTGCTAGTAATAAGGAAAAAGCTGAACATATCATGCTTGTTGATTTAGAACGCAATGACCTAGGAAGGGTTTGCCAATGGGGATCAGTAGAGGTAAATGAACTCTTAACGATTGAGCGCTATAGCCACGTCATGCACCTAGTTAGTAATATCATCGGTACTCTGCGTACACAGTGCAATACTATTGACCTGATCAAGGCCCTCTTCCCCGGCGGTACAATTACAGGCTGCCCTAAGGTTCGCTGCCTAGAAATCATTGAAGAACTAGAGCCAGTGCGTCGTAACTTGTTCTATGGATCCTGCGGCTATCTTGACCAACGCGGCAATTTAGATTTGAATATTCTCATTCGCACGCTGTTGTTTACGAGTCAGCTTTCAGGGATCAAGACTGAAAAAAAACTGCTCAAAACCCCAAACTCATTACCCCATATCGTTTGGGGTCAAGTAGGGGCAGGGATTGTTGCCGACAGCGACCCAGAAAAAGAGTGGTGTGAGTCCCTTTATAAGGCTCAGGCTCAGTTAGAGGCTCTGAAAACTTTGAGTTAGTGAGTTTCTCCCCTGATTAAGTTTCCAGCTCGCAACAGTTGCATTGTAACTATAGACTAAAAAAAGTCCTTAATTTCTTTAAAAACAGTGTTGATTCCGACTCTCTCTAAGTCCTAATCGATCTATTATCTATTATCTGCATAGTAATCATCGCAGTTACTAATCCTGGGTTCCAGGTGGCTTCTCCCAATCCCACAAATAGGGTTGGGTAATTATAGTGGGAATGTTGATGAACGCCGAAACCTATCTCAATCACCCAACATTTGGTCTTCTTTTTCGAGTTTGCATGGTTGAAGACAACCAGGAATTGTTTACCACCCTCTATGCCCAGCGCCTATTCTTTGTAGTGAAGACTGATTCCAAGGGTCTGACCTTTGAACCAATTAGCCGCTCCGATGCTCGCCACTTAGTGGAAAGTCGCATCCGCTTGCTTCGACGCAGCGGTTCATACCGTGATTTTGAGCAGCTTCAGCTCATCTATAAGCAAACTTTTCAATGACAGACCTAATTGCAGAAAGAATTGCTAATATTCGTCAACAGCTACCGACTCAAGTCCGGCTAATTGCCATTAGCAAACAGGTATCGGTGGAAGCCATGCGAGAAGCCTATGCTGCTGGCGTGCGCGATTTTGGCGAGAGTCGCATTCAAGAAGCAGAAGGAAAAATTGCCCAGCTACGGGATTTGCCAGACCTCACCTGGCATCTAATTGGGCATCTACAGAGCAATAAAGCTAAAAAAGCCTTAGAAAAATTTCAGTGGATTCACTCTTGTGATAGCCTTGAGCTGGCTCTGCGACTGAATCGCATAGCTACTGAGTTGTCTTTGAGCCCTAAAGTCTGCCTTCAGGTAAAAATTTTGCCAGATCCTAGTAAGTACGGCTGGAGTGTACCACAACTTCTAGGGGATTTAGCAGAACTTGAGCAGTGTCAAGCTTTACAAATTAGAGGTTTAATGACAATACTCCCATTAGGATTATCCCCAGAGGAAAGCTTTGAGGTGTTTGAGCGTACTCGGGAACTCGCTGACAAAATTAGGCAGCAAAACTGGTCTCATCTTCAGATGCAAGAGCTTTCTATGGGCATGTCCTCAGACTATCCTCTCGCCGTACAAGCAGGGGCAACGATGATTAGGGTAGGACGGACGATTTTTGGTGAACGGACAGCTTAGTTAGGGATTAAGGATTAGACAGTGAAGAAACAAAAATCTATCATAAAATATTGTTACTCAAAATAAATTGCTTGGAGTTGCTGACCAAATCATATTTGTGTTGATAGACTAACTGTTTGCAGGAGTCTGGGTTATACTTTTAGCTTAATTTTGAGAAACTCAGCAATAATTCATTTCTAGTCGGGGGGAGCACTAAAGCAGCAATTTTTGTTTGTTTATTGCTCTGAACAGCCTAGTATCTAGAAAGCTACTGTCTCACTGGTTGCCCATGAGTGTGTTTCTCACTCCAAATTTAGGTTTTAATGGAGACTGAATAATTATGAACAACTTATTCACCAAGCTAAGAGATTTTGTGGGTCTTAATGAACCTGTAGAATACGACTACGATTACGAGGAAGCTGATGGGGAATCCTACCAGAATCTCTACCAGCAAGAGCAGCCAGTGCAAGCACCGCCGCCTGAGGAAGAACGACAAGGGCGACGCCGCATGCGGGAAAGAGCAGTTGTTGGCTCAGAAACAGGAATTGGGGGAAATTCGGTGAATAATGTGATTGGAATGCCTGGAGCAGCTAATGGTCTTTCAGAAGTAGCAGTGATTGAGCCACGCTCTTTTGAGGAAATGCCACAGGTAATTCAAGCACTGCGAGAGCGCAAGTCAGTGGTCTTAAACCTGACAATTATGGACCCAGACCAAGCCCAGAGAGCGGTGGACTTTGTTGCCGGCGGCACCTATGCTATTGATGGTCATCAGGAAAGAATCGGCGAAAGTATATTCTTATTTACACCTAGCTGTGTTCAGGTTAGCACCCAATCTGGTACAATCCCTGATCTTGCGGCTACGCAGATGCGCGATGTTCATCAAGCTGCTCCCGCCCCTGCTTGGGCAACTGAACCGGAGCGGATAGCTCAGTAGAGATTTTCAATTTTGGAGCTGTCTCTAGAAATCTAGAATCTAAAATCTAAAATCTAAAAATTTTACTTTCAACAAAGGGGTCTGGGGTGTCTGTCAAGCTTGGCATTATTGGTGGAGGGGTAATGGCAGAGGCAATCTTGTCTCGCCTGCTTGCTCAACAGCTTTATTACCCTGATAACGTCTTGGTGAGTGAGCCACAAGCGCCCCGGCGTGAGATTTTGGCGCAAAAGTACAGAGTTAAGGTGACTTCAGATAACCGACAAACTGCAGCGTCGGCATCGGAGGTTCTGTTATTAGCGATTAAACCCCAAGTATTTAAAACGGTAGCAGCAGAACTGGCTCCAGAAAGTGGTGGCAACCGCCAATTAACACAGCAGCTGCCAGTAGTGGTCTCAATTTTAGCTGGCATGCCTCTGAGTCAGTTAGAGTCAGCTTTTGGAAGGCAGCCAGTTATTAGAGTAATGCCCAATACTCTAGCGACAGTAGGGGCAGGGATCACTGCAATCGCAACAGGTTCGACTGTAAAATCTGAGCAGATAGCAAAGACCAAAGCAATTTTTGAGGCAGTAGGCGAAGTTGTAGAGGTGCCAGAACATTTGATGGATGCGATAACAGCTTTATCAGGTTCAGGACCAGCCTACGTGGCAATCATGATTGAATCCCTCACTGATGGTGGTGTAGCAGCAGGGCTGCCGAGAGCAATCGCTTCCCAGTTGGCACTTTCTACAGTACTGGGGACAGCAACACTTCTCAAAGAATCTCAAATACATCCTGCTCAACTTAAGGATCGTACTGCTAGTCCTGGCGGTACTACAATTGCTGGAATCGCCCAGTTAGAGCGTGCTGGTTTCCGCTCAGCGTTAATCGAAGCCGTGCAAACTGCTTATCGGCGCTCCAAGGAACTAGGTCAGTAGCCGAGAATTGTGATCAAAATGGAGGTAAGTTGTTCAAGATCATTGGGAACACGATATAATGCAATATTTTAACTGATACAATGCTCACTCGTATCTATTTGACTAATAATGACTAATGAGAGTATAACCAAACTCTGCCAGAATCTCACCTGAATCGCAGGGCATCTCGAAATAGGAACCGAAGGTATTAGGATTGCCCCTTTAGCAAAATTTTGGTTTTTGGCATTAGCGATCGCCTCCATTGCCTTATTTGACCTCCACACCTCCCACACCTTTTTTCGCTCACAATCCCCACGAATAGCATTCGGGGGCTTGATCCCTCCGATTATCGGTCAACGAGTCGTGTTTAAACTATCTTTCTCCCCCTCTCCCCCTCCCCCCATCTCCCCGTCTCCGTTGCATTCTCGGCTTCAGTACTGACTTCTTGCTGGCAGGAATAACACAAGCCAAAAAGCTCAAAGGTGTGATAATAGACCTTGAATTGCAATAATTCAGGCACATCTGTTGCCATATTACAGGCAGGACAATCCTCAAGGGCTATAGAATCACCGCACTGAAGACAGGTCAAGTGATGTTTGGTAGTATTGAGCAGACTGTAAAGGGACTCGCCACTGGCAAGAGTTCTAGTTTGGACTAGTCCCTGGACTGCTAGTGCTTTCAAGGATCGATAAACGGTTGCCAGCCCTAGGGTTTGCTTGCGTTTGCGCAACTCAACAAAAAGTTCTTGGGCGCTAACCTCGCGTTTGAGCTGTTTTAGCAGCTTGATAATTCTTTCTTGACTCTCAGTTCGTCGAGCGGACATAGCTCTTATCGTTTATTGCCATGGGCGCAATTAAAAGTTTCGTTACAGAAGTGAACTTTTAGCCCAAGTGTTTGGAACGATTACTATTGTACTCCACTAAATTTGCATCACTAGTCAACTAACCTATGTCCTCCTCCAATCCTGCTACAAATTATTCGATTTTTGCTCAAGAGTCTTTGTCTCACCGTCCACGGCGTTTGCGTCGCACGGATGCTCTGCGCCGGATGGTGCAAGAAACTCAACTGAGTGCCAATGACTTGATCTATCCTCTATTTGTGATGGAAGGAGAGGGTCAAAAGGTTGAGGTTAGTTCTATGCCAGGGTGCTACCGCTATTCTTTAGACTTATTACTAAAAGAGGTAGCAGAAGCCTTTAGCTTGGGAATTAAGGCAATTGCCCTGTTTCCCCTCATCCCCGAAGCCAAGAAGGATGCCACTGGTACCGAAAGTTACAACCCAGAGGGATTAGTACAACAAACTGTCAGGGCAATTAAGAAAGAAGTTCCAGAAATTGTAGTGATTACTGATGTTGCCCTCGATCCTTTTTCCAGTGAAGGGCATGACGGAATTGTTGCTGAAGATGGCACAATCCTCAATGATGCTACTGTCGAAGTCTTAGTAAAAATGGCTCTATCCCAAGCAGAAGCTGGAGTAGACATGGTGGCTCCTTCCGATATGATGGATGGTCGAATTGGAGCAATTCGCAAGGCTTTAGATGCTAAAGGATATACTGATGTCAGCATCCTTGCCTACTCGGCTAAGTATGCCTCTGCTTACTATGGTCCTTTTCGGGATGCCCTTGAATCAGCGCCCAAATTTGGTGACAAAAAGACTTATCAAATGGATCCCGCTAACGCTACCGAAGCGCTCAAAGAAATTGAACTTGATATTGCTGAAGGGGCAGACATTGTGATGGTTAAGCCGGCTTTGGCTTATCTAGACATTATCCTGCGAGTGCGCAATGCCACTAATTTACCAGTGGCTGCCTATAATGTCAGCGGCGAATACGCCATGATTAAAGCTGCTGGCATGAAGGGTTGGATTGATGAGAAAAAAGTAATTCTGGAAACTCTCACTAGCATCAAGCGTGCTGGTGCTGACCTCATTCTCACTTATTTTGCTAAAGAAGTTGCTTTGATGTTGGCGTGATCGACATTGATTGGGTTCATTAGAACTCTGCTGAAAAAGAATGTAGAGACGCGATATACAGCGTCTCTACAAAGAGAATTTTAATTAATAAGTTTTAAGTAATAACAAAAGCTTTTATTATAGTACCTCGCAAGTTGGTGAGATAAAAACTTCTTGGTTTTAGATAAAAGGGAGCAGGGAACAGAACTAGGTGTATCTCAGTTATTCAAGATAGGCTATACCTATTACTTATTACTTATTACTTATTACTTATTACTGATTACTTAAGTCAGACTATTTGTAGCATTGCTTTTCCTATTTGCTCTTAAAACTCAGCGCTTAAAGGCGTTCTAGGAAAAGGAATTACATCGCGGATATTACCCATGCCAGTCATAAACTGTACCAGTCGTTCAAATCCTAAACCAAATCCGGCATGGGGTACAGTGCCATAGCGGCGCAAATCTAAATACCACCACAAATCTTCTGGATTCATCCCCTGTGCTTGCAGCCGCTGTTCTAAAATATCGAGACGTTCTTCCCGCTGGGAACCTCCGATAATTTCACCAATATTAGGAGCAAGAACATCCATTGCCCTCACTGTCTTCTCATCTTCATTCAAACGCATGTAAAAGGCTTTAATCTCAACTGGGTAGTCAGTGACAATTACCGGTTTTTTAAATAGTTCTTCTGCTAGATAACGCTCGTGTTCTGACTGTAAATCTAAGCCCCAACTGACTGGATATTCAAATTTACGCTTAGCTTTTTCTAAAAGAGCGATCGCTTCTGTATAAGTAACTCGCTCAAACTGGTTATTAATGATATTATCAGCAGTTGCCAGCACTGAATCATCAATCCGTTTATTGAAAAACTCCATATCCTCTGGACATTTCTCGAGAACTGACTTGAAAATGTACTTGAGAAATTCCTCTGCTAAATCCATATCCCCTGACAAATCGCAGAAAGCCATCTCTGGTTCTACCATCCAAAACTCTGCCAAATGCCGGGAAGTATTGGAGTTTTCCGCCCGGAAAGTTGGCCCAAAGGTATAAACATCTCTAAATGTCATTGCCATCACTTCAGCTTGTAGTTGCCCACTGACAGTGAGGTAGGCTTTGCGCCCAAAAAAGTCTTGGCTATAATCAATTTCTCCTGTTTCTGTCTGGGGCATCTCCTTTAAATTCAGGTTGGTGACAGTGAACAATTCACCAGCCCCTTCACAATCATTAGCAGTGATAATTGGGGTATGTACCCATAAAAAACCGCGCTCTTGAAAAAACTGGTGGATGGCATGGGCACAAGCGTTGCGCACCCGGAAGACTGCCCCAAGAGTATTGGTACGCGATCGCAAATGTCCGATTGTACGCAAGAATTCAAAAGAATGGCGTTTTTTCTGGAGCGGATAGGTTTCTGGATTAGCCTCACCGTATACTTTTACCTGAGAGGCTTTGAGTTCAATCCGCTGCCCTTTCCCAGGAGAGGGTGATAGAATACCATTAACCTCTACCGATGCCCCAGTATTAAGCTGCTTGAGAATGTTCTCGTAATCTGGCAAGTCTGGATTGAGTATTACTTGCAAATTTTCCATAAAAGAGCCATCGTTCACCTCCATAAAGGAAAAATCCTTTAAGGCGCGTTTGGTTCTCACCCAGCCTTGAATTGTAACTGATTCATCAGGCTGAGCATTTCGTAGAATATCAACAATCCGTCGAGTTTCCATACCTTGGTTAGAAAACAATAAGCAGTTAGATTAGATCAAAGTTAACACTACTCGCCTGGTTAGGCTGACCTTAAGCTCTATGAGTGATCTAAATCACAATAGGGTTAATCTGGTACTTTCGGATTTTGCGGATCACAAGCCTTTCCAGCACAAAATTTCATAAATCCCAGTGTCGCCAGAATAAAGCAAAATGGTATGAGAGCTGAATCTAGTCTCGTTTTCAAATAGGAGTGCTTCATGTATTATCTCTCGGAACCACCATATTTTTTGATAGTTGTCGGTTTACTGATTGGGATTACTTCTGGTGCAGCTTTTGAGGCTACCCTCAAACAAAAAGTCAAGCAATGGTCAAATGATCCCTCCTCTAATCAGCTCAATCAAGCGCAAGGATTGCAGCTACTCTTACCTTTTTTGGGAATTGCTGCTGGAGTTTGTTTGTTCCTCACCTCTGGGTTAGAGGCTTTTGGATTTCCTGCATGGTTGTCTTTCTCTGTATCCATGTCCTTAACTTTTTTAATCGGTTCCCTGATTTGGTCGCAGTTGGGCAAACTTTTGATTCAATTAGAGCAAGGTGGCTCTAGAGCCTTGGATTTGGATACCTAGTTGTCAGTTTCAATTAGGTCAATTGGGGGTAAGGATGCCTGCTGTCAGCTAGTGTGCATTTAAAGCTCAGATTTTCTGGTTGCCTGAAAATTCTTCAAACTTTCTCCCCCTCTCCCTTTCTTAATTGAATACACACTCTTAAGGCATAATCTTAATTTTGGGAAGGGGTACACCCTTGCTTAGAAAAGAGTTAAATTAGAGTCGTGTTGGGGTATAGCATTAAACAGCATAAATTCAATGAAATTTGGAATTGATATGGGTCATAATGCTCCTCCAGATGTAGGAGCAAGAGGTATAAAAATCGAGGATCAGCTTACAAAAGCGGTAGGAACAAAACTAATAGAAAAATTAAAATCCAGAAATCACCGAGTTATAAATTGCACCCCTAGCCGTGCTACGAGCGTCTTAAATTCTCTCTCCAGAAGAGTTAATACTGCTAACTGGCACAGAGTAGATGTATTTGTATCCATTCATTTTAATGCCTTTAACGGCAAAGTTTACGGTGCAGAAATATATGGAGTGAGCGATACATCTAAAAAAATTGCTAAGCCTGTCCTCGACAAGATAGTTAAGTTAGGGTTTTTCAATAGAAAAGTTAAACATGGATCTCATTTATATGTACTTAGAAATACGAGGATGCCAGCAATTCTTATAGAATGCTGTTTCTGTGATTCTCGAAGAGACATGGAACTGTTTGATGCCGAAGCCATGGCAACTGCAATTGCCGAGGGCTTAACTGGGGAAAGTTTCGAGAAAGATTTAAACTCTGATCCAGATGATAGTGCCCCTAAAACTGTAAGTATTCCTGAGATTCTCAAGCTTCAACAGGCCTTAAATAAATTAAAAATCGTAGATAAAGACGGTAAAGCTTTAGCAGAAAATGGAGTAAAAAATCGGGCTACTGAATCAGCAACACAAAATCTACAATCGATTTTGAATCTTAATGCTGATGGCATTGCTGGTCCTGCCACGTGGGGTGCAATTAATCAAATCCTTGCCCAGCCAATAGTTAGAGAAAATCACGCAGGCGGAATAATTGTTAGATACCTCCAATACCGAGTTGGTGCTGATATAGATGGCATCTATGGCCCTGGTACAAACAGAGCCATCAGAAAATTACAAGCTCAATACGGCTTAGTAGCTGATGGCATTATTGGTCCAGCGACTTGGGGAAAATTACTTGGTAAAATACTACAGGTTCAATAGTTTGTTAATCCTAATTTTCTCTAAAAGCGTTAAACACTATCATCAACGCGACCATAACGAGCAGTAAAATTACGGGAGTTATTTATTTGATTGCACAGCCACGCCCACATTTGATCCCCAAGGGAAAAATGCCACCACTCGCCAGGATGGCGTTGGAATCCGCTTGAGCGCATCACATCCCGCAAAAGTTTTCGGTATTTATGGTAGCTGAACTCTGGCTGACTAGCATAATAATCTGGATGAGAGCGAGGTGAAAGTTCATCGATAGCAGAGCCCATATCAACTTTTTGACCTGTAGCATCCAGTAGGGTAAGGTCTACAGCAGCACCTGTACTGTGGGGAGGCGGCGTCATGGGATTAGAACTTGGTATAGACCAAATTTGATAAACTTGCTGCCAAATCGCTTGCTGCTGCTCCTGGGAGAGATTGGTTGGATTAATTTGCTCTGTCCGAGCTACCTCAATGAAAGTATGTTGTACCATAAATTGTTGAACTGCCAAGGGTCTATAAGCATCAAAGATTTGGAGACGCCAACCAGGATGCCACTGTTGCAGTTGTTCTTGGGCTCTTTCCAAGGCAGCAAGTACACTCTGGCGAAGATAATAGGGCGAGATATTTCCGTAAGGTGCTCCCAATTTTGCGTAGGGGTGAGGTGATTCGATTGCAAATTGTTCTAATGGGATCGGAACTAGAGGTTCTCCACACTCTATAATTGTCATTCTTTGATAAGGTTTCATAGCACACTTGTGTCAGTCACTGTCTCAGCTAGCAAAAGCTTAGGTAGTATAAACATGATCTTTTTATAAGCTAAGGAGCTATAAATGGTTGAAATCATAGGCATTCAAAAAGCAGGTGAAGTACCTCAATCGCAGACTAAACAACCTAAAGTTGTTCCCTCTGGTAGACTCGAACTCACAATCAAAATCAACGAGTTACCCACAACACGCACAGTAAAGAATGGTTGGCAAGAGTTTGAGGTAGATTGCGACGGCACGATTTTCACGATTACTGTCAAGCCTAAAGTTTGGAAAAAATTAACCACAGCCGATGATACTTACCCCATGTGGGTAGCAGCGATTGGAGGCAAATTGGGAGCTAAGACGAATAAAGGATTTGTTTTGGATACTCCGGGCATTCAAGTCTACGAGAAAAAGCCTAAAGCACCTCAAGAAGCACCTGCCTCTCAACCTCAAGAAGCACCTGCTTCTCAACCTCAAGAAGCACCTGCTTCTAACTAAGAGGAAAGCGGGTGCTTAGGCAAATCGCCTCTGCATCTGGTTGTGCTTCTCATTTGAGTAGCAACTTTCTAGGCTGAGGCGATTACTTTGCACTGGCTCATGCCAACTTTAATAATCTGCCTTAGATTTAACATTAGAGTTGTCAGCCTCTGGCACAGGATCATAGCCACCTGGATGAAAGGGGTGACAGCGTAATATGCGTCGAATTGCTAAGGATCCACCACGCCATACTCCAAACCTTTCTATTGCTTGGATAGCATAGCTAGAGCAGGTGGGTTGAAACCGACAGGTGGGTGGAAACACAGGAGAAATCAAAATTCGGTAGCCTTTAATCAGTCCAATGAGTAATATCTTCATTTTTCGAGTCAAATCTAGATAAAGTGTTAAAGAGGTTTTGCTTTTTGAGTTATCAAGTCTTTGCTTAATTCCGTACTCTGGTTAGAATCAACATCGGTGCTGTGGCTGCAAATTGTGATTGTGGCAATTGGTCTCGGTGCCATTGTGCTATTAGCGGAAACCTTATATCGCCATAGTGCCACAAATTCAGAACTAACACGCAAGATAGTCCATATTGGCACTGGCAACGTTATCTTATTGGCTTGGTGGTTGCAAATACCGGCTTGGGTAGGTATCTCCGCTGCCATCGTTGCCAGTGCAATTGCACTGTTGTCCTATTACATACCCATTCTGCCCGGTATCAACAGCGTCGGACGCAAAAGTCTGGGTACATTCTTCTATGCTGTCAGCATTGGTGTCCTCATCGCCTGGTTTTGGCCCATAAATCAATATCAATATGCTGCTATTGGTATTTTGATCATGGCTTGGGGAGACGGGTTAGCGGGGCTAATTGGTCAGAATTTTGGTAAACACCCCTACAAAGTTTGGGGTATGAACAAAAGCTGGGAAGGCTCTGTGACTATGGCAATAACTAGCTATGCAGTCAGTAGCCTAATTCTGCTTGCAGTCAACGGCAGTATTTGGCAAACTTGGTTACTGCCAATAGTTATCGCCCTATTTGCCACAGCTTTAGAAGCTTTCTCCAAGTTGGGCATTGATAATCTGACAGTGCCTCTAGGTAGTGCTGCCCTAGGATTTTTCTTAAATCAACTTTTCTTTCTCGGCAACTGAGCACCTCTTAGCAGATGAGGTTAATCAAAGCTCTAGTTATCGATTGGTCGCAGTCGTGTTACCTTCAAGTTAAAATCACCACCGCCAGTTTCTCCAAAAGCACGCACCCGAATAATATATTGACCTGATTCAGAAATTCTGGCAAATAGGAGAGAATTAGTGCTGCCATCAGGACCATCGTCATTTTCTGCTATAGTTGAGCCATCAGTTGCCATGAGTGTGACAATAGTATCAAAGTTGTCTGAGGTCAAATCAATAGCAACTTGATCCCCGTCCTGAAAATCTACTAAGTAGTCGCGGGCAAAACCGCCATCACCGGTAGGAATATCTTTTTCTGAGAGTTTGTCATTGATTTCATTAGTATCAGGAATAGGAAGCGGAGTGTAAAGTCGGCTCTGCGCTCTTGCTGCCGCTGAAGTTAAGCTCACTGCCAACAAAGCTACAGGGACTACTACAGAAAAGCCCAACCGAGCGACAATAGCATTAGTCATATAAGATCTGTCATTTAAAGCGATAACGGCTCAATTATAGGCTCTGTGATGCCCTCTATTGAGAATGAGGAGAGTCTTTGATGATTGCCCTATTTATCGTCCCAGAATTTTCCTAGCTTCTTGTTGAGGATTCTCGGTTGTGCGGGGAATTATAGCGCTACGCGCAAGGCTCTAGGGCAGAAGGCTCCAAGGCAGAAGGGGTGAATTTGACAAAGTTCTAGCGATTTAGCTTGTCCTAAGCTTAATACGTACTGCGATAAAGTATATGTGGTAGTAAAACTGACTAGTCTCCTATTGTTCAGGGTTTTTAGTGGACTAAGAAATTCTAGTTCTACATAAGCATGGGGATCTGAGTTAGTAAAAATTTCAGCACTGCTATTGTTGTCGGGATAAATTACACCAGGTACTTTTGGGGAGTCAATGCGCACTGCAGCTTTTTACCCAACCCATAACAGGGTACTAGCATCATAACCTATCTTATGGGATTGATTTTGATCCCGTCTCAAGGAGAGTATTCCATTTTCCACTCTTATAAAGTAGAAATCATGGCTAATTATCAAAAAAAAATGATTTTTAATGGCTTTTTTATTTCGGACTTAATCGCTAATAATGCATTTCTGTAATCCTCACTTTTGACAGTTAAATCAACCCTGGCAACTAAAAAAAGAAAGTTCCGTTTACATTTACCAAAAAATACTGCAATAGGAATTATTGCCCAAAATATAAATGTAATTAAATGGTGAATTTGAAAGGAGGTTTGTTATGACTTCTTAAGCTGACAATTAATGTTCCAATACTATCTCCTTCGTTCCAACGAAATGAAAAATATTCATCAATCCATATTCCCTTGTTCAAGCCAATTAAACGAATAAGTAGGGCAAATACTAGGATGGCTGCTACTAGGTAAGGATAATAAGTATTATTAATTCGGAAGATGCTAGAACGTTCCATTTATGAAATTGTTCAATGAGTAAAACTCTCAAATCTTCTTCTTCTGCCTCCCTCTTTACATCTCTATAATAAGCAAGTAAAGTCTATCAGAATTTACGCAATCATTTAAAATTGCCATAATCCCTTGTTCCCTATTCCCTATAAGCTAAAGCGTTAATTTTCAGTTTCACGGCGTAAGTGCTATCTGTGAAAACTTATTGCTGTTGAGCCAAATTTAATCGCCCTCGATTCAAAGCTGTGCGCTCCCCATAGCGCAGTAACCTTTCAATCGTCGCCAGACGATTATCCCACACTTGAACTTGATAGGGCTGCATCCTCGCTTGCTCCTGCATCCACTTGGGAAATTGAGAGCGAAAAGATAGCAGCACTGTTTTTGCTGCAGCTAAATTTTGCGGTGATGGCTCAGCTGCTAGTTGATTTAGGGATTCTGAGAGGGCATCAGCTTGTTTACCCCACTCAGATAGTATTGGCTCCCGAATCCAGATTTGATTACTAGTTAACAGAAAATTCCACTCTCGTTGCAATGCCCCATAGCGCACCGCTGCTGCTGGGAAAGGCTGACGGTAGGGCAAAGGCTCAGTATCAGAGCTGTCATTTGGGCCCTGAGTACGACTGAAGATTTTACGCAAATTACCATTAAGATTCTCCACTGCAAACAGAGCGTAACCGCCTACAGGTAAATCTCTGAGCAATTGAATTTGATCAACAGCGATAATATCAGGCAAATTCAATAGCCTAATCCCTGGCAAAACCAAGGCCCTACTAAGAGAAGATTGTGTCAACACTGGCTGTGCTAGATTACGCAGACTATTGGTATCGGGGGCGTAAGTCATGGGCACAATCATGTCAAGAGTACCTCGACGGGCCCAAGCTTCCCAGTTTTGTTGTAGTCTTTGTAGACGCTCTGCTCTAGGCTTAGCAAAGACAGCAGCAGATAAAATCAATTCAGGACGCTTTTTTCGTAGGTGAGAAGACACTGTAGCCACAAAGCGGTCGATTTGTTGAATACGAAAATCTGTCCACTTCTGCCACAAAGCGCGATCGCGAGGGTAAACTTCAATTGGGTCAACTCCCGTCAATTTCTCGAACTGTTCACGCGCTGCTTGACCATAGCCGTAGGTTTGATTAACCTTAGGGTCTTGAAAAGGGTAACGAATATAGTCTAGCTGAATACCATCAACCTCATAGCTGCTGGAAATTTCATCTAAGAGTGCAATCAGATAGCGCCGCACTTGGGGATTGGCAGGGTCGAGAAAAGCCTTTTTGCTATGCTGGTGGAATAAGCGACCCTGCTTATCAACAATACCCCAGTCAGGATGGCGCTCTAGAATAGGACCTCGATAGTCAACTGGTTGTTCCAAGACAGTATTGTGACGTTGGTTAGCCGCCGCAAAGATCCAAACCCAAGCATGCAACTCCATACCCCGCTCATGGGCTAACTCAACTGCTGCTTCCAGGGGATCCCAACCCTTAACCAAGGGGTTTTGCTCCGGTGCAACCCGACTGGGGTAAATTGGATAACTGGCATTAACTGTTTCAAAAAAAACCGTATTAAAACCTGCTTTTGCCAGTTTGTCGAAAATCTTAGCTAAATCCCTCTTTGATTTCGTACTGACAATGGTACCTCTGTCTAGCCAAATCGCCCTAATTTCCGGTTGGGCAAGTGGACGATCCGTAGGGTAGTTTTCCCAGAGAAGGCGTCGCGTCTGGAGCCAGTGCTGTCTTGCTCTGTAATCGTCTTGTTTAGCAACTGCTTGCAGAAAGTTTTGCAAACCAGCCTTTGCCTGAGTAATAATTGCAGTAGCAGTGTTAATTTTATCTAGATTGGCATTTTCCTTTTCATTATTAACCAGGAATTGCTGAATCGCAGCACCTGTTTGTAAATCAAGACCACTATTAGCCGCATTAGCAGCCAACAGAGCACTTTCAAACCTACCAATAAGATTTTCCAGCTCTTGACCCATAGCCGATAATTGCAAAGGCGTGAGTGTTTCCCTAGACTCAGAATTGGCTGGTACTCGCCTTAATACCTGATTGGAACTAGTGGGAACAACTCTGCCATGATTTACAACTATCCTACTAGCAGCGTTATTTGGAGTTTGGGAAGACATACAGTAGGAAGGTGATTCCTCTGTGGCGGTATTCGACTCTTGAAAGTTTAAACCGTAGCGATCAATAGCTGCTCGTAACCAAGCACTATCCACCTCAGCTGAGGCCACCTTATCGACACCCCAGCGCCAACCAAAAAAGGTCGATTGTTCAGTTGTCACCACTGCTGGTGGGTTGTCATCCTGATTCCAGACACCGGCGATAGTAGAATCATCACTGGTGGGAATTACTGCCCCTCCCTGAATAATTCCAGCTAATTCCTCCTGCCCCATCCGGATTTCTTGGTCAGTGGACAAAGTTTCCACAGTGTTGCCTTGGCTGAGGTTAAAGCCCCAATAGGCACCAAGGAGAGTACGCAAGCGATTTCGTACTGCTGGTTGTGAAAGATTACCCACTGGTCCGCTCACAATTACCCTACCACCTCGGCGCATCCATTCTTGTAATGCCAATAGCTGCGAAGGTTTAAGCAGTTCAATATTAGGCAAAAACAGCAGCTGAGAGCTTCCCAAATCTGAGGCTTTCTGGACTTGAGCAAAGTCAACAATGCAATAGTCAATACCTGTTAAGCGTAAGCGCCTGCTAATTCCTGCCCAATGCCCATTATTATCAAGGCTTTTGACTACTGCCAGTTGTGCCGTTGCTGCCGCCGAAATCTCCCCAGCTTCTTGAGCTAACTTTAGGGGAATAGCATTAGTATTCTCCTCAGAAAATATTGTTTCGACACTATTATCTGTGACAATACCTCCCCAAGCTGCTGGTAGCAGTACTAAAGAATGGAGCAAAGTACCAATAAAACTGCCCAAGACAATTTTCTTGATGGGAAAACCCGCACTTGTCAAATCACAGCCCCCTACCAGCTTGAGAAAAGAAAAACTTTGCCTCTCTAATTTAGGCTTAGGGTCTAATTTTGTTGACAAATGGCACTGCCCACAAGAACAAGAATCACTCCTCAACACAATCTGCTCCTTACTGTTTATTCCAACCTCAACACCCCTAGGTACTTTAGCAGGTTGCCGGAGCAAAAATTAAGGAATTTAAGCAATTATAAGCAAAAACTGCTACATTAAGCAGATTAAACTTGTTGCAACAAATTTAATTTGGCAAGACTTCGTTAACTGGAAAGCGGTCAAGTAAATGTATAGCACGTATGGCATTGAGTTTTATGGTTTCTGCCAGATGAGGTACATGGGGAATTTGTGAGAGAAAATCCACTGTTCGACGCAAGATGCGCACAATGTTACCTTCATCCAAACTAGTGTGAGTGCATAACTCTGCCCATTCCACCCCTAATGCCCACTGTTCAACCAGACCAATCAATTCACCCACGATCTGATCTAGATATTTATACTCCGGCCAAATTTGCAATGCCACATTATATCGGTGCTGCAATTGAAACAGCTGACGACGGGTTCCTCTCAAACTCCTCAACGCCTCCAACACCGAGTCTGCTGGTGAGTAGTTTGTCCAGCTATCGGGGCGAGGAGTTTCAGTAACCAGAGCGCAGGCAATCCCTGCTAGGAGATGGGGATCTAAATCATTAAAAGAACCCGACATTAGCGCTAAACCCAGCCACAACTCGTTATCACCCCTAATGGCTGCCGCTGCTTCCCCCAAAGGTGTAGGTGTCACCTCGTTGAGACAACCGAAGGCCCTTAAAATTTCAATTAGGTTGAGAAACTCTTGCCAGTGGCGTGCTTGGTATTCTCGGAATTTAAGCTGACGTTTGTTGATTTCATCTTGTAGAGCTAGGCGGCGTCTTTGAAGCTTGAGCAGTTTTGAGGGAGTACCCCACTGACAGAGCCGATGAGTTTCTAATTCAGCGTTTAAAGCCTCTACTACTTGCTGCTGCGTCTCAACTTCTGGGGCAACTTCAATGATGGCAAAGCTGGGAAGTAAGGAGGCAATGCTAGCTGTTTCTGGAGCACCACTCCTAATTTGACCAGGCTTGAGAATGAGTTCCGCTGGCAGTTCTAAAGAGCCAATTTCTGCATTTGTTGGTTGATTATGCCAGCCCACAACATCGGCTATTGTCGCTACATACCAGCGGTTAGCAGCGCTTAAGCAGACTAGATAAGGAAATTGACCACGCCCCTTTTCCTTAGCAACCAAAACTGCTGGCACTGGAGAGGCAACCGGCACATATTTGCCTTTTAAATAGATAATAGTTCCTGGGGAAATTTCTGGTAGTGCCAGAGAAAGATTACTAGCTTGCACCTGTGCAGCTTGAGATTCTAGAATTTTCAGCAAGCGACGTTCTTCTTTGAGACGTTCCTTGAGTTTCTCATAGCTAGAGAGTGCTTCCAACTCTACTGGTGCCATTTGAATATCAATTTTTGCCAGTTCCGTGGTTAACTCAGTAATCGCTTGTTGCAGAGGTTTTTGATCCAAAGTTGCCAGGTATTGCCCAAAGCTGCGCTCCACCAAATCCTTAGCTTCTGCCATGGTGTGGGTTTGCAGCAAATTCAATACCATCCCATAATTGGGAGTAAACTGGCTAACTAGGGGATCTGCCCCGGAGGTTGCTAAATAAGCAGCTTCCTTAGCCCCTTCAAATCTAGTCTGCACAGTTACGACATTACCTGTAGTATCCATGCCTCGACGCCCTGCCCGACCAGACATTTGCAAAAATTCAGAAGGCTTGAGTAATCTATGTCCCTCATCAGTACGCTTAGAAAGGGAAGAAATCACCGTAGTGCGGGCTGGCATATTAATTCCGGCAGCCAAAGTTTCCGTGGCAAAAACTACTTTTACTAAACCCTGCTGGAATAGTTCTTCAATTAACCCTTTCCAGGCTGGTAAAACTCCGGCGTGATGAGCAGCAATACCTCGGTAGAGGGGTTCAATGTGTCCAGCTCTACCTGCTTCAGGATTACGAGCTAAAAATTCGTTAACTTGTGTTTGTAGTTGTGCCGCCTCTGATTCGGAAACCAGCGATAATGAGCCCATTTCTTCCACCGACTGATCACAGCCTCGACGGCTGAAAATAAAGTAAATTGCTGGTAACATATCTCGCTGTTGCAATTCACTCAGAAGGTAAGTAATGCTGGGAATCTCCGGGCGTTCCGTCTTCCGTCCTTTGCCTTTCTGGCGCTTGGACTTGAGGATGGGATTTAGCTGTCTCTGGCTTTGAGTAAGAAGGGGAACCAAGCCTTTAGTGTTGGCAAAGTAGAATTGTAAGGGAACGGGGCGAAAGTCAGAGTAAATTAGTTCAGTGGCACCGTGGACAAGATTAAGCCAATCAGTCAGTTGGTCAGAGTTAGCAATAGTGGCAGAAAGGGCAACTAGCTGTACAGCTGGCGGACAATAGATAATAGATTCTTCCCAAACTGTGCCCCGCTGTCGGTCATTCATATAATGGCACTCATCAAGTACCACTGCCTCAACGCCTTCGAGAGAGGTGCCAACTTCACCAATAGGCGTCCCGTAAAGCATATTACGGAAGATTTCGGTTGTCATCACCAAGATTGGGGCTTCTCGGTTGAAGGAGGCATCACCAGTGACTAGGCCTACTTGCTCCTCGCCAAACTTCTGGCGGAAATCCCGCAACTTTTGGTTTGAGAGCGCTTTTAAGGGTGTTGTATAGAAAACGCGACCACCACGTGACAGAGCCCTGTAAATGGCGTATTCTCCCACTAGGGTTTTCCCAGAACCTGTAGGGGCACAGACAACTACGGAACGACCAGCATTCAGGGCAGCGATTGCCTGTTGCTGAAACTGATCTAGTTCAAAGGGAAATAAGTTATTCAGGTCAAGCTCTGTCAGATTAGTGGCAACGTTCACACAAAGTATTTCCAAATGATTGGTCTATAATAAACTCCCAAGCTATTGGCTGGCATTGACACCCAATAGGCTCGATGGTTATATTTTTACATTTTCCTGATCTCAACATGCTATAGTCTTGCTAAGTCTTACCAAAAGAAGTATTGATATGGTAAGTGCTGACTTCAACTAGAACTCAAATTGAACATCATTTATTCCCTAAAATTCCAGTTAATAAGATGGCGCAAGCCAGAAAGCTTGTTAAGTACTTTTGCTTGTCCAAAGGTATTTATTACCATGAGGTTGGTATTACTAAAGCTTATCAGGAAGTTTTGCAAAAATTACACAGCATTACCTCTAATACCAATTTCCTGTGAAGAGGCACTAACCTGATCACGTAGCTAGTACGCTACTTAGGAACGGGACAACCTCAGTCTAACTTAACTCGAAATAACGCCCAAAATCCCTGCGTAGGAATTTTTTGGGGCGTCGTCTCATGCAATTCAGCATAACAGTTACGGAAAAGCCATAATTTTAGAAAAGGAGAAATTATATCTATGATCATGAAAAATTATAGTACAAGGGAGTCTTTTATTGGCAAAAATATGAATTTATCAGTTTATCCAAAATATAGTGATCTCAAAGGTTTTGTGGAGCAAGCAGGTTGTTTCGATTCCCAAATTGATTTCTATACTTATCGTCTTATAATGCTTGTTGGTTTTCTGGTTCTTAATATTCTTGTTTTACTATTTTGTGACATTTTTTTACTCCAAATCTTTAATTCGATTTGCTTGGCTTTTGTCTTTGTTCAAATAAGCTTGCTTGCACATGATATTGTCCATAGGCAAGCCTGGAAAAATATAGTTATAGATATAATTATTGCGAATTTGTTTTTAGGTATTAGCTGTAGTTGGTGGCATAACAAGCATAATAAGAAGCATCATCGACATACAAATCAACTAGGTCTTGATGCAGATATCGAAGCTCCCTTTCTTGCTTTCAGTAAAGAGCAAGTTAGTGAAAAAAAAGGTTTTGAGAAGTTTATTATTCGATACCAAGCCTACTATGTATTTTTACTTTTTATCCCTATTCCACTCTACATGACCTTAGAAAGCATTAATTTCCTGATGTCTCACAAAGTGAAGTATAAGCTTCTAGAGATCATTTCAATAATAATTCACTTTAGTGCCTTCTTTTTATTTTTGTTTATATCTCATATGAGTATAAGTCAGATTTTGATCTTCTTTGCGATATCCAAGGGACTATTTGGATTATACTTAGGTTCGATTTTTATTGTCAATCATACTGGTATGCCAGTTTTGTGTAAAAGTGATAAAGTAGATTACTTTTTAAGTCAAATCATTACTGCTCGAAATGTAAAATCACATCTATTAATTGATTTTATAATGGGTGGTCTTAATGCCCAGATAGAGCATCACTTATTTCCTCAAATAGCTCGATATAATTTGAAGCAGGCTCGAAATATTGTTAGAGATTTCTGTGAAAATTACAATATTCCGTATCATGAAACAGGTCTTTGGCAAGCGTTTAAAGAAACTTTAACTTACTTAAATACCATAAGCAGCCTATCAGTATCAAAATAAATGTGGAGAATTTAGGAATGGCTAATCAAAGACAAATAGGCGAAACATATAACTACATGGATGAGATTTTTCGTATGTCTTTTGGTGACAATGCTGATATTACCTGTGCCATGTACAATGGTGATTTTTCTAAATCTTTAGAACAAGCCCAGTCTGAAAAGCATGAATATATACTCAATGCTTTAAATGTACAAGAAAGTTCAACTCTACTCGATATTGGGTGTGGATGGGGTCCCCTGTTGATGAAAGCAAAACAGAGGAAAGCAAATGGAATTGGTTTAACATTATCAACCAAACAAGCTGATAGCTGCAAAGCTCATGAACTTCAAGTTTATGTGAAAGACTGGAAAGAGATAAGTTCTGATCCAACTTTTGAAAAGTTTGATGCAATTGCTAGTGTTGGTTCTTTTGAACATTTTTGCTCTATTGAGGAGTACCTAGCTAATCAACAAGAAGATATCTATCAAGAATTCTTTAAATTTTGCTATGATAGACTTCAATCTGGAGGTAGATTATTTTTGCAGACAATGATGTGGGGCAGAAATGCTCCTAGTTATGAAGAGATTTCCTTGAAAGCTATGTGGGGCTCCAATGAATATCTGGTTGCAGTTCTAGAAAAATTTTATCCAGGCTCTTGGCTTCCCTATGGACAAGAACAAGTTGTTAAAATTGCAGCTCCCTATTTCAAATTAGTTTCATTAAATAATGGTCGCAAGGACTATATTCAAACGATGAATGAATGGAATAAGAGACTAAATTCCCCTAGCTTTAAAAAGCTAATAAAGGTTTTTTCCTTGATTCCATATTTCCTTAAAGATAAGAGCTTTCGCTACAAAATTGAGTCTCTTATTTTTCTTAAAGGATATAACAGGGAGTGTTTTATTAGAGAAATTATGGATCATGAAAGAATTGTTTTTGAACGGTTGTCTTAAATTGTATAGCAGTACGTATTAAGGTTAGGACAAGCTGAATCGCTAGAACTTTGTCAAATTCACCCCTTCTGCCTTGGAGCCCTCTGCCCTGGAGCCTTGCGCGTAGCGCTATATTGACCTAAGGATTTAGGTGGGGGGTGGGGAGAGGGGGGGATGGGGAGATAATTCTTTAGATCATATTTGTAAGTAAATTGGATAATTTATTTCTTGGAGTTCCCTAACCAGATTCTATAGTTCTCACAAACGCGGCAAAATTTCCGGTAAGAGATGACCTGGAATTTTGGATAGGGCAAGATTTTGTCCCGAGATGCCACTTTCACTATATAAAGCACGAATCGTTTTGATAATATAATTCGAGGCTATCTGGTAGGAATCAGATTGCGCCGAAGTGCCTATACATACCTGTACATGTTGATGTAAAGCAGCTTCTAAATGAACTGATTTAAATTTTTCCTCTAGTAAAGACTGCAACTCTGTTGCCAACTGGTAGTGAGCTAATCCTAAATTATTGTAAGTAGCAAAAACATCAAAATTGACAGCGATGGAATTTCTCTGAGTAGGTTGCGGTTGATGGGCAAAAGGCTGACATCCTGCTGCCTCTAAAGCTTGTTCGTAAGCCTCAATGCATTTTTGCAAGTACTCAGCTCTTGCCCCAGGATTTTCCTGACAACGGTCTGCTAAATGCCAATAGGCAGTACCCAAATTATTCTGTGTGGCAGCATGGGCAGCAGCTGTAGCCTCCAAGGTTCGATACTTCAAGGCATCTTGATAGGCAAAGAGCGCCAGTTTTAACCAGGCTTCTGGTTTTTCGTACTGGGCAAGATTCCAGTAAGCAGTACCCAAATTATTTTGAATCATTGCCCAATTAAGGGGTTCTGCTTCCGGATCGTAATGAGAGAGAGCTTCGTTATAGGCAGCTGTGGCAGCTCTTAAATTTTGAATTGGGTCATAGTGCTGAGCTAGATTCCAATAAGCTGTCCCCAAATTATTCTGAGTGGAGGCATACTTAATCGGATCGTTCTCAGGTAAGCGATAGCGCAGTGCCTCTTCATAAGCACGAATTGAGAATTCTAAGTTCTCTACTTGGTCTTGATGGTGAGCTAAATCTCCGTAAACGGCTCCCAGATTATTCTCAATCATGGCATAGGTCTGGGGAGTTTCTGCCACATTAAGCTTCGTCAAAGCCAGCTGGTAGGCTTGAATTGCTTGCTGCAAATAGGAGACAATTTCGGCAGCTGTAGTCTGATAGCGAGAGAGCATCCAGTAGAAGTTGCCAATATCATTGAGAACTTCTGATACCTGAGGTGAATTATCTTCTAACCATGGCAGCGCTTGCTCATAAGCCCGAAGCGCCGTCTCCAAATTTTCTTCAGAAGCATCCCCATGCTCTATTAAGTGGCGGTAGTAATTACCCAGAGCTAAAAAGGCTTCTGCTGGCTCGGCAAATTCTTCAGATGGCGGCTCTTGTTCACTCTCCAGCCTGACTTCGGAAGCATCAGTGCCGGAAAGTTCAGAAGCTTGTAAGTCGTATTCATCAGCAGTTTCAGTCAAACCCAGCGAGGATTCCCCATCTTCAGTATCAACTGAGGCCTCAATCGCCTCACTTTGGTTTAAGGGGGTTTGATGGGAATAGTTATCTTCCTCATCTTCCCTGTTTTCTGTTGCCTTTAACTCTTCTTCCACAACTGAAGGAAATTCCCCTAATTGAGAACTTGCGATTTGGGATTTTTCATTACTGATTGAGTGGTCTGATTTAACTAAATCTGATTCAGAATTGGCATCAGCAAATCTTGCTTCAGTGTCCTCAAGTTTAGAGGTAAGGACTGCTGTAGCTTCAGTCTCAGCAGCTGTGCCTTTGATTTTAGAGGAATTCATAAGACCAGTCTGATTCTCTTTGCCATTAGCATCTGCTGCTAAAGAAAGGGCATCATTTTCTCTACTTGCTCTATTCGTCCCAATCTCAGGTAAGTGCTGCTCCCCATTTTCGCTGGCATCTGGCTTTTCCCAAGTAATTTCACGCAGAGGCAACTGCTCTTGCTCCTGGGCTAAGTCATTAACCAATAGCTGTCTCAAGTCCTCTTTGAAGGAAGGAGTCTCTTGCTCTGAAGTCATTGAACTTAGAGAAGTTTCTGGTTTGTAAGCTCCAACTGGGGGCAATGGAGTTGGCTCTCCTTCAAACTCAAACACACCAGTATGCCACTGCCAAAATTCTGGCACTGACTGCACAATCGTATGAAACCAAGGTCGTGGCAACCATAGCAAAAGTGTCGATTCCAAGCGCGGAAGATAGCGTGGGGTTGTCTGTAAATGTCTTAGGAACAAGCGCTGCAACCTTGGCGATTGCCGCGTCAGACCCTCGATACCTAGAATCTGAAATGCTGGTGTTGAATAATTACCTGCCGATTGTCTATGCTGCGCTAACCATTGAGCAATTTCAGCCAGGGGATTGGGGTTATTCAAGTTCAAGCTTAGGCTCACTAACTGTGGATAGCCTTGGTATTGACTTGTCTGTGAAACCGAGGTTCGAGCTAGTTGGGTCTGCAATTTCCCTGCTAGTCGATTGCGTAGGCTGAGGTCATCGCACACTGCCACAAACAATTGGCGGCGCAAACCTAGACACAAAGCAAGTTTTAAACGCTGATAGGTTTGCCGATTCCAGCTTGAAACTTCATCTGAGGCAGTATCAGTCACTGTCATGCTGGTAGATGGAGGAGCATAGGGGCTATGGTTACACTTCATCGCTGACAAAATAAGGCACCGAAAGCCGAGAGCGTGGGTATCCATAGATCTCTTCCAACCAATTTTGCCTGAGTCAGGACGGACTCAGGGTGTTCTCAATCACAGGAGTTGGTTCAATTACCGAAGCACTGAAGACTTTGCTGTTGAAGCATACTAGGCATTAGAGACACTCGCCAAGCTCCTCTTTACTCCCAGAGTAAATAATCAAAAATTGTTACAACAATTAAGTTAAAGTTTCAAACCCTATTCTCAGTTGACCCAACCCTTTCGAGTTGGGTTTGGGGAGTTTGCCAGTAACAGCCTCTCTAAACTCGGCAACCATACGCAGAATTTTAACTACGCAGGGGATCAGTTTAGCGAGGCTTGAGATTAGCTTTCTTCTACCTCCACTGGCTCAGGTATTGCAGCTACTGGCGCTTCCTGGGTCAGAGTTAAGTAGCGAATCACTTCCTCACTAAGGCGCATTGCCCTTTCTATCTGTGCGACATGAGTACCTGGGGCTTTATAGTTCATTTGGACATAGGTTCCTTCACGGCAGCGCTGGATTTCATAAGCCAAACGGCGCTTACCCCGGTGTTGAATTTGTATCTCCTGTGCTCCATACTCTTGCAGTAGGTCTTGGTATTTGGCAATCGCTTGGCTTACCTGTTCCTCTCCCAAATCGGGACGCAGAACATACATCAGTTCGTAAGAGTGACTCACTAGTGTTAATCTCCTTGTGGACAAAGTAGGCCTCTTCATCTCATGAATGGGGAGACAAGATCTAAGTTCTGGTTTCTCTCCATCCAAATATTTGAAGAAGCAAGGACTTAAAATTTTACTACTTTCTGCTATTAATTCTAGCTAGCTGCCAGGTTCATTTTCTAATCTGTAGAACCGGAGAACAATTGTGTTGAGTGAGCAAGGAATATCTAAACTTATGGCGCAGCGCTACGTCCGAATCAAAACTACTAAAGGACAAACATACTACGGTTTGTTGCAGCTTAGGCGCAGCGTCCAGGTACTTGATGCACCGCCATGGTTGCAGGGTCAACCCACTGATTTAGAGTTGGAACCAGGCAGCTATCAGCTACTTGCTCCCTGTGCTCCCACAAAAATTGTGGCTGTGGGCAAGAACTATATTGAACACGCAATAGAAATGGGAACGGAAGTGCCACAGGAGCCACTGCTCTTTCTCAAGCCTCCTACATCTATCACCGCCGCAGGCAGAGAAATCCATTATCCTCCTCAATCAAAACGAGTTGATTATGAGGGTGAGTTAGCTTTAGTGATTGGTGAACATTGCATGGACTCTACACCAGCACAGGCTCAGGGGAAAATCTGGGGTTACACTATTGCCAATGATGTTACTGCCCGCGACTTGCAAAAGAAAGACTCTCAATGGACAAGAGCTAAAAGCTTTAATACTTTCTGTCCCCTCGGACCTTGGATTGTTAGGGAGTTGAGTGCTGGGGCAAGACTACAGACTTTTTTGAATGATTCTCCGGAACCCGTGCAATCAGCTTTACTTAACCAGATGGCATTTTCGCCAGAATTTCTGGTATCTTACATTTCCCAGGTCATGACGCTGTTACCGGGAGATGTTATTCTGACTGGGACACCTCAAGGAGTAGGACCGATGCAGATAGGCGATCGCGTTCGCGTCGAAATTGAAGGCATCGGTCACTTAGAAAATAAGGTTGTTGCCCGTCCTTTGCCCATTAGCACCTAGGGAACAAACTGTTTAACGTACTTGTGCGTAAACTGCTTCTGAGATCGTCGGAATTTCTGCGTAACGTCCTAGTAGAGACTGAACGATTGAATAAAAGCAAGCTGCCAACATGCCTAGAAACACTACATTGTAAAGAGTTTGTGTTATTAGCACTAGACCAAGTGGGGACACCAAATAATTCAAAACCAAGCTACACAGAATCAAGAAAATATCTAAAAGGATTGCCTGCATAGTGTTAAAACGAATAAAGTGGGAAATGCTTTCATTTCTCACTACAGCTAAAAACAATATGAAGAAAATCACGATCCCAGCGAAGGGGATACCGTAGTAGATTGCCAGCAAGGGTTGTAAAGGCAAATATATAAAGCCAAGAAATGGAAATTGCCGCAGCAAATAAACTCCAAACTGAAGCCCATAAATCAAAGGCAGTAGGTAAGGGAGGGAGGCAAAAATTCTATCTTTAGCATCTGTTGACCCACGCCAAGTCATTGTATTTTCTCCTGGTAAGATGTTGTTAATAATTTTTTGCTGACTAAGTTCTACAATAGCGCAGGTCAATAGTGTACATTTAACTACTAAGCTCTATGTTTGCTGCCTCACTTAATAAGCAGAATCCTATGAGTTCCGCTTCTTGAGGGTCAACTGCAAACTCTACCAATTCTTTGATTCACTTGTTACAACCTGCTCGGAGAGGTTATTTTACCTTGGCAATACGGAAACCCATTTCACATTCATATTGGTCTGGTTCATTTTCAGTGAGCTTACGAATTGCATGACCGCAACTAAGTTTGCCATGACGCCAGCGGGGCTGACCATTGTGGTCAGCCAGCAAACAGCCATGACAAACTTGAGAAGGGGAAATTACCTGCTCATCCATCAGAATGACTAACATTGAACTGCTCCGGTCAATTCCTGTGGCTCTTTAACTATGTCTTAATCTTAGATTAGGTCTTCTCAGAGAAGTTATACTTCAACATACAGCTTAACTTTATAAGCTTATTGCGGCTTTCTTGTACATGGTAAAGTTGTTGTCTAGAACAAATCGGTACCCAGGAACTCTGGGGAATCAAAGACGCCTATCCAGCCGATTTGAGAATCCCCGCGTATGCCAGACTGGGAAGTAAGTCAAAGGGTCTTTTGATTATGGTTGACCACGCCAAACTATCTTCTCGAAGCATTTCTAGGGATTGACATCAGTGACTCAAACAAATTTAGATTTTCTCGCTCAAAACGATCCTACTGTAGCTGAGTTTCTCAGCCAAGAACTCCAACGCCAAAGGAAACACCTGGAGCTAATTGCTAGTGAAAACTTCACTTCAGCAGCAGTAATGGCGGCTCAAGCCTCAGTGCTGACTAATAAGTATGCTGAAGGCTTACCAGGGAAAAGGTATTACGGGGGCTGTGAATTCATCGACAAAGTTGAACAGCTGGCAATTGACCGCGCCAAAGAGCTATTTGGAGCAGCTCATGCCAATGTACAACCCCATTCCGGTGCTCAAGCTAATTTTGCAGTGTTCTTAGCATTGCTCAAGCCCGGTGACAAAATTATGGGCATGGACTTGTCTCATGGGGGACACCTGACTCATGGATCACCTGTTAATGTTTCAGGTAAGTGGTTCCAGGTATGCCACTACGGCGTTAGTCCAGAAACTGAACAGCTCGACTACGATCAAATTCGTCAACAAACCCTTGAAGAGCGCCCTCAGTTGATAATTTGTGGCTATTCTGCTTATTCGCGCCTAATTGATTTTGCCAAATTCAGAAGCATAGCTGATGAAGTGGGAGCTTATCTGTTAGCAGATATTGCTCACATTGCTGGTTTAGTTGCCACTGGTCATCACCCTAACCCTATTCCCTACTGTGATGTTGTCACTACTACTACCCATAAAACGCTGCGCGGACCTAGGGGAGGTTTGATTCTCACTCGCGACGCCCAACTGGGTAAGAAGTTAGATAAAGCCGTGTTTCCAGGAACTCAAGGTGGTCCCCTCGAACATGTAATTGCAGCCAAAGCAGTGGCATTTGGTGAGGCTCTCCAGCCAGATTTTAAAGCTTATTCTACTCAAGTGATTGAAAATGCTAAAACTCTAGCAACTGGGCTGCAACAGAGGAGCTTTAAAATTGTTTCCGGCGGCACTGACAATCATTTGATTTTAGTGGATTTGCGCTCCATCGGCATGACCGGCAAGCGCGCTGATCAACTGGTCAGTACTGTCAATATCACCGCCAATAAAAACACAGTACCATTTGATCCTGAGTCCCCTTTTGTGACTTCAGGTTTACGTCTTGGTTCACCAGCAATGACCACAAGGGGCATGGGAACAGCAGAATTTACAGAAATTGCTGATATTATTGCCCAAAGGTTACTCAATCCCGAGGATGAGGCAGTAACGAATGAATGTCGGCACAGGGTAGCGCAGTTGTGCGATCGCTTTCCCTTATATCCCCATCTTAACATTCCCGTCACTACTCTGGTTTAATCAAGGCAGAGTGACACCAAGCCAAATTCTTTTTGCTGATTAGTGATGATTGTCTCCGTAGAGAGTGCCAAATTCATAGTAGACTCTGCCTGATGTCTCACTCTCTATTTCATTTTCAGATGCATGCTCAGCTGTACCATCTGATTGCGTTTCTCACTTCTATGACTGTTGTCCTCTGGAGTACACCGGTTGTTAAGAATATCGGTCTCAAAAGTGGGCAAGTTGATCGACCTAGTGAGCGAAAAGTACACCAGCGCCCAATGGTGCGGCTAGGAGGTGTCTCCATCTTCGCAGGCACTTTGAGTGCTCTTTTGATTGTCTGGTGGACAGGGGGATTTGGTTTTTTGCCACCCCACAAAGAATGGGAAATTTGGGGCGTTACCCTTGGTGGCTTGGCTTTCTTTTTAATTGGTTTGGCAGATGATCTATTTAACCTTTCCCCTATTGCCCGTTTACTCATGCAAGGTTTAATTGCTGGGGTTGCTTGGTGGGTAGGTGTCCGCATTGAATTTCTAAGTGTACCCTTTGATGGTTTAGTTCACATTGGCTGGCTAAGTTTGCCAATTACGGTAATTTGGCTAGTGGGAATGGCGAATGCTATTAACTGGATTGACGGTTTGGATGGCTTAGCTGCCGGAGTGTCAGGAATTGCAGCTGTGGTGATGTTGATTGTCACCCTGTTTATGGAGCAACCAGCCGCCGCCCTAATTGCTGCCGCCCTTGCCGGTGGTGCCCTGGGTTTTTTGCGCTATAACTTTAATCCCGCCGAAATTTTTATGGGGGATGGGGGTGCTTATTTTATGGGATTTACTCTTGCTGGTGTTGGCGTTGTTGGTTTAGTCAAAAGTACGGCAGTTACAGCAGTACTACTACCTTATTTGATTTTGGCTGTGCCAATTGTGGATATGTCAGCAGTAATTTTATCCCGCTTAAGACACGGCAAATCACCCTTTAGTGCAGATAAACGCCATTTGCATCATCGACTGTTAAGAGCAGGCTTATCACAACGCTTGACAGTTATTTATATTTATGCTCTTACCCTCTGGGTAGGCAGTTTAGCCCTGGCTTTTTCTGGTATTCCCAGTGGTAGAGGCTATGCCCTAGGTGCAACAATGCTACTTGGTTATACCAGTTGGCAGGTATGGCGCAATGCTCGAGCTAGTAATTGAGTGTTTTTTTATATAGCCCTTATCGAGAGTGGGAGATGGGGAGATGGGGAGATGGGGAGATGAATTTTGAGCCTTCTGCCTCCTGCCTTTCCTTGGGAGACGCGGAGAGGGGAGAGGATTTAACGGTTTGTTTTGACTGATGCTTGGGTGATAAACAAGGAAAAATAAGAGATTGATAAATAATAAGAAAAAATAATTAATAATCCTAATGAGTGCTGAAATTATTTGCGTTGGAACTGAACTGCTGCTAGGGGATATTCTTAATAGAAATGCCCAGTTTTTAGCACTTGAGTTAGCTGCTTTGGGTATTCCTCACTACTATCAGACGGTGGTGGGAGATAATCGGGAGCGTTTAAAGCATGTTTTAAAAATTGCTAGCGATCGCTCTAAGATTTTAATCTTTACTGGTGGTCTTGGTCCAACACCTGATGATCTTACCACTGAAGCAATTGCTGACTTTTTTGAGACTCCACTGCTGGAGAGAGCAGATATACTCGCAGACATTACTGAGAAATTTGCTCGCCGAGGGCGTCAAATGACGCCTAATAATCGCAAGCAAGCTCTAATTCCCAAGGGGGCTGAAGTTTTACCTAACCCAGGAGGAACCGCCCCTGGAATCATCTGGCAACCACGCCAGGGTTTAACTATTCTTACTTTTCCTGGTGTGCCTACTGAAATGCACCGGATGTGGCGAGAAACTGCTGTACCCTATCTCACTAGTCAAGGTTGGGGCACCCACACAATTTATAGTCGCACCTTAAAGTTTTGGGGAATTGGAGAGTCGGCTTTAGCAGCAAAAGTGGCTCCTTTTTTCAACCAAAGTAATCCGACTGTGGCTCCCTATGCTAGTAAGGGAGAGGTAAAGTTGCGAGTTTCTGCCCGTGCTTCTTCAGAGGTAGAAGCGGAGAAATTGATTGAACCAGTAGCACAGCAACTGCGGCAGATTGGCGGTGCTGACTACTTTGGTATCAATGATGATAACCTAGCATCTGTTACCGGTGGTTTGTTAACGAATGCTTCAGAAACTGTCAGTGTTGCTGAATCTTGCACTGGTGGTGGTCTCGGCAATATGATTACCAGTGTTGCTGGTAGTTCTAATTATTTTATGGGGGGTGTCATTTCCTATGACAACTCTGTCAAAGTCTCGATGCTTGGTGTTAAGCCTTCAGACTTGGATAACTTTGGGGCTGTGAGTAAGCCAGTAGCTAAGCAAATGGCAATGGGAGTAAGATCACTCCTTGGTACTACTTGGGGAATTAGTATTACTGGTATTGCTGGACCTAGTGGTGGCACCCCCACTAAGCCCGTGGGTCTAGTTTATATTGCTGTGGCAGGACCTGATGAAGTTATCGATTGCTACAAGTTCCTTTTGGGTCAAGACCGTCCTAGGTCTTCTATTACCTATGCTACTGCTTGTCATGCCATTGATCGGTTACGGCGTAAATTGGTTGAACGATTGTATTGAGGCAAGGCAGAAGGCAGAGGGCAGAAGGCAGAAGGGAAGTAGATTTGAGTAGGTCTTATGTAACTGCAAAAGGAGACACTAACATCTTGCACGACTTTCGTAAGCTACTTTAAACACCCCGAAATCAATTTCGGGGCTAATAGCCAAAGTCCATTTTAATGGACTCAAATATATGTATAGCAAGCATTTAATCCTCTTTGAGAGGACTCAAGCTATTAGGCTGGGGTTTGAACCCCAGGCGGGTGAATAGATTGGTGCAAAATCTGAGATAAAGGGCTATGGAAGAATTCTCCCTAAGGCGCACACAACCCGCAGCCCGACACCGTTGCTGAGGTCGAGGCCGGGATCGTCGTAGCCGCGAGAGGCACAACGACAGAGATAAGGATGATCGCCGCAAGAACCACCGCGTACTACTTTTGTAGTACCATTGTTATCTGATAGCCAAGCACTTCCATCGGTAGGTGCGCCTTCATAGTGTTCATGCCAGTCGTCCTCACACCATTCCCAAACATTTCCGTGCATCTCACACAGTCCAAATTTATTTGCCTCTTGGAAGTATTCTACTGGCGTGGTTTGTTTGAGATATTCTCCTTTAACACCTTTCTCATAGGTGTAGTCAGTATTATAGTTAGCCAATTGAATAGAAATAGTTTCTCCAAAGTGAAATGGTGTCGTCGTACCAGCACGACAAGCATATTCCCATTCAGCTTCACTGGGCAGGCGGTATTCTCCTCCTGTATGTCTCGATAGGCGTAGGCAAAACTCCACCGCATCGTACCAGGAAACTTTCTCCACAGGACGATGAGCGCTGTCTTGCCTATTTCGGAAATAAGCAGGATTGGAATCAAGATCCCGTTCGACTTTCAAATCGGTGCGAGATGCGATTGCTTTCCATTGCGCTTGGGTTATGGGATACTTGCCCATGAAGAAGGGTGAGACAGTGACTAGATGTTGCGGTTTTTCGTCATCGTAATCGTAGCCTTCTTTTTCTGGAGAACCCATCATGAATTCACCACCAGGGATGTAAACCATCTCAAGAGGGACATCATTAGGGAGAATTTCTCTGAAGTATTTAGCTTGTTTTGCTTCTCGTTTGATTTCTTCACCGCGACGATTGACAGTGACGCTTGTAAACTCAAAGGAGTTTAGCTTATCACTTTCTTGTACTAAAGATTGAATCTCTTTAAATTCTTCTCTAGAAGCCAAAGCAGCAATCGCATTTCTAACTAAATTTTCTCCTTCTTGATCCTGATTTCTTTGGGCTGCGGCTAAAGCCAAGTCCAGTCTAGCCAAAGGGTCTTGGCTAGGTTCAAGCCAATGCCAATAAGGACTTAATGAAGCTGTAATTCTCGCACTGCGACAAATTTGGTCTGAACTCAATTCATGGTCATAACCCCATTCAAGAAAGTAGATTAAATTTGAGTTTTCCTGCACAAGTAACTGCTGCCCCTGATGAGCATCTCCATTATCAAAAAGTTTGATAACTTGGTCACAGAAATTGCCCTGATAAAAATCCAAAGCTTGGGGAGCCAGATATTCAATTCCTCTTTTGTTCTGCAATTTACTTTGGGCGTAAATTCGAGCAGGTTCAGGTAAATTTACTCTCCAATCAGAGGCAGTGAGAGATTTTTCTGCCATGGAAAACTTAAACAATTCCAACAAAGCCCTATTCCCACTTCTACCCCAAATTGCCCTAGCTAAATCTCGACTTAAGCCACTGGGAAAGAAAGCCAATAAAGGAAATATATCTTGAGCTTCTACCGATAACATCTCAAAGGAACGCTCTAAAGTTATCCGCAGACTTCTTTCTTTTCTTTGTTGAGGAGAATAAGTCTCCAGAACTTCCAGTGGTTCAATTTCCAAATCTTCACACAGCATCTTCAGAGTCGATTGAGTTTCTACCATATAAGATGCTGCCAGTTTAATCGCTAAGGGATAACCATCAAGAAACTTAACTAAGAGATTAAAATCTGCCATCAAGTCATGATTATTTCCCCATTGGGATTGGGAGGGAGCATATTTTATAAATATCTGTCTCGTTTCTGAGGCTGCCATGCTGCAAACCTCTTGTTGCTGGCAATAAACAAGGTCTCTTACTAGAGAATCACGGCAAGTTAACAATAGTCTTAAATTCGGACATTGTTCTAACATCGAGTTTAATAGCTCAATTAATTGATCGGATTCTTTTTCAATCAATTTATCCAAATCATCGAGAATCAAAAATACTCGACTATCTCTTAACTCTCTTTCTAAAGCAAAAGTACTTAATTCCAGCTCTTGTTTAATTTTGGTAATCAGAGTTCCGACAGAATCCGTATCGCGCAAACTAATAAACCACACTCCATGTTTATAGCGGGAGCGCTCATGTAACCATTGACCAATAGCATAAGCTAAGGCAGTTTTACCGATTCCTCCCATGCCATGGAGAGCCAGACAACGTTGATCCGACTCTACCAGTACTTTAATTACCTGATGTATTTCCTGTCTGCGTCCTACAAAGTTAGGATTTTCACGGGGAATATTAGTATTTGACCACTGGGGATAAATAATACTGTGAGTATCGGCTGGTTCTATAATTAGCGGTTGCTTATGGTTAGTTTGGGGTAGTAATTTAAATTTGAAGGCTTCCTCGAAATTAACTCCTTGTTGAAAAGTCTGAGAGTTAAACAGTTTTTTTAATTGATCATCAAGCTTAACTGCATTACGACTCAATAAAAAACTATCAGCCACTGAATCTTGATTGAATAAGGCTTGATAAAGTCGGCGAGAAAAACATCTGGCTGCCAGATCTAAAATTTTATCTTCGGCGTTAACGGCAATTACATGTGACACTCCAGCTTTGACAAAAGCTTGAGCTAACTTCTCGGAATGACAGGCATTCAATAATGCTAATTGACAGGGTGCTTGCTGATGATTTGAGAGGGCGATTTTCAACTCTTCTTCAGTAAAAGAACGAGTAATTCCCACCTCATCTTCTAAGACTAGGGCTGTGTTATCTCCCTCTCTCATGCCATGACCAATAAAATGAATAATCAGTGGTTTGACCCGATGAGACAAGACATCTTGTAGAGACTGTGAGGTAGCTACTTTCACCACTATCTCCACTGCTATTGGTTGAGATATCTCCTCTAACACTGAAGTAAGAGCCTCAATTTCTGTCTTAATCGATAAATTCTCTACTGGTAATAAATCTTCAGTGAGTAGAGGGGCAGAAAACAAGACCACAATTTGATTACTGAAGGTATTATCTTGTGCTGTTACTTCTTCTACCCCTGGACTACGGGGAACTTTTTGAGCTACTTTTGAGACAACCACGCCTCAATCTCCTCATCAGTAGCCTTACTTAGGTCTAGAGGAAGATATTTGGGATTTTCTAAACTCCCTTCTAGTTCTATCCCTTTTTCTCGCAGTTGCCGTCGCCAATTATTGATTACCTTAGCCACTTTGATTCCACACTCGATCAAATTGGCTGTTGCTGCTGCCCCTCCCAGCAATGTCGCCACCACCACTAGATCATCTACACCCATGAATCGACTTGGCGACTTCTGCACTGCAATCGAACTCATTCCTAGCGAGATTTCTAACAACTCTAGGTCACTGCTGGGAAGTGGTGATGAAATTACTATACGACAAAGGGGAATTTCTTTCATTTACACCTCGAAAAGTTGTTTGCTCAATATTTACAGTTCTTCAAATTTGAAAACCTAGACCAGACAATGAGGCAACCCGAGATCACACCAATTGACTTAGAAAAAAGATGTAAAGATTTATTTCTCTATCTCCCCATTTACCCTTGCTCAATTGGATATTTCTTTATTTGGAAGCTCCTCAATGCTAAAATTTCGGTTGGCAAATGTCAACTCAGTCTGTTGAGTATGGAGAAAATATGCAGAAAAAAGATTATAGATTAAGCCCTAGGGTCTATTCTCGTAGACTTGAAAAGCTCAGAAAGTATGCAGAACAAAGGGAAAAAAGTGTTACTGAATTCATTGAAAACTGGCTCGATAATCTTGAAATACCTGAGAAACTTCCTAATTTACTAAGACTGATCTGATAGATTCAGCTTGGGTATAATTCATATATCCTCCGGTAAACCTGAGATTATACTAGGGGTATTATTGCTTTCTATAAATCGCCCAAGTTTTGATAAAATTCCCATGAATATGTTTCCGAACTCCAGTATCTCAACTGCAAGTGGGGGGCATTTTGTTGTCAAATAAACTTATACTTTCTCTAGGTATTTAAGGTCAAGCAAATGAAAAAGATTTTAGTAATTGAAGACGAAATTTTTATCAGAGATAATCTCATTGAACTGCTTGAGATTGAAGGCTTCGAGGCTTTAGGTGCTGATAATGGTGAACAGGGTGTATTATTTGCTCAACAACAGCACCCAGATTTAATTCTGTGCGATGTGATGATGCCGGAATTAGATGGTTTTGGTGTTTTGGAGCAACTGCGCCAAGATCCAGTCACTGCCAAGATTCCTTTTATGTTTCTCACTGCTAGTGCAGATCGCACTAATCTCCGTAAAATTAGAGAGCTGGGGATTAATGACTATATTCTTAAACCTTTTAATGTTGAAAAATTTCTGGAAGTGGTATCCTCTCGACTGGAGGACTGCAACATTAAATAACCTTTAATATAGTAGCTAACTCTTATGTCCAATCCTCACCCTCAGCCTTCGTCTAGACCTCTTGACGCCCAAAACTCTGCACTAACACGTCTGCGTCGTTTAAGCAATCTGCTTGATAACGCTATCCCTATTCCAGGAACCCCTTATCGCATTGGTCTTGATCCCATACTGAGCCTACTGCCAGGAGCGGGTGATTTTTTGGCAAGTTTGCTATCCATTTATATTGTAATTGAAGCTGCCCGGTTAAGCATACCACAGGCAACTTTAGTGCAAATGATCGGTAATATTCTGCTGGATACAGTAGTGGGTTGTGTACCAATGCTAGGGGATTTGTTTGATGTCGGATGGAAAGCCAATGTTAAAAATGTGGCTTTATTGGAGAAGCAACTGAAAGTTTCCCCGCCGAGACAACGAACTAATTGGTTGCTTTTGGCAGCATTACTAGGGGTACTAATTCTGGTTGTAATTGCTTCAATAGCAATTAGTATTTCTATCCTGAATTGGCTGCTGGGAGCGCTTCAGCTCTAATTTTCTTGTTTAAAATGGAATAAATTGTTTACTTTTTATCCTCTACTATTTGGGCATAGAGTTTTTTGCTGATAAACTTGAAAATGATTTGCAACTAACTGAAAACCCTATATTGGTATCATTTTTTACAATCAATCTGTTGTTGAAAAACAACAATTTTCTTAACCATAGATGCAGTATCTTTTAATAAAAAAAGCTCTTATTTCGGGCTAGTATTTTTGAAGAGCAAAGAAGATACCTGTAGAAAAAAGCAAGAAGGAGAATCAATCATGTCAACACTAGCTGGAGTAACTCGTGGTGGTAGTAGCTGGACCCCTGAGTTCATTGAGAACATTGACTGGACAAAATGTCTTGGCTGCGGCAGATGCTTTAAAATCTGTGGTCGTGACGTGCTTCGACTAACACCACTCAATGAGGATGGAGAAGTCATAGAAGACGAAGAAGAAGAAGAAGAAGACCGTAGAATCATGATGGTGGTCAACCCAGAAAACTGCATTGGCTGCAAAGCTTGTGCAAGGCAGTGTGCTAAAAAATGTATTACTAACGCCCCTTTAACGGTATAAGGCTTAACACCAGCTTTAGCCAAAGGCATGCTAGTGAGTTCTTTGAAGAAGAATTAGCAATTATTGAAGAATTGTACTTCGCCTGTAAATTGAAGTTTTTAAACTCAATGACTCACTAGTTTACTTATAAATAAATATTGAAATAAATATTTCTGGTGGTGATCATAGATTTGAGAATCAGGTAAGATGAATCCTATTCTCACTAGATCAGCACTCTTCCATGGTTGAAATTCCGCAATCTACCGCCGACCTTGCTGCTGTCCTGGAACAACCAGTTGACCTGAATTTCGATCTGCCTGATCCAGAGGATGAGGAAATTTTAGAGTATGATTTTCAGCAGGTGGTGGATCATGCTTGGTTGGTTTGCGATCGCTTTGATCTGCAAACAGAAATCTGGCGGGGGCGAATCCTGCGCGTAGTCAGAGACAGGGAGAAAAAAGGCGGTGATGGCAGGGGTAGTGGTTTTTTGAACTGGCTTAAAAGTCGAGAACTTAGCAAAAGTTACGCTTACTCCTTAATTGAGCTTGCCAATAGTGCCGATACTCTCTTAGCTGAAGGAAAACTGGACTCTAACTCTATTAATAATTTTAGCAAACGGGCATTTGTTGAAACCGCCAAATCTTCCCCAGAAGTGCAACAATTGGTCACAGATGCAGCACAAAAAGGCGATCGCATCACCCGTCGCGAGGTCAAGCAACTCTCTGATGAATGGACGGCAATGTCTTCCCAATTGCTACCAGATGAGGTAAAAGAAAAGGCAGCAGGTGGTACCATGCCAGCGCGTTACCTAGCGCCGCTAGTTAAAGAAATGGAGAAGTTGCCAGAAACCCACCTCAGTGCGATACAACAGGAAGTGGCAGCTAGTCCCGATGTTGATACAGTTAAGCAGGTGACATCGGATGCCCGTTATTTAGCCAAGTACCTCGACGCAGCCGCCCAGGTGCAGGCACTTCAGGAGTCATCTTTGGATATGGAATTAGCCCTAGATGAAGCCCTAAGACTCGATTGTTTAAACACTGCTGCCGATTTGGTTAAACAGGCATCTGTACTAGAACAGACTGTTGGTAAACTCTTCACTACCTGGAAACGTCTTAGTAGTTTATCAGACCGCTTGTATGTAGATACTGGTGCTAGTACTCCCCATTTGCGATCGCTTCTTAATTGTATAGAAACACTCTCTGGGGAAGTTATAGAAGTGCCGCTAGACGAGACAGGAGAACAAATAATTCGCTTGAAGGTTATGATTGATTCTCAGTTGTAATCTACGAGTCTAAACCACTCGTTCCATTACTGGCTTCGCTAAAGCACAATAGAAGCAGAGGCGAAGAATCCCTAATTGGCTATGACCCGACAAACCACAAGACGCAATTTTTTAATAGCTAGTGCTACTGTTGCCGCTGGCATTGTTGGCTGTGGGGCTACCAAAAGCCATAGCACTCCTGTTGCACAAGAGCAATTACCAGTAAAGACAGCTATACTGGAACGAGAGTTAGGTCGCACTGGTATTAGTGTCCCAATTTTAGGTTTGGGTGGTGCTGGCAAAACGCCTGTAGATAAGACCAACCGCGAACAACAAGCCATAGCAATGACTGAACGTGCCCTATCCTTGGGCATTCGCTATTTTGATACAGCAGCTAGTTACGGAGCCTCTGAGCAGCATTTTGGCAGAGTACTGCCATCTTACCGAAATCAGGTATTTTTAGCAACTAAGACTGGTGCGCGCGACCGCGACGGGGCTTGGCGAGATTTAGAGCGATCGCTCAAACGCCTTAACACAGACTATCTTGATCTATGGCAGCTACACCATGTTTCTTTTGAACAAGAATTAGATAGAATCTTCAGTAAAGATGGTGCAATTCAAGCTATGGAAGAAGCCAAGCAACAGAACATCCTGCGCTTGACTGGTATTACTGGACACCATGAACCAGATGTCATTGTTGAGGGGTTACGCCGCTATGAGTTTGACACCACACTGATTCCGATCAATGCTGCTGATAAACACCACCCACGCCCCTTTATACCTAAAGTGCTGCCCGTAGCACAGCAGCAAGGGGTAGGTGTAATCGCCATGAAAGTACCAGCCTATGGGCGTTTGTTCAAACCAGGAGTACTCGATGGCATGCACCAAGCACTGGGATATACTCTCTCACAAGCAGGGGTTCATTGTGCTATTGTTGCCGCTGAAAACATTGCCCAGCTAGAGTCAAATGTGGAAGTAGCAAGAGCTTTTGAACCACTATCTCAGAAAGCTTTAGCAGATATTGAACAGCGTACTGCTGCTAGTTGGAAAGATAATACCTTTTTCCGTGCCTGGAGTTAAAGGTTTATTGTTCATGGTTCATGGTTCATGGTTCATGGCTCATGGTTCATGGTTCATGGCTCATGGCTCATGGTTCATGGCTCATGGCTCATGGTTCATGGCTCATGGCTCATGGTTCATGGTTCATAGCTCATGGTTCATGGTTCATAGCTCATCGTGTTTGTATACTATAACTGTCGAATACAAACCCAATGAACAATCAACAATAAACTATGAACAGTCTTTTACAATTAACAATCAACGATCAACAATGAAAATAGAATTTCGCGAGTTTAACCCTTTCGATTTGTGGATTTGGCTAAAGTTCAGTACTGTTCCTTCGCCTATGGAAAAAGAGTATATTGAAGAGGTTTTCAATTCCTGGTTTTTACTAGGCAAACTAGGGGGATTTGATGCTGAAAACCTCCAGGTTCAGGAAGTAGGCGTTGACCTCAGTTACATTGAGTATAGAGAGCAAGTAGAAGATACTAACCTTATGGCATTGATGCATAATAAGGGTGAGTTTGACTATCTGGGAACATGGGGACGCTGTTGGTTTGATTTAGGCACTAGCGACGCGATCGCACTTGATGTTTTAATTAATTCTCTTCAGCAGCTTTCTAAAGAGTATGTGGAAATTGAGAGCTTATTTATTGGTGGTGAAAACGCAGATTGGTCGATAGAAGATAGTAATCAGTCTCGCTTCTATGAAGATATTTAAACAGAGGGATTTAATAGAATTTCTCAGACTAATCAAATACTTGTATATGTTGAATTTCATGGCCTCAATCTAACCTATACATACAAATTGTTTGTATTGACAATCAATCAGACATATTAATGACTTATTACTTATTACTTATTACTTATTACTTATTACTTATTACTACTTTCTGTTTCTAAAAGGAACATAAGATTATGTTCAATTCAGCTAAGTACTACTCACCATTACTACCAAAAGCATTACTCTTTGGAATCTGTCTTTATGGTCTCAATGCAGTTTTAGGAATGGTTGCTCAAGCAGAGGAATTCCGGGAGCTTCAGGAGCAAGGGCAGCAGGAGAGAAAAGAGGGAGACAGTGATATTAACAATATTAATTCTCAAACTAGCAGAGATGAAAACTGTCGCGAGCCACAAAATTTAACACCAGAGGAAAGGGAAAACTGCCGCCCTCCTGCACCAACTTTTTTTGAACAGGAAAGAAAACTTGAACCTGAGGGGTTTGGTTCTACTTTTTTAGAAAATTCTCTAAATGGTGTTAGTGATCCTCTAAAGGGTGCGGGAAGCACTAGTAGACAACTTAACACCCCATTGGGAGAGAAAATAAATGGGGAATTTGATTTAGATGGGCAATTTGATGTTAATGGAGGTTTTAGGGGCTGTATATAGCGCTTCCTAAGCTAGTAAAATAAGCTTGTCCACATTTAATTTGCAGATGATTGCGGGCAGGGATGCCCACTTCACAAAGATACAGTAACGCAAGATGACTGTAGATTAGATGTGGTTTAGTTTACATATGAGGAATTTCGTTAGTGCGATCGCTGACTTTTTTACAGAAGCTCAAAACCACTGCTGGGTGATGGAATATATTTCAGGATAAAATTTGTACGACTTAGTCAAGTAAAATACTTAACTCACTATGCTAGTGGTTAAAACTATGTGGCAAAGATCGGCGTTGACCTTTGCAATGTTTATCACCATGGGTGTGATAGCACCGCTTGCTGCCCAAACTAACAATACTCCCAGTCTATGGAGAACTCTAGCCCAACTCAAGTCGCGCGAATTTGTCGATTTAACTCACGCCTTTCATCCCGGTATCCCCCATTGGCCTGGTTTTGAGGATGAGGAACGAACCACAGTTTACCACTACGATGAGATGATTGGCACCAGGGGTTCTGGATTTTTAGCACACCGCTATTGTCATGCTGGGCAGTGGGGGACCCATGTTGATCCACCAGCGCACTTTGTCGAGGGCAAGCGCTTTCAAGACGATATCCCTGTCACGGAAATGATACTACCACTGGTGATATTGGATGTTAGTGAGAAAGTAGCACAAAACCCTGATTATCAAATCCAAATTGAGGATGTACGTGTTTGGGAGGAGAAATACGGTAAAGTTCCAGAGGGGGCATTTGCTGCCATGCGCACTGATTGGTACAAACGTTGGCCGAATGCTTCCCAAATGCGCAACGAAGATCAAAACGGCATCGCCCATTATCCAGGATGGAGTGCTGAAGTTTTGAAGTACTTATATGAAGAGCGCAATATTACTGCCTCTGGTCATGAAACCACTGACACAGATCCAGGTATTGCTACTAGCAGGGGCGATTATTCCCTTGAGACCTATATCCTATCACAGGATAAGTATCAGATTGAGTTGCTGGCAAACCTTGACATGGTGCCAGAATACGGTGCAATTGCGATCGTGACTTTTCCTAAGCCCTTCAAGGGTTCGGGTTTTCCTGCTAGAGTTTTCGCCATTATCCCTTAATATCGGTTTTATTTATGTTTGCTACGGATGCTGATGACACGGAGACACGGAGACACGGAGACACGGAGATTGATGTATAGCAGGTATTCAAGAATTTGGTATAAGTTATAGATATTATGGTGGCGTAGTTTGTCCAGTGGAAATAATGCGATCGATTAATGCCATGCTTTCATGCTGCTGCTAAAAGTGTACACTTGTTCCCTTGGCATTTGTTAAATCAGGCTGTTATCCTGAGTGCATGAGCTACACGGCAAGACTTCTTCTAAGATATCAACAGCATCAATTAGGAGGTTGACTGTATAACTGCCTAAAAGCTAGTACTAGAAGCTAGAAGAATACTACTTGGAATTCCAAGAAACCTTCGCGGCAGGTAATTAGCTAATTTATTCGCAGGTTGCATCATCGGCAATCTAGAAAGAAGGAAAGCTAGGTCATCATGTCATGGACACCAGGGTATCGGTTACAGTCCAGCCCCTATGTTATTGAAAGAAAACTCGGTTCAGGTGGCTTTGGCATTACCTATAAAGTTCGTCACCTCGAAAATAACAAGCATTTGGTAATCAAGACTATTTTAGATCATCTCAAAGATGACCCCGAATATGGCGAATATTTAAGGCTCTTTCACAAGGAAGGGGAGAAACTCAAACGGCTTTGTAAAAAACCCCATCCTCATATTGTTCAAGTCATTGATTTTTTTACAGAAGCTGAAAGCCCCTGTCTGGTAATGGAGTATATTCCAGGGGAGAATTTATACGACTTTATTAAGCGGCAAGGTGCATTAACAGAAACTCAGGCGATAAAAGTTATTCGCCAAATTGGAGATGCCTTAAACTTCATGCATCAAACTGAGTTGGTGCATCGGGATGCTACGCCTCTCAACATTATGATGCGAAATCCGGAAGAAGCTGTACTGATTGATTTTGGTATTGCTAAGGGTATTAGCCCCGCCACTAGCACTCAAACTGACATGGCTGGCAACCGTAGTTTTGCTCCTTACGAGCAGGTGGGTAAAGGTAGTCGCCAGAAAGCAGTTGACGTGTATTCCTTAGCAGCATCTCTTTATTATGCTGTGACAGGTGAGCGTGCTACTGCTTCTTTGGGTCGAAAGTTGTTTAATGAGGAATTAGTACCACCATCTCAGCTTAATCCTAGTATTAGCGATCGCACTAATCAAGCAATCCTCAAAGGGATGGCACTGGAACCCCAAGAGCGCCCTCAATCAATACAAGAGTGGTTAAATTTATTAAACATTCCCCCAACCAAAGAAGAATCCAAAGAATTGGAATTGCCGCTATCGACATTTAAGTTTGAAACTGTAACGGTGGATGCAAAGGGGGAGACAATTAAACGCGAGTCTAACCAACAAGCCAAGTTTTTTACAGAAGATTTGGGTAATGGTGTTAGCCTGGAAATGATTTCTATTCCCGGCGGTAAATTCCTGATGGGAACAGAGGATAAGGAAATAGAAAAGCTTATTCAAAAATTTAATTGGCAGAGATTTAATAGGGAAAAACCTGAACACGAAGTAACAGTTCAACCATTCTTTATGGGCAAATATCCAGTAACTCAGGCACAGTGGAGAGCAATTGCATCCCGTGCATATTTGAAAGTTGAACGTGAGCTTAAACCTAACCCTGCCTATTTCCAAAATAGTCAAGACAGCGATAGCCATCCTGTAGAGCGAGTCTCTTGGTACGATGCAGTAGAATTTTGCCAAAGATTATCGAAACAGACAGGAAGAAAATATCGTCTGCCCAGCGAAGCCGAATGGGAATATGCTTGCCGTGCCTTGACTACAACTCCATTTCACTTTGGCGAAACTATCTCTGACAAATTAGCAAATTATCGTGCCAGCTCTACCTATGCTTCGGAGCCAAAGGGAGAATATAGAAACCAAACTACCCAAGTCGGAAAATTTTTTCCTAATGCTTTTGGCTTATACGATATGCATGGAAATGTGTGGGAGTGGTGTGCGGATGATTGGCATGGAAACTACAAAGGAGCGCCCAATGATGGCACTGCTTGGGTAGAAGAGACTAATGATAATGATAATCGTTATCAAGTTATGCGCGGTGGTTCATGGTCCTTCAATCCTTCTTTCTGCCGTTGTGCGTCTCGCAACGACGCTCTCGGGCGCGACGGGATCAACTACTATTTCGGTTTTCGTGTCGTCTGTGTTGGTGCCAGGACTACATAGCCCTTTGCCCTTTTTTCCCTCTTGCCCTTTTTCCTTTTTTTCCGCCGTCAGGCGGATCGCTTGATTTTTTGGAGAAATATTAAGTTTTGTTAAGAGTAGGTTGGCTTGAGGCAACGAAACCCAATATATTTCCTAAATTAGGGTTGCAGATATCTCCCCCTCTCCCACTCCCCATAATCTGTAACAAACATCAGTATAACTAGACAAAAGCATCCCACCAATTTTGTGCAAAAGGCACCCTACGAGTATTAGTACCACAATGCACCTCTCCCCTACCCCGAAAATAGGGTTCCCAATCATCAAGAAAGTGGCAAATTAAACCAAGAGGCTCTAAAACTCGTTTAACATAAGCTTCAAATTGGCATTCTCCCTTTATCATCGGTCCATAGGGCTTAGGAATAACCAAATGTTTCCCTAGAACAATCATATTAACCATATCGGGAGAAAAGGTTTCCGCTCTACCTTCCCTATCTTCCTCAAACAATGCAGGCAAATCGATAATATCTCCTTCCGTTAAACCCAATTCCTGCTTCAAAACCTCTCGATTCCAATTGATAAATTCTTGAAAACGCCTATTCTGTCGAGCCAGGGTTTTATCATCCAGAACTTCTGAAACAGTAATATCTGCCTTTGTTCCTCTGGAAAAATACTTTCCTTCCCTTAAAATTGCCTTACCATAACCATCTGATTCCAGCTGTTTGAGAATTTCATAACTTTGATCAGCACTGGTAAGAATCAACTTAAATCCTTTAGCTGTAGAGGCTGGGACAAAAGTCATAAACTCATCTATATGACCAACACTGAGCCAATCAGAAAAGACTTCAATTGGAGCTTGGATTTGCTGAGCATATAAGAAATCTCGGACTACCTTCATCATTCGACGGCGATCCTCAGCAATTTCTGGTCTTGTACCGCCAAAAATAATTCTCCCTAGGGGATAATCAACACCATTTACTCTCACAGGCGGACTCACTTCTAAATTGCCAAAAGAATCTAATTTATTAGCTCTTTCTCGGCTTTCTCTAGTTACCCAACCGAAATTTGGGCCAAGCAATCTTTCTTCTGGAAATTCATCTAAGCCTCGATTTCGCGGTGAATCCAGTACCACATACATCAACTTTCCAGGCGCTTGAGTATAGCCAATTTCTATCTCATCTTGCATCCAGCGATCGCCTTGATGAGAACTGGGTGGTACAACCTCTAATTGTGCCTCAGCTTGTCCTACAATCTTTCTGAGTTCCTCAATAAGTTTTCGATTAGATTGGTCTTCCAGACGACAAATATAAACCGTTTTCGGAGCTAGATTATTAGGAGTCATAATCCAGGGAGCTACCCTAAACATAACTTGGTCTGTGTAAACCTGTTCATGCTCGCAACTTAAAGTTAGAGCAATTTTTACCAAACCATCAAAATCTCGATCCGGATAATGTAGTCCTTCAACTGCTAAAACTAAATCCTGCTCAGTATCTCTAATTGTGGCATCTCTTCTCCCCGGCCCAATTAACTCACGTCCACTACTGCGATCAAGTTCATCAAAAATTCTAATACGCCTAGAAGTTTCTCTATTAACTGATAAACGTAATTCACACCCAGAAGGCAAATCTCTTGGACCGATTCTGCGAATAACTAGAAAACTAAAATCCTTGAAATCAAGCAACCCATTAATTCGATAATCATCTAAATCCTGTTTATCATCCGAATAATCGATATCCTGGTCACTATTTACTAATAAAATAGCACCATAACCATCTGTTCCCCATTTCCAATCAGCTTTATGTGGATTATCTTCATCTACAATACCATCTCGATTAGCATCCACATCCAGACAGATTTGAAGTACAGTTAAAAGTAGTTTATAACTAGTAATCTCTCGATTATTTACATTTAAAAAAGTAACCTCAAGTACTCGATCCCTAAGTTCATCACTGAAGGTTCGTGCTAATAGATAAACCCTCTCTGGAATTTGTGTTAAAGGCAAAGAAACTCCCAGAGTAACTAATTGCTTAGTTTCCAAAGCAGATACTTCAACTTCACCTTGAACATCTAAGCGCACAGATACCGCTTGAGACGGTGCTAGCCTTAACAAAGCCAAAGGCATTGGTTGCCCCATGACCAAAACTTCCTCATAGGTTCGCCTTTGTAGAGCCGATGCAGAAGTAGCGTCACTAGACTCAGTAGCAATAGGAGTAACATCTAGGAGTTGTCTCATCAGCTAGTTTTTAAATACACATTTTTCCTTCAGTTTGCCCTACCCACAGAAACTCCTCACCACATCTTCATAATCTTTAATACTGTTAATATCGATTACTGAAATATTTGCCACAAGGACTTCTACCCAACCAAGCAATAAATGTTCTTGTTGTCACTTATCACTTATCACTTATTACTGATTACTTATTACTTATTACTGATTACTTATTACTTATTACTGATTACTTATTACTGATTACTTATTACTTATTACTTATCACTTATCACTTATCACTTATCACTTATCACTTATTACTTATTACTTATCACTTATTACTTATCACTTATTACTTATCACTTATCACTTATTACTTATTACTTATTACTTATTACTTATTGCTGATTACTCCATCAAAGACGGCAACAAACTCACCAAGCCAGGGAAAGTAATAATTAGCGCCAAAACCAGTAACTGTAAAAGAATAAAAGGAATCGCACCGCGATAAATATCCGTCGTTTTTACCTCTGGCGGAGCAACACCGCGCAAGTAGAAAAGAGCAAAGCCAAAAGGTGGTGTTAGAAAAGATGCCTGAAGATTAGCCCCGACAATAACACCATACCAAACGAGATCAAGTCCTAATTGCTCGGCAACTGGTTTAAATAAAGGCACGACAATAAAAGCGATTTCAAAAAAGTCAATGAAAAAGCCTAATAAAAAGATAGTTAACATACTTACCACCAGGAAACCCACAGCACCCCCTGGTAAATTTAAAAGGACTTTTTCCATCAGGCGATCGCCCTCTAGACCTCGAAATACCAAGCTAAATGCTGTCGAACCTAGTAAAATAAACATTACCATAGAGGTAATCCGTAGCGTGGCATCACACACCCTCTTCAGAGATGCCCAATTCAAGCGACGATTGACAGCAGCAAGTAACATTGCTCCCAAACTACCCACAGCCCCTGCTTCCGTTGGTGTCGCAATTCCAAAAAAGATACTGCCCAGTACTAAAATAATTAACAATAGTGGCGGCAGTACTGACTCCAGTAAGCGGATTGCCAGAGCTTTGCCACCAATATTGCAAACCTCAATCGGTAATGCTGGTGCTGCCTCTGGTTTAAGCAATGCCACAACAATAACGTGAATAGCAAAAGCCCCAGCCATCATCAAACCTGGAATCACAGAACCTATAAACAGATCCCCCACAGGCATACCTAATTGATCCGCTAATACCACCAGCACCACACTGGGTGGAATAATTTGACCAAGGGTTCCTGATGCGGCAATTACACCAGTAGCTAACTCTTTATTGTAGCCGTAGCGCAACATTACTGGCAAAGAAATTAGCCCCATTGCCACCACTGTCGCCGCCACCACACCAGTAGAAGCAGCCAGCAATGCCCCAACAATCACCACTGCCAGAGCCAAACCGCCCCGCATCCGCCCAAACAGAATCCCCATCGTTTCCAAAAGTCGCTCAGCAATTCCGGATTTTTCCAGCATTGAGCCCATGAAAATGAAGTATGGGATTGCCAACAGTGTATAGTTCGACATGATGGCAAAAATCCGCAGAGGCATTGCCGAGAATAAAATTGGGTCAAATACACCTAAAATTGAACCAAAGATGGCAAATAAAATCGCCACTCCCCCCAAAGAGAAGGCAACTGGATAGCCCAGAGATAGCAAAACTAAAGCCCCAGCAAACATCGCAGGGCCTAACCATTCATAGGCTAGAGTCATGGGGCTCCTCCTGAGGCGCTATGCAACCTCTGAAAATTGCCAAATTTTTGATTGCCTCCGAGATACCTTGCAGAATCAACAGCACAAAACTAACAACGATTATCGACTTAATTGGGTAACGGGGTAAGCCCCCAGGATCTGGCGAAATTTCCCGAATATTCCAGGAATTGAGGATAGTTTCCCAAGAGAAATAAATTACCATCAAGCAGAAGGGAATTAGAAACAATAAAGTTCCAATCAAATTAGCCATTGCTCGCCACTTAGGACTAAACTTTCTCTGAAAAATATCCACCCGTACATGTTCATTATGCTTAAGGGCGTAAGCGCTACCCAAAAGAAACACTAAATCGAATAAATACCACTGACTCTCAAGAAAAGCATTAGAAGTCAAATTTTGACCAATTGAACGCCCTAGGTAACGCCCAGCTACATTCCAGACACCGATTAGCACCATCAACAGTACTAACCAATAAATTAAGCGACCAACCCACTCATTGAGAGTATCAATAATTCTGGATATACGTAATAGTTGCTCCAAATAATTAAAGCTCCACCTTTGACTACCCCAGAGCTAGTATTCTAACGCTAGAGTGTTCATAGTTCATAGTTGATGATTCATGGTTCATGGTTCATGGTTCATAGTTCATAGCTCATGGTTCATGGTTCATGGTTCATGGTTCATAGTTCATAGCTCATGGTTCATGGTTCATTGGGTTTGTATTCCACAACTATCGAATACAAACCCAATGAACAATTAACAATCAACTATGAACATTCAATAATGAACAATCAACAATCAACTATGAACATTACCAAGGATTACCAACTAGTGTAAAACCAGCCCAATAGTAGGGATGTCTCATCTGTCTTTTTCCTGGTTGTGATATTTCTGGGGGCAAGGTAAGGGTTACATCATCTATACTCAACTGACCATTATTTAGCTTGACTTCTCCATTAAGCATTGCTAACTGTGCCTTTCTAATCGCTTCAGCTTTGAGGCCAGTACTGTTCAACTGCTGGTAGAATTTTGCCATTAGTCCCAGTGTGGCTTCATCACTGACATACCACAAGCTCCCCATTGAGGACTTCACCCCGGCTTTAACTGCCAATCCAGAAAAGCCCAATTCCGCCTCTTCATTTCCTAAGGCAGTGCGGCAAGCACTCAATACCAATAAATCTACCTTTGGTCTATTCCAACTCATATTTGGCAATTCGTTGAGGGTGAGTTTAGTGTCCCACAACTGAATATAGGAGTTATTGGGAGTACCTGGGCGGAAATCAGCATGGGTTGCCAGGTGAATAATCTCAAAAGGCTGCGCTCTACGTTGGTATTGGAGATTGTTGCGAGTAAAGTCATCATCAATGAAGGATTTACCCTGCCAAAATTGCTCGGTAATCATTGATAACTCCAAGGGCACTGCTGGTAAAGACTTATGCCTTTTATCAGTAAATTTCTCAGCACCCATTGCCAAAACTCGGGAGTCTTTAATATCTCTGTATCTAGTATTGGTGAGACTGAGACTGGGAATAAGGCTAATGCTATATTGCTCAATAAGGAATTGTTCTCCATCGAAGAGGGCGGCAACAGCCACAGAGCGTAAGCCTCCATCCATGGAAAATATCAGGTTTTGAATGCCTCGCTGTTGCAGTATACCCTCCATCGGTTCCACTAACAATTTGCGTAGTTGCTTACTCGATGAGATATAACCACCAATATTGACACGGTTAGTGACAGTACTTCTAAATTCCCTAGCAACTTTGAGAACTTGTTTGCGTTTAATACCAGTTTTCTTGCGAATTGGTTGTTCTGAGGATGTTACTACTAGCAATTCGAGTTCATGATTTTCCTTATCGGATGTTTCCTCTTGTTCTCCTTCTGGTGATACAAATCGGGCATAAATCAGTGCTGATTTCATGCCAGGAAGCCCTTCAACCTGCCTGAGGACATCACGGGCTTGATTGATAGAAACGATTTGAGTTTCTTCAAGTCCTAAATATGATTCATACTCTCGCGTAAATTGTTCCTCAGTTTCAATAAAGAAACGTTCAATTTCAATAGGGCTATTATTTTCAGTTTCCTCTGCTGATGGTTGAGCTTCTCCCTCAGTGGCTAAACCCTGAGCCGTAGCAGAGGTAGTTTCGGTTGGCTCAGAGGCTGGTGACTCAGATACTGGTGACTCAGATACTGGCGACTCAGACACTGGTGACTCAGATACTGGTGACTCAGATACTGGTGACTCAGATACTGGTGACTCAGATGATATCTCGGGTGGTATTGACTCGGTAGTATCTAGTATTGGCTCAGATGGTGGTTGCTCGGGTTTTTGTATTTGCTCGGGTTGCTCTGGCTCGGGTAGTTGTATTTGCTCAGGATTTTCAGCAACCGTTGTGTCGTTATCGGGATTTTCAGCAACCGTTGTGTCGTTATCGGGATTTTCAACAACCGTTGTGTCGTTATCGGGATTTTCAACAACCGTTGTGTCGTTATCGGGATTTTCAACAACCGTTGTGTCGTTATCGGGATTTTCAACAACCGTTGTGTCGTTATCGGGATTTTCAACAACCGT